>NZ_BBPP01000003.1:0-20936 GCF_000787835.1 Streptacidiphilus melanogenes
ATGCCGACCGAACTCGCCCTGGCCGTCGACATCGCCCCGACCCCGTGGTCGGGCCGCGACGACGGCCCCGGCGCCGAACACCTGCGCTGGCACCACGTCGTCTCCCTCGACCCGTCCGCCGCCCTGCCCGGTGACGCCGCGTTCGTCGGCTTCCGCAGCGACGAGGGCGTGCGCCGCAACCGGGGGCGTCAGGGCGCGGCCGACGGCCCGCGCGAGCTGCGCGCCGCGCTGGCCTCCATGGCCCTGCCGTCGCGTCAGTCCGCCCTGGACGTCGGCGACATCGAGGTCGCCGACGGCGACCTGGAGGCCGGTCACCGCCGCCTCGGCGAGGCGGTCGGCGCTCTCCTCGACCGAGGTCACCGCGTCGCCGTCCTCGGTGGCGGCCACGAGGTCGCCTACGGCAGCTACCTCGGCCTGAACGGCAGCAGGCTGCTCCGGGACGGCGGGCGGCTGGGCGTGCTCAACCTCGACGCCCACTTCGACCTCCGCGACGAACCCCGGCCCAGCTCCGGCACCCCGTTCCTGCAGATGGCCCGGGACGAGGAGGAGGCCGGGCGCCGGCTCAACTACTGGGTTCTCGGCGTCAGCCAGCCCAGCAACACGGCGGCGCTGTTCCGCACCGCCGAGCGCCTGGGCGTGCGCTACCTCCCCGACACCGAGTGCGGCGCACTCGACCGGGCCCGCGTCGAGACCTTCGTCGACGCGTTCCTGGCGAGCTGCGACGTCGTGCACCTGACGATCGACCTCGACGTCCTCCCGGCCGCCTCGGCACCCGGCGTCAGCGCCCCCGCCGCCTACGGCGTGCCGATCGAGATCGTCGAACACGTCTGCACCAAGGTCGCGGCGAGCGGCAAGCCGCTCCTGGTCGACGTGGCGGAGCTCAACCCGGACCTCGACCTGGACCACCGCACCGCCCGCGCCGCGGCGCGCCTGCTCCACCGGATCCTGGTCACCTCGGCCCAGGACGCGGGCTGACGCATCCCCGAACCGGTCGCCGGGCTGCGTGACCCGGACAGCCCGCAGCCCGGCGACCACCAACTCACCGGACGGCGGCGATCGAGGCCTCGTCGTCCGCGCCGAGCGCGCTCCGGACCGCCTCGAGGGCGTCCAGCCGCTTGCGGTCCCAGCCGTCCAGCCGGTCCGGGCGGAGCTCCCCGGCCAGCCCGTCGACGACGGTCGCCGGCAGGGCCCGCTGCCACTCGCGCAGCAGCAGGGCGGGACGCCGGTCGCGGAAGTGGACGGCGTGCGCGACCCGCAGGGCCTTGTGGCGGGTGCCTGCGGGGATCCGTCCGCTGCGCTCCTGGCGTGCCAGCAGCCACCGCACGTTGACCAGGGGGATGGTGACGGGGAGGTAGGTCTCGGGGTCGTAGAGCAGCGCCACGTCGCCGTCCGACTCGATCACTCCCGACTGGTACTGGCGGTAGACCCAGCCGCTGCCGGTCATGCCCAGCGGGCGGCACTCGACCGCGCGCAGCGCGCCCATAGACGACGCCCCGGTCAACCGCAGTCCGGCAGCCAGCACTTCGCGCACCTCGGAGATGCTGACCGACAGCCGCTGCCCGAACTCGCCGTCCAGCATCACGATCAGGTGCCTGGGCGAGGTCTCCGCCAGGTCCAGCAGGTCGAGCCGGCACACGGGCGGGCGCAGCACCAGCTCCCGCCCGCGGGCGGCGGCGAGCGCGCGCAGCGCGTCCAGATCGGCAGGGCGGAGCGAGGGCCCGGTGAAGACCACGACCCCCGCGTGCTCCTCGTCAGCTGAGGCCCAGGCAGAGGCAGACGCAGAGGCAGCGGCAGACGTGGGGGCGACGGCGTCGGTGTTCGGCATCCCGGTCATGACAGCGGTTTCGCCCTTCCGGTCCGGACCAGTTCGCGGTGGAGCCGCAGGCCCAGCCGCCGCGGGTCGTGGTGGTGCACCTCCAGGCCCGGCACGATGACCTTGGTCACCGAGAAGGGCAGGTCCTCCGGGGCGAGTTCGACGGCCAGCACGACCGTCAGCCCCGCCTTCTCCAGCCGGGACAGAACCAGGTCCAGGTCCCCTGCGGTGCTGCCGGTGCTCTCGTTGCGGAACTCGTCCGCGAAGTCCGTCTCGACCCGGTCGAGACTCCACCGCCGGTACATCTCCCGCATCTCCTCGTAGGAGGCGTGCCGTCGGTACGCCTGGGCGTTGAGATCCTCGCGGGCGCCGTTGATGACGGCCAGCCGCGACTGGGCCGCCTCGGTCAGCGCGCGCGTCAGCGAGACCACCGGGTCGGGGCTGCACCCCGCGCCGCCGTTGATGAGCATGCCGTCCTCGGCGTTGGTGTCGTCGGTCGTCGCGAACAGGGCGGGCACGCCGATGTCGTTGACGTAACCGAAGACCTGCACCTCCACGCCCGCCTGCTGGAAGCGTTCCAGCAGCTCCGCCGGACCGGACGGCAGCGAGCGGGGGCGGATCCGGTAGCCGCGCCGCAGCGTCTCGCCGAAGGCGGTGCAGTCCTGTTCCACCGCCTCCAGCAGGCCGTGCAGCAGCGCCTCCTGGGGGTTGTTGCCGGAGGCGAGCCCGATCGTGTTGGAGCGCAGCATGCCGCACTCGCCCGGGAAGGGCGTGAACACCGCCAGCGCCGGCACCAGCACCTCGAGGCCGCTCACCACTTCCCGGGCCGGCCACCAGCTGATCGGCTCTTCCGGTGTCCAGCTGTGGCCGCGCCGCAGCACCAGGCGCCTGGGGTCGAGCACCGGGACGTCCCGCGCGCGCAGCTGGGCGTAGCTCGCCCGCAGCGGCACCCGGTCGCGCGGCGGCTCGCACCAGGTGCGCTCGATGGCCTCCATCAGCGCGGAGACCCGGGAGGTGGCGGCCGTGACGCCCTTGCCGCTGGTGACGGTGTTGAGGCCGGGCGCCGCGCCGGGGCGCATGGTGTGGAAGACCGGGATGCCGAGGATGTCGAGATCGGTGACGTCGGCGACCCGGGTGATCCCGCAACGGGGAAGACAGGCCCTGGCCAGCGCCTCGGTCTGCTCCAGGGTCCGCGAGCGCAGCGAGGTCTCGAAGGAGGTGCCGGGGCCCTGACCCGTCGTCGGGAACCAGTGCTCGAGCGGCGCGGCCTGCGTCGCCGTCGTCGGCGTGACCGTGGTCATCGTGCGCCGGCCTCCTCGTGTCGTCGGGTTCCGTCGGGCCGCTTCGGGGGATCCAGCCGTGCGTGGCAGGCGCGCAGCACCCACGCGTACCAGGCGGCCACGTTGGCCGGTCGTCTGATGGCGTGCTCCTCCTCGGGGAGCAGCATCAGTTCCACGTCGACGCCGCGGGCGTCGAGCAACCGGTACAGGGCCCGCGCCTCGCCGACTGGGACGTGCGGGTCCTCGCACCCGTGCGAGAGCAGCACCTTGACGTCGGTGGGCAGGCCGGCCAGCGAGAGGCTCTCGCGCGCGTAGGCGTCCGCGCCCAGGGGTCCGTACTCGCGCAGCCAGTGCCAGTGCAGGTCGCAGGCGCGGGCCACGGCGGTGAAGTCGGCCCAGCCCGCGTGCCCGGCCACCAGGCGGACGCCGGGCAGCAGCGTGCCCAGGGCCAGCGCCAGGTACCCGCCGAAGCTCCCGCCCATGGTGGCCAGGCGCCGCCCGTCCAGCTCGGGCCGTTCGGCCAGGGCCGCGCGGACCTGCGCGGCCGCGATCGGGGCCACCTCGGTGGTCCAGCGTCCCCAGCCGCGGTCCACCGCCTGCTGGCCGTAGCCGAGCGAGAGCGGCGGATCCGGCATCAGCACGGCGTAGCCGTGGGCGACGAAGGGCCACGGGTTCCACCGCCAGGACCAGTCCGTCCAGCTCAGCAGCGGCCCTCCGTGGCACCAGACCAGCAGTGGCAGCGGGTTCTCGGGGAGGCCCGGGGGCAGGCAGAGCCTGCTGAGCCAGCGGCTGCCGTCGGGGGCCTCGTAGCGGAGCCGCTCCACGCGTCCCGCGGGGGTGAGCGCGGCGGCCGGCGCGAGCAGAACCCGCCCGGTGGGCCCGCCCGGACCCGGCCGGGCGGGTTGGGGGTTCCGGCGCCTCCGGCCGGCGGCAGCCCCGCGGAGTGCGGTCGAGTCGCCCGAGTGATCCGGGCGGATCGGCCGGGCAGTCTCCGGCGCCGGGTCACCGGGCGACAGACCCGTGTCGGCGAGGGGAACGGACACCACCTCGGGCGGCAGGTCGATGTCCGAGCGGACGACCAACGCCTCGCCCTCGGCGGCGGTGACGGTGAGGACGGAGCCCACCAGGTCGGCGACCGGCTCGACCGTTCCCGCGGAGAGGCGCGCCCGCCACAGCAGGCGTCGCCCGTCCCGCTCGCCGAGGCAGAGCAGTTCGTCGGGTCCGTTCCAGCTGCCCGGGCGCAGCCAGTCGGGGTGGTGCGACGCCAAGGGGCGCGGATCCGATCCGTCCACCGGAACCAGGACCGGCTCCTGGCGCGGGCCGAGCCCCGGCGTGGCGACGCGTTCCGAGACGCAGGCGAAGACGGAGCCGTCCGGGGCGGCGACCGGTTCGGTGAGATCGCCGTCGGCCCAGACGACGCGCGCGAGGTGGGGGCGGTCGGGACGGAACAGCAGCAGGCCGAAGCGCCGATGACCGCCGCGCAGGAACCGCACCACCCCGGCGGCCGCGTGCTCGCCGTCCGGGGTCAGCGCCAGCTCCCGGGTCAGTTCCGTGTCGGGTCCGAGGGCGACGGGCAGCAGCTCCAGCGTAGGAACGGTCTCGGCCTTCGGGCCGGACGCTGGCCGGAGGCGGGCGAGACGCAGCACCGCACGGCCCGCTCGCGAGCGGGACCGCGGCCACAGGTCGCCCCGGACCAGCGTCGCCGTCCGTCCGTCCTGGTCCTCCTGAGTCGCGGGGAGGCTCGTCGCGCCGGAAGGCGCCCAACAGGTGATCAGTACTGTCGAGGCGGTGGCGGCGTAGGACTCGACGCCACCGGGCACGCTGAGGACCTGCTGCGGCGTCCGCGGCGCGTCCGCCCGGTGACGCCACAGCGACCTGCCGTGATGGTGCGGCACGTCGCTCCGGGCAGGGCGCCGGTCGGAGAGGAACAGGTAGTCGCCGGCGTCGAGCACGGTCGGGCGGCGGGCCGCCGCGTGCGCGTGCGTCAGCCGCCAACCGCCTGCGGCGGAGGGGGAGTAGCCGAGCAGGTAGGGCACCGGGACCGGGCGCGTGTCGCGCCTCAGTTCGGCTTCGAGGAGCAGCCCGCCGGGCAGGCGGCGGGCTGTTAGCAGCCGCGGCGGGGCGAGCAGGCGGTCCACCAGCTCCTGCCCGTCGCGGACGGTGCCCACCGGCGTCATCCGCTCACGCTCCGCCGGAGCGCCGACGCGCGTCCAGGGTGTCGGCGGCGAGCCGTGCCGCGTCGAGCATCGACAGATGCGCGGTCAGCTCCTCGCGCAGCCAGGCCACCTTCTCGGCCGGGGTCAGGTAGTGGTGGGTCCCGGCGATCCTGTCGGCGCGCTCACCGGCGAGGAAGTCGTTCAGCGCGCGCCGGGCCAGATCGAGGGGGCTGGACCGCAGCACCCGCAGGACCAGCAGCAGCGAGCCCCCGTCGGTGGCCTCGGCCGTGACCCTGCCGGTGACCTCCGCCCGCCGGTCCGGTACGTAGAGGGTGTCACCCGGGTGCAGGGCGACCGGATCGGTCCCCGGCCCCTCCACGGTCCACTGGGACGCGCCGCCGAGCTGGACCAGGAACAGGTGCGCGGCGCCGGGGACGACCGGGACGACGGCTCCCGCCGGGGCCAGCACGACGGAGGCGCGCACGTCCGCGCCGAGCTCGTCGCCCAACCCTGCGGCGGTCCGCTGCAGTTCGGCGTGCCAGTGGTCCGCGCGCTCCAGCTGGACGGTGTGGCCCTCGTCGAACAGCTCCCTGACCGCCGCGCCGTCCACGTAGCCGGGCATCGGTCGCTGGAGCACCACGCGGGTCTTCGTCCACCGGGCAGCCGGCACGGCCGCGCCCTCGCGCAGGACCGCCGCGTAGGGCGCGAGCAGCGGGCCGCCGTCGAGCATCGACCAGATCTGCTCCGCCGTCAGGAACTTTGGGGGGAGCGCGCCGTGGAAACGGACCGGGGAGAGCGCCCAGCTCTCGGAGAGGAACCGGTCCGCGTCACCGACCAGGGCGGTCAGCTGCGGGAGGTCCGCGCCACGGGCCCGCTGGGTCTCTGCCTGCCAGGTCTGGGTCATGACCTCACACCGTCCTGTCCCGCATCGCTGCGACCGCCGTGTCGACCAGGACCCGCCCGTCGACGCTGCCCACCAGATCCAGCAGCGCCTTGGTCACCGCCTCGCCCTCCTCCGCCGGGCTGCGCCGGTGGTCGCGAAGCGGCAGGCCTCCGCCGTCGCCGACGAGGAGCGACAGCAGCGACTCGACGAGGTCCTTCGGGGTCGGCTCGGTGATGGTGAAGGTGAGATGCAGCGAGGTGCCGTTCTTGGCCGTCGCCACGTGCGGGAAGCCGTGCGGCAGGTAGAGGACGTCACCGGGCTCCATCACGAAGCGGTGCGAGTGGCTGTCCACGTCGACGTCCAGCCCCGAGCGGGAGTCGATCTGGCCCTCCTCGTCGTAGATCCGCCACTCCTTGGCGCCCGCGATCTGCACGGCGAGGACGTGCGAGCCGTCGCGGTGCGGCAGCATGCCGGTGTTGTCCCGCGGCGTGTAGAAGAGGTAGCTCTTGAGCTCGGCCGACAGCCGCGCCTCGATCGACTGCATCAGCGCGCGCGTCGGCGCGTGCCAGTCCTCGATCTGGCTGAGCTTCATGGTGGCGCCGTCGGCGAGGAGCCGGCGCACCTGCACCGGGTCGGCGAAGCCGCCGACCGGCCGTCCGCCGACTTCGCGCTTCTTGGTGAACTCCGTGACGGCGGGCTGCTGCCCCTCCTTGAGCATCGTGAAGTACGGCCAGCGCAGCAGGCCGGCGTCGAGGATGCTCTGCACGGCGGCCTCGTCGAGCAGGCCGTCGGTCGGCGAGGCCGCTCGGAACAGGCCGTGCCTGCGGTTCCAGTAACTGCCCAGCAGGTCGTGGTCGTCGATGAGACGAAGGAGGGGGTGCTGATTGTCCATGGCCGGTCCTCGGAAATTCGGTGCAGAATTGAAGCGGTCGCCGGACGTGATTCTGGAGGCGCCCGGAGGCGCCCCCAGGAATTCCCTCGGAAGGGACGAGATCAGGCCTCGTTGATCTCGGACATGGTCATCGGGCGGGACTGCTCCGACAGCTCCTCGACCTCGGAGTCGGCCTCGGAAAGGAGCGCCTCCTCGCTGGTGGAGTCGAGGTTCACCTTCTTGTTGCTGCTGGACATGTTCATCCTCCATCTGGGGACGACGTGTTGGTACGAGCGGATTCCCGCCCGCTGCGAGCAATACTGACGTTACAATCCGAGAATTCCGGGGGGCAAGAGGTTGTCGTCCGGTTCCGCTTCCGGTCCATCGAGGCTCCAGCGATATTTCAGTGCCGCGCGATCCACTGGGAATTCGAGGGGAGCGCAAGAGGAGTTCGAGCGCAATGCGAGGCGTACCGGAACCTGGCCGGCCCGGTGTCAGTGCGCGAGGAAGCGGCTGATCCGCAGCCGCAGCCCCGCCGGGCCGAGCCCGTGGGCGATCGCGTGCTGCCGCGGGCTCCCGTAGTTGCGCAGCTCGTCGTGGCCCACGCCGAGAGCGAGCAGACGGTGCGGCAGATCCACCAGGGCGCGGGCCACTTCGGCCGAGGAGGTTCCGGCGAGGTAGGGCTCGACCAGCACCACCGCGGCCTCCCGCTGACCGTCCAGGGCCGCGCGCAGTCCCGTCGCGTCGAAGGGGCGCACGGTCGCCGCGTACAGGACCGTCACGTCCAGCCCCGCGGTGGCCTCCAGCACGGTGTCGGCGAGCGGCCCGACCGCCACCACGGTGGCGGCGCCGCCCTCGCGCAGCACCCGCAGCCGACCGGTCGCGGCGCCTCCCACCAGGCCGTGTGCCCGGGCGTTGCCCTGGTTGGAGAGCCGCAGGTAGACCAACCCGTCCGCGGCGGCCGCGGCCGTGCGCAGCTGCTGTTCGGCCTCGTCGGGATGACCCGGGACATGGACGGTCCAGTCCGGCAGGGTCGACAGCAGGGCCACATCTCCCGGCGCCTGGTGTGAGCGACCGCCTCCCGCGATGTCGTAGGAGGCCCCGGCGCTGACCAGAACCGCCCCGGCTCCCTGGTGGTTGAGGTCGAGCTTGATCTGCTCGAAGGGCCGCTCGACGAGGAACGGCGCGAAGCTGTGCGCGATCGGCCGCAGGCCCGCCAGGGAGAGTCCGCCGGCCACGCCGATCAGCAGCTGTTCGCGGATGCCGAGGTTCAGCACCCGGTCCGGGTGGCGGCTCCGGGCCCGGTCGAAGAGCTTGGCGCTCAGATCGGCGGTCACCAGGGCCAGCCGCTCGTCCCGGTCCAGCAGGTCGGTGGTCACCTCGACGAATCGTTCCCGCATGATCCCGGGCACGGCGTTCCCCCTCTTCCTTCTCGGTCCTTCGGCTTCCGTGGCGTCAGTGACTGGAGCTGGGCTCCTCCACCTCGGCGACCACCACGTGGGGGCGCCCGGGGGAGTGCTCCTTGAACGCGGCCTCCAGCGCCCCGTGGTCCCGGGCGTCGGCCCGGGCGGTCGACCAGCCCTCGACGGCGAACCTGGCCTCGATGCCCCCCGGCCAGCCGTGACTGGCCGAGGCGTTGTCGATGACGACCACCTTCAGCCGGTCCAGGCCGACCCGCCCCGCGTAGGCGATCGCCTCGTGGTTGGAGCCCTCGTCCAGCTCGCCGTCGCCCAGCAGCACCCACACGTCCGAGTCGGCCAGCCCCCGGGCGCGCAGGCCCAGCGCGGTGCCGACGGCCAGCGGAAGCCCGTGGCCCAGCGATCCGCTGGAGATCTCGACGCCGGGCACCAGCATCCGGTCCGGGTGGTGACCGAGCGGCGACCGGAACACACCGAAGCGCGGCAGCTCCTCACGGGCGAGAAAGCCTCTGGCCGCCAACACCGCGTAGTAGGCCATCGGCCCGTGACCCTTCGACAGGAAGAACCGGTCGCGGTCCTCCGCCATCTCGGGGGTCACCCGCAGCACGCGGTCGTACAGCACCCACAGCACGTCGAGGGTGGAGGTCGCGGCCCAGCTGTGCTTCTCGTCGCCGGTCATCTGCGCCATC
The DNA here is from genome assembly GCF_000787835.1 of Streptacidiphilus melanogenes. GTDB lineage: Bacteria > Actinomycetota > Actinomycetes > Streptomycetales > Streptomycetaceae > Streptacidiphilus > Streptacidiphilus melanogenes. The sequence continues at coordinate 9,111 of NZ_BBPP01000003.1, forward strand.
AGCGCGTTCAGTTCCGACAGGTCCGCGCGTCCGTCCGAGCCGACGGGGCGCGAGGTCCGGGTCATCGTCACCGTGCTGCTCCGCTCTCGACGCCTGCGACCGTCTCGACGCTCGCGACCTCGCCGTTCCCGACGCTCGCGACGTCCTCGACCTCGACGTTCCCGGCGGCCGCGGCTGCGGCCACCCGCCGGCGCTCGGCGGCGTCCGCCACCGGCACGATCACCAGGCCGGCCACCAGCACGACCACGGCGATCGCGGCCCACCCCCACGCGCGGTAGGAGGTGGTCGCCGCCGCGACGATGCCCGGCCCGAGCACGCCCTGGGCCACGATGTGGAGATGGTAGGCGCCCAGGTACTCGCCCTGCGCGTTCTCGGGCGCCAGCCCGTGGGCCAGACCCCAGCCCGAGGCCGACTGGTCCAACTCGGCCATGGTGAACAGGAGCAGCGACACGCAGAGCACCACCGAGGCGACGACCGCGCCGCCGTAAGCCGTCGCCGCGGCCGCGGCGCAGCCCCCGACCAGCCAGAGACCCGCGCGCCGCGCCAGCCGGGCGGCACCGCGCACGGTCTCCGCGCCCTTGCTCGTGTGGACCTGGAGGAACACGCACAGGATCGTGTTGCCGATCATCAGCACGGGCACCAGCGCGTGCGGCGCGGAGGTCCGCGTCACCGTCCACAGCGGCAGGGCGACCAGCAGGATCGATGCGTGCAGCGCCAGCGGAACCGACAGCGCCGTCACCGACAGGAAGCGCAGGTCGCGCAGGGCGCCCATGGGACGGCGCCCGATGCCGGGCGGGGTGGTGCTGCCGGGCACCCGCAGGATCAGCAGGGCCGCGCCGAGCAGCAGCACCGCGCTCGCCCACGGGAGGACCCGCAACAGGGTGTGCCCGCCGAGCAGCGCCACGGCGGTGAGGGCGCTGCCCACGCTGAAGCCGATGTTGAACATGGTTCGCAGGATCGCCCGCACCTGCACCCGCTGGTCCGGTGGGGTCACCTCGCTGACCAGCGCGCCCAGGGTCGGGCCGACCCCGTACTCGACGAAGCCCACCGCGGAGATCAGCACGTAGAAGGCGACGGCGCTGTGGACGGCCGGGTAGAGCGAGAAGCCGACCACCTGGAGCGCGAAGAGCAGCACCAGCATCCGCTTGGCCCCGACCCGGTCCGCGAGAACCCCGGAGAGGAAGGTCGAGCCGAAGCCCGACAGCGCGGCCGCGGAGCTGCCCAGACCGACCTGGGCGGCCGAGAGCCCGGTGATGCCGGTGAAGTAGATGACGCTGCCGCTGAGGAAGACCCCGCGGCCGATCGCGTAGGCGAGGTTGATCGCGGCCAGTCGGCGCTCGTGCCCGGGCCGCGGCACGACCGCGGCGAGCACGCGCTGCAGGGTCTGCTGCATCTCTCACACTCCTCCAGCCTGAGGCCTCGAGCCGGTGGTGCCCGTCCCGGGCGGCGGTCAGTTCCACGCGGGGCGCCGGGTGGTGGCTCTGCGCGGCCCCGGGACCGTAGCCGGGCGGGCCACAATCCGGGTCGAGCCCGGCCGTCCACGGACTCGAGGGAATCTGGAGCATCGCCACAGGGGTGCTGGAACGACGGTCGAGCAGCGCTGGAGCGTCGGCGCCGCGCCGGTCCGCGCCCGTCGGACCCGCCCTATCCTCATGCCCATGAGGCATCGGGCGCTTGGCAGGAGCGGTCTGAGGGTCAGTGAGATCGCCTACGGCAGCTGGTACAGCACCACGGAGAAGTCGGCCGCGGACGTGGCGCGCGCCGCCCTGGACGCGGGCATCACCACCATCGACACCGCCGACGTGTACGGCGCCACCCGCGCCGAGGCGGTGCTCGGCCAGGTGCTGAAGACCGTCCGGCGGGACTCCGTGGAGATCTGCACGAAGGCCGGCGCACCCGTGGGCGGGGGAGCCAACGCGCGGGGCCTGTCGCGCAAGCACGTGATGGAGTCGGTCCACGCCTCGCTGAAGCGGCTGGGCACCGACTACATCGACCTCTACCAGGCCCACCGCTTCGACGCGCGCACCCCGCTGGAGGAGACCCTGCGCGCCTTCGACGACCTGATCCGGCAGGGCAAGATCCTCTACATCGGCGTCTCCGAGTGGACCGCCGACCAGATCGGCGCGGCCCTGGAGCTCGCGCAGGGGCGGGGACTGGACCGGATCGTCGCCAACCAGCCGCAGTACAACATGCTCTGGCGCGTCATCGAGGCCGAGGTCGCACCCCTGTGCGCCCGCGAGGGCGTGGGCCAGCTCGCCTGGTCGCCGCTGGCGCAGGGGCTGCTCACCGGCAAGTACCGGCCGGGCGAGGCCCCGCCGACAGGCTCGCGCGCGGCGGGCCACGCCCGCTCGCAGATCGCGGACGGGGCCCTCGCGGACGACGTCCTCTCCCGGGTGGCGCTGCTCGCACCGCTCGCGCAGGAGGCCGGACTCACCCTTCCCCAGCTGGCCGTGGCGTGGGTGCTGCACCAGCCCAACGTCTCCGCCGCGATCGTCGGTGCCACCCGCCCGGACCAGATCACCGAGACCGCCGCCGCCTCCGGCGTCGAGCTCGACGACGACCTGCTCAAGCGCATCGACGAGATCCTGGACCCGGTGATCGAACGCGACCCCGCCAAGACCCCTGCGCACCCCACGAGCTACGGCCGATGACGACGACGGTGGAGAACGGGCGCGCGACGACCTCCGTCCGGCTGGTCGAGCCCGCCGACGCCTCGGCGATCCTGGCCCACCTGACCGAGGACGCCGCGGCCCTCGCCCGCTGGCAGCCCGCCCGTCCACAGGGCTTCTACACCGGGCCCGCCCAGACGGAACGGATCGACCGCGCCCTCGACGACCACCGCGCCGGCCGGACCTGGCCCGGCGTGATCCTCGCCGACGGCGTCGTCATCGGCCAGATCACGGTCGCCACCATCCTCCGCGGCCCCCTCGGTAAGGGCTTCCTCAGCTACTGGGTCTCCTCCCGCGCCCAAGGCCACGGACACGCGAGCCGCGCCGTCGACGCGGTCCTCCACCTGATGTCGACCGAACTCGGCCTCCACCGCGCCGAGGCCCACACCCAGGTCGACAACCTCGCCTCCCACCACGTCCTCCGCACCAACGGCTTCTCCCCCTGGGGGCTCGCCCACCACCACATCCACATCAACGGCAGCTGGCGCGACGAGATCTTCTGGGAACGCCTCCTCGGCTGACCCGTCCGCCGCGCCGCTCCGGCACGAGCTCGACGACCACGTCGTCACACCCGGCCGCCGAAGAAGACCTGGACGTCGCGGATCAGGCCGTCATGGACGGTGATGGCCTCGATGTTGCGGTACCGCTCGCCCGAGGTGAGTCGGTACTCGTAGTGGACGAAGACGAGTTCGGGGTCGGCCGGGGTGACGTGCAGCAGCCGCTGTTCGGTGAACCGGTCGGCGGTGGGGAAGCAGCGGGCGAAGAACGCGCGCTTGTCGATGCGGTCGTCCTGCGGGCTGGTGAACGTGAAGTCCTCCGCGTACAGGGGGAGGGCCGCCTCGCGGTCCTGGGCCCGGTAGTGGGCGAAGGCCGCCCTGACCACGCTCGACGCGTCGACGCTCATCCGGCGCACCTCCTCGGTTCGGCCGGTCCCGGCCGTCTCCCAGCAGGGTAGGCCCCCGGAAATCCGGTTGCCCGCCGGAGAGGGGCCGGAGAGGATCCCCGGGTGACGACGACACTCTGCAGCCGACCGCCGAAGACCTGCCCCTTCACGCCTGCAGAGGACCACGACCGTGAACTACACCATTCGCGCGTACACGCCCGCTGACGAGAACTCCTGGCTGCGCTGCCGGGTGCTCGCCTTCCTGGACACCGCCTTCTACGACTCCGTCGTCCCCGCGAAGCCGGACATCGCCGCGCCCGGGCTCGAACTCGTCGCCCTCGACGGGGCGGGGGCCGTCGTCGCCATCCTGGATGCCGGGATCGAGGGGGAGTTGGCGACCATCGACACCATCGCCGTGCACCCGGACCACAGGCGGCGGGGGCTGGGGCGGCAGTTGCTGGAGCGGGCCAGGGAGTGGGCCCGTGCCGCGGGCGCGAGCACGCTCGACGCCTGGACCAGGGACGACGTGGACACGCTGGCCTGGTACCGCTCCTCGGGCTTCGCCGAGAGCGACCACTACCTGCACGTCTACGCGTTCCACTACACCGACCCCGCCGAGCCGCGACGCGCGGTCGCCGAGGCGCGGCCGGGGCTGCGGCCCATCCTGGTGTTCGCGCACGCGCCGCTCGCGGACGAGCAGCGGCTCCGGGGCGAGTTCTCCCGGGTGCACGTCGACCGGCGTTTCTCGATGCCGGTCTGACGTGATGTCAGTCCTCGCCCGCAGGGGAGTCCAGGCGGAGCAAGGCCTGCTCGTGCGGGGTGTCCGGCTCTGCCTGGTAGACGACCATGCGCTGGCCGCCCGTGCGGGCGAGACGCATGACCTCGTACGTCAACGTCATGGGACCGACGTGGGGATGGCGGAAGTTCTTCTCCCCGCCGCCGCGCTCGCAGACGTCGTACCGGTCCCACAGCCGCGCGAACTCGGGGGACTTCACCACCAGTTCGCCGATCAGGCAGGTCAGCTCCGGGTCGTCGGGGTCGGCCCCGGCGACCGCGCGCAGGTGGGCCACCGAGAGCGCGACGGTCTCCTCCCACGGCTCGTAGAGCGTGCGGCCGACGGGGTGGAGGAACATGTAGCGGGTCAGGTTGCGCTGCTTCTGCGGCCACTCCCACAGGCCGGGCAGGAGCCGGCGGCCGGGCTGGTTCGCCGCCAGGAGGCGGTTGTAGCGGCTCACCACGTAGGCGGGCAGCGGGCGGACCGACTCCAGCAGGCGCAGCACCGAGTCGCGGACCGTGTCGTCCGAGCTGGCCGGCAGCTCGGAGACCCGGCCGGAGGCCAGCTCCGCGAGCTCGTGCAGGCGCTCGTACGCGTCGCCGCGCAGGCGCAGCGCGCGGCCGAGGGCGTCCACGACGGCGGTGGAAGGGTTGGTCTCCCGGCCACGCTCCAGGCGGATGTAGTAGTCCACGCTCACCCCGGCGAGCGTGGCCAGCTCCTCACGGCGCAGGCCGGGCGTGCGCCGCAGGCCCGCCCCGGCGGGAAGGCCGACGTCCTCCGGGCGCACCTGCGCGCGGCGGGCCTTCAGATACCGGCCGAGTTCGGTGCCCCGCGCGTCCACTGCTGTCGCCATCGGCCCATTGTGGCAGGTGGGGGCCGTGCGTGGGGGGCCGTGTCAGGGCCTGGAACGCGGCACCCCGGTACGGCGCGGTCTCCCACACGCCCGGGGCAGGGGAGGAAAGTGGATCTCGCAGCGGGCGGCCCGGCCGCCGGGGCCCAGGGGGTGCACGACACCGGGCCGCGGCCCCGGCGGGATGCGGCCGCCCGCGCGTCCGCGACGGACGGACACCAGCCACACCTGCCTACGGGGGTTCACCATGCCTGCCACACACGCCGCGACGACGACCGCGGCACCGCGAGGACGGCAGCCGCGCCCGGCCCGGCCGACTCCCGCCGGGCGCGGGCGCACCGGCCTCGCGCTGGTCGCCTCCCTGCTCGGATTCACCGTCATCACCATCGACGTCTCCGCCGTGAACATCGCGCTGCCCGCGATCCGCGACTCCCTCAGCGGCGGCATGGCCGGACTCCAGTGGGTCGTCGACGCCTACACCCTGATGTTCGCGGCGCTGATGCTCTCCGCGGGCGCGCTCGCGGACCGTGCCGGTGCGCGCCGCGCCTACGCCTGGGGCGTGGCCCTGTTCACCCTCGCGTCGCTGGGCTGCGCGCTCGCGCCCGGCATCGGCGCGCTGGTCGCGGCCCGGGTCGCGCAGGGCGGCGCCGCCGCTGTCGTGATGCCCGCGTCGCTGGCGCTCATCCGGCAGGCCTACGAGGACGCCCGGGCGCGCGCCCGCGCCATCGCGCTCTGGACGGTCGGCGGATCGGTCGCGATGGCGGCAGGCCCGGTGCTGGGCGGGCTGCTCACCGACACCGCCGGCTGGCGCGCGGTGTTCCTGCTCAACCTGCCCGTCGGCGCGGTGATCCTGGCCCTGCTGCTCCGCGTTCCCCGCTCCCCGCGGCGGCCCGCCGCGCTCGACCTCGGCGGCCAGTTCAGCGCTGTTCTCGCACTGGCCGGGCTGGCCTTCACCGTGATCGAGGGCGGCCATCTGGGCTGGACCAGCGCCCCCGTCCTGGCGGCCGCGGCGCTCACCGTCGCCGGTGGGTGCGCCTTCCGGGTCGTCGAGGCCCGGCACCGCCAGCCCATGGTGCCTCTCGGCATGCTGACGGACCGGCGGGTGGCCGTGCCGCTGGTCGTCGGGTTCGCCGTCAACGCCGCCTTCTACGGCGGGATCTTCCTGCTCGGCCTCTACTACCAGCAGCTGCGCGGGATGTCCGGTCTGGAGGCCGGGTTGATGTTCATCCCGATGTCCGCCGTGGTGACGGCCACCAACCTGGTCTCGCCGCGGCTCGCCGAGCGGATCGGACGGCGGCCGGTGATCGTCGCCGGGCAGGTGGTCTTCACGGGAGCGATGCTGGCCATGCTGCCGCTGGCTGCGCGCACCCCGGTGTGGCTGGTGCTCGTCCTGCTCGTCCCGCTCAGCGTCGGCGGTGCGCTGCTCGTCCCCGCGCTGACCGCGCTGCTGATGGACGCCGTCCCGATGGAGCGCGCCGGGACCGCGTCGGGACTGCTCAACTCCCTGCGCCAGACCGGCGGCGCGCTTGCCGTCGCCCTCTTCGGCAGCCTGCTGGCCGCCCCGGACGGGGGCTTCTCCCTCGCCGGCATGCGCGCCGGGCTTCTCGCGGTCGCCGGCCTGCTCCTGGCCACCGCCGCCCTCTCCCGCCTCTTCCTGCCCCGCGGTTGACCGCGGCGGCTCCCGGCGGCGACGGCCAACGAGCGAACGGCGGGAGGAGGATGGGTCCATGGACGTCCTCGGTGTCGATGCCTGCGGGAAGCACGGATGGATCGGAGTCGGGCTGGTGGACGGCGCCTACGCCGGCACCCTGGTGGAGCTGCGGCTCGACGCGCTGATCGAGCGCGCGGGGAACGTCCGGGCCGTCGCGGTGGACATGCCGCTGGGACTGCTGGAAGCCGGCTGGCGTCGCGCGGACCTGGAGGCGAGGCTGCACCTGGGAGCGCGGCGCAGCAGCGTGTTCCTGGTGGCGCCCCGGGTGGTGTGGCGGGAGACGGACTACGCCGCGGCCGCCGCGCGCTGCCGGGAACTGACCGGGAACGGCCTGAGCCGCCAGGCGTGGGCGCTGGCGCCGAAACTGCTGGAGGCGCGCGCGTGCTGGCTGCGTGACCCGGGCCGGGTCCACGAGGTCCACCCGGAGCTGTCGTTCCAGGCCCTGGCCGGCGGGACGACGCTCAGCCACGCCAAGAAGACCTGGCGCGGCCAGAACCTGCGTCGCGCCCTGCTGGCCGGTGCGGGGATCGTGCTCCCGGACTCGCTGGGTGAGGGCGACCGGATCCCCGCCGACGACGTGCTCGACGCGGCCGCCGCGGCCTGGTCCGCGCGGCGGATCGTCCTCGGGACCTCCGGGCGCGTCCCGGCCTCGCCCGAACACGACGCCGCGGGAAGGGACGTGGCGATCCGCTGGTGACGGCCCCTCGACCGGCGCGTCGTTACGGGTGCCCGAACGCGGCCGTCACCAGCAGCGTCATGACCACTGAGACGAGGACGGCGACGGCGACCCACGGGGTGAGCCGGCCCGGCCCGTCCGCCGCCGCGTCCGCGCCCGCCGCGTCCGGCGCCGTGGCGCGGCTGACCAGGCAGGCGGGGCAGGGGCGCGCGGGGAAGGGGACGCGCACGTTGCGGCTGCTCAGTCCGACGGCGGGGAAGGTGGCGCGGACACCGGGCGAGGTGGGAGTCAGCCCGTGCAGGTAGATCGCGTTGCGTTCGGGGTCGAGGATGCCCGCGCGGTCGTCGGCGGGGTGGGCCAGCGCGGTCACCACCTGGGCCGTAGCCAGCGAGACCAGCTGGATGTCGACGCGCGCGCCGCGCGCCGCGTCGACGTCGGCCGTGCCGCGCCGGAACGCCACCGCGCACTCGTAGCAAGGGGTGCGCCGGTCCGGCAGCACCCAGAGGATCTCGCCCACCTCCGCGTCGCGGATCCGGGGATCCACCCAGACGGCCGGGTAGACGGCGGGTCGTCCCACCTCCAGGGCGAGGGCGTTGACGTGGCGTTGGCAGGCCGGGGAGTCGGTCGCGGCCACGACCACGTCGGCCTCGCGCACCAGCGCGCGCTGCTGCTCGTCGGGCAGTTCCAGGAAGTCCGCGTGCAGGCCGGTGGCCTCGCACGGCGGGAACGCCCGGCCGATCGCGGCGGCCAGGGCCGGAGCCTTGGGCCGGCCCAGCTGAGGCGCACCCAGCGGGTGGCGCACCAGGTTCTCCGGTTCCAGCACGTCGCGGTCGACCAGACGGAGCGGACTGAAGCCGATCCGGGCGAGTTCTTCCGCGAGGAACCCGCCGACCGCACCCGCGCCGACGACCAGGACCGCGCCCGTCAGGCGACGGTGCCGCGCCCAGACGCGGTCCTCGGTCGGCTCAGTCGGCCCGAGGGGGTCAGGCCCCGTGGGCCCGGTCGCCCCCGTCAATCGAAGGTCCAGCGGGCCACCCGGACCGGCCCAGGCCGGTCCCGCGGATCTCCGTCGGGCTGTTCCTCCGGCTTGAGCTCCCCGGTCTCGGCGTCGAGGAACCACTCCTGCTCGCTCTCCCGCGCCTCCTGCGGTGTCAGCTCCGCCTCCTGCAGGATCTCCGGTGCCGCGCCCATGTGAAGCCCTCCTTCCAGCCCTGCTCCAGGGCTGCTGCGGACCACTCGGGTGTACACGCCGAACCGTGCCCGCCACACCGGGTGGGGGACGCCGGCGCCCTTCCACGCTACGCCGCCGCGCCCGACCTCGCCGGTCGGGCACGGGCCCGTGGACGCCGCGGCGGCGCGTCGACGGCCCGTCAGTCCGGTGGCGGGAGGGCGGAGCGGTAGGCGGTGCGGCAGGTCTCGCACCGGTGCCCGGGGAGCTCCTCCAGGTCGGCGATCCGGCCGGTCTCGGCGTTCGGAGCCAGGTGGTAGCCGCACAGCCCCGACTGCTCGTCCGCGCGGACGACGTGCCACATGTGGACGCGCCGACCGCCGCCGGGGACGGGGCGGTGCTCGGCCTTCAGTTCGTATTGGTGCAGCATGGCGGCCGACCTCCTGTGCGACGCGTGGGGCGCCGGACGGTCCCAGCGTATCCCCGGGTGTGCCGAGGCGAGCGGACCTCAGGCCCGGACGGCGTACTCGAGCGCGCGTTCGGGGGAACGCGCCAGCAGGGCGAGGCCCTCGGCGGTCCGGGTCTCCGGCGCGTCCGCCGCCCGGAGCGGGACGTCGACCAGCTCCTGCAGGCGTTCCCGCGCCCAGCCGCTCCCGGCCAGTCCGCCGGTGAGCACGACGCCGTGCTCGGCGATCTCGGCCCGCAGCTCCTCCGGGCAGCGGGCCAGGGTGACCCGGATCGCGCCCGCCATCTCCAGCAGGACGGGTCGGCACGCCTGCCGCACCTCGTCGGCGCGCACGTAGACCACCTGGTTGGCGTCCGTGCCGAGGTGCCGCCCGCGCGTCTGCAGCGGCGTCGCAGCGGCCGCCGGGCCGTCCGCCCCGCCGCCGATCCGCAGGGCCTCGGCGGCGACGGGCCCGAGGGCCGCCTGGTGCTCCCGGCGCACCCAGCCCGCCACGGCCTCGTCGAGGGCGTCCCCGCCGAGCGGCAGCGAGGTGGCGTCGACCATCCGTCCGCGGGCGAACACGGCGACGTCGACGGTCCCCGCGCCGAGGTCCACCAGCATGCCGCCCCTGCCGTCCGTGAACGGCAGCGCTCCGCCCAGCGCCGCGGCCACGGGCGCAGGGACGACCACGACCTGGTGGGCGCCCACCCGCAGCAGCGCCTGCTCCAGCGTCCTGACCTGCACCGAGGAGCTGTCGACGGGGGCGGCGGTCACCACCGTGCGGCGTCGCGCGAGGCGCGACGGGCGGACGTGGTCCAGCGCGTACCGGGCCAGCAGCAGCGCCGCCTCGAAGTCGGCCACCCGGCCGGCGGCCACGGCGCGGCGGATGGTCAGGCCGTGCGGCAGGCGGCCGATCATCCTGTGCGCGGACGCCCCGAGGGCGCAGGCATGCCCCTGCTGCTCGTCGAGGGCGATGAGGGACGGCTCGTCGAGCACGGGGCCGCGCTGGGGATGCCAGACGCGGATCCTGGCCGTGCCCAGGTCGACGGCGGCCACCGAGGTCATCCAGTCTCGCCGCACGAGTGCTCCTCTCCCTGAGGCACGTCACTTTCTCCACCACATCGAGCACCACGGTGGACCGTGTACCGCCGGGGCCGCCAAGCGTGGGGCTCCGATCGGACCAACGAGGCCGCCCGTGCGGCGTACGGCGGGCGCGTCCGGGCCCCGGCGCGTCGGGGCACCGGCGCGGCCTGAGCCCCGGCGACGCGGGGTCGGCCGGTTCGGCGCTGCGGCCGGGCAGGGACAGGCGCCCCTGCACAGGCCCGTCCGTGGCCGAGGATCGCGTCGGCAAGGCCCATGTTCCGGACGCTCCACTTTTATTGACAGTCCGTCAGCTTCCCTGCGACGCTTCCATGGCCCATCGGAGCCCAGTTCCGGGAGAGTCCAGGGAGGAACCTGTGCTGTCACTGCCGTTACTCCCGCCTCGCCGCCCTCCGGGGCGGTTCGTGCGGGTCTGGGGGCGGGCCGTGCACCTCGTCGACGAGGGCGGCCGACAGCCTGGTGGCGCCGTCGCGCTGCTGGAGTCCGGCCTCGGCGGCTCATGGCTCGGCTGGGACCCGGTCGTCTCGGAGCTGCGCCCCGGGCTCCGGCCCGGCGACGACGGCCTGCGCGTGCTGCGCGCCGACCGGCCGGGCCTCGGGCGCAGCCAGCCTGCCCCGGGCGTGCCGAGCCTCGCGTTACGCGCCGCCTGGAGCGCCGCCCTGCTCGACGCCGTCGGCGTCCGCGCGCCGGTGGTCGTCTGCGGGCACTCGCTCGGGGGCCTGTACAGCGAGGCGTTCGCGCGGCTCCACCGGGAGCGGGTCGCGGGGGCCGTGCTGGTGGAGGCGCACGCGCCGAACGTGACCGGCGAGGTGCTCGGACGCCGCGACGCCCGGGTGCGCGCCGCCCGCGTCGTCGGCGGCGCCTTCCGGCATGCCGGGCTGAGCCAGCTGGTGGCTCCGGGCGTGCGCCGGCTCGGGATGCGCACCCAGTCGGTCCGCCGTGGCGACCAGTCCGACGTCGGGGACGCCTACCGCTCCGCCTACGGCGCGGGTCACTGTCTGACGGAGGCGCTGGTCGAGCGTGTCCTGGTCCGCGACCTCCTCGCCGAGCTGGCGGAGCTGCGCGAGAGCGCGCCCTTCCCCGAGGTGCCGCTGTGCGTGCTCTCGGCCCCCGGCGCCGACCGCGAGGTGTACGAGGCGCAGGCGAAGATGAGCCCGCAGGGCCGCCACGTCGAGGTGGACGGGGCCCTGCACCTGATGCCGGTGGACCGGCCGGACGCCATCGCCGACGCGGTCCGCACGGTCGCGGACGAGCCGCTGTCCGACGGCCCGCCGCCGAGACGCCCGCGCCGCGACGCCGTCGACGGCCTCGACGTCGTCTACGACGCCTGCCCGTAGACGACGAGCGGGACGTGGTGCTGCTGCGGCGTCGGCGCGTCGGGCCTGACCTGGCCCGCGGCGGCCGCGGCCGTGAACGCCGCGGCGGCGAGCAGGACTGCGAGCAGCGCACCGAGCGTCGTGAGGTTCGATCGGGAGAACACGGCACCACCCCAAGGGATCGACTGCGCCAGAAGTCCTGCGGTTCGAGGCTATTGACGAGCCGTCAGGA
>NZ_BBPP01000003.1:21374-85818 GCF_000787835.1 Streptacidiphilus melanogenes
GAGGCGGGCCCGCAGGCCCCGCCGACGGGAGGACGGCCGTCGGAACCGGAGGGTCGGACGGTCGGCAGACGTCGAACGGCGAGGAGGAAGCACGGTGACTACCGCCGAAGTGAGCAGTCCGGTGGCCGCCGGCACCGCGGTCGCGACCGCGCCCGACGCCGGACGCGCCGGTCCGCGCGGACCGCGGGTGCGGCAGTGGTTCTTCGGGGCACGCGCGGGCGGCGGAGCGGGCGGCCGCCTGCTCGCGGGCTTCTGGGCCGTCGTCCTGGCTGCGCTGCTCGTCGAGGCCCCGGGACGGATCGTCTTCGACACCAAGGCCGACGTGGTGCTGACGCCCGGCCGCTTTCTCGGCCAGCTCGCCCACCTGTGGAGCTCGCAGGGCGGCTTCGGCGGACTGCAGGACCAGGCCGTCGGCTACGCCTTCCCGATGGGCCCGTTCTACCTGGTCCTCGAATGGCTCGGGCTGCCGCCGTGGATCACCGAGCGGCTCTGGATGTCGCTCATCGTCGCCGTCGCCTTCTGGGGCATGGTCCGCCTGGCCGAACGCCTCGGCGTCGGCACGCCCGGGTCCCGGCTCGCGGGTGCGCTCGCCTACGCGCTGTGGCCGACGCTGACCGCCGTCCTCGGCTCCACCTCCGCGGCCGTGCTGCCGATGGCGCTGCTGCCCTGGGTGGTCGTGCCGCTCGTCGACGGCGCCCGCGAGGGGGCCTCGCCGCTGCGCTGCGCCGCCCGTTCGGCCCTCGCCGTGCTGTGCATGGGCGGCGTCAACGCCGTCACCGTCCTCGCCGTGCTGCCCGCGCCGCTGCTCTATCTGCTGACCCGTCAGTGGACACCGCGCGGACGGCGGTTGCTCGGATGGTGGCTGCTCGCCGTCCCGCTGGTGACCGCATGGTGGTGGCTGCCGCTGCTGCTGCTCGGCCGCTACGGCTTCGACTTCCTCCCCTACATCGAGACGCCGCACACCACCGCGTCGACCATGGCCGCCACCGAGGCGCTGCGCGGCACCGGCAACTGGCTGGACTACCTCGACTTCGGCACGCCCGCGCTGAGCGCGGGCTGGGTCCTGGCCACCACCGGGTGGGCCGTCGCGGGCAGCGCCGCGCTCGCCGCGTTCGGGCTCGGCGGGCTGGCTCGCCGTGATCTCCCCGAAGGGCGCTGGCTGCGCTGGACGCTCGGCGTCGGCGCCGTCACCGTCATGGCGGTCTACGGCGGCGCCCTCGGCGGCCCGCTGCACGACCAGGCGCAGTCGTTCCTGAGCGGGCCGGGAGAGGCGTTCCACAGCATCTACAAGTTCCAGCCGCTGCTCGCGCTGCCGCTCGTACTCGGCCTCGCCCACCTGCTCGGCCGCGCCGTCACCGGGCCCCGCCGCGTGCTCGTGCCCGTCACGGCGTTCGTGCTCACCGCCGCGCTGATCGGCTGCGCCGTCCCGTACCTGACGGCCCGTACGCTCCAGAGCGGATCCTTCAAGGCGGTGCCCGACTACTGGAAGCAGACCGCCGCGTTCCTCGCCGACAACGGCGGGGGCGGGCGCAGCCTGCTCGAACCGGCTGCCTCGCACGGCGACTACACCTGGGGCAGCACCACCGACGACGCGCTGCAGCCCTACGCCCAGTCCCCGTGGGCCGAGCGCACCCTCGTCCCCGACGGCGGCGCGGGCGTGCAGCGCTACCTCGACGCCGCCGAGCAGGCCTTCGCGACCGGCACCGACCAGCCGGGCCTGGCCGCCTACCTGGCCCGGGCGGGCATCCGCTACGTCGTGCTGCGCCACGACCTCGACCCCGGCCAGTTCGACTACGTCAACCCCACCGCCTACCGCGAGACGCTGCTCCAGTCCGGCTTCCACCTCGTCACCTCCTTCGGGCCGGAGATCCCGCCGACGCCGGTGCGCGGCGACACGCCGCTGCAGGTCGTCGCCCTCGACTACGGCTACCCGGCCGTCGAGGTCTTCGAGGCCGACGCCGCCCCGCTCCAGCCCGAGACGCCCTTCAGCGTTCTCCCGGCCGCCGGGGCCCTGCGGCTGAGCGGCGGACCGGAGAGCCTGCTCCCGCTCAGCGGGCCGCCCGACGGCCTCGGCGGCGGGCTCGCCGACGGCCGACCCGTGCTGCTGAGCGGTCAGACCGCGGCCACCGGCGGTGTCGCGCCCGCCGGCAGCCCGCTCGTGGTGACCGACGGCCTGCGCCGCACCGACACCTCCTTCGGACTCGTCCGCGACAACGTCTCCTACACCTACACCGCGACGGGGACGAACCCGCCCGACCGCTCCGACGGCACCGGAGGCAAGGCGCCCAGCCAGATCGCCCTGCCCTTCGACGTGACCGGGCACCAGACCACGGCCGTGATCGCCGGAGCGGCCTCGGTGACCGCGTCGAGCTACGGCTCCTGGCTGCTCCAGTCCCCGCAGTACGACCCGGTCAACGCCTTCGACGGCGACGCCGGGACCGCCTGGACCGAGGGCAGCCCGAGCAGCCCCGTCGGCCAGTGGCTGCGGATCGACTTCGCCGGCCCCGTCGACCTGCCCGCCGCGGTGTCCGTGCGGCTGCTGGCCGACAGCCCGCTGCGGCCGCTCGTCAGCAGGCTGACCGTCCGCACCGACCACGGCACGGTGACAGACACCCTGAGCGCGAGCGGCTCGCCGCAGGACCTGGCCGTCCCGGCCGGTCCCACCCGCAGCCTCACACTCACCATCGCCGCCGCACGCGGAGCCGTCCCCGGCGGGCTCGGCGCGGGCATCAGCGAGGTGTCCGTCCCCGGCGTCCAGGTGACCCGCTACCTGGCCGCCCCGCACGACGCGGCGACGAACGGTCAGGGCGGCGTTGCCTTCTCCTTCCACCGCACCGTCGGCGCGACCGGCCTGCTCGGCCCGCAGAGCGCCGAGACCTCGCTGGCCCGCCGGTTCACCCTGGACGCGCCCGACTCCTTCGACACCCAGCTGACCGCCATGCCGGTCCCCGGACCGGCCCTGGACGCGCTGATCCACAAGCTGACGCCGAGCGGCGGCCTGACCGTCACCGGCAGCCCCGCCATCGCCGACCTGCCCCAGTACCAGGCCGCGAACCTGGTCCAGGCCACGTCCTTCGACGGCTGGATCGCCGCGCCCGGGACCACGCCGCAGCTCAGCTACTCCTGGAAGGGGCAGCGGACCCTCAGCGAACTCGACCTCCGGCCCGCCCGCGGACTGTCCGCCGCGCCGCTGACCGTGCGGCTCAGCAGCCCCGCGGGCGACCGCACCGCGTCGGTGGGCAGCGACGGCAGGGTGATCTTCGCGCCGCTGCGCACGGACCGGGTCACCGTGACCTTCCCGAAGATCCAGCAGGTCGACACCTACGAGCCGATCACCGGCAGCGAGGTGCCGCTGCCGCTGGGGCTCGCCCGGGCCTCGTTCCCGGCGCTGCGCGACCTGCCGCAGCAGGCGGCCGACCCCGGCGCCTCGTTCGCGCTGCCGTGCGGCCAGGGCCCGCAGCTCACCGTCGACGGCCGCAGCTACCCGACGTCCGCCTCCGGCACGCTGGGGGCGCTGCTCTCGCAGCAGCCGGTCGTGGTCACGCTCTGCACGACCGGAGGTCGCCTCACACTCCCGGCGGGCACCCGCAGTCTCTACGCTCCCGGGGATGCGGCGGGCCAGTCCCTGGCTCTGACGGACGTGACCCTCGTCGGCGCGTCGGAGCGCGCCGCGCTGTCGCGCACCGAGACCGCGCCGGGCGCGGCGGTGCGCACGACGGGCGCGTGGAGCTGGGGCCAGGAGGACCGCACCGTGACGGTCCATCCGGGACCGGCCGCCTACCTGGAGGTGCACGAGAACGCCGCACCCGGGTGGTCGGCGACGCTGAACGGGCGGGCGCTCCAGGCCGTCACCCTCGACGGCTGGCAGCAGGGCTTCCTGATCCCGGCCGGAGCGGGTGGCGAGGTGCAGCTGACCTACACGCCGCAGACCTGGTACGTCGTGGCGCTCTCGGTCGGCGGCTTCCTGCTGCTGCTCGTGCTCGCGACGGCGGCCTGGGCGGCGCGGCGGCAGCGGTCCGGCGCACCGGCCGGCGCTGCGGCCCTGCTCCCGGCCGCGGGCGCACGCAAGGCCGCCGGGAGGACCGCCGCGCTGATCGCCGGGCCGGTCGTCGGCCTCGCCGTCCTCGCACTGGTCGGCGGCCCGATGGCAGGCGTGGTCCTGGTGCTGGCCGCGCTGTGGTGGTGGCGTCCCGACCTGGCCCGGGTCGTGGCTCCCGCCCTGGCGGTCGCGGCCATGACCGCGGCGGGCCTGATCGCCGCCGTCGACGTCCAGCACGGCCTGACGCCGGGCCAGGGCGCGTTCAGCGCGGCCGCGCAGGCCTGCGCGCTGACCGCCCTCGCGGCGGCACTGGCGAGATGGACCGCTTTGCGCCCGCAAGGGACGCCCGGTGGCACCGCCCAGCCGGAGACGCCCGCCCCGACGGTCGCGCCGCCCCCGCAGACGGCCCCGGCGCCCCCGGCGTCGGAGCCGGCCGGTCCGCCGACCCTCGTCGAGCCCGGCCCGCTGCTCCCCTTCGTCCCGCACCAGAGCGGCGCGCCGAAGGCGAGCGCCTACCAGCCGACCCCCCGGCCCGATCCCGCCCCCGCCCCCCGCGAAACCCCGGGCAGCGCGGAGGCGCGCCCTGGCGCGGTCGGCATCCCGCGCCAGACCCGGGGTGAGACCGCCGCCGCCGAGGCTCCTGCGGGCCGTCGCGCCGACGAATCGCCGAGCACCGCCACGCCGACGACCGCTGCCGGGGAGAACGACGTGTCTACCGAGGGCATGCCACCGGCGCCGGGGCCCGAGGACGAGGCGGGGGAGCCGTGATACTCGGCGTCGGGGCGGCCGTGTTCGCGGCCGTCTGTTACAACGTCGGTCTGCTGGTGGAGAAGCAGGCGCTCGGCGCGCTGCCGCCGTTGCGGCTGGGCGCGCCGGTCGCGCTGTTCCGGTCGCTGTTCGGGCGGCCCGCGTGGCTCGCCGGGTTCGCACTGGTCCTCGCGGGGCTGGTGCTGCAGGTCGTCTCGCAGGGGCTGCTGCCGATCACCGTGGCGCAGCCGCTGCTCGCCGTCGGCCCGGCCGTTCTGGTCGCCGCCTCCGCCGTGGCCTACCGGGAGGCGCCGGCGCGCGCCGACCTCGCCATGCTCGGGCTGCTGGCCGCGAGCACAGTGATGCTCGTGCTCAGCTACGACCCGCACCTGGACCCCGTGGGCCGCGGTCAGCACCCGGTCGCGGTGCTGACGGTGTGTGCGCTGGCGGCGGCCGGCGCAGCCGCGGTGCTGCTGCCGCGCGGTCCCCGCTCGGGCACGGCGTACGGGGTCGCGGTCGGCTTGCTCAACGGCGCGGGCGGGCTGCTGGCCAAGGCGCTCGCGGTCTCCGCGCGGGACGGCCGCCGCTCCCTGCCCGCCCTGGCGGCACTGCCGTACCCGTGGCTGCTCGGCCTGTTCTCCGTGCTGATGCTGGGGGTGATGCAGATCGGGCTGCAGCGCTCGCGCGCGGCCACGCTGGTGCCCGCCCAGGTGATCACCGGCAACGCCCTGGTCATGGTCGCGGGCGGGGTGATCTTCCACGAGCCGCTGCCCGCCGATCCGTTGCGGCTCGGGCTGCGCCTCGCGGCGCTGGTCGCCTCGCTGCTGGTGCTGGCGCTGCGGCCGCCCGCCGCGTCAGTGCGCGGCGCGCGCGGAGTGGGCGGCCCGGTGCAGGGCCTCGTCGACGACGGTGGCGAACCGCTCGACGGTGGTGTGCCAGCGCAGGCCGAGCGCGCGTCTGCGGGCCGCCGCGCCCATGGCCCGCCGCCGGGCGGGGTCCAGGGCGAGCCCGGCCCACGCTGAGGCGAACGCGCCCTCGGTGGGGGCCAGCAGGCCGGTCGCGCCGTGCGCGACGGAGTCGGTGAGGCCCGGGATGCGGAAGCCGACGGTGGGCGTGCGGCGCACCGCGGCCTCGGTGACCACCAGGCCCCACCCCTCGACCTGTGACGGGTGCAGCAGCATCCAGGCCTGGCACAGCAGTTCGTGCTTGGTCTGCTCGCTGATCCGCCCGGTGAAGACGACCCGGCTCCCGGCCAGGGCTTCCAGCCGTTCGCGCTCGGGGCCGTCGCCCGCGATGACGAGGGTGCCGCCGGTGACCGGACGCACCCGCTCCCAGAGCCGCAGCAGCAGGTCGATCCGCTTGTACTCGGCGAGCCGGCCCAGCGCCAGGAACAGCGGTTCGGCCGACTTCCGTGGCAGCGCTGCGGGTTGGGCCACGTCCTCGACGCCGTTGGTGACGACGCGGATCCGCTCGGGGGCCACGCCGATCTCCGCCAGCGCCCGGGCGGTGGACTCGGAGACGGCCACGAACAGGTTGCCGCGGTGGACCCGCGGCAGCAGCACGGTCTCCGCGTAGCGGCCCAGCGCGGCGATCGGCCAGGGGTAGCGCAGCGGCCACAGCTCGCGGTGCACGTGGTTGACCAGGCAGACCGCCGGAGTGCGCGGCGACCATGCGGGGGCGAGGTAGGGCAGGCCGTTGCACACCTCGACCAGCAGGTCGACCCGGTCCAGCGAGCGGACCGCGCGCGGCGCGGTGAGGAACTGGCTGTACGGGCCACCGTTGCGGCGCACCCGGTAGGGGCGTCCGGCGCCGACGGGACCGCCGCAGACCAGGGTGGTGGGATGGCCGCGACGGGCGAGGCCTTCGGCGAGTTTGTCGATGAGCAGTTCGGATCCGCCGGCGGCGGGGCTGGCGAGATCGCGCAGGGACAGGAAGGCGACGTGCGCGCGGGGCGCCGTCCGGGCCCGGGCGTCGTTCTCCCGGGACGGCGGCCGAAGGACGCCTGAGCGGTCCATCGGGGGGTGCCTTTCGTCGGGGGCGGGGAGAAGGGCGCGCCAACCCTAGGGCGTTGATGACAAAGCGTCAATAACTTCTTACTTGTGGGTAGTTCTTTGGCTCACATGGGAATCATCAGCCAGTGCGCAATTATTGACGTTGCGTCAGTTTGCGCTCTACGGTCCGAGACGTCTCGCGCTCGTGCTCCGCCGCCACCACGTCCGGCAGCCCTCTGGGGGTCCGATGAGCCACCGCGTCAGCGCCGCCGTCCTGCTCGCCACCGGCGTCCTGCTCGCCGCCGCCGGCCCCGTGCTGCACTTCGCCGTGCTGCCCGCCGTCCGCGTCGCCCCGTGGGATCCCGACGACACCACCGTCTCCACCGGCCAGGGCCGTTACCTCGACCCGACCACGGGAGCGCCGGGCACCGGCCTGGTCACCGTCACCGAGCACATCCAGGGTGACCCGGCCGTCGGCCGGAAGCACCACGCCGCCGTGTGGACCATCACCACCCGTGTCGACACCCCGAGCACGATCGCGCTGGCCGACGCCCGGCAGGCCCTGCAACTGAGCGTGCACCGCTGGACCTTCGACCGTGTCACCAACCAGTACGTCCCCTGCTGCGGCGCCGACACCGGCCAAGGGGCGGACGCCTTCCGCAAGTTCCCCTTCCACGCCGAAGCCCTCAGCTACCGGCTCTGGGATCCGGAGGCCGCACGGGCCTTCCCCGCGCAGCTCGACGGCACCCGCGAGATCGACGGCCACGCGTTCAACGCCTACGTGCAGACCATCCCGCCCACCGAGGTCGGCACCCTCGCCGTGCCGCCCGGCGTGCTCGGCGTGACCTCCAAGGACGCCACCGTCGAGGCCCAGGAGTGGTACCAGAACCCGCAGACCGTCACCCTGGTCGACCCGGAGACCGGCACGCCCGTCTCCGTCACCACCCACGAGATCGTCACGCTGCGGCTGCCCGGCGACACGCGCCACGCGGCCACCGCCCTCGACGTGACGCTGCGGACCACGCAGGACACCGAGCAGCAGCTCGTCGACCAGGCCACCGGGCAGGCGACCGAACTCTCGCTGCTCGAAGGGCCGGTGCCCTGGCTGGTCACGGCCCTCGGCGTGGTGCTGGCGGCCCTCGGCGCCCTGCGGACGCACCGCAGAGCGGTCCCGGGCGTGCCAGGCCTACCGGGCGGCGGAGCCGGCGGGGCGGACGGGCCCGACGAGCCCGAAGGCCCGGAGGCGCGGACTCACATCCCGGCGGCCGAGACCCCGGTGGCGGAGGAGTTATGAGCACGGGAGACGGCGTGCCCGCGGCCCGGTGCGCAGCGGACGCCCGGCCCCCCGCGGCGACGGCGCTGCGCCTGCTGGCCACCGCCGCCCGGCACGGCGTCGCCGACCCCGCCTACCAGCGCCTGCACGCCGCCTACCGGGTGCGGCGTCTGGACCGGTCGTTCGGGCTGGCAGACCGTCAGGTGGTCGCGGTCGGCACCGACGTGTGGCGCGCGGACGCGTTCCGCGCCGCAGGCGCCCGCTGCCTGACCGTCGAACCGGGCACGACCGGCCGCGCGCAGCCCGCGACCCCCGCCGACGCGCCGGACCTCGCCGCGCCAGGGCCGGGGGAGCGCATCGTCGCCGACGGCTACTGGCTGCCGGTCAAGGACGGCGCGGCCGACCTCGCCTACTGCGACGCGGCGTTACCGAGCGGACCCGACGCCGTCGGCGTCGTGGACGAGCTGGCCCGGATCACCCGCGTCGGCGGACTCGTCTGCCTCTCCCTCACCGGCGCCCGCCGCCCCCTCGTGCACCTCCTCCGCCGACGCGAGGACCTGGCACTGCTCACCCGCCCCCCGATCGTGCGGCTGCCCCGCCGCCGCACCGAGCTGGTCCTGCGGAGGACGGCATGACCACCCAGGCGACCCGCTTCACCGCGGTCGACGAGACCGCCGACCTGATGGAGCGACGCGGCGAACCCAACCTCATCTACCTGGAACTCGGCGTCGCCGGACGCCTGGACCCCGAGCGGCTCCGCGCCGCCGTCCACACCGCGTTCGCCGACCACCCGGCCACCCGCTCGCGGCGACTGCCGACACCGCCCTGGCGCACCCGCAGCCGCTGGCAGGTCGAACCACGGCCCCCCATCGATCCGCTGACCGTCCTGACCGGCCCCGACCTCGACCTCGACCTCGACGCCCAACGGCGCGCCATCCTCGACCACCCCCTCGACCTGCGGCAGCCACCCCTGCTGCGCCTGCGCCTGCTCAGCGGCCCACCCGGCGGCGACCGCCTCCTCCTGGTCGCCCACCACGCCGGCTTCGACGGCATGGGCTTCGTCGGCGTCCTGCTGGCGATCTGCGCGGCGTACAACGCCGAGGCGGCGCACGTCGCAGCCGCGCCTGCGGGAGCGGCCCCGGTGGGAACCCCTTCGGTCCAGCCCGCGCACGACGAGGCCGCGGCTGTCGGCGCGGGGAGTCGTGAGCGCAGGGAGGACGGGGCCGCCAGGGCAGACGGGCGGAGAGGGATGCTGCCGCCGAGGCCCGTGCGGGTAGCGCGGGAGCCCGCGTCGGCGGGGCGGCGTGGGTACGGGCTCGTGTCGCTCGGGTTCGATGTCGAGGGGAGCGACGCGCTCGCGCGGGCCGCCCGGGCGGCGGGGGTCACGCTGAACGACCTGCTGCTCGCCGCCCTCGGCCTGGCCGTCACCCGGTGGAACACGCGGCACGCCCGGCCGGTCGAGCCGCTGCGGATCACGATGCCCGTCAACACCCGGGACCGGCAGGCGCGGCACGTCGGGGGCGGCAACCAGTCACGGCTCACCTCCATCGACGCGGCCGGTCGCGACGCCCGCGCCGTGCTCGCCGCCGTCGCCGTCCGGACCGCCGAGGCCAAGGCCGCGCCCGCAGGGCCCCAGGGAGGGCCGGCCGCGGTCGTGCTCGGTTCCCCGTGGCTGCCGCGCGCTCTGCGGCGGGCCCTCGCCCCCTGCGTGCGGTTCGCGGCGCGCTCCTTCGCGGACACCACCATGCTCAGCAACCTCGGCCCGCTGGCCGACCTGCCGCCCGTACTCGTGGGCGCGGGGGAGATCACCGAGCTGTGGGCCGCCGCGCCCGCGCCGATGCCGCGCGGCCTCTCGGTGACCGCCCTCGGCGCCCACGGACGCCTGCACGTGATGTTCCGTCATCGCTTCGAGGCGCTCGACGCCCCGGCCGCCGCCGCCTTCACCGACGTGTTCGCCGAAGCCGTCGCCGAACTGGCCGCCGCCGCACCCGCCGCCACCGCACCGGTCGCCGCCGCACCGGTCGCCGCGGACACGGCGGGAGCCGACCTCGCCGCGACCGCGGCCCACCGCACGGAAGGAAACCCGTGACCGACTCCGCCGCCTCCCCGCTGCGCAGCCTCTACGAGGACCCCACCGTCGTCGTGGCTTCCGGCCTCGACCGGGCCAGACGCCAACTTGCGCTGCTCGAGCCGTTGCTGGACCAGGCCGCGGCGAGCCGTCGGCGGCTCCGCATCCTTGACGTCGGCTGCGGCGACGGAGCGGCCACCGCACTGCTCGCCGATCGCGCCCACGGGCACACCGTCGTCGGCGCGGACTGGTCCCAGATGGCCCTGGAGCGGGCCCGGGCGCGCGGCATGACCCTGGTGCGGGCGACGCTCGACGGCGGCGGGCTGCCCGTGGCCGACCGGGCCCTCGACGTGGTCGTGTTCAGCGAGGTCATCGAGCACCTCGTGGACACCGACGCGGCCCTCGACGAGCTCGTCCGCGTGCTGCGGCCCGGCGGGTCGCTGCTGCTCTCCACGCCCAACCTGGCGGCCTGGTTCAACCGGGGACTGCTGCTGGCCGGCGTGCAGCCGGTCTTCAGCGAGGTCAGCCTGCGGCGGATCTACGGCCGTCCCGGCCGTGAAGTCGTGGGCCACCTGCGCCTGTTCACCCGCGCCGCGCTGCTCGGGCTGCTGCGCGGGCACGGTCTCGACATCGTCGCCGTCCGCGGGGCCGCCTACCACGACACCCCGCGCCTGCTGCGCCCGCTGGACCGCCTGCTCCAGCACGTGCCCGAGTTCGCCGCCGACCTGATCGTCCACGCCCGCACGCGACCGGCCCCCGGCGCCGACGGCCCGGGACGCCCCGACACCGTCCCATCCGCGGAGGACCGCATGCCCCTGCCCGCCGAGCTCCTCGACCTGCTCGCCTGTCCCGTCGACAAGGGCCCCCTGCTGTACGACGCGGAGACGGACAGCCTGTACAACCCGAGACTGCGCCGCGCCTACGCGATCGTCGACGACATCCCGCAGCTGTTGGCCGACGAGGCACGCCCGGTGGGCCCGGACGACCACGAACGCATCACCGGCCCGGGCGTCGAATCCGCCTCCCGGGGGCGGGATAGGGTGGGCCCGTGACTCCTTCATCCGCTTCATCCGCGGCGGATTCCGCGCCGCAGGCCGCCCCACGGGCGCCTTCGCTGCGCAGCGAGTACCGGGAGCTGACCCGCAAGCGGCTGCTGGAGGCCGTGCGCGAGGTGCTGGAGGAGACGGACTACGCGGCGGCGACCGTCGACGAGATCGTGCGGCGCGCCGGGGCCAGCCGGGCCACGTTCTACGTGCACTTCCGCTCCAAGGCCGAGGCCGCCGCGGCGCTGCTGGAACGGGTGACGCCCTCGGACCGGGGCCTGTACGCCACCCTCCCGAAGGCGCTGCGCACCCGCGCGGGGCTGCGTCGCTGGCTGGAGCTGTCGCTCGGCTGGTACGAGGAGCACGCCCGGCTGCTGGCCGCGCTCAACGAGGCGATGGCGGTGGAGGGCACGGTCGCGGAGCGCCGCTCGGCGGCCGTCGAGCGCATGGTGGAGGCGCTGCCGGAGTACCTGGACCACTCGGAGGACCCGGCCCGGGCGCGGGTGCGCCTGCAACTGCTGCTGCGCCAGTTCCACCAGGTGGCGATGGACACCGTGGTGCAGCAGGCCTGGCAGCCGGACCGGGACGTGCTGCTGGACGAGATGACGGCCGCCTGGTGGCTCGCCCTGGGCGGGGAGGCGACCCCGCCCAGGCGCTGAGCCCTCCGCGGCGTGCCGCGGTGTGGGGTCAGTCCGCGTCGGCCCCGGTGAGCACCCGCAGCTCCACGGCCTCCTGGTCGATCCGGTCGTCCTGGTCGACCCCGTTCCCGGCCTCGGCCCGTCGCCGGCCGCGCACGCTTCCCGCCCAGCCCAGCAGGAACGAGGCCGGGATGGAGACCAGCCCCACGCTCTGCAGCGGGGACCAGGCGAAGTCGTGCGTCGGGAAGAGCGTTCCCGGGCCGCCGGAGACGGTGGGGGAGATCAGCTGCAGGCCGATCGTGAGCGCCGCGCCGCCGTAGACGGACCAGAGCAGCCCGGTGCGGTTGTAGCCGCGCCAGAAGAGGCTGCAGACCAGGGCGGGCAGCACTGCGGAGGCGGCCACGGCCACCGCCAGCATGGAGAGGAACTGCACGTTGTAGCCCTGAGCCTCGACGGCCAGCAGGATGCCGACGATCCCGAAGAGCAGCGCGGCCCACCGGACCGTGCGCACCTCCTTGGCCTCGGTGAGACGGCCGCGGCGCACGGCGTGGGCGTGTATGTCGTGGGCCAGGCTGGCGGCCGCGCTGAGGGTGATGCCGGCGACCACCGCGAGGACCGTCACGAAGACCGTGCAGGCCACGGCGGTCGTCAGGGACAGCCCGGCCGTGGTGGAGGGGCCGCCTGCCAGGGTTCCGGCGAGCAGCAGCAGGGACGCCTGACCGTTGGGGTTGACGGCGGAGATCGTCTGGCCGCCCACCAGCGCGGCGGCGCCGAGGCCGAGGACGGCCAGCAGGACGCTGTAGATGCCCACGGTGCCGAGCGCGTACCGGGTGGAACGGCGCGCGGTGGCTCCGTCGGAGGTGGCGTTGATCCGCATGATCATGTGCGGCATGCAGGCGGCGCCGAGCACGACGGTCAGGTGCAGTCCGGCGATGTTGAGCGGGCCGCTGGCGGTGACGCCGAACTGCGAGGTCGAGCGCAGGTAGTCGGCGGGGTGACCGCTGCCCTGCGCGGCCGCGGACAGCAGTTCGCTCGGGCTCCAGTGGAAGCGGGCCAGCACGCAGAGCGTCGTGATCGCCAGGGTGACGGTGGTGAGGACCACCTTGGCGATCTGCATGAGACTGGTCCCCTTCATGCCCCCGGCCAGGGTGTAGGCGACCATGAGCACGCCGATCAGTACGATGCAGATCTGCTGGGCCCCGGCGCTGGTCAGCCCGAGCAGCATGGCGGTCGCGGCACCGGCCCCGGAGAGCTGGACGACCAGGAACGGCACCGAGACGGCGAGGGTCGCCACCGAGGCGGCGACGCGTGGCGCCCTGCCGGGGGCCCGCAGCGCGAAGATGTCCCCGAGGGTGTAGCGGCCGGCGTTGCGCAGCGGGCCGGCGAGCACCAGCAGCGTGCTGAGCGCGAGGGCCGTGCTGACGTCGAGCATGATGCCGTTGAAGCCGGACAGGGCGATGATGCCGGTGGTGCCCAGCATGGTCGCGGCGGAGATGTAGTCGCCGGACAGGGCCAGGCCGTTCTGGAGCGGCGTCAGCGTGCGGTTGGCCGTGTAGAAGTCGGCGACCTCGTCCTTGTCCGGACCGACCATGACGCAGAGCAGCAGCGTCACGCAGACGAAGACCAGGAAGGCGATCAGCACCGCGGTGTGGGTGCTCTGGCCTGCCGCGGGGACGGCGTCGGCGAGGAGGAGAGGGCTCACCAGCCGCTCCATCTCCGTGCGGCGGCGCGCTCCTCGGCCGCCGTGGCCGTGGCGGCCGCCCGCTCCTCGTGCCTGGTCCGGATCCGGTCCGCCTCGGGGTCGACCTCGCGGCTGTAGCGGCGGTCGTAGCGGATCGAGGTGCACAACGACACCACGCCGAGGGCCGCGCAGAGCAGCAGCCCCAGGTTGACGCGCCCGACGATCTCGGTGGCGAGCAGGCCGGGAGCGGCGCCGGCCAGCAGCACGAGCGCTGCGAAGCAGACCGCGTTGACGGTGATCAGGCTGCGGTCGAGGCGGGTGACGCGTCGGCGCAGGCCGTCGAGTCCCGGCGTGCCGGTCTTCTCCGGCGGCGGACCGAGCGTGGAGGGCGGCCCGGGCCGGGCGGGCCGGGGCCAGCCGGAGGGTTCGCCGAAGCCGTACGGCGGCTCTCCGGGGTGGGAGGTGGGATGCATCGAAGGGTCCTCGCGGTGGCGGCATGGGTGGGTGGGGCCCGCAGGTGAACCTCGCGGGCGAGTCCGGGGCGGCGGGGTGGCCGTCAGCGTAGCCAGCCCGGAGGCCATTGACTAGACATGTGTCCAGTCAGCAGACACTGTTTCGCTCACCTGCGAGGATCGGTGCACGGAGCGTCGGCGGCGACGTCCCGGCAGCGGAGGGAAGGGATGGGGCGGGATGGCCCACGAGGGGCGGTCGGTCGCCTGACGTTCCGCGTACGTTCAACCCGCAGCCCCTGACCATGGCGCGTCACGCCCTTTACGTTTCCGGTGGGTTTGTGAGAAGGGGCCATGGATACACAGCGTGCGGTACGGGCTCGTGGGATCACCAAATGCTTCGGAGACGTCGTCGCCCTCGACGGCGTCGACCTGGATCTGACGTCGGGGCAGATCCACGGACTGGTAGGGCCGAACGGCGCCGGCAAGACGACGCTGCTGGGTCTGCTGCTCGGCCTGGCCGTCGCCGACGACGGCAGCCTGGAGGTGTTCGGCAGGCCGGTCGGCCGCGCGCTCGCCGCGCCGGCGGGCGTCGCCGGGTTCGTGGACGGGCCGGGCCTGTACCCGTCATTGACGGCTCGTCAGAATCTGCAGGCGCTCGCCTCGCTGCGAGGCCAGGACCGGCGGACCGCGCGCGTCGACGAGGTGCTGGAGGAGGTCGGGCTCCGCGAGGTCGCCGACGACCGGGCCCGCGGCTTCTCCCTGGGCATGCGTCAGCGACTCGGACTGGCGGCGGCGTTGCTGGCCCGCCCCCGGCTGCTGGTGCTCGACGAGCCCTCCAACGGGCTCGACCCCGCGGGAAAGAAGCATGTGCACGGCGTCCTGACGCGGCTCGCGGGGGAGGGCGCCACCGTCGTGCTCTCCAGCCACCGCATGGACGACCTGGAGGCGCTCTGCTCCGAGGTCACCATCCTGGCGACCGGACGGGTCCGCTTCTCCGGCCCGATCGGCAAGCTGGCCGCCGAGACCCGCGAACTCGACTACCGCCTGATCACCTCCGACCCCGAGGCCGCGCGCCGCCTCGCCGCCGACGCCGCCGGGGTCCGCGTCGTGGACGGCGAGGCGGCCTGGCGCGGCGCCGAGGCGCTGGTCGTGCGCGCGCAGGCGCCCGCCCTGGAGCGGCTCGTGGCGCGGCTGGTCGGGGAGAACCTCGCGATCCGCGAAGTCGCCCCCGTCGTCTCGCCGCTGGAGACCGCGTTCCTCACCCTCACCGAGGAGCCGGAAGAGCACATGGACCACGCGGCGCAGGCCGACCACACGGAACCCGCGTCACACACGGAACCCGCGTCGCACGCGGAGCAGGCCGAGCAGAAGGCGCAGGAGGCCGACCGATGACCGTCACCGTCGTCGAGCAGGACGTCATCCCGCCCGGCGCCGAGGAGGAGGCGCTGCGCGTCCCGGTGACCCGCGCCTACCGGTTCGAGCTGGTCAAGCTCGTCTCACAGTGGCGGGTCCGCCTGCTGCTGCTCGTCTGCTGGACCGCGCCCGGCCTGTTCGTCGCCGCGGTGGACCAGCAGGGCACCCTGCCCAGCGACACCCTCTTCGGGCGCTGGATGCACACCACCGGCTGGGCCGGACCGCTGGTGGTCCTCGGCTTCGCCGGTTCCTGGGCGCTGCCGCTGCTGGTGTCGGTCGTCGCCGGGGACGTGTTCGCCGCCGAGGACCGGCTCGGCACCTGGCGCCACCTGCTGGTCGCGGTCCGCTCGCCGCGGCGGATCTTCTGGGCCAAGACGCTGGCCGCCCTCACCGCCCTCGTCCTGCTCGTGGCGGGACTGGTCGCCTCCGGCGTCGCCGGCGGTGTGGCCGCGGTGGGCAACCGGCCGCTGGTCGGCATCGACGGCCATCTGCTGACGCCGTCCGACGCCGCCGGCAAGGTCCTGCTCGCCTGGGCCTGCGCACTGGTGCCCACCCTCGCCCTCGCCGCGATCGGGCTGCTCGGCTCCGTCGTGCTCGGGCGCTCGCCGATGGGGCTGCTGGTTCCCGCACTGCTGGCGGTCGCGATGCAGCTCGCGCAGATGCTGCCACTCCCGGTCGCACTCCGCCTCGCCCTGCCCGGCTACGCCTTCGTCTGCTGGAACGGGCTGTTCGCGGCCCCGACCCAGCTCGGCGAGCTCCTGGTCGCCCTCGCGGTCAGCCTGGCCTGGATCGTCGTCGCCACCGCCGTGGCCTACCGGCTGTTCCTGCGACGGGACTTCACCAACGCCACGGACGACGGCACCGGCCGCCGGGCGGGCGTTCTCGCGATCCTGCCGCTGGCCGCCCTGCTCGCCCTCACCTTCGGGGTCATCGCCGCGGCCACCCCGTCCACCGGCTCCGGGATCACCCAGGCCAAGGTGCAGCAGTCCGTGGCCACCGCCTTCGCGCACCTCTACCGGATGCAGACCGCCCAGCTGAACCGGCCTGCCGTCACCGAGGCGCAGCTGCGCGCCACCGCGACCTGCGACCGCAGCGACGGCCAGGTCGACCCGGTGGGCGCCGGCAACGACTGGCGCTGCGTCATCACCTGGCACCTGCCCGGGACGACGGCCCCCGGCAACGCGGTCTACCAGCTCAACATCGCCTCGAACGGGCGCATCGAGGCCGACGGCGACGGCCCGAAAGAAGTGAACGGCTACTTCCTGGTGCACACCCCGGCAGGGGACGCGCCGAACCCGCTGTGGCAGTTCGACGGGAATGTCGAGCTGCTCCCCACCTCCCCGAAGGGATGACTCCATGCAGGTAACGCGCCGCCGGCGTGTCCAGGAGCAGCACTTCGTCCTCCCGGTCCGCCGCCTCGGCCGCCGGGCGACACTGGTGACGGCGTGCGTCACCGCCGTCGCGGTGGCCACCGGCACCGCGGTCGCCTCGACCCGCCAGTTCGGTGACCAGCAGGTCGGCCAGAACACCGCCAAGGGCGAGATCATCTCCAGCGACCAGTACATAGCCCCCTACGGCAGCCGTCTCGTCATCAACGACGGGAAGCTCATGTCGTCCACCGTCAGCCCGGACGGCGGCCACCTCGCCGCCTCGGTGACCGACGGCGACGCGGCGCTGGTCGTGGTGAACCTCAAGACCGGTCAGATCCAGCAGCGCGTCGGCAGCGCCGCCGTCGACGACCTGCACATCGCCAGCAGCGCGGTGGGGCAGGAGGGCCCGACGTACTCGCCCGACGGCACCCAGCTGTGGCTGGGCCAGACCGACGGCTACACCAGGTTCACGGTCGACCCGGACGGCTCCCTGTCCAACCCGGTCACGGTCGCGATACCGGCCCAGGGCGCCGAGCACGCGCTCGTCGCCGCGGCGGTGTTCTCCGCTGACGGCAAGACCGTCTACGGCGCCGTCAACGGCCAGAACCGGGTCGTCGCCATCAACGCCGCCACCGGCGCCATCGAGCAGAGCTGGGCGGTGGGCAACGCGCCGCGAGGCATGGTCCAGGTGGGTGACAAGCTCTACGTCAGCAACGAGGGCGGTCGCCCGGCCAAGCCCGGGGACTCCACGCTCAACTCCTACGGCACCCAGGTCCCGGCCAGCCACGTGACCGGCGCCACCACCACCGGCTCGGTCAGCGTCATCGACCTGGCCGACCCGAGCGCCGCCGTGGGCAGCATCAGGACCGGTCTGCACCCGACCGCGGTCTACGCGAAGAAGGGCGCGGTGTTCGTCACCGACACCGCCAGCAACACCGTGTCGGTCATCGACACCAGGCGTGACAAGGTCGTGCAGACCATCTCAACCCAGCCCTGGCCCGAGGCCACGGTCGGCTACGAGCCCGACGCGGTCACCCTGACCGACGACGGCCACCTGCTGGTCACCCTCGGCCGCGCCAACGCGGTCGCGGTCTACCGGTTCACCAGCGCCCAGGAGCCGGTCAGCTACGTCGGGCTGCTGCCCACCGACTACTTCCCCGCCCGGATCACGACCGTCGGCAAGAACGTCATCGTCTCCAACACCCGTGGCATCGACGCCCTGCGCCCCGACGCCACCGGCGCCCACAACACCCACGACACGACGTCGAGCCTGACCCGGTTCACGCTGCCCAGCGACCGGGTCATCCAGAGCGAGACCGCCAAGGTCTTCCAGCAGAACGGCTGGACCCGTGGCGCGCTGACCCTGGCGAGCCGGCACAAGGCCAAGCCCGTCCCGGTGCCGGCGCGGCTCGGCGACCCGTCGACGATCAAGCACGTCTTCCTGATCGTCAAGGAGAACCGCACCTACGACCAGCTCTTCGGCGACATCCCGCAGGGCAACGGCGACCCGGCGCTGGCCCAGTTCGGCGAGAACGTGACGCCGAACCAGCACGCCATGGCCGAGCAGTTCGGGCTCTACGACAACACCTACGACATCGGCACCAACTCCGCCGAGGGCCACAACTGGCTGATGCAGGCCGACGATCCGGAGTACACCGAGTCCTCGGCCGGCGAGTACCTGCGCAGCTACGACACCGAGGACGACGCGCTGGGCCACCAGGCCTCCGGCTTCCTGTGGACCGGCGCGCAGGCGGTCGGCAAGTCCGTCCGGGACTTCGGCGAGTTCCACCAGTTCCTGACCAAGCCCGCCGACGCGAGCTGGCAGAACCTGTACTGCGACGCCAAGACCATGGACAAGACCGGTCAGGGCAGCGCCTACACGCTCGCCTCTTCCTCGCCGATCCCGTCGCTCAACAACGTGTCCGTGCCCGCGTTCCCGAAGTTCGACACCAGCATCCCGGACCAGTACCGGTACGAGATCTGGAAGCAGGACTTCGAGAAGAACGGTCCGGCCAACCTGAACATGCTCTGGCTCTCCAGCGACCACACGGGCGGCCCCGCCGGCCCGGCCGCGCAGGTCGCCGACAACGACCTGGCCACCGGCAAGATCGTCGACGAGATCAGCCACAGCACGTACTGGAAGGACTCGGCGATCTTCGTCGTCGAGGACGACTCCCAGGCCGGTCTCGACCACGTCGACGGCCACCGCGCGCCGATCCAGATCATCAGCCCCTGGGCGCAGCACGGCACCGTCGACGACCATTACTACACGCAGATCACGATGATCCGCACCATCGAGCAGATCCTCGGGATCCACCCGATGAACCAGAAGGACACCGCGGCCACCCCGATGGCCACGGCATTCACCGCCACGCCCGACTACGCGCCGTTCGACGCCGTGCCCAACCGCACCTCGCTGACCGACGGCCTGCCCACGCCGCCTCCGTGCGGCAACGACAATCCGGCCCCGCAGGACCCGAAGGCGTCCCTGGTGCCGTCGACCACCGCCGTCCCCCCGGCGGAGACCTCGATCGCGGCCCAGTGGGCCACGTGGAAGTCGCAGCAGCGGCTGACCGGACCCAACGCGGTCCCGGACTACGCCAACCCGGCGCAGATGAACCACCTGGTCTGGTACCAGACGCACAACTGGAAGACGCCGTACCCCGGTGAGACCCGGATCTACGCCCCCAACGACGTCCCGGGCGCGTACATCCCCTCCTCGGACACCGACGGCTGACCCGGCCCTCACATGGAGCGGTCCGCGTCCGGGGAACCGGACGCGGACCGTCATGCCTCTGCCGTCAGTGGCACCAGCGCGGGGCCTCACCGATGTTCTCGATGTACCGGGCCGAGGACCAGGCCCAGCAGCCGTTCGCCAGCTTGTACCAGCGCGGGTTGCCGTCCACCGTCTCGCCGTTGACCTTGCACTTGATCCAGACGATCTGGCCGAAGGCCAGCGAGCCGACCACCTTGGCGTTCCGGTTCGGAGCGTTGCGGATCAGCAGGCCGGTCTTGGCGATGACCTGACCCTTGTACAGGTGGTGGTGCCACGACGACGGGGCGGCGGCCGAGGCGGTTCCCGCGGCGGCGACCGTGGCGAGCGCGCCGGCGGCCGTGACGGTGGCGATCTTGCGAAGAGTCGACTGCAGAAGCATCTGCGAATCTCCTGATGAGGTGGGCCCGATGAACGGGCCGGGGGATGGGGGCTGCCGGCGTGAACCGGCGTCGTGCACCCCTCGGGTCGGCCCCTTCGCAGCCACGACCCTGTCGTCGTGACCCCGTGGGGACCGGTCACGAGCAACGCTAATTCGACTACCCACCGTCCGCAAAAGATGACTTTCGGCAACGGAGCGCCATGGGGGCGGCCGTGTCAGAAGCGGACCTCCTCGCAGGCCCGTCCACGCAGCCGGTAGCCCGAGTCGCTGTGCTCCCAGCCCTCGGCGCACAGCACGGACCTGTTCGGCAGATCCCGCCCCACCGGCACGGTGAAGTGCTGGTGGTACCCCCAAAAGCCGGTCGTGCTATTGGTGCTGACGCCACCACCGTAGACGTGGAAGTGGCCGGTGAAGTCGCCGCCCCAGGTGGTGGACGCGGTGATCCGGTCGACGTGCAGGCCGCTGCCGTCCACGTCGATGCAGGTGCGGTCGTTGCAGCCGCGCGCCCCCGCCTGGGCCGGCGGCGCAGCGACGGTGACGCCCGCCACCGCGAGCACCGCGCCGAGACCCGCGTGCAATGCCCAACGCGCCGCTGTCGCTGCCCTGTTGATGGATCCGACGAATCCGGTCCGCTTCATCCGACGCGCCCTCTGCTCTTGTTCGCACACCGATCGTTGCGGGGCGATCTTCGCAGCCGGGCGGTCCGCCGATCATCCCCGGCCGCGGGAAACCACCCGTATGGCCTCGTGCCGAGGCGGGCCGACGGCGGACGGGTGTGCGGCACAGGACGCGGGCAGACGGGTGATCAGTCGGGAGCCGGCTCGCGCACGGCCTGGATGACGGCCCAGGTGACGGAGACGAACGGCACGGCCACGACCGCCCCGACGAAGCCGAGCGCGATCGTCCCGAGGATGACGGAGATCGCGACCACGACGGGATGCAGCCGTACCGCCCAGCTCATGATCAGGGGGTGCAGCAGATGACCCTCGATCTGTCCGATGACGACGATGAGTGCGAGCACGATCAGCGCCGTCACCGGACCCTTCGCGGCCAGGGCGACCACGCTGGCGACCGCCAGTGCGAACGGTGAGCCGATCAGCGGCACGAACGCCGCCAGGAACTCCAGCACCGCCAACGGGACCGCGAACGGGACGCCCAGCGCGAACAGCGCGATGCCGACCAGGATCGCGTTGGTCCCGGCCACCAGGATGATGCCGCGGATGTAGCCGGCGAACGTGCGCCACGCCGCCCGTCCGGCCCGGTCCCAGCCCGAGCGTCCGCCCGCCGGGAGCTGGTCACGGAACCACGACCACATGCGTTCGCCCGAATGAACGAAGAACACCGAACAGAACAGGCCCAGCGCCGCCACCGTCAGCGCCTCCACCACCTGGGTGGCGCCGCTGAGGGCGCTCTGGATCAGCGTGGTCCGGTGGGCCGAGATGAACGAGGTCACCTTGTGCTGCAGATCCGTCAGGGCGCTCGGGCGCACGTGGAACGGCGCACCCTCCAACCAGACCTCCAGGCGGTGGATCCCGGAGTCGAACTGCGTCGTCACATGACCCGACTCGCCGGCCACCAGGAACCCCGTCAGGGCGAAGCCGCCGGCGATCAGGACCACGCACAGCACGTAGGCGCAGACGACGGCCCAGATCCTCGGCATCACCCGGTTCAGACGGTCCGCCAGCGGCCGCAGCAGGGCCGCGATCACCAGCGCGAGGAAGACCGCGACGGCGACCGGCTGGAACCTCGCCAGCAGCCGGAACACCACGTAGGCCGCCGTCCCCAGCACCAGCAGCCGCCAGGCCCAGCCCGTGACCACCTGCAGGCCGCGCGGCACGTGCGGACCCGAGGTGATCCGGTCCAGGTCGACGACCCGCACCCGCCGCGCCCCACGGGCGAGCCGGTCCAGGGCGGCGGGGAACTGCGAGGTGCCGCGGCGCCGGGGCGTGGGTCGGGGCGGTCGGGGCGGTCGGGTCGTCCGGTGCGCCACTCGGTCTCCTTCCCCTCGACCTGCTCCTCCTGGCTTCGCTCAGCCAGACCCCGCCAAGTCCCGCCACGTTGTGCCAGGCCCCGCCACGCCGGGCCAGGCCCTCCTGCCGCGGTCCGCCCCTGGCGCTGCCGCAGGGGAGGGGCGGCTCAGAAGCTCTGGGCCTTGGCGACCACCGGGACGAGGGTCAGGTCGGCGTCCTTCGTGCTGAACGCGACCGGCGTCGCCTTCCCGTTGGGGGCGAGGTGCTCCGTGCCGACCACGCCGCTGTCGACGACGTGTCCCGAGGTGTCCGTCCAGTCCACCTGCACGGCGAAGGAGGCGGCGGCGGTCCCGTGGTTCGTGATGTTGACGATCGCGGCGTGGAGCCCGCCGGTCTGGGTCTTCGGAAGGCCGGTGAGGAAGACGTCCGAGAAAGCGTTCCCGCGCCCGGTGACGTTCTTCAGAGCCGCCTGGTAGGCGGCCTGCGTCCGGGCGGACTCGGCGGCGACGGAGGAGGCGAACGCGGAGGCCCGCGCCGCGTTGGACGCGGACACCGACGCGGCGGAGGCCTGGCCGGCGGAGGCGAGCGACTGCAGGGCCGACGGCGCGTTCCCGGAGAAGTTCCCGGTGTTCGGCGGTTGCGTGGTCATCACGGTGCTGCCGGAGAAGTTGCCCGTCGCCGAGCTGGTGCACGCGCTGAGCCCGAGCACGCCGCCCGCGAAGAGTGCCAGAGCAGCGACGAGACCTGCGGTGTAATGGAAGACGGCTCGCTTCGTGCTCGACATCAGTGGTCCTCTCCGACTCGGACTCGCCTGGGCGTGGCCTGCCTGGGTGTCCGTGGCCGGTCCGGCGACGGAGCGCCCTTCCGATTACACGCGCAGACCCCGCGGCCCGCGACAGCTGGTGCTCCGTCTGGCGAGGTCCGAACGGGTGACGGTGTGGCTCCGACGCTCGAGCGCGGCGGGTCCCGGCAGGCCGCCGCAGGAGCGTGCCTTGGGGGGAGGACGCCCGGGGAGACCTCGGCGGCGTGCCCTGCGACGGCCCGGAGACGTCCCGGAAGCGGCTCGGAAGCAGCCCGCCCCAGCCGGCCGGAGTGGTACTCGGGCAGTCTCAGGACGGAGTATGGTGGAGTCCCAACACCGCGTTTAACTCCCATGCATGACGCTGCGTCACTTCGCGGACGCCTAGTGACGTCATCGGGTCGACTTCGTAAGCTCTGTCATATGCCCGACGCTCTTCCAGCCCCGGACGACCTCGTCCAGCTCCAACGCGAGTTGGATGCGGCGGACAATGCGCTCGCTGACTTCGCCCAGAGCAAGACCGCGGAGTACCGCGCGCGGTTCCCTGAGCCGCGTCAGGCGCTGCAGCGGGCCAGGTGGACGGAGGAGGACATCGAGGAGTTCGGCAGGCTCCGTCAGACGGTGCAGGACCTGCGCACGGCGGTGCGCCAGCATCCGACGACCGTCCGCGCCCACGCCGTGGGCTGTGCGCGGGAGACCGCTCAGGCGCGCAAGGTCGCAGCTCGTAGGCGGGTGGAGCGGAGCGCGGACTGAATCCCGGACCGAATCCCCGGACTGGATCCGGGGCCGGGGCCCCGACCGGAACCCCGGGCGGGTCTCAGGCGGTTCTGAGCGTCGCCCAGACGACCTTGCCCTCGGTGGTGGAGGAGGGCTTGACGCCCCAGGACTCCGCGAGGGCCTGGACGATGAGCAGGCCCCGGCCGCTCTCCTCGTCGAGATCCGGCGCTTCGGGAGCCTCGCAGCAGACACCGTGGTCGTCGTGGACCTCGATGCGCAGCCGGCCGTCGGCGGAGAGGGCGACGCCGCAGAGGATCCTCGTGCTCGCCGTGTGCACCACGGCGTTGGTGGCGAGCTCGGACAGCAGCAGGGCCGCGTCGTCAAGGGCCTGACCGGGCACGGACCAGGCGTCCAGGTGTTCGGTGAGGCGGTGCCGTGCGATGCCGACGCTGGAGCGGTGAGCCGGAAGCTCCAGCCAGTGGGATCGTCGTAGGCCCGCCGTCGCTAAGTGCGGGGCGGGCAGGAGCTCTGTCGTCTGCTGTCGGTGAGCACTCACGAATCCGACTATGCTCGCCGTCCCGTACACGGCGCAACCAACTCCCTGATAATTTCAGCGCGATGTCATCCTCCTGGTGTCATCATCGCCAAGTCTCTGCCAAAATCGGATCGCTGACGGAGCGACGGGTCGTCTGATCGCCAGATCGTCGGGGAGGTGGAGCGCGTGACCGAGAACCGGTCGAATGCCGGCACGGGCGCTCCCACCGTGCTGCGCATGATCCTCGGCCGACGGCTCCAGGACCGGCGCCTCGCCGCGGGGGTCTCGCTCGAGGCCGCGGCCAAGGCCCTGCGCGTCACCTCCCTGACGGTGCGCCGTCTGGAGAAGGCCGAGGTCGCCCTCAAGCCCCTGTACGTGGAACGGCTGCTGGAGAAGTACGGCGCCGACGCGCAGGAGATCGAGGAGTTCATCGCCCTCGCCGAGCAGGCCAACGAGCCCGGCTGGTGGTACGCCTACCGCGACGTGCTGCCCAGCTGGTTCTCGGCCTACGTCAGCCTCGAATCCGGCGCCGTGACCCTGCGCACCTACGAACCGCACTACGTCCCGGGCCTGTTGCAGACGCACGCGTACGCCCGGGCCGTCCTGCAGGGCGGCTTCCCCAATGACTCCGGGGACGAGCTGGACCGGCGCGTCGACCTGCGGCTGCGGCGGCAGAGCCTGCTGGACCACCCCGACGCGCCCACCCTCTGGGTGGTGATGGAGGAGGCCGTCCTCCATCGCGTCGTCGGCAGCGCGGAGGTGATGCGCGACCAGATCGACGTGCTGCTCACGGCCATGGAACGCGACCACGTCAGCATCGACGTGGTCCCGTTCACCGCGGGCGCCCACGTGGGAGCGTGCGCGCCCTTCACCTACTTCCGCTTCAGGGAGCGGGAGCTGCCCGACGTCGTGTACAGCGAGATCCTCTCCGCGTCCGTCTACCTGGACCAGCGCGCGGACGTCGTCGCCCATCTCGAGGCGCACAACCGGATGGCGCTGCTGACCTCGTCCGGGCAGAGCAAGGCTCTGCTCAACCGCATGCGTAAGGAGTACTCATGACCACCACCGACAGTGCGGGTGCCGACAGAGGGATCTACAACGGGATGCCGGCCCGTGAACTCGGCGAGCAGGGCTGGGAGAAGCCCTGGAGCGGCCCCAACGGCGGACAGTGCGTCGAGGTGAAGCGGCTGGCCGACGGCCGCGTCGCGCTGCGGCAGTCCACGGACCCCGGCGGCCCCGCGCTGATCTACACCACCGACGAGATCAGCGCGTTCGTCGAGGGTGCCAAGGCAGGCCTCGCGGACCACCTGCTGGCCGGCTAGGGCCGGTCGGCCCCAGGGCCGAGGCCCGGTCGGCGCGCACGACACCGACGTCAGACACGAAGGGGAACGGAACCGATGAGCGACACCCGTCCCGCGAGGGGCCTCGACACCAACAGGCCGCACTCCGCCCGGATGTACGACTACTACCTCGGCGGCAAGGACCACTTCGAGGTCGACGCCCAGGCCGCGGAACGGGTCGTCGCGGTGTTTCCCAGCATCTTCACCTGCGCCCGCGAGAACCGCGCGTTCATGCACCGCGCCACCCGCGTCCTCGCGCGCGAGCACGGCATCCGCCAGTGGCTGGACATCGGCACCGGCATCCCCACCGAGCCGAACCTGCACCAGGTCGCCCAGTCGGTCGCCCCGTCCGCGCGCGTCGTCTACGCCGACAACGACCCCCTCGTCCTCAAGTACGCCGAGCGCCTGATGCGCAGCACGGCCGAGGGACGCACCACCTACATCGAGGCGGACGTCAACGACCCGGAGTCGCTGCTCGACAGTCCCGAGCTGTCCGAGGTCCTCGACCTCGATCGGCCCGTCGCCCTGTCCCTGAACGCCCTGCTCCACTTCGTCCCGGACGCCCAGGACCCGCACCGCATCGTGCGGACCCTCCTCGGCGCCCTGCCCTCCGGCAGCGCGCTGGCGATCAGCCACTGCACGCCCGACTTCGACCCGGTCAGCTGGGAGAAGGTCGAGGACATCTACAACGGCTCCGGCACGCCCGTCCAGTTCCGCACCCGTAAGGAGGTCGCGGGGTTCTTCGAGGGCCTCGACCTGCTGGAGCCGGGCATCTCCGTGGGCCACCGCTGGCGCCCGGACGGCGCCTCGGAGGACGTGCCCACCGACGCCGAGGTCAGCCTGTGGGTCGGTGTGGGCGTCAAACCCTGACGCCCACGCTGCCCGGAGCCGCCCCGCCCTTCCCGTACGGGGAACGAGATGCCTCACTACCAGACGATCCCTCCAGTCGGCGCGCCCCCGGCACGGCACCGGCCCCGCCGGTGCCGCCCCCCACGTCGTCCGGAGGCGTGGCCGGCGGGGCGGCCGGCGACCGACCCGGGCGGGCGGTCGTGGTGACGCCGACCCCCGCCCAGGACGGGTGGCCGGACCCCGCCGCCGATCCGACGGCGGTCTGGCCGGAGCTGTGGCGCAGCCACCCGACGCTCGTCTTCCCCTCGCGCCCGGACCACCCCACCGCCTCCGGCTGGCTCCCGGCCGACTTGGCCTCCGGCCTGGACTGCGCCCCGCGATGGCTCGTGACCATCGACGACCGCCACCTCGCCGTCACCGCTCCCGACGGCCGCCCCTGGTACCGCGGCCTGCTCCTCTCCACCCGCCCCTGGCGCCGATCCGCCCGTGCTCGCGGCGAACTCCTGCTCGTCACGGGCCCGTTCACCCATCCCACCGAGTTCCTCCCGGCCGCCCACGGCGGCCGCCTGCTCTGCGCGGTGGCGGACGTCCTGCTCCTGAACTGCTGTTTCTGACGGCCCGGCAGGGCCGCCTACCGCCCGTCGAAGGGCTCGTCGTGCCAGCGCCAGCCGGCGGTGTCGTCGGCGTGGATGTGGAGCAGGAACTCGGCGACCGGGCTGCCGTCCGGGAAGGTCATGGTGAGGGCGTCGCGGATGCGGAAGTAGGAGAGGTCCGCCTGCTCCCAGTCCTCCTCCTCGACGGCCTGCTCGTGTTCCGCGAAGAGGGGGCGGAAACCCTCGAATCCGGGGAGGGCCTCGACGGTGGCCCGGAGCCAGGGCCAGTCGTTGTCGGTCACGGTCAGCCGGGCGATCTCGTGGTCGCCGTGGTGGAGTCGCCAGACGCTGCCGGGGGCCAGGTTCGTGTTCGTCACCTCCCCATGATGGCGATCGGCACTGACAGGCGGACCGTCGAGCGGTACGGTGTGGATCATGGACGCGGCAGGTGCAGTGGTGCGGCCGTTGCTCTTCCTCGATGTCGACGGCCCGCTCATCCCGTTCGGCGGACCCGCGCCGAGCCGAGCGCTGCCGACCGATGCGGCCGACTCGCTGTTGTCGCGGATCGACCCCACCGTGGGCCGTCGACTGGCGGCGCTGGAGTACGAGTTGGTATGGGCGACCACCTGGGGCGAGGACGCGAACGAGCTGGTCGCGCCCCGGCTCGGGCTGCCCGCCCTGCCCGTGCTCGCGTGGCCGGAGGGCGAGGGGGACGCGGAGGCGGAGGAGCGGGACATACGCGCCGGGCGGCACTGGAAGACGCGCCCGATCGTCTCCAGCGCCGCCGGGCGCGCGTTCGCGTGGGTCGACGACGAGATCACGCGCGCGGACCGCGTCTGGGTGGCGGCGCACCACGGCGGTGCGGCGCTGCTGCTGCGCGTGGATCCCCGGACCGGGTTGACGGGGGAGGACTTCGACCTGCTCGCCTCGTGGCCTATCGACGGGCAGGCGCGGGGGTGAGCGGCGCGGACTCGCGGCTGAGGCGCAGGACGTCGTGGGCGACCTGCGGGTCCGTGGCCCAGCGGATCGGGGTGACGGGCACGGCCTCGGGGCCGATGAGCAGTCCGGTCCGCCCATCGAGGGAGGGGTCGGTGGCGGCGAGGACGGACGACCGCGCCGCCACTGCGGCCGGTCCGGCCGTGGAGCGCTCGAAGGCGCGCCGGACCAGCGGCCACATCAGGCGGAGCCCGGGGGAGACGATCTTCGGGGAGGTCATCGTGCCGTCGGTCATCGCCGTCGCCGCGCCGCCGGGATCGGCGGCGAAGACCGAGACGCCGCTGCGGTCGAGCCGCCGCGCGAGGTCCAGGGTGTAGGCGAGGTTGGCGAGCTTCGCGCGCCCGTACCAGTGGAAGCCGTAGTAGCCGCCGCGCGGCTCGACCGCGTCGAAGCGGTGCTTGGCCACCCGGACCGCCCCGGAGGTCACGTTCACGATCCGGCTCGGCGAACCGGAGCCGAGCGTCTCCAGCAGCGACTCGGTCAGCAGGTACGGCGAGAGGTGGTTGACGGCGAAGGACGCCTCGATGCCGTCGGCGGTCAGCCGTCGCTCGGGGAACATCGCTCCCACGTTGTTGACCAGCACGTCCAGCGGGCCCTCGGCCGCCAGCCGCACCGCCAGCTCCCGGACCTCGCCGAGCGAGGCGAGGTCCGCGGCGACGAAGGCCGGCTCGCCGTCCGTCGCGGCGGCCTTGAGCCGTTCCACCGCCTGCGCTCCGCGTGCGGCGTCCCGGCCGACAACGGTCACCGCGAAGCCGGCCGCCGCCAACCCCCGTGCGGTCTCCAGGCCGATACCGCCGGTCGCACCCGTCACCACTGCCCGCTGCGTCATTGTGCCCCTCCAGGCGTCGAATGCTTCGAACCCGCTGAAACGGATGACTATCCGGTTCCCTGGGCAGACGGTAGCACAAACGGATAGCTATCCGGTTGGTGGTGTGTCAGCGTGGCGGGCGCAGACCCTCGAGCAGGACGCTGAGATAGACCCCGATGCGCAGCGGATCGCTGTCGCCCACCCGCACCGCGTGCTCGATGCCGCACAGCAGCCGGCGCACGTCGTCCGCCTCGATGTCGCCGCGGATGGCGCCGGTCTCGCGGGCGCGGTCCAGCAGCCCGGCAACGGCCTGGTCGAGCTCCGCCTTCAAGGCCGCGGTCTGCTCCTCGGCGTCGCGAGAGGCCTCCAGGACCGCCGCGAACTCCGGGTCGTCGAGCGACCGCGCCAGGGCGTAGGTCAGCAGCCGGTGCAGGCCCGTCAGTGCGTCCGCCTCCGCCGCCGCGGCCCGGGCCTCGTCGACGAGCTGCGCGAAGCGCTCCACCGACAGGGCCTCCACCAGCGCGTGGCGGGTGGGGAAGTGCCGGTACACCGTCCCGACGCCGACGCCCGCGAGGCGGGCGATGGCGTTCAGCTGCAACGAGCTGTCGCCCGCTGCCAGCTGCTCGCGGGCGATCTGCAGGACCCGTGCGCGGTTGCGCGCGGCGTCCGCGCGCATCGGCGTCGCGCGCTCGGGGTTCGGTGTCACGCCGACCAGGATAGTGGCCGCTGCGGCGCGCCCCCCGGCCGACCACGGGGGTGCCGGGCCGCCCTCGCCTCCCTCACGCGCAAGCCCGGGGTCCGGAGGCCCGGGGCCCCGGCCCCGGAGGATCGGAGGCCCGGAGGAGCTTGTGGCCCGGAGGAGCAACGCGCGCAAATCCCACCCCGGCGGTGCTCACCGGCACCAAGCGGACGACCGCGCCGGAACCGTGCGAGCTCCCGCCCAAGCGGACGTCGATCTTTCCGACGATGTGTCAGGACTTCACCGCCACAAGGACGTAGGTGTCAGGACGCGGCCATGACCACTTCCGCGCCGTCGTTACCCACTGGTACACAAGTCCGCGACGCGCGTCGACCTGTCCCCACCCGACCTGTCGTGCAACACCACCACCACAAGTGGAGGCTCCATGCGCACCCCCGCGTCCAGACGGCTCATGGCGGGCACCCTCGCCGTCGGCACGGTTCTCGCCGGCGCTCTCGTCCTGGCCCCGAGCGCCCGGGCCGCCGGCGGCGGCTACGTCGCCCTCGGCGACTCCTACGCCGCCGGCGTCGGCAGCGGCAGCTACATCTCCTCCAGCGGTACCTGCTACCGCAGCACGCTCGCCTACCCCTCCCTGTGGCAGCAGGCGAACTCCCCGTCCAGCTTCGACTTCGAGGCCTGCTCCGGGGCCACGACCTCGGACGTGCTGAACGGCCAGCTCTCCGGGCTGAACAGCGGCACCACGGAGGTCAGCGTCACCGTGGGCGGCGACGACGCCGGCTTCTCCTCGACGATGGAGACCTGCGTGCTGGACGGCACCAGCTCCTGCGTCTCGGCCGTCAACACGGCGGAGAACTTCGTCAACACCCAACTCGCTTCCAGGCTCGACTCGCTGTACTCGGCGATCCGCTCCCACGCGCCCAACGCGCACGTGGTCGTGCTCGGTTACCCGCACCTCTACGCGATCCCGGGCGACTGCCTGTTCGGCATCAGCAACACCAGCCGCAGCGCCATCAACGGCGCCGCGGACGACCTCGACGGCGTCATTGCCAAGGAGGTCGCCAAGTACGCGGGCTTCACCTTCGGCGACGTCCGCAGCGCCTTCTCGGGTCACGAGATCTGCACGGACAGCCAGTGGATCCACAGCACGACGCTGCCGGTCTACGAGTCCTACCACCCCACCTCTGCGGGGCAGTCCGGGGGCTACTACCCGGTCTTCCGCGCCGACGCGTGAACCGGCGTGACACGCTGAAAGCCTGACGGATCGTCCGGTACTGCGGGCCCTGGCCACGCCCGCAGTACCGTTCAGCGCCCGTCCGAGTCCGACCAGGGCCCGAACCCGGTCAGGGCTCGATGGCCCGTTCGAGGCCCAGGGGCACCTCGTGCAGGACGAGGCGGCTGCGCAGCTCGCGCACGCCCAACTCGGCCTTGAGGCGGTCGATCACGGTCTCGAACTCGCGGGTGTCGGTGCAGGCGAGGTGCAGCTGGTAGTCGTACTCGCCGGTGACGCGCATCGCCCCGACCACCTGCGGCACCGCGCCGAGCTGCTCCTCGAAGCCCCGGCGGTCCACGCCCTCTCGCAGGCGGACGTCGCTGAGCAGCTGCATGGCGCGGCCGAACGACTCCAGGTTCAGTTCGGCCCGGTAGCCGCGGATGACGCCGTCCGTCTGGAGCCGGCGCACCCGGTCGGCCACCGTGTTGGCCGACAGCCGCACCTGGCGGCCGAGCTCCTGGTACGTCGCCCGGCCGTCGTGCAGGAGCAGCGTCAGAAGCTCGCGATCGATACGGTCCACGGTCCCATGCTACAAATCTTCGGCGCTGCTGGCACCGTGGCGAGTTTTCCTCGGCTGCTATCCCGAACGGGCCCATAACTCCGCGACAAAATCGGACAGATCGGCGCAAGAATCGCGGGCATGGAACTCCTGCTGCTCAGGTCCGCCCTCGCCCCCCTCCTCGTCCTCCTCGCCTCCGTCCTCGCGCGTCGTCTCGGGCCCCGCAGGGGCGGGCAGCTGCTCGGCGCGCCGACCACGAGCGGTCCGTTCCTCGCCCTGACCTGGATCGCCTCCGGCCCCGAGAAAGCCGCCGCGGCCGCCCACGGCACCGCCACGGGAATGCTGGGCGTCGCCTGTTTCTGCCTCGCCTACGCCCGGCTGGCGCCCACCCGCCGCCCGGCCCGCACCCTGGCGATCGCGCTCGCCTGCGCGGCCGGGGCGGCACTGGCCGGAGCCGGCGGCGGGAGCGTCTGGCTGTCCACGGCGCTGGCCGTCTCCGTGATCGTCGTCGGCCTGCTGACCTGGCCCTCCGTCACACCGACGCCCGCGCGGCCGAACCGCGGCGCGGGCGGCTGGGAGATACCGGCGCGCATGGCGATCACCGGCGTCGTCGTGGCGGGTGCGCTGGCCGCGAGCGACGTGCTGGGGTCCTTCGTCGCCGGCGTGCTGACGGCGCTGCCGGTGCTGCTGTCCGTGATGGTGACCTCGACCCACCGGGAGGCCGGCGGGCGGGCCGCCGTCGACATGCTGCGCGGCGCGCTGACGTCCACTGCGGGCACGCTCGGCTTCATGCTGGTGCTCTGCTTCGCCCCGACCCACCTCGGACCGGTCGCCGCCTTCGGTCTCGCCCTCGCCGCGCTGGTGCTCGGCGAGCGCCTGCTGCGCCGCTGCGCGCCACGGGCGGCCGCCACCGGCCGGACCGCCTGAGCGCGCCGGAGGCGCGGCGTCGGTCGCGTGCGGGTGTTGTGCCGGTTCCGTGCGCGCGGCGCGCGGCGCGCGGCGCGGCCCCGGGGCGGGAGCATGCTGGTCGTGGTTCGTGCTCACGGACCCGGGTCCCGCTGGTTCCTCACCTCGGCGGGGCCCGATGAAAGGAGC
Organism: Streptacidiphilus melanogenes; assembly: GCF_000787835.1. GTDB lineage: Bacteria > Actinomycetota > Actinomycetes > Streptomycetales > Streptomycetaceae > Streptacidiphilus > Streptacidiphilus melanogenes. The sequence goes on from NZ_BBPP01000003.1 coordinate 53,416, forward strand.
CTGCGGTTACCCCCCCCGGCCGCAGGCACCCGGGGTGCGGTGCTGCACGGAGCGGAGCACCGCACCCCGTTCCTCGGATACGCGTACGCCGGTGGCCCGGACGGCGTGCGCCATCGGGGTGGCGCCGGGAGTGTCCTGCACGGATTCGGGGGAGTGTCACCCGGATCGTGAAGCATGACTCGTAAGCGAACCGCACTGCTGTGTGCTGCCGCTCTGCTGCTCTCCTCCACCCCGCTGCTCGCGGGGACCGCGGGCTCCGCCGACGCCGCCGGGCGCCGCGGATCCGACTGCGTCGCCTCCCCGGCCGCGGCGCACGGCAAGGCCCGCGTCATCGAGGACACCGTCAGGAAGTCCCGGCGCGAGCTGAAGCTGCGCGCGGTCGTGGCCAGGGTGACCGAGAACGGCCGTGACCTGTGGACCGGCGCGGTGGGAACGTCGATGACCTCCGTGCCGGCCCGCCCCGACATGCGCTTCCGCGCGGGCTCCGTGGGCATCAGCTACATGGGCACGATCCTGCTGCAGCTCGCCGACGAGCACCGGATCAGCCTCGACGACCCCATCTCCCGCTGGCTGCCCTGGGTCCCGCACGCCCGCGAGATCACGCTGCGGATGCTCGGCAACACCACCTCCGGCTTCCAGGACTACGTCAAGAACCCGGACTTCCAGAAGGCGCTGCTGGCGCACCCGTTCAAGCACTGGACGCCCGCGGAGCTCCTCGGCTACGCGAACCCGGAGACGCTGCTCTACAAGCCCGGCACCAACATCAGCTACTCCCACGCCAACTTCCTGCTGTTGGGCGAGGCGTTGCAGCGGATCACGCACACCCGGCTCGACCACCTGCTGGAGCAGCGCATCTACCGTCCGCTGGGCCTGCACGCGACGTCGAACAGCTACACCCCCGACATCCCCACCCCGGTGCTGCACGCCTTCACCACCGCACGCGGCACGTACGAGGAGTCGACCTTCTGGAACCCCTCGTGGACCACCGCGCCGGGCGCGGTCATCACCCAGGACATCTGCGACCTCGCCCGCTCGGGCGAGGGCATCGGCGCGGGGCAGACGCTCACCCGCCAGGGCTACCGGACCCTGCTCGACCCCGGCACGGTCGGCCTCGGCGAGAAGACGCCGCAGTGCCCGCTCTGTTTCCCGCAGACCAGGGCCGCGCACTTCGGCATGTCCGTGATCGTGGTGAACGGCTGGATCATCCAGAACCCGTCCTTCCTGGGCTACGCCGCGATCATGGCGTATCTGCCCTCCCGGCACCTGTCGATCGCGGTCTCGGCGACCGACACCCCGGACACCTCCACAGCCGTCACCAACCTGGCCACCAACGTCGCCGAGGACATCTCACAGCGGCTCGTGCCGAACAACCCGCTGACCCTGGGTCCCTTCTAGCGACGAGAGGGGCGCGAGGCATCAGCCTCGCGCCCCTCTCAGGTGCGCACGTCGTCGGCACCGCCGACGTCCCCCTCGGACGACCGTCAGGTGCGGACGGTCTCCGGGTCCCGCGTGCCGGCGCCGACGGGCGGCTGCGGCATGCGGGGCGGCTTGCGCAGCGACCGCGGCATGAGGGCGGTCCACTTCTTGCGGGCCGGCTCCTCGACCAGGGTGTACAGCAGCCAGGCGAAGAGGGTGCCGATGGCGAAGCCGACGGCGAGGATCCACACGTTGCGGTTGCCGGCCGGCTGCCACAGGTGCAGGTCGTACATGGCCTGGATGACCTGCTGGTGGACCAGGTAGTAGCAGTAGGACCAGCTGCCGAGGAGGACCAGGGAGCGCCGGTTCAGCAGGCCCGTGCGGCCGTCGAGCTCCCGTTGGACGTAGGCCGTGATCAGCAGGACGGACAGGATGGCGACGATGTCGCGCACGCTGGCCTCGACCTGGATGCCGTAGCGGCCGTACGGCGGGACCGCGTGGGTGGCGTACACCGGGACGTACGCGACGAGCGCCAGCAGCACGACCCAGGGGCTGAGCCGCATGCGCCACCCGCGCCGCAGCGCGAAGGCGAAGGCCATGCCGACCGCGAACTGCGGGAAGTACGACACCGGCAGTCGCATGAGCCACGTCTCGAACGAGGGGCGGCAGTAGTTGAGCGCGTAGACGTCCACCGCCCACACGATCACCATGCTGGCGGCGCTGATGAGCATCAGGGTGCGGGTGCGCAGCCGCTCGAACCAGCGGAACGCGAACGGGAAGACCAGGTAGAACGCGAGCTCGACGCTGAGCGTCCAGGTGACCGGGTTGCCCGGGAGGATGGGGTGGACCCCGGGTATCCAGGCCTGGACCAGGAAGATGCTCGACAGCGTCGAGCCCAGGTCGGTCGTGTCCTTGCCCCAGCCGATGCCCGAACCGAGGTTGTAGAAGAGCAGCATCGCGGTGACGGTGGCGACCAGGTGCGCCGGCCAGATGCGGCCGAGGCGTCGCCAGTAGTAGCCCCCGGTGCTCTGCCGCCCGGGCTGCCAGGTCCAGGTGAGCAGGAAGCCGGACAGGACGAAGAAGAACGTGACGCCGTGCGCGCCGATCAGTGACCACGGATACAGCGCAGGGATGCGCGCCACGCCCCCGTTGGGGGCGAAGCCGTTGAAGTGATGCAGATAAACGGCAAATGCGGCAAAGAACCGCAAACTGGTCAGCGAATCGAGCCGCATCGCCCGCGTTGCGGGCTCTGCGCCTCGGCGCACGAGGGAGCGGGGTGAGAGAGCGGTGAGCACCGGGAGACGATAGCGCGCCCCACCGCGCACGGAAGATCCCCCACCCGCGAGGGTGGATGGTTTGCGTAGATAAGTCCTGTTTGGGTGCTGCTTCGGGGTGCGTGGACGATGCTGCGGGGACGAAGGGTAGGGTGTGGTCCCGGCCGGGCGCGCGAGGGAGTGCTGATGGCCCCCGTGCTCACGGCTGCGGCAGCGCTGGCCGGGCTGCGCGAGCTCGAGGCGGTCGGTCCAACCACGGCACCCGACCGATGTCAGCCCATCAGGTTCGCCCAGTCCTGCAGATGCGCGAAGTCGTCTGCGGTCAGACCGATCTTCGGATCGACGTAGTGGAGGAGCGCCGGACCGCGGTGGTGGGTGAGGACCCAGGCGCGGTCCGCGTCCGTGATCTGATCGTCGACCCACGCGAACGGGCGGCCCTGCGCCCAGGCCACGACCTCCGGCGTCTTCCAGAACACGCCGCCCTCCGGCTCCGGCCGCGGATCGGGCCAGGCGATGAACGGCAGGGAAGGCAAGCCGAGAAGCGGTGCCAGGAAGTCGTTGGCTTCTTCCTCCCAGGTCGTCGCCCACACCAGGTCGAAGGGCAGTGCGGCGAGCGAGGGCCCGTGTGTGGCGTTGAGCCAGACCCGCAGCGGCTTCACCGCCTTGTCGGGAAGGCCCCACTCAGCGAGCCGACGACGTTCGGTCGCCTGCCACCGGGGCGTCATCAGCCGGTGCGTCCCGTAGCCCTCGGGCCGCCTGTACGGCTTCGCCGCGTAGGGATTCAGCGGCCCATCCACATCCACCAGCAGCGTCGGCCGCACCAGCCCACCCCCCAAAGATCGTCCCCGCACGCTACCGGCACCCAGCCGGAGAACCCAGCGCCGGACCAGTCGGGCTCCGAGCGCCGGAATGCGGGCTCGCTGCGGTGTTCCCGCTACGGACGGGAAAGCTCGCCTTCGGGCTCGTCGGTCGTCGGCATGGCGCTCATCGTCCTGCTTCGCCGACAGGTGAGGGGTGAGCCGGGGTGGCTAGGCCGGTTTGGTAGGCGAGGACGACGGCTTGGACGCGGTCGCGGAGGTGGAGTTTGGCGAGGATGCGGGCGACGTGGGTCTTCACCGTGGCTTCGGAGAGGTGGAGGTGGGCGGCGAGTTCGCTGTTGCTGAGGCCGTGGGAGATCAGGAGGAGCACCTCGGTCTCGCGCGGGGTGAGAGAGGAGAGGCGGCTGTGCTGGGCCGCGCGGTCGTGGCCGCCCGGGAGGGAGGGGTCGTCGCGGCGGGCGAAGCGGGCGATGAGGCGGCGGGTGATGGCGGGGGCGAGCAGCGCGTCGCCGGTCTGGACAGTGCGGACGGCGTTGACGAGGTGTTCGGGGCTGATGTCCTTGAGGAGGAAGCCGCTGGCGCCGGCGTTGAGGGCGGCGTAGACGTACTGGTCGAGGTCGAAGGTGGTCAGAATGATCACCCGCGGGGAGTGCTCGCTGTCCGCCGAGAGGATTCGGCGGGTTGCCTCGAGGCCGTCCATCTCGGGCATGCGGACGTCCATCAGGACCACGTCCGGCAGGGTGCGGCGGACCGCCTGGACGGCGGCAGCGCCGGTGTCGGCCTCGGCGACGACCTCGATGCCCTGGGCGCCGAGGATCATCGTGAAGCCGGTGCGCACGAGCGCCTGGTCGTCGGCGATCACGACGCGCAGCGGGGTGGTCATGCGTCCTCCAGGAGGTCCAGCGGAATCAGTGCCTTCACGCGGTAACCGCCGGTGAGCCGTGGGCCGGTGTGCAGGGTCCCACCGTAGAGCGCCAGGCGTTCGCGCAGGCCGAGCAGGCCCTTGCCGCCGCCGGTGGCGGCCGCCTCGCCGGGGCGTCCTTCGGTGTTGGCCACGTCCACCGACAACTCCCGTGGACCGTAGTCGACCTGGACGAGCGCGTCGGCGCCGGTGGCGTGCTTGACCATGTTGGTGAGCGCCTCCTGCACGACCCGATAGGCCGTCAGTTCCACTCCCGGCGGCAGCGCCCGCCGTTCGCCGCTGACCGTGAGGTCGATGCGGATGCCGGTCAGCCGGATCCGTTCGACCAGCGCGTCGAGCCCGTCCAGACCCGGCTGTGGGGCGAGTTCGGGCTGCTGCTCCGCATCGGGGGCGGCGGAACCTTCCATCGTCAGCAGGCCCATGACGTGGCGCAGGTCGGTCATCGCCGCACGGCCGCCGGACTCGATGGCGAGCAGCGCCTCCTTGGCCAGGGCGGGGTTCTGGTCGACGACCATCCGCGCCGCGCCGGCCTGGATCACCATGACGCTGACGTTGTGGGTCACCACGTCGTGCAACTCGCGGGCGATCCGGGCCCGTTCGTGCTCCACGGCCAGGCGCAGGGCCTCGATCCGGTCCTGCTCCAGGGCTCGCACCCGGGCCCGGCTCTCCTCGGCCCGCCGGGCCCAGAGGCGCTGCCCGAGGGCCGTGACCACGACCGGGAACAGCAGCAGCGCGCCGACCAGGCCGTTGGGGAAGTGGGGGAGCCGTGCCCGCGACACCAGGACGATCAGGACCGCGACCGCGACCGGGGCGCTGAGCAGGCACAACCGCCGGTGCGGGCTGTGGGCGACGGCGCTGTAGAGGGCGACCGCCGCGACGAGGGATGCGGTGAACAGCAGGTCAGGAAAGACGTGGCGGGCCAGCAAGGCCATGGAGAAACCGAGTTGGGCCCACAGGGCGGGCAGCGGCGCCCGGCGTCGCCAGGCCAGGGGCGCGGCCGCGGCGGGCGCCAGCAACCTGACGTCCAACGGGCTGGCAGGCAGGTTCGGCGTGGTGAGGGCGTAGCGCAGGGCGACCAGGGCGAAGGCGAGGGCCAGACCCGCGTCCAGCAGCTGCTGGCGCCGCGTCGGGCGTGGGAGCGGCTCGGTGGCCCTCAGGAGCCAGGCCGTCGGGCCCGCGCTCGTCGGACTGCTGTTCACGCTCTCCCTCTCCCGACTACATCAGAAGGATGATCCCGGAGGCCATCGTCCGTGAGGTGTACCGGATATGCCTCCCGGGGCCGAGGTGGCCGGTCACCGACCGACCCTAGCGTTTCCGATGTCGGGCAAGGGGCGGGAGAAGGGGAAACGACCATGAACGAGCCTGTGATCGAACTGAGCGGGGTGCACCGCCGGTTCCCGGAGGGACCGGCCGCGCTGTGCGACGTCTCGATGACCGTGGGGGCGGGGGAGGCCGTCGCGATCCTCGGCCCCTCCGGCAGCGGCAAGTCCACCATGCTCAACATGATCGCGGGCCTGGACCGCCCCGACGCCGGCACGGTCACCGTCGCCGGAGTGCGGGTGGACCGGCTCGGCGAGGCGGGCGCGGCCCGCTACCGCCGCGAGAAGGTCGGCATGGTCTTTCAGTTCTTCAACCTGCTCGACGACCTGACCGTCCTCGACAACGTGGTGCTGCCCGCCGAGATGACGGGTGTCGGCCGCGGTGAGGCCCGCAGCCGGGCCTCCGGGCTGCTGGAGACCCTCGGCATCGCCCGGCACGCCCGCGCCTACCCCGGTCGGCTGTCCGGCGGCGAGCGCCAGCGGGTCGCGGTCGCACGGGCGCTGATGAACCGTCCACCGCTGCTGCTGGCCGACGAGCCGACCGGCGCCCTGGACTCCGCGTCCGGCGAGGAGGTGAGGGCGCTGCTGCGGGAGCTGCACGCCGACGGCCAGACGGTCGTCGTCGTCACGCACGACGAGGGCCTCGCCGCGAGCTGTGCGACGCGCGTCGTGCGCATTGCCGACGGCCGGATCGCCTCGGACACCCGCGTGGTGAACGGCGGTTCCGGCGCGCCGGCCGGTGTCGCCGACGGGTCCGCGGCGGTGGCTCGATGAGCGCGCTCGGCCGGGTGGTGAGGGCGGGAGTCCGCCGGCGACGGGTGCAGACCGCCGTCACCGGTCTCGCCGCGATGATGGCGGTCACCGCCTCGGTGCTGGGCGGTTCGCTCCTGGTCGCGTCCAACGCCCCGTTCGACCACGCCTTCGCCCTCCAGCACGGCGCGCACCTCGCCGCCCAGTTCGACGCCGCCCGGGTGACCGCCGCGGAGGTCGACGCCACCTCCCACGACGCCGGGGTCACCGCCGCGGCGGGCCCGTTCCGGACGGTGACGGCCGACCCGTCCGGCGGTCCGGGGCTGGAGCTGCCGCCGGGCGTCGCCATGGACCCGATGAAGCTGGTCGCCCGCTCCGACGCGGGCGGCCCGGTCGACGACGTCACCTTGAGTTCGGGCCACTGGGTGTCGGGCCCGGGCCAGTTGGTCGTGTCGGCCGACTACTCCGGGCCCGAGCTCGGCCTCGGACAGGAGGTCGACTTCCCGAGCGCCTCCGCCGGTGTCACCGCGCTCCGGGTCGTCGGGATCGCGCGCTCCGTCAGCCGCACGGCGGACGGCTGGGTCGAGCCTTCGGACGTCTCCGGCCTCGCCGGGACGAAGGGTGCCGACGCCGGGTTCCAGATGCTCTACCGGTTCGCCTCCGCGTCGACCACCGCACAACTCGCCGCGGACCGCGACGCGATCGCGGCGCGGACGCCGCCCGGCTCGCTCAGCGGCACCCGCACCTGGCTCGACGTCAAGAACAGCAGCGACACGAGCACCGGACTCTTCGTCCCGTTCCTGACCGCCTTCGGCCTGCTGGGCGTGCTGATGTCGGTGCTGATCGTCGGCAACGTCGTCGCCGGAGCGGTCGGCTCCGGCACCCGGCGCATCGGGGTCCTCAAGGCCCTGGGCTTCACCCCGGCGCAGGTGGTGTCCGCCTACATGGGGCAGGCGCTGATCCCCGCAGCCGTCGGGACCGTGCTCGGCGCGCTCGTCGGCCATCTGGTGGCCGGTCAGGTGCTCGCCACCACCGAGCAGGTCTACGGCACCGTCTCGCTCACCGTCGCCCCGTCGGTCGACGTCGCGGTGGTCGGCGGGGTGCTGCTCATGGTCTCGGTGACCGCGCTGCTCACCGCGCTGCGGGCGGGCCGGCTGCGCACGGTCGACGCGCTCGCCGTGGGCCGCACGCCGAAGGCCGGACGCGGTCGGCGCGCTGCTCGCCTTTCCCGAGCGCTGCCGTTGCCCCGCCCGGTGACGCTGGGTCTCGCCCGGCCGTTCGCGCGTCCAGCCAGGGCCCTCGCGATGGTCACCGCGATCCTGTTCGGCGCGGCCGCCGTCACCTTCGCCTTCGGCCTCGGCAGCTCCCTGCAGCGGATCCAGGACGCCAAGGCGACCACCGCCGACGTCACCGTCCTCACCTCGGCGCCGCCGCAGTCCGGCGGGCCCGTGCCACCGGCCTCCGGCGTGGCGGGCGCGTCCGGCGCGGCCGGCGGTGCCACCAGGGCGCCCGGCACGGTCGACACCGCGGCCATGACCCGGGCCATCGGGGCCCAGCCCGGTACCCGCGCCTGGTTCGGCACAGCCCGGACACAGGTCACCGCGGCGGGCACGACCGGCAGCGTCGACGTCACCGCCTTCCTCGGCGACGCCTCCTGGGCCGGCTACCGGATGGTCTCCGGCACCTGGTTCCACCGGCCCGGCGAGGCCGTCGCGCCCACCCCGTTCCTGACCGCCACGGGGACCAGGGTCGGCGACACGGTCGTGCTCACCGACCACGGCAGGGCGATCCCTGTGAGGATCACCGGCGAGGTCTTCGTCACCGAGAACCAGGGCATGGACCTCCTCACCGACGCCAGGACCCTGGCCTCGGCCGAGCCGAACCTGAAGGCGGCCTACTTCTCCGTCGCGCTCACCTCCGGTACGGACCGCAGCGCCTACGCGAACGCCCTCAACGCGGCGCTCCGGCCCACCGGCGCCATCGCCCAGCTCGGCGACGGCGGGGGAGCCAGTCAGCTGCTGATCATGCTGGACGCGCTGACCGGGCTGCTCACGCTGATGCTCGTCGTCGTCGCCGGCCTGGGCGTCCTCAACGCGGTGGTGCTCGACACCCGCGAACGCGTCCACGACCTCGGCGTGGTCAAGGCGCTCGGGATGACGCCGCGGCAGACGGTGTCGATGGTGCTCGCGCAGGTGGTCCTGATCGGTGCGGTCGGCGGGGCGCTCGGGGTCCCGCTCGGGGTGGTGCTCCAGCGGATCGTGGTCCCGGCCATGGGCCACAGCGCGGGTCTGCGCCTGCCGTCCGTGGTGCTGGACGTGTACCAGGCACCCGCGCTGGTCCTGCTCGGCCTCGGCGGCCTGGTCATCGCCGTGCTCGGCGCGACGGGGCCGGCCGGCTGGGCCGCCAGGACGCGGACGGCGGTCGCGCTGCGCACCGAGTGAGGGTCGCCCGCAGAGCCCGCCGGGTGCTGGTGCCGCGGAGGGTCCGGAGCGGACCGCTCAGGGGCCGGTGGGTTCGAAGCCGGCCAGCATCTGCGCCAGCGCGGCCTGGTCGGGGCCGACGAACGGGGAGAGCCCCGCCGCCGAGCCGAGGGTGTCGACCATCCGCTCGGTGATCCCCTCGGCGGCCGGCAGGTGCGTCGACAGGACGAGCTCCGGCGCGCGGTCCCGCAGCAGGTGGAAGCTGTCCAGGAAGCGCTTCGGGTCGACGTTCTCGACCCAGGGGCTGTCCACGCTCGCCCACATCAGCTGCGCGGCGCGCAGGTCCTCGGCCGGGAGGCCGCGGGCGTCCGTGCTCTCGGCGACGTCGGCGGCGGGCATCGGCGCGCCGAAGCAGTCGGAGCTGAAGCAGACGCCGGTCAGGTCGTCGAAGAAGCCGACCGTGGTGGGGTTGTCGAACAGCGGCGGCCGGAACGCGGTCAGCGTGCGGTCGCCGACGTCGAGCGACTGGCCGGGATTGAGCAGGTGGACCCGGTCCAGCGGAAGCGGCGACTCGCAGGACATGATCCCCACCGCGACGAAGGTCGTCACCAGCTTCGCGTCCGGGGCCGCCGCCAGGAGGGCGTCGATGCCGCCGGTGTGGTCGCGGTCCGGGTGGGTGAGCCAGATCCAGCGCACGTCGGCCGGGTCGACCACCTGGGCGAGGACCTCCAGGAAGTGGCGGTCCGGCAGGCCCAGACCGGTGTCGACGACGACCGGCTGCGGCGCGTGCAGCACGAAGGCGTTGACGGGGATGTATCCGATCCCGGGCACCTCGAGGCTGTCGCTGAGGACGCTGATGTCGGGCCGGATGCGGTGAACGGGCATGAGCGGTCTCCCTCCGGGGTGGGGCCGCTCGCAACCGCCCTCCCATCGTAGCGACGCGCAGGGGCATCGGCCCTGGGCGGCCTGGCCGCTCCTCAGGGGACGAGGATGATCTTCCCGGTCGCGGTGCCGGACTCGGCCAGGCGCAGCGCCGCGGCGGCCTCGGTGAGCGGGAGCCGGGTGGCGATGCCGGGCGTGATCCCGCCGCTGCGGACGGCGGCGAAGACCTCGGTGAGGTCGGCCCGGAGGCGGGCGCGGAAACGGTCCTTGGCGAGGGCGTGGCCGGCCCAGATGTTGTAGAAGGTGGCGCGGCGCCGGTTGGGCAGCGCGTTCCACGTCCAGGTGCGGGCGAGGATCTTCAGGACCGGCCACTGCTTGGAACCGGTGTCGTCGCGGGTGGAGGCGCTGCCGTAGGCGACGAGGGTGCCGCCGGGGGCGAGCAGGTGCCAGGAGTCGACGACGCTGCGGCCGCCGAGGTGGTCGAAGACGGCGTCCACGCCGCCGGGCGCCAGCCGGCGCACCTGGGCGGGGACGTCCCCCGTGCGGTAGTCGAGCGGGACGGCGCCCAGGGCGCGCAGCTGGTCGTGGTGCCGCGGGGAGGCGGTGCCGATGACCTTGGCGCCCGCCGCGGTCGCGAGTTGGGCGAGGACCGAGCCCACGCCGCCGCCCGCGCCGTGCACCAGGACCGTCTGACCGGACCGGACGTGCGCCTTGCGGTGCAGCATCTGCCAGGCCGTGATGCCGTTCACGACGACCGTCTCGGCCTGGGCGGGGGAGATCCCGTCCGGCACCTCGACCGTGTCCCGCGCGTCCACCAGCACGTGGCTGGCCCAGCCGCCCACCTTGACCAGGGCGGCCAGCCGCCGGCCGGTCAGGCCCGGGTCGACGCCGGGGCCGGTGCGCAGGGCGCGGCCCACCAGGTCGTAGCCGGGCACGAACGGGAAGGCCGGCTGGTCGTAGTAGCGCCCGCGGCGCATCTGCTGCTCGGCGAAGGACACGCCCGTCGCCTCGACGGCGATCAGCACCTGGCCCGGCCCCGGCTCCGGGACGGGCGCCTCGCGGATCTCGAGGCCCTCGGGCTCGACGATCCCGGGCAGGACGACCTGGACAAGCTGTTCGCGGCTCATGACCACTCCAGTCGGTAGATGCTCTCGCTTCTGTTATAGGTTCTAACTCATCGCCTTCGTGATAGTCAAGAGCGTCAGTGATACCCTCTAGCCGAAAGGTGGTGGGGCTGTGGTCGGGACGGATGCGGGAACGCCGAGGGAGCGGTACCGGGCCCAGGTGCAGCAGGAGATCAAGGCGCACGCCTGGGAGCAGATCCGGGCCGCCGGAGCCTCGGCGCTGTCCCTCAGTGCGATCGCCAAGCGGATGGGCCTGAGCGGCCCCGCGCTCTACCGCTACTTCGCCGGGCGGGACGAGCTGATCACCGCGCTGGTCCGGGACGCGTACCGCAGCCTCGCCGACGCCGTCCGCCTCCGGGCGGAGGCGGGCGCCGACCTCGCCGCGCTGGCGCAGGTCCTGCGCCGGTGGGCGCTGGACGACCCGCAGCGCTACTTCCTCGTCTACGGCACCCCGGTGCCGGGCTACGAGGCCCCCCGGGACACCACGTCCATCGCCGCCGAGATCATGGCCGTCCTTCTGGAGGCGAGCGCGGGGGTGGTCGGGGCCGCCACGCCCGACGACCGGGAAGCTCCGGGCCCGCTCGAGGCCCACCTCGCCGAGCACCGCTCCTGGGACGGTGGCAACCCGGCGCCGTCGTCCGCGCTGCGCCTCGCGCTCGTCTTCTGGACGCGCCTGTGCGGCGTCCTCTCCCTCGAACTCGCGGGCCACTTCACCGGCATGGGGTTCGACCCCGAGGAGCTCTACACCGCCGAGGTCCGCGCCCTCACGGGGGGCTGACCGGAGCGCCGAAGGGCGCCGTCGCCTCGCGCCGGGCCGCGCCCGGGTTCGGGCGGCCTCCAGCGGATGCGGGCGTGCGGGGAAGGGCGCACGATCGAGTCGTGACCGCGATCGTCGTCCTGCTGGAGCTGGAGCCCGCCACGGAGGTGGTGGACGCCGACGTCGGTGAGACCGACATCGGCGCCCGGGTCCGCGCGGTCCACGCCGCGGCCGCCGACGCGGAGGCTCCCGGCGCCCCGCTCCCGCGCACCCTGTGCGGGCTCGACACGGACGAACTGGAGCCCGAGGCCTACGTGCCCGCGGGCCCCGGTGCACCGTGGTATCCGCCCGAGTACCGCAGCCGGCACTGCCTGGACTGCGAAGAGGCGCTGCGTGGCGCCTGATTCCAACGCCCGCGCCTGATCCGACCGCGTGTGATCCGGCCATGCGCTCTCCTCACCGTGTCAACCAGGGTTGACACGGCTTGCTCTGTCAACCTACATTGACAGACATGAGCGAAACCAGGACGCTCGCGGACGCCGCGAGCAGCCGCGATCCGGCGGTCGGCCTGAAGGCCGTGCGCGCCCTGCGCGAACTGGCCGAACGGCTGGAGGACCTGCAGGTCGGCAACGCCCGCGCGCAGGGATGGACGTGGCAGATGATCGCGGACTGCCTCGGCGTCAGCCGTCAGGCGGTCCACAAGAAGCACGGCGGCGGCGGCCGGTTCGGCCGCAGGAAGGAAGACTGACGATGTTCGAGCGGTTCACCGCCGACCTCCGGCGGGCCGTCGTCCTCGCCCAGGAGGAGGCGCGGATGCTGGACAGTGCCACGACCGGCCCCGAACACCTCCTGCTCGGCCTGCTCGGCCTGCCGGGCGACGCCGCCGTCGCGCTGCTCGCCGAGGGCGGGCTCGACCTGCCGACCGCCCGCGAGGCGGTCCGCGGCGGCCACGCCGCGCCAGGCCCGGAGCTGGACGCCGAGGCGTTGGACACCATCGGCATCGACCTGGACGCCGTGCGCGAGAAGGTGGAGGCGGTCTTCGGCGTCGGCGCCCTCAGTGGGGCAGGCAGCGCCGCGGGGCGCCGCAGGCGCGGCGGCGGGGGTTTGCCCGGTGGGCATCTCCCGTTCACTCCCGAGGCGAAGAAGTCCCTGGAGCTCTCGCTGCGCGAGGCTCTCGCGCTGAAGAGCCGGGTGATCCTCCCCGGCCACCTCCTCCTCGGGCTGCTGAGGCTCGAGGAGGCCCCCGCCGCCCGCCTCGTGCACGCCCGCGGCTTCGAACTCGCCGACCTGCGCGGGCGCGTCCGCGCAACCCTCGCCTGAGGGTCGGTCAGTACACCTGCCCGCCAGTCGAATCCGACGATCGGCGGTGTCCAGACCGCCGAGCGGAGGTACCGCCCCGCCCTGCGGTTCGTGGAACATCGAACCAGGACCCCGCCGTACCCCCGTGTGCGGGATCTCTGCCCCGGCCGTCGTGCTCGGCCGGGGCATTTCCCCTTTCCGGGCTACGTCACATGTCGTACGGGCCGATGAGCGTCCACTGCTGGTTCGGGTCGCTGCCGCTGCTGTTGCTCAGGCAGTCCCACTGGTCGACCCTGCCGCCGTTCGACTGGGACCAGCCCTGCACCTCGAGGCACTTGTTGCTGTTCACGTTGATGACCCGGCCGCCGCCCACGAACCACAGCTGGTTGGTGTCCGGGCCGTTGCTGTTGCTGAGACAGTCCCACTGGTCGACGGTGGCGCCGTTGGACTGGGACCAGCCCTGAACCTCGAGGCACTTCCCGCTGAAGGCGTTGACGATCCGGTAGTAGCCGTTCACCGGCTCGAACCGCCACGCCTGGTTGGCGTCGGGGTTGTCACCGGGATAGATGCAGTTCCACTGATCGGCGGTGCCCCCGTTCGCCGAGGACCACCCCCCGATCTCAAGACAAAGGCGGGAGTTGATGTTCTCCATGACGAACGGCTCGGGATCTGAGGCATGGGCCGAGGCGGCTGGAAGCATGACCAGGAAGCCCGCGGCGGCGACGGTCATGCAGAGAGAACGACGCCAGGACGGCAGGATGCGGACAGACAAGGAGAACCCCCCCGGATGTTCACAGGACGGCCGCGACGGCCGGTCGTTGATCGGTGATCATCTTGGATCACGCCCGTCCGGGCGGCAACCGGATTGGCCGAATCACCGCCCCGGCAAGTCCACCACGGGTGCTGACGGTTGCTGGAGTCCGAGCAACCGGGTGAGCTCGGTGAGCGCGCGGCCGAGGGGGAGGTCGACGCGGTGGGCCGCGTGCTCGTCGCCACGGGTGCGGCCCTGGTTGATGATGAGGACCGGGATGCCGCGGCCGGCCGCATGGCGGACGAAGCGCAGGCCGGAGAGGACTGTCAGCGAGGAGCCGAGGACGAGGACGGCGTCGGACTCCTCCACCAGGCGGTAGCACTGGTCCACCCGGGAGCGGGGGACGTTCTCGCCGAAGAAGACCACGTCGGGTTTGAGGGTTCCGTCTCCGCAACCCGCGCAGGGCACCGTGCGGAAGGCGCGGACGAGGGCGTCGGGCAGGTCCGCGTCGCCGTCCGGGTTGATCCGGGTGGCGGTCGCCGCGAAGTCGGGATTGGCCTCCCGCAGTCGGCGGTCGAGCTCCGCGCGCGGGCTGGTCCCGCGGCAGCCGAGGCAGACGACACGGTCGAGGCTGCCGTGCAGCTCGACGGTCTCGACGAGCTCGGCCGTCCCCGCCGCGCGGTGCAGGCCGTCGACGTTCTGCGTGATCACGCCGGTGAGGTAGCCGTGCCGGGCCAGCGTCGTCACGGCGTGGTGGCCGCTGTTGGGGTGGGCCCCGGTGATCGCGCGCCAGCCCAGGTGGCTGCGGGCCCAGTAGCGGCGCCGGGCCTCGTCGCTGCCGGTGAAGTCCTGGTAGGTCATCGGGGTGTGGCGGCGCAGCGTGCCGCTCTCGCCGCGGTAGTCGGGGATCCCCGACTCGGTGGACAGCCCGGCGCCGCTCAGGACCAGGACGCGGCCCGCGCGCACGACGGAGGCGACGGCCTCCACGCTGGTCGACGCCGGGGCCGGCGGGACGCCGGTGGGCGTCCAGGTCAGAGTCGGTCGCATCCGCATGCATGCAGGGTACGGCGATCCTCAGGCAGTCGAGGGGCCGTCCGCGGGAGCCTCGGGCAGCGCATCGGGCAGCGGTGTGGCCCAGTCCAGGACGCGCAGCAGCTCCTCGTCCACCCGGGGAGCGGGCCTGCCGCCACCGCCCGGCCCGCCCGGCTCCCGCGCCGGAGGGGGCCCCGACGGGCCGCGCGCCGCGGTGAGCTGCGCGCTGGCTGCCATGTTCCGCTCGGTGCGCGGCCTGCGGTGCCGCTCGGGCGAGTCTAGGCGATCTGGTGGTGGACACGTCAGCCGGACACGCCGTGCGGTTCGGCGAGCTGCGAGCGGCGCAGGAGCCCTCAGCGGGCGGGGCCCCAGCGGTCGATCGAGGCCAGCAGCATCGCCACGTCGTCCAGGCGGCTGGTCGCGGGCAACGCGTCCGCGAGCAGCCGGTCCGCGAGCTGCTCCAGCGAGGGCACGTCCGCGTGGGCCAGCGCGGCGCGCAGGCGGTCGATGCCGTGGTCGATCTGCCCGTCCGGGCGCTCGACCAGGCCGTCGGTGTACAGGGCCAGCACCGAGCCGGGGGCCAGGACCACTTCCTCGACCGGGAAGGTCGCCCTCGGATCCACGCCCAGCAGCACCCCGCCGCCCAGGTCCAGCACGTCGGTGCGCCCGTCGGGGTGACGCAGCAGCGGGGGCAGATGGCCCGCGCGGACGCCCTGCGCCCGGCCCGTGGCCGGGTCCAGCTCGACGAGGCAGCAGCTGGCCAGCAGCCCGGACCCGAGGTCGGGCAGCAGCTGGTTGACGTGCTCCAGCACCTGCTCCAGCGGGTGTCCGCTCGCCACGAAGGCGCGGACCGCGCTGCGCAGCTGCCCCATGACACCCGCCGCCGCCACGCTGTGCCCCTCGACGTCGCCGATCACCAGGCAGAGCCCGCGCTCGGTGACGATCGCGTCGTACCAGTCGCCGCCGATCTCCATCCCGCGCGTGCCCGGCAGGTAGCGGGCGGCGATGCGCACGTCGTCCAGCCGGGGCAGGGCGTGGGGGAGCAGCGCCTGCTGCAGCCCGCGGGCGAGGGCGAACTCCGCGTCGTACAGGCGGGCACGCTCCAGGGCCTGGGCGATCAGGCCCCCGAGCGCGGTCAGCACGCTGCGCTCCTCGGAGGTGAACGGGTGCGGCTCGTCGAAGCCGAGGATGCAGCTGCCGACCGGGTGACCGGAGGCGATCAGCGGCAGGAACGCCCACGCGCACATCTGGTCCAGCGGGATGCCGGGGTAGGCCCCGGCGAGCTCGTCGACGGACGCGAAGAAGATCGGGGCGCCGCTGGTCAACGTGTCCACCCCGGGGAGCCGGGCGCGCATCGGCGTGCCCTCGAAGGGATCGAGGAAACCCTCTGGGTAGCCCGCCTGAAGCGCCAGGTGCAGCCGGTTCTCCCTGACCACGTAGATCGCCAGCTCCTGGCCGCCGAACGCGGGCAGGATCTGTTCGGCCACCGCCGCGCACACCTCGCGGACGGACACCGCCTGCGCCAGGGCGCCGGCCAGCTGGAGCAGGTGGTAGATCGCGCCCGCCCCGCCCGGCCGGGCCGCCTCGTCGGTCTGCGCGACCGGGACGGCGATGTCCTCCACCGCCCGGCCCTTGCCGCCGGTGGGGAGCGCGCCCGGCTGGACCGTGCCGGTCATGCCCTGCGCGTCCGGCTGCAGCGTGAACGCCAGCCAGCGGTCCGGCGGGCGGCAGGCCAGGAAGGCGGTCGGCTGCCGCGAGATCACCGCCGCCCGGTAGCGGTCCTCGTGGACCGGATCACTCAGCCAGGGCAGCATCTCCCACAGTGTCCGGCCCAGCAGCGTCTCCCGGCCGACCCCGAGCATCAGCTCCGCGCCCAGGTTGGCGTACAGCACCCGCCCGTCCCCGTCGAGCGAGAACACGCCCTGCCGCATCCGTTCGACCGTCTGCGCCGCGGCCGCCGTGGTCCCGATGTCGAGCACCGCGCCGACCAGGTGCGGTCCGCGCACGCCGTGGGCGACCCCCTCGCGCACCCGCGCCCAGACCTGGACGGGGCGCACACGCTTCGAGGCGTCGACGACCCGCAGACGCAGCGGCGGGAACCGGCCCGTCCGGTAGGCGCGCCGCAGCGCGGCCCGCACCCGCGGCAGGTCGTCGGCGTCGATCGCGGTGGTCAGCACCTCGACGGCCCGGCCGGTGCCGGTCCCGGGGGCGAGGCCGAACAGCGAGCAGAGCGCGTCGTCGAGGTCGAGCGCCCTTGTCTCGAGGTCCAGGTCGAACAGCCCGAGCTGGACCGCCTGACCCGTCAGCCAGGGCAGTTCCACGACCGTGGTCCGGGCCTCGACCGACCCGCCGTCGGCGAGCAGCTGGGACAGCTCGGCGCCGAGCCGGCGCGCGGTCTGCCGCAGATGCCGCCGAGCGGTCGTGGGCACGCCCTGGTCGGTGGCCGGCCACAGCGCGCAGAGCACGCCGAAGACCTCCTCGCCGTCCATGACCGGGGTGTAGGCGGACGCGAAGGCGTACGGCAGACCCATCAGCAGCTGCGGGAAGCGGCGCATGGTCTCCTCGGGCCCCGCCAGGTGCACGGTGCGCCGCGAGCGGTAGGCGAGCGATCCCGGGAGCGCGCCCTGCACCGAGACCCTGCGGAACGGCTCCAGCGTGGCGACGGGCACCCCGACGACGGTGCTCAGCACCAGGGACCGGCGGTCCCGTGAGCGCAGGTAGACCATGGAGCCGTAGGCGCCGGTGCCGCGCACGGTGCGTTCCACCGCGTCGGCCAGCAGATCGTCGCAGTGACGGGCGGCGGCTGACGCGAGGCCGCCGGCTCCGCCGCCGCGAGTGGTCCGGGTCGCCCCACCCGGATCATTGGGCACATCCTGGCGCACCCCTTCTCTGTACGCTCGGCCTCCTGGTGTGTCAAGGCGAAACCGCAGGTGGCGGCCCCGCCTGCGCACGCACCCAGCGTGAGCTCGACGGGGCCACGAGGTGAGGGGATCAGTTGCCGCGGTGACGCTGGTGACGTCCGGCCTGCGGTTCTGCCTGGAGGCGGGTCAGCACCTCGTCGGCGATCTGCTCCGCTCCGCCCACGGCGTCGACCGACACGAGCAGGTCGGCGTAGTAGGCCAACACCGGGGCGGTGTCTCGGTGGTACACCCGCTGACGGTTGCGGATGACGTCCTCGGCGTCGTCCTGGCGCCCGCGGGCGAGCAGCCGGTCGACCAGGACGTCCTCGGGCGCGGTGAACTCGACGACGGCGTCGAGCTTCACGCCGGACCCGTCCAGGAGCAGGGTGAGCCCGTCGGCCTGAGGGACCGTCCGCGGGAAGCCGTCCAGGATGAACCCGTGCCGGGCGTCGGGCTCGTCGAGGCGCATCCGCACCATGTCGACGGTGACCGAGTCCGGCACCAGCTCACCCGCGTCCAGGTAGCGCTCGGCGTCCCGCCCGAGCGGCGTGCGCCGCTCGCGGTGCCGGCGGAAGAGGTCGCCGGTGGAGATGTGGGGGACGCCCAGGGCGGAACTGAGCATGGCTGCCTGGGTGCCCTTGCCCGCTCCGGGCGGGCCGATGAAGACGAGTCGCATCTGACGTCGGGGGCCTTTCGTGGCGGAGGATGGCATCCGATCGTCCATCTGGTTCCCGACGCGGCGGTGCGGTATACCCGATCGGTGTACCCGATCCGGGTGTGCGGTGAGTTCAGCGCGAGAACGGTGCGGTGCGCTGGGGGGCCGGGAAGGGAAGACGCTCCCTGCGATCTCTGCGCAGCGCGGCGACCGCCTCGAAGGCGTTGCGCCGCGCATGTTCCTGCCACGGACGGTCCAGACGGGCGATCCCCGCGACCACGAAGCCCGTGAGGTCGTGGAGCCACCGCTCCACGCTGCCGTCGGTCCGGCCGGTGTTTCTCAGGAACGTGGGTGAGCTCTGCATGGCACTCCGATCAGAGGGTGAACAGCACGCCGGTCGCGCGCTGCATCAGACACTCGTTGGTGTAGGTGTGCTGGTACTCCACCGGGTCGCCGTCCCACACGCCCGTCGCGCTGACGGTCACCGGGCGGACGATGTCGGGGCACATCGTCTGGACAGTGGGCTTGGCGGTGAAGTCGAGCCCGTCGGTCCGCAGCGCCGCGCAGGCGGCGGCGGGCGAGGGGTGGGTGCCGCCCGGCTCGTCGCCGCACTGGAGCACGACCGAGTGGCCGATCCCCGGCACGGCAGGGGTGCCCGGGGTCACCGTCAGCACCAGCACCGAGGGTCCCGTCGCCGCCCCGGGGGCGGGATCGGCGAAGGCGAGTGGTGCGGCCGGCGCGATCAGGCCCGTGACCGCG
This sequence comes from Streptacidiphilus melanogenes, assembly GCF_000787835.1. GTDB lineage: Bacteria > Actinomycetota > Actinomycetes > Streptomycetales > Streptomycetaceae > Streptacidiphilus > Streptacidiphilus melanogenes. The sequence goes on from NZ_BBPP01000003.1 coordinate 72,494, forward strand.
AGGAGAGCGGTGGTGGCCAGTCGACGCGAGTTGTGACGCATGGTGTCCTCCGAGCTGCGTTCCGTGACCGCATGAGCGGTCGGTTCGTCCCGAGCGAGGACACTGCCACACGGTTTTGTCACGTCGTGCAGTTGATGGGCCGAACAGGTCATGACATGTACATATCACAATGGCTGGATTCAGGCTCGCGCCGTTCCGTTTCGCCCCCCTTCGGTTCCCGCTCGACAGCCGCTCAACACCCGCTCCCCACCGGCCCGGTGGCAGCTGGGGCCGGATGGCCAGCGGAATCGCGGCGTCCGCGCGTCGCGCGGGTGCTGACGGGAGTCGTTCGTCGCACCTGCGCAAGCCCGGCGGTCAGGCCACGCCGGAACGGCCGGCATGTGCGCCGGGCGTGGGTTTTTGCGCCGGGCCGGGCTGCCGGTCGTAGCCTCTGATCTTCATGGGTAATACCCCCTGCCGGTGGGCACCGCTTTCATGTCAGAGTGGCCGCCCGTCACACGCTGGGAGAACTGACCGATGTTCACCACCCGTCCCACCCTGCAGGGCACCTTCGGCATGGTCTCCACCACGCACTGGCTCGCCTCGCAGTGCGCGATGGCCGTCCTCGAGGACGGCGGGAACGCCTTCGACGCCGCCGTCGCGGCCGGTTTCGTCCTGCACGTGGTCGAGCCGCACCTGAACGGACCGGCCGGCGAGGTGCCCGTCCTGCTGGCCCCCGTCGGCGTCGCGCCCACCGTCCTGTGCGGGCAGGGGCCGGCCCCGGCCGGAGCCACCGTGGCCCACTACCGCGGGCTCGGTCTGGAGCTCGTCCCCGGCACCGGGCCGCTGGCCGCCGCCGTGCCCGGAGCCTTCGACGCCTGGATGCTGCTGCTGCGCGACCACGGCACCCGGCGCCTCGCCGACGTGCTGCGCTACGCCGTCCACTACGCCGAGTCCGGGCATCCGGCGCTGACGCGCGTCGGCGCCACCGTCGAGACGGTGCGCGAGCTGTTCGAGCAGGAGTGGACCAGCTCCGCCGCGCTCTACCTGCCCGGCGGCCGCGCCCCGCGGGGCGGCGAGCTGTTGCGCAACCCCGCCCTCGCGGCCACCTGGCGACGCGTCATCGCCGAGGCGGAGGCGGCGGGGACGGACCGCGAGACGCAGATCGAGGCCGCCCGCCGCGTCTGGCGCGAGGGCTTCGTCGCCGAGGCGCTGGTCCGCGCCGCCGCCCGGCCGACCATGGACACCTCCGGTGAGCGCCACGTCGGCGCCCTGACCGGCGACGACCTCGCCTCCTACCGGGCCGGCTACGAGGCGCCGGTCACCCTGGACTGGAACGGCTGGACGGTGTGCAAGGCGGGCCCCTGGAGCCAGGGCCCGGCGCTACTGCAGCAACTCGCGCTGCTCCCTGACGACTTCGGAACGGGCGAGACCGCGTACGGCACGGCGGGCTACGTGCACGTCCTGGTCGAGGCTACCAAGCTGGCCATGGCCGACCGCGAGGCCTGGTACGGCGACGCGGCCGACGTCCCGCTCGCCGACCTGCTCTCACCCGGGTACAACGCCGCCCGCAGGTCCCTGATCGGCGACCGGGCGAGCCGGGAGCTGCGGCCCGGCGCCCCCGGGGGACGGCCCCCGCGTCTGCCTGCCTGCGTCGACCGCCTCGCCAAGACCGGCAACGATGACGGCTTCGACGCCCTCGGCACGCCGCCCGCTGGCGCGCTGCCCGCGGGGACGGGCGAACCGACCGTCGGCCGCGACGGCCTGACCCGTGGCGACACCTGCCACCTCGACGTGGTGGACCGCTGGGGCAACATGGTCTCCGCCACGCCCAGCGGCGGCTGGCTGCAGTCCAACCCCGTCGTTCCCGAGCTGGGCTTCCCGCTCGGCACCCGGCTGCAGATGGCCTGGCTCGAACCCGGTCTGCCCAACTCGCTCACCCCCGGCCGCCGCCCGCGCACGACGCTCACCCCCTCTCTGGCGCTGCGCGACGGCGAGCCGGTCCTGGCCTTCGGCACCCCCGGCGGCGACCAGCAGGACCAGTGGAGCCTGCACTTCTTCCTCGCGGTGGCCCTGCGTCCCCGGGTGAACGGGCAACCTGACCTGCAGGGCGCGGTCGACGCCCCGAACTGGCACACCGACGCCTTCCCCAGCTCCTTCTATCCGCGCGGCATGCGACCCGGCAGCCTCGTCGTCGAGGACCGGATCGGCGCGGCGGCGGCCGCCCAGCTCCGGGCCCGCGGCCACGACGTCACCCTCGGCGACCCCTGGTCCGAGGGCCGCCTGTGCGCGGTGGCCCGCGACCCGCGCACGGGCGTGCTCTCGGCGGCGGCCAACCCGCGCGGCATGCAGGGCTACGCGGTCGGCCGCTGAGCCCCGCCAGGGCCGGGGCGGTCCGCCGCCGTCAGGCGGGACTCAGCGCAGTACGCGGGAGCGCCAGGCCGCGAACTGCTCGACCGGGTCGCCCCGCTCCACCCACGGCCAGCCGACCACCGTCGACCCCAGCTGCTCGAACACCGCCCCCGCCTCGGAGGTCCGTCCGGCCTGGGTGAGGGCGTAGGCGAGCAGGTTCAGGTCGGCCAGCGCCGCGGCATGGCGCAGGAAGCCAGGCCGGGTCCACAGGGTCAGGGCACGGTTCAGCACCGCGGCGGCGTGGGGCCGGTCCCACCACATGTCGGCCAGAATGCCGTTGAGCTGGTTGCCGGTCGTGGCCCGGTGGAACTCCCGGACGGACGCGGTGAGTTCCAGCGCCGTTGCGGGGGCGTCCGCCGGCATCCTGGTCTGCTGGGCGTCGACGAACTCACGTGCCTGGCCGGCCAGACCGCACTCCTCCGGCGAGAGGTACGCGAGCACCTGCAGGTGCGCCTCGCGGTTCCACGGGTCGCGGATGACGACGCCCTGCCAGACCTCGTTCAGCTCATGCGACGGGCGACGCATGAGCCGGAGTATCGCCAGCAGCACCACCAGCGGCAACGGGTCCTCGGGCCGCAGCTCACTGGCCTGGTAGCAGGCGTCCGCCGCCTCCGGCAGCTCCGTCGCGGGCTCGCCGCGGGCCACCCGGACCGCCGCCACCCAGGCGCCGAAGATCATTGCGTCGACGCTGCGCGGGCGACGCATGAGCCAGGACCGCTCGAAGTTGAAGTCCGCCGTGTACTCGGCCAGCACCGAGAGCCGGTGCCAGCGCCGGTCCCAGTCCGTGTCCGCGTCCTTCATCAGGCGCTCGGCGGCCTCCACGTTGAAATCCGCCATGCTGCGCATGGTGGAGGGGCTGAGCTGCTTGCACAGCCTGCCCAGTTCTCCGTCGTCCAGCTCGGGCATCAGGCGTGGAGACGACTTGGAGCGCCCAAAAAGTGCCATGAGTCCGGATCCTAGCCAGAGAGTAGGTTTGGTGAAGATAGCCCGGAATGTAACGATTAAGCCGCACCTGTTCCGCGACTGAACCGGGCCGGGGTCGCAGATCATACACATGCGGTGAGCGTGGCGTTACGGGTCGGGCACCCTGAATCGGCCCTGTGAACAAGTCGTGGACAAAGGACCTTGACGGTCTCTCACATGCTGGAATCAACGGCCCGCGGAAGGTCTCACGCGCCGGGCACGAACCGGTCGACCACGAACACGACCCCGGCGGCTCCAGGACCCGGGGCGTCGGCCCCCGAGCGGCCCACCTGCGCCCGACCGGCGGAGTCCGTGGCGGCGTGGTACCCAGGAAGTTGTGACGGAATCCGTTTCCCGGGCGCGGTGGGTCGCACCGCTGCCCTGGGTGCTGATCGCGGTGAGCATGACGCTCGAGCTGACGACGCCGAGCGCCTACTCCTACCTCTCGCTGCTCAGCGCCGCCGCCCCGCTCGCGGCCCTGTACTACCGCACGGCCTGGGTGATCGTCGTGGCCCTCACGGGCGCCGCCGGGATGATCGCCCTGCAGATCGACCAGGGCCGGGCCTACAGCGCGCACTTCGGGGTGGACTTCGGCGCGAACGCGGTGATCGCCGGGGCGGCGGTGTTCTTCACGGTGTCCACGACCCGGTCGAGCGAGCGCCTGGAACGGGTCCAGGCGCTCGCCGAGGCCGCCCAGCGGGCCCTCCTGCGTCCGCTGCCACGGCGGGTCGGCAGCGTCGCCATGGCGGGCTTCTACCGCGCGGCGGACGCGGAGGCGCTGGTCGGCGGCGACCTCTACGGAGTGCGGCAGTCCGCCTGGGGAACCCGGATGATCCTCGGCGACGTCCGCGGCAAGGGCAACGGCGCGGTCGCCACCGTCGCCACGGCCCTGGCCACCTTCCGCGAGGCGGCAGCCGTCCAGAAGAGCCTCAGCGACGTCGCAGAGCGGATCGAGACCGCCCTGATGCTGGACTCGGCCGACGCCCACGACGAGGAGCTCTTCGTGACCGCGGTCCTGCTCGAGTTCCCCTCGGACGAGCCCGTGGTGCGCCTGCTCAACCGCGGGCACCCGCCGGTGCTGCTCCTGGACGCTGACGCTGTCCGCCCGATCGAGGCCCCCTTCGCCCTGCCGCTCGGCCTCGGCTCCATGCTCGGCGTCCCGCGTCAGGACGAGGTCACCCACCGCCTGTCGGACGGCGACCTTCTGGTCGCCTACTCCGACGGCATCACCGAGGCCCGCGACACCCACGACAACTTCTACCCCCTCACCAGCCGGCTCGGCTCGTACTTCACCGGCCGCACCGGCCACCGGCGCAGCCCCGCGCGCGTCGCGGAGTTCATCGAGCAGGACGTGGGCACCTGGGCCGAGACCCTGAAGGACGACGCCGTCGTGCTCGTCCTCGAACGCGCCACCGACTGAACTGCGGGGTTCAGGACTTCCACTGCCAGACCCGGAGCCAGTCGACGAGCATCGTCTGCGGGACCGGCGTGGTGCTGCTGGTGTTGTCCAGGACCAGGTACTGGGCCGCGCCGCCGTTCGTGAAGGGCTCCTGCGCGAGGGTGTAGCCGTCGTAGTAGAACGTCACGGTCCGGTCGTCCGGGTTCCAGTACGAGGCGTAGACGTGCCAGCCCGGGCGGAGACTCGTGCAGGCGCCGGGCGCGCCCGTGCCGTCGTGGACGTGGAAGCAGAGCCGCCCGTTCAGGCCCTCCATCGTGTCGATCTCGCCGTCGGCGGGGTAGCGCTGGCCGTCCGACCAGAAGGCAGGCCAGTTGTCGACGGCAACGGAGGTGGTCCCGGGCGTCCGGATCCGGGCCTCCACCAGGGCGGGCCCGGTGAACTCGAAGCCGCCGGAGGCGCGGCCGTCGTGCGGGTTGCTGGACACGAGCGCGCCGTGCTCGGCGGTGAGCGCCAGCCGCAGGCGGCCGCCGGACTCGGTGACGTTGGCCGAGTCGTAGCCCTGCTTCTCCGAGCTGCTGACCGGGCCGGTGAGGCCCGAGCCGAACCAGCCGGGCCGCCAGATCGCCGTGTCCAGGGCGGTGCCGTCGAACTCGTCGTCGAGGACCAGGTGCCAGTCGGGGAGAGCCCTGACGCCCGGCCTGGTACCGGCGGCCGGGGCCGCCGCGACGAGGAGGAGCGCCGGCAGGACCGCGGCACACACGCTGATCGGACGCTTCACGGACGACCTCGGCTCTCCTCGACGGCCGGCCCCGCCTGCTGCGGGCCGCACGGTGCGTACTGATGCCCCGACGGCGCTTCGCCGCAGGCGTCCGACCCGAGAAGTCACCTGTTCGGCCGGGAGCCCGCGGCGGCGGTCTCGCGCATCCACGCGACCTCCGACCCGCAGAAGCTCCCCGGCTGGACAGCCCGCCCGGACTCACCCGGTGGACACGCGGACCGGCAGGTGGGTGAGGCCGTTGATGAAGTTCGACGTCAGCCGCACCGGCGTCCCGTCCAGCTCCAGTTCCGGCAGCCGCAGGAACGCGCCGAAGAACGCCCGCAGCTGCAGCCTCGCGAAGTGCGCCCCCAGGCACAGGTGCGGTCCCTGGCCGAAGGCCAGGTGGTCGTTGGGGCTGCGGGTGATGTCGAAACGGTGCGGCTCGGGGAAGACCCGCTCGTCGTAGTGCGCCGACACGTGGTAGACCACGACCTTGTCGCCGCGCCGGATCCGTTGCCCGCCGAGCTCGGTGTCGCACGCGGCGGTGCGGCGGAAGCTCAGCACCGGCGGATGCCAGCGCAGCATCTCCTCGACCGCGGTCGGCAGCAGCGCGGGCTCCGCCCGCAGCCGCCGGTACTGCGCGGGGTGCTCCAGCAGGGCGAGGACGCCCCCCGGCAGCGCGCTGCGGACGGTGTCGTTGCCCGCGACCACCACCAGGAAGAAGAACATCTCCAGCTCGGCGTCGGTCAGCGCCCGCCCGTCGACCTCGGCCCGGACCAGCGCCGTCATCAGGTCGTCCCCGGGTTCGGCGCGCTTGCGCCGGGCCAGCTCCTGCGCGTAGTCGAACATGTCGCGCAGCATCGCGGGGGAGCGCGGGTTGACCGGCCGACCGTGCTCGTCGCGTACCACCTGGGCGTGCTCCGGGTCCTGGTAGCCGATGACGCGGTTGGTCCACTCCAGCAGCAGGCGCCGGTCGCCCTCCGGCACGCCCAGCAGCTCGGCCAGGTTGGTCAGCGGGAAGTCGTCGGTCACGTCGACCGGCAGGTCGCAGCGGCCCCGCTCGGCGACCACCCGCAGCAGCGCGGCGGCTCGCGCCGCGATCCGCTCGGAGGAGCGCTCCAGCCGCCGCCGGGTGAACACCCCGGCCGCGATCCTGCGGATCCTGGTGTGCTCGGGCGGGTCCATGTTGAGGATCATCCGCCGGATGAAGTCCAGGTCGTCCGGTTCCGGGTCGCGGATCTGGGTCGCGCCCAGCCAGGACGAGAACACCTCGGGCGTGCGCAGCACCTCCTTGACGTCGCGGTGCCGGGTGACCGCCCAGTATCCCGGCCCGGCGGGCCAGTCGAACACCTCGTGCTCGTCCTGCCAAGCCACCGGCGCCGTGTCGCGCAGCAGGCGGAACGCCTCGTGCGGGATGCCCCGCACGAACACGCGCGGGTCGAAGACGTCCGGCCGCGCCGTCACCATTGGGCGAGGAACCGCTCGACGGACCCGGCGAGGGCCACCGGCGTCTCCTCCATCGCGTAGTGGCCGGCGTTGCCGAGGACCTCCGTCTCCAGGTTCGGGTACCAGGCGGCGAAGGTCGCCCGCATGGTCTCGGCCCCCAGCGCCGGGTCGTGCTCGCCGACGATCACCTTGACCGGCACCGCGCTGCCCTCGATCTCGGCGTGGAAGTCGGTGTGCGCCCAGGCGGGCAGGTAGGCGGCGAAGGCGTCGCGGTCGGAGTTCTCCAGCGAGTGGCGGACCATCGCGTCCAGCCAGACGCCCGTGAGCCGGTTGCCGGTGGTGAGGTCGATGATCGTCCGCCGGTGGCCGGAGTCGTCGGCCGCGCCGGAGAACAGCTGCCAGCCGGCCTCGTCGAAGGGGAGCCCGCCGGCCGGCACGGGCGAGACGCCCACCATCGCCCGCACCCGCTCGGGCGCGTCCGCGTACACGCGCTGCATGACCGTGCCGCCCATCGAGTGCCCGAGCAGCGAGAACCGGTCGAACCCCAGCTCGTCCGCCGCGGCCAGCACGTCCGCGGCCGCCTCGTCCAGCGTGAACCGCCCACTCTCCCCGCGCCGCGCGCCGTATCCCCGGTAGTCCAGCAGGACGTAGCTGAAGGCCTCCCGGTCCAGGTGCGGCAACAGGGCCTGCCACGCCCGCGACGAGCCGAACCACCCGTGCAGGACCAGCACGGCGTGCTCCCCGGTCCCGATGCGCTGAAGCTCCATCAACTGTCCCTCCGTTGACGCGTGCGGGTCCGTGGGTGGGCCCTGCGCGATCCTACGGGGGTCAGGTCGCGTACACGGAGAACCCGGACGCCTGTCCGGCGGGCCAGCCGGTGTTGGCGGTGAAGAACAGCCGCAGGTAGCGGGCCGATGCCGCCGGGTAGGTGAGCGTGGAGGTGTTGCCCGTGGCGGGGTCGAACAGGTGGTTCGCGGAGGCGAGGACGGTCTGGAAGGTGCTGCCGTCGGTGCTGCCCTGGACGGTGAGCGTCTGGGTCCGGGCGCCCCAGGCGGTCGAGGGCGGCAGCGTCAGCACGATGCGCCGCGTCGTGACGGTGGCGCCGAGGTCCACTTGGAGCCACTGCGGGAACGCGTTGTCCACGCTCTCCCAGTAGCTGTTCGGATCGCCGTCGACCGCGTTGGCGGCGACGTAGACCTGGGTGTGGCCGCTGTCGGTGACGGGCTGGTGCAGCGCCAGGTCCGGGTTCGAGCCCCCGCCTCCGCCCCCCGAGCCGGTGACGGGCTGTGTGGGGCGGGTCGCGGTGAGGGCGCTCTGCCCCTTGAGCATGCTGCCGCCGTCGGCCGTGAGCCGCAGGTAGTAGTCGCTGGAGCAGGCGGTGCCGTCCTCGTCGAGGGCGAGCAGCCCGGAGCCGGCGGGCACCTGGCCCTGGTTCTCGGCGGTCTTCGCGATCTGGTTGCCCTCGCCGAACTCGTCGAACATGGAGATGTAGACGGACCGCACGCCCGCCCGGGTCATGTTGTAGAACTGCCGCCACATGAAGTCGCCGTGCGCCCGCTGGCGCGCCGACAGGTCGCCGGGGAGCACGCACGGTTGGTAGTCGATCCCGTGGGCGTCGCAGTCGGCCAGGTCGGGGACGGTGGCGTTGGTGTAGAAGTTGTCCGCGTCCGCGGCGGTGCCGATCCGGCCCACCATCCACGGCGACAGCATGTCGAACGCGTGGTAGACGTCCAGGTACCCGGCCCGCGAGTCGCTGGTCCCCAGCCGCCACCAGGTCGGTACGCCGCCCATGACGTAGCAGCCCTGCGCCTTGAACCAGCTGATGACGTCGGCGCAGGAGGACGGGGACCACGGGTGGTTGGCGTCGTCGAAGCCGAAGCCCCAGATCCCGACGACCGGCTTGCCGTTCTGCCGCGCGTACGCGGGGGACGCGGTGTGGGCGGACATCAGGTCGGTCCAGTCGGCCTTGATCTCGGACTGCATGTTCGTCCAGCCGCTCACGTCGTACATCACGTAGAACTTCACGCCGTGCGCCTCCGCGGAGGACCGCAGGCGGGCGGTGATCGCGTTGCGGGTCGGGCCCTCGCTGCCGTTGGGGTCGAACCGCTGCAGCGCGGCGGTGTCGCAGCCGTTCTGGCGCATCCACTGGACGTGGGTGTCGATGGTCTGCTGGTCGTAGGAGGAGAACAGCGTCGCGGGCCCTCCGCCGTTGAGGCCGGCGTACGCGGTCGGGTAGACGCCCGAGAGGTCGCGCGAGTCCGGCCAGGCCTTGATCACGTTGTTGCCCGGCGAGGGAGCCTGCGACCAGTTCTGGCTCCAGTGCCACCAGGCGTCGATCGGCGCCCCGTCACCGGGGCAGGCGAACCAGCCCTGGTAACCGACGGTCACTTTGCCGACGACGTCGCCGACCGCGCTCGCGGCCCGCGCGGCGCCGGGCAGCGCCAGCCCTCCGAGAGCGACCCCGGCCGCGCCGGCGGAGACCGTGGACAGGAAGGTGCGACGGGAAACGGTCATGAGCCATCCCTGAGTCGGGCGGCCGCTGGCGTGGGGGATCCGGCCGCGCTCCGGGCGTGAGCGTATTGACGCCGACACTTCAAGGCAAGAGTCAGAGGAGATTGCGCAAGAAATGATGTATCCAACGCAAGAAACGTAGCCGCTTCGACAGTTCTTTAGTGGAACGGGCTGCCCCCGGACGTTCGGGTGAGCCCCCGGCCCGTGGGCCGGGGGCGCGCGCGTCAGGCCGGGAGTTCGATGCAGAGGGCGTGGTGGAAGACGTCGCGGGGGTCCCAGCGGGCCTTGACGCGTTGGAGGCGGGGGTAGTTGTCGCCGTAGTAGTGGGTGGACCAGGGGACGCCGGAGGTGTTGAGGGTGGGGTCCTCGTCCTCGGAGTACCAGATGGACCGGAAGACCGCCTTCATCACCACGTCGCGCTGGGCGACGGCCGTCGCCTGCGGTGCGATGCGCTGGATCTCGCCGCCGTAGCCGATGAGCAGCATGCCGCTCTGCTGGTCGCCGGTCTTGTCGGTCAAGTGTGCGTAGATGGAAATGAGTTGGGCAACGGTGAAAGCGCAGGTACGCCGCCTTGAGCCTGTAGCGGCGCGTCGCGACGTCGCCGCCCTCGCCCGTGCCGGGCCAGGTCGTGGCGTGGAGCCAGGAGCTGGAGAAGGGGCCGGGCGCCGGGGCCGGGCCGGTGTCCTTGACCAGCGCGGCGTAGTAGTCGCCCAACAGCTGGTCCGCGTTCGGGAGGTCGCCGTCCATCTGGGTGATCATGGAGAAGGTCCCCGCCGAGCAGTGCATCGGCAGCAGGACGTTGTACAGGCCGGTGCCGGGCGCGCCCGGGGGCGCTGTTCTGCGGCGACCCGCCGGCCGGTGCGCACGGCGTCCGCGACGGCGCGCACGACCTGGTCCGTCGGCCAAGCCGCCTGCGGTGGCCAGGATCTGACGGCGGGTGGGCGGCTGGTCCGGGTTGGGTGCCATCGCGGTTCCCCCTGGTGTGATACGACCGAACGGCGGACGATCTCAGACGCGCGGCCACGCTACCCACGACCGGGCGGAGGATGCCGCTCCGCCGTCGGCGGGTCGTCGGATCCCCCCGACGGAACCACACGGCCCGAACCGCACATGCTGCACGTGCCGAGGGCCGGACCCCCGGCGGGGTCCGGCCCTCGGACGTGCGTGCGTGCCCTCTACCGCAGGTGGACGGGGCTCGGCGCGCCCTGGATGTAGTGCTCCAACTGGTCGATGGTGAACTGCTGGTCGGCGATCTGCTGCTTGAGCAGGTCACCGATGGAGACGATGCCGCTCAGTCGTCCGTCGTCGAGGACCGGCAGGTGACGCATGCGGTGCTCGGTCATCAGCGCCATGCACTCGTCCGCGCTCTGGGTGGGTTCGACGTAGCGGACCTTCCCGGTCATGATCTCGTCGACGCGCGTCGTTCCGGCCGAGCGTGCGCAGAGCTCCACCTTGCGGGCGTAGTCCCGCTCGGTGACGATGCCGACGATCTGGTCGTCGGCGATGACGACGAGAGCTCCGATCCCCTTCTCGGCCATCAGCTCGAGTGCGGCGAGAACCGTACTGTCCTTGCCGATCGTGTGGACGGTACGACCACCGTCGGATTTGGCGGCAAGAACCTGTGCCACGGTCAGGCTCACGTCATGTCCTCCTTCGCTGGCCGGCCGACATCTCCCCCTTTCCTCTCTTCATGCCCACATCCATCCCCGCCGGAACGGATGTAGTGCGGGCCACTCGCTCTCCCCGTTTGGGTCGCGCCGGGCCCGGTTAGGCGCGGCCAGGACAGGCGCGTGCGCGCAACCAGGACCCCGGGGAGGTCACGTGAATCCAGCCGTCGAGTCGGTGACAGTGCCGCTGATCGCGATCGCCGCAGCCATGGTGGCCGCGTGGCTCGCGGTCGAGGCCGTCGAACGGGTGGCGCGGCGCACGATCCGCGGCCGCGCCGCGCGCGGCCTGTCCGTGCGGCTGCTGGGACGCTGCCGCCGCCCGCTGCTGGCCACCCTGGTGCCGCTGGCGCTGCTGATCGCCGGCAGCCGCTTCCGGTGGGCGGGCGACGCGGACGGCGTCGCCCGGCACACGCTGGTCGTGCTGCTGATCGCCGCCGCGTCCTGGCTGGTCTACCAGGTCGCCAGCGTGGGCTTCGACCTCGGCCTCGCCCGCTACACCGTCCAGCCCAGGGACGCCGCGCGGGTGCGCCGGGTGCGTACCCAGGCCGACCTGATGCGCCGCATGACGGGCGCGTTGTGCGCGGTCCTCGCCGTCGCGGCGATCCTGATGACCTTCCGCACCGTGCGCACCATCGGCACCAGCGTCTTCGCCTCCGCGGGCCTGATCGGGGTGATCGCGGGCATCGCCGCACAGAGTACCCTGGCCAACCTCTTCGCCGGCATGCAGCTCGCCTTCGGCGACATGATGCGCATCGGCGACGAGGTCGTGGTGGCCGACGAGTGGGGCACGGTCGAGGAGATCACGCTCACCTACGTGGTGGTCGCCACCTGGGACCAGCGCCGCATCGTCATGCCCGCGTCCGCCTTCGCCGGCAAGCCGTTCGAGAACTGGTCCCGCCGCGACCCAGCGATCACCGGCACCGCGCTGATCCACGTCGACTACCGCACCGAGATCGCCGACCTGCGAGAGCGCCTGTCCGAGGTGCTGCTCTCCACCAAACTCTGGAACGGCGACGGCCAGGCCCTCCAGGTGGTCGACACCACCCCGACGACCCTGGTCGTCCGCGCCCTGATGACCGCCGACAACGCCTCCGACGCCTTCGAACTCCGCTGCCTCGTCCGCGAGGAGCTCGCCGCCTACCTCCGCGACGAACAACCCCACGCCCTGCCGCGCGTCCTGGTCGCGACCTCCGGCGGCGACGGCGCGCCGCGCACCCCCCGGGACCAGCTGTCTGAGGAGCGCCGTTGAACGGCGGGCGTCTGTCCGGCTGACGGCCAGAGATGAACCCCCGGGCCGGGAAAGGGGTGGGGCCGCACACAGCCGACCCGCTCGGACCCGGGGATCGCGCCCTCCCAGTCGTCGGCGCGGCGGGCGGCCCAGTCACGGCCTTTCTACCACTCGTGTCTGCGGCCGGAGCGTGGCCGGTGAAAGGTGTTGTCGCCACCTGGGGCGATCGCTAAGGTCGGTCGGGTGACTGCCGGGTCGGCCATGGGCCACGCACGAGTGAGGTTCCCGGCCTCGGCGTGAGCCTTGGGCGGGCACGAGGCCCGCCCCCCTTCTTCGAGTCTTCGCTCCCGGCGCCCCCGTCCGGCGCCCCCGATCCAGCGGATCCCAAGACCGGAGAAACTCCACTGATGTCCCATGACCAGCAGTACCCGCACGAATCCCTGCTGCCGACGGCCGGTGTCCAGCTGAACCACACGGCTGTCTATGCAAGCGACCGGCGCCTGTCCGCCGAGTTCCTCGCAGCAGTCCTGGGCCTGGAGGTCGGCGCCCCGTTCGGGCCGTTCCTGCCTGTGGACCTGGGCAACGGCGTGACGCTCGACTTCTACGAGAAGAGGAACGAGCCGATCCAGTCGCAGCACTACGCCTTTCTCATCCCTGACGAGCAGTTCGACGCCGTGATCGCCCGCCTGGACGCGGTCGGGGTCACCTACTACGCCGACCCCGGCCACACCGAGCCGGGCCGGACCAACGGATGGTTCGGCGGTCGCGGCGCCTACTTCGACGACCCGGACGGTCACAACATGGAAGTCATGACCAGGCCCTACGCCCGGCCATAGGTCGTCACGGGCCGACCGGTGCGCGGACCAGTGCCCTGTGCGTCCGGACGTGGCGGCCCGTGAAGCCGCCGCAGTCGGTGTGGTGCAGGCCCGCGTCGTGGTTGGGCGGCCCCGGCCCGGCCGCCCA
>NZ_BBPP01000003.1:86005-101357 GCF_000787835.1 Streptacidiphilus melanogenes
TGGTTGGGCGGCCCCGGCCCGGCCGCCCAACCACGACGCGGGCCTGCACCACCTGCGAGAGCAGCCTCAGCGGCCGTGGCCTCGCGGGGCCGTCCGGCGTGTCAGATCAGCGGGCCCATGCCCGGGAAGCCGCCGTAGTAGGTGCCCAGGCGGGTCCAGAAGTCGTCGTCGTTGCGTTCGAACGCTGGGGCGTCCTTGACCTGGTCCTTCGTCCGGGCCACGTAGACCGTCCCGTGCGCGCCGTCGACGCGGGAGACCGCGCCGGCCGGGACGACCACGCGGCGGCCGAAGATCCACGTGCCGGTGTCGACGATCAGCGAGCGCTGCTGCTCGCGGTCGAGGACCGCCTCGACGTGGCCGATCGGGCCGTCCGCGGCCTCGACGCGGTAGCCGGTCACGTCCTCTCCGGCCACCAGGCCGCTGTCGCTCGGGTAGCTCCACAGCTGCCGGTTCACCTGGGCACCTCCACGGTGTCGGGGCCGGTCCGTGCCGGACCGGCTCGTGGGGCGCGCCTACCCCGAGTTCACGGACCGACACGGGGTGTGTCGACGGGCGTGGTCTTTCTCTCATGTCCGCCGGTGGCTCCGGAGGCGGACAGACTGCTCCCCGCCCCGGAACCACGGGGATGCGTCCGCACGGAGTCTGCCCCGGACCTCCTCGGCGTGCTCGCGTCAGGCGTGTCCACGAACGGGTCGGTCCCCCTAAGCTGGGCGGAATGTTCGCGAGTGGCCGGTCCGGTTCGTTCCACGAACCGGCGAAGGGCCGGGAGGACGGGTGGCTGCGGTGTCGGGCGGGGAACGAGGACAGCTCGAGGTGGCGGCAGCCGGCACGCCGGAGGCCGGGCTCGGCCAGCTGCTGGCGGGGCTGACGGCCGTCCGGGACGGCGACTTCAGCACCCGGCTGTCGGACGAGGGCGAGGGACTGCTCGGCGAGATCGCCGCGGTCTTCAACGGGATGGTCGACCAGCTGTCGCTGTTCACCTCCGAGGTGACCCGCGTGGCGCGCGAGGTCGGCACCGAGGGCCGGCTCGGCGGTCAGGCCGAGGTGCCCGGCGTCGACGGCTCCTGGAAGGCGCTGACGGACAACGTCAACGCCATGGCGGGCAACCTGACCACCCAGGTGCGCGACATCGCGCAGGTGGCCACCGCCGTCGCCAGCGGCGACCTCTCGCAGAAGATCGAGGTCGACGCGCGCGGCGAGATCCTGGAGCTCAAGAGCACCGTCAACACGATGGTGGACCAGCTCTCCTCTTTCGCCGACGAGGTGACCCGCGTGGCGCTCGAGGTCGGCACCGAGGGACGGCTCGGCGGTCAGGCCGAGGTGCCCGGCGTCGCGGGCGTCTGGCGCGACCTCACCGACTCGGTCAACTTCATGGCCGGCAACCTGACCGGCCAGGTCCGGGCCATCGCCCAGGTCGCCACCTCCGTCGCGCAGGGCGACCTGACCCGCAAGATCGAGGTCGACGCGCGTGGCGAGATCCTGGAGCTGAAGACCACCATCAACACGATGGTCGATCAGCTCTCGGCCTTCGCCGACGAGGTGACCAGGGTGGCCCGCGAGGTCGGCACCGAGGGCAACCTCGGCGGGCAGGCCACCGTCCGCGGCGTCTCCGGGACGTGGAAGGACCTGACCGAGTCCGTCAACGTGATGGCGGACAACCTCACCGCGCAGGTGCGTTCCATCGCGCAGGTCACCACGGCCGTCGCGCAGGGCGATCTGACCCGCAAGATCGACGTCGACGCGCGTGGCGAGATCCTGCGGCTGAAGACCACCATCAACACGATGGTCGACCAGCTGTCCTCGTTCGCCGCCGAGGTGACCCGCGTGGCGCGCGAGGTCGGCAGCGAGGGCCGCCTCGGCGGCCAGGCCGAGGTCGAGGGCGTCTCCGGCACCTGGAAGCGGCTGACCGAGAACGTCAACGAGCTGGCCGGGAACCTCACCCGGCAGGTCCGCGCGATCGCCCAGGTCACCAGCGCCGTCGCCAAGGGCGACCTGACCCGCTCGATCGCCGTCGACGCCTCCGGCGAGGTCGCCGACCTCAAGGACAACATCAACGCCATGGTGGAGTCGCTGCGCGAGACCACCCGGGCCAACCGCGACCAGGACTGGCTCAAGACCAACCTGGCCCGCCTCTCCGCGCTGATGCAGGGCCGCCGCGACCTCCCGCTGGTCGCCGAGCTCGTCATGGACGAGCTGACCCCGCTGGTCGACGCGCAGTACGGCGCCTTCTACGTGGCCGCCGAGGCTCCGGAGGGCCCGCGCCTGTACGCCATCGGCTCCTACGGCCGCGCGCCCGGGGAGCCGACGAGCTACGCCTTCGGCGAGACCCTCGTCGGTCAGGCCGCCCGCAGCCGGCGCACCATCGACGTCGAGAACCTGCCGCCCGGCTACGCCACCATCTCCTCCGGGATGGGCCGGATGGCGCCCACCGCGCTGGTCGTGCTGCCGATCGTGGTGGAGGACCAGGTCCTCGGCGTCATCGAGCTCGGGTCGGTCACGCCGTTCAGCGCGGTCCACCGGGACTTCCTGGACCGGCTGATGGAGACCATCGGCGTGAACGTCAACTCCATCCTCGCCAACGCCCGCACCGAGGAGCTGCTGGCCGAGTCGCAGCGCCTGGCCGCCGAACTCCAGGCGCAGTCGGGCGAGCTCCAGTCACGCCAGGACGAACTGCAGCGCTCCAACGCCCAGCTGGAGGAGAAGGCGGCACTGCTGGTCTCGCAGAACAACGACATCGAGACCAAGAACCTGCAGATCGAGAAGGCGCGTCAGGAGCTGGAGATGCGCGCCCAGCAGCTCGCCTTGGCCTCCAAGTACAAGTCGGAGTTCCTGGCCAACATGAGCCACGAACTGCGCACGCCGCTGAACAGCCTGCTGATCCTGGCGCAGCTGCTGGCCCAGAACCCCGGACGGAACCTGACGCCCAAGCAGGTCGAGTACGCGGGTGTCATCCACTCGGCCGGCTCGGACCTGCTCCAGCTCATCAACGACATCCTGGACCTGTCCAAGGTCGAGGCGGGCCGGATGGACCTGAGCCTGGAGGAGGTGGCGCTGCGCGGCCTGCTCGACTACGTCGATGCCACCTTCCGCCCGCTCACCAGCGAGAAGGCGCTCCAGTTCCGAGTCTCGGTGCTGCCCGGCACACCGTCGGCGATGGTCACCGACGAGTCGCGGCTGCGCCAGGTGCTGCGCAACCTGCTGTCCAACGCGGTCAAGTTCACCGAACGCGGCACGGTCGACCTGCGGATCTCCTGCCCCGGACCGGACGAGCTGCCGCGGGGCGTCGAGGGCTACGGCCCGTTCATCGCCTTCGAGGTCCACGACACCGGCATCGGCATCTCCGAGGACCAGCTGGCCACCATCTTCGAGGCCTTCCAGCAGGCCGACGGCACCACCAGCCGCCGCTACGGCGGCACCGGGCTCGGCCTGTCGATCAGCCGGGAGCTCGCGCAGCTGCTCGGGGGCGTCATCACCGTCACCAGCAGGCCGGGCGGGGGCAGCAGCTTCGTGCTGCACCTGCCGCTGCGGCACCCCGAGTCCCCCGAGCACGCCGACGCCGAGGTGCCCGCCCAGGTGGAGCGGAACGGGGCGTCCGGCGGCGACGTCTGGTCGTCCGACGGCTTCCCGGCCGTCGAACCGACCTCCGAGCGGCGGCTGCTGATCGTGGAACGGGAGGCGCGGGGGCTGCTCACGCTGGTCGCCGAGAGCGCCGTCGGCGACCTGACCGCCGCCGACCCCGACGGCAGCCCGGTCCGGCTGAGCACCGCCACCGGGGTGACCGAGGCGGCCGCCGTGCTCGCGCTCGACCACCAGCACTGCATCGTCGTCGAACTGGACGACCCCGACCCGCAGATGTGGCGGTTCCTGCACGCCCTCGACGACGACCACGCGCTGCGCGACATCCCGCTGGTCGTCCACGGCCGCGGCCTGTCCGGGGCGCAGGAGCAGACGCTGCGCGGCACCGGCACCCGCCCGCTGGACGTCACCGGCAGCCTGGACGAGCTGCGGGACCGGGTGCGCGAGCGGCTCGCGGCCCAGACGCCGGTCCCCGTCCCCGTCGCCGCCCGGACGGCCGCGGCCGCCGTCGAGGTCGACGAGCGCCTGGCCGGGCGGACGGTGCTGGTCGTCGACGACGACGTGCGCAACGTCTTCGCGGTCACCCAGATCCTGGAGATGCAGGGCATGCGGGTGCTGCACGCGGACGACGGACGGCTCGGCATCGAGACCCTGACGGCCCATCCCGAGGTGGACCTGGTGCTGATGGACGTGATGATGCCCGAGATGGACGGCTACCAGGCGACCGCGGCGATCCGGGCCATGCCGCAGTACGCCACGCTGCCGGTGATCGCGGTCACCGCGAAGGCCATGCCGGGGGACCGGGACAAGAGCCTGGCCGCCGGGTCGGACGCGTACGTGACCAAGCCCGTCGCCGCACAGCAGCTGATCGCCACCATCGGGGAGGTTCTTGCCCTGTGACCGGTCACCAGGAGGACGCCGCCGGTCACGGGACGCCCGTCCCCTCGGGCCTCGGAGGGCTCGCCGACGCCTTCGACCGGGTGCAGGCGGTGCTGGACGCGGCCGGGGAGGGGGACGACGCGCGGGTGCTGGTCGACCGGGCCACCGGCGTGCTGATGGAGCGTCTGGGCTGCGGGCCCGAGGAGGCGTTGCGGCACCTTCACGCCCTGGCCCGCACGGAGGGCCAGGCCCTGCTGCGCTGCGCGGACGAGATCCTGGCCGACCCGGCGTCGCGCGGCGGCCCGACCGCCGAGTCGACGGCGGGATCGGCGACGGCGTACGAAGGTGCCGGCGTGACGGGTGCGGGCAGGTCGCCCGCGACCGCGCTGCCCCGCTGGCACGCCGAGGACGGCCAGCGGGCGGTCAAGGCCATCCTGGAGCACGCACTCCAGCCCTTCGGTGCGGACAGCGTCCAGCTGTGGGCCGCCCGCGAGGACGGCGGCCTCCGCCTCGCCGGACGCGCGGGCTCACGCCTCACGCCCGGTCTCGTCCCCGCCCCGGCGGCCGCTCCGGACGCCGTCGGCGAGGCGGTGCGCGGCGGTGCGGTCGTCTGGGCCTCGGAACCCGAGACCCCCGGCGCCTCGGTGACGGTCGCGGCTCCGGCGCTGCGCCGGGGCCGGGTGCTCGGCGCGCTGGAGATCAGCTGGACCACCGGCGCGCCGGACCGAGACCACCGCATCGAGCGGCAGCTGCTGGCGCTGGCCGAGCTGGCCGCGCACACCATGGACGAGTCCGTCGCCGGCCCCGACGCCCCTGCCGCCGCACCCGCGAACGAGGACGTCGACCCGGTGCTGCGCCAGCTCGCCGAGAGCCTCCACGACCCGGCGCTGGTGCTCACCCCGCTGTTCGACGGCGACGGGCGGCTGGCCGACTTCCGCATCGCCTACGTCAACGACCGCTTCGCCGACCCCGCCGGGCGGCCCGCCGCCCTCGTCGAGGGCCGGTCGCTGCTGCAGGCCTACCCGGGGTTCGGGCGCGCGGGGGGACCGGCGGAGAAGATCGGGCACGTCTACGCGACCGGTGAGCCGTTCCGCGCGGACCGGCTGGCGCTCGTCGCCGAGATCGGCGACATCCCCGTCATCAACCAGGCGCAGGTGGGCGTCAGCCGGATCCAGGACGCCGTGCTGCTGACCTGGCGGGCCCAGGAGGACGACGCCCGGCTCGGCACCCTGCTCCAGCACGCCCAACGCCTCGGCCGCATCGGCGGGTTCGAGGACGACCTGCTCACCTCACGGGCGACCTGGAACCCGGAGCTGTTCGACCTGTTCGGCCTCGCCCCCGACGCCCAGCCGCTGCCGCTGTCGCACCTGCGGGCCCGCGTGCACCGCGACGACCGCGACACGTTCGACGCCTTCCTCGCCGGGGTCACCCTGCACCAGGAACCCCGGGACGTCGCCGTCCGGTTCCACCGCGGCGACCGCGTGGTGCGCCACGTGCGGGTGGTGGCGGAGCCGGTGGCCGACGAGGCGGGCACCCTCGTCGCGATCCGCGGCGTCTGCCAGGACATCTCCGCCCACCACTGGACCGAGGTGGCGCTGAGCGCCACCCGTGACCAACTCGCCCACACCCAGGCCGAGGCCGACGAACGCGCGCGGCTCGCCCGGCGGCTCCAACACGCCATCATGCCGCCCACCCCCGGTACCGTCGCCATGGCCGGGCTGACCATCGGCGTCCGCTACCGCCCCGCCCACCAGGACCACGCCGTCGGCGGCGACTGGTACGACGCGGTGCCGTTGCCCAACGGCGACGTGCTGATCTCGGTGGGGGACGTGGCCGGCCACGGCATCGAGGCGGCCACCGGCATGGTCGCGCTTCGCAACGCCCTGCGCGGGCTCGCGACCACCGGCGCCGGGCCCGCGCAGCTGCTGGCCTGGCTCAACGACGTCGCCTTCCACCTCACCGAGAACGTCACCGCGACGGCGGTCTGCGGGATCTACCACCCCGGGCGGAGCCTGCTGCGCTGGGCCCGCGCCGGGCACCCGGCGCCGGTGCTGCTGCACCAGGGCACCTCCCGCTCCGTCGACTTCGGCCACGGGATCCTGCTCGGCGCGATCCCCGACGCCGCTTACGAGGAGTACGAGATGGAGCTGTCGGAGGGGGCCACGCTGCTGCTCTTCACCGACGGCCTGATCGAGCGCAAGGACAGCAGCGGCTTCGACGACCTGCACGCGACGCTGTGCGGCGCGTCCTTCCCCTCGGCGGGCAGCCTGGCCGACCAACTGGACCACCTGCTGGCCCACAGCCGCTCCGACACCGACGACGACACCTGCCTGGTCGGCATCCACCGCCCCGCGGAAGACGGCGCCTCGACCGGACACCAGGGCCCGCCCCGGCCGTGACGTCGTAGGGCTCTCCTCCCGGCCCTCGGTCGGCTGCCGACCGAGGCGTGGGCCGCCGGGCGCCGCGCGGGCGAGGGGGCCGAGGACGGCGGGCCCGAAGCAGGCCCTGGCCGTTCGGCCGTGGCGGCAGCCATCAGGAGCACTCGCGGCGCAGCAGGTCGGCCCAGGCCCCGTCCCAGTCGTAGAGGGCGTCCTCCTCGCCGGGGCGGACGTGTTCACGGCAGGCCCGCAGGAAGCGCTCCACCCGGCGGCTCGGCGCCTGCAGCACGGCCTCCGACGCGCCCGAGCGCAGATGCAGGCGGAGCACCCCGCCGGCGGCGGGGACCACCCGCACGTCGCCGTCGCCGACGGGGGTCAGCAGCCCGGCTTCCATCAGTTCGAGCGAGAGCAGCCAGGTCAGGTCCTTCTCGTCCGGGCCCAGGATCCCGGGGAAGGTGAGCCGGACCGCGAAGGGGTCCTCGCGACGGTAGCCCAGCAGCGCGGGCACCCGCACTCCCCGGGCGGAGGGGTCGACGACCAGCACGAGCGCGACGGCATGCTCGATCTCGGAGAACAACGCGGCTCCTCGGGGCAGGGTGGCAGGAGAGGGAACGGCAGGCGGGGCAAGCTGAGCGGCGGTCAGTAGTCCTGGCGGTAGTGGCGCTCTTCCACGATCTCGGCGTCCGGCGCGCGGTCGACGAGAAGGCGGCGCCGCCGCAGGACCGCGCCGTAGGTCAGAAGTCCGAGCAGTCCGGCAATCATCAGGATCACCCCGACCACGGGTATGTCGACGCCCTTGACGTGCCAGTCGACGCCGAAGGCGAGGACGGCGCCCGCGGCGAAGACGAGGATGCAGCCTCCGATGCCCATGAGCTCACTCTTCCTTTCCGGTAGTTCGGTGGTGCGGGCCCCGGGGTGTCGGGGCCGAGGGTTCGTCAGTTCGCGCCTGCCCCCGACCCGTCGGCGGAAACGGTGCTCGCGCACACGACGAGGGCCCGTCCGCGCGGTGTCGCGCGGACGGGCCCCGATGAGGCCTCGGTGGCTCGGTGGCTCAGCCGGTCCCTTCGGCGTCCAGCCCCTCGCGCAGGCTCGACAGCGTGCTCGCGAGCAGCCGGGACACCTGCATCTGGGAGACGCCGATCCGCTTGCCGATCTCCGACTGGGTCAGCTCGTCGACGAAGCGCAGCCCGAGGATCGTGCGGTCCCGCTCGGACAGCCGCGCGATCAGGGGCTTGAGCGAGGTCACCGCCTCGACCTGGTCGAACCGGTCGTCGATGACGCCGATCCGCTGTTCCAGCGGGTTGTCCTGGTCCGCGTCCGCCGTCCCCGGGGCCTCCAGGGTGCCTGCGGTGTAGCCGTTCGCGGCGAGCCGGCCGTCGACGACCTCCTGCTCGGGCAGGCCGAGGTGCTCGGCCAGCTCCCGGGTCGTGGGCTCCCGGTTCAGCTCCTGCTCGAGGGCGTCGTGGGCCTTGGCCAGCCGCAGGCGCATCTCCTGAAGGCGGCGCGGTACGTGGACGGCCCAGCTCGAGTCCCGGAAGTACCGCTTGATCTCCCCGGCGATGGTCGGCAGCGCGTAGGTGAGGAACTCCACGTCGCGGTCCGGGTCGAAGCGGTTGATCGCCTTGATCAGTCCGACCGTGCCGACCTGGACGATGTCCTCCATCGGCTCGCTGCGGTGGGCGAACTGCGAGGCCGCGTACCGCACCAGGCCCAGGTTGAGCTCCACCAGCGAGTTGCGGACGTACGAGTAGTCGGCCGTCCCCTCCTCCAGGGCGCGCAGCCGGACGAACAGGACCCGCGACAGCTCCTTCGCCGTGGCCGTGTCCACGCTGGAGGGGTCGGCGGGTATCTCGGGCAGGGCGTCGGTCCCGGCCAGCGCGTCGTCCGCTGGGGTGACGGCACTGCAGCCGGTCTCACGGGCCTCCAGGGCGCGGGCGCCGGCGGCAGGTGCGGTGACAGTGCGGGGCATGAGGCTCCTCCGTCGACGTGGCCCCGCCGCCGGTGCGGCAGGGCTCGGTTTCATCGGGCTTCTCGGATCGCCTACCCTCATCCGTTCGGATGATGCAGGGCGGCCGTGACCGTTCTGTGATGATCCGGTGTGCGGTGCTCACCCGCTGTGGATCCGTCAGATGGGACGGCCCCGCCGTGCGGCAGGACGCGATGGAACTCCGCCCAGACGGACTTGCCCGGCCGGTGCCGCCACAGCCGCACGCCGAAGCGGTCGGCCGCGTGCAGGATCAGGCGCAGCCCGTGGCCTCCCGGGCGCGCCGGGGCTTGCGGCCGCTGGACGGCCGGGAGCCTGCGGCTGAGATCCGCCACCTCGACGCGGATCGTGTCCCCGCAGGGCGAGGACAGCGCGACCCACTGGACGCCGCCCCCGTGCCGGGCGGCGTTGGTCACCAGCTCGGAGACCACCAGGACGATGTCGGTCACGCCCGCCGGCTCCTCCGCCTCGGACCACAACCCCCAGGAGCCGAGGGTGAGTCGGGAGAAGCGCCGGGCCGCGGACGCGGGCGCCGCACTGTCGCGCAGCGTCAGCCGGGCACGCCGCCGGGCGTCCTGCCCGTCCTCGGTCCAACTGCCGTTCATCCGCCCGCACTCCACGTCGCCACCCCGTCTCCTCATCGCTCCTCGTCGTCCGGACCCGGGCCGCTCCGCTGCGCGCTCCGCCGGGCCGCCCTCACACGCCGGGAGCCCCCGGCTACCGGGCGAGGGATGCCGGGGGCTCCACAACGGTCCGGGCCCCGCGTCAACCCCGGACGCCAGGCGTCTGACCGCATCCGGCGACCCGCAAACGTCCACCGGTCCGCGCATGGCGCCCGCCCCGCCGGGGAACGTGCGCGGTAGCCTCTGCGCTGAGGCGCCCACCGACCCTTGGAGACCGCGCGCATGTCCGAACGGCCCGAGACTCCCCACGAGGAGCCCGCCCAGGAGCAGTTGACCGTTTCGGTCCGCAGACAGGGCGGGGCCGGCGTCGTCTCGGTCGCGGGCGAGCTCGACCACGACACCGCGCCGTCGCTGGCGCAGGCCATCGGCTCGCTGGCGGACGCCGGAGTCGTATGCATCGTCGTCGACTGCCCGCAGCTGCGGTTCTGCGACTCCACCGGGCTGAACGTCCTGCTGAAGGCGCGCCTGCGCACCACCGAGGACGGGGGCCGGTTCCTGCTCGTCGCCCCCGCCCCGCAGCTGCGCCGCCTGCTGGAACTCACCGGCGCGGAAGGTGTCTTCGAGACCCACGCCGACCTCGAGACCGCCCTGGCGGACGCATGAACGCGCCGCGCGCGGAATCCGGTCTGCACCGTTCCACGCCCGGCCCCCGGGTGCGCCGCCTCGGACTGCTGGACGTCAGCGGCCCGGTCCGGCGCGCCCGCGCCTTCACCGCCAGCGCCCTGGCCGAGTGGAGCTGGGCCGATCCCGAGGCCGCCGACCCGGAGGAGCGCGAGCGCGCGGAGGACGTCCTGCTCGTCGTCTCCGAACTCGTCGCCAACGCGATGACGCACGGCGGAGGCGTCAGGGAACTGGTGGTCACCCTCGACGGCGACGCGCTCGTCGTCGGCGCGACGGACGCCGAGTCACGTCCCCCTGCCCTCCAGAAGCCGGGCGACCCGTCCCAGCCGGGCGGCCACGGACTCCAGGTCGTCCACCGCCTCAGCGAGACCTGGGGCAGCACACCCCAACCGGCCGGCAAGACCGTCTGGGCCCGCTTCGGCCGCTGACCCGGCCGAGTCCGAGACCGGGTGAAGCCGGAATCGCCCTGCTGTCAGTGCCTCTGGCTACCGTGCCCACGTGACTGATGGGATCGAGGCGGCGGCCGGGGACGGGGGGTGTCTCGGTCGTCCTCGGCCGCCGCGGGCGCGGGCCTGTGGAATGCCGCCAGGGGGAGGCCCTCGCCGGATCAGGGGTGGGTGGCGCGCCGCAGGATGCATCGTTGGTGCAGCGATCAGGTCGTGGCGGAAGGCCCGTCAGGACAGGCCGCCGACAAGGCTCGCGCGTCCGGGGCCCGCAGGGGCGCCGTCGTGGCGGGCGGCCTCGTGGGCGATGTTGCGGGCCATTCCGCCGAAGACGACCGAGTGGAAGGGCGCCACGCTCCACCAGTACAGGTGACCCGCCAGGCCCCGGGGGTGGAAGACGGCGCGCTGAACGTAGCGCGAGCGCCGCGGTCCGTCCGGCTGGACCCGCAGCTCCAGCCAGGCCGGGCCGGGCAGCCGCATCTCCGCGCGCAGCCGCAGCAGGCGGCCGGGTTCGATCTCCTCCACCCGCCAGAAGTCGAGCGAGTCGCCGATCCGGAGGCGCTGCGGATCGCGGCGGCCGCGCCGCAGCCCCACGCCGCCCGCGATCCGGTCCAGCCAGCCGCGCAGCGCCCAGGCGAGCGGGAAGGAGTACCAGCCGTTCTCGCCGCCGATGCCCTCGACCACCCGCCACAGGTCGGCGGCGCTCGCCGCCACCGCGGCCTGCCGCACGTCCTCGTACAGCGAACCGCCCGCCCAGCCCGGGTCGGTGGGCAGCGGGTCGCTCGGCGCGCCGGGCAGCGCCGCCGAGGACCACCGGGTGGCGACCTCGGCGTCCTTGATCCGCGCGAGGGCGAGCGAGACGGCGGCGTCGAAGCCCAGCAGGCCCTCCGGCGGGTCCGGGACGAACCGCGCGATGTCGTGCTCCCTGCACACCACCTCGTACCGCAGCGACTCGACCAGCGGCCGGGCCAGCCCCCGGGGGACCGGCGTGACCAGGCCCACCCAGTGGCTGGACAGGGCGGGCGACAGCACCGGCACCGGGGCGACGACGCGACGCGGCAGCCCGGCGACCCGGGCATAACGCAGCATCATCTCGCGGTAGCTCAGCACCTCGGGGCCGCCGATGTCGAAGCTGCGGTTCACCTCCGGCGGCAGCGCGGCAGCCGCGACCAGGTAGCGCAGCACGTCGCGGACCGCGATCGGCTGGATCAGCGTGCGCACCCAGCGCGGGGTCACCATCACCGGCAGCCGCTCCGTCAGATGGCGCAGCATCTCGAACGAGGCCGAGCCGGAGCCCAGCACCACCGCGGCGCGCAGCTCCGTCGTCGGCACCGCGCCGGAGCGCAGGATCTCCCCGACCGCCGCCCGCGAGCGCAGGTGCGGGGAGAGCGCGTCCGGGGCGACGCCGCGCGGCAGCAGCCCGCCGAGGTACACGATCCGGCGCGCCCCCGCGCGGGCGGCGGCGTCGGCGAGGTTGCGTGCGGCGGCCGCCTCCGCGCGTTCGAAGTCGGCGCCGCTGCCCAGGGAGTGGACCAGGTAGTGCACGACGTCGACGCCGTCCAGGGCCGCCGTCAGCGAGGCCGGGTCGCCCAGGTCGGCGCGCACCGTCTCGACGCGGTCGGCCCACGGCTGGTCCCGGAGCCGGTCCGGGTTGCGGCTGAGACAGCGCACCCGGTATCCGGCGTCGAGCAGTTCCCGCACCAGCCGTCCGCCGATGTACCCGGTCGCGCCGGTGACCAGGCACAGGGAGCCGGGCCCGACCCACTGCCCGCCGGGCACGCGCGCCGTCACGGCACGACCTCGGCGGACACCGGCTCGGGCGTCCCGCCCCTGTCGGCCGCTCCCGCTGACGATGCCTCGGGCACAGCGGCCACGCCGCGCAGCCACCACGCCGAGACGGACTCCAGTCGCAGCCGCACGCCCCCGGCCGGCACCCACCGCTCGCCGACGCGGTAGGAGGCCCGCTCCAGATGCAGGAACCCGCTGACCGCGAGTCGGTCCCTGAGGTCGCCGCGGCCGCCGAGAGGGCGTGGCAGGTTCCGCGCCGCCCAGGTGGGGCCCGCGATCGGCGCGCCCCGCCACATGACGCCGTCGGCCACGAGCTCGATCAGCGCGTCGACGCCGGTGGCGACGATCGTGCCGACGGTGTCGCCGAGCAGCAGGTCGTGCTCGCTCATCGTGGTCTCCTTCGAGGATGGTCTCTCGGGCGGTCGGTCGGCGGGACGGTTCTCATCCCGCCGCGGTGTCGGCGCGGGCCGGGGCGCGTGCGGCCCGCCCGCGGGGACGGGATGCGGTCTGAGACCTGGTCAGGTCGTGCAGCACCTCGCGGGCCGCGCGCGCCCCCGAGGCGAGCGCTCCTTGTACGGAGGCGGTCGCGCGGTGGTCGCCGCAGACGTGGCGACCGGGTGCGAGGCGGCTGGTGCGGCTGAGCGGCCACGGCGCGGGCGACGCGGGCAGGGCCTCGCGCACGCGGTGCACGGCGACCCGCTCCCAGGCGCGCGTGGAGGTCCGGTACAGCTCGGCCAGCCGCGCCTCGGCGGCGACGAGCTGCTCCTCGTCGGCCACGCCGGGCAGGGAGGTCGACACCAGGGCGACGCCGGCCGGCGCGTACCGGGGCTGGACGTTGCTCACCACGCTGGTGTGCAGCAGCGGGCCGTTCCCGTCCACCAGCAGCGCCTTCTCCGGCCAGGGGGCCTCGGGGGCCGCGTGGTGGGCGGTGGTGACGGCGTGCGTCGGCGTGAGCGGCAGTGACGGCAGCAGGGCCCGCGCGGCCGTCGGACCCGCGGCGACGACGACTGCGCGGGCGTGCACCGCCAGGCCGTTCGTCAGGGCCACACCGTCGTCGGTCAGCCGTTCGACGCCGGCCCCGAGCCGCAGTGTGCCGAGCGGCAGCCGGTCGGCCAACTGCCGGGGCACGGCGCCGATTCCCCGCTCGGGCAGGCACAACGAGCCGCGCAGCATGCTGCGCCACACCAGGTGGAAGAAGCGGCCCGAGGTCTCGAGCTGCGGCTCCAGGAAGACGCCGCGCAGGAACGGCGCGAGGACGGTGTCGACGAACGCGTCGTCGAGCCCGGCCCGGCGCAGTGCCTGACGGGTGGTCAGGTCCGGCCCGCGCTTGAGCAGCCGGGGCGGTGCCAGCATGTCCCTGCCGCTCATGGCGGCGAGCGCGGCCAGGTCGCGCGGCCGCAGTCCGGCCCCCAGCAGCCCGGTCACGGCGGGGACGAGTTCGCCCGGGCGGCGGGTCGGGTCGACGAGCGGCAGCCGGCGGTCGCCGAGCGCGAGCACGTACCCGGGGTCGAACGGGCGCAGCCGCAGCGCCGCCAGGTCCACGCGCTGCCGGACCTGCGGGTAGGCGGTGTTGAAGACCTGGAAGCCGTGGTCGAGCACGTAGCCGTCGCGCCGGTCGGAGGCCATCCGGCCGCCGACGTCCCGGGACGCCTCCAGCAACAGGACCTCCAGCCCGGCGTCGCAGAGGTCGGCGGCACAGGCCAGCCCGGCCATCCCCGCGCCCACGACGACGGTGTCCACCCGTACGGTCCGCGACATCGACACCACCACCCTCTCCCGCCCACCGTCACCGCCCGCCGCCCCGGAGTCGATGCGCAGCGATTCCGCATCGACTCGGCCCCCTCCGGGGCGCCTGGTGCCGACGGCGGCTTCGCGCGCACCGAGGCCCTCGGGCAAGGGGTCCTCGCCCCTCCGGCTCCCCCTCACCCGCGTGGCGAGGCCGCGCGAACCGGTGCACCACGCGCGGGCGGGCGCCCCCGCGAGGCTCTGCCGCGTCGCTTCGCGCCGCTGCGTGGCGCCGCAGCCCGAAGCGATGCACCATCGATGCAGGACGCCCGATGTCGTCATCGACGGCGAGGCTGTGCCCAGCATCGATCCCCCGGAGGACGCCATGCCCGTGCACGCCCTCTCCACGGTGGGCGCGTGAGCCGCCGCGCGGCGCGTGCCGCTGACGAGGCCGGGGAGGAGTCGGGCCTGCCGACGGGCGAGGTCGCGCGTCGGCTCGGGGTCTCGCCGGTGACGGTGCGCTCGTGGGAACGCCGTTACGGGATCGGCCCGGCGGAGCGCGCCGAGGGGCACCACCGCCGTTGGACGGCCGCCGACATCGCCCGTCTGGAGGCCATGTGCCGGCTGACCGCCCAGGGCCTGCCGCCCGCCCAGGCGGCGCGCGCCGCAGCTCTGGAACCGGCGCAGACCCGGGCACATGACGTCTGCGTCGAACCCGCCTGGCGCGCCGCACAGGCCGACGACGGCGACGGTGACGACGCCGCCCGTCGGCGGCACGCGCGCGGGTTGATCCGCGCGGCGGACCGGCTCGACGCACCCGCCCTCCAGGAGCTCCTGGCGACCGCCGTGGACGTGTGGGGAGTCGAGGCGGCCTGGGAGGACGTGATCACCCCGACGCTGCGCGCCGCCGGACGCCGCTGGGCGACGGTGGGGGAGTCCTACGTCGAGGTCGAGCACCTGCTCTCCTGGCACGTCGCCACCGAACTGCGCCGCCGCGCCGCGGCCGTTTCGTGCGGGGGACCGGTGGTGCTGCTGGCGGCGACGCCGGGCGAGGAGCACACCCTGGCGCTCGACGCCGTCGCCGCGGCGCTCACCGCCCGAGGCGTCGCCTTCCGGATGCTCGGCGCCTCGGTGCCGCCGCTCGCGCTCGCGCAGGCGCACCGGCGCCTCGGGCCGGCCGCCCTGCTGCTCTGGTCGCAGCACCGCGCCACCGCGGCCCCGCAGCTCGCCGCCGACCTGCTGAACCTGCCGTTCGGCGTGGCGGGAGCCCGCCAC
>NZ_BBPP01000003.1:101410-274785 GCF_000787835.1 Streptacidiphilus melanogenes
GAGCCCGCCACAGTCCGCTGCTGCTGCTCGGCGGGCCCGGCTGGCGCTCGGCGGGTGCGCCGCAGGCGGCCCTGCGGCCGGCCGGCCTGCGCGCCGCGGTCAGCCTCGCCGCCACGGCGCGTGACGTGCTCCTCGCTCCGCCCGCGAACGCGCGGGCGGAGCGAGGAGCACGGTGACGGTGGCGCGGATGCCGGATCAGGTGGTGCCGACGCTGTTGCTGTAGCCGGTCATGTAGGAGGTGCCGAAGCCGTTCTGGACGGGATCCCCGCTGTCGTTGATGCAGTGCAGGATCCCCCCGCCGCCCGCCCCGTTCAGACAGACCGTCATCAGGTCGGTGAAGACGACGCCGGGGGTGTCGGGCACCTCGTACGCGCGGTCGGTGTAGATGTTCGCGTTGAGGTCGAAGAAGCAGTAGCTGCCCAGCCCCCACGCCTTGTGGTCGGTGACCGTGTCGGCGACCTTGTAGGCGGCGTAGCCCAGGGTTCCGCCGTGCGTCCAGGCCGACTGCGTCGGCACGTCGTAGGGGTGCTCGTTCTGGAAGAAGTAGGTGCGGCCGTGGTCGCCCTTCCAGAGCACCTCGTACTTCTGGTAGTGCTCCACCGCCAGGGCGTAGGCGGTGACCCGGTCGCCGTTCACCTCGATGCCGGTGTCGGCGGGGTTGACCGTCCAGCCGACCGAGCCGTCGTTGCCGTGGTCGGCGCGCCACAGCCACAGGTTGTCGCAGACGACGTCGTTGCTGTCGATCCGGACGCTGACGCCCGCGCCGCCCGGAACGGCCCCACCGATCCGGGCGTAGACGTCGAACAAAGCGGTGGGATCGGCGGAGTGGCGCACCCGGCTGCGCCCGTCGCCGACCTGCAGCAGCACCGGCGAATGCGGCGATGCGGCCTCCAGCAGCACCCCGGCGACGGTGACGCCGCCCACGTCGGCGACCTCGACCAGCGCGTTGCCGTGCGTCGCCTGCAGCGTGGCGAGCCCGAGGCCGAGGACAACGGTGCCCGGGCGGCGCACCTCGATCGGGGCGGACAGCGGGTACACGCCCGGGGTGAGCAGCAGGTGACGTCCCTGGGCCAGGGCCCGGTTGATCGTCGCGGCGCTCTCTCCGGGACGGGCGACGTGGAAGCGGGAGAGCGGGATGCCGTGCCCGGCCGCCCGTCCGGAGGTCCAGGTCGGTCCGGCCGAGTCGCCCCGCAGCGCGGGCACGAAGACCTGGTACGACCCGTCCGGTCCGGCGGTCAGGAACGGCTTCTCGCGTACGGTCGGGGTCTTCTCGACCACGGTCCAGGCGGGGTTCGGGAAGTGCTGGGCCGGAGCGCCCTCGGTGCCGACGAAGACCATGTTCCAGTTGGACCCGGTCCAGCTGCCGAAACGGTCGTTGCGGGAGAGCCACTGCTGCTGCGAACCGGAGTCCACCTGGCCGTCCACCACGCTGTCGGCCAGGAAGCCGCCGCTGGACCAGCGGTTGCCGGGCGGGCTGGGCCACAGCGTCATGTCGCCCTTGACGTGCGTGCGGCGCATCGGGCCCGCCTGGGCGACGGCCCAGCGCTCCAGGCCGTCCGGCGGCACGATGCACAGGTTCTCGGCGGCCCGCCAGAAGTTCTGGGTGCCGTTGCCGCCCAACCACTGGGCGTCGACCGTGACATGGCCGTTGATGACGACGTCGTCGGGCGAGTCGCCGAGCCCGAGGACGTGGGTGTAGAAGCCGACGTTGATGTCGACGTCGTAGGTCCCGGGCAGGAACGCCAGCGCGTACCGCTCGGCGCCGAACTGGTTGGACTGCTGGGTCTGGAAGACGGCGTCGACCTGGGCCTGGATCGCCGCGTTCCCCATCGAGGGGTCGAAGAGCAGCACGTTGGGGCCGAGATCGGTTGTGCCCGGGCGACCGGCGGCCGGGCGCGGGGCGGCGTCGGCGAGGGCCGAGGGCGTGGGCAGCGCCCCCGCCAGCGGAAGCGCGGCGGCCAGGGCGATCGAACGACGCAGGACGGTACGGCGGTTCGGGGCGACGGGCATTGCTCTCCCAGGAGTGGACGGGTGGAGGTCAGAGAGCGCTCTCTGCCGGGAGTGAAGCACTGTCACTGATGGTGCGTCAATGGAGTGGAGGCAATCGCGGACCGGTGCCTCCGTTGCGTTCAAGTCATGAACCCGGAACGGCGCTGCGGAAGCGACGCGCAGAAGGTGCAGAATCGAAGGCATGGACGCCCTCCGGTACGGAGCCGAGCGGCTCCGCCGCGACGTCGGAACCGCGATCTTCGCGCGGGTCGCCGGCCCCGACGGCGAAGAGGTCCGCAGCCGGATCCACGACACCCCCGGCCCCCGCTGGTTCGCCCCGGACCGGCCGATCCGCACCGTCCACGCGGACGCGTCCATGTTCGTCGGCGGACTGAGCGCCCTGCTGTTGCAGACCCTCCACCCGCTGGCGATGGCGGCCGTCGACCAGCACTCCGCCTACCGGCACAGCCCGTGGGGCCGACTCCAGCGCACCAGCGTCTTCCTCGCCACCACCACCTACGGGACCGCGCCCGACGCACAGGCAGCGGTGGACCGGGTCCGGTCCGTGCACGCGGAGGTCCACGGCGCCGCCCCCGACGGCCGCCGCTACGACGCGACGGATCCACACCTGCTGGAGTGGGTCCACCTGGCCGAGATCCGCTGCTTCCTCGCCGCCTACCGTCGGTACGGCGCGGAGCCGCTGACACCGCGGCAGGAGGACGGGTACGTCGCCGACACGGCACGGGTGGCGCGCGCCCTCGGCGTCCTCACGCCGCCGACCGACGTGGCCGGGCTGGAACGGCGCTTCGCGGAGTTCCACGCCGAGCTGTCGGCGACGCCGGCCGCCCGCGAGGCCGCCCGGTACCTGGTCCTCGACCCGCCCCTGCCGCTCGTCGCCAGGCCCGCCTACCTCGGTCTCTCGCTCGCCGCGGTGGACCTGCTGCCCTGGTGGGCGCGGATCGCGCTCGGCCTCCCGCTGCCGATGCCGGTGCGGGCCTCGGCACCGGTCGCCGGCCACCTCCTGGTCCGGGGCATCCGCTGGGCGACGCGCCCGCAGCAGCCGCCGGAAAGGCCGGAAAGGTCGGAGACGCCGGAGGCATAGGGCCTGCCTGCCGACCCGCGTCGGCCGGGAGGGCATGCGGCTCCGCCGCGCGGGCCCAGGCCGGCTGACGCGGTCAGAGGCAAGGCGGAGCGTGGCCCTCGTACCGGGTGTCATCGGGCGTGCGCCGAAGCGCGGCAGATCGCCGTGTCGGGCGAGCCCGGCCCAGCGAGGGTCCGCAGAGGTCGTGGGCCGGGCCCCGCGGCACAGGGGGGTAGGCGCGGGGCCCGGACCGGAGGGGAGGCGGTCGTGCGCCGGGGGACGTTCGCCCGGCCGCTTCCCTCGCGTCGGCGGCGGGTCGTCCCTGCCGCGCCGACAGGCAGCGCCTGCCCCTTCCGCGGCCGGGCAAACGGGCCCCGGCGGTACGTGTGCGCCGCGGAGTCGGGGGCAGGCGCACCCTCGCGGCGCGCCGTCAGGCCCGGCCGCACTCCTGGCGGAAGAGGGAAGAGGAGGATTCCCGTGACGACCACCGTCTCGGCGCTTCGTCAGCACACCGGCTACGAACCGGCCATGGACCTGTCCGGCTTCGAGGTGCGGGCGTCCGACGGACGCCTCGGCAGGATCGCCGAACGTCCCGTCGCCGACGCCGAGGTCCACGGCGGAACGGAGCCCGTGCTGGTTCCCGTCGGCGCCATCGTGTCGATCGACCTGACCGACCGCGTGGTCCACCTGGACTGCACCAAAGCGGAGGTCCGCAGTGTCCGGTGGGGCGTGCGCAGCGGCGCTCGCTACGTCCTGCGGGAGGCGTGAGCCGATGGGGCGCAAGCCGGAACTTCCTGGACCGATGACGTGGGCCTGGGCGTGGCAGGACCGCGCGGCCTGCGTCGAGTGCGACACCGGGCTGTTCTTCCATCCGGCGGGAGAGCGCGGCAGGGACTTCGCCGACCGGGAACAGGCGGCGAAGCAGGTTTGCGCCGCCTGCCCGGTGCTGCGTCAGTGCCGCGAGTACGCGCTGGCCACCCGCGAGCCCTACGGCGTGTGGGGCGGAATGACCGAGGACGAGCGTGGCACCGTGCTACGGCGCCGCCGGCACGCGGTCCGCGCCGCCACCGCGCTCAACGGCGTGGCGGCCGCGGGATGAAGCCGCTGGTGTGGGCCCGGTAGGCCGCGTAGCCGGGACGGTCGGCCATGTGCCGTTCCAGCAGGGCCTTGCCGCTGCCCGCGGTCAGCAGGAACGTCATCACGAGCGGGGAGACCACCGTCGCCGCGGCGACGGGCAGGCCGGTGCAGGCGAGCAGCCAGAGGCCCCACCAGACGAGGAAGTCGCCGAAGTAGTTGGGGTGCCGGGTCCACGCCCACAGGCCCCGGTCCATGACCCGGCCCCGGTTGGCCGGGTCGGCCTTGAACACGTGCAACTGCCGGTCGCCGACGGCCTCGAAGGCGAGGCCGACCGCCCAGAGGAGCGCTCCGACGACGGCGAGCGGGCCGACCGCCTGCGGCGCGTAGCACGCGGCCTGCACCGGGAGGGACACCAGCCACACCAGTGAGGCCTGCAGCAGGTACACCATCCGCAGTGCGTACCGGGCCCGCCGGGCACGGCCCGGCCCGGCCTTGGCCAACATCCGTTCGTAGCGCGGGTCCTCGCCGTGGCCGCGCCCGCGCCATGCGATGTGGACCGAGAGCCGCAGGCCCCACACCACCGTCAGCGCGGTGACGAGCGTGCGGCGTCCGGCGTCTCCGTGGCCCTCGGAGGCCGCCAGTGCGCAGGAGGTCACCGCGACGGCCGCGAAGGCGAGCCCCCAGGCGCTGTCGACGATCCGGTGCACACCCTTGACCAGGGCGAGCGCGAACGTCACCAGCATCACGACCAGCGCGGCCCCCGCGGCCGCACCCAGGCCGACCGCGAACGCCGCCCACGGGAACCCGCTCACCGCGCCGCCCCCGCCGCCGTCCTCGATGACGGCGAGGTGAGGGCCCGGTCCTCGACGCGGTTCATGCCTGGACCTCCCGGGTGAGCAGGATCTGCCGGACGTCGAGGTAGCCGGCGCGGAACCCGGCCTCGGAGTAGGCGAGGTAGAGCGTCCACATGCGCCGGAACGCCTCGTCGAAGCCCAGCTCGGCCACCTGCGCGGCGTGCGCCGCGAACCGCTCGCGCCACAGCCGCAGGGTCTCCGCGTAGTGCGCCCCGAAGCCGTCGCTGCGGCTCACGCGCAGGCTCGTGCGGGTGCGGGTGACCTCGTCGACGGCCTCGTTGGAGGGCAGCATGCCGCCGGGGAAGATGTACTTGTGGATCCAGGTGTAGGTGCGCCGGGTCGCCAGCAGCCGGTCGTGCGGCATGGTGATCGCCTGCAGGGCGACCCTGCCGCCCGGCGCCAGCATCGCGTCGAGGGTGCGGAAGTAGGCGGGCCAGAACTCGACGCCCACGGCCTCGACCATCTCCACGCTGACCACGGCGTCGAAGCGCCCGTCGCGTACCGGGTCCAGCCGCCGGTAGTCCTGCAGCCGGATCTCGACCGCGTCCGCGAACCCCGCCGCGCGGACCCGGTCACGGGCGAGTTCGAGCTGCTCCGTCGAGAGCGTCAGCGACAGCACCGTGGCACCGCGCCGGGCCGCGCGGACGCACAGCTCGCCCCAGCCGGTGCCGATCTCCAGCACCCGGCTGCCGGGGCCGACCCCGGCCATGTCCAGCAACCGGTCGATCTTGGCGTGCTGTGCCTGCTCCAACTGCTCCCAGCGGGCGGGCAGGCGCGGGAAGACGGCGCTGGAGTAGGTGAGCGAGTCGTCGAGGAAGAGCCGGAACAGCTCGTTGGACAGGTCGTAGTGGGCGCGGATGTTCTCCCGTGAGGCGGCCTCGCCGTTGGCTCCGTCCGGCTGACGCCGCTCCCACAGCCGCCGCAGCCGTTGCAGGGCGGGCGGGACGAGCGTGGTGAGCTGCTCGGCCATCACGGTCAGCGCGCCGGGCAGGTCCGGGGCGTCCCACTCGCCGGCCTGGTAGGACTCGCCGAAGCCGATCAGGCCGTCCGCGGCGAGGCGTGCGACGAACGCCTCCGGGTCGTGCACCCGGAGCAACGGCCCGCCGCGGCCGATGACCTGGTCGCCCATCAGCACACGCAGCGGCAGCCGCTTCAGGGCGCGGGTGACGACCGCGCGGGCGACGGCGGTGCGCAGCGGTGAAACGACGGGGACCTGGACGACGTCGGCCCAGCGCCGCGGGTCGATCCGGTCCCGCAGGAGCGGCGTCGGCGGGGTCTGCTGCAGGGTCACTTCATACCTTCCTGGGGCTGATGGCAGGTGCGTGGCACGACCGGCAGACCGCGCAGGTAGAGGCGGATGCCGTGGAAGCGGATGGCGAGGGCGGCCACGAGCGGGGCGAGCGGATGCCGCAGGGCCGCGGCGGCCAGCGCCCGGGAGGTGCCGGGCCGGGGCGTCCCCTTCACGGTGGCCGTGAACGCCCGCGCGCCGTCGAGGTCGAGCTGCACGGTGAGGTCGAGCCGGTCGCCGGGCACGGGCAGACGCATCCGGTAGCGACCGGCGACAGGGAAGAAGGGGGAGACGTAGAAGGCCTTGTCGGCGGTCGCGCCCGCGGCGGCGTCCGGGCCCAGCAGGTACGCGTGGCGGCCGCCGTAGGTGTTGTGCACCTCGGCCACCACGCATGCGAGCGAGCCGTCGGCGTCGTGGCACCAGTACACGGTCAGCGGATTGAAGACGTAGCCGAGGACCCGGGCCTGGGTGAGCATCAGCACCGGGCCGTCCGGGACGGCCGCGTCCTGCCGGATGAGGAAACGGTCCAGCGCGGCGCGGATCGTCGGGCCCCGGCCGTCGAAGTGGTCGCGGGCCGAGAACCCGGCCAGCGGCCGCAGCGGGCGCGCGACGCGGGGGAGCCGGTCGACGTCGACGAACCAGTAGTAGGTGCGGTGGTCCAGCCGGTAGCGCCGGCCCGCGGTGCGGACGTGGCGGACGCGGCTTTCGTAGAGCGTCGCCGGGGACGGAACTGCCGGGCAGGACGCCGGGAGCGTGCCCGTGGGGGAGTGCGCGGTGCTCACCACGCCACCCCCAGCGCGGCGGCCGCCGCGACGCCGGAGCGGCAGCCGTCCTCGTGGAAGCCCCACCCGCGCCAGGCGCCCGCGAACGCGCAGACCGGCGAGTCGAGCTCGCCCGAGCGGGCCTGCGCCGCGACGGACTCGCGGGTGTAGACGGGGTGCTCGTACTCCATACGGTCCAGCACCGAGGCCGGGTCCACCAGCGCGCCGCCGTTGAGCGTCACCAGGTACCGGTCCGGGGTGTCCAGCCGCTGGAGGCGGTTCATGTCGTAGGAGACCTGGACGGCGCCGGCCTCCGCGTCGCAGGCCGGGAGCAGCAGGTTCCACGACGCCCGGGCGGCGCGAGCGCGCGGCAGCACGGAGGAGTCCCCGTGCAGCAGGGCGGGGTTGCGCGAGTAGCGGGACGCACCCAGCAACTCCCGCTCGGTGTGGGTGGGTTCGGCCAGCACAGCCAGCGCGTGGTGCGGGTGCAGGGCCAGGACGACGCCCCGGAACGCCCTGACCCCTCCGGCCGCGTCGCCGATCTCGACGCCGCCGGCGCCGCGCACGACCCGCGTCACCGGCGTGCCGGTGCGAACCCGGTGCAACTGCTTGGCGATCCGCCGCACGTACTCCTGCGAACCGCCGGTGACGGTGCGCCAGGTCGGCGAGCCCGTGACCGCCAGCATGCCGTGGTGGTCCAGGAAGCGGAACAGGTAGCGGGCGGGGTAGGCGAGGGCGACCTCGCCGGGGCAAGACCACACGGCGGAGACCAGGGGAGTGAGGAAATGGGCGGTGAAGTACGCCGAGAACCCGTGCTCGCGCGCGAACTCGCCGACCGTCGGCCCCACGTCGTCCGCCGTCGGCGGTGGCTCCGCCAGCAGACGGCGGGCCCGCCGGTGGAACAGCGGGACCTCCGCCAGCATCCGCAGGTAGCGCGGGTCGGCGGCGCGGCGGGGCTGCGCGAACAGCCCGCGCGACCCCTTCGCACCCGCGTACTCCAGACCGCAGCCGTCGCACCGCACCGACATGCTCATCTCCGACTCCTGGGTGGCCACCCCCAGCTCGGCGAAGAGCCGCAGCAGGTTCGGATACGTGCGGCGGTTGTGCACGATGAACCCCGTGTCGACGTACTGGGGCACGCCGCGCGCGTCGACGAGCTCGTGGGTGTGCGCGTGCCCGCCGAGCCGGTCGTCGGCCTCGTAGAGCGTGACGTCGAACCGCCGTTGCAGCACGTGGGCGGCCGTCAGTCCGGCCACCCCGCTGCCCACCACCGCGACCTGCTCCCGCACCACCACGGACCTCCGCGCTTCGTCGACTGCTCCGGCATGGGGGATTCGGAGCCGCCGCGGCCCCGGATGGGTGGTCGGTGAAGATTTCCGTCTCCGGGACCCGTCCGTGCGCCGCGCGGCTGCGAAGAAGGAGCAAGAGGATGGACGCGGGCCCGGTCGACGGGCTCCGCCGAAGGCAAGGGGATGTGGGAGCGCCGTGGACGGACCGCACAGCAGGAGGGGCGAAGGCTCCGAGCCGACGTTCCTCGGCACGCCGCCGGTGCCGGGGCAACGGCCGGACGAGCTGCTGCTCCAGGTGGCGAGGGGCGACCAGGACGCGTTCGCCGCGCTGTACGAGCACATCGCCGGGCCGGTGCTGGGCATCGTGCGCAGCGTGCTGCGCGACCCGGCGCAGTCGGAGGAGGTCGCCCAGGAGGTGCTGGTCGAGGTGTGGCGCACCGCCGCCCGGTTCCGGCCGGAGAAGGGTGGCGCGCTCGCGTGGGTGCTGACGATCGCGCACCGGCGTGCCGTCGACCGGGTCCGCAGCGCGCAGGCCGCCACCGACCGCGAGCACAAGGCGGCGCTGCTGGAGCAGACCCCCGCCTACGACGAGGTGAGCGAGGCGGTCGACCACCGGCTGGAGCGCGAGCACGTGCGGCGCTGCCTGCAGGCGCTCACCCGGACTCAGCGCGAGTCGGTGGTGCTGGCCTACTACCGCGGCCTGACCTACCGGGAGGTCGCGGAGCTGCTGGCGGTGCCGCTGGGCACCGTCAAGGCACGGATGCGGGACGGTCTGATCCGGATGCGGGACTGCCTGGGGGTGACGGCATGACCGGCGCGGACCTGCACATGCTCGCCGGGGCCTACGCGCTCGGCGCGCTCGCCGAGGACGAGCGCGCGGCGTTCGAGGAGCACCTGGCCGACTGCGAGGCGTGCGCGGTGGAGGTGGCCGAGTTCCAGGCCACCGGCGCCCGCCTGGCCCAGGCCGTCGCACAGAACCCGCCTCCGGCGATGAAGCAGCAGGTGCTGGGGCGGATCGCCGTGGTCCGGCAGGAGCCGCCGCACGTCGAGATGCCCGCTCCGCGGCCGCCCTCGGCCCCCGCGCGGGCCCGGCGCGGGGCCCGGTTCGCGCTCGCGGCGAGCCTGGCCGCCGCCGTGGCCCTGGGCGGCGTCGCCGCCTGGCAGTACACCCGCGCGCAGGACGCCCACCAGCAGGCCCAGCAGGCACAGGCGGAGACGGCGCAGATCGCGGCGGTGCTGTCCGCCCCCGACGCGCACGCCGTCGTCGGCTCGGTCGGCGGCGCGGGCCAGGGCAGTCACGCGACCGTCGTCACCTCGCGCAGCGAGAACAAGGCCGTGTTCCTCACCCCCGGCCTGCCCGAGCTCTCCTCGGGGAAGACCTACCAGCTCTGGTTCGACGATGCGGGCGTCATGCGTCCCGCCGGCCTGGTGGCCCCGGGCGCGACCGACCAGACCGTCCTGCTCAAGGGCCCCATCGCCCAGGCCCAGGGCATGGGCATCACGGTCGAACCGGCGGGCGGCTCGCTGCACCCCACCACCGCGCCGATCGCGTTGATGCCGTTCCCGGCCACCTGAGGAGCCCTGGCGCGTGGGCCGTGGAAACGCCGCGACGCCCCGGGTGGACCGGGGCGTCGCGGATGCGCGGCCAGGCGTGCTCAGTGCCAGTCGCTGATCCTGACGTCGCGCGGCGCGGGGTCGCCCGCGCCGGTCTCCAGCAGCTTCTTCAGGCTCAGCAGGAAGGTCGCCCACTTGGTGCTGCAGTGGTACATGAACTCCACCGGCTCCCGCCAACCCTCGTGCCGGAAACGGACAATGGTGAAGCCGTCGGCCTCCGAGAGGTCGAAACGGACCCGGGTGCCGATCCACTCCTCCGGGCCGTCGACGACCTCCCAGAGCACGAACTCCTTGGGGCGGGCGTCCAGGACCTTCATGTCGAAGCCGCCGGGCTCGAAACGGAACCGCAGCACGCCGCC
Source organism: Streptacidiphilus melanogenes (assembly GCF_000787835.1). Taxonomy (GTDB): domain Bacteria; phylum Actinomycetota; class Actinomycetes; order Streptomycetales; family Streptomycetaceae; genus Streptacidiphilus; species Streptacidiphilus melanogenes. Next base: position 111,723 of record NZ_BBPP01000003.1, read on the forward strand.
GACGTCGCCGTCGCCGTCCGTGTCCTCGGTCCACCAGCCGGCCAGGCCGTCGACCGTGGTCAGGGCCGCGTAGACCTGCTCCGGGGACGTGGTGACCCCGATCCTGTGCAGGATGTCCACCATGACGATGCCTCCTTGCGTGTGATGTGTTGCGTGTGATGCGTGAGGTGAGGGGGTTTCAGGTCTCGGGCCGGGAGTCCCGGCTCAGCTGGATCGCCTCGGCGATCCGCTTGATGCGGCGCAGGCGGGCGTCCCACGCCGCGCCCACGGAGGACAACTGCGCGACCGCACGGGCGAACTGGGCCTCGTCCACGGCGTATATCCGCTCCCGCCCGGAGGGGGTGGCGTGCACCAGCCCGGCCCGGTCGAGGACGCCGAGGTGCTTGGCGACCGCCTGCCGGGTGACGGGCAGGCGCTCGCTCAAGGTGGTCGCCGTCCCGCCGCCGTCGGTCAACAGCAGGTCGAGCATCCGGCGGCGGATGGGGTCGCCCACCGCGGACCAGAGCTCGTCGTCGACGATGACGCTCACGGTGCCTGCACCAGCCCGGAGGCGTACGGCGCGAGCCGGGGGAGGTAGTGGTCCCAGCCGGTGACGTGGTCGCGGTACTGCTCCTCCAGGACGGCCGCCTCCCAGCCCTGCTCCCGGAAGCCCGTCTCGGTCAGGCGGAGCAGTGTGCCCGCGCCCGAGGGGACCAGATCGAAGGTGATCAGGAGCGAGTTGCCCGGCGTCGCCGTCTCGTCCGGCTCGTGCATCCAGCGGAAGGAGAACCGCCGGGGCGGATCGGCCTCGACGACCGTCAGCGCCACGACGTGCGCGTCCGGCGACGCCCCGTCGCCGAAGCGGAAGGTCCCGGTGCCGCCGGGCGCGGACTCGAACTCGGCCTCGTCCGGCCACCAGCCGCGCAGGTGTTCGGGCGTGCTCACGACCTCGTAGACCACCTCCGGGGTGGCGTCGACGTGGATCTCCCGCTCGATGCTGCCGAACTCCATGGCGCCGCTCCTCGCATTCGCAACCTTTGGTTGCTTGTCACTCTAGATCGGTCCGCTCGTATGCGCAACCAAAGGTTGCCTGTTGCTGGATGCGCTGAGGCGGCGAAGCGTCCGCTATAAAGGAATATGTCCGTATATTCAGGCCTCGGTGCCGCATCATTTCGTGGACGAAATCCTGAACGGGACCAACTTCGGTGCCCGCGCCGGAAGGTGACGCGACGGAAGCAGGCCGTCACCCAACAGGTGCCGCAGGGGTGGGTGACAGGGTCGCGTCGGGCGGGGCAGACTGGGCGTCGCGCCCGGTCCGGAACCCCGCATCGCAGTTCGTCGGGACCGTCGGGGCGCCGATGCGTGTCGCAGTCACAGGGGGAGTCCGTATGTCCCGCACCATCTCGAGTCTGGTCGGTGAGCCGCTGTCGCGGCTCAACGCCGAGGTCACCTCCGCCGGGGCGGCCCTGGCCCCGACCGGCGACCCCTGCGCGGTCCGCGCCGTCGCGGACCGGGCCGTGGGAGCGGCGGCCGCCGTGGCCGTTCTCGACAACGCGGAGCTGCTCTGCGAGCCGGCCCACGACCGGCGCTCCCTGCTGCGCGCCCAGGAAGCCCTCCATGCGGCGCGCACCACCGCGCTCTCCCTCGCCGCCCCGACCGGAAGCGTCGAGGGCATCGACGCGATCCTCCGCGCGATCACCGGCGCCCTGAACACCACCACCCGCGCCTCGTCCTGAGGCTCGCCCTCCTGCGCCCCGTGGTTCTGCGCCACCTCGTCCCACGCCTCGTCGATCAGGGCTGATTCCCCCCGATCGGTGGGGCGTGGACCCTCCGGTCGGGGTATGCACCGCGTGTATACCCCGTATGTATAGTCGTCGCATGACGATCGGCCACACCCTGCTGGGCCTGCTGGAATCCGGCCCGAGACACGGTTACGACCTCAAGCGCGCCTTCGACGAGCGCTTCGGCCAAGACCGCCCGCTGCACTACGGCCAGGTCTACGCGACCATGGCGCGGCTGCTGAAGAACGGCCTGGTCGAGGTCGAGGGCATCGAGGCCGGCGAGGGTCCGGACCGCAAGCGCTACGCGATCACCGACGCCGGGGTCACCGACGTCGAGCAGTGGCTCGCCCAGCCCGAGAAGCCCGAGCCCTACCTGCAGAGCGCCCTGTACACCAAGGTCGTGGTCGCCCTGCTCACCGGGCGCAGCGCGCAGGACATCCTGGACACCCAGCGCTCCGAGCACCTGCGCCTGATGCGCGAACTCACCCGGCGCAAGTCCGGCGGAGACCTGTCCGACCAGCTGATCTGCGACCACGCCCTGTTCCACCTCGAAGCCGACATGCGCTGGCTGGAGCTGACCGCCGCGCGGCTCGACCAGCTCGCCGAGGAGCTCGCCCGATGACCCCGATGACCCCCACCGCCCACTCCGCGCGCCCCGGCCGCTCCGAGGCGCCGCTGCTGGCGGCGACCGGCCTGCACAAGTCCTACGGCGCCACCCCGGCGCTGGCCGGAGCCGACTTCCAGATCCACGGCGGCGAGATCGTCGCCGTGATGGGCCCGTCCGGCTCCGGCAAGTCCACGCTGCTGCACTGCCTCGCCGGGATCGTCAGCCCCGACGGGGGCACGGTCCACTACCAGGGCCGGGAGCTGAGCGCGCTGAGCGACGCCCGGCGCAGCGCGCTGCGGCGCTCCGACTTCGGTTTCGTCTTCCAGTTCGGCCAGCTGGTCCCCGAGCTCACCTGTCTGGAGAACGTCGCGCTGCCGCTGCGGCTGGCCGGGACGCGACGCCGGGACGCCGAGCAGCGTGCGGCCGAGTGGCTGGAGCGCCTGGAGGTCGCCGACGTCGCCGGCAAGCGGCCCGGAGAGGTCTCCGGTGGCCAGGGCCAGCGCGTCGCGATCGCCCGCGCGCTCGCGCCCCGCCCCCGCGTGGTCTTCGCCGACGAGCCGACCGGAGCGCTGGACTCGCTCAACGGCGAGCGTGCCATGCAACTGCTGACCGCCGCCGCCCGGGACACCGGCGCCGCGGTGGTGCTGGTCACCCACGAGGTGCGGGTGGCCGCCTACTCCGACCGCGAGGTCGTCGTCCGCGACGGGCGCGCCACCACCCCGGCGGCCGCGCTGTGACCGCCGCGGGGGGAACGCTCGACCACGACGTCACGACCGCCCCGGGCGGCGGCCCGGCGGACGGCGTCCCAGGGGCCGGCGACCGGCTCCGAGGCTGGGCGCGCGACCTGGCGCTGGGCGCCCGCTTCGCGCTCACCGGGCGCGAGGCGATCGTGCGCACGCTGCTCAGCGCACTCGGCGTCGGGCTGGGCGTGGCGATGCTGCTGCTGGGCACCACCGTCCCTGGCCTGGTCGCCGACCGCTCGCAACGCGGCGCCGCACGCGACCTGACCTACTACGGCTCGGCCCTGAGCCCCGGCCCGGACACCCTGCTCGTCGGCGAGGGCGACACCTCCTGGCACGGCGAGGACGTCTACGGCAGGCTGCTCAAGCCCGAGGGCCCCGCCGTCAAGGTCGTCGCCGGCCTCACGGCCTACCCGGCCCCCGGCACCATGTACGTCTCACCCGCCCTGCAGCGGGTCCTCGCCTCACCGCAGGGCTACCTGCTGCGCGACCGGCTCCCCTACCGGATCGTGGGCACCATCTCCGACGCCGGCCTGCTCGGCCCCTCCGAGCTCGCCTACTACGCCGGGGACGGCTCGCTCCGCCTGGACGGCGGCAACAGCAGCGGCGACCTCTACCGGACCAACAGCATCGGCGGCCACTACGTCGACCGCGGCATGGACCCGGTACTCCTGCTGCTGTCCGTCGTCGCCTTCGTGGTGCTGCTCCTGCCGATCGCGGTGTTCGTCGCCACGGCCGCCCGCTTCGGCGGCGAGCGCCGCGACCGGCGCCTGGCGGCGCTGCGGCTGATCGGCGCGGACATCTCCGGAACCCACCGCACCGCGGCCGGTGAGTCGCTGGTCGGCGGTGCCCTCGGCGTGCTCGCCGGGTTCCTCTTCTTCCAGGTAGGCCGGGCCGTCATCGGCGGCATCGAGATCGCCGGGCTCAGCGTCTTCTCACACGACGTGACCCCCGGGCCCGGCATGGCGGCGCTCATCGCCCTCGCCGTGCCGGTGTGCTCGGTGGTGGTGACGGCGATGGCCCTGCGCGGGGTCGCGATCGAGCCCCTCGGAGTGGTCCGCCGCTCGGCGCCCGTCCGCCGCCGCCTGTGGTGGCGGCTGGTCCCGCCGGTGCTCGGCGTCGTCATGCTCGTCCCGGCCCTCCAGGGCGGTGAGGGCTCGTCGAACTCGCTGCTGCTCCCGACCGGGATGATCCTGCTGCTGGTCGGCGTGTCCTCGTTGCTCCCGTGGCTGATCGAGCAGGTGGTGGCCCGGATGGGAGCCGGGCCGGTCCCGATCCAGCTGGGCAGCCGCAGGCTGCAGCTGTCCGGGGGCACCGCGGCCCGCGCCGTCTCCGGGGTCACCGTGGCCGTCGCGGGAGCGATCGCCATCCAGACGCTCTTCGCCGGCGTCACCGGGGTCTACACCAAGAACACCGGCCTGGATCCGCAACGGGTGCAGGCCCAGCTGGCCCACGCCGTCTCCGGATCCGGCGAGCTCGACGAGCTCACCGACCGGCTCCGGGCCGCCGACGGCGTGCTCGGCGTGACCGCCCGGGCGACCAGCACCGCGGCGATCCCGGGCGCCCCCGGCAGCTCGCCGTCGAACTGGAACCAGGCCCAGGTCGACGTCGGGGACTGCGCCTCACTGGAATCGGTCGCCCGGATCAGCGGCTGCCGTCCGGGCAGCGTCTACACCGTCGGCGTCCGGGCGGGAACCACCCTGGACCTGGCCGACCCGGAGGGGGACGGCCCGCGGCCCAAGCCACGGCTGTGGAAGGTGCCCGCCGGTGCCGGGCCGGCGGTTCTGATCGGCAACGGGGGCGGCACCATCTCGGACGACCCGCTCGTCCTGGCCACCCCGCAGGCGCTGCCCGTGGACCGGATCAACCAGCCGTACGCCCAACTCCAGCTGCGTCTGGCCGCGAACGACCCGGACGCGGTCGAGCGGGCCCGCAACGCGGCGGTGTCGGTGGACCCCACGATGGACGTGACCACCATCGAATCGAGTGTCACGCTCCACTCCTTCGACGCGCTGCGCCGAGGCGTGATCGTCGGTGCGACGGCGACCATGGTGCTGATCGGCCTCAGCCTTGCCATCGGCACCATCGAGCAACTGCGCGAGCGGCGACGGCTGCTGGCCGTGCTGGTCGCCTTCGGCACCCGGCGCTCCACGCTGGCCCTGTCCGTCCTGTGGCAGACCGCGCTGCCGATGCTGCTCGGTCTCGGCCTCGCCCTCGGCTTCGGCGTCGGCCTGGGCGCGATCCTGCTGCGGATCACCCGCTCGCCCGCCGGCTTCGACTGGACGTCGGTGGCCGAACTGGTCGGCGCGGGCACGGCCGTGGCCCTGCTCGCGACCCTGGTCAGCATGCCGGCGCTGTGGCGCCTGATGCGGCCGGAGGGCCTGCGTACCGAGTAGCCCATGGCGGTCGGCATGCGGCGCGCGCCGCATGCCGACCGCTGGTGTGCGGCCGCGGCGCGTGGGCGCGCGTCAGGCGGCGCCGGTGACGCCTGCGGGGATCAGGCGGCGGTGCAGCGGGCTGTAGCGGGTCTCGGGCGTGCCCACGAGACCCGCTTCCTTGACCGCCGCGCCGAGCCGGGCCCCGAAGTAGCGCTCGAAGTGCTCCGGGCTCTCCCACACGTCGGTGACCTGCAGAGCTCCGTCGGCGAAGGACGCGACGTGCACCACGAGGCCGTCCGGGGCGTCGCCCTCCAGGTCCACGAGGGCGCTCACCCGGTCGTACTGCTCGGGGGTGACGCCGGGCCAGCGCATGGTCAGGACGACAGCCATGGACAGCTTCCTTCCGTTGCTCGGATCGCGTGGTCGGGCGGTGCGGGTCAGGACCGGAGCGCGGCGGCGACCTGTGCGGTGTCCTCCGTGCCCCGGTAGTGGACGATGAGCCCGTCGCGAAGGGTGAAGCGGTGATGGAGGTTCATCCGTACCAGCCGCCCGCTCGCCCGGTGGCGGGCATGGCAGCGGACCACCGTGAGCACGTCGTCCCCACTCGCGGCGTAGACCAGGGGCGTGAAGTCCTCCACCTCCATCGTGGCGCCGAACTCCTCGAAGAACGCCCCCACATCGGCCTTCCCCCTGCGCGGGCCGTACCACGGGGCGACGGTCGTCGTGGTCTCCACGCCCCAGTCCACGTCGTCGCTCAGGACCGCGAGGATCCCGGCGGCATCACCCCTGCCGAACATCTCGTAGCACGAGCGCACGATCTCGATGTTGCCGTCGGTGCTCATGGGTCGACCTCCCAAGGGGAACGGCGTAACTGAAGGGACAACGGGGCGCCCCTCACACTAGGAACCGGCCGGGGACCCGCCCCGGCGGCGCGTGCGGCGACGAGGGCCGATTCACCGGGACGGCCCAGCCAGGCCTGCCGCGGGCGTCAGATCCCTTGCTGCGGCCCGTCCGTCGGGCACCAGCGGCGGATCGCGAAGGCGGCGAGCAGGGTGGCCCCGGCGAGCGGGAGCCAGAGCGCGCCCGAGCCGACCGCGAGGAGCGCCGTGAGCACGGCGGGGGAGACCGCGAGGCCGACCCCGCTGGAGAGCTGGAACCGGGCCAGGGCGGCGCCGAGACGGTCGGGTTCGGTGGTCGCGACGACCAGCGCCGTCGCGCTGCCGGTGTACATGATCTCCCCGGCGGTCAGCACCACGGACACGGCCGCCACCCCCAGTGCGGCCCAGACACCGCCCGCCGTCCCCGCGAGCCAGAAGCCGAGGTACGCTCCGGCGAGCACGACCCCGGACGCCGCCATCGCCGTCCGCCGCCCCCACCGGGCCATCCACAGCACGACGGCGACCTGGCAGAGCACCACCAGCACGGTGTTGCCGACGAAGATCCCCGCACCCCAGGCGGTGGCGGCGTGCAACGTCGTGACCAGGAAGGCGGGCAGGGCCACCTCCAGCACGTTGAAGTTGAACGCGTACGGGAGGTTGGCGAGATCCAGCACGGTGAACCCGCGACGCGGCGACCGCCCTTCCGCCCTGCGAGCGACGTCCTCGCCACCCCTGCCCGAGACCGCGCGCACCCGCAGGGAGGCGGCGAGCAGACCGGCCGTCAGGTAGCCGAGCGCGGTGACAACCGCCAGCAGTCGCAGCGCCCCGGGGCCGCCCGCCGTCGCCACGGTGGCGATCAGCGCCCCGGCCCCCAGGCCGGCGTTGCGCACCGCCCGCCCGGCCGCGAGCGCGCCGTCGCGCAGCCGCTCCTCCGCGACGGCGGTCACCAGCGCCGCGTGCGCGGGCGGCCAGCACTGGTTGCCGACCCCGAGGAAGAGCGCGGCCATCGCGAACGCGACGAGCGGCGGCGCGCCCAGGACTGGCGCGGCAAGGAGCAGCACGACGCCCAGCACCCGCACCAGCATCGCGCCCGCCACGGCGGCGGAGCGGGCACCCCGGTCGAGCCAACGGCCGGCGAACGGGACGGCGGCGAGCGCCGCCAGGAACCCCGCGGTCATGGCCAGGCCCGCCCGGGCCACGCCCACGTGCAGCACCTCGACGCCGTACAGCAGCAGGAAAGGGCGCAGCAGTCCCGACCCCAAGGAGTCGACCGCGAGCGCGACGACGTACCGGGCGCCGCCCCCGGCGCGCAGCAGCGTCCGCCAGCCGGCACGGGGGCGCGCGGACGCCGCGGCGGCTTCGGCGGAGGTCTTCGATCGGGCATCGGCAGGGCACATGGCGGTGGTCATGCCGCTCACCGTCGCGCCGGTCCCCGCCGCCGGTCACGTCGATTGACGACTCCCGTCAACCGACGTCGGCGATCCGGCCGTGAACAGGCAGGATGGAGCGCATGAGCCTCGTCGTCGACATCACCGGCCTGCCCGACGAGCGGCTGCTCTTCGCCGCCTCTCCGCTGGCCGAGCTGACCGCGATGCTGCACGTGCTGGCAGCGCCGCCGCACCACCCCGCGGGCGTTTCCTGGGCGGCCCGGGTCCGTGCCGGACTCGGAACGGAGCTGTCCGAACGGCTCGGCGAGGCGGAGTTCCTGTGGCGCTCGTCCCGTGCCGACTTCCTGCTGCCCGCGCACCCGTGCGCGACGCTCGCCGAGGAGCTCGACGCGGTCGACGCGCTGGGCGACGACCGGTTCGTCTCCGCCGCCCTGGTGACCACCTGCGGCTCCGACCGGGTGCTCTTCGGCACGCCGTCCCCGCTGGCCGACGCCACCTCCCGGGACCGGGCGCTGGAACTGGCCCAGGCCAGGGGACCGCAGCAGGCCGCCTTCGCGGAACGGCTGATGGCCGACCCACCCACCGTCCGCGCCCGGCTACGCCGCACCCTGGAGGCCTGCGGCCCGGCCTTCTTCGACGAGACCTGGCGCCGGATCCGCCCCCAACTGGCCGCCGACCTCCGGCACAAGGCCGAACTGCGCACCCGTCGCGGCCTCGGCGACACCCTGCGCGCCGTCTCGGCGGCGATCTCCCTGGAGGAGCCCTCCGAGACCGGCGGCACCCGGCGGCGCATCGTCGTCGACAAGCTGCAGGACAACAGCACCAGCGCGAACGGTGACGGGGTCACCTTCATCCCCTCGGTCTTCGGCGACCCCCATCTCGTCTGCGTCCACGCCCCGGGCTGGCGCCCGGTGCTGCAGTACCCGGTGGCGTCGCCCGACACCACGCCACCGGTCCCGATGGACGTCGTCGCCAGACGCCTGGAGGCCCTGGCCCACCCCGTCCGCCTCCGCCTGGTCCGCACCCTCGCGCGCGGCCCCCACACCACTGGCGAGCTCGCCTCCGCCTGGGAGCTGACACCCCCGGAAGTCTCCCGCCACCTCGCGGTCCTGCGCCGCGCCGGCCTCCTCACCGCCGTCCGCCGCGGCCGGTACGTCCACTACGAACTCGACACCCGCACCACCGCCTCCCTCGGCGCCGACCTCCTGGACGCCGTCCTGCGGTAGGTTCCGTCGATGACGTGCATCCGAAGGCGCAGTGCCACGCAGAACACCGGCTTCCCTTCGGTCGTCGGCACGGGACCGGGGACGACCTTGGGCGAGGTGTCGCGATGTCCCGGGTCTGTCAGGAGCGGCGAAAGGACCCAAGTCGGCGTGGTGGCATCGCAGATGCTGACTGGGCTCCTACCCGCCCGTCGACTCGGCTTCCACTGATCGTTGCTGACCCCGCCGGAGCAGCTCGGTCGGCCGTTGCGGAAGGATGGGCAGGCTGGCGCGCAAAGAGTTTTCGCAGAAGGAGAGTTGGCGTGGCGGGGGAACTGTGGGCATCGACCTTCTCACTCGCGGGTGTGGTGCTCGGTGGTGCGCTGACGGCGTTCACGCAGCGTGCCGCGCAGCGTTCGGCGGATCGGGCCGAGGACCGACGGCAGTCGCAGGCGACCACCGAGACGCGCCGGGCCGAGCAGGTAGAGGCGATCAAGGAGTTCCTCGCCTGCGCCCAGGAGGCCGAGCGGGCCGCCTACAGTCGCCCGGAACCCTGGGGGGCCGACGAGGACGGCTGGATGACCCGGGCGCAGACCGTCATGACCAAGCTCTGGACGGCGGATCGCGGACTGGTGCTGCTCTGTGATGGGTCCCTGGAGGCCCCAGCGAGCGCGTACGGACGCGCGCTCAACCACGCGGTCTGGCGGGAGATCGGTGACGTGGAGGTCAACGAGCACCTGGACGAGCACAAGAACGCCTTCATGATGGCTGCCCGAGCAAGCTTGGCCCGCGCCTGACCCGACACCCCGCAGGGGCCCGCGTGGAGGCGGTCGCCTGCGTGTGCCGAGCAGGGCGCCCCTCGGGTCGGACCGGTTCGGATCCGCACTTCCTCGACCGTGAGCTGGCCGCGTGGCTTCTTCTATGACTATTTGTGTTTGATTGAGGCTTTCTGAGACTTCCCTCAAATGCCGGAGCGTCGTGGCGGTGGTGGTGGATTTGTGAGGGAGCGTCGTATGTGCCCGGTCGGAACAAGACCGCCGGGCGTCGGCACATATGACGCGAGAAAGGCTGTTGCGATGACGGGTGGACGGTTTGTGAGGATGGCGGCGCTGGGTTCGGTCGCGGTCGCGCTGGCAGGCGGCGCGGTGCTGGGGACGGTGGGGACGGCCTCGGCGGCGCCGCGGCACCCCGGGCACCACCAGCGGTGCCATGTGGAACAGGGCCACTGGGTGCGGACCTGGCACCCGGCTTCGCGGGACCGACGCGGCATCCGCCACGCGGGCTACTGGACCCGCACCTGGGTGCCCGCCCACGTGGTCTGCGAGCGTTAGCCAGGACCAGCGGACCGAACGGCACTGCACAGCACGGACGGTCTCCCTGCCGATCGGCGGGGAGACCGTCCGTTTCTCACTCCCCGGCCGCCTGATCGCCCGCCGGTCCTTGCTGCGTCCCGTCGAGCGCCCGAGGCAGCGCGCCGCTCAGCCGCCAGACGAGGACGGCGGTCAGCGCCGCGAAGGAGACGCGCAACGCGTCGCCGACCAGCAGGCCCCGCATCGCCTCGCCGACCGCGTGCACGGTGGAGGCGCGCTTCAGCGGCGCGAAGTCGCCGGCCCAGCGCAGGCAGGCGAGGAACGCGAGCCACCAGGCGGTGAGCAGCGGAGCGCCCCGTCTGCGGCGCGACGCGGGACGCGCCGCGGCCCACAGGTCGTTGACGAACATCTTCGGCACGAACAACTGGGCCCCCGGCACCAGCCAGCCGAACAGCGCCCACGCGGGGTGACGTCGCTGTCCCTGCGGCCATACCCGGTCGGCGAGTTCACGCATGGTCCAGAGCCAGAGGACGAACAGCACCATGGCGGCGACGCCGAAGGCCTGCCACCACCCGGACAGGTTCCCGACCCACATGTCGGCCACGACACGCGCGTTGTCGGCCGCGTCGGTCTCCTGCCGCGGCAGAGCGCCGAGCATCACGTACTTGTGCCAGCCCGCCGCCTCGGTCGCCACCGTCATCAACACGAAGCAGGCAAGTGCGCCGCACACCCACAGCGCCAGCCTTCCCCGCGGTTCGGCCCGTCCAGCCATTCCACACGCTCCCGGGTGCCCGCCGATGCGGACTTTCCGCAGGTCGGAGGGGATCCTAGCGGCTGTCGTCGACGTCAGCCAGGGGGTTGCGCGGGGTGCTTCCCGCCCCACCCTCGCATGCCCGGAGCGGTCGCGGCAGGGCCCGCCGCCGCACGCCGTTTCGCTTCCGCCGTTGCGGTTAGACGCCCCGTCATGGAAGGCAGATACAGTGCGGCGGGCGCGGCCCGCGGAGTCATGATCGTCGCCGATGTCGTCGCGGGCATCCTGGTGCTGTGGATCGTCCTGTACGTCCTGAAGGCCAACCCCTCGAACGACATGGCGCACTGGATCCACAACGCGGCCGACTGGCTGTCGGCCTGGGCGCACGACCTGTTCACCCCCTCGGAGGGATGGCTGCGCACCCTGCTCAACTACGGCATCCCTGCGATCGCCTACCTGCTGGTCGGGCACACGCTGGCCAGCCGCCTGCGGTGACCCGAGCACGGGCGGAAGCGAGTCCGCCCCCGCGGGCGCATCGCGCCGCGGGGGGCGGACGGGTGACGTCGAGAGGGCTCGGCGGCTGCCTACCGCGCCGGGGTCTCCGTGTCGTTCGTCGCAAGCGGAGTCGGAGCGACCGGCACCGGGGCGCGGCGTCCGGTGAAGGCCGAGGCGACGGCCGCGACCAGGCAGGCCGCGAGGGCGAACCAGAACGCGACCGCGAGGCCGTCCTGGAACGGGCCGGTGACCAGGTGCGGGAAGAAGTTCCGGCCGGTCAGGTAGTCCGCGCGCCCCGCCGGGAGGTGCTGGAGGACCTGGGTGCCGAGCAGCTGCCGGATCGGGTTGTACCCGAGGAACGCCGCGAAGAGCACGGCCAGCGGCGGAAGCTGGGAGACCTTCGCCGCGACGGGCGCGGGAACGCCCTGTGCGACCAGGCCGTGGTCCATCGCGCCGGGCAGGCTCTGGGCCAGGCCCAGCACGATCAGGCTGAAGAAGAGGCCGATCGACAGCACCATCGCCGCGTTCTGGAACGTCGCGGTCATGCCCGCACCGACGCCGCGCTGACGGGCCGGGACCGCGTTCATGATCTCGGCGCGGTTGGGGGAGGCGAACAGACCCGCGCCCAAGCCGTTGAGGACGAGGATCGCCGCGAAGGCCGGGTAGGGGAAGTCGACGGGCAGGACCATGAGCAGGCCGAAGCTGAGCGCGTTGAGCAGCGCACCCGCGATCGTGAAGAACCGCGACCCGAACCGGTCGGAGAGCAGACCCGAGACGGGCGCGGCCACCAGCAGCCCGACGGTCAGCGGGATCATGTAGATGCCCGCCCACAGCGGGGTCTGCTCGAAGCTGTAGCCGTGCAGCGGCAGCCAGATGCCCTGGAGCCAGATCACCAGGATGAACTGCAGGCCGCCGCGGCCCAGCGCGGTGAGCAGGTTGGCCAGGTTGCCGGCGGCGAAGGTCCGCAGCCGGAACAGGGACAGGTCGAACAGCGGCTCGGCGACCTTGGACTCGATGACGCAGAAAACGACGAGGAGCACCACGCCGACGCCCATGGCCGTGAGCACCCACGGGTTGCCCCAACCGGTCGTCGCGCCGTGGTAGGGCTGGATGCCGTAGGTGATGCCGACCAGCAGCGTGATCAGCCCGGCCGCGAAGGTGAGGTTGCCCCACCAGTCGATCGCGGCGGGCTGCCGGTGACCGGTGTCCTTGAGCTTGAGGTAGGCCCAGACCGAGCCGAAGACGCCGACGGGCACGGACACCAGGAACACCCAGCGCCAGCCGACCGGGCCGAGGACCCCGCCGAGCATCAGGCCGATGAAGGCCCCGGCTATGCCCGCGATCACGTTGATGCCCAGCGCGGTCCCGCGCTGCCGCGCCGGGAAGGCGTCGGTGATGATCGCGGTGGAGTTGGCGAAGATCAGCGCGCCGCCTACGCCCTGGACGACACGCCAGCCGATCAGCCACAGCGCGGCCTCGGTGCCGCTGCCCCAGGTGAGCGACAGCATGATGGAACACGCGGTGAAGACCGCGAACCCGAGGTTGTACATGCGGACCCGGCCGAACATGTCGCCGAGCCGCCCGAAGGTGACCACCAGCACCGCGGTGACCACCATGAAGCCCATCATCATCCACAGCAGGTAGCTGGTGTTGTGCGGGTCCAGCGGGTCGAGGTGGATGCCGTCGAAGATGTTCGGCATGGCGATCAGCACGATCGACTGGTTGATCATCACCATCAGCATGCCGAGCGTCGTGTTCGACAGGGCGACCCACTTGTAGTGGGGCCCGTGCTCGTGCTCGACCTCGGGGTGTGCCTCCACAGCCACGTCGGGGGCGGATTTCGATCCGCCCGGTGGCGAGGCGGCGGGCGAGCTGGGTGGCATGGTGAGGGCTTCCCTTCGGTCAGTGTGCTGTACAACTATTTCAGGCGAGGGGGTGCCCTGTCACGGCCGGACTGCTCCGCGCGACCGCCGCGGAGCGGGGCGGACTGGGGCGGACTGGGGCGAACCAGCGGGCACCGGCGCAGGCCGGGGCGCGCGAAGGCCCACCGGGCCGCTGCGGCCTCCGGCGGACTGGCGGGCCGTGCACCCGCGAGTGCAAGCCGGGCCACCGCAGGCCGAGGCGTGGTGGGGACTACTGCCCGACGGAGGGCAACCGCAGGAATCAGCGGATGGTCGAGCACGTCCTCGGCGCGGGGCGGTCCGGGCGGTGGCTGACTCTGGTGTTCTTCGTCGAGGGGCTGGCGTGTGACGGCACGAAGGACTGCCTGCGGCGGGTGAAGGCTGCGGGGTTGCCGTGGCGGGAGTTCACGCAGGCGGCGGTGGCGTCGTGAGCGCTGACGTTCGTCTCCGTGTTGGCGCGTGTCAGCGGCGGCTGGTGAGGGTCCAGTACAGGCGCAGGACGGTGCCCTTGACGGCGTTGATTGCCCATAGGCCGCGCAGGGTCAGGTACACGACCGGGGGCGTTCCGAGGATGAGGGCGGCGTGGATGGCGCCGTTGCGGGGGCGTCCTTGGATGGCGGTGAGGATGCTGGCCGCGAGCAGGGTTGCGCACATGAGGAGCGGGATCCAGTCCCGTGTTCTGCGATCCGGTGCGTGCGGATTACGGGTCACGGTTTTCGACGATCACGGCTCCATGCGCGCCCGAGAACCCGGGAGCGCCCGCAGTCTCCTGGTGGTGGGCCGGGCCACCGTGGGCGAGCTGCGGATGGTCGCGACCCTGTGGCTCAGCGTGCTTCGGCCGTGCGGTAGACGGAGACGTGCGACGGCGACTGTGCGGTGAACTCCGCCCCCGACCAGTCGGCGTGCCTGGACTCGAGGGTCATTCCCGCGAGTTGGGCCATGAGGTCGAGTTCGGCCGGCCAGACGTAGCGGTGCGGGCTGCGGAACAGCCGCGCCTCGCGGCCGCCGGAGGCGTCGAACCGGAAGTGGTGCGAGACGACCTGCTGGTGCAGGACGTCGTAGGTGTCGAGGCCGATGTAGCCCGTCGACGACTGGCAGACCACGGCCGACTGCCCCGGGGGCAGTTTGCGCAGTTCGGGGACCCACAGCTCGACGACGAACCGCCCGCCGGGCGCGAGGTGACGTGCGGCATTCCGGAAGCAAGCGACCTGCTCGTCCTGCGTGAGCAGGTTGGAGACGGTGTTGAAGACGAGATAGACCAGCTGGTGCTCGCCCGGGACCCGGGCCGTGGCCATGTCGCCGGCGACGACGGGGATCGTGGCCTCGTCCGCCTTGGTGCGGAGCTGGTCGATCATCGGCTGGGACAGCTCGATGCCGCTGACCGGGACTCCGCGCTGCGCGAGCGGCACCGCCACGCGCCCGGTCCCGACGGCGAACTCCACGGCCCGCCCGCCTCCGGCAAGCTCGACGAGACGGTCCACTGTCGGTCCCAGCACCTCCGGCGCGAACATGCCGGTGCCGGGGGTGTCGTAGCTCTTCGCGGCCTCGTCGTCCCAGATCTCACTCTGCAGCATGGGTGGCGATGCTCCCGCACCCCTCGGCTGCCGTCAACGCATTTTCGCTGCAGGCCACTTGAGGATGCCGTCCGGCCCTGCCCCGCGCTGGAGCGCGGGGCGGCGGGGCAGCGCCCGGCTCAGCCGCCGGTCCACTCCGGGTCGCTCGGATGAGTGTGCGGGAAGCCCTGCGCCGCCGAATCGACGCCAACCCCTGGAGGCGGTCAGCCGAAGGTCGTGGGGAGGAAGATGAGCGCCGCGGCGATGAAGAGGAGGGCGATCGGGGTTCCGATGGGGACGGGCATGACGGGCTCCTGGCTGGTCGGGTCGGCGGACGTTCCGCCGCCAGTCGAGCAGCAGCCGGCCGGTCCGGCGACCCGGGCTACTCCGGATGGCGTCCCGCCGCGTCGATCCCGCGCCCCGCGCCCCGCGCGGCCGGGCACGCCGAGCGCTCCCCCCGCGCCGGAACGAGAGAGGAGCGCGAGGGGAGCGCGGGTGTGGTCGGGTCAGCCGAGTTCGGCGGAGAGGAAGTTGGCGCCGTTGTAGGTGCCCCAGCCGGTGACGCGGTCGTAGCCGGTGCCGGCCTTGTAGGCGCCGTTGTTGCCGCTGGTGACGTCGTGGAAGGCCTTGCTGTAGTTCGTCGACTGGGCCAGGGCGTAGATGGTGGAGTTGGCGAAGCCGAAGGCCGCCTTGCCCTTGGCCTTGGCCTCGCTGTCGTAGATGGCGGTGAAGGCGGCCCAGTTGGGCGCGGCCGCGCTGGTGCCGCCGTACTCGTCCCAGGCGCCCTCGCTGTAGACAGACCAGCCGCTGCTGGGGTTGGCGTCGGCGGCGATGTCGGGGACGTAGCGCTTGCTGCCGGTGTCGACCTTGCTCTGGAAGCTGGGGGTCGAGAACTGCGAGGAGATGCCGCCGCCGCTGCCGGACCAGGCGGTCTCCTTGCTCCAGCCGCCCGAGGAGGTGAGGCTGAGCGTGGTGCCGCCGGTGCCGGAGACCCACGGGTCGCTGGCGGGGAAGTCGACGGAGGTGCCGCCGTTGCCGGCGTCGTCGGAGCCGCTGTCGCCGGAGGCCGCGTAGAAGGACTGGCCCTGGGCGGCCGCCTCCTGGAGGTCGGTGTCGACGGCGGTGAGGTTGGACGGGGTCTCGCCGGCCTCGTACTCGCCCCAGCTGGTGGAGATGACCGGGACGTCGTCGCTGACGAGCGCGGCGTAGACGGCCAGCTCGCCCGCGTCGCTGTTCGGGGCCTCGTAGACCTTGACCGCGGCCTGCGGGGCGAGGGCCTGGACGACCTCGATGTCGAGTTCGACCTCGTCCTCGCCGGAGGTGTCGGTGGTGCCGCCGCCCGCGGTGCGGACCGTGGGGGCGGGCGGGGTCAGCGAGTAGCCCTTGTCGTAGGTGTTGACGTCGGACTGGCTGTAGGCGGAGAACTCCAGCAGGCCGACGGTGACGCCGCTGCCGGTGTAGCCGGAGCTGATGGCGGAGGCGACGTTGTAGGCGGAGCGGGCGTGGGCCGGGGTGAGACCCGGGTGGGTGGCCTTGGGGGAGGCCTGGGGGGACGCCTGCGCGGCCGTGTTGCGGGCGAGGTCGCTGTGGTAGTGCGCGTAGTCGTTGAGCCCGGCCACGTCGGTGACGTCGGCGGCGATGGCGGCGGGCAGCACCGGGGCGCTGGTGTTGGCGTAGAAGTCCTGCCGGGCGGAGGCGTCGTGGTAGGTGGCCAGCGTGGTGCCGAAGGCCTTCTCGACCTGCGCGGCGGTGCCGTCGGCCTGCAGGGTCAGGTGGTTGGCGCTGAGTCGGCCCACCCGCAGGCCCTGGCTCTGGAGATAGGTGGTGACCTGGGCGACGCTCTGCGCGGTGGCACCGAAGCGGTCCGCGAACTGCTTGACCGTCAGATAGTGCTTGTACTGGGCGGAGTGGGGGTCGCTGACCTGCTGCAGGAAGGCCGTCAGCCCGGCCTGGTCGCGCAGGGCGAGGCTGATCGTCACGGGTATGGACCGCCGGGCGTCGATCTGGCCGGCGCGTTGGGCGTGGGCGATCGCGGGGAGCACGTCGCCGCGCAGTGCCGTCGGCGTGGTGGCGGCGTGGGCGGGGGAGGCCACGGCGAGGGCGAGGATCGGCAGCGGTGCCGCGAGCAGTCCGACGGCGGAGCGGAGCGAGAGCTTCACGGGTCCTCCTGGGACGAAGAGGGAGGGGAAGACGAGAGGGATGCCTTGCTTCCCTGTGCTGAACCGGTGTTGCGCTGTGATGCGTCGCCGCACCGGCCCGGGGCGGGGGGATGGCCCGGGCCGGTGCGGGGGACGCGCTCCGGCGGTCGGCTACGGGGGACCGTCGGAGCGCGGCAGACCCTGAGGGTGGGCCGCCGTGGAGGGGGTGCGTCGTCCCGGAGGCCGGGGCCGGGCCTGCGGGACGACGCACGGGAAGGCCGGCGTCAGAGGCTGTTCCAGGTGACGGAGAAGCTGCTGCCGCTGAGCGAGGAGATGGTGGCCTCGGGGGTGCCGGAGTCGGAGACCATGTTGATGCCGGTCGGGTTGGTGCCGGCGAGGCCGGAGCCGTTGACCGTGTTGTTGCTGAAGTTCACCGTGCCGAAGTCGTCCAGCGGCAGGACGCTGCCGGACCACGGGGCCTCGGCGATGACCTCGGCGGAGGACCGGGCCAGGCCGCTCTCGCGCTTGGTCGTGGTCTTGGTCCAGCCGCGGGTCTTGTCGGCCAGGGTCAGCGTGTAGGTGCTGGAGGCGTAGCTGACCGTCTCGGTGATGGTGTCGCCGGGGCGGACGGTGTTGCTGTAGGTGACCGGGTTGGCCGGGTACATCTCGTACCAGGCCGAGTACTCGGCCTGGCCGCCGGAGCAGTCGGCCTCGGTGCCGGTCTGCTCGACCGAGCTGGAGTTGTAGCCGTCGAGGCCCACCCAGAAGCTGGAGTAACCGTCGCCCTTGGAGCAGTTGACGGCAGGCTGCACGAAGGTGGTGCTGACGCTGGTGTAGGTGCCGCCGGTGGCCGCGTAGCCGGACCAGTTGTCACTGGTGGTGGTGGTGTGCTTGAGGCCGCCGCCGTGGCTGACGAAGAACGGCGTGGCGCCGTGCTGCCCTGCCACGTGGTGCATCGGGGCCTGGAGCAGCGCCGCCGCGGGGGCCGCGGCGGCCGCGGTGGGGGCGAGGGCGGCGAGGGTGAGCGCGAGGGCCGAGCCGGGGGCGAGTATGCGGCGCAGGTGCACGGGGGTTCCTCTCTGCGGTGCGGGACGGTGCGGTGCAGTGCGGGAGCGAACAGCGCCGGCCCGGCCCGACATGGCGTCAGACGCGGTGCCGTTCCTGTTCACGGAAGTGCGGTGTGCGCGTGCTGACGCCCCGTAGGTCCACCGAATCGCGGACGGTGGATCACAGGGAGTGACACCCTGATGCGTGGTGCTTGAACGAGAGTAAGGCTGACGTGGACACGCTGAACAGAGGAACAGGCGGAAAACTTCTGAGAATCCTCTGGCTCGTGGTGCGCCGCCCGCTGCCTCCCCGGGGATCACCCGGTTGCCGCGCCGCGGTGAATCCGTTGCTGAGTGCCCGTCAGCCGTTCGGCCGTGGGGGTTCGCCGGCTCGTGATCGAGCGTCAGTTCCGATGCGCGGCTTGGCCTCGGCCGCCCTTGTGCGGGCCCCTGAAGGCGAACTTGACGGCCAGCCAGAAATGTCCGGTGTGCGCCGAAGGGGTGCATTGTGCGATGAAGTGCCCGCGGCCGGGAATGCCTGACCTTGCTGTGCACACGAAGGGCGTTCCGGAACCGGGCGCCTGTCAGTTGAGTCCATGGAGGACAGCTGTGAAGAGTATCCGCGTGACCGTCATCGGTGCCGTCGCCGCCGCGGCGGCGCTGGGTGTGGTGGCTCCGGCGACCGCGCAGGCCGCGCCCCGCAGCGTCGCTGCGGTGCAGACCAACCACCACCGCCACTGCGACCACGACCGCTGGAGCTGCGACCGTCACTCGAAGAGCGGCTGGTGCCGTCACCACCACCACGGTGTCGAGGCCGGCGGCGGCGGCATGGCCGCCTCGGTGGCCGCGCTGACTTCGCACATCGGTGGCTGAAACCCACGCATTCGGTGGCGGCCGCCTCGGTGCGGCCGCCACCGCGGTCATGCTCGCGAGCTGCCTGCTCACCCCGGTCCTGACCGGCTGCGGCAGCCAGCGCCAGGCGGGGGCCGTCGGGTCCGCCGCCGTCGAGGCGTCCCCGTCGGTCCCCGCCTCGTCGTCGCCGAGCGCACCGCCCGTCGCCCCGATGGCGGCCTCGGAGCCCGAGCGGATCACCATCGCGCGCCTGGGGCTGAACGCACCGCTGGTTCCCGTGGGCCGGGCGGCGGACGGCACCGTGGCGACCCCGTCGTTCGCCCACCCCCACACGGCGGGCTGGTTCAACGGCTCGGTCACCCCGGGCCAGCAGGGCACGTCCGTGATCGTGGGTCACGTGGACACCCCGACCGGGCCTGCGGTCTTCTATCCCCTGGCCGTCGCCCGTCCCGGCGACACCGTGGCGGTCACCCGCGCCGACCACAGCACCGCCGACTTCACCGTCGACGCGATCAAGGTCATCCCGCGTGACGACTTCGACGAGAACCAGGTCTACGCCGCCACCGGCCGCCCCGAGGTCCGCCTGATCACCTGCGGCGGCACCTTCGACAAGGCCACCCAGGAGTACTCCAGCAACGTCGTCGTCTACGCCCACCTCACCAGCGACCAGGCATGACGCACCGTCGCCTCTTCCCGCCGCAGACGGCCGGCCGCGAGCCGGGCCCGGGCCTGGCCGACTGCCGGCCGGGGTACTTCGACCTCCCGGCCCGGATCCTGGCCGCGGCCGGCCTCGCCGTCGACGGCGCGGTCCACGCCTACCTGGCCGGGCACTACGCCCTGACCGCGCCGGGCATCAGCATCGGCACCTGGTTCCGCACCGAGGCCGTCGTGGCGGGGCTCGCCGCGCTGCTGGTGATCGTCCTCCGGCGCCTCGTCAGCGACGTGCTCGGGTGGCTGACCGCGGCCGCGGGACTGGTGGGCCTGATCGTGTACCAGTTCGCCGGCCTGTACGAGGCGAGCCCGTTCGTCGACCTCAACGAGCTGCTCTGGACGGCGGAGCGGACCATGTCCCTGCCGGGCCAGGGGCTGGCGCTGGTATGTCTCACCCCGCTGCTGCTCGGACACCTGCACCGCGCGGTCGGCCGGACCGCCTGACCGGCGAAGAGGCCACGGAAGTCCTTGGGCCCTCCCCCCGTACCGCGGGGGACCAGGGCCCAAGGACTTCTCTGCCGTCCGGCCCGGGTCTGCCCGGGCGCGGCGCGTCTCAGACCGGAAACGGCCAGGCGGGAGACTCGGCGCCCGACAGCCCGGGCAGCACGGCGGGCATCCACCGGGCCTTGTACAGACTGCTCTTGGTGATGCCCTGGATGCCGTAGGGGAGATGGAAGGCGATCGTGGAGGTGCACCACTGGCAGGGATTCTCGCCGTCCGGCGCCACGGTGAGGACCTGGCCGCTGACGGGGTCGTCGCTGATGCTCTTCACCCCGGGTGCGTCGATCTCCTGCTGGCCGTTGTAGGGCACGAAGGCCTTGGCCGTGAGGGAGTACTGGTGGACGTGGCTGTTGGTGGTGACCCAGAGCAGGCCCGGAGCGGAGGCGACCGCGTTCACGTCGTGGCCGCCGTGGCTCGGCAGGGCGACGTGCCGCTCGAGGTGCATGCGGGGCCGGCTCGCGCTGCCGGTGACGCGCAGGGCCACCAGCCTGGTGGTGCCCGCCGCCCACAGGAGCTGACCTGCCTGGTCCCACTGCAGGCCGTGCGCCCCGGAGAGGTTGAACTGGGTGTAGTGGGCCGAGTGCGACGACTGCGAGGCGGTGTAGATCCGCACGAAACCCTGCGTGCTGGCGGCGACGGCGATGTTGCCGTTCGGGAGCACCTCGAGGGTGTGCACGTTCGCGTCCGTCCGGCCGGCCCAGTGCACCGCTCCGGTGGTCAGCGAGACCATCGCGACCAGGCCGCCCGAGGCGCAGGTGAGCATCCAGTGCCCGCCCTTCCACAGCCGGTACTTGGCCTCGCTGACGTTGGTCCAGCTGTGCTTGGGGTTGACCCGGCTCAGCTCCCTGTGGTCCAGCGGCGACCACGACCACAGGGCCGTGCGGGAGGCCCGCATCGGGTGCATGCCCTGCTGCCAGGTGGGGTTGGCCGCGTCCAGCACGAGCACCCGCTCGCTGGCCTGGTCCGCGGCCAGCAACAGGCTGCGCCCGGCGGCAGGAACCTGGGGAACGGGCGCCTGGGGGGTCGGAGCCTGGCGGGGTCCGGGTCTGGTGAAGCCTAAAGTGCCTCCCAGGCCGCCGACGGCGCCGACGGCTTTGATCACTGCGCGTCGGGACGGGCCCTGGGGGGGGACAAGGTGAACCGGCTGTTGCTGCGGGAGATGTGATCACTCCTCCACGGCAACACACTGTGGCCCCTCGGCCGTGCAGGGACACGCGCACGTCGCTGACCGGTACGGTCACCCCGGCCCGAGAGAGGACCAGGGACGGGGAAGCGGCGCCATGTCGTACGGGAACCGGCATCCGCTGCCGGCGCGACCCCGGCAGAGCGGCCGCCGCAGGACCGTCGTCTCCGCCGTCGCTCACGGCCTGTGAGTCACCTTCCAGCCAGGCACGAGTTCGACCGCGAAGCGCCTGATACCGTTCGTTATGCGGAGTCAAATCTCCGGTTGGCCTATCCACTGGAGTCGTCGATGGCACGTACCGCCGTGCGTCCGCACTACAACGTCACCTTCGCCGTGCTGCTGCTCGGCGTGGGCGCCTACTCCCTGCTGCAGTCGCTGGTCGTCCCCGTGATGCCGACGCTCATCGAGCGCCTGCACACCTCGCAGTCCACCGCGACCTGGCTGATGATCGGTTACCTGCTGTCCGCCTCCGTCGCGACGCCCATAGTCGGGCGCATCGGCGACAAGGTCGGCAAGGAGCGGATGCTGCTGCTCACGCTCGCGGCGCTGACCGTCGGCTCCGGGGTCGCCGGGCTGTCGAACAGCATCGGGCTGATGGTCGTCGCCCGGGTGATCCAGGGACTCGGCGGCGGCGTGCTGCCGCTGGCCTTCGGCATCATCCGCGACGAGTTCCCCGCGGCGAAGGTGCACGGGGCGGTGGGCATCACCGCCGCGCTGACCGCGATCGGCGGCGGGATCGGCCTGATCCTGGCCGGGCCGATCGTCGACGACATGGACTACCACTGGCTCTTCTGGTTCCCGATGATCATGACGGCCCTGGCGACCGTCGCGACGTACCTGTTCGTACCGGAGTCCCCGGTGCGCACCCCCGGCCGGATCAGCTGGGGCGCGGCGGTGCTGCTGTCGGTCTGGCTGGTGGCGCTGCTCCTCGCGGTCAGCGAGGGCCCCTCCTGGGGCTGGGGTTCGGCCCGC
Source organism: Streptacidiphilus melanogenes (assembly GCF_000787835.1). Classification (GTDB taxonomy): domain Bacteria; phylum Actinomycetota; class Actinomycetes; order Streptomycetales; family Streptomycetaceae; genus Streptacidiphilus; species Streptacidiphilus melanogenes. The sequence continues at coordinate 134,089 of NZ_BBPP01000003.1, forward strand.
ATCCTCGGGCTGTTCGCCGCCGCTGCGATCTGCGCGGCGCTGTGGATCCTGGTCGAACTGCGCTCGGCCGAGCCGCTGATCGACATGCGGATGATGCGCGTCCCCGCCGTGTGGACGGCCAACCTGGTCGCCCTGCTGTTCGGCGTGGTGATGTACACCACGATGACCTTCCTGCCGCAGCTCGTGCAGACCCCGCAGCGGCTCGTCGGCTACGGCTTCAGCGCCAGCGTCACCCAGTCCGGCCTCTACATGCTGCCGATGACCGGCTTCATGTTCGTCTTCGGCACCCTCACCGGCCGTCTGAGCGCCCGTCACGGAGCCAAGCGGGTCCTGGTGGCCGGGAGCGTCGCGACCGTCATCCCGTTCCTGGTGCTCGCGGCCGGACACGACCGCACCTGGGAGCTGTACCTGGCCTCCAGTCTCCTCGGCGTCGGGCTCGGCCTGGCGTTCTCCTCCATGTCGGCGATCGTCGTCGACGCCGTCCCGCCCGCCCAGACCGGCGCGGCCAGCGGGATGAACGCCAACATCCGCACCATCGGAGGGGCCGTCGGCAGCGGGGTGGCGGCGAGCATCCTCGCGGGCGGCGTGACCGCCACCCACCCCTTCCCGCAGGACTCCGGCTACACCGCGACCTTCTGGTTCCTCACCGGTGCGGCCGTCCTCGCCGCGTTCGCCGCCGTGATCATCCCCTCCGCGCGACCGAACCGCCGTTCGCAGCCGCCCGTCGCCGAAGGCCCGCTGATCCCACGCCAGGCCACCGCGGGCGACGCGGACGCCGTCGCCGAGGCGGTCGCCGACGCCGGCACCGGTGCCAGTGCCGGTGAGCCCACCGTCGCATGAGCGAGCGCACCACCACCGCAGCGGCCGGCCGGCCGCTGCGCCGCGACGCGGCCGAGAACCGCGAACGACTGCTCCGCGCGGCCTGGGAGGTCTACGCCGAGCTCGGCCAGGACGCCGGGGTCGAGGAGATCGCCCACCGCGCGGGCGTCGGCATGGGCACCCTGTACCGGCGGTTCCCCACCAAGGACGCCCTGCTCACCGCCCTGAGCGACGAGATCCTCGACACCGTCCTGCAACGCACCAGGGAGCTGGCCGAGACCCACGCCGACGGCACGGGGCTGGAGCAGGTCCTGACCTACGTCGGCTCGGTGCTGGCCTCGCACCACGGCTGCCTCACGCGGCCGTGGCAGGCCGTGCCGCCCACGTCCGACAGGCGTCGCGCCGAACTGTGGTCGCTGATGGACGGGCTGCTCGCCCGGGCCCGGGACGGCGGCGAGGTGCGCGAGGACCTCACCCTGACCGACGTCTACCTCGCCGTGCTGTCCCTGCGCGGGATCATCGACGACACCGCCCGGCGGGCCCCGGAGGTCTGGCGCCGCCACCTGTGCGTCCTCCTCGCCGGGTTCCGGCCCTCGGAGCGGGCGCTGGAGCACGCGCCCGCCGACGACGCGCTCGTCCACGCCGACGTCGCCGCCCGTTCCCCGGCCCGCTGAGGCCGTTGGCCCCGTCCCTTGCTACGCGACCTCGACGGCGATGCCCGGCAGGACGAGCCGGACGTCGAGGTCGGGGGCGAGCCGGGTGACCGCGTCGGCGTAGCGGCGCGGATCGCGGTCCCCGTCGGTGATCATCCGGTCGCCGAGGCGCCCGCTGTGGAAGGCGTAGTGGTGCGGGACGGCCAGGGTCGGCCGCAGGACGGCGGTCAGTCCCGCGGCGTCCTCGGCGTCCATCACCACCTGCCGGTGGCCCAGAGGCCGGACGCACAGGCCGTTGGTCGGCAGGATCGCGAGGTCGACGTGGCCGAACCGCTCGGGGACCGTGTCGAGTTCGGGAACCCGCAGCGAGTCGCCGCCGAAGAAGACGGTGCGGCCCCCCGCCTGGATCACGAACGTCACCTCGTGCACGCCGTGCTGCCCCGGCGCCGCGGTCACGGTGAGGTCGCCCACGGCGGTGGCCTCCCACGCCTCCACGGTGCGCAGGTTCCGGAAGCCCTTGGCGTGCGCGAGGGACGTGACCGTCCCCGGCCCGATCAGCGGGGTGTCCGGGGCGAGGCCGCCGGCGAGAAGGGCGTCCAGGTCGCAGTGGTCGTAGTGCTCGTGACTGACCACCACGGCGTCGACCCGACCGAGGCCGGCGACGGTCGCGGCGAGGGGTTCGCCCTGGTAGTACGTCGCGGTCTGGGTGAACCACGGGTCGGTCAGGACGCGCAGCCCGCCGATCTCGATCAGCTGGCAGGCGTGCCCGATCCTGGTCACGGTCAGGGGAGTGCGCACGGTCGTTCCTCCTCGGGGTGCTGGGCTCAACGCCGGTCGAGGTCGAGCAGCGCGCCGAGGAGCTCCTCGGGCGTCTCGGCCTGCGGCAGGTGACCGGTGCGCGGCAGCAGCGTGAACGCCGCGCCGGGGATCGCCGCCGCGTAGGCCCGGCCGTAGTCGGGGTCGACGATGCGGTCGCTCTCGCCCCACACCACGTGCACCGGGATGTCGATCTTGCCGAGCCGGTCCAGCAGGGTGAGGTCGGTCATCGCCGGCCCGGCGTAGCCGATCAGGGCCTGCACGTCCGGGCTCGGGCCGGGCGTGCCGCCCTGGGGCTGCGGCGCCCTGCTCGGGTCGTGGAACGAGTACGTCTGGATCTCGGCGACCGACTTGCCGCGGACGTCCGTCATGGGGTGTCCGTCGACCTCGATGCCGACGCCGTCGACGATGACCGCGCCGCTGACCCGCTGCCCGGCCTGGAGGGCGATCTCCGCGGCGAGCCAGCCGCCGAAGGAGTTGCCGATCACGGTGACGTCGGTCAGTTCGAGGTCGTCCAGGAGCCCGACGTAGGCCCGGGCCAGGTCCGTGACGCCGCGCAGGGAGGCGGGCCTCGGCGTGCCGCCGAAGCCGGGGTGGGTGGGCAGGAGCACCCGGGAGTGGGTCCGCTCGGCGAGCAGGTCGGCGAAGCCGGCCATCGTCGCCACTCCGCCGCCGCCGTGCAGCAGCAGGAACGGCCGGGTGCGGTCGCGGTCCTGGAAGGTGATCTCGACGGAGTCGAGGGGGAGCGTGCGGGTCTCGGTGCGGGTGGGCCGGAGGCTGCCGGCCGGAACGGGGCTGTTCATGGTGTCCTCCACGGACTGGTCCGCTTGCTTATCTCAGGAAGCTGATATCAGCATGCTTATATAAGTCTCCTGTGTCAATGGTGTAAGGTCTGGAACCATGAGCTACCGCCCGGCCGACGTGGGGCTGGCCGTCAAACGGCTGCAGCACCGACACCACCGCGCGCTGAACCGTGCGCTGGCCCCGCTGGGGCTCTCCCTCGTCCAGTGGGACACGCTGCGCCACCTGCACCGGAATTCCGACGCCTCGCTCCACGACCTCGCGGTGCTGACCTTCCAGACGGACCAGTCGTTCGGCTCGTTGGCCACCCGCATGGCCGACCGCGGCCTGATCGAGCGGATCCCGGGGCCCGGCCGGGCGGTGCGGCACCGGCTCACCGAGGAGGGCGCGCGTCTGCGGGCCGAAGGTCAGGCCATCGCGGACGAGGTGCTGGAGTCGTCGTTCCACCACCTCTCGGCCGCCGAACTGGACCGGCTCGGCGACCTGCTGACCAAGGCGCTGGGCCCCGAGGCCGCCGACGCGTGAGGGGCCGTCGACGGTCCTGGGGAGGTGGAGCGGATCAGTGCCCGCTCTGCCCCCAGTTGCTGATCGCGCGATCCAGGCCGGTGAGGAACAGCTCCACGCCGACGGCGGCGAGCAGCAGGCCGAGCAGGCGGGAGCCCATCTCCAGCGTGGTCGTGTGGACCTTGCGCAGCAGGCCCGTCGTCGCCACCATGCAGACGGCGTCGATCAGGGCGACGGCCACGAACGACGCCACGACGCTGGAGCGCCAGGCCCAGCCCTCCCGGCTCAGGGACTCCACGATCACGGCGGTCACCGCCAGCGGGCTCACCACGTAGGGCAGCAGCAGCTCACGGAAGCCGGAGACGAGCGGGTGCATCTCGTCGGCCTCCTCCTGGCTGTCGGCTCCCAGGTGCATCCCGAGCACCAGGCCCACGGCGTAGAGGAAGAAGATGATCCCGCCGGCCAACTCCAGCGACTCGGTGCTGATGTGGAAGAAGTCCGTCACATAGGGCGACGTCCACGCGCACAGTGCGCCCAGCAGCGCCGACGCCGCTGAGGCGAGCAGCGCCACGCGCCGCGCCTCCTGTGTGGTGCGCTCCCGCGCCACGTGGGCGAACGTCAGCATCACCTTCGGCGGCCCGACCACGGCGAAGAAGGTGACGAAGGTGCTGGTGACGTTGAGCGTCCCGGTCATCGACGACATGGCCCGATGATCCCGTAGGCGGGGCCGCGCGGGGCTGACCGGCACGGCCGACCGGCCGACGCCGTGGTCGCGTCGGCCGGTCGGCCGCGGGGAGCAGGCGTCAGGTGTTGCTGTCCCACCTCGGTGCGCCGTTGCAGGCGGTGGTGTGCGGGACGGGGGCGTAGATGACCAGGTTCCCGTCGGTCTGGAAGCAGAGGTAGTAGTACCCGCCCGGGTTGCCGCCGGTCCCGGAGTTCCACAGGGGCGTGTTGTTCTGGTAGACGACGAGGTTGCCGTCGGTCTGCATGATCGCGCTGGCGCCCGGGTGGCCCTCGGTCTGGGTGTTCCACAGTGCCTGGCCGTTGACGTTGTAGATCACGAAGTTGCCGTCGGTCTGCATCGTGAGCTGGTACTCGCCCACGCACCAGCGTGCGCCGCCGAGGAACGTGCTGCCGGCAGGCCAGGCCTTGTCGGCGGTCAGGCCCACCTGGCAGGGGACCCAGGCGTCGTGCGGGGCGACGGCCGCGGAGGCCGAGGTGGGGCCGAATGCCGCTGCGGCGGCGAAGACGGCGGCGGCGAGCCGTGCGGCTGCCAGGCGGGATCGCATGGGGCTGAACCTTCCTGGTCGATGAAACAGCGGGCCGGAAGTGCTCGTAGCCGTGCATGCCCCCGCTCGGCGGGGGCGATGACCACCGTATCCCAGGCGGGCATGCCCATGCCATGTGACGGACGCACGAGCGGGCGATCACGCCGGGCGGGCTCGGCGGGCCGGGCCTAGCGTTGCCAGGGGGACGCCTGCGGCCGGACTCCGCGACAAGGGGCTGATCATGATCAACTGGGTGCTGGCCGAGGTGAACGTCAGCGTCGAGGCCGAGCACGAAGACCGACTGATCGCCGCCTACCACCGGCTGATCGCCCGTCCGCTGCCCGAGGGGCTCCTCCAGACGGAGCTGCTGCGCGGCGAGAGCGGACGCTGGCGCATCCAGACCCTGTGGCGGGACAGGTCCTCGATGGACGCCATGCGGTCCACGTCCGCAGGGCCGTCCGCGCCCCGCCTCTTCCGCGAGATGAACGCCCAACCCGAGTTCGAGATCTTCGAGGTGGTCGACGAGTGGATCACCAAGGAGCCGGAGGAGCCAGAGGAGCCGGAGGAGCCGGGAGGAGCCTGAGGGCCCGCAGCGACCGCCGCCGACGCCGGGCCTAAGGGGCTCGCACGTCCTGCGCGGCCAGGGCCAGCAGCACCAGGGCGTCGTGTTCGGGCGTTCCGGGCGGAGCCTGGTAGACGAGCACGCGCTGACCGTCGCCCGCGGTGGTCAGCACCTCGTTGGCGAGCGTGACCCGGCCGATCGCGGGATGCCGGAACGCGGTGGCTCCCGCGCGCTTGACCCACACCTCGTGACGACGCCACAGAGCGGCGAACTCACCGCTGGCCGCCGACAGTTCCTCGACCAGCGCGGCCGTTCGACCCGGCGCGCCCAGCTCGGCGGTGTGCAGGTGCGCGACGCAGTTGCGGGCCACCCGGTCCCAGTCGGCGAACAGGGTGCGCGCCGCCGGGTGCAGGAAGGCGTAGCGGATCGTGTTGCGTGCTCCGGGCGCGTAGTCGGCGAGGCCGGGCATCAGCGCGAGTCCCTCGGGGTTGGCCGCCAGCACGTCGTTGACCTCGTCGAGCACGTACGCAGGGCTGGGCCGTAGCGACTCCAGCAGGAGCCGCAGGCCGGGCCCGGCGGGCTTCGGTTCGGCGGGTCGCCGACGTGGCGTCCGCCCGGCCGCCTGGTCGGCCAGGCCCAGCAGGTGGGCGTGCTCGTCGGGGCTGAGGCGCAGGACCCGTGCCAGCGCGTCCAGCACCGCGTCGCTGGGCGCGGTCTCCCGCCCCTGCTCGATGCGGACGTAGTAGTCCACGCTCACGCCGGCCAGCGCGGCCAGCTCCTCGCGGCGAAGCCCGGGCGTGCGCCGCACGCCCGGACCGGTGGGCAGCCCGACGTCGGCCGGGCCGATCTGCCCGCGCCGGATCCGCAGAAATCTGGCCATCGCGTTCACGGCTCCGAGTCTGCCAGCGGTCGCCCCGCTTCAGGGTGGCCGTGCCACACCCAGGATCGACGCGGCCTCCCCGGGGCAGATCCGGCGGTGCAGCCTCGAACCATGACAGATGCGATCATCATCGGCGGCGGCTCCGGCATGGGCCTCGCCCTCGCCCGGACCCTGCTCGCCCACGGCACGGATGTGACGATCGTCGGCCGATCCGCCGACCGGCTGGCGCAGGCCCGGACGCAACTGGAGCGTCCCGGGCACGGAAAGGTCGGCGCCGTCACGGCCGACATCGCCCGCGAGGAGGACGTGGCTGCTCTCTTCGCCCGGGTGGGGCAGGTGAACCACGTCGCGGTGACGGCGGCGGACGCGACCGGCGTCTACGGCCGCACTGCGGCCGTCGCGACCGCGACGGCCCGCGGCGTCATCGAGACCAAGCTGCTCGGCGCCTGGCTGGTCGGCAAGTACGCGGACGGCCGGGTCACCGACTCGATCACCTTCACCTCCGGCATCAACGCCTACCGGCCGAACGGCTCCAACACCGTCATGGCCGCAGCCAACGGGGCCCTCGCGTCGCTGGCCCGCGGGCTGGCGATCGAGCTGGCCCCCGTCCGCGTGAACGTGATCTCCCCGGGCTGGGTGGACACCGCCATCTGGGACCAGCTCGACATGGACAAGCAGGCGGCCTTCGCCGACCTGTCGAAGCGACTCCCCGCCCGCCGCGTCGGCACCCCCGAGGACATCGCCCAGGCCTTCGCGTCGGTGATGCACAACGGCTTCGTCACCGGCACCGAGCTCCACGTCGACGGAGGCCACCGCTTCGTCTGATCCGGGGTCACCCACCGGGCGATCCGCCTCCTCCCAGCGCCGAAACCCGGAGGCGGACCGCCGGGGGATCCCCCTACGATCGGCTCCGCCGCGGCGTCGGGGAACAGGGGGAGTGGTGACCAAGTACTTCGTGAACGTCTGCCTGCCGCCGACCGCACCGGAGGATGTGCGCGCGGCCTTGGACGCGGCGATGGCGCCGTTCGACGTCAACAACCCCGAAGGCGGGAACCCGGACGGCGAATGGGACTGGTGGCGGATCGACGCCGGCGACGAGGAACGCTTCATGGTCCGCCCGAAGTTCGCGGGCGACCCGCGGCTCGTCCACCAGGCGACGCACCCGAACGGGAAGCCTCGCGACCGCCTGCCCCACCGCTGCGACGGCGGCCCCGTCGGGCTGCTGGACTTCGCTGCCACCCGGGCCGCCGCGACCGCCCGGGCCGAGGTCCGATTCCGGGCCGAGCAGCACGAGTTCGGCCGCCTGGCGGCCCACCATCCACCGGCCGAACCCCGGATCGCGTTCTGGCGGCGGCACCGTGCGGACCCCCACGCCTACCCCCTGGCCCAAGCCGTCACGGACCACCAGGCGCAGCCCCTGGTCCGAGCGCTGAGCAACCCTTCCGCCCTCCCGTATCCGAACCTTCGCCTCGCGACGCACGTACTCGCGCCGGACGTCGACCCGATCGCGCACTTCACCCGCGACCTCCGAGCCGACCTGCGGCGGGCGGCCGCCGTCGCCCTCATGGCCTACGCGCTGCTCACCCTCGACGGGCAGTGGACCGAAGCCGCCGGTCCGGGGCCCTTCACCGACCTCCTGCCTGAAGAGGACCCGGCGACCGGCTTCGCCCGGCAGACCGGGAACTACCTCGAATCCCTCGACGCGGACTGCCTCGTGGTCCGTCTGTTGTGCCACTGCTGAGCCCGATGACCCACAGCGGGACGACCCTGGGAGCACGGCCGTGAAGATCACCTATCAGCGCTTCGAGTCCGCCGACGCGGAGGAACTGGTCGGCCTCCTCTCGGGAGACACGTGGCCGTTCCACGGCTCCGAGCTCGTCGACCCGGCCGCCGTGCGGCAGCGGATCGAGGAGAGCGGCTACGACGACCAGGACAACCGGGCCTTCTGGATCATCGTGGCAGGTCAACGGGCCGGATTCGTCCGGTTGACGGACCTGCGCGACGAGACACCGCTGTTCGACCTGCGGATCCGTTCCGGGTACCGGGGGCGCGGTCTCGGCGGACAGGCGCTGGCCTGGCTCACCGGGTACCTGTTCACCGAGTTCCCGGGGGTGCGGCGGATCGAGGGCACGACCCGTCAGGACAACGTCGCCATGCGCCGCGCCTTCCTCCGGTCCGGCTACGCGAAGGAGGCGCACTACCGGGACGCCTGGCCGGCGTCCGACGGGCGGGTGCATGACGCCGTCGGATACGCGATCCTGCGACGCGACTGGCTCTCCGGCACCACGACGGCTCCCGACTGGGACGACGAACGCCTCCTGTGACGCGGCGGCGTGGTCCCGGTCGTTCGTCCGGTGAGTGGCGAGGAAGTCGCCGCCGACGGCGGTCAGCCGTGTTCGAGCTGCTGGAGCAGGACCTCCGCCCGTGGCCAGGGGCCGTAGCCGGAGGCCGGGTTGAGGTGGCCGACCGGGCCGAGCTCGACGAGGCGGCTGCCCCAGTCACGGGCCAGGTCGGCGACCGCCGCGAACACGCCCAGCGGGTCGTCCGCGCTGGCGGCGACGATGCTGGGGAACGGCAGCGGAACGCGCGGCACCGGGGTCCAGCCGTGGTCGGCCAGGACCTCGGGGGAGGGGTGGCCGTCCGGCAGGGCCGTGTCGAAGTCCGGCGGCGTGGCCAGCAGCGCGCCGGTGACCTCGGCGCTGTGACGGTGGGCCCAGTGCACGGTGGTGAGGACCCCCGCGCTGTGGGCGACCAGGACGACGGGCCCGTCGACCTCGGCCACGACCCGATGGAGGGCGTCGACCTGCGCGGCGCGGCTGAGCCGGTCCTTGGTCAGCGGCGGGACCGTCCGCACCGCGCGGCCCGTGGCGGTGAGCGCGTCGGACAGGGCGGTCTGCCAGTGCTCGGCGACGTGGTCGCGCAGTCCGGGGACCAGGACGACGGTCGGCCGCTCGGCCTCGGTGGTCATGCGGGGAGCTCCGTCTCCGTGGGCTGCGTGGGTCGGGTGGTCTCCGGCGTGTCCGCCGCTTCCGGCACTTCCGGCGTTTCGCTGAGGCGGACCGCCTCCGCCGGCGCCGAGCGGGCGGTCAGCCGGACGAGGTCGCGGGGGTAGCAGCGGCGGCCGAGGAGGAAGACGGCCACCGTCACCACGGACACCAGCGGCACCAGTTGCAGGGCGCCGCGCAGCCCCGCGTGGTCGGCCAGCACGCCGGTAAGCGACGGTCCCGGGGCGAGGCCCAGCAGGCTGTTGGACAGGGTGAGCGTGGCGAAGGCGGTCGCGGAAACCAGGGCAGGGGTGAGGTTGGCGACCATCGCCGCGGCCGGCCCGGCCGTGCCCGCGCAGGCCAGACATCCCGCCGCCAGCAGGACCAGCTGCAAGGACCCGTCGGGGAGGCTGAAGGCGCCGGTGAGCAGCACCAGCGAGGCGAGGCTGCTGCCGATCGCGACGGCCCACTTGCGGGTGGGCACGGTCTGGCTGATCCGGTCGGAGAGGACCCCGCCCGCGATCATGCCGACGCCGATCAGCAGGGTGAACAGCCCGGCGGTCGCACCGGACTTGGCGGTGCTCAGGTGGTAGTAGCGGTTGAAGTAGCTGGGCAGCCAGGCGATGAGCGCGCCCGGGACCAGGAACTGCAGGCCGCTGCCCAGGTAGGCGCTGATCACCGAGACGGAGGAGAACAGCTGCGGCAGCAGCGACGGGAGCGGGGCGGAGGCGCGCGGCCCGGCCCCGGCTGCCGCGGCGCCCTTCGGGTCGAGTCGCTTCTCCGTCACCACCAGGGCGAAGACCGCCGCCAGGACCAGGCCGAGGATGCCCATCGCCCCGAACGCCCAGCGCCAGCCGAACTGCTGGGCCAGTGCGCCGCCGAGCGCGACGCCGAGCACCGACCCGAAGGCGCCCCCGGCGATGAACGCACCGGAGAGCGTCGCCCGGAGCGCCACGGGGAAGACGCTGAGGACGACCGCGATGCCCACACTGCCGTAGGCCGCCTCACCGATACCGACGAAGATCCGGCCGACGAAGAGCTGGCCGTAGCCGGCGGAGACCGCGCACCCGAGGGTGGCCAGGCTCCACAGGACGGCGGCGGACAGCAGACTCCTGACCCGGCCCCAGCGGTCCGCCAGGAACGACATCGGGAAGGTGAGCAGCCCGACGGCCAGCGCCACGACGCCGCTGAGGGACCCCAGCTTGGCGTCACTCAGCAGCCACTGGGCCTTGAGCAGCGGAAAGACGGCGTTCAGCACCTGGCGCGACATGTAGTCGGACAGGAGCAGGGCGAAACTCAGGGCGAAGACGACCCAGGCGTAGCGTCTGGGCACGGCCGGCGACGTTCCGGCGCTGGTGGGGAACCTCATCGTTGCCACCTCGGCTTGTGGGGGTAACTGGATGTGACGTGTGCTCAGAAGGGCCGGTCGCCGACGATCTCCGCGCGCTCCATGCGGCGGACGGCGGGCCAGTAGTCGTTGACGGCGTAGTGCTGGGTGCTGCGGTTGTCCCAGATGGCGACCGAGTTGGGCTGCCAGCGCCAGCGCACCTGGAACTCGGGGACGGCAGCCTGGCTGGTCAGGTACTGCAGCAGCTGACCCGCCCCGGGGGCGAAGTCCTGCCCGAAGCGGACGCGCCCGGGCGTGTGGTAGTTGACGAAGTGCGTGGTGAAGCTGTTGACGAAGAGGATCTTCTCGCCGGTCTCCGGGTGGGTGCGCACCACCGGGTGCTCGGCGTCCGGGTACTGCTCCTTGAGGGCGTGCCGCTGTTCGAGCGGCATGACGGCCCCGAAGGTGGCCTCGATGCTGTGGCGGGCGCGCAGCCCCTCGATCTGCGTCCTGACGTGCTCGGGCAGGCGCCGGTAGGCCGCGGCCATGTCGACCCAGAGGGTGTCGCCGCCGACCGGTGGGCACTCGACGCACCGCAGCACCGCGCCCATGCCGGGGGCCTCGCGCCAGGTGCCGTCGCTGTGCAGGGCGTTCTCGTAGTCCGCGGTCCGCTCCGAGCCCTTGTGGATGCGAACCAGCCCGGGGTGCTCCGGATCGCTCCCGGCGACGGGGTGGTCCATGAGCGGCCCGAAGCGCCGCGCGAAGGCGACGTGCTCGGCGCGGCTGAACGTCTGGTCGCGCAGGAACAGCACCTTGTGGCGCAGCAGCAGCGCGCGGATCTCGGTGAACAGCTCGTCGTCAGCGATCGCGTCGGCGAGGTCCACGCCGTGCAACTGCGCGCCGATGGTGGAGGTCAGCGGCTCGGCCTCGACGATGCCGCGGACCTCGGGCGGCTTCGCGGGGGTGGTGTCGGTGGCCAGGGTGTCGGTCATGATGTTTCCTCCCGGAAGGAGTGGTCACAGGACGAAGACGGAGGATCCGGTGGTGCGTCCGGACTCCAGGTCGCGGTGCGCCTGGACGGCGTCTTCGAGGCGGTAGCGCTGGTCGGTCCGGATGCTGATACGGCCGGAGGCGACGTGCCCGAACAGCTCCGCCGACAGCTCGTCCCGCTCGGCGGAGTCGGCGATGTAGTCGGCCAGCGCCGGGCGGGTGACGAACACCGAGCCCGCGAGGGCGAGTTGCACGGCGTCGATCGGCGGGACGGGGCCGGAGGCGGTACCGAAGCAGACGAGCACGCCGCGCTTGGCCAGCGACGCGAGCGAGGCGGCGTAGGTGTCCTGGCCGACGCTGTCGTAGACGACCGGAACACCCGCGCCGTCGGTCAGTTCGCGCACCCGCTCGGGCAGGTTCTCGCGCCGGTAGAAGACGACGTGGTCCACGCCGTGGGCGCGGGCCAGTTCGGCCTTCTCCTCGGTCGACACGGTGCCGATCACGGTCAGGCCCAGCAGCTTGGCCCACTGGGCCACGATCAGGCCCACGCCGCCGGCCGCGGCGTGCAGCAGGATCGTGTCCCCGGCCCTCAGGTTCCGCATGCGCGCGATGCGTCGCAGCAGGTAGGCGGCGGTCAGGCCGCGCATGGTCATGGCGGCGGCCGTCTCGCAGCCGATCGCGTCGGGTAGCCGGATCAGGTGCGCGGCGGGCAGGACCCGTTCGGTGCTGTAGGCGCCCAGCGGGCTGCCGGTGTAGGTGACCCGGTCGCCCGGGGCGACGTGGGTGACCCCCGCACCGACGGACTCGACCACGCCGGCCGCCTCGACGCCCATCCCCGCCGGGAGCGGGGACGGATACAGGCCGGATCGGAAGTAGGTGTCGGCGAAGTTGAGGCCCACGGCCTCGTGCCGGACCCGGACCTCGCCGGGGCCGGGATCGCCGACGGCGACCTTCTCGTACCGCAGGACGCTCGGGTCCCCCGTCTGATGGAAGCGGACGGCGTACGCCACGGAAGTCTCCAGGAGTGGGTGGTGGGCGAGGGCAGGCGCGGGGGCATGCGGCACGGCCGCGTGGCGGAACCGTGCGGGATCGGGCGGTTACTCGGGCCGGGGCCGGTGGATGTCGCCGCCGGAGCCCTCGGGCCGGAGCATGAAGCCGCGCTGGCCGGGCTGGCGGTTGGGCACCATGCCCAGACGGGCCAGGGTCTCCTCGGTGCTGCCGTAGTGCTCGCCGATCTTGTAGATCTTCCGGGCCTCGGCGCCGCCGGCGATGTCACGGCCGAGCGCCTCGGAGATTCTGACCATCTGCTCGATCTGCTTCACCGTGGTCATCCGCTCGCCCTTGCGGAACCACAGGTTGTCCTCGTTGCCGACCCGGACGTGCTGTCCGAGCGCGATGCCCACGGCGTTCATCGGCGCGACCGCCCGCATCGAGCTCTCGATGGTGAGCACGGCGCCGTCCGGGACGCGGCGGACGAACTCGACCAGGTCAGCCGGGTGCCGCCCGGCGAAGCCGCCGCCGATGGCCACGTAGTTGAGCACCAGCGGACCGGTCCAGATCCCCTTGCGGATCAGCCGCTCGACGGTCTCCAGCTGTGCCAGGGTGGCGAGTTGGAAGTGGGGCTGGATCCCGTTGGCGGTCAGCCGCTTCAGGTGCTCCAGGTAGAAGTCCGGCCCGGCCTCGACGACCATGTTCCGGTACGCCTTGTACAGGGCCGGGTTGGCGCCGATCGAGGTGCCGTCGAGGTCGTCGGCGGTCATGATCTCGACGATGTTCATCTGGTAGGTGTTGATCGCGATCGTCACCTGGTCCGGCCGGGGGTCCAGCTTGGCCAGCAGGTGCCGGGTGTCGTAGCTGAGCCACTTCGCCTCGTCGCCGCCCTCCTCGGGGGCGAACGAGATCGAGCCGCCGATCTGCAGCACCATGTCGGGCACCGCCTCGCGCAGCCGGGTCAGCAGCTCGTTGAACATCGACATCCGCTTCGAGCCGTGCCCGTCGAGCTCGCGGACGTGGATGTGCAGCACGGTGGCGCCGGCGTTGTAGCAGTCGACGGCGGCCTGGACGTGCTCGTCCATGGTCAGCGGGATGTCCTCGGCGTCGCCCGGCAGCCACTCGGGGCCGTAGGGCGCGGCCTGGATGACGAGCTTCTCCTGGTTCTCAGGGAACAGCGAGTCGTCGTGGAAGTGCACGGTCCCTCTCCTTCACAGGAACGGCCGACCGCTCGTCGCACTCGTCCCGATGGGACGGGGACGAGGACGAGGATCGGGGCGGGCCCCTCAGCGGGGTGCCGCTACCGTAGATCCGGACGACGGGCTTCGCTTTACCGATGGAGACGGCTGACTTGTCATTTCGGGACAGCCAGCGCCGCCTGGGCCGGTCAGTACTCAGCGGCTCGCTCGGCAGCGCGCCGCGCGCGCCACTCCCGGGCGCTGCAGCCGAACTGCTGGCCAAACCAGCGTGAGAACGCGCTCGGCGAGGCGAAGCCGAGCAGCCCGGAGATCTCCGTCAGCGACCGGCGCGGGCTCGCCACGAGCTGCTCGGCCAGCTGCCGGCGCGTGGCGCCCAGCAGCGAGGAGAACGTCTCCCCGGCCTCGGCGAGACGACGGTGCACAGTGCGCCGGTCGACGCCGAGGCTGTGGGCGATCTGCTCGACCGAGCAGCGACCGGTCGGCAGCAGCACCTCGATCAGCTCGCGCACCCGGTCCTCGGCGGCGGTGTCGCGGGGGACGGCGATCGCCTCGAAGTACTGCCGCGCATAGGCGCGCAGTTGGGGGTCGGCGAGGGCGTTGGGGGAGTCGAGCTCGCCGGCGTAGAAGACGAACCCGTCGAACTCGCGCTCGAACTCCACATGGGGGCCGAAGAGACGCCGGTGGGTTCCGGCCTCCGCCGACGGGGCCGGGTGCGTGAAACACACGGTCAGCGACTGCCAGCGCTCGCCCAGGAACCCGCGCAAGACACGGTGCAGCGCCGCCACCGCCAGCTCGGTCGCCTGCCGGTGCTCGAGCTCCTCGCCCAGGTCCAGCGTCACCTTCAGCGTCGCCAGGCCCTGCGCCTCCGAGAGCCGGATGTGCAGCAGCTCGTTGTACATGTGCTCGTGCCGCAGCAGCAGGCCGAGCGCGCTGCGCACGTCCGGCTCCTCCCGCACGACCAGTCCGATCGGGCCCAGCGTGGACAGACGCCGGTACTCGGCCAGCAGCAGCCCGAAGTCCGGCCGCCGCGCCGCCGCAGCGGAGAGCTCCAGCAGCTGGACCGCGGCCGAACCCGCGATCCACCGGTCCGGCACGGTGAGGGCGGCAGCGTCCAGCCCCACCCGCCGCAGCAGCGGCTGCGGATCGATCCCGACGGACCGGCTGAGCTCGACGTACCCGTTCAGCGACGCCGTGCGGACCAGGGGTTTCACTTCTTAGCCGCCTCCCGGTCGGTGCCTGTCCCCAAGGGGTAAGCCATCCGTCCCGTGTAGTCAAGGTCGATCGAGCCGTGCCTCCCCTGACAGCAGGTGTCAGGGGAGCGCGTCTAGCCTGCCGCGTATGAGCATCGTCGAACTCCGGCAGTACACCCTGCACCCCGGCGCCCGGGAGACCCTGATCGAGCTGTTCGAGCGCGAGTTCGTGACCGGCCAGGAGGCCGTCGGCATCACCCTCGGCGGCCGGTTCCGCGACCTCGACGACCCGGACCGCTTCGTCTGGCTACGCGCCTTCCCCGACATGACGCACCGTCGGCGCTCGCTGGAGGCCTTCTACACCGGCCCGGTGTGGCGGGAGCACCGCGACGTCGCCAACGCCACCATGCTCGACAGCGACGACGTCCTGCTCCTTCGCGGCCCGAACTTCACCCCCGAGCCGGGCGCCCGCGAGGTGACGGTCACCGTCTGCCACCCCTCGGACCCGGCGGCCTTCGACGACTACGCCGCCCGGCACCTGCGCCCGATCCACGCCCTGCACCGCACCGAGCACGCCGACAACGACTACCCCCTCCTCCCCGTCCGCACCGGCGAGGACGTCCGCGTCTGGTTCGGCCCCACGGCCGCCCCTTCGCCCTGGCCCCACCAGCACCTGCGCCTCGAACCCGTGACGACCTCCCCGGCGCGTCCACGGGGTGACGGGCCGTCACGCACCGGGAGGCTGGTGGGTTAGGCATGGGGTATCGCGGTTGCGCCGGAGTTCGTGAGGGGAACCGGTGTTGCCGGGCACCACGCAGCACGCGTGATCGACTTCTTGACCGCGGTGCGGGCGGGGACGAGCCCGCGCCGGAGGCGTTGCTCGGTGCGTTGTTCGAGGGCGGGGTGTTCCGCGCCCGTCACCGACGCCGGATCGGTGCTGTTCCTCCTCGACGATGAGCGGTCGCCGACGCTGCTCGGGTTCACCGATGCGGGCATCGGCGCGCAGCTGCTGCCGGCGGCCACCAGGATGGTGCACTGCGATGCGGCGCGGCTGAGGGACATCCTGGAGAAGACCGGCGTCGCCGTGCTCGGGGTCCGCTCCGGGAACGGGCAGGCGACCATTCCCGCACAGGTGCTGCGGAACTGGGCGACCTACGGTCCCGGTGCTGAGATGAAGCTCGACCGGACCGCCGACCCGGTCCCGCGCGTACGACGACCCGTCGGTTGCTCCGGCGAACGCCACCATGCCCGACCTTCGGGCAAAGCGACGCTGGTTCGGCGGTTCCTGACGGGACGTTCCGGTGCCTCGTGCGTGAGATGTGGGGCGGCGCGCTCGGGCTACGGGACGTTCCAGGCGGAGATCATGGGTTGCCCGTCCTCGGTGGCGAGGACGCTGAGCGTGCCCGGATGCGGATGGCCGAGCAGTCGGCTCGCGGACGCATCGAGGCCGAGCCAGCGGACGGTGAGAACGCGAGCCAGGTGGCCGTGCGCGACGACGGCGACGTCGCCGTCGTCCAGCAGCGGACGGATGCGGTCCAGTACCGCGTCCGCCCGTGCGGCTACCTGCGCGAGTTGCTCGCCCGGGTGGTCGACGTCGCCCGGAGCGACGCCGTCGCGCCACAGGTCCCAGCCTGGCCTCGTCTCGCGGATCTGCTCGGCGGTCAGGCCTTCGTAGCCGCCGTAGTCCCACTCGACCAGGTCGGGATCGGGCTCGGCACTGGTCAGACCGGCGAGCTCGGCCGTCCGCATGGCGCGGCTCAGTGGGCTGCTGAGCACGGCGACCAGACGGCGCTGCGCCAGTCTCGGAGCGAGAGCTCTGGCCGCGGCCTCGCCCGGTGCGGTCAGTGCGACGTCGGTCCGTCCGGCATGCCGGCCCGACAAGCTCCATGCGGTCTGGCCGTGCCTGATCACTATCAGCTCACCCATGGCCGCGCACGCTATCTGATCTTGTGGCACTCCGAGACGGGTTTCATCGCCTTCGCCACCCTCGCCGGTCCCTCATCGCCCCGGACGGGCCCACTGAGGGAGATGACCTCTCAGCGGGCTAGTGGGTACTGCCTCCCGGCACCCGGAGGTCCTCGTGACGGGTTGCGGCGGCGGTGAGGAGGGCGCGGAGGCCGTGGGCCACGGTCGCGGTGGGGAGCGAGGGGACGGCCTGGTCCAGCACCTGGTCGGGTGCCGCAGGGACGTGGACGAAGCCGCCGCGCAGGTGCGGGCGCTCGGTGGCTATCAGGTGCAGCAGGGCGTAGAAGACGTGGTTGCAGACGAAGGTTCCCGCGGTGTGGGAGAGGGAGGCGGGCACGCCCGCCTCCCGGACCGCGGCCACGCACGCCTTCACCGGCAGCGCGGCGAAGTACGCCGCCGGCCCGCCCGGCACGACCGGCTGGTCGACGGGCTGCTGCCCGGCGTTGTCCGGGATCCGCGCGTCGCTGAGGTTCACGGCCACGCGCTCCACCGAGATCCCCGCCCGCCCGGTGGCCTGGCCGAGCGCGAGGACGAGGTCCGGCTCCGTCTTCCTGATCGCCTCGCGCAGCGCCCCCACGGACGCGTCGAAGACGCACGGCAGGAGCACGCTCGTCACCTCCATCCCCTCCGGGTGCGGACCCTCGGCCACCAACCGGGCTGCCTCCCAGGACGGGTTCGTCGTCTCGCCGTCGAAGGGCTCGAAACCGGTGAGCAGGACCCGGGTCATCAGCGGCGGACCTTTCGGAGGGAAGCGACGGCGTGCGGCGGATCAGGATAGTCCCGGACTCACCCGCGGAAAACGGCGAGACCGGATCGGGGATGCCTGTCAGGCTGTGGAGCATGACCGCGCCGACGGACGCCAGACGCCGCCTCGCGGCGCTCCCGCTCTACGCGGGCCTGAACGGGGAGGACTTCGCGGGGCAGGACCTGACCTCTGTCCGCCCTCTGCAGGTGCGCTTCACGCGCTGCTCGTTCGGGGGCGTCGATCTGCGGCACGCCACCCTGGACGGTTGCTCGTTCACGTTCTGTGATCTCAGCGGCGCGGACCTGCGCGGAGCGTCGCTCCGTGGGGCGCGGTTGTCCGCCTGCGACCTACGGGCGGCCGACCTGCGTGCGGAGGATCTCAGCTACGCCAGGATCGGCCGAGTGAACACCGGCAGACCGTCCTACGGCCTCACCGACGCCACCGGTGTCCGCCTCGACGGGGCGCTCCTCCGGGACGTCCAGCTGGTCGACGTCATCGGTTGGCCGCCGGAACCCTGAGAGAGCAGAGGACCCGAGGTGTCGCAGAAGTGGATCCCGCCGGAGCAGTACAGCGCCGCGTTGCCGAAGGCCACGGTGTTCAGCTGCCTGATGTTCACCGATGACGCCGGGCGGCTGCTCCAGCTCAAAGCGGTGGAGGAGCAGCGGCTCGAGCGCTGGCAGTGGCCCGGCGGGAACCTCGACGACCCGGCCGAGAGCCCGTGGCAGGTCGCGGTCCGCGAGTGCCTGGAGGAGACCGGGATCGAGTACCGGGGCGCGCCGCGCCTGTTGGGCACCCGCTACATCGCCCCGCGCCCCTACTGGCCCTATGCGCACCTCGGCTACATCTTCGACGGCGGCGCCTTGTCGCAGGCGCAGTTGAGGACGATCCGCCTCGACCCGTCCGAGCACACCGCCTGGGAGGTCCGCGACCTGGAGGGCTGGCGCCCCGAGCTGACCCCGGAGCAATACGAGTGCGTCGCCGCCTTCCTCCACGCCCGGAGCACGGGTGTCCCCTGCTATCACGAGAGGTTCTGAGCAGTCACCGAATCGGGTCGAGAGCACGAGTCTCTGTTCGGGCCCTGGCCACCGGGCCGCCATCACGTCCGGCGATGATGCCGAGCGGCTCCACCACCGTCGACGCGAGGCCGAACGCCGGACCGGCACCCTGGCCGAACGCCTCCCGGCCGAGCCTCCTAATATCATCTCGCTTTCGTCGACGGACGCCGGTGTGCCCCTGGCCGCGACTGTCGTCCAGTGCCCGACACGACACAACGTCGTCCACCGCATGGCGATGGAGCCATGCCCCGAGGAGGAACGTCCATGCACGCCCGGAGGATCGGCGCCGTCGCCGCAACAGCAGTGGCGCTGGTCGCCGCCCGCGACCTTGTCCAGAAGAGGCACGCACTGCTCCGGAACTTCCCGGTGGTCGGGCACGCCCGGTACCTGCTGGAGACGATCGGGCCGGAGCTGCGGCAGTACATCGTGACCTCCAACGAGGAGGAGCGCCCGTTCAGCCGGGACCAGCGCAGCTGGATCTACGCGTCGGCGAAGGAAGAGAACAACTACTTCGGTTTCGGCACCGAGGTCGACGTCGAGCATGTCCAGGGCCACGCCTACGTCAAGCAGCGCACCTTCGCCGGCCCGCTCCCGGACGCGCACGACCCGCAGTCCCCGCTGCCCTCGGCCAAGGTGCTGGGCGGGCCGCGCGGTCGCGCCAAGGCGTTCCGGCCGAACAGCGTCGTGAACATCTCGGCGATGAGCTTCGGGTCGCTCTCGGGCGCGGCCATCACCGCGCTCAACAAGGGCGCGGCGCTGGCGGGCACCATGCACAACACCGGTGAGGGCGGCCTCTCCCCGTACCACCGCAACGGCGGCGACGTCGTCCTGCAGATCGGCACCGCCTACTTCGGCTGCCGCAACGAGGACGGGAGCTTCAACCTCGACAAGCTCAAGGAGGTCGTCGCGAGCGCCCCGGTCAAGGCGCTCGAGATCAAGCTCTCCCAGGGCGCCAAGCCGGGCCTGGGCGGCATGCTGCCCGGCGCGAAGGTGACCCCGGAGATCGCGGCGATCCGCGGCATCCCGGTCGGCAAGGACTGCGCCTCGCCGTCCCGGCACACCGCGTTCGGCGACGTCGACTCGATGCTCGACTTCGTCGAGCTGCTCGCCGCCGAGACCGGCCGGCCGGTCGGCGTCAAGAGCGCGGTCGGCGACATGGGCTTCTGGCAGGAGCTGGCCACGCTCATGGAGCGCGGCGACCGCGGCGTCGACTTCGTGACCATCGACGGCAGCGAGGGCGGCACCGGCGCCGCGCCCCGGATCTTCGCCGACTCGGTCTCGCTGCCGTTCCGCATGGGCTTCTCCCGGGTCTACGGCACCTTCGCCGAGCTGGGCCTGACCGACGACCTGACCTTCATAGGCTCCGGCAAGCTCGGTCTGCCGGAGAACGCGGCGGTCGCCTTCGCCCTGGGCGCCGACATGATCAACGTCGCCCGCGAGGCGATGCTGTCCATCGGCTGCATCCAGTCGCAGAAGTGCCACACGGACAAGTGCCCCACCGGCATCGCCACCCAGAACGCCTGGCTGGCCCGCGGCCTCGACCCGGAGTCGAAGTCCACCCGGGCCGCCGTCTACCTGCGCACCCTGCGCAAGGAGCTGACCAAGGTCTCGGGCGCGGTCGGTGTGGCTCACCCGGCGCTGATCACGGCGAACGACATCGAGATCATGAACGGCGACTACGAGGCGCGCACCCTCGGCGGCGTCTACGGTTACAAGGACGGCTGGGGCGAGCTCGGCCCGCAGCTCGCCAAGGAGATCACGGCCCTGATGACCGCCAA
This sequence comes from Streptacidiphilus melanogenes, assembly GCF_000787835.1. Lineage (GTDB taxonomy): Bacteria > Actinomycetota > Actinomycetes > Streptomycetales > Streptomycetaceae > Streptacidiphilus > Streptacidiphilus melanogenes. The sequence goes on from NZ_BBPP01000003.1 coordinate 154,615, forward strand.
GCCGGCCTCCGACCAGGCGCCGACTCTCTGACGCGCTGAGGGCGACCGAAGACCCGCGTTCCGTGCTCCCGGCCTGTCCTGCCCGGCCGGGAGCACGGGTGCGGGACCGGCGTCAGCCCTGCCCTGCCCCTCCCGACGAACAGTTCCACGCTGAGGCGAGCACACCATGACTGAAGAAGTGAGATTCAAGAGCGTCGTCGGCCCCGAACTGGCCGGGTCGATCGATCTGCCGGAAGGCGAGATCCGGGGCTGGGGGATCTTCGTCCACGGCTTCACCCTCGGCAGGAACTCGCCCGCCGCCTCGCGTGTCAGCAAGCAGCTGGCCCGGGAGGGGATCGGCATGCTGCGCTACGACAACCTCGGTATCGGCGACTCCGACGGCGACTGGGGCGACGGCTCCTTCACGGTCAAGGTCCAGGACACCGTCCGTGCGGCGGCGCTGATGGCCGAGCGCGGGACTCCGGCCGACCTGCTGGTCGGGCACTCCTGGGGAGGCGCCGCGGCCATCGCCGCCGCGGCCGAGTCGAAGGGCGTCCGCGCGGTCGCCACGATCGGCGCGCCCTCCAACCCCAGCACCGTCGAGCACCAGTACGACGCCGTCGTGGACCGTGTCCTCAGCGACGGCTCGCACGAGTGGTTCGTCGGCGGCCGGACCCTGGTCCTCAAGCGCGCCTTCGTCAACGACGTCCGCCAGGCGCGCCTGCGTGACCGCATCCGCGAGCTGAACATGCCGCTGCTCGTCATGCACTCGCCCACCGACGACACCGTCGACATCGCCAACGCGGGCGAGATCTTCCGCGAGGCGCGCCACCCGCGCAGCTTCATCTCGCTCGAAGGAGCCGACCACCTCCTGACCGCGCGCGGCCAGGCGAAGCGCGCCGCCCACATCATCAGCGCGTGGGCCGACCAGTACATCGATCCGTGACGGCCCTGCCGACCGCCGGGGTCCCGGCCTGCTGGTGGAGCGTCACCAGGAGGCCGGGCCGCCGGCAGTCGGCGGGTGAGCCGACTGATCGTTTGACGGTCTGACAAGCTGCTGGTCTACTCCCTCCCATGACCGCCACTCCTTCGTCACCTGCGCTGGACACCGTCGTCGTCATCGAGTCCATCGCCGAACTGGTCTGCGAGAACTACGTCTTCCCTGACGTCGCCCGGCAACTCGCGTCCCTGCTGCGGTGCCGGAGTGCCGAGGAGGCCTACCGGACGGAATCCGCCGAGGAGTTGGCCGAGGCAGTCACCGCCGACCTGCGGTCCGTCAACGGCGACCTGCACCTGGCGCTCAAGCACCACGCCGTGCCGGTGCCGCGTGAGCGCGGCACGGCGGTACTCGCCGCGATGCGGAGGGAGTTCGACGCCTCCCTCGGCGGCGTTCCCCGGGTGGAGCTCCTCGACCGCGGCGTCGCGGTCCTGGAGATCGCGCCCAACATGTTCCCGCTGGACTGGGCGGCGCAGCCGCTGGCCGCGGCGCTCTCGTTGGTGGCACCCGCCGACGCCCTCATCCTGGACCTGCGCCGGAACACCGGCGGCGACCCGGACACGGTCGCCTTCGTCTGCGGCTACCTGCTCGACGGCCGGAGACATCTCAACACCATGCTCTCGCGGCAGGGGGAGGTGGCCGAGCAGTCCTGGACGCCTCCGTTCGTGCCGGGTGCCCGCTTCGGCGGCAGCAAGCCGCTCTACCTGCTGACCAGCGGAAAGACCTTCTCGGCGGCCGAGGAACTCGCCTACGACCTGCAGCAGCTCGGCCGCGCCGAGATCGTCGGGGAGCCCACCCGGGGCGGCGCGCACCCGCGCGAGGGCTGGACGGTGCACCCGCACCTGGAGCTCAGCGTGCCGATCGCCCGCGCGGTCAACCCGGTCTCGGGCGCCAACTGGGAGGGCACCGGCGTCCAGCCCGACGTACCGTGCGACGCCGAGGCGGCGCTCGACCGCGCGCTGTCCCTGGCCGTGGCGCGCTTGGCCTAGCTCCGTTCACTTCGTCCCCGCCGGGCGATCACGTGCCGGGCGGGGAAACGTCGGGTGTCAGGCCTGCGGCGTGTACTCCGTGGCGCTGTTGGCGTCCGGGCGGTTGTCCGTGCCGGGCCTTCCGAGGAAGCCCCAGGCGACCTGGTGGACGTTGGTCTCCTTGTCCACCTGGACGTGGTCGGCCCACGTGTCCAGGTCGATCGGGCCGGAACGGGAGAAGACCGGATCGATGACCAGGACTCCGTCCGCGGTCGTCACCGAGGCCGCGACGTGGTGGTTCCACCGGTGGTCCGCGTGCAGTCGGGCTCCCGAGGAGGTGGCCCACTGCTTCGAGAGGTGGTGGGCGGCGATCTCCGGCGCGATCTCGGCGATGGCCAGGCAGATCGCGTGGGCCCGGTCCTCGCAGCCGTCCTGGCCGACCTGACCGCCGGCGCTGCTGAAGGCGGGTGCCAGCTGGGGCCACAGGGTTCGCAGGGTCTTCGCGGTCGGTGGACCCTGGTCCGGGAAGGTCTCCGCGAGGTAGTCGAGCTGTTCCTCCAGTTTCGCCAGGTACTTGGTCCTCGCGTTGCTCTTCGGCCGCTCGCCGACGAGCCTGATGGCCTCGCGCACCGTGGCCGCCGACCGCAGGGGAGCCAGGTTCCGCAGCAGCGAGAGAACCGCGAGCTTGTCCTCGGCCAGACCCTTGACGTGTTCGGGGGCGTCTTCCTCGTCCATCCGCTCCAGCAGCCTGTTCAACCGGACCTGCTCCCGGCCGATGTCCTCCAGGGTCTCCGGCGAGAACTGGTCCTCCGCCCAGTCCTCTTCCTCCTCCGGGGAGGGGGACTGGGCTTCCCGCGCCTGCTTCGGCGGCTCCTGGCCTTCTGGTGATCCGGAGCGCTTGCGCTTGCCGCCCGGCGCCTCCATGCGCTGGATCGCCGCGGTGACGGCCGCGTTGCCCGCGCTCCGCTGCAACGCCAACAGGCCGGAGGGGAGGGCGTCAGGCCGCCCGGAGGCACGCTTCAGCGGGCGGGCCGTTCCCTGCGCGTATGTCTCGTCACGAGCCGACCGGCGCACCTACCGCTCCCTTCGTCCGCATCTCAGCGGGGCGACATCCCATCATCGCCTTCAGCGACAGGGCTCGTCGCTGTCCCCGAGGGCAGACCTTCGGGCAGTCCTCCCCCGGGAGGCGGTGTTTCGTGCTCGGGCTCCGGGGTGCGTGCTCGCCGGGAATGCCGGGTAAAAGAAATCGGAAGAGTAGAGTCCGATTGTCACTCCGTGGGGGCCGCGACGGTGAAGGAGGAGGTCATGCACTTCCATTCCCACACCAACGGGGCGGTGCGCATCACCGCCGCCAGGCCCGGACTGTCCGAGGACATCCGCCACCGGCAGCGCCGCTACGCCCTCACCATGGGCATCCGCACGCTCTGCGTGATCCTGGCCATCGTCCTGTGGCAGGTGGACCGCGTCGCCGCCGTCATCGCCATCGTCGCGGGCGGTGTCCTGCCCTACATCGCCGTCGTGTTCGCCAATGCCGGACACGAGAACGCGGACGAGCCGTTCGACTCGCGTTACACCCCGGAGCCCCCCGTCCAGCAGGGACTCCCGCACGGGCCGGGCCCGTCCGTGCCGCCGCCGCGCGGCGAGAGCGCCGACTGGAGGCGTGGGCCACGGCGGGACGACGGCCCCGGCGACGAGACCTGACCTCCGCCACCGGCAGTCCCGTACGCCCGTTCAGGGGGCGTCCCCCGGTCCTCGGCGCGTGCGCGCCGCGTCGCAGGGGCGGGTGCGCGGGGCGGGCCTAGGGTGAGGCCGGGAGGTGGCGGATGCGGGTCGGTCTGCACGCGCTCGGCATTGGTGACGGAGCCCGTCCTGAGGTGATCCGGGCCGTGGCCACGGCCGCGGAGGCGCAGGGCTTCGCACGGCTCTGGTGCGGCGAGCACGTCGTGCTCGTGGATGCGCCCGCGTCGCGCTACCCCTACTCCGCGGACGGCCGGATCGCCGTGCCGGCCGACGCGGACTGGTTGGATCCGCTGCTCGCCCTGAGCTTCGCGGCGGCCGTCACCAGTCGGATCGAGCTCGCCACGGGTGTGCTCCTGCTGCCCGAGCACAATCCGGTCGTGGTGGCCAAGCAGGCGGCCACGCTCGACGTCCTGTCGGCCGGCCGGTTCAGCCTCGGCGTCGGGGCCGGGTGGTCGGCCGAGGAGTTCGCCGCGCTCGGTGTCCCCTTCTCCGGGCGCGGGCGGCGGACCGACGAGTACCTCGCCGCGATGCGCACCCTGTGGTCCGAGGAGCCGGCCTCGTTCGAGGGGGAGTTCACCCGCTTCGAGGCGATCCGCGTGAACCCGAAGCCGCTGCGCGGGGGCCGGCTGCCGGTCCTGGCCGGCGGCAACAGCGACACCGCTCTGCGCCGCGCGGCCACCGTCGCCGACGGCTGGTACGGGTTCAACGTCCGCGCGGCCGACGTGCCGGGGCGCGTCGCGGTGCTCGTCGAGGAGTGCGCCCGCGCCGGGCGCCGGCTCGACGAGCTCACGGTGGCCGTCGCCCTGAGCGACGGCACGCCGGAGCAACTGCCCGAGCTCGCCGCGGCCGGTGTCACCGAACTCGTCGTCGTCGACGCGCCCCCGGCAGCTCTGGGCGAGGTGGCCGCCTGGGTCGCCGGACTGGCCCGGACGTGGATCCGCGAGGCCAACTGACAAGCCTCCCAAAGGTGTTGTGTGCAGCCCGCGACCGCGTGCTCCGCGGCCGCCGTCGAGGCGTGGGGTTTCCGCCAGATCGCGCGGCGCCGGCGTGGTGACGCACGGTGGGCCTGCCGTTTGGTGGGATGAGATGCGTTGAACGGTGCTTCAGGACATCGGGGCGGGTCGATCCGAACGCCTGTCGGAGGGGGTTCGTATGCGCAGCTTATGGGCTCGACCGGAGCACAGTTCGTCATCGTCCGGCCTTTGCCTCCCGTGGCCTTGCCACCTTTGTGGACATAGGTTCGAGAACGGATGATTCCAGACAATAGACGGTGATTCGCTGGCGTATGCCAAAGGCAAGCCCCTACCGTCCTCTCATGTCCGCAACGCAGGCGGCGGGCACGCTCCCGGGTCCCGCATCCGAACAGGCGGACCCCGCGCCGGAGCGGTCGCTGAACATCCTTCGGTCCACCAGTCCGAGCTGAACCGACCCGTGCGACGACAGTCGCACGAGCCCGGCGCCCACGACGTGCGCCCGGCCGACCGTTCCCTGCGCAGGTCCGCCACCCCCGGACCGGCCCCGAACAGGAGGTACCCGCCGTGGACAACAGGTACGAGGCCTACGCCTACGCCGACCCGCTGTTCTACGACTCACCCGTGCGGTGGGGCGCCGTGGAGGAGTTCGCTGCTGCGGGCAGACCACTGCCGGACGGATGGGAGCGCGTGGACTTCGACGGGTGGACGCTGCTGCGGCCGGCCGGCGTCGCACTGCCGCCCCAGGGCTGGAAGGTGCACGTCTCCGCCTCGCTGGACGACGCCGAGCCGGTGCTCGAACGCGTCCGCGCCTACTGCCTGCAGGCCCGGATCACCTTCAAGTTCCTGCGTGGCCTGCCGATGCTCCAGCTGCAGAACTCCAAGTACGCACCCCGCGGCTCCAGCGGCAAGTTCTGCGCCCTCTACCCGTGCGACGAGGGCGAGTTGGAGCGATGTCTCACCGACCTCGACCAGGCACTGGCCGGTCGCGCCGGGCCCTACATCCTCAGCGACCTCCGGTGGCGGCAGGGCCCGCTCTACCTGCGCTACGGCGGCTTCGTCCCCCGTCACGTCACGGGAGCCGACGGAGAGCGGCGGCTCGCGCTGGAGACACCCGACGGCCGGCTCGTCCCCGATGTGCGAGGGCCGGGATTCTCCGTGCCGTCGTGGGCGCCGATACCGGACTTCGTCGCGGCGGCGATGCGCGAGCGGGCCGCCCGACGGAACGACGCCCTGCCCTACACCGTCGAGCGGGTGCTTCACTTCTCCAACGCCGGAGGCGTCTATCTCGCCCACCGCGACGACGGCACGGAACCGGCCGACCAAGTGGTGCTGAAGGAGGCCCGCCCTTTTGCCGGGCTCGACCAGCGCGGCGAGGACGCCGTCACCAGGCTGCGCCACGAACGCGACATCCTGGAGCGGCTGAGCGGCCTGCCCGGAGTGCCGGTCCTGCACGAGCTGCTGAAGGTGTGGGAACACGAGTTCCTCGTAGAGGAGTTCGTGCCCGGGCTGTCGCTCAACCAGTGGCTCGGCGCGCACTACCCGCTCGTCCGCCCGGGGGCTGACGCCGACGAGGTCGCCGACTACACGCGCCGCGCCCTGGACCTGATCGGCCGGATCGAGGGGACGCTGCAGGAGATCCACGCACGTGGCGTCGTGTTCGGGGACCTGCACCCGCGCAACGTCATCGTCGGGCCCGACGACCGGACCTGCTTCATCGACTTCGAACTCGCCAGCCCTGCAGAATCGTTCGTCCGTCCCGCGCTCGGTGCAGCAGGCTTCACCGCGCCGCTGGGCCGCACCGGAGCGGACCTCGACCACTACGCGGCGGCCGCGCTGCGCCTGTGGATGTTCCTGCCCCTGGCTCAACTCACCGCCCTGGACCCGGGAAAGGCGGCGGAGCTCGCCGACGCCATCGAGGACCGGTTCCCGGTGCCGCCCGGATTCACCGACGACATCCGCCGCCTGCTCGGCCCCGCCGACGGGGACGGCCGGCGACCGCGTCCGCAGATCGGACAGCGCCGCGTGGAGGTCCGGGCGCTGCTCACCGTCCCAGAGGCGGAGTGGCCGCGCCTGCGCGACGCGCTCGCACGCGGAATCGACGCGATGGCGACACCGGACCGCACCGACCGGCTCTTCCCAGGGGACGTCGCCCAGTTCGGTCCCGGCGGCGGGCTCGGCCTGGCGCACGGCGCCGCGGGCGTCCTGTACGCGCTGCACGTCACCGGCGCCGCGATCGACCCCGGGCACGTCGAGTGGCTGGTCCGCGCCTCCCGCACGGCCGAGGCCAGGCCAGGTCTCTACACCGGCGGCCACGGTGTGGCCTACGCGCTCGACCTGCTCGGCGAGCGGCAAGCGGCCCTCGATCTGATGGACCGTCTCAGCAAGGCGGCCGGAGACGGCGACGAGGCGCCGGGCGGCGGGCCTGCCGTCCCGGGGCTGGGCGCAGGCTCTGCCGGTGTCGCACTCACCCTGCTGCACTTCGCCGACGCGGACGGGCCGCACCGGCTCGACCTCGCCGTCCGTCTCGCCTGCCATGCCGCCGACAGCCTCACCACGCCGGACAGCACCGCCCCGGACGGCCCCGCCCCGGGCGGCCCGGGCAGCACCGGCCGACCCCGGACCGGGCTCTTCGTCGGCCGGGCGGGCGTGGCGCTGGCCCTCGTGCGCCTCTTCGAGCACACCGGTGACCCGTCCCTGCTCGACCGCGCCGAGCGGCTGCTGGGGCAGGACCTGGACCGGTGCGCCCTCATGCCGGACGGCACGTTGCAGACCCCGGACGGCACCCGCACCCTGCCGTACTTGGAGACCGGAAGCACCGGAATCGGCCTGGCCCTCGAAGCCCTGCTCACCCACCGCCCCGAGAGCCCGACGGCCGCCCTGCGCCCGCAGATCGTGCTCGCCGCCCAACCCGAGTTCGTCATCCAGTCGGGGCTGTTCAACGGCCGGGCGGGCCTGCTCGGCTACCTCGCCCTCACACAGCGGGCCGACCAGCGAGCCGAACTGCGGGCCGAACTGCGGGCCGACGGGCGGGCTGCGCCGGCCGTCGACCGCCACCGCCGGCTGCTGGCCCTGCACCAGATCTCCTACCACGGCGAACCCGCCTACCCCGGGGACCAGTTGCTGCGACTATCCGCGGATCTGGCCACCGGATCAGCCGGCGTGCTGCTCGCCCTGGGCACCGCCCTGGCCGGAACGCCGTTCCTGCCCTGGACCTCGGCTCCGGCCCGCTCGGCCACCACGGGCTGAGCCGGACACCCCCTCGGGGACGCGCGTTCCGCGCTCCCCCCACCGACTCCCGGCCATCGGGGCCGGGCGAACAGAAGGAGGAACCACCATGTCCATCCTCGACCTGCAGACGATGGAGCTGCCGACGGACGACGCGGCGCCGATCGACGACACGCTCGCCAGCGTCAACAGCACCCTCAGCGTGCTGAACTGCACGAACAGCACGGTCAGCACGATCGCCTGCCTGTGACCCGTCGTCACCCCGCCCGCGCGGCGAGGTGACCTGGGCGGCCGGACCTACCCTCACCTGGGCCGGCCGCCCCCAGGTCCGGGACGGAGACCCTCCGTCCCGGACCTGCCCCGCTGTGCCGACGCGTCCGCCGAGGCCGTGCCCGTGCCCCGTGACCGCGAGGTGTCCGTGACCGACCTGCCCGCGCCCCCCGCCGGACCCTCCCCGCAACCGCAACCGCAACCGCAACCTCAACCGCAATCCCAACCGGGACTGCACGCCCGGCCCGACCCCGACCCCGAGTCCGAGCCCGAGCCCCTCCCGGCGCCGGAACCGGAACCGTTCAGGCTGCTGCGCGAACTCGTCCGACACCCCGGCCGCCTCGGCACCGCCCTGCTCCTCGCCCTGGCCTCGACCGCGGCCTCGCTGGCGCTTCCGTTGCTGGTCCGGCAGGTCATCACCGACTTCGCCGACCACCGCTCCCTGGTCACCGTGGTGTCGCTGCTGGCGATCGCCGCCGTCGCCGGAGCCGCGACACAGGCCGCGTCCGGCTCCCTCATGGCGCGGATCGGCGAGGACCTGGTGTACCGCCTGCGCACCCGGCTCATGGCCCACTGCCTGCGGCTTCCCCTCGCGACCGTCCGGGCGCAGGGCGCAGGCGACGTCACCTCGCGGCTCACCTCCGACGCCGTCTTGCTGCGCCAGACCGTCGACACGGCCGGCCAGCTGCCGCTCTCGGTGCTGACCGTGGCGGCCACCCTGGCCGTGATGGCCTGGATCGACTGGGTGCTGACGGCCGTCACCCTGTGCGCGCTCGGGGCGCTGACCGGGTTGGTGCTGCTGATCGTGCGGCGGATGCGAGCGGGGACGAGCGGCCAGCAGAGCGCCATCGGCCGCGTCGCACAGCGCTTCACCGCCGATCTGGCCGCGCTGTCCACCATCAAGGCGTACCAGGCGGAGGACCTCGCCGCGCGCGCCCTGGCGGAGGAGGCGGACGAGCTGAGGCGGCTCTCGCTGAGGACGGGCACGCTCGGGGCGCTGCTGCCCGCCGCACTGACCCTCGGCAACCAGCTCGCGATGATCGCCGTGATCCTCACCGGCGGCGCCCGGATGGCAGCGGGGGAGCTGCAGGCGGGCTCCTTCGCGGCCTTCCTGCTCTACCTGCTGCAGGCCGTCCCTTCGGTCAACACCCTGGCCACCGCCTTCGGCAGGCTCCAGGCCGGGCTGGCCGCCCGCGACCGCTGCAACGACCTGCTGCGGCTCCCTCCCGAGGCCGACGCCGACCCGCGGTGCGACGCCCCGTCCCCGACACCCGGCTCCGCGTCCGTCGTCTTCACGGACGTCCGCTTCACTCATGCCGGAGCCGACCACCCCGCCCTGCGGGACCTCTCCTTCAGCGCCCCGCGCACCGGCCTGACCGCGGTCGTCGGGCCTTCCGGCGCGGGAAAGAGCACCACGCTGTCGCTGATCGAGGCGTTCGTCCGGCCCCGTTCGGGGACGATCACCCTCCTCGGCCACGACCTGCGCCGCTGGCCGCTGCACGCGCTCAGGTCCCGCATCGCCTACGTGGACCAGGAGTTCACGCTGCTCCAGGCAACCGTTCGGGACAACCTGCAGCTGGGACGGAGCAGCGCGGCGAGCGACGGGCAGCTCGTGGACGCGCTCGACGCCGTCGGGCTGCGCGCCGACATCGCCCGGCTGCCCGCCGGGCTCGACACCCTCCTCGGACGCGGGACCGACCTGTCGGGGGGCCAGCGCCAGCGCATGGCGCTGGCCCGCGCGCTGCTCTCCGAGGCCGACGTCGTGCTGCTGGACGAGCCCACCAGCCAGCTGGACGCCCTCAACGAACTGCGCTTCCGCACGTTGGCCGAGACCCTGGCCCGGAGCCGGGCCGTGATCGTGGTCGCCCACCGTCTCTCCACCGTCCGGCACGCGGACCACGTCGTCCTGATGCACCAGGGCGAGGTGGTCGACGCCGCCGACCACCCGACCCTGATGGCCCGCTGCGGTCTCTACCGCGAGCTCGTCGCCGCCCAGACCACGGCGGAGGCGGGGACGAACCCCGCCGCCGCGCGTTGACGGCCAGGCGGGCGCCGACCCCCGTCCGGCGCCCGCCCGCGCGCCCCCGCCCGCGCATCCCGCCTGCTCGATTCGCGTCAGGCGGCCCGGCGGGTCATGTACATGTGCCAGTTGGTGACCCAGGTCTCGCCGCCGTCCACGGAGAAGGCCTGCTCCCAATGGGCGCCGTTCTCGGTGATCTCCGACCAGACGTAGCGGACCTGCACCTTGCGGCCCTCGTACTTGTCGTCTCCGTGGAAGACGCCGGTGCCGTCCGGCTGGAACCCGCCGACCACCGGCGGAAAGAGCGTGCCGGTGCGCGAGCTCGCCCAGTACAGCGACCACGCGTCGGCCGCCGGGTCGTACAGCCGCAGGGTCATGCCCGCGGAGCCCCTGGTCGGGAACTCGATCTCGTCGAAGCTGGCCCGCCCGTCGAAGTGGGCGGAGGCGTGCGTGACGCCGGGGAACTCCTGCCAGTGGTCCTCGCCCTCGCTCGGGTCCAGGAAGTCCTTGCGCTGACGGTTGACGACGTCGTAGGTGCCGGTGAAGAAGCCGAAGCCGGTGCTGTTGTCCATGCCGAGCACGCTAGGACGGGTCCACTGACATCAACTGTCAGTGGAGTCGGATAGGTTTTCGACATGCGCGCCAGTCGACTCGTCTCCCTGCTGCTCCTGCTGCAGAACCGCGGCCGGATGACCGCCGCCGACCTGGCGGCGGAGCTCGAGGTCTCCGTCCGCACGATCTACCGCGACGTGGAGTCGCTCGCCGCGTCCGGCGTCCCGGTCTACGGCGAGCCGGGCCACGAGGGCGGCTACGCCCTCGTCGACGGGTACCGCACCCGCCTGACCGGGCTCACCGCCCACGAGGCCGAGGCGCTGTTCCTCGCCGGACTGCCCGGCCCGGCGGCCGAGCTGGGTCTCGGCTCGGTCCTGACGGCGGCCGAGCTCAAGCTGGAGGCCGCCCTGCCGCACGAGCTGCGACGCCAGGCCAGGCGCGTCCGCGAGCGCTTCCACCTCGACGCGCCCGGCTGGTACCGCGAGGCCGACGACGTCCCGCACCTGCCCGCCGTCGCGGCGGCGGTGTGGCAGCGGCATGCGGTCCACGTGCGCTACCGGCGCTGGTACGCCCCGGAGATCGTGGAACGCCGCCTCGAGCCCCGCGGCATCGTGCTCAAGGGCGGCCGCTGGTACGTGGTGGCTCACGCCGGCGGCCCGGAGCCCCGCGTCTACCGCATCAGTCAGATCCAGGAACTGCGGTCCCTCGACGAGGAGTTCACCGTCCCCGCCGACTTCGACCTGGCCGGCTACTGGCAGGCCCACGCCCGCCGGCTCCAGGACCGCCTCTGGCAGGGCCGTGCCGAGATACGGATCTCCCCGGCGGGGGTCGAGCGGCTGCGCGAGGCCGCGGCCCAGGCCGTGATCGATGCCGTCGACGCGGGGGAGGAGGAGCGGCCCGGCGGCTGGCGTCGCGCCCTCATCCCGATCGAGAGCACGACGCACGCGGAGGGCGAGCTGCTGCGCCTTGGCCCGCAGGTGGAGGTGCTGAGTCCGCCCGAGCTGCGGGCCCGGATCACCACGGCCGCACGGGCCCTGGCCGAGCTGTACGGCCGATGACGGGGATCTCCGGCTTCGAGCCGTCCTTCCTGGTCGGGGTCGCGGCGGCGCGCCAGGCGCACGGACCCCGCCTGGCGGCGCTCGCCGGCAGGCGGCTGACCGGCTTCGCCGTGGTGCGGTTCGCCGAGGACGAGGACTGGTTCGCCGAGTGCCCGGTGGTCCTGGACTTCGACGGCGTCCAGGTGGAGGTCTGTCACGCGCAGTTCGACCAACTCGCGATCGGCTGGGACGCGATCGACACGGCTGCGGACATCGCGGGCTGGGAGGGGTTCGAGCTCACCCCGCAGTGGTCGCACAGCGACGACCGCCTCGAGCCGTTCGTCGGCCAGGAGCTGCACGAGGTCGCCCTGCTGGAGTGGCGGCCGACAGGACATGACCTGGCCGCCGGAACGGTGGCCGTGGAGTTCGGTTTCCCGGGAGGCCGTCTGCGGATCGTCAACGGCCTCGACGAGAACCGCATCGAGCTCGGTCCGGCCCACCCGGGCTTCGTGCGCCACGAGCTGGGCCCGTCCCAGCGCCGGGCGGCGAGGTTGCGGGCGGCCCCAGGCGGAGGAGGGCCGCCCGGAGGTTCGCTTACTGGCCCGCGCAGTAGGCGTCGTACTTCTCGGCCGTCATGAGGTCGTCCAGCTCCTTGGCGTTGCTGACCTCGATCTTGATCATCCAGGCCGCGTACGGGTCGCTGTTGATCTCCTCCGGCTCTTCGTTGAGATCCACGTTCACGGCGGTCACCTTGCCGCCGACCGGCGCGTACACCTCGGTCACGGCCTTGACCGACTCGACGGTTCCGAACTCCTTGCCCCGGTCGAGCTGGCGGCCGACCTCGGGCAGCTCCACGAAGACGATGTCGCCGAGCTGCTTCTGTGCGAAGTCTGTGATCCCGACCGTCGCGGTCCTGCCCTCCAGCAGCACCCACTCGTGCTCGTTGGTGTACTTCAGGTTCTTGGGAGTTGTCATGCCCGGAATCTCTCAGTCGCGCCGTCGAACCGTTCGGCAATGCGGGCGTGTTGGGGCCACAACCACCCGGAAGGGGGCGTGTGACGAAGAACTGACGATGAGTTTCGATCGAGTGGGACACGAACGCGGGCGTGTTGCGTCGTTAGGGTGAGTGCACCGTAGGGAGCAGTGATGAGGAGGAGACGCGACAGGCAGAGCTCCATGCTCCATTCCACCGCGATCCTGAGTGCCCCTCAGGCGTTCCCGCACAAGGAGTACACCCTCTTATGACGATCCCCGAAGACACCTCGGCTCCCACTGTCCCGACCCCGGGCCGGGCCCCGGGTCAGGCCCCGGGCGGCCTTCCGGGACCGAGAGGGTACGGCGGGGCCCCGAGCCGGAGGCGCAAGCAGAAACCCCGGCGGCGGGGCAGGCGAATAGCCATGGGGGTCAGTGCCTTCGTCGTGCTCGTCGCGGCGGCCGGCTGCGCGTGGATCTACCAGCTCGACAGCAATATCCAGCACAGCAGCCTGGACACCGGGTCCCAGCCGCAGAAGGGCGCCGTCATCCCGGGCGCGCTGAACGTGCTGGTGATCGGCTCCGACACCCGCACCAGCGCGCTGGACACCAGCCTGGGCGGCTCGGACCAGTCCCTGCCGCACGCCGACGTCGAGATGCTGGTGCACGTCTCCGCGGACCACCAGAACGCCACGGTCATGAGCATCCCGCGCGACACCGACCTCGCGATCCCGCCGTGCACGCAGGGCGGCAAGACCCACAGCTTCCCCAGCCACGACCAGATCACCAACAGCCTGAACTACGGCCCCGGATGCACCGTGTCCGCGGTCAACGCCCTCACCGGCGTGCACATCGACCACTTCATGGTCGTGGACTTCTCCGGCGTGGTGAACATGTCCGACGCCGTCCAGGGCGTGCAGGTCTGCGTCTCGCACAACGTCTACGACCCCGGTTCGCACCTGAAGCTGTCCGCCGGCACGCACACCCTCGTCGGCCAGGGCGCCCTCGAGTTCCTCCGCAGCCGGCACGCGTTCGGCGGCGCCAGCGACGTCGACCGCACCGAGGCGCAGCACATCTACCTCAGCGCGCTGATCCACAAGATGAAGAGCGCGAGCACGCTCACCGACCCGTCCAACGTCTTCAGGCTCGCCGAGGCCGCGTCCAAGGCCTTCGCGGTCGACGACGCGCTCGCGGGGGTGACCAGCCTGGTCAGCCTCGCCGACACGCTGGGAAGCATCCCGACCAACCACATCACCTTCGCCACCATGCCGTCCGCGCAGGACCCCTACAACCCGAACGCCTGGCTGGTCCCGGGGCCCGGCGCGCAGCAGCTGTTCAACGCGATCGCCGACGACCAGTCGCTGACCCCCGGCTCCTCCGCGCCCAAGCCGTCGGCGAGCGGCTCGGCCTCCGGCGCGCCCGCGGTGGACCCGGCGAAGGTCGAGGTCCATCTGATCAACGGGACCGGGATCACCGGTCGCGCCGGGGCGGTGCAGAGCGAACTCGCCGGGGCGGGCTACTCCGACACCACGATCGGCACCGGCCCGCTGGTTGGTGCCACGAAGGTGGAGTACTCGACCGGCAAACCGCTCTACAAGGCCGAGGCCGAGCAGGTGGCGAAGGCCCTGGGCCTGCCCTCCTCGTCCCTCACCACGGCCGTCGGCCTGACCACCGTCCACGTGGTGATCGGCCCCGACCTGAAGACCACGGGCGCCTCCGCTCCGGGCGCCAAGCCCACCGCCGACATCGGCCAGGCCACCGCCCAGGCGCACACCGAGAACGCGGGCGCGGCCGTCCAGTGCGCCCAGGCCAGCCCCTTCCCCCTGGGCGGCCTCCCCGCCTCGGCCGCGGCCTTCAGCGGCCTGACCGTCGAGCAGGCGTACGCCAAGGCCACCAAGGAGGGCATCCCGGATTCCGACAGGACCAAGTGACCGGGGGAGCGGCCCGGCCCCGGATCTCCGCGGCCCGGGCCGCCTGCGGACGGTGCCCACCGGGACGGCTGTGAGCTGGGCGATCTCCTGGTAGCCGGTGCACCGGGTGAAGTGGCGCAGCATCAGTGCGACCTGCTTTCGTACATACGGGTGAATTTCGATCATTGCGCAATATTTCGGCACCTATGATCCACTTTCATGTCAGAAAGTCAGAGAGCGCAATTAGCCGGCGACGCGGTGACCGGCGACGGCACCACCAGCGGCATCACCGATGACGGCACTGCGGACGTGGTGATCCTCGGTGCCGGGCCGGCCGGGCTGGTGCTCGGCAACCTCCTGCTGGCGAGCGGGATCGACTGCGTCGTCCTCGAGCGCGCCGACCGCGCGCACGTGCAGACGCGGGCGCGCGCCGGGTACCTCGCGGCGAACACCGTGCGGATCCTGGAGGAGCACGGGCTGGCCGAAGGGCTGCGCCGCGGCGGTGTGCCGCATGCCGTCTGCGAGTTCCGCAGCGGAGACGGCCGGTTCCGGCTGGACTACGGCAGCATCGGCCCCGCGGGGGCCCACACGGTCTATCCGCAGCAGGAGCTGGTGACCGACCTGCTGACGCACTATCTGGACGCGGGCGGCCGCCTGGAGTTCGAGACGGAGGCCGTCGCCGTCCTCGACGCCGACGGCACCCGGCCCTCGGTCGTCGTGCGGACCGCCGACGGCGAAGGGCAAGGGCGGAATGGACGCTGGCGAGGACGGTATGTCGCGGGGTGCGACGGCCGGCACGGGGCTGCGCGGCGTTCGCTGCCGGCGGGCGTGGTCCGCCACCACCGCGACCACGGCGTCACCTGGCTCGGACTGCTCGCCGAAGCGCCGCCGAGCCTCGACGCCGTCGGATACGCGGTGCACCGCCGCGGCTTCGCAGGGCACATGGCCCGCACCTCCGAGGTCACCCGCTACTACCTGCAGATCGAGCGCGGCGGGCCCGCCGACGCGTGGTCCGAACAACGGATCTGGGACGAGCTGGCGCTGCGCATGCGCGCCGCGGACTACGGCCCGCTGCGCCGCGGTCCCATCGTCCAAAGGGCCGTCGTCGACCTGGAGTCCGACGTGCTGGAACCACTGCGCAGGGGTTCGCTGTTCCTGGTCGGCGATGCCGCGAGCCTGCTCAGCCCCTCCGCCGCCAAAGGCGCGAACCTCGCGGTGCTGGAGGCCGAGATCCTCGCGCGCGCCCTGGTCGACGACCTCGCGCACGGGAACCCCGAGGGACTCGACCGCTACTCCGCGCGGTGCCTTGAGCACATCTGGCGCGCCCAGGAGTTCTCCCACTGGATGATCCAGCTCCTGCACAGCCCGCCCGGGCCGGCCGACGGCGAAACGTTGTTCCACGACGCGCTGGCGCGTTCCCGCCTCGAGACGCTGCGGACCTCGCGCACCCACCAGCAGTGGTTCGCCGAAGGCTACGTCGGCGTATGACCTCCGATCGCACCACCCGTACCCGGGTCCGCACCACCACCCCAACCCACGACGAAGACAAGGCCGCCTCCGTGATGACGACGACGACCCCGACCGACACGGCCCGTCTGCGCGCGGCGGTCGACTTCGTCAGGGAGCAGGACACCGCCGCCCTGCTGGCGCTGCTGCTGCCCGGCCTCGACGCCCTGGAGCAGCGGTCGCTCGCGGACCGCTGCCGCTTCTCGCACGCCGCGGTTCTCGTCTTCCCGGCGACGGCGAACGAGCTGGCGTCCCAACTGGCCCGCTGCGGGCTGGATGCGGACACGGCGGCACGGCCGAGCGTCGTCGTGCGCGAGCGGCTCGCGGCCCGGCACGGGCGCAGCCCGGCCCAGCTCGACGTGCGCATCCTGCACCCGGCCGTGGCCGGCCCGCAGGGGGAGCGCCGCTCGGTGGAGGTGTTCGCGCTGACCGTGCCGCCCGGCTCCGAGCTCACGCCGATCGCCGCCCACGAGCGCGCCCGGCAGCACGAAGCGCACCTCGCCTTCGAGGTCGAGCGCCCCGATCCACTGGTGCTGCACGGCATGCGCGCGCTCCTCGCCCGCCACGGCGCGGCCGCCGACGGCGGGGGCTACAACCCCCACGAGGACGGCACCGTGTTCTACTTCACCGCGCCCGCCGACTCCAAGGCCGGATACGGACGCGTGGAGCTCTACGCGCCCGGCGATCACCGCGACGTCCTGGCGGCCCACCTGGACGAACACCGGCTGCTGCAGCCCGCCGAAATGCTCCTGCGCCTGATGACCGGAGCCTGGACCACCCAGGCCCTGGCCGCCTTCGCCGAACTGCGGGCGCCCGACGCCATGGACACCCGGACGGCGACCTCGCCCACCGCGCTGGCGGACGCCGTCGACGCCCAACCCGAGCACCTGGCACGGCTCCTGCGCTACCTGGCCATGCTGGACGTGGTGAGCGAGGGACGCGACGGCTTCCGGCTCACCCCGCTCGGCGCGCTGCTCCGCGCCGACAACCCGGGGTCCGTGCGCCCGCTCGCCCTGATGTACGGCGGCCCGTTCTACCGGTCCTTCGGGGCGCTGGCCCACACCGTGCGCAGCGGCGAGGTGGCCTTCGAGCACCTCCACGGCGAGAACCACTTCGACCACTTCGCCCGCGACCCCGAACTCGCGGAGCTGTTCGACCAGTCGATGGCCGCGAGCTCGCGGATGTTCGAGCCGCTCACCAGGCACCCGGTCGTCACCGCCGCAGCCGAGGCGCCCAGCGCCGCCACCGTGGTCGACGTCGCCGGGGGCAACGGCGAACTCCTCGGCCGCCTGCTGACGGCCCACCCGCGCCTGCGCGGCGTCCTGCTCGAACGGCCGCACGCGGTCGAAGCCGCCCGCCGCTCGCTCGACGCCGCCGGGTGCGGGGCCCGCTGTACCTACCGGGCCGGCGACTTCGCCGACGTGCCGTCGGGCGGCGACGTCTACGTCCTGTCGCGGATCCTCCACGACTGGGACGACGACCGCTGCCGCGAGATCCTGCGTCACTGCGCCCGCGTCATGCACGACGACGCCGATCTCCTCGTCGTCGAGCGCATCCTGCCGGCCGACGGCACACCGTCGCTGGCCACCGCCTGGGACCTCCACATGATGTGCAACGTCGGCGGCCGCGAACGCCGTGCCGACCACTACGCCCGCCTGCTCACCGACGCGGGTCTCGCCCTCGTCGACCACGTCCCGCTGCCGCTCGACGGCAGCGTGCTGCACGCCCGTAGGGCGGTCCCGCGGCCGGGCGGCACGTCGTCTGCCTCCATGCCCTGATCCATGTCCCGGTCCGGGAACAGCCGGGCCTGCGACGACTGGCCCGGCGGCGGAGCTACGCCGATTGCCGCCACGAGCCCTACCTGGCTCGTCCGGGCCGGGCTCGACGTGGTTCTCGAGGAGTTCGTCCCCGAGGGCGACACCGGCCACGTCCTGTTCTGGGCCCGCCGCCCCGAGGGTTGAGACCGCGGCAGCAACAGGGACTCCGCGGCGTACCCGCGTCAAGGCGTGCGGGTACGCCGCGGGGCGTGCGAAAAAGGCTCAGCGGCCGGAGCGGAGCTTGCGGCGGAGGGCCAGGGTGCCGCCGCCGGCCAGGGCGAGCAGGGCGGCGCCAGCGCCGGTCTCGGTGCTGTTGATGCCCTGGGACGTGGAGCCCACGCCGGTCTTGACCGGGCCCAGCGGCGTCGCGGGCGTCGTGGGGGCGGTGCCGGAGGCGACGACGAAGGTCGTGGTCGCCGAGAAGCTGCCGCAGGACGCGGTCACCGTGTAGGTGCCGGAGGGGACGTTCGCGATCGTCGGGAAGCCCTGGAGGGTCGGCCGGTCCGCGGAGGCCTGCAGCGTGGCGGTCGCGGTGAACGCCTTGGACGTCGCGGTCCCGCTGGTGACGCCGGACGCGCAGTTGGACAGTACGACGTCCGCCTGGTCACCGGGCATGAGCGGACCGGAGACCGGCCCGTTGTTGGTCTCCTTCATGACGGTGACCGAGACGTTGGTCTGCGCGTGCGCAGCGGGGGCGAGCGCCCCCAGGGCGAACGCCCCGGACGCGAGAACGCACAGACCTATCCGTGAAGTACGCACTTTCGTTCCTCTTCTGCTGGTGGCTGCGGGACGTCCCCGCGGAGAAGCCACAGTGCGACCCTGTGGCCCGCCCACACCGGGCAGCCACAGATGCTGCTCCAGCGGAGGGGTTTTCCGGCTCAACTGGAGGAATCCGGGGCCGATTCCGTTGGGACCGCGCCCTGCGTCGCGGGCGTGTCCGCCCGGGAGCGTGGCAAGCTGGCGGCATGTGCGGTCGTTATGCGTCGTCCCGGAAGCCCGAGGACCTGGTCGAGGTGTTCCAGGTCGACCGGTGGAACCCGACCGAGGCGCTCGCGCCCTCGTGGAACGTCGCGCCGACCGACGACGTGTGGGCGGTGCTCGAACGGGCGGACCGGGAGACCGGGGAGCTGGGGCGAGAGCTGCGGCCGCTGCGGTGGGGGCTGGTTCCCTCCTGGGCCAAGGACCTGTCGGTCGGGGCGCGGATGATCAACGCCCGGTTGGAGACCGTGCACGAGAAGCCCGCCTACCGGCGGGCCTTCGCCAAACGCCGCTGCCTGCTCCCCGCCGACGGCTTCTACGAGTGGACCGCGGTACCCGCGGCCGAGGGTCGCAAGGCCTACAAGCAGCCCTGGTTCATCACCCCGCAGGACGGGGCGCAGATGGCGATGGCCGGACTGTACGAGTGGTGGCGCGACAGGACCAGGGACGAGGACGACCCGCTGGCCTGGTGGGCGACCTGCACGATCATCACCACCGAGGCCACCGACGCCGCAGGCCGGGTGCACCCGCGCATGCCGCTGGCCATCGCGCCCGCCGACTTCGAGGCCTGGCTCGACCCCGCCCACCAGGACCCGGACGAGCTCCGCGCGCTGCTCACCGAACCCGCCGCCGGCCACCTCGGCGCCCGGCAGGTCTCCCTGGCCGTCAACAACGTCCGCAACAACGGCCCCCACCTGCTCGACCCGCCCGACCAGCCGGCCCCGACCCCGGGCGGGTGAGACCCCTCGGTCAGGCCGCTCCGCCGGCGGAGCGGCCTCGGACGTGGCGCGCGAGGAAGTCCGCGCTGCGGTGTGCGATGTCGAGCTGGTGGTCCCGCCGGGCGACGAGGTGGCCCTCGCCCGGGTAGACGGCCACCTCGTGCGGGACACCGTGCCGGCTGAGCGCGCGGTGAAGGTACAGGGCCTGCGAGAGCGGGACGTTGGTGTCCTGCTCTCCGTGCAGGATGAGGACGGGCGTGGTGATCCTGGAGGCGTACGAGACAGGGCTGACCGCGTCGTGGGGGTGCGGGCCCGGACCCTCCCAGCCGGTGGACCCGCACAGGGCGGCCTCCTGCGCACCGAGCTCGCCGTGCGCGACCTGCAGCCCCCAGTCCGCGATACCGGCGCCGACGATCGCGGCACGGAAGCGGTCGGTACGGGTGACGGCCCAGGCGGCCATGAAACCGCCGTGGCTCCAGCCGCTGATGGACAACCCCTCCGGATCCGCGACGCCCTCGGCGACCAGCACGTCGACCGCGGCCATGATGTCCGTGAACTCGTCCCCGCCGACCGCGGCCGCCACCGTGGCGGCGAAGGCATGGCCGCGTCCCTGGCTGCCGCGCGGGTTGGGCAGCAGGACCGCGTGGCCGTTCGCGGCGAGCCACTGGCCGGACAGGGAGAAGAAGAACTGGAGCCTGTCGGAGTACCGCTCGTAGGGGCCGCCGTGGACCAGGACATGCAGCGGGAAGGGGCCGTCGGCGCGGGTCCGACCGGGAGGGAGGACGAGGAGTCCTTCGAGGTCCAGGCCGTCGGCCGCACGCCAGGCGACGCGCTCCTGGGTGCCCCACGTCACGGCGCGGTAGTGCGGCCGGGTGTCGCTGAGCCGCCGCAGCGGCTCAGCGAGGCCGCCCGCGTACACGTCGACGGGCGCGTGAGCGGTGCTGACGCGCAGCGCGACGACCTCGCCGCTGCGGTCCGCGGTCAGCCCGTCCGCACCGCCCGGGAGGGTGGCGACGCGTTCGAAACGGCCGGAGCCGGGGTCGAGTCGGTACAGGGCGCTGTCGAGGCCCTCGGCGAACAGCGCGAGCGGCGGACCGTCGGCGGTCTGGACGAGCTGTGTCGGGCAGGCGTCCATGCCCTCGGTGAGGTTGCGGTGCAGAGCGGAAGAGCCGTCGGCGTCCGATGCGGGGACGTCCACGGGGGCGTCGAGAACCGCGAGCCCCCCGACCAGGCCGGGAGGGGTGACGGCGAGGTAGGAGACGTGCCAGACGCCGTCGGCGTCCTGCCACCAGGCGGGTGACCCGGCCTCGTACGCGGCGGGTCCGAGATCCGTCGCCGTGCGGGTGCGCAGGTCGACGACGTGCAGGCGTGCGGTCCGCGCTCCCGGCTCCTCGTCCGGCACCGCCCAGCTGACGACGGCGAGGGCCTCGCCGTCGGGGCGTGGTTCGGCGTCGACGACGTGCCGGTCGCCGAGGGCTTCCAGGCGCAGCGGAGCGCCGTCACCGGGTGCGAGCGTCCACAGCCCGTCGCCCGGTCGGGGGACACCCCAGAGGATGACGTCGCTCTCCTGTTCCTCGACGGCTTGCGCGCCGACCAGGACGAGCGTTCCGTCGGGCAGGCAGCGGTGGTCGGTGACCTCGCCGTCCCACCCGGTCTCCGTCGGGTCGCCGCCGTCGACGTCGATCCGTCGGAGCCGGGCGCCCGTCAGGAAGACGACCGCCGAGGAGTCGGCGGTCCACCGCGGGGACCTCACCCGCTCCTTCCCGTCGGTCAGCTGCCTCGGCTGCTGCCCGCCGTCGACGGGCGCCACCCACAGGGCGGTGCCGGTGGGTCCCTCGGGCGCGACCGGCCGGACGACGTACACCACCCACCGTCCGTCCGGCGACATGGCCGGCTGGGTCGGCGAGCAGCCGTCCACCATCAGTTCCGGCGTCAACTCCACTCAGAAATCCCCCTTTTGATTCAGGCGGCGCTTCGGCGCGACCGGCTGCCGAGCCTACTCCTCCGGGTGCCAACCGATTTTTCCTTTCCTTTACAACCCGGGCGCAGGCGGCGTCGTCTCTCCCGCCGATCAGAGTGATCCACTTTCCCTCGGAGAGGACCGCATGAAGCCACAGATGAAGAAGGCGGCGGCTGCCGCCGCGGCGGCGACCGCCTGCGCCACGCTGCTGGTCGGCGCCGGCTCGGGCAGCGCCTTCGCGCAGGGCGCGCACGCGCCGGCCGGATGCTCCACCGCCGACCTCAAGGTCGCCCTGCACCCCGACGACAACCAGGCGGGGGTGGGCAACTTCGGCGAGGATCTGGTCTTCACCAACGCCTCCCGCCAGACCTGCACCGTCTACGGCTACCCGGGGCTGGGGCTGCTGGGCTCGACGCACGGGGCGCTGCCGATCAAGGTCGTCTGGGGGTCCACCTACTTCGTCCACGACCCCGGCCGGCACACCGTCACGCTGCGCCCGGGCCAGTCCGCGTGGGCCGACCTCGCCTGGAACGCACCCTACGGCGTGAAGTCGGTGAAGCCCGCCTACCTGGAGGTCACCCCGCCCAACCAGTGGACGCACGTGACGCTGCGCTTCGCGCCCGGAGCCATCGACGATTCGGCGCTGCACGTCACCGCACTCGCCGCCGGTTCCGCCCCGCGGGTGTGACGACCGGCTGACCTCACCAGGAGGCTGAGGTGCAAGGGCCGTCACGAACGTCGCGCTGCGGCGGCCGTGGCGGCCCCCCGGGCGGGCGTCCTTCAGCCCCCGTCCGCGGGCGACGGTCGGTGGCGACCGGGCGATTTCCGCGCTCCGGGGGCGCCACAGCGCCGCCGACCGGGTAGACGCCCTGAACCCGGGACGCGGACGAAGGGCACGGACCAGACCATGGCGCGGCACCGTTGGAACTTCGAGCTGCTCACCTGCGCTACGAGCGGGCACGTCCTCGTCGCCCCGGCCGACGTCGACGAACGCACCGGTCCGCTGCTCGTCCGCCGGACCGAGGACGGGCTGCGCTGGCAGCGGTGCCTGCGCTGCGACGTGTGGATCCCGACCAGAGCTCCGCGGGATCACGGGGAGACCCCCGGGCCCGGACCGGCTGACATCGTCATCCCCGAACGCGGGCGGGCGCTGCGCGACCGGTACGTGCTGCGGCTGATCGCGCTGGACCGGCTGCTGCACTTCCTGCTGTTGGGCACGGCCGCCGTGGTGGTGTTCGCCTTCACCGCGGACCGGGCCCGTCTGTCCGACCCGTTCTACCGCGTCGTGGACGCGCTGCAGAACGGTGTCGGCGGAGTGGGCGCGCGGCCCGGCACGGGTCTCGCGGGCGAACTGGAGAAGGCCTTCCAGGCGTCGTCCTCGAAGCTGTGGCTCCTCGGTGCGGCCCTTGCCGCCTACGCGCTGCTGGAGGGGGTCGAGGCCGTCGGCCTGTGGCGCGCCCGCCGGTGGGCGGAGTACCTGACGTTCGTCGCCACCACGATCCTGCTGGTCCCCGAGGTGTGGGAGCTGACCGGCCGGGTCACCGTCTTCAAGGTGGTCGCCCTGGTGGTCAACATCGCCGTCGTCGTGTACCTGCTGCACTCCAAGCGCCTGTTCGGTCTTCGCGGCGGGCTGCGCGCGCACCAGCGCGAGCGGCAGCAGGACATGAGCTGGGAGGCCGTGGAGCGCGCCACCCCGTGACGCGGCCGGGCGCCACCCGGGAACCCGGGAACCGGCGCCATGCACGGCCTCGTCCTGATTCGTGGGCGAAGCGTCCTGCGACGACACGAGCGGAGGAAGACCCTGTGGCTGTGTTTCCGAGTCGGCGTGGCATTCTCGCCGGTACGGCGGCGGCTCTCGCCGGCGTCCTGCCCGTGGCGGGAGAGGCCTTCGCGCAGGGCGGCGCGGGCGTCGCCTCCGGCGTCGACGGGCGGCTGCGCGCCCTCGAGCAGGAGCATTCCGCGCGGGTCGGGGTCTTCGCGTACGACTCGGGCACGGGCAGGAGCGTGACGTACCGGGCGGGCGAGCTGTTCCCGATGTGCTCGACCTGGAAGACGCTCGGCGTGGCCGCGGTGCTGCGCGACCTCGACCGCGACGGGGAGTTCCTCGCCAAGGTGATCCACTACACCCGGCAGGACGTGACGGCGTCGGGCTACGCCCCGATCACGGGCCTGCCGCGCAACGTCGCCGACGGCATGACGGTCGGCGACCTGTGCGCGGCCGCGCTGGAGTACAGCGACAACGGGGCGGCGAACCTGCTGCTGCGTCAGCTCGGCGGTCCGCAGGCGGTGACCCGTTTCTGCCGGTCCGTCGGGGACCGGATCACGAGGCTGGACCGCTGGGAGCCGGAGTTGAACTCGGCCGAGCCGGGCAGGGTGACCGACACCTCGACCCCGCGTGCGCTCGGCCTGACCTGTGCGCGTCTCACGCTCGGCGGTGCTCTCGACGCGACCGACCGGAAGCGGCTGACCGGCTGGCTGCTGGCGAACACGACCGGCGCCCACCGCCTGCGCGCGGGGCTGCCCGCGGACTGGGTCGTCGCGGACAAGACCGGCACTGGGGAGTACGGCACGGCCAACGACGTGGGCATCGTCCGACCGCCCGGACGCGGGCCCATCGTGATGGCGGTCCTGTCCACCAAGCACGACTCCGCCGCGGCCGCCGACGAGCCGTTGGTCGCCGGGGTCGCCGCGCTGCTGGCGGCGGCATTCGCGTGACTTGCCTGCACGCGGCTCCGGTTGGCGGCACACTGACCTAGGGCGACGTAGCCGCACAGCCGGCCTGACGACCGCTCAAACATGGTGCGCCGCATGTACGTACGCACATGGCTCGTCTTTTGGCAAGTTCTTCCTGGCATATGCGCCTGGCAAGTAGACTGCTGATCAGGTGATCACCTTGATGCACCGTCACTTGTCCATGATCTGACAGAAATGGGTCGCAAGCATGGCTAGCCTGGACATCGCCCTGAAGAACGCCATGACCATCGAGGGCGCACTCGGCGTCGCGCTCGTCGACTACAACAGCGGCATGGCCCTCGGCACGCTCGGCAGCAGCGCCGAACTGGACCTGAACGTCGCGGCCGCAGGCAACACGGAGGTGGTCCGCGCCAAGCTGCGGACCATGGAGATGCTCAACCTGCACCACGAAGCGATCGAGGACATCCTGATCACCCTGTCGGGGCAGTACCACCTGATCCGCCCGCTCACCCAGAAGGGCAGCGAGGGCCACTTCCTCTACCTCGCGCTCGACCGCCGCCGCGCCAACCTGGCACTCGCCCGGCTGCGGTTGCGCCAGATCGAGGACGAGCTCGCCCTCTGAGCGAAGACCACAGGCTCGTGGGAACCTCCGTAGTGCTGTGGCGGCCCAACACGACGGCGGCCGCCATCCTCTCGATGAGCGACGCCCTGGAGTGCGCCCTGGGCATACCCGGCGCGGTGGGGGCGGTCCTGGGCGACCTGGCCGACGCCGCACCCCTTTTCGGGCAGACCCCTGCCATGCCGGCGGGCTTCGCCCTCGCCTCGGCCGGCTCCGCCCTCGCGTACGCCCGGCGCAGCGTGGGGGACGGGGAGGCGCCGGAAGAGATCATGATCACCGGAGCCGGCTTCTCCATCCTCCAGCAGGTGAGTCTGCTGCCCGACGGGCGGCACGGGTTCGCGCAGGTGACCCTGCTTCGCAAGCACGCCAACCCCGCCCTGGCCCACATGGAGCTGCGCCGCATCCTGGACCACCTGCCCGGGGTGCTGCCGCCGGGCGACCTCCCCCGCCGCTCCCGCCGACCGCAGGGGCTCGCGGCCGGTCCCTCCGACAGTGTCCCGGTCTCCCTCCTGGAACGGGTTCTCGAACGCCTGCGCGCGCTGTGAATCCGGGCGGTGCGGGCGCGATGAGTTTCGACCTCCCCGCCGGTATGTACCTCCGAGTTCGCCGGACGACCCGTGCGAACCGCACCCAAGGGAGAACGTGCGATGTCAGAGAAGCGTGCGGCAGACGAGGCCGCCATCGCGGCCGTCCTGGTCGACTCCTACACGGCATGGGAGGCCGGTGACGCCGGGGCCATGGTCGCCGACTACACCGAGGACGCGACCGCCATCATGACCGGCTCGCTGCGCAACGGCCGCGAGGTGATCCGCCAGAGCATGGCCGCGGCCTTCGCGGGTCCGCTCAAGGGCAGCTCCACCGACAACAAGCGGCTCAGCCTCCGCTTCGTGGGCGCGGACGCCGCGATCGTCGTCAGCGAGTCGGGCATCCTCTTCGCGGGCGAGACCGAGGTCCCGGACGCCAGGAAGGTGAACGCGACCTGGGTTCTCGAGAAGCGTGACGGCCGGTGGCTGATCGCCGCCTACCACAACAGCCCGGTGCTGGCCCCCGGTCACTGATCCCGCCCGACGACGAGCACGCCGCGGCGGTGCTCGTCGTCGGACCGACGTCACCCGGTTGGGCGTCCGAGCTGTTTCGCCGTGCCGAGCGGCGGCTACACCTTCGGGGCGTCGGCTGTACGAGCCCACGAGCAACGAGGAGCAGCTATGTCCGTGTTCATGACGATGGAGGCCGCCGGCGATCCGAAGGCCATGGAGCAGTACGCCGCGGACAACAAGGAGAAGATGCAGACCGTCCTCGCGGCGGCGAAGCGTCACGGCCTCATCGCGCACCGCTTCCACGGCTCCGACGACGGCACCAAGCTGCTGGTGGTGGACGAGTGGCCCGATCGGCAGAGCTTCGAGGCCTTCTTCCAGGAGATGCAGTCCGAGCTCGGGCCGATGTTCGCAGCCGCGCGGGTGACGGCACAGATCGCTCCGACGTTCTGGCGGGAGCTCTCCACCCACGACGCCTACGGTTGGGGCGTCTGATCTCCACCTGAAGGCCCCGGTCCCCGTGCTCGCGCGGGCGGCCGGGGCTTTCGGCTGTGCTGTGCCGGCCGCGACCGCACGGCTTCGCCGGGCGCCCGACCGGATCGGGCGCGTCCTGCGGCGCCCGGAACTCCGACCTCGTTCCCGTGCAACCTCGGCGGCTCCCGCGTGGTGAAGGGAGCGAGAGCCGTCCGCGGTGCGGCTCCGTGGTGATGGGGGCGGCACGTGACGGCTTCGACGGTGACGGTGAGGAACCGGGAGGCGTGGCCGGAGCCGGCGGCGGTCGACTTCGACACCTTCGTCGCGGCGCGGTGGCAGCGGATGACGCGTACCGCGTTCCTGCTCACGGGTGACCACCACGAGGCGGAGGACCTGGTGCAGGACACCCTCGCCAAGGTCTGCCCGCACTGGGCGAGGATCCGGCGGCTGGACGCCCCGGACGCCTACCTGCACCGCGCCATGGTGAACAACAGCTTCAGCCGGCACCGGCGTCGGCGCGCCCGCCAACTGTTGATGCCCTGGGTGCCCGAACCCGCCCAGCCCGCCGGGCCGTCCGCGACGGCGCAGGTGGAGCAGCGCTCGGCGCTGCTCCAGGCGTTGGACGAACTGCCGCCGCGGCAGCGGGCGGTGGTCGTGCTGCGGTACTGGGAGGACCTCAGCGAGCAGCAGGTCGCCGACGTTCTCGGCTGCTCCGTCGGAAACGTCAAGAGCCAGGCCAGCCGAGGCATCGCCAAGCTCCGGGGCCACCGGGCCCTGGCCGGGTACGCGGCGACCGGATCGACGGAGGCACAGCGATGAACCACGAGGACGAGAACCTGCTGCGGCACGCGCTGGAGCGCGAAGCGCTGCGCCACCAGCCGTCCGCCTGGGCGGCCAACGCCACGGCGGTCCGCGACCGGAGTGTCAGGCGGCGTCGCCGCGTCAGGGCCACGGTCGCGGTGGCGCTGGCCGCCTGCGCGAGCGCCGCCGTCGCGGCGGGGGCGGCGCTGGCCGGATCTCCCGGCAGCGCGCTGACGCGGGGCGAGGTCGCCGCGCCGGGGCCTGCGCCGGTGTCGTCGGCTCCCGAGCGGCCGGCGGTGCGGATCGTCCCCGCCGACCAGGACCTGGCTCTCGGACACGATATCTGGATGAAGCTGTCGGACCGTCAGTCATGTGTGGCTCTGGGCCCGTTCGCGACCCGTGCCTACGACTGCAGCAGCGTCACCAACGCGAACCAGCCGCAGGGCACGCTGAGCCTGCGGGTGAACGCCGACCCTTCCGGGACCCTGTACACGCCGCTGTACGTCGGGCCGGGGAACGCGTCCACGATGACGGTCCAGGTCGACGCCACCCTCTATCGCGCCACCGTCGTGAAGCTCGCCGGCCGACCCGGGTACGCGACCGGGTACCTCTGGCTGCCTGCCCGGTCGCAGGCGATGGGGGCCTCGGAACTCACGATCACGGTCCGTGACGCCCAGGGCGACCTCCTGGCCAGCACCACGCCGACGGGTTCGTAGGCCGCGCCCGTCCTTCCCCTTCACCGCTTCACCGCCTGAAGCAGCAGCCGCTGTTCCGCAGTTCCCACCGAAAGGATCCGACCATGGACGCCGCCGCGCGCCGCGCAGCCTCCGTGTCCCTCGCCGTCTGCGCCGCCCTGGCGCTGAGCGCCTGCCACTCGGGCAGCCCCGGCGGTGGCGCGGCTCCCTCCACCGTCGCCACGACCGCCGCCCCGACCGCTTCGACGGCGGAGGGGGCCGCGTCCTCGACGCCCGCCGGGTCCGCGGAGGCCGCGTCCGGCTCCCCGTGCAAGGACCTCGTGGCGACCACCGCCGTCAAGGCCGAGGTCACCCGGGCCTACACGGCCCAGAGCAGGCTGGTCCACATCGAGCCCGTCCCCGGTGGCTTCCTCTACGGCGCGTGCGGGGGCGTCACCTACGCGGCGAGCAGCTTCGAGCCGACGGCCGGTGCGAGCCTGGAGGAGAAGGTCGCCTCGCAGGACGAGGGCAGCGTGCCGAAGTACTTCAGCCTGAACCCCTCCGGGACGTGGAGCTACCTCGGCAGCTCCGGGTTCCCCGCCACGGGCGGCTGCATCGGCGCGATCCCGCGGGCGCTGGCCGCGATCTGGGCCGACTGCCAAGCGCGTTGAGCGCGCGCAGGCCCCCAGCGCGCCAGGGTGGGCGCCGGGGGCCTGCGGTCGGGGAGGATCAGAACTGGGTGCTGACGGTGGCTCCGGAGAAGCCGGTCACCGCGTAGAGGCTGACGTAGCGGTACCCGGCCGTGGTGTTGGTGACGGTCAGGGTCTGGGAGGTGGTGCCGGCGTTGGTGGACGAGGCCGTGTAGGTGCTCGGCGAGGCCCAGTTGTCCGGGTCGTAGTAGAGCGCGGCGGTGCCGGTGCCGCCGGAGCTGGTGACGGTCAGAGTGGAGGTGCCGGCCGGCAGCCAGAGGTAGAAGTAGGCCGTGTTGCCGGCGGTCTCCGACACGTTGGAGCGCGAGCAGTTCTGGCCGAGCGCGTCGGTGCGCGGGTCGGTGCAGGTCGGCAGGGTCGCGGGTGCGGTCACGGTGACCGAGGCCGGGGTGCTGGCGGTCCGGCCGCTGGTGTCGGTGACCGTCAGGTCGACGGTGTAGGTGCCGGACGCCGCGTAGGTGTGCGTCGGGTTCTGCTGGTCGGAGCTGCTGCCGTCGCCGAAGGTCCAGTGCCAGGCGGTGATGCTGCCGCCGCCGGTCTGCACGGAGGTGTCGTGGAGGCTGACCGTGGCGCCGTTGACGGACGAGTCGAACAGCGCCGTCGGGCCCTGGGCGTAGCAGGCGCCGGCCGCGCAGGCGGTGAGCCAGCTGTCGAAGTCGGCGTCGTAGCCGGTGCCGATGCTGTTGTAGACCTGGTACGCGCCCTGGAAGTCACCGGTGCGGAAGTGGCCGAGCATGGCCGCGACCACGTCCGGGTGCTTCTCGAACATGTAGCGGACGGCGAGGTAGCCCCACGGGTAGGTGCGGACCGTGTCCGAGTTGTCGTACGTGTTCTGGAAGATGGTGCTGAGCTTGTAGGTGTGGTTGGCGGCCTCGGCCATCGCCTCGGTGTCGGTGGTGCCGCGGTAGGTGTACGACTCGTACTCCGCGACGCCCTCGATCCACCAGATGTCCGGGACGACCAGCTCGTCGGAGAAGGTGCCCTTCATGTCGTAGATGCCGTCGAGGTAGTGCGTGTACTCGTGGTTGAGGTTCCACACGTTGGCCGGGAAGCCGTCGTTCCACGACTTGCGGTACATCACCGAGACCGGCTGGTCGGTCGGGTCCGTCGCGTCCATCAGGGTCTCGCCACCGTTGTCGGTGTCGTTGCCGAAGATGGCCCAGGAGTAGGTGACGTAGTCCGCCTGGTTGGCGAAGACCGCCAGGTCGATGGTCTTTCCGTACGGGTTGACCGGGCCGCTGTCCTTGACCAGGTTGTGGAAGAAGGTGTCCTCGCCGCGCAGGCTGGTGCAGACGGTGTTCAGCTCCGCCGCGGTGAGGTCCTCGGTCTCGAAGGTGCGGTTGTCGCAGACGAGTTGGTGGGTCAGCACCGCCGAGGTCAGCTTGGCGGGCAGGTTGCAGGTGCCGTAGACCGAGCAGTCGGCGGCGTCGTAGGTGTCGGCGTCGTACGCGGTGTGCACCCAGAGCGGGGCGGTCGTACCGGTGATCGCCGAGGCGCCCAGCACCGCCTGCACCTGCCGTCCCGCCGCCGTCCCGACGGTACCGCCGTCACCCGCGGCGCGGCCCAGGTCGTTGCCCGCGTTCACCACCAGGAAGCCGGCGGTGCCGGAGGCGGCGGCCTTGTACGTGAGCGCGAAGTTGCCCAGGGTGCTGATGATGCTGGGATCGGCCGCGACGGCGTTCACGAAGGCCGGGTTCCAGTTGCCGCGCCACAGCGGCGCGAACAGCACCGCGTTGACGGCGTTGTCCATCCCGGTGACCGAGTCGTCGGCGCTGGTGTAGCCGTTCAGCACCTGCTTGTAGACGTTCAGGTAGTTCGCCTGAAGGTTGGCGCTGTCGGTGAGCACCAGGGCGTCGTAGAGAACCTGCGCGTTGGCCGCGGTCACGTCCTGCCAGTGCGCGCTGCCGAAGAAGGCGTTGAGCGCCGCCTGGTTGGCCGAGGTCAGGGTCGCGTCGTAACTGCCGACGTCGGCAGGGTCGTTGGACTGCACGTACCAGCCGGCCCGCAGGAAGAGCTCCAGCTGCCAGATGCCGGTCGAGTCGTCCCCGGTGTAGTGGGACGCCAGCGCCTGGTAGGCGTTCGCGACGGTGAGCATCTGGGATTCCTTCAGGACCGCGCCGGCGTCGCCGCCGGTGAGGTTGAAGAGCGTGTTGACGCAGTCGGTGGTGGAGCCCTCGACGAACGAGACCAGCGCGCCGCCGGTGCGCGTGGAGAAGTCCGCGGGGGTGCAGCTCGCCGTGTCCGCAGGCGTGTTGTGGCTTCCCTTCGGTCTCACGGCCAGGCTTGCGGCCGGGACCGGGGTCTTCGGCGAGAGCTGGACGGAGGTGCCGGGCGGCAGGGGTCGCTGGGCCTGGGCCAGCTGCGCCGGGGTCAGCGGCTTCGCGGTGGGGGAGAGGGTGTCGGCGGAGGACGGGGCGGCCTTCGCCGGGAGGGTGGCGCCGAGCGGCTTGGGGATGGTCGGGGCCGCGTGCCCGGAGGCGGGCGCCTCGGCAGGTGCCTTCGCGGTCGCCGCCGGGTTGGCGACGGCCGCCGAGGCGGGCAGGAGGAACGTGGCGGTCACGCAGCTCGCGGCGACGCCGGTCGCGAGGGTGCGGAGGGGTATGCGCAGTCGCACAGCCGGCCCTTCTGAGAGAGGGTCAAGTTGCCTGGGGAAGTGGACTTACGGCGCGTTCGGTCCAAGGCTCGGGGGAACGCGAGGTGAAGCGTGCCACCGGAGAAGGGTGAATACAATGTTACAGGTCATATGACATCGACCCTCGGGCCATAACACGGAGCGCGGTCGGTTCCGGTTACGGGCGCGAGCCCCAGTAGGTCCGGGCGGCCCAGGTCTCGAAGTGCGGCGAACCCGTCGTCAACTCCCGGTAGGCCGCGGCCGCGGCCGCGTGCAGGATCTCGACCAGCTCGTCGCCCACCGCCGCGGGTCGCCAGGCGAGCAGGTACCTGGCCCACAGGGGGGTGCCGGTCAGCGCCTTGATGGCGACGGCGGGGTGCGGCCGGGTGGTCGCCTGCACCGTGGAGACGCCCAGGCCGGCCGCGATCATGTCCCGCAGCTCCGCGCGGTCGCCGAAGAACTCGTGGACCGACGCGGGCGCGAACCCCGCGGTCGCGCAGGCGTCGTAGAAGACCCCCGGCCAGCCCGCCCCGTCATCCGGGGTGACGAACCAGGGCTCGTCGGCGAGATCGGCGAGCGCCACCTCGGCGCGGTTCCGCAGCCGGTGGGCGGCGGAGAGGGCGACGAAGGTCGGCTCGGTGACGATGCCCCGGTGCGCGACGGCGTCCGAGTGCCGCAGCTCCATGCCGGGGTAGTCCACTGCGATCGCCGCGTCCAGGCTGCCCTGCTCCAGCTGTTCGACGATGTCCGACGAGCGGTAGACGCTGCTGACGGTGATCCGCAGCTCCGGTAGCCGGCTGCGCATCCGGGTGAGCAGGCCGGGCAGCATCGGGGAGTTGGTCGCGGCGAGCCGCAGCTCCTTGCCGGAGCGGGAGGCGTCCGCCGACGCCATGCGTCCCAGGCAGTCGGCCCTGGCCAGCAGGTCGCGTGCGGCGGCCAGCACCTCCAGGCCGAAGCCGGTGGGCTCCACTCCCGAGGCGGTGCGCTCGAACAGCGGTGCGCCGAGGTGGGCCTCGATCCGGCGCAGCTGGGTGCTGGTGGCGGGCTGCGAGGCGCCGAGCACGATGGCGGCCCGACCCACGCTGCCCGTGTCGGCGATCGTGCACAGCACCCTCAGGTGCCGGAGCTCCAGCTCCACGCGGGCGCCCTCCCCTGTGCGGCGGGCCGGGCCGCCGTCCGAAGCACGTGCCATGGCACACGTTACATGTCAGGTGCTTGCCACCTACGATCGCGCCCGACTGATCCAGCGTCAAGCCTTGGGTTTCTAGATCAAACAGATGCAGTGTCACATCGCATCTTGACGGCTTCGCCCTGGGGGCGACACAGTCTTGCCAAGGCAGAGCAACGTGACATTGCACTGATACTCCTGCTTGCGCCTTCTCCTCCTCG
This sequence comes from Streptacidiphilus melanogenes, assembly GCF_000787835.1. Lineage (GTDB taxonomy): Bacteria > Actinomycetota > Actinomycetes > Streptomycetales > Streptomycetaceae > Streptacidiphilus > Streptacidiphilus melanogenes. Next base: position 187,245 of record NZ_BBPP01000003.1, read on the forward strand.
TCTTCCTCTCGTCTTCGTCCCTTGGGGACCCACCATGACCTCGCTCCTCGCGGACCCCCCTGCGCCGGAGGCCGTCGAACCGGCGGCGCTCCAGCCGGGCCGCTCGCCCGCCAGGCTCGCCTGGCGCCGGTTCCGCCGCGACCGCGTCGGCGTCGCCTCCGCCGCGGTGGTCGGCCTGTTCTTCCTGGTCGGCCTCGGCGCACCCGTCATCTCCTGGCTCTACGGCAAGGACCCGTACACCACCTACGGCCAGAACCAGCCGGGGCTGCTCGACGACTTCGGCTACCCGACCGGGCCGATGGGCGGCATCAGCGGCCGGTTCTGGCTCGGCGTCGAACCAGGCCTCGGCCGCGACGTCTTCATGCAGCTGGTCTACGGGATCCGTACCTCGCTGCTGATCTCGCTGGCCGTCGTCCTGCTCGTCACCCTGATCGGCACCCTCGTCGGCATCGTCGCCGGCTATGCGGGCGGAGCGGTCGACTACGCGGTGGGCCGGGTGATCGACGTGATCCTCTGCTTCCCCGCCACGCTGTTCTTCGTCGCGTTCATCCCCGTCGCCCAGGCCGCCTTCGTCAAACCGACCCAGGAGGTGCCCACCTGGCTCCGCGCGGCCACGGTCGTGCTGGTGCTCACGGCCTTCGGCTGGGCCGCCACCGCCCGGCTGGTGCGCGGTCAGGTCCTCTCGCTGCGCGAGCGGGAGTTCGTCCAGTCCGCCCGCGTGATCGGCGTCTCGCCGGCCCGGATCGTCTTTCGGGAACTGCTGCCGAACCTGTGGACGCCGATCCTCATCTCCGCCTCGCTCGCCGTGCCCAGCTACGTCACCACCGAGGCGGCCCTGTCCTTCCTCGGCGCAGGCATGGTCGAGCCCACCCCCGACTGGGGTCGCATGATCCAGCGGGGCGCCCAGGTCTACTCCGCCGACTTCAGCTACATGCTCTTCCCCGGCCTGGCGATGCTGATCTTCGTCCTGGCCTTCAACCTGCTCGGCGACTCCGTGCGCGACGCGCTGGACCCCAAGTCGAACCGCTGAGCCAGCCTTCCAGACCCATAGCTCCCCCGAAGCGCCCACTCCGACTCCGACTCCGAGGACGACCCGATGAACAGACACGCCCTGCGCCTGCTCGCTACGGCCATGGCGGCCGGGACGCTCACCGCCGCCACCGCCTGCTCCGGCAGCAAGACCGACGCGACCAAGCTCGCCGCGACCCCGGTCGTCAAGCAGGCCGTCGCCCTGGGCACCGCCGCCGACTCCACCGGCCCCGACCCCGCCGTCCCCGGCGCCAAGACCGGCGGGACCGTCACCGTGCTCCAGACCACCGACTTCAGCCACATGGACCCGGCCCGGGTCTACTCCGCCCCCAACCAGACCGTGGACCTGCTGCTCACCCGCCAACTGACCAGCTACCAGTACGTCGGTGGCACCACCAAGCTCGTCGGCGACCTCGCGACGAACACCGGCGTCGGCTCGGACGGCGGCCGGACCTGGACCTACACGCTCAAGCAGGGCGTCAAGTACCAGGACGGCTCGCCGATCACCGCCCAGGACGTCAAGTACGGCATCGAGCGCACCTTCGAGGCCTCGCTCAGCGGCGGCCCGAACTACCTCCAGACCTGGCTCACCGGCTCGGCGAACTACTCCAGCGTCTACCCCGGCCCCTGGAACGGCCAGGACCTGCCCGCCATCGAGACCCCCGACGCGCGGACCATCGTCTTCCACCTCAAGAGCCCGCACGCGGACTTCCCCTACGCCGCTGCCATGCAGTCGTACAGCCCCGTCCCCAAGGCGCACGACACCAAGCAGGCCTTCGACATGGAGCCGTTCTCCTCCGGGCCCTACCGGATCGTCAGCCACGACGCCGACAAGTCGCTGGTGCTGGCCCGCAGCGCCGGCTGGGACCCGGCCACCGACCCCGTCCGCCACGCCTACCCCGACCAGTGGAAGTTCGAGTTCGGCGGCCAGAGCCTCGACATCGACCAGCGGCTGATCGCAGCCAACGGCACCGACAGCACCGCGATGACGTTCAACGCGCAGGTCACCGGCGACGTCGCCGAACAGGTGCTGAACACCCCCGCGCTGCGGGCCAGGACCGTCGACCAGGTCTCGCCCTTCAGCACCTACTTCGACATCAACAACCGCCGGATCAAGGACGTCAAGATCCGCCAGGCGCTGCTGATGGCCTTCCCCCGGCAGCAGGTCCGCCAGATCTTCGGAGGCCCGCTCTACGGGGACTACTCCAACACCATCCTCTCCCCGGTCACCAACGGTTTCCAGGCCTACGACCTCTACCACGCGCCCGTCACCGGGGACCCGGCCGCGGCGCGCAAGCTGCTCGCCCAGAGCAGCAACCCCCACCCGACCATCGTCTTCGCCTACGGGAACACCGCGCAGTGGCAGCAGGCCGCGGTCGCCGTCTCCGCGGCACTGGGCCAGGCCGGCTTCCACGTCGTCACCCACGGAATGGACAACAAGGACTACTACGACGAGATCGGCAACGTCGACAACACCTTCGACCTGTACGTCGCCGGGTGGGGACCGGACTGGCCGAGCGCCGACACCGTCATCGCGCCTCTCTTCGACGGCCGCCTCATCGCCCCGGACAGCTCCGACAGCATGCTGTTCGACGACCCGTCGGTGAACGCCGAGATCGACCGGATCAACGCCGAGACCGACCTCGCCCAGCAGAACAAGGACTGGGCCGCCCTCGACAAGAAGATCATGGGAGAGGCTCCGATCATCCCCTGGGTCGACCTGCGCCAGGTCTCGCTCTACGGCCCCGGGCTCGGCGGCGTGCACCTCGGCTTCATCGGCACCGTCTACCCGCTGGACGTCTTCGTCAAGTAACCGGCTCCCACACCACCCGCCTGAACCCCCGCCCAGCCAACGGAGCACACGTGCTGCGCTTCCTGATCCGCCGAACGCTGAGTGCGGCCCTGATCCTCCTCGTCGTCAGCGCCGTCACCTACCTGCTGTTCTTCGCCCTGCCGTCCGACCCCGCACTGCTGGCCTGCGGCAAGCAGTGCACCCCGCAACTGCTGGCCACGATCCGGCACAACATGGGCATCGACGCCCCCGTCCCCGTGCAGTACTGGCACTTCCTCGTCGGCGTCTTCGCCGGCCGGAACTTCGGCGCGGCGTCCTGCCCCGCGCCCTGCCTCGGCTACTCGTTCGTCAACGGCCGGCCCGTGCTGCAGACCCTGCTCAACCGCTTCCCGGCGACCGCATCGGTGGCACTCGGTGCGGCGGTCCTGGTGCTGACCTTCGGCGTCGGCGCCGGGATGATCGCCGCGCTGCGGCGCGGCCGGGCCGCCGACAAGGTGGCCATGGGCCTCGCCCTGGTCGGCGCGTCGATGCAGATCTACTTCTTCGGCATCGTCGTCCGCTACGTCTTCGTCGACCAGCTCGCCTGGCTCCCGCTGCCCGGCTACACCTCCCCGGGTGCTTCGCTGACGGGCTGGGCCGGTGGGATGCTGCTGCCCTGGATCACCCTGGCCGTGGTCAACGTCGCCACCTACGCGCGCTTCACCCGCTCCTCGATGCTGGAGAGCCTGAGCGAGGAGTACGTGCGCGCCGTCCGGGCCAAGGGGCTCGGCCCCTGGGGGGTGTACGTGAAACACGCCTGGCGCGGCGCGATGACCCCGATCGTCACCATGTTCGGCATCGACCTCGGCCTCTTCCTCGGCGGCGCGCTGATCACCGAGACGACCTTCAACATCCCCGGCATCGGCAAGCTCGCGGTGGACTCGGTGGCCGACTCCGACCTGCCCATGATGATGGGCACGGTGCTGGCCGCCTCCACGGCCATGGTGCTCGTCAACATCGCGGTGGACGCCTGCTACGCCGTCATCGACCCACGGGTGCGTGCCCTGTGAACCCGCTGACCCCGGTGAACCCAGCGACCGTCAGCAGCCCCCGCACGGACGACCACGCAGCCGGCGGCGAACCGTTCCTCCAGGTCCGCGACCTCTCCGTGCGCTTCGCCACCGAGGACGGCCCGGTCCAGGCCGTCGACGGGCTCTCCTTCTCTCTGGAGCGCGGCCGGACCCTCGGCATCGTCGGCGAGTCCGGCTCGGGCAAGTCCGTGACCTCCCTGGCCGTGCTCGGCCTGCACGACCGCGCCCGCACGAGCGTCGACGGCAGCATCCGCCTGGAAGGCGCCGAGCTGGTCGGCGCCGACGAGGCGCGGCTGCGCGGCCTGCGGGGGAGCCGGATGGCCATGGTCTTCCAGGACGCGCTGACCGCGCTGTCCCCCTACTACAGCGTCGGCGACCAGATCGCCGAGACCTACCGGCGGCACACCCGGTGCAGCCGCCGGGCGGCGGGGGAGCGGGCGGTGCAGATGCTCTCCCTGGTCGGGATCCCGTCCCCGCAGCGACGGGCGAAGGACTACCCGCACCAGTTCTCCGGCGGCATGCGCCAGCGCGTGATGATCGCCATGGCGCTGTGCTGCGACCCCGACCTGCTGATCGCCGACGAGCCCACCACGGCGCTGGACGTCACCGTCCAGGCGCAGATCCTGGAGCTGCTCGCCGAGGTCCAGCAGGAGTTCCGCACCTCGATCGTGCTGATCACCCACGACCTCGGGGTGATCGCCGGCATCGCCGACGACGTGCTGGTGATGTACGCAGGGCGCAGCGTGGAGCACGGTTCCGTCGCCGAGGTGCTGACCGCGCCGCGGCATCCGTACACCATGGGCCTGCTCGCGTCGGTGCCCCGGCTGAGCAGCGCGGTGGACGTGCCGCTGAAGCCGGTTCCGGGCAGCCCGCCGAGCCTGCTCGCCGTCCCCGGCGGCTGCGCGTTCCACCCGCGCTGCCAGGCACGGGACCTGCTGCCGGACGACCTGTGCAGCAGTCGGCGCCCCGCGCTCGTCGCCGAGGACGCCCGGGACGGCCGGGACGGCGGGGACGGCCATGCTGCCGCCTGTCACCTGGGCACCGCGGAGCGGGTCGCCTTCGCACGCCGCACCGTCGAACCGTCGGAATCGAACGACACCCGTCGGATCCAAGGGACGAACCGATGACCCAGCCCTCCTCCGCTCCGAGCCCGACCGCTTCCAGCGCGACCGCTGCGCACGCGACCGCTGCGCAGGCGCCCGACGCGAGCGAACCTGCGTCAGCAGAACCCCTGTTGCAGGCAGTCGGCCTCACCAAGCACTTCCCGGTGCCCGGCACCGGTCTGTGGCCGGCCCGCCGCGACGCCCGTCCGGTCCTGCGCGCGGTCGACGGCATCGACCTGACCCTGCACACGGGCGAGAGCCTGGGCGTGGTCGGCGAGTCCGGCTGCGGCAAGTCCACCGCCGGGCGGCTGCTCACGCGGCTGCTGGAACCCACCTCCGGCGTGCTCCGCTACCAGGGCGTCGACATCACGCACGCCTCACGCCGGGAGCTGGCGCCGGTCCGGTCGCAGATCCAGATGGTCTTCCAGGACCCGTACGCCTCGCTCAACCCCCGCCAGACCGTGGGCGAGATCGTCTCGACCCCACTTGAGGTCCACCGGATCAACCCGCACGGCGGCCGACGGGCGCGGGTGCTGGAACTGCTGGAGACGGTGGGACTGAGCCCGGAGCACTACAACCGGTTCCCGCACGAGTTCTCCGGCGGCCAGCGCCAGCGCGTCGGCATCGCCCGCGCCCTCGCCCTGGAACCGAAGGTGATCGTGGCCGACGAACCGGTCTCGGCGCTGGACGTCTCCATCCAGGCGCAGGTGGTCAACCTGCTGCAGCGGCTGCGCCGGGACCTGGGCATCGCCTTCGTCTTCATCGCCCACGACCTCGCGGTGGTCCGGCACTTCTCGCAGCGGGTGGCGGTGATGTACCTGGGCAAGGTGGTGGAGACGGCCCCGCGCGACGCGCTGTACCGCGCTCCCCAACACCCGTACACCCAGGCACTGCTGTCGGCGGTCCCGGAACCGGACCCGCCGTCCGGCGAGCGGCTCGACGTCGGCGCCGGGCGGATCCGGCTCACCGGCGATGTGCCCAGCCCGCTCGACCCGCCGTCCGGCTGCCGGTTCCGCACCCGCTGCCCGCGGGCGCAGGACCTGTGCGCACGCGAGGAGCCCCTCCCGCGCACACCGGACGGCGCCGAGCCCGGGCACCTGGCCGCCTGCCACTTCCCCGGCGTGAACTGACGATGCATCAACCAAAGGAGTCAGCGATGGAGCCCGCCAAGGGGCCTGCTATGGAACAAGGAGACGACGCGTCAGGCGGTCGAGGCAGTCACGACCGGGCGATACCGGCCGCGGTGGCCGCGTCCTTCCAGGGCGGATGGGCGGACACGGACCTGAAGCTGCCGCGGGCCTCCGGGGCCGAACACGCCGCCGCGCGGCGTGTCGCGGTGTCCGACCGGTTCCACGGTGAGCGGATCGTCGTCCCGGCCGGCGGGCTCAGAGTCCGCAGCAACGACTTCGACCATCCCTTCCGGCCCCACTCCGCGTTCCTGCACCTCACCGCCGAGCAGGCGGCGGACGCGGTCCCCGACAGCGTCCTGGTCTTCGAGCCCACCGGGCACGGGCACACCGTCGTCCTGTTCACCCGCGACCGCTCGCCGCGCGACGGCGGACCGAACGGCGCGGAGTTCTACAGCGACCGACGCCACGGCGAGTTCTGGATCGGCCGACGACGGACCCTCGCCGAGACCGCCGACGCCCTCGGCCTCGACGTCGCCCCGCGCGACCGCCTGGAGCGGGCCCTTGCCGTCGACACCCCGACGCGGGTGCTGCGCGGCGAGGACGCCGTCGTCGACGCCCTCGTGCCGGCGAACCCGTCGGACGAGGCAGAACTGCGCACCTTCCTCTCGGAGTTGCGGCTCGTCAAGGACGAGTGGGAGATCGCCCAACTGCGCGCGGCCGTGGGCTTCACCGTCGACGGCTTCCACGACGTCGCCCGCGGACTGGGCCGCGCCACCGAGCTCGCCCGCGGCGAGCGCTGGATCGAGGGCACCTTCAACCGGCGCGCCCGGCTGGAGGGTTACGGACTCGGCTTCGAGACGATCGCCGCGGCCGGCGCGCACGCCTGCGTCCTCCACTGGATGCGCAACGACGGACCGGTCCGGGCGGGGGACCTGCTGCTGCTGGACGCAGGCGTCGAGACGGACTCCTGCTACACCGGCGACGTCACCCGGACCATCCCCGTCAGCGGGCGCTTCACCGACGTCCAACGCCGCGTCTACGACCTGGTCTTTGCCGCCCAGTCGGCGGGCATCGCCGCGCTGAGGCCCGGCGCGCGCTTCGGCGCCTTCCACGAGGCCGCGATGCGGGTCATCGCCGAGGGCCTCGACGCCTGGGGTCTGCGACCCAGCAGCGACCCGGCGACCACGCCCGAACCCGACCTGTACCGCCGGTACACCCTCTGCGGCTCGGGTCACATGCTCGGCCTGGACTGCCACGACTGCGCGAACGCCCGGACCGAGAACTACCTGGGCGGCGTGCTCGAACCCGGCCACGTCCTCACCGTCGAACCCGGCCTGTACTTCCAGCCCGACGACCTCACCATCCCGGAGGAGTTGCGCGGCATCGGCGTCCGCATCGAGGACGACTTCGTGATCACCCCCGACGGCGCGGAATGCCTCTCCTCTGGCCTGCCACGCCACGCGGACGAACTCGAGACCTGGACGGCCTCGATGCGCCGGACAGGGCCGGTCTAGGGGCAGATGACCGTGCCGTCGTCCATGTCGAGGAGCACACGGTCCACGTGTCCGGGCCTGGGGGTCACCGTCCAGCGCTGGTAGTCGTGGCCGTTCTCCTCGACGACGGCGTCGTCGAGGTGGAGGGCCTGCACGACCGAGTTCGTGCAGTGCTCCTCGATCCACGGCTTCGGGGCGGTCGGGTGGCGCAGGTCGGTGATGTCCACCTGGGCGGGGTCGCCGACGCTGTCGTGCAGGAGCCTCGGCGCCCCGAGACCGATGCCGACGGCCGCCAGGACGACGAGCATGACGCGGAACAGCCGGGCGGGCCAGGTCACCGCCGCGTCGAAGACCGAGGACCTCCTCGCGTCGAAGTACGGATTGACGCTGCCTGGGCAGGCCTCGTCCAGCCGACGCCGCGCCCGCAGCCGCCACAACGGGATCACCGCCAGGCCCATGGGCAGCATCACGAGTCCTGCGGCGGCCGCGGCGACCCACCGCCGCCGGCTCAACCCCGCCGCGGCCCAGGCCGGCCGGGCGACGGCGAGCACGTCGGCCAGCGCCAGGGCGTTGACCAGCAAGAGGATCGGTGCGGCGGGGACGAGGAGGACCGCGAGGAGGATCAGATGGTCGCTCAAGGGAATCCAGTCGTTGGAAGCTTCGCGGGATCATGCGCAGACGGAGGCCGTTTCCTCAAGACCCCGGGCGCATCGAGTTGATCACGCAGCCCTCCGCCCTCCTGCGTCCGCGGGGCCCGCTCATCGGGCATGCTGGGCGCCCATGGGGATCTCCATGGAATTGATGCGGGTGAGTCCGGAAGCCGCCCAGGCGGCCCTCGCCGGTCAGGCCTGGCCACGCCCGAAGATGCGCGACGACGAGGAGTTCAGGGCCGTCCTGTCGCTGGACAAGGCGTGGAACGCGCTCCAGTGGCTGCTCACCGCCTCTGGCTGCCCGGTCGATCCGGTGATGGGCACGCCGTTCCTGGAAGAGCAGCCCTTCGACTACGCCCCGCCGGGGCTGCTGACCGCCGAAGAGGTCCTCCGCGCTGCGGACTTCCTCGCCGGGCTGGACTTCGACGCTTTGGCGGACTTCGCCGACGAGGACGCGATGGACGAGGACGACGTCTACCCTTCCGGCTACGACCGGCAGCGGGCCGAGGAGCTGCGCAGCCACTACGTCGATCTCCAGCGGTTCTACGAGACCGCGGCAGCTGCCGAGCAGTGCGTGCTCACCACGTTGACCTGACAGCGGACGACGCCCACGGGGCGACCGGGCGCGTGCCGATGCTCCTGGAGCAGGTCGAGCGAGCGGAAGCACCGGAAGCCTGGGACGAGCTGCGGGATCGCCTCTGCCTGCACGGAGAGACCGTCTCCCCGGCCAGCTTGAGGAACGCGTTCCGGTACACGCTCGCGCGGATGCCCGCTCTCCGGGAACCGCGGCTGCGGGCCGTCTACGACCGGGCATGCTGACCCGTCTCAGGGAAGGGAGGCACCCCTTGTCAGCCGGCACGTGGCCGGAGCTCCTGGCCGGCCCCGAGACAGTTGACCGTTACTGACCTTGAAGCCGTGATGTCTGGCCGTGGGATCACCAGCCTGCGCTGGCGATCTCGCCCTTCCAGGGCCTTGTACGCTGTCGCCTCATCCTTGACCGAGAGCGACATCACGGAGGGCAGCATGCCGGACGCCCTGAGCCGGCTCGCGAAGCTGTTTCCGCCTCCTGCTGTGCCGGTGGCTTCTCCTCCGTGGGAGCGGTCCCGGGCAGAGATCGGCTTGGACTTTCCGTCGGACTACCGGGCCTTCGTCGACCTCTACGGTGCAGGTGAGTTCGGCACGCCTGATTCATTGGCCTGTCACGTGCACGCGCCTACCTCGTGTCTTCTCCCCGGAGGGCGCGAGACCGGCTTCAAGGGCTACATCGAGTGGCACGCCTCGGAAATGGACGATCTCTTCGGCTCCGAGCTCGACGAGGAAGACGACACGAAGCCCGCGTACCGAATCTTCCCGGAGCCCGGAGGGCTGCTGATCTGGGGCGAGAACGAGCAGGGCGACCTGTACTTCTGGCTCACCTCGGATGGCCCTCCCGACCAGTGGCCGGTGGTGATGTGGGCGCGCGGGCCCGTGACGACCTACCGGTTCGATATGGGCATGGTCGACGTACTGCTCGGGAGCGCACGAGGCGAGATCCCCAACGTTCGGGCGATGTGCTCCTCACAGCGCCGTTGGACGATGAAGTCCGACTGGAGTCACGACCGACTGAGCATCTCCGCAGGTCCGATGCCCGGCTAGGCGATTGCGGAGCTTGGGGGCGTAGGCGGGGCCAGGCGGAGTCCGGTGCCTGCCAGGCATCCGTCGAGGAGGTCAGGTCGGTACTGCACCTGGCGCAGGCCACCCCGCAGGGCGCGCACCAGGTGGGCGGGATCCGTGAAGGCGATGTTGGCCTGGCAGCGGCGCCGGAGCAGGGACCAGATCCCTTCGACCGGGTTGAGTTGGGGTGCGTAGGGCGGGAGGTAGTGGACGCTGATCCAGTCCTGGGCGTCGATGAACTCGCGCAGGCGGCGGTCGCGGTGGACGTTGAGGTTGTCCCAGACCAGGACGATGGGCTTGCCGAGTTGCTGGTGGGCTGCGATGAGCAGGTCGCGGTAGTCGGTCCAGGCGAAGCTGCGGCGGCCGCCGGCCAGCTGGTGCTCAGATCGGTCCACCTGAGCCCCTACGGCCGAGGCGTGACGTTGCGGGTGGAGCTGCCGGGCTTCCCGGAGCGCGCTCCGACGGAGTGGACCGAGGCGGGCTGCAAGACCGATTCGAGGCCCAGATCGAGTTCTTGGCGGTCGGTGAGGCCCTGCGGATGCGGGGAGTTCCCCACCGCACCGTGGTCGACGTCGAGTTCAGCCCGCTCGTCGGAACCACGAGCGCCGGATCACGGTCACGGTGCGCGGCCCCGGGTTCTCGTCCGCGGCTCGGTTGACCGGGGTCGGCGAGATCCCGCCCCCGCAGGGGGCGGGATCCGGAGTCGGCGGGGTCAGGAGAGCAGGGTCCAGGACTGGGCGGGTGCGGTGGGGTTGGGGGAGGCGGTGACGACGGTGCTGCCCGGGGTGGTGCCGGTGGTGGCGAGGGCGAGGCCGGTGGCGACGTTGGTGACGGTCAGGGCCCCGGTGGCGGTGTTCTGGACGACGCGCCACTCCTGCCAGGGGTTGCCTGCGGAGTAGTTGAGGAGGTAGGCGGAGTCGCCGGGGCTGCTGCCCGCCGCCAGGACGGTGTGGACCTGGGTCGGGGTGTCGCAGTTGTCGCTGATGCGCACGGTCCCGTCCGGGTTGGTGGTGAAGGTCCACTGCTCCGACGTGTGGGTGGGCCACCAGGTGTTGACGTCCGCCACGGACGTCACCGGCGCGCTGCACGTGCCGGACGCCTCCAGGGCCAGGGCGCCGGAGCCGGCGGCGGAGCCGAGGGAGTGGTAGCGGCCGTCGTCGACCACCGTCGCCGGGACGGTGGTGGGCAGCGGGGTCAGCCGGTAGAGCACCGCGCCGTGCGGGGGCACCGAGGCGCTGATCGCGCCGCCGTTCGCGGCGGTGAACTGGCCGGTGGCGCCGGTCCACAGCTCCTTGGCGGAGTAGCCGGGCCCGGTCAGGCCGAGAGCGCCGAGGCCGGTGGTGACGGTCTGGGTGTTGTTCGGGTCCTGGTTGACCAGCAGGACGGCGGTGTCGCCGTTCGCGAGTCGGCGCTGGAGCACGACGGGTGCGGTGCTGGAGTTCGGCGCGCTGCCGACGAGGGTGGCGGGCCTGGCGAGGCTGTCCTGGTCGACGGCGATGACGTCGCGGTTCTCGTAGAGGGCGAGGGCCGAGGCGGACACGCCGGTGGACCAGGAGTAGCCGTCGTAGCTGTGCACCGAGTCCGCGGCGGTGCGGAAGTCCGCACCGGAGATCAGCGGGGCGGCCATCATGGAGAGGATCGAGATCTCGGTCTGCGACTCGGTGTCGGTGAACGGCTTGTGGCAGGAGCAGGTGTCGGTGGTGCCCCAGAGCCCGTACGGGTCCTGCCAGCCGGCGAACATCATGTCCATGTCGTTCCAGCTGCCGGGGCGGACGTTGCCGCGGTACTCCAGCGCGGTCTGCAACTGGCCCTGGTAGAGGACGCCGTCGAGTTCGCTGTCGCGATCGCCGCCGATCCGGCAGAGGTTGGCGACCTGGCCGCACCACACGCCGGTCGGCGCGTAGCCCGGCGACTGGTACGGCGGCGTGCCGGCCGCGACGACGACGGGGTCGGTGCGGGCCGGGTCGTTCGGGTCCTGGAGGTACGGGACGCCGGTGTGGACCGGCTGGGCCGAGACGCTGACGGTGACCCGTGGGCGGCCCTGGGCGGCGGAGGCGGCGTCGAGGGCCTGACGGAAGGTCTGGACGCGCTCGTAGATGGACTGCGTCAGCTCCTTGCCCTCGCCCTGGGTGTAGTAGTCGTGTCCGTCGGGGCCGGTGATGGGCGGGCCGTAGGGGCAGTCGTCGTACTTGACGAAGTCGACGCCCCAGGAGACGAAGTCGCTCGCGTCGGTGGCCTCGTGGCCGAGGCTTCCCGGGTGGCCCTGGCAGGTGGTGTAGGTGTCGGTGGCGTACAGGCCGAACTTCATGCCCTTGCTGTGCGCGTACCAGGCCAGGTACTGGATCCCGTTGACGGTCTGTCCGTCGACCTGCTGCGAGGGGAAGTTGTTCGGGTCCGGGATCAGGTGACCGGAGGTCGGGTCGTTGCCGGTGCCGTCGGTGCCGCTGACCGGGTTGCCCGCGGCGTCGTAGAGCTGGAGGGAGCCGTAGGCGTCCTTGACGATGTCGGTGGTCTGGCCGCTGCGGTGCATCAGCGACCAGCCGTCGTCGATGGTGACGGTGTCGTACCCGGCGGCGGCCAGACCGTTCGCGGACATGAAGTCGATGGTCTGCTTCACCTCCTGCTCGTTGATCGCCGGCCCGAAGCTGTTCCAGGAGTTCCAGCCCATGGGCGGGGTGAGGGCGGTGCCGTTGTCGAGCGCGACGGCCGGGCCGGCGGGGGTCAGCCCGGTGGCGCCGAGGCCGAAGGCCAGGGCCGGCGCGGTGAGGGCGAGGACCAGCACGGTGCGGACGGTTCTGGGCAGGGGTGCTCGCATGCTTGCGGCTCCGAGGGGCGCGAGGGCGGTCGGGTGGGTGGTGCGCCTTGCGCGGTGCAAAACAACACAATCAAACGCCATCCCACTGGGGGCGGCGGGCCGTGACGTGCGCATCAGCGGCGAGGGCGGCCCCCTCGGTCGGCTGATCGTGCTGATGAAAGGTCATCTGTGGTGCAGTGACTTCTGATTGGCAGCGTGGGGAGTGTAATGGCACATGACATACCGCACCAGCCTCTCTGCAAGATTGTGTGTGATATTGACGGATGCTGTTGGTTTTGCTTCTCTGGGCAGGCCGTGAACCACCCCTGACGGACCCTTCGGATCCTGGAGTAGGCATGCGCAAAACATGGGCCGCACTCGTTGCGGCCTCCCTCGCGGCGAGCGCGCTCGCCACGGTCCCGTTGACCGCCGCACCGGCCGCCGCCCTCGGCAACGGCCTGGCGCTCACCCCTCCCATGGGCTGGAACGACTGGAACGCGTTCGGCTGCGACGTCAGCGAGAAGCTCGTCGAGCAGACCGCCGACAAGATCGTTGCCAGCGGCCTGCAAGCCGCGGGATACCAGTACGTCAACATCGACGACTGCTGGATGACCCACGACCGGGACGCCGACGGTGACCTCGTCCCCGACCCCGCCAAGTTCCCCGACGGCATCAAGGGCGTCGCGGACTACGTCCACGCCAAGGGACTCAAGCTCGGCATCTACGAGAGCGCCGGCACCCTCACCTGCGCCGGCTATCCCGGCAGCCTGGGCCACGAGAAGCAGGACGCCGCCACCTTCGCCTCCTGGGGCGTCGACTACCTCAAGTACGACAACTGCTACAACCAGGGCATCCCCTCGCTCCAGCGCTACACCGCCATGCGCGACGCCCTCGCCGCCACCGGCCGCCCGATCGTCTACAGCCTCTGCAACTGGGGCAACGAGTCCGTCCCGTCCTGGGGCGCGGGCGTCGGCAACCTGTGGCGCACCACCGGCGACATCAACGCCTCCTTCGGCTCGATGCTGTCCAACTTCCACCAGAACGTGCAGCTCGCCGCCGACGCCGGGCCCGGCGCCTGGAACGACCCCGACATGCTCGAGGTCGGCAACGGCATGACCCCCACAGAGGACCGCAGCGAGTTCTCCCTGTGGTCGGAGATGGCCGCGCCGCTCGTCTCCGGAACCGACCTGCGCACCGCGAGTGCGGACACCCTCGCCATCTACGGCAACCGCGAGGTGATCACCGTCGACCAGGACCCGCTCGGCCGCCAGGGCCGACCGGTCACCCTCGCCGACGGGCTCGACGTGCTCGCCAAGCCCCTCGCCGACGGCAGCGTCGCGGTGACCCTGTTCAACGAGAACCCCGGCCGCGCCACCGTCTCCACCACGGCCGCGGCCGTCGGTCTGCCCGCCGCCAAGGGCTACGTGCTGCGCGACCTGTGGGCACACCGGAGCACCGCCACCGGCTCCGCCGGCGTCATCGCGGCCTCCGTGCCCGGCCACGGCACCGTGATGTACCGCGTCACCCCGACCGGTCGACCGGGGACCCTCGCCCCCGCGCTCGTCCTGGACACCACCGCGCCGCAGTTCACCGCGGGCGCCTCGGCCACCGTCGAATCGACCTTCACCGACAACGGCGCCAAGGCCGTCACGGACACCCGCCTCGCGCTCTCCGCACCCAGCGGATGGACCGTCAAGCCGCTCACCGCGACCCGGTTCGCCCGCGTCGGCCCCGGCAAGATGGCCATCGCCGCCTTCCGGGTCACCGCACCGGCCACGCCGACCGCGCCGATCGCCCACGTCCAGCTCACCGGAACGGCCACCGCGCGCTGGTCCGGCGGCACGGCCGAGATCGACTCCGCGAACTCCGCCGAAGTGCCCTCGGCCGTCCAGTCGCCGCTGCGCACCTTCACCGACAACACCGCCGTCTTCGGCCAGGCGGGCGACCGCCTCGCGATCGACGGAGCCGGTGCGGACCTGTGGGGCGGCACCGACCAGTACAGCGCCGTCTACCAGCAGGGCGCCGAGCACGACGGCTCCACCACCGTCGTCGAGCTCACCGGCCAGGCCGCGACCAGCGACTGGGCCAAGGCCGGTCTGATCGTCCGCAACGACATGACCGCGCCCGCCAGTTCGCCCGGCTACGTGATCCTGGCCGAGGCCCCCGGCAAGGGCTACGTCCTGCAGTGGGACAGCGACGGCGACGGGCAGTTGGACTCCAACAGCGCCCCGTCCAACCAGGGCAGCGGCACCGCCGTCTATCCGTCCTGGCTCAAGCTGGTCCGCGACGGATCCGTCTTCACCGGCTACTGGTCCACCGACGGAACCAACTGGACCCAGGTCGGCCAGGCCACCGTGCCCGGCGTCGCGGGCACCCAGGACGTCGGCGTGTTCACCAGCTCGCACAGCGACGGCACGAGCGGCGAGGCGGACTTCACCGGCCTCACCCAGAGCTGACGGGCCACCGGCCCGGCGGTTTCCGTGCCGATGGCGGTGGGGCGGCTGCGCTCCACCGCCATCGGACGCGGGGCGGCCCGCAGGGCTTCATCCCCGCCGGGCGGGATCAGGCCCGAACCAGCGGGTCAGTGCCTCGTCGAGCCCCGCACGTGTCCCGTCGCCGACCCACGCGACATGCCCGTCGGGGCGGATCAGGACCGCGGCGGGTGCCTCGACGGCGCCGACCACCGGCAGCTCCCACGCGCCCGCGTACCGCGCGTCGACCGAGCGCACGCGGTTCCGCCAGGAACCGGGCGTCAGGCTGCCTGGCTCACCCAGGTTCAGCAGCACGGCGCGCGCGTCGTGCAGGAGCGGGTAGACCCGCGAGGGGCCGTCCGCGCCCGTCAGGTCGAGGTCCGGCATCCGGCGTCCTACGAGTGGGTGCGCGTCGTCCCCGCCCTCGTCCGCGTGGCGGACGTCGAGGCCGAGATGCAGGCAGGCCAGCCTGACCCGGGCCGCGTCGACCGACATCAGGTCGGCCACGATGTCGGCCAGGGCGCCGACGCGGGCGTCCGCCCGCTGGGTCGCCGACATCGCCATCGTGTACTTCAGCACGCGGGCCGTGGCCGGGTGACGCTCCGCCTGATACGTGTCCAGGAGGCTGTCCGGTGCGACGCCCCTGACCACCTGCGCGAGCTTCCACCCCAGGTTCACCGCGTCCTCGACGCCGAGCCCGATCCCCTGCCCGCCCGTGGGACCGTGGACGTGCGCGGCGTCGCCCGCCAGCAGCACGCGCCCGGCGCGGTACGCGGCGGCCTGCCTGGTCGCGTCGCCGAACCGCGAGAGCGACGTGGGGTCGTGCACCCCGAAGTCGGTGCCGTACACCGCGACGAGGGCGCCGCGGAGGTCGGCCAGGGTGGGCTCGGCCCCCTGCCCCACCTGCTGCTCGGTGACCAGCACCTGCGTCGTCCGGCCGTCGCCCAGGGGCGTCAGCCCGTGAATCCCCGTCTCGTCGACGCGCATGCCCGTCGGCGTCTCCTCGGTGACCTCCACCTCGGCGATCAGCATGGTCCTGGTCGCCTCCCATCCGGGGAACGCGATACCCGCCGCCTTCCGGATCGTGCTCCGTCCGCCGTCGGCCGCCACGAGGTACCGGGCGCGCAGCGGAGCGCCGTCCGCCAGGCGCAGGTCGACGCCGTCGGCGTCCTGCGTGAACCCGACCACCTCCCGACCCCGGTGCACCGGCACGCCCAGCTCGGCGATCCAGTCCGCCAGGATGCTCTCGATGCGGCTCTGCACCAGCCCCAGCGTGTACGGATGCCGGGTCGGAATGTCGCTGACGTCCACCCGCGCTCCCGCGAAGGACGCCGCCGAGACCGTCTGTCCCGCGGCGAGGAAGCGCTCGGCGACGCCCCGCTGGTCGAGGATCTCGATCGTGCGCGCGTGAAAGCCGCGGGCGCGCATGCCGACGAGGCCGGAGGTGGCGCGTCTCTCCACGACCTGCACGTCCACACCTGCCAGCGCGAGCTCGCCCGCCAGCATCATCCCGGTGGGACCCGCTCCGGCCACGACCACATCGATCATCTGAACCACTTTCACCCTGGCCCGAGCACCGGGCACGACCGCAGGAGTCTGGACCACGCAGGGGGCCTTGCCGCAAGGCCCCCCACGGGCTGTACTTTTGAAGTGGCAGGGAGCGTCTGCTGCCACAAGTTCACCGGCTGGGTCTGCTCCAGTCACGCAGCCGCGCTGGCGGGACCCGAGCGAGAGGCCTGCGGCCCTCCGCCGTGGGCCGATCCGATGGCCACCTCGCCGACGCCGCCCGCAGGGTCCGCAGCATGAAACCCAACCTTGTGGATCCGGCGACGATCACGACGGAGATGGCCGCGCAGATTCGCGCGTGGCGAGTCGACGGGGACTACACCTGTCGCGCCGTGGCCCAGGCCGCGACCGACCTGTGGGGCTCGGAGCACGGCAGCAACCAGCTCTACGGCCAGGACCTCTGCGCAGCCGCCGCAACCGCGCTGGGCGAGGACTCCTCCAAGGAGCCATGGAACTGACGCCTGACCGGTCCCTTCCTTGGCATCATTCGGATGGGCGGGCGACCCGGACGAAGCCCGGCCGCGCCGTCGGCCGGCCTGTGGAGGAGCACGGTGAAGACGCGTCAGAAGGACAACGGTGCCCCTGAACCCCAGACGCCGTGGAACGAGATCAGGCCTCGGCTGTGGATGGGCGGCCACTTCTGGGTCGGCCCCGAAGGGCAGGTGCGGGCCGCCGTCGTCGACGCGGAGTTCGACCTGGTCGTCAGTCTGTTCACCCGGGAGGGTCACGGGCCGCACCCGCGTGTCGACCACCTGGTCACCGAGATCCCTGACGGACCGCTCACCGCGGCGCAGATCGACTCTGTCAGGAAGCTGGCGACGACGGTCGCAGCAGCGGTGCGCAGCGACCGCAGCGTCCTCGTGCGGTGCAGGTCCGGATACAACCGCTCCGGGCTGGTGGTCGCGCAGGCCCTGGTCGAGCTCGGGCAGGACGCCGCCACGGCCGTCGAGCTCATCCGGGAGCGGCGGTCGCCCTGGGCCCTGCACAACCGCGCCTTCGAGCAGTACCTCAAGACAGGGCTCGACGTCGCCCAGCTCCTGGCCGGTCTTGACCCGGCTTCCTCGTAGGATCGCCTGCATGGCACTGCGACCTGTTCTGCTGAACATCAAGGCTCGTGACCACGAGGCCGTCGGGCGGTTCTGGGCGGAGGCGCTCGGGTGGAGTGTCCGTGGCGGCACGCCCGGTGTGACGACGTGTGTCGCACCCGTCGGCGACCCCGCCTGGCCCGACCCCGTCGCACTCTGGATCGTCGTCGTCGCTGTTCCGGAACCCAAGACGACGACGAAGAACCGGGTGCATCTCGACCTCGCCACCACCTCCGCGGCTCACCAGGAGGAGCTGGTCGCGCGCCTGCGGGCGCTCGGCGCGACGCCGGCTCAGGTGGGGCAGGGGGAGGTGCCGTGGACGGTGCTCGCCGACCCGGAGGGGAACGAGTTCTGCGTGCTGGAGCCCCGGGAGGTCTACCGGGACACCGGGCCGGTCGCCGCCGTGGTGGTCGACTGCGCGGATCCGCGGGCCATGGCGCGGTTCTGGGGCGAGGCGGTGGACTGGACCCTGCACGAGGTCGACGACGACTTCGCGGCGTTTCGCTCGGCCGAGGGCGTCGGCCCGTATCTGGAGTTCATCCGCACGCCCGACGCGAAGACCGTGCCGGACCGCGTGCATGTCGACCTGCTGCCGTACCCCGGGGACGACAAGGCGGCGGAGGCGGCCCGACTGCGGGCCCTCGGCGCTGCCGACCTCGACCTCGGCCAGGGTGACGTCCCGTGGACGTGCCTGACCGATCCGGAAGGTCACGAGTTCTGCGTCCTCGCCCCTTCCTGACCTCCTGACGGCCCGAGGTCCCGAGATCCGAGATCCCGACCGGGAGCCGCGCAGGCGACGGCCCCGCCGCCCAGGACGGGCGGCGGGGCCGAGTGCACTGCTGGTGTGGCGTCAGCCGCGGACGATGTTCGCCGCCTGCGGGCCCTTGGCGCCCTGCTCGACGTCGAACGTGACGGTCTCACCCTCGACGAGCTCGCGGTAGCCGTTGCCGGTGATCGCGGAGTAGTGGGCGAAGACGTCCGGGCCGCCGCCGGCCTGCTCGATGAAGCCGAAGCCCTTCTCGGAGTTGAACCACTTCACGGTGCCCTGAGCCATACTGATCTCCCATTCGGGACGGAGCGGCACCCGGTCATGGGTACCGCTGGGTTTGGTCGCGTCCTCGAACAGCAGGTGAAGCGGTACGGCGGACAGCGAGTATCGGTGATCACGTTACGCTGTGCCACCCTCCCATGTCTCTGGGCTGCGGGTCACATCTTCGCAGCGTCGCGCGAAGTGTCCTGATCTGTCCCGACCTGGGAAGCGGCAGGAATTGGCTTGCATGCAGAGGCCGCTCCTGCTGGGATCGAGATCATGGTCGATACCACGCGTTCCGCGCTCTACGACTCGATCGGAATCGGCTACGCCGCCATGCGCCGGGAGGACCCCCGGTGGCGCGCGAGGATCCTCGACGCCGTCGGCGACGCGGCGCCCGTGCTCAACGTCGGTGCGGGGGCCGGTTCCTACGAGCCGCACGACCGGCTGGTCGTGGCGCTGGACCCCTCGGCCGAGATGCTGGCCCAGCGGGCGCCGGGTGCGGCGCCGTGCGTGCTGGGCGTGGCCGAGCAGTTGCCCGCGGCCGACGGAGCCTACGGCGTGGCCATGGGCGTGCTGACCGTGCACCACTGGCCCGACTGGCGACGCGGTCTCGCCGAGCTGCGGCGGGTGGCCGCGCGGCAGGTGATCGTGGCCACGGACACCGACCGGCTGGCGCAGTTCTGGCTCACCCGCGACTACGTCCCCGAACTCGCCCCCTACGAACGGCGGCAGGTCACGGCCCACCAGGTCGCGGCCGAGCTCGGCACCGCGGACGTACGCGTCCTGCCGCTGCCGCGCGACTTCTCCGACGCCGTCTATCCGGCCTTCTGGCGCCGCCCCGAAGCCTTCCTGAACGAGGAGCTGTGGCGTCACTCCTCCGCCCTCGCCAGGCTCGACCCGTCGGTCCGCCGACGCGCCCTCACCCGGCTGGCCGCCGACCTCGCCGACGGGACCTGGCACGAGCGCAACGCCGATCTCATGGAGCTCGACGAGTTCGACGCGGGGTTCCGCCTCGTCGTGCGCGACGGCGACGCCCTGGACCGAGCTGCACCGCCCGCCTGAGCAGAGCGCCTGCTACGCCGTCCCGCCAGTTACGCCGTCCCGCCATGGCTCAAGGCGGCGCCTGCTGCGCGTCGACGCGTCGGACGGCGAGCAGCGCCGCGTCATCGCCGAGGCGGCCTCTGCAGTAGGCGAGGAGGTCTCGACGCAGGTGGTCGACGAGCGCCTCCGGAGTCGAGGACGCCCAGCGTGCCGCGCGCTCGTCGAGCGGATAGAAGGTCCCGTCGCCGTTCCGCGCCTCGGTTACGCCGTCCGTGTGGAGCAGCAGCGTGTCGTCACCCGGAAAGTCGATGGTCCAGACCGTGCGTGCGCCCGCAGCGGTCGCCTGGACGCCGAGGGGCGGCGCCGTCTCGGCCTCGTCCAGCGTCGTCACCCGGCCGTCCCGCAGCACGAGCGGCGGCGGGTGACCACAGTTCGTCAGCCGCGCCAGCGGCTCGTCGTCGGGGATCTCCAGCAGCAGCGCGGTGATGAAGTGCTCGCCGGTCTCGTCGCCGCTGTCCGCGAAGTCGACCAGGTACCGGTCCACGTGCTGGTCGAGGATCTCCGCGAGCTCGGCCAGGTTGCCACAGCGTGCGGCGACCAGCCGGAACGCGCTGAGCAGCAGGGCCGCCTCACCGACCGCGGCGAGGCCCTTCCCGCGCACGTCGCCGATCATGATGCGGGTCCCGCCCATGGTGCGGGTGGCGGTGAACAGGTCGCCGCCGATGTGCGTCTCGTCCTCCGCGGCGAGATACACGGTGGCGATCCGCAGCGGGCCGATCCGGTCCGGCAGCGGCCGCAGCAGGGCCTGCTGGGCGGCCTCGGCCACCGACTGCGCCCGCGCCAGCTGCCGACTGTGCCGTTCCCGCACCACGGCGAAGAGCACGATCAGGGCCGAGAGCACGGCGAGCCCGCCGATCTGCGCCAGGTGGTTGCTCGTGGTGAGCCCGCCGTGGAAGACGGCGATGATCACGTGTGCCGCCACCGCGAGCGCCCCGATTGCGGCCGTGGTCCTGGGCCCGGCGAACGAGAGGGTCACCGCGGGCGCGATCACCAGGAGCGGACCGAGATGGACGTCCGCGGGGGAGCGGATGCCGACCACGGTGATCAGCACGATCAACGTGAGCGGGACGAGCAGCAGCGGCCAGTTCCTCCGCCCGAGTCCCTGCTCCCTGGGCCACCGAAACCGGACATCCATGCCCCCACTCTGCCCCGACCCGAACCGGCCCGCACGCGCTCCCACCTGCACGGTCGCGGGTGCGTCGCGGCCCTTGGCCGACCTTGGCCGATGTCGGTCCCGACCGGGCGTCACGGCACCGGTTGGCGTCACCTCCAGTCGAAGCGGTACGCGCGGTAGGTGTTCACCCCCGCCGGGAACTCGGCGCTGAAGAGCAGCGCGCCGGAGGCGCCGAACTCCGAGACGTAGGGCAGCGAGCCCCAGCCGACGACCAGCGCGCCGTCGCGCAGCGTCTGCGCGTTGCCCTGGGACGAGGCGCTGAGCCCCGAGGGCTGCGCGACCGAGCGAACCAGGGTGGCGGTGTGCGTGCGCGGGTCCAGGCGGACCGTGTCGACGCGGCTGTAGGGGAGCTCCGAGAGCGCGCCGGTGCCGGTGTTGGCGATGCCCGCCGACTCGTTGTCGAAGAAGCTGTACAGGTTGTGGCCGAGCGGCTCGGGGTCGTGCTGCCAGGCGAAGAGCGTCCGGGCCGTGTTCAGGCGCTGGCCTGGTGCGGCGGCCGGCTCGAACGAGCTCGCCCTGCCGCCGAGCTGCCAGCGGATCGCGCCGGTGCGGCGGGAGACGTCGTAGGTGGTCCAGGTGTTGCGCGCGTCGACCAGCAGGCTGCCGTCGGTGTCCTGCTTGACCGCGTTGACGTGGAACCAGTCCCACGGGGTGGCGGAGGAGGCCGGCAGCGGCTGCTCGCTCTGCGCGTACGGGACGTGGTCGGCGGCGCTCCACTCGAAGAGGACCCTGCCGGTGCGGATGTCGACCTCCTGGACCACGCCGTCGATCACCTTCTGGTCCGCCGGGCCGCCGATGGACCGCAGGTCGGCGGTCGTCTGCTGGTAGGCGAGGATCAGCGCGGTGCCCTGCGGGGTGATCAGGAACTCGTGCCCGTCGGCGGCGTAGCCGTTCCCGGCCCGCACCTCGGCGACCTTCTGGTAGCGGTCGTTGTAGACGTAGTCGACGCCCTGACTCACCCCGCCGAGACCGCTGCCCTGCCACCAGGTGAGGACGGGCCGTCCGCGGTAGGTCTGCTTGCGGAAGTCCGCGGCCTCCTGCCCGGCGGGCACGGCGTGCGACCAGACGACCCTGCGGCCGTCGGCACTGAGGATCTCCACGCCGCTGGCGTACGCCGGTTTGGCGGACGAGGGCGCGACGAAGAGGTCGCCGCCCCGGGCGGCGCCGGGCTTGTCCGTCAGCACGGTGAGGGAGGGGAGCGGGAGTGTCGTCGTCTCCGGTCCGTGCGCCGTCCTGGCGGAGGCGGTCACCGGCAGGGCGGTGGCGAGGGCGGCGGCCGTGGCGGCGACCGCGAGGACGCGGGTGGTCCAACGGTTCTTGGGCATGCGAGATCCTTGATTCGGGCGGCCCGCGGCAAGGCGCGGGCAGGCAGGGGTGCGCGCCGCGCGGATGGGCGCGGGGCACGGTGCGCGCGGTGCGCAAGGGGGCAGCTGGGAAGTGACGTGATGTGACGTCAGAAAGCGCGAAGGACGTTCACGCGGGTGCTCAGCAGCCGCGACAGGCAGCGGAACAGACCCGCAGGAGGTCGATGTGACCCCGCGTGGTCAAGGCGATTCGGCGCTGCTCCATGGCCGGGAGGCTAGCAGGCACAACAGACGGCGGGTCAACGTCCGTCCGGATCTTGAGAGCAGTGTTGCGACGACATGTCGGCCGCGTCGCGTCCCGCTGTCAGACGGGGGTCACGTGGGCGGCGACGACGCGCCACCCGCCCTCGTCCGAATGGACCCAGGTACGGGTGTACCGCACGCGCGCGCTGAACTCCTGCCCGTCCAACGTCCCGCCGACCAGGCCGAGGAACCACGTGACACCCGTCGTCCCCACGACCAGGACCGCCAACTCCTCCTCGTCGACCCGACCGAGCCGCTGCCGACCGCTCCTCTGGATCTCCAGGTCGTCCTTCTTGCTGTACAGACGACCGTCGGGTCCGGTGAAGACCAAACGGTCGTCCAGCAGCAGCTCCAGCGCATCTGCGTCAGCAGCGAGCTGCGCCGCCTGAAGTCGACGCTCGGCCGAGCGCAGATCCGCTGTCAGTCCACCGGTCTCATCGCTGCCCACACACCTCACGCTACCTGCGCCGTCCCACCGGCGCTATCGGCTCTCTGGCCAGCTCAGGAAACACCTCGCGGACGAGGGGATGCTCAGACTCCACGAGAGGAGACGGTATCCGGGCAGGCGGGCACGGTGTGTCAGATCGGGAAGGCGAGGGTCGCCTGTTCACCCTCGTTCGGCGAGCGAGCAGGCTCCGCCGGGTGTTCACGCGGCAGGTCGGTTGCCGGCTGCGTGGGTTCGTGCAGCTCGCAGAGGCCCAGGATGAGGTCGTCGAAGTCGGGGAACTCCCGTTCGGCTGCCTCGATGAGGGCCAGGCCGGGCCTGCGGCGGTCTGGAGCGAAGCGTTCGGCGATCGCCGTCAGGGTCGGGTGCGGGTGGGAGGGGCGCTCGCGTTCGCGTAGGTCGGCGGCGTCGTAGGGGCCCAGGCCGTCCGCGAGGACCCACAGGAAGTCGTCGAGGTTGCGGGCGACCACGCCCGTCTCGCCCTCGGAGCCGAGGAAGACCACCGGTTGTTCGACGAGCGGCTGGTCCTGGCGCGTCAGCCAGAAGGCGGCGTAGCCGCCCGTGCCGTCCTGGCCGAAGACACGGAAGGCGTCGCCGTGCAGAGCCGGGTTACGAGCCCAGGCACGGAGCCAGCCGGTGGTCTCGGCCGCCGAGAGGAAGGCCTCGAAGGGTTCGAAGTCCAGCCCGTCCTCGTCGTAGGTGAGCGTGACCGCCATCGCGGCGGCGAGTGCGGCAGGGAACTGTCGGTCATCATCGGACGTCACGTGGACACGCTAGCGCCGGGAACCGACAGCGACGCTTTCTCCAAAAGGTCAGTAATGTGCCGTACATGACGGACAAGCTGCAGGACATCGGTCGGTTTCGGCCTCGCGGGGCGGCCGGTGGTGCGGCTTCACTGATCGGGCGCGACACGGAGGTTCAGGCGCTGGTGGCTGCGGTGACCGGCCTGGAGGGTGGGGCCGGAGGGCGCGCGGTCGGCGTGGTCGGGGAGCCGGGGATCGGCAAGAGCGCGTTGTTGTCGGAGGTCGTCGGCCGTGCCCGGGCCGCCGGTATGGCGGTGTGCGCGGTCCGGGGGCGGGGGGCGGGCCGGAGTTCGACGGCGGGCGTGCGGCGGCTGCCGGGCGTGGCGGAGCTCGCGGCACGGGCGGCTGAAGGGACGCCGCTGCTGGCCGCGCTGGACGACCTGCATCGGGTCCCCGACGACGAACTCCCCGCCGTCGACCACCTCCTCGAGGTCGCAGGCACGGGTCCGGTGCTCTGTCTCCTGGCCTACCGGCAGCGCCAGGTTTCCCCCGCGCTGGCCGAGGTCCTCGCGCACGCGGCGTCGGCCGGGGTGCTGGACGTGTGGACCCTGCCGCCGCTCGCTGCGGAGCGGGCCAAGGAGCTGCTGGGCGAGCACCCGCGCGCCGACGAGGTCGTGCGCGAGGCGATGGGCAATCCGCTGTACCTGAAGGCGCTCAGCGGAGCCGAGGAGGTCCGCGCCCAGGCGGGCACGGCCGTGCTCGGGGAGTTGGCGGGCCTCGACGCGGACGCGCTCGTCGTGCTGCAGGCCGCGGCGGTCCTCGGCGAGCCGTTCCGGCCGGAGCTGGTGGCCGAGGTCGCGGAACTGGACGGCACCGCGACCGGCCGGGCGCTCGACCGCCTCGCCGCCCTCGACCTGCTGCGCCCCTGCGAACCCGCCGCGCTACTGGAGCTGCGCCACCCGGCGCTCGGGGAGATCCTCTACCAGCAGGTCGAGCCCGGTCGGCGCCACGCCCTGCACCGGCGGGCCGAGTCCGCCCTGGCCGAACGGACGGCCGCCTACGCCACCCGTGCCCGCCACGTCGTCCGCGCGGCCGACCCGGAGCAGCCCGAGCACGTCACCGTCCTGATGACCGCCGCTCGCGACGTGCTCTACAGCGCCCCCGCCGAGGCGGTCGGGTTCCTGCGGGCGGCCCTGCCGCTGCTCCGGGAGGGCCAGGACCACTGGCACGAGGCGCACGTGCTGCTCGCCCGGGCCCAGCTGCTGGCGGGCGACGCGTCCGAGAGCCGCGCCCTGCTGGACTCCCTCCGGGCCACCGTCGCCGGAGCGCCGGCCGAGGCGACGGTGCTGCCGGAGTCGAGTCGCGCCGAACGACGTCTCGGCCGCTTCAGCGAAGCCGGGGCACTTGCCCGTTCGGGACTCGCGGCCCTCGCGGACCGGGACTCCGCGACCGCCGCGGCCCTGCACATCGAACTGGCCGACTACGCCTACGACCTGCAGGACTTCGACATGTCCCGGGACCACGCCGAGACCGCGGCGGCGATCGCACGCCGCCACCTCGACCGAGTCGGCGAGGCCCAGGCAATGGGCCAGGCCGCACTCGCGAGCCTGTACACCCGCGACCAGGACACCGCGCAGGCCAGAGCCACGGCGGCGGCCGAGCTCATCGACGCGTCGCCGGACGGCGCCCTGCTGACCAATCTGGACGCGGTCCTCCAAGTGGGCCTCACCGAAGGGGTGCTGGGACGGCTCGACGCGTCGCAGCGCCACCTGGCGCGGGCTGCGGAGCTCTCCCGGCGGACCGGGCAGAAGCACGTCGAGCACTCCGTCCTCACCGTGCTGGCGAACGCCCAGGCGC
This sequence comes from Streptacidiphilus melanogenes, assembly GCF_000787835.1. Lineage (GTDB taxonomy): Bacteria > Actinomycetota > Actinomycetes > Streptomycetales > Streptomycetaceae > Streptacidiphilus > Streptacidiphilus melanogenes. The sequence continues at coordinate 213,041 of NZ_BBPP01000003.1, forward strand.
GTTCGGGGAACCTGCGCGGCGCACTGGCCACCCTCGACGAGAGCGGCAGACGCGGGGGTGGGGGGACGGAACCCTCGGCGCAGGCCATCGCGAACATGCTCCGGGCCGAGATCCTCCACTGGCTCGGCGACTCCGGCTCGGGCGGCTCCGAATCGGCCGGCTCCGGACCGCGGAGCGGTGCCGCGGAGGTCGAGGCCGCCGCCGGCCGCGCCCTGGCGATCGCGTCCGGGTCCCCGGCCGCCTGGGCCGTCTCGGTCCGCTGCTTCCACGCCGAGCTGGTGCTGCACAACGGCGACCCGGCGCGGGCCCGTTGGCTCCTGCTGGACGCCGTGGGCGGTGAGGAGGACCTGCCCCGACTCACCGTGTGGCGCAAGCCCCGCTGGTGCGACACCCTCGCCGAGGCGGCGCACGCGACCGGCGATCCGGCCTCGGTCGAGCACTGGGCGCGACTCGCCGAACGGTGCCACGAGGAGCTCCCGTCCGCCGGACGCCACGGGTTCGCCCTCCGGGCCCGGATGCGCGCCCACGCGGCGCAGGGCGCCGTCGACGCGGCCCTGCGCAGCGCCGAGGAGGCGATGGCGGACTTCACGGGCAGCGGCGAGCGGATCGAGCTGTGCCGGACGCTTCTTGCGGCGGCTGCCCTGTCCCTCGACGCCGGGCGTCTCGCGGGCGTGGCGGACTGGTTGGACCGGGCCGCCTACCTGGCCGAGCAGTGCGGCTCGGGCCGCCTGGCCGACGATGTCGCCCGTCACCGCCGCCGGCTTGCCGGAGCGGCCGCGCCGGTGCGCGCTCCCGAGGCGCCCGCGGCGCAGCTCACCGCACGCGAACGGCAGATCGCGGACCTGGTCAGCACGGGGTTGACCAACAGTCAGATAGCCCAGCGCCTGGTCCTGAGCGTCCGGACCGTCGAGACCCATCTCGGGCAGGTCTACCGCAAGCTGGGCATCGCGAACCGCGCCAGCCTGACGCGGACCATGCTGACCGGGGGCGGCGGCCCGACGCCCAGCGAGCCCCGCGGAACCTAGGACAACTCTCCTGTTAGCGGCTCTCCTGATGGCGGCGGCGTGAGGTCACTGCATGACCGGGGTGTTGCCGTTCATGCCGAAGCGGGGCGAGCACTTCTCGTCGGACTGGGCGCCGATCTTCCAGACGCAGATCCACATCGCGTGGCCGGCGTCCGGGAGGAAGTTCGTCTTCGCGGCGCCGAAGGAGGCCGCGAAGCTGAACGCTGTGCCGCCGGGGCTGCGGTAGAGCACGGCCTGGCAGCTGTCGCCCATGGAGGTGTTGACCACGCCTGCGAGGTCGCCTGAGCCGTCGCTGTCCAGCCAGGCGGAGCAGGCGGCGTCGTTGGCGTACCAGTCGGTGTCCGCCTCGGAGCCGCGGACCTGTGTGGTGTCGTCGCCGCCGTTGATGCCGCTGATGGACGACGCGGTGGGGCTGGGGCCGGGCACGGGCGGAGCGCTGGTCGGGCCCGGGCCAGGGCCGGGGTTCGACGTCGAGCCGGGCACGCCCGGTGGGGTGGTCACGCCGCCGGTGACGCCACCCGTGCCGCCGGTGACACCTGTGCCGTTGTTGGGGCCCGCCGGGACAGTCGGGAGTCCTGGCGATGCGGAGGCGGACCTCGCGGGGGAGGAAGCGCTGCGGCTCGGGCTCGCGGAGGACGACTGCGTGGTCCGGCCGACGGGTTGGAGGGCGTCCGTCGCGCCGCCGGACGACCGCGCGTTGCCGTTCTGTGGAGCCGTGGGTGCGAAGACCACGAAGGCGGCGACGGCGGCCAGGGCGACCAGGACGGCGGTCGGCACAAGAATCATGCGGGTGCGGCGGCGTGGCAGGCGGACGGTGGTGGGTTCCGGATCCGGTTCCGGGTCCTGGTCCGGCGGCGGGACGGTGTCCATCTTGCTGACCGGAGTTGCGGCGAAGTCCCGTCGCACGGCGATGCGTGCCGTGACCTCGGACGGCCAGGAGGGGGACGGATCCGACAGGTGCTCCCGGGCGGCCTCGGCCAACTCGTGCGCAGTGCTGCGGGCTTGGGGGTTGGCGACGAGACAGGACGCGACGAGGGCGGCGAGGTCGGCGTCCACGGCGCGCAGCGGCTCGACGTCCGGGAGGACGCCGGGTGTGCGACCCGAGGCCGCGTAGAGCAGGAGTGCCCCGAGGCCGTAGACGTCCGCGGGCGCGCCCACGGTGTCGTCCCCGGACTGCTGTTCTGGCGCCGAGAAGCCCTGGGTTCCGTAGCTGCCGCCGCTCTTGGTGAGCCTTGCCTGGTCGGCGGCGCGCGCGATGCCGAAGTCGATCAGCTTCACGCCATCGCGGACCAGCATTACGTTGCCGGGCTTCACGTCGCGGTGCACGATGCCGGACTCGTGCACGGCGTGCAGTTGCGCGGCCGCCTCGGCCAGCAGCAGCCAGAGCGCCTCGGCGGGCAGTGGGCCGCGCAGCCTGACGGCTTCGTCGACGGTGAGTCCGGGCACGTACTCGGTGGCGAACCAGGGGCGTTCCGCGGTGCCGTCGCTCGCCAGCACCCGCGGCCCGACCCCGACTGGAACCCGGTAGAGGATGCCGACCTCGCGCTCGAAGCGTTCGCTCGTGACCAGTCGCGCCCTGACGCGTTTGACGGCGGCGTGGCCCCGGTCCGACACGCCGAGGTAGACCTCGCCCATGCCGCCGGTGCCGAGCACGCCTATGACGGTGAAGCTGCCGATCTCCCGCGGGTCGTCCGGACCGAGCGGATCGGCGATCGTGCTGTCCAACATCAGCGGGTCCCCCGGCTGCTTGCGCCCACGGCGGGCAGGCTATCAGCAAGTTCACTGCCAACATGGCGCGTTGACAGCCCTGACGTCGGCGTGTGGGGGACTTCGCACAGGTCTGACACCAGTGCTTCGCATCCTGTGTGAGGACCGGTCCCCACGGTGCGTTCGTACACTGGCGCGAGCCGAACCGGAGGAAGTGACATGGCGTCAGGAACCTTTCCACCCCAGATGCTGCCACCCGGCAGTCCCGCCGACCGAGTGCCGTCGGCGCCGCCGGGAACGATCTTCGTTTTGGGTCCGGAGGGCGGGTATGCAGTGCCGCCGCGCCGGTACACGTTGCTGTTCGGGCGCGACCGCGAGGACGTGCACGTGCCGGTCGGCGTCGACGACCCGACGGTCAGCCGTCGGCACGGCGTCTTCACCTGCACGGGCGCGGACAGCGACTGGTGGTTGGTCAACACCGGAAACCTCCCGATCGAACTGCCCGACGGCGTGCTGATGCTCACCGGGCACAAGCGCATCCTCCAGGCCGGGTACACCCCGCTGGTGATCAACTCGTCCAAGCAGCGCTCCCATCTGGTGGAGGTCCGTCTGGTGGACGAGGACGACCGGCACCCCCGCTCCACGAGCAGCGCGGAGACCGTGGACCCCGAGACGGTCTACGAACTCTCCCCGCAGGAGCGGCTCGTGCTCACCGCGCTCTCCAGGCGCTACCTGGAGGGCCACGACGCGTTCCCGCTCCCGCTCCCGTGGGAGGACACCGCGCGGCTGGTCAACGCCTCGCCGTACGTGACCAAGTCCTGGACGCACAAGTCGGTCGCGAACACGGTCGAGGACGTGCGCGAGCGGCTGCACCGCCGGGGCGTGCGGGGCCTGCTGCGCGACGAGGTCGGCGAGCCGGTCGGCGCGACGCTCAGCGTCAACCTGATCAGGGAGCTGCTGAAGACGGCGACGCTCAGCGCGCAGGACCTGGAGCTGCTGGCCGAGCAGGACTGACTGAGCGGCCGTCGGGATGCCGGACGGCAGCAGGGCCCTCTGGCGGCTTGTCGGGCATACCCGCCCTTCGAGCTGCCAGGGGCCCTGTTGTCATGTCAGGGTGGTCATGGTCAGGTTCGGCACGTCAGGGGTTGATCCCGTCGAACTGCCGGACCCAGTAGGGTGGCTGGCTTACGGTGCCGTCCCACTGGGACACGATGAGGGTCAGCGAGTTCGCACCGGCACTGCCAGGGTGGATGTAGCCGCCGTAGAGGTTGGGCACGGTCAGGGCGGTGACCTGCGGGTTCGGGTTGCTCCAGACGGCGTCAGGGCGGGACGCGGTCCGCGTGAAGATGGTGCCGAGAACCACGTCGAAGTAGCTCATGCAGTAAGCTCCGCCGATCAGCTTCACCGAGAACTCGCCGGTGTTGTTGCCGGAGAGGATGACCGACGGCGGAGCCGCCGTGGTCCACTGCCAGGAGCCGTTGAGGTAGGCCCAGTTCTGCTGGGCCCCGAAGTTGCCGTCGTGGAAGTCGGTCGGCTGGATGCGTAAGAGCTGGATCGCTCCGGCGTCGGCGGTGTTGTGGTGGGTGCCGTTCCAGCGCTTGGAGAAGATGTACAGCCAGCCGTCGGGGTCGATGCCCGCGAACGACCACATGCCGTACAGGGACTGGTTCACCCCGCGGGTGTCGCCGTCCCAGTGGTAGGGGAAGTCGGTCCAGGTCGCGCCGTAGTCGTCGGAGTAGGCGACGCCCGACATCAGCGAGCCGTCATACCCGGCGGGCGGGGACCACGTGGCGACGGACGTGTACTGGATGTAGGTCCGGCCGCCGAACTCGATGCAGTCGTTGGGGATGCGGCTGACCTCGAAGCCGAACCCGTTGTCCGCGTTGTGGTTGTAGTCGAACAGCTGGGCGGCCGTGCCGTTCGGCTCCGCCCAGGTGAAGGAGATCGGGGTTGCGCCGGAGGAGTCGAAGCTCGCCTGGTTCAGCATCACCGGTGAGCCGAGGTAAGGGACACCCTGCTGCATGCCCCGCCACGAGTCGCCGAAGACATATCCCCAACTCCCGTCGTGCTCCCGGAAGTACGGAATGCCGAGGTCGCCGGAGCCCAGACCCACCGCGCTCGCGGAGTCACCGGGGTTGTCGCACAGCGGGGTGCCGCTCTGCGCGGCGGCGGCCGGCGTGGCGGCGGACAGCCCGGTGGCGTAGGCACCGGCGCCGGCGAGGGCGAGGCCCATGCCGGCCTTGAGGACGGACCGCCGGTTGGGCCGCAGCGGACGGGACATGGATCGGGCCTCCAAATGAGTTGGGGTGCTTGGGGTTCTGGTGATTTCGGCGTGGCTTAGTGCTGGGTGGCGGCGGCGATCACCAGGAACAGCACCAGGACGCCCACGGCGATCAGGCATCCGGAGCCGCACCCGGACGAGCCCTGGCGGAACTCGACCATGCCGCCGGGGACCACGTGGGGGTGCCGCGCGGCATAGTGGGCCGCGATGGCCTGCTCGCCCCGCGACTGGCTGCCCCAGGCGGTGCGGTGTCCACACTCGCCGCAGCGGTGCCGGTAGCTGTCAGTCATCTTCTTCGCCTCCTGTTGCAGGCGTGGCGGCGGTGGTCTGCGTGACGTGCATGACGCCGTGCTCGACGGCGAAGACCGTGGCGTGCCCCTCCGCGGAGTTCTCCTGGCGGAGTTGGGGCCGGGGCTGGTCCGGTTCGTGCTTCGTGGTCGTGACGCGGTTGTTGTCGCCGACGATCGCGGTGCCGGAGACGTCTCCGATGCGGACGCTCTGGCGCTCGGGCTTTGCGGACATGGTGGCCTTTCGTCGTCATCGGTGTCGGTCTCGGGGCGGATCAGGAGCCGCAGGCGCTCTGGAGGCTCTGGACGGCCGAGTTGAGGGAGTCGACCTGGCCCCTGTCGTCGAACGTGCTGTTCTGCGCGCCGTTCGCGAACGTCTGGAACTGCTGTGCCAGTTGCTGATCAAGCGTCAGGATGGTGTTGAGGTCCGACTGCACGGAGCTGGATTTGGCCTGGTACTGGGCCTGCCGGACCGTGGACGCGATCGCTTGCAGGTCGTTGATTTCGCTCTGGGCGGCGGAGCTCTGCGTGCTGCTGTCGGACGCACTCTGGAAGGTGGTGAAGTCGGAGTTGTACTGGCTGACCTCAGACGACCACATGGAGGCCATGGCCGTGCAGGCGGGATCGACGGAGGACTGGTTGGTCGCGTAGATCGTGGCGCCCACGCCCACGACGGCCACGGCGCCGATGGTGCAGGTGAGGGCGAGCGCCGACATGCCTCCCGCCTTGCCGGTCGCGGCCACGCCGGTGGCGACTGCGCTGTGGCCGCCCGCGCTCGCGGCGGCGTGGGAAGCGTGGGCGGCGGCGTGAGCCGCGTGGTGGGTCGCGTGGTGCGTCGCGTGGTGGGTCGCGTGCGCGGCGTGGCCGGTGTGGGGCGTGTGGGGCGTGTGCGGCGCGTGGGCGGCATGCGAGGTGTGCGAGCTGTGCGAGGCGTGGCCGGTGTGCGATGCGTGTGGCTTGGAGAGGTCGATCTTCTTGGGTACGTGCACGGCCGCGGCGTGCGTGCCGGTCGCGTGGGCGGCAGCGGACGGCTGCTGGGTCGCGGTCTTGGTGAGGTCGAAGACCGGCCTTGCCACGTGCACCGGCGGGGTCACCTGCACGGGCGGCGGGGTGGTGGGCGGCGCCGTGAAGGTCAGGGGGTTGGCCACGACGTGTGGTGCGGGCAGAAGGTGGATCGGCGGCGGGGTGAGGGTGGCTGCGGCCGTGGAGAGGTGCGGGGCGGCAAGCGCGTGTGCGTGCAGGGAGGTGAGCTCGCGGAACAGGACCTCCGCCTCCAGCACCAGGGCCGTGGTCTGCGCGGCACGGCCGATCGCCTTGCGACGCGCGCGGGCCTCGCTCAGGAAGAACTGTTCAGCGCCCTGGTCGCCCACCTGCTGCGCCACGGCCCAGCCGGATCCGAGCAGACTGCCCCAGGCATCGAACTGGCGGGAGAGCGCCAGCTTCGGCGAGGCGGCGCGGGCCAGTGCGACCCCGAGGCCGGGCTTGCCGAGCCGCTCGGCGCGCCGTATCGCGACGTCCAGTGCCTGGAATTGCGCCGCGACGTCGTCCGGGGAGGTGTCCCGTGCCTCGACCCACGCGGTGAGCGTCCGGCAGAGCTGGTCGGCGGGAAACTCCGTCTTCCGGATGGTGAGCACACAGCCGGCGACGTCCGCCGGACAGCTGTAGCCGGTTTCCGAGGCGAGCAACAGACCGTGTCGCACCAGGCCGCTCGCGACCGCGGCGGCGTCCGAGCGGCCGAGCAGGTCGTTCAGGTGCCGCACGGCCAACTCGGCACCTTCGAGCGAACCGAGCAGGTGCAGCAGGTCGCGCTCTTCCGGTCGGAGCTGCTTCACCAGTGCGGGAAGTAGTCCGGGGAGTTCGGTGGTGCTCGGCAGACGCCGACCCGTCGACGCCGACAGGGCGATGCGCCGTAGTTCGAGCGGGTTGCCGTGCACCGCGACGGACAGCGCTTCCGCGATCCGCACGTCGTCGGTCTCCAACTTGCGGCCCAGCAGCGCCCTCACGAGGCTCGCCCCCGACGCGGGCGCCAGCCCCTTGAGCTGGATCGCGTGCACATCGGCGACTGCGGACGGCTGCTGCGAGGTGAAGACGAACGTGGACAGCTCGGCCATGTCGAACAGTCGGCGCAGGTCCTTCTCGTCGAGACCCGCGTCGTCCAGGTAGACGCACAGCCGCAGGGTCTTGAGGTGTTCCTTCAGCACCTCCAGTGACGGCTTGTAGTTCGGCGCGTCGAAGCTGATGTCGAAGATCGCCTGTGCGAGGTCATCCGTGGTGCGGCCACCGGCCTCGATGTAGGCCACACCGTCCGAGCCGCGCGGCATCGTCCGCGCGAGGTGCCGCAGCAGGGTGCTCTTGCCGACCCCGGGCAGGCCCCAGAGCTGCACCAACTGTCGTGTCCGGATCGCTGTCTGCAGGACCCGGACATCCCGTTCGCGGCCGATCAGCGGCGTGGCGACAGACCGCGGGAGCTGGGAGATCGGCTGGCGCTTGACCGGCTTCGGCAGTGGCTCCTTGCGCAAGGTGACCGTCGCACCGGACGCGACGGTGATCAGGGTGTTCTGGTTGCCGACGATCACCGTTCCCGTGACGTCGCCGACCTGAGTGGTGGCGGTCGCGTCCGGAGCGTCGTTGTCCTCTCGGGCTTCCGTGTTCTGTGGCATCTGCTTCCCCCGTTCTTCCACGCCCGGGTTCCGGCGCCCGGTCAGGCTGGCAGCGCGACCGAGGTGCAGACCCGACGTTTATACGTGTTTGGAGAGATTCGTTTCCGGCGGGCCGCCGGGCCCGGCATCGGCGGCGATGCGGGCGAGGAGGTCCAGGTCGAGGATCGTGATCCTGCGGTAGCCGGTCGCCACCGCGCCCGACTCCCGCAGGGCCCGCAGGGCCTTGTGGACCGAGGACTCGGCCGCGCCGACCAGGGTGGCCATCTCTGGCTGTGAGAGCGGGAGTCGGGCTTCTCTGCGGCCGGGTCGGCCGTAGATGACGGCCAGGTGGTGCAGGATCCTGGCCAGACGTCCGAGCACGTCGCAACCGGCAAAGTCGATAATTCGGCCGGTTGCCGTGCGGAGCTTGGCCACCACGCTGGCGCTCAGGGCAAGTCCTATGGCCGGGTGCTGCTTTGTGCACTCCAGCAGCTCGGAGCGCAGGATGTAGCGGGCCAGCACCTTGCCGCAGGCGGTCACGGTGCCGACGCGGGGCTGACCGTCGATCCCGGCGAGTTCGCCGACCAGGTCCCCGGCCATCCGCACGGCCAGCAGCGCCTCACGGCCGTCCTGCGCGTGCGCGGTGACCTTCACCGTGCCGCCGACCAGGAGCAGCGCGAAGTCGGAGGTGTCCGCCTCCCGGATGGTGACCTGGCCGGCCGGGTAGACCACGCCGTGACCGAGCCCCAGCAGGACCTGGCGGTCGCGCTCGTCGACCCGGCCGAGCAGCCCTGCGGGCGGCCAGTACGGCGCCGCCCGGTGCACCCGTGTGTTGCTCATCGGCCTTACCCCTCTTCGTCGTTCGGCCGAAGCCGGACAAGCCGTATTTGTAGCCGTTCTCCTCGGGGACCCCTCCCCTACGATCGGGCCAATCATGTACTCGACACCGGAGAACCGGTGCCCACGGCAATTCGAGCTCCGAGTTGCCGGCCCTCGTCGTCATCGCGGAGGGATTGTGAATCCGAGGTACGAATACCGAGCGCTGCTGGCGTGCGACATCGCGGGTTCCGCGGGCCGTGGCGAGCAGCGGCTGCAGGAGATCCGCAGCGTGCTGCGTTCGGCACTGTCCGGCGCCCTGGGCAGCGCGCAACTGGACGAGCGGGACTTCGCGTACGTCGACACCGGCGACGGCTGCCAGTTGGTGGCTCCGGCGGGGTTGACCAAGGCCAGGCTGCTGGTCCCGTTGCTGCCGGTGCTGAACTCGCGGATCCGCGAGCACAATCGGCACGCCGCCCCGGAGGTCCGGATGCGCGTGCGGGTCGCGGCGCACGCGGGAGAGATCCGGGTCGACCCGGAGGGCACCATCTCCGGTGCTCCGTTCGAGGCGCTGGCCCGACTGCTCGACTCGGACGCACTGCGGCAGGCGACACTGACCGACACCAGCGGTACGCCGGTGGTCGCGATCCTGTCGCACCACTTCCACGAGGACGCGGTCGGGCACGGCCACGAGGGGCTCGACGCGGACGCCTTCAGCGAGGCCACGGTCCAGGTCAAGGAGTACGCGGCCACGGCCTGGCTCTGGTACCCGGGCAGCCCCGTCGGGCCGCGCGTCGACGCCGGCCGGGAGACCGATCCGGGTCTGGAGGCGGGTTCGGGTTCCGGCGCGGGTTCCGGCGCAGGCTCCGGATTGCGAGCCGCCGCGCCGCTGCCCGGGACGGTGGAGCAGCTCGTCCGAGCCGAGGGACGCAGCACGGTCTTTGCTGTCGGCAGCAACGGCGTCCAGAACATCCATGACAACAGGCGGAGTTGATTCGGGCCGATGAACGAGGAACTCGCTGGGCTGGCCGCGAGCGGCGCCACCGCACTGGTCGCCGCCATGGGCACCGATCTCTGGGACGAAGCCAAGGGCCTGATGAGCGGCGTCATCGCGCATGCCCGCCGCAGCCACCGCAGGGAACTGTCCGTAGCGCTGGACCGTGCGTCGACCGCCACGAGGGGAGCGGTCGACGCCACGGTCCTGGACTACTGGACCGAGGCCCTGTCCCAACTGCTCGAACAGAATCCGGCGCTCGCCCAGGACGTCCTGGCCCTCGCCGCGCTGCGAAACCCGGAGCGGGCGGGCATCGCGGTCCAGGTCAATTCGGCCACCCATTCAGGGGAGGTTTTCGCCGTGCAGCACGGTAGTCAGCACTTCGCCTCGGGACCGAAGTCCCACCACTCCGAGGAACGACCGTGAACGCGGACGACAGCCGGCCCGGCCTCATGAACGGATGGCTGCGGGCAGCGGAGCTCGCGGTCGTCGTCGCCGGGGCGTTCGTCGAGGTCAACCTGCCGCATCGGCAGTACGGGCTGCTGGTGGACATGTTCGCGCTCGCGGCCGTGGGCGTCGTCGGCGCGTCGACCGTACTGGGGTCCGAGGCCGCCGAGACGCTCGCCCGGCAGCGGGAACGGCTCGAACAGCCGCAACGGCTGCAGCCCCAGACCCCGTCCCAGCCTCCGTCGCACGCGACGGCACCGGTCTGCCGCTTCGTCAACGGGCCTGCGGTGTCGCAGGCCCAAGCCCCCAAGCCCAAGCCGTTCCTGCGGGAGCGGCCGACGGATCTCAGCGTTCCCCGCTTCGGCGAGGGCGCCCGCGCCCAGGGCTACCCGTGGCAGCTGCCGGATCGCACGGTGCAGAACGGGATCGCGGCCGACGAGGCCACGGTCGGCGCCTTCACCGTCCGTGCGGCGTCCGTCATCGGGCCGGGGCACCGCTGCGCCCAGCCTGCCGAGCCACGGCAGGACGCCTACCGGATCGGTCGGAGCCGGGACAGCCGGTACGCGATCGTGGCCGTAGCCGACGGCCTGTCCAGCGGGGCCTGGTCCGACATCGGATCCACCACGGCCTCCAGCCGGGCCGTCACCTTGCTGCGCGAGCAGATCGACGCGGTCGGTTTCGAAAAACTCGACGTCGAGGCGCTGTACGGGCAGATCGCGGAGTCGGTCGCCGGGCAGGCGGCCGTACGCGGTGTCGGCTCCTCGGACGTGTCCACCGTGCTGATCACCGCGGTGATCGCGGAGCCGGACGCGAACGGCGTCGCGGAGGCCTGGATCGGGTGGCTGGGCGACAGTTCGGCCTGGCTGCTCCACCCGCAGCACCCGGTGTGGCTGTTCTCCTCCGGGGAGGCCAAGGACCGCGCGGCAGTGGTGGTTTCGAACGAGGTCGCGGGCGGGCTTCCGGACACGCCGCACCTGGCCCGGGGTCACTACGTCCGGCTGGCCCCCGGCGCCGCCCTCGCCCTGGTCACCGACGGGATCGGCGACGCGTGGGCCGACGACGAGGGCAACGTCAACGCGTACTTCGCGAACGCCTGGCGCTCGCCGGTCCCCGCCACGCGGTTCACCGCCGACGTCGGCTTCGACGCGCCCCAGTGCCTGGACGACCGCACCGCGGTTGTGGTGTGGAACGGAGGCCGGTCATGACCGAGCCGGAGCCCGATGTCGTCCGCAGCGACCATCGCGACGATCGCCACGCCGCCCACGATCGCGACGGCAGCCACGGCAGCGTCGGCGGCGACCACGGTCCCGGCGGCTCTGGCGGCGATCCGCGGGGTTGGCCGTTGGCGCGGTCGGTGAGCCTTCGCGAGCTCGGCTCGCTCGCCGCGCCGATCTCCGAACACAACGGACAGGCCATCGCGGTGAAGCCGCTGGCAGACCATCCGGGGTGGCTGGCCAAGCTCTACCACCAGGGCCAGCATGTGGAGGACGCCCGCCGGCTCGACCAGCTGATCTCCGCCCCGAGCTCGCTGTCCAACGCGGACCGTGAGGCCCTGTACGCCGGGACGTGCTGGCCCGCAGCCCGGATCGAGGAGCCCGACAACCCGGTCGTCGGGTGCGTGATCCCGATGGCGCCCGAGCACTACCGGCACGAGCTGCGCCGAGGCGCGTTCAGCGAGCGCCGCTTCGTGGAGATCGACTGGCTGGCGAAGTCCGACGAGTCGATCCAGCGGATCGGACTGCCCAGGCCCGGGTTCGAGGGCAGGCTGGCCGCCTGTCGTCGACTGACGGAACTTGCCGCGATCCTGGAGGGGTTGGGCCTGGTCTACTCCGACTGGTCGTTCTCCAACGCCTTCTGGAGCCCGGACCGGCGTTCCGTCTACCTGATCGACGTCGACGGCTGCCAGCCGAAGAAGATGATTGACGTCCACCAGCCGAACTGGGACGACCGGCTCACGCCGCCCGGCACCGACGCGGACACGTACACCGACCGGTACCGGATCGGACTGCTGGTCGCCAAGTGCCTGACCGGGCAGCGCGACGCGCACGCCTTCCACACCGTCGCCGCGTCACCCTGGCCGAACCAGTCGGCTGCCGCGGAAGTGCTGCTGGACATGCTGCTCGCGACCGACCGCGAGCGGCGGCCCTCGGCGGGTCAGCTGAACCTGGCACTGAACGGCGGGCCCTACCTCAGGACCGTGCCACGCGCGACGCGCGACGAGCTGCCGAAGGTGCCCCGCGCGATCCCGCAGCCTCCCACCGCTCCGCAGTCCACCGCCGTCACAGTCGCCGCCGGGGCCGTGCGGAGGCCCGAAACGGCTTTCACCAAGCAGATCCAGGCGTCTGCGGCGCCCAAAGCCAAGAAGCCGCAGCCTGCGACCAGCGGGAACGGCGGGTGGGCGCTCCTGGGCCTCATCGCCGTGATCCTGCTCTTCGCCCTGATCGCCTCCCACCACTAGATCCAGATCAGAGGTGCCTCATGTCCGTCTGCTTGCCCACCTACGTGGTGATCGACGCGTCCTCGTCGATGAAGCCGCACGAGGCGGTGCTCAACGCCACCCTCTCCCGCCTGCACTACAACCTGGCGACGAACCCGCGCGTCTCGGAGTTCGCCCGGGTCAGCGTGATCGCCTTCTCCACCGACGTGCACGTGGTGATCCCGATGTCCGACATGGAGCAGGTGCCGGCTCTGCCCGAGGTGATCTGCGGCGGGGGCACGGAGTACGGCAAGACCTTCGACCGGCTGCGGGACTGCATCGCGGAGGACGTCAAGAACCTGCGGATGCAGAACCTCAAGGTGCTGCGACCGGCGGTGTTCTTCCTGACCGACGGCGCTCCGACCGACTCGCGGTGGCAGGAATCCTTCCGCAGGCTGGTCGACAAGGACTGGTCGCGCCACCCGCATGTGATCGCCTACGGCTTCGGCGGCGCCCAGCGTGAGGTGCTGGAGAAGGTGGCGACCAAGGCGCTGTTCATCGCTGACGGTTCGGACACCGAGTCGGCGCTGAGCTCGGCGATCTCCGGTCTGCTCAACTCTCTGATCGCCTCGTCGAACACCGGCGAGATTCGGATCGCCACCGAGGTCAAGGGCTTCGAGTACGTGCAGGTCGCCCAGGAATACATCGACTGATGGCCCGCGGACTCATCCCGGACGCCGACCCGGGATTCTCGGCTCTTAGAGCGCGGCGTGCTTCCGGCGGACTCACCGTGCTGGCCGCAGCGCTGCTCGTCTGCGGCGCGGTGGTGGCGGCGATGGGCGGTATCCAGGGCGCCTCGGTGAGCGGGCCTCCGCAGTCGGTCCCCGCGAGCCCCACCGTCTCCGTGGCGCCGCTGCCCGTCTGCGTGCCCGGACGTCACGGACCGATGGTCTGCTCGGGCGAGGTCCGACTGCCGAACCGCGACGGCAGTGCGCCGAAAATCGCGCGGTGAAGACACCAAGTGAAGACAGCAAAGGGAGTTGGACGATGGAAAAGCGAGAGCACAACGCATCGTGGGGTACCACCCGGATGGCGCCGTACGCGGAGACCGAGGCGGTTCCCGCGCTCACCCCTGTGATCGACCCCGAGACCCAGCTCGCCGTCGTCGTCGACGAGCTCGGCCGCGTGGTCGGGCTCGCCGGCCATGAGGCCGACGGCAGCACGAGCACCAGCAACTACACCAGCACCTCGAACTACACCAGCACCGGAGGCGGCACCAACAGCTACGACACCGACAACACCTCCGACTCCGACAACGGCTACGACCAGGACCACCACCATCACTGATGGCGCTGGCGACGACGGGACGACAGAGATGACGGGGACGACGGATCCGGGCGGGTCGGTGCTGGTGCTGACCAACACGCGTGACGCGACCAGCGACCTGGTGCTGCGCATCCTCGCGGAGCGCCGGGTTCCGGTGACCCGGCTCGATCCCGGCACCGACCTGCACGTCGGCGCCGCGTTGAGCGCCACCTACTGCACAGGCGACCAGCGCGGCAGGCTGCGCACGTCGAGCCGTGAACTCGACCTGAGCGAGGTCCGATCCGTCTGGACTCGTCGTCCCTCGGCCTTCGAGGGGCCGGGTGAACTGGAAGGACAGGAACGGAGGTTCGCCGCCTCGCAGGCGCTGTGGGGTGTCGGCGGCATCCTGGCGTCCCTTCCCGGGGCCCACTACGTGAACCACCCGTGGGACAACCGGGCGGCGGAGCACAAGCCCGCCCAGCTCGCCGCCGCACTCCGCAGCGGCCTCACGGTCCCCGCCACACTGATCACCAACGACCCGGACGAGGCACGGGAGTTCGTCGCGTGCCGGAGCGGCGGGGCGGTCTACAAGCCGTTGTGGAACACGCCCTACGAGGTGGACGGCCGGGCCCAGCAGGTGTGGGTGCGGGAGGTGCGCGCGGACGAGATCACCGACGCCGTGGCCGCCTGTCCCCACCTGTTCCAGGCCGCGGTGGCCAAGGCGTTCGATGTACGCCTGACGGCCGTGGGCGAGCGGCTGTTCGCGGTCCGGATCGACAGTCCCGATCTCGACTGGCGGCAGCGGCAGTCCTTGATGGAGTGCACGCCGATCGCCGTCCCCGCCGGGATCGCGCGCTCGGTCCGCGCCTACCTCGCGCTCTCCCGGCTCGTCTTCGGGGCGTTCGACTTCGCCGTCACGGCGGAGGGGGAGTGGTACTTCCTGGAGTGCAACCCCAACGGACAGTGGGCCTGGCAGCCCGAGCCGGTCATCGACGCGATCGCCCATGCACTTGCCGACCGGCTCCAGAACGGCAGACGGCCCGCAGGCTTGTTCCCATCCCCGACCTAGGAACGGGGATGTGGGCACCGGAGGACGATCCGGTGGGCCGGCGGGCCGGGTGACTGCAATGGACTGCGCTTGCGCGCTGTGGAGTTGTCCGCTGCACCAGGCCCCTGCCGAGGCGCCCCGCGGAACCGGCGCCCCGCGGAACGGCGCCCGGTGAACCGACGCCCGGTGAACCGACCGCCGCCGGCAGGCGCGGGGTCACGCCGCGGCCCGGCGTCGCAGCTCCTCGGCGAGGGTGAGGAAGACCGGGAGGTTCGGCATGCCCGCGGCGGGGACCGACAGGCACGCGTGCTGCTGTCCGTGCCGGAAGACGTGCAGGACCTCCTCGGGGCCGACGGCGATCCGCTCGACGTCGTGCCAGTCGACGCGCTGGCCGCAGGCGCCGACGCCGCCTTCGTCCACCGCGAGCTGACCGCCGAAGCGCAGTTGCTCTCCGGCCCGCAGGCGCACCATCTCCCGGGGCGCGCGGGCACGGGCGAACGCAACAGTCAGCCGCTCCGCGAAGGGCCCCGCGCCGTCGAACGAGTCGTTCACACAGATCAGATCGCCGTCCAGCGGCACGATCAACAGGCTGCGCCCGGTGGAGCTGCGAAACGCCCTGACCACCCGGGCGTCGTGCTGGGCGACGGCGCGGATGTCGTCCCACGCGTAGGCGCGGGGCTCTGCGTCGCCGACGCGGTGGACGACGCCGTTCTCGAACCGGGCCACCCAGGTCTTCCTGGGACGGGGGGTGCGGCGGAGCCCCGCGACGAACCACAGGGCGAGGGCGGTCCCCACGCACACGGGTAACCAGCCGTACCAGCCGCCGGTCCGGCCACCCCGGTGGACCGCGAGCGCGACGCCCGCGACGGCAACGCCGACAGCCGCGGCGCAGGCCGGAGCCGCCGTGGATCGGGGTCGGCGCCTGGGCCGGTTCTGGACCGAGTCCCTGAGGACACCCAGCCCGTGGCGCTCTGCTTCGGCCGCCATGTCATCCGGCACCATGGTCGCCCCCTCGTGTCCCGCCGGGCTCCGGCGGTCCGAGTCTGCCGTGGCCGACCCCGGTCCGGGATCCGTGAAAACACGTAGGTGCGGCACGGATGGGGGAGAGGCGGCCGGTCCCGTACGCTGCGCGGACGTTCCAGCCGCGGCGGGAGGGCAGCCGAAACGGCCCGCCGGCGAATGGGCGGGCTCTCAGGAAATGTCCAGCAAAAGGGCAGGCGTCAGGAATTCCGGCGCCGTGCTCGTATTCGGGTCGCCGCGCGGGACCGTGAATTCGGACCACTGTTCTCCGAGTCGCCTCGAATGGGTGGCAGGGGCACAGTCTGTCGGTCTGCTCGTTCCCGCTTCAAGCCCCCGCCTGGTGGGGGTCGCACCCGCCAAGTGGCTGGTCCGTTCAGGGGGTTGCGGAGCTCGGCCAGGAGTGATGGGTGCGCGGCCGGCATCCAGCGAGTCCTTGGGGACGAGGTTTAATTGACATGCTTCTGCCAGAATTCCCGCATTCTCGGCCGCACTTGACAGAAATATCCGGAGGCATCAGATTCTTGTCCGATGCGTGGGGGAGTTGTGAAGGATTCTGTGCTTTCTATCGCCCGCGGTACCTGACATCCGAGTAGCCTTCCGGGAGAAGCATGCGCATGGCAGTTGAGTCTGCCCGGAAAGTCGAGTTCACCGTGCTGGGCCCGTTGGGGTTCACCGACGGTGCCGAGGTCGCCGTGCTGCAGCCGTCCAAGCCCGGCGCGCTGCTCGCGACCTTGCTGCTCAACGCCAACAGTGTGGTGTCCGTCGGCTACTTACTCCGGGCCGTGTGGGGGGACGAGGCCCCGGAGACCGCCAAGGCCGCGGTCCAGACGTGCGTCCTGCGGCTGCGCAAGCTGTTCAAGACCTACGGGATCGCGGGGAGCACCATCGAGACCCTGTCGGACGGCTACCGGATCAACGCGAACCCCGACACCCTCGACCTGCTGCGCTTCCGCGAGCTCCTGCGCGCCGCCTCCGCGGCGGACTGCCGCTGCGACGCCGAACTGGCTCTGCTGCGGGAGGCGCTGGCCCTGTGGCGGGGAAGACCGATGCTCGCCAACGTCAGCTCGGCCCTGGTGCACCGCAACGAGGTGCCGCGCATCGCCGAGGAGTGGCTCCGGGCGGCGGAGCGGGTCTTCGAGATCGAGATGGCGCTCGGGCGCTGCCGCGAGGTCCTGCCGGAGCTGGTCCAGACCGCGTACGGCCACCCCGTCCACGAACGCTTCTGGGAACAGCTGATAGAGGCGCTGTACCGCACCGGGCGGCGCGCGCAGGCCCTGGCGGAGTACGCCACGGTCAAGCGGCACCTGCGCGAGGAGCTGGGCATCGACCCGGGACCCGGCCTGCAGCGGCTGGAGCTCCTCGTGCTGCGCGGCGACCCCGTCGCCTCGCCGGAGGCCGCCGTGCGGCCCACGCCGCCGGACCGGTCCGCGCCGGACCCGCACGTGCCCGGCGGGCGCGTCGCCGACGGGCCCGCGTCGGGGCCGGACGTGCTCCAACTCCTGCTCAAGGCAGGACTGCTGGAGCAGGACCCGGCGGGCCTGTACCAGATGAACGGCCTGCTCCAGGCCATGACAGGCGCGTCCGGGGACAGCCGTCGCGCCTCGGGCGCGCAGCGCGCCGCGACATCCCGATCGACAGGAGAATGAAGAAGTTGGCTGCCGCCTACGAGGACCTCGCCCCCACCCGGCCGCGCCTGCGGCGGGACGTCCTGTTCACCGAGACGCCCACCGGTGTGCTCTTCCACAACGCCCAGGGCGGGTTCGGCGTCAACGCCACGTCCGCCTACCGGTTCGCCTCCCTCGTGGTGCCGCACCTGGACGGGCGTCAGAGCGTCGCGGCGCTGTGCGAGGGCCTGGGCGACGGCGCGCGCCGCATGTTGGTGCATCTCGTCGACGCGCTGTACACCCACGGGTTCGCGCGGGACGTCGCCGCGGACCGCGTCTGCGGTGAGGCACCGCCTGCTCCGGTCGCCGCACGCTTCGAGGCGCAGTTGGGGTACCTGGACCACTACGCCGACGACCCGGCCGGCCGCTTCCAGCGGTTCCGGCGTTCCCGGGTCGCGGTGCTCGGGGACGGCCCGGCCGCCCGCTGGTGCGCGCTCGGCCTGCTGCGCAACGGCAGCGCCGCGATCGGGGTCGCGCATGCGGCGGGGGACTGGGACGAGTTGCTGCCCACGGTGCTGTCCGAGGCCGCGGCGCTCACGGCGGACGACTGCCCCGCAGCCGTCGAGCTCTCCGCCGCCTTCGGCAGCGGACGCGTGGGCTGGGCGGAGCTGGACGGCTACGACCTGGTCGTGGTGGCGCCCGGGCCCGACGCTGCGCGCCAGACCGCGACGTTGCTGGACGCGGGCGTGCCCACGGGCCGGGCACTGCTGCCGGCGTGGTCGTTCGGCGGGCGCCTGGTGGCCGGGCCGTTGATGCGCGCGGGCAGCCAGGGGTGCTGGATGTGCGCGTTGCTGCGCCTCGGCGCGAACGGCGACGCGGCCGCGGCGGCGGAGGTGTGGAGCGGGCTCGGCCTGGTGGCCCCGCTCGACCTGCTCGGGCCCCGGCTGGGCGGGCCGCTCGCAGCCATGGTCGGCAACCTGCTGGGCTTCGAGGTCTTCCGGATCACGACGGGGGCGCTGCCCGCCGAGACCGAGGACCGGCTGGTGGTCCAGGACCTTGACACGCTCGACGTGGTGACCGAGCGTCTGCTGCCGCAGCCCCGCTGCCCGTACTGCGCGGTGGCGGGGGACCCGCCCGCCAACGTCACCCCGGAGGCCGGGCGACAGACGGCGGGCGAGGCGGCGAGCGTGGACGAGTCCGAGCTGGCCGAGCCCGACCTGGTGCCCGACCCCGTGAGCGTCCTTCAGGAGGCGGGCCGGACCCGCGCGTCGCAGGCCCTGGAGTCGCTGGAGCCGCTGCTCGGCTCCCACGCCGGGGTGTTCCGCGGCTTCGAGGACGAGGAGTTCGAGCAGAGCCCGCTGAAGGTGAGCTCCGTCGCGGTCGGCCTCGGCCCGGGATGGACGCGGAGGATCGCCGCGTTCGACCTCCACCACGTCGCCGGCGCACGTCTGAACGCGCTGCTGCGGGCTGCGGAGGTGTACGCCGACCACGTCGTGCCGCACCACGGGGACCGCCGCGAGGGCGCGGCGGCACCGGACCCGGCGGCACCGGGCGCGGCCACGGCCGCGACCGCCGCCGGATGGCCGGTGGTAGGGCCCGAGGCGCTCGACATCGGCAGCGGCGTCGCGACGGGCGCCGGCCGGGTCCGCTCCTGGGCCCGGGTCAGGTCGCTGCTGGGCGGCGGGACCGTGCTCGTGCCGAGCGCCGTCCTGCGGCCGTTCGGCGCCGACAACGGCGACCGCCTCGTCGAGCGCACCAGCGCGGGGATCGGCGCGGGCCGGACCCCGGGCCAGGCCGTGGCGCGGGGCCTGCTGACGGCGCTGTCCCACCAGGCCGTGCGGCAGGCCGTCCGGGGCGCCGTGCCGGTGTTCCGGCACACCCCCGAAAGCCTCGACGGCGTGGCCGAGCTGCGCTTCCTGCTGCGCTCGGCCGCCCACCTCGGCGCGCAGCCGGAGCTGCTGGAACTCGGCGAGCCCGGCGAGCGTCCGGTGCCGGTGCTCCTCGCCCGGTGCGCCGCCCCGTCGGGTGGCCAGGCGCTCTGGGCCGTCTCCGCGTCGCCGGACCGGCACCAGGCGGCCGTGCGCGCGCTGCGCGACCTGGTCGGCGCGCTCCAACTCCGGCTGGCCGGAACGGATCAGGTCGACACCGGGGACCCGCTCATGGCGGACCTCGACCCCGCCGCGCTGGCCGTCACCACCGCCGCGCCGACGGCGCCGCAGCCCGCGCAGGGCACCGCAGCGCCGTTCACCGAGACCCTGGCGCGGATCCGCAAGTCGGGCCAGGACGTCCTGGTCGCCCAGGTGGCCGCGCCGGACCTGGCCGTGGGCGGCGTCCACGTGGCCCGGGTCCTGCTCGCGCGGGGGGTCGCCCGGTGACCGTCGACACCGCACCGCCGCCCCAGGCGGTCGTCGGCCGGCCGGACCCCTGGCCGGACACGTGCGCGGACCTCGCCCGGCTGCTGGACCGGGCGCTGGCCGAGCACGGCGTCACGACCGGCGTCGAGGTGGCCGTGCTCGGCGTGCGCGACGAGCTGACCCCCGCGCCCGCCCCGACGCCCGCCCGGGCGCGGGCCGAGGAGAGACCCGGGCCGCCCGCAGGCCGGTGGCCCGTCCCGGTGCACCTGTACGGGCACCAGGTCGTGGTCGGTCCGTTCCCCGCCGCCCACCGGTCCGCGCCCTGCCCGCGCTGCCTGGTGCGCCGCTGGCAGGCGGTGCGGTCCACGGCGCTGCGTGACGCGCTCGAACTCGGCGGGCCCACCGTGCCGTCCGGAAACCCGCCGTGGGCGCTGCCGTTCGCGGCGGACACGGTCGCGGCCGTCGTCGCGGCCGGCCTCGCCGCTGCGGCGCGCGAGGAGGACCGGTACGGCGCCGTGTACCTGGTCGACCTGGAGCGGCTGCACGTCGCGCGGTACCCGCTGGTCCCGGACTCCGGGTGCCCCGCATGCGGCCCGATCCTCGCGGACTGCGCCGACGCGGCCTGGCCGATGCCCGTCGCGGAGCCGAAACCGGCCCCGGAGGTGTTCCGCGGCCGCCCGATCGACGCCTACGACCTGCCCGAGGCCGCCTTCGTCAACCCCGTCACCGGCATGCTCGGCGCCCGGACGGTGCCCGACCTGGGCTCGGTGTCGAGCTCCGCGACGCTGGGCTGCTTCACCGTCCGCTCCGACGACTACCTCGACGAGTGCTTCTGGGGCGGGCACACCTCCGGCTACGGCGTCAGCCGCAAGGTCGGACTGCTGGAGGGCCTGGAGCGGTTCGCCGGCATGCGTCCGCGCGCCAAGGCGACCGTGGTGCACGCCAGTTACAGCGAGCTCGGCGACCGGGCGCTGGATCCCCGGCTCTGCGGCGGCTACTCCGAGGACTTCCACCGGCGCGAGCCCGGCGTGCGGCCGTTCACCATGGACCGGCCGATCCCCTGGGTGTGGGGCTACTCGCTGCGCGACCGCCGTCCGCTGCTCGTGCCCGAGATCCTGGCGTACTTCCACACCGAGGGGCAGGGCGGCGACCGCTTCGTCCAGGACAGCTCCAGCGGCTGCGCCTCCGGCGGCGGACTCGCCGAGGCCGCTTACCACGGGCTGATGGAGGCCGTGGAACGCGACGCCTTCCTGATCGCCTGGTACGCGCAGGCCGAGCTGCCCGAGCTCGACCCGTACAGCAGCACCCGGCGCGAGACCCGCGAGATGGTCGACCGGCTCGCCCTGTACGGCTACCGGGTCCGGCTCTTCGACACGCGCATCACCTTCCCCGTCCCAGTGGTGACGGCTGTGGCGCAGCGCCGCGACGGCGGCCTCGGCACGCTCGCCTTCGGTGCCGGAGCGGGCCTCGACCCGGAGGCCGCCGTGGCGGGCGGCCTGTGCGAGATCGCCACGGACGCGGTGAAGCTGGGCCGGATGGCCGCGCACGAGTACGAGCGGCTGCACGCCATGACGCGCGACCACGCCCGCGTCGGAGGGCTGCACGACCATCCGCTGGTCTACGGCCTGCCGCAGATGGCCCGTCACGCGGACTTCCTGCTGGCGCGGGAGCGGGAACCGCTGTCGCTGTCGCAGGCGTTCGGCACGGGCGGACCGCCGCGCACGCCGGTGCCCGCGCCCAGCCTGGACCTCGTCGAGGACCTTCGGCGCTGCGTCGAGATGGTCGCCGCCGCCGGGTTCGACGTGGTCGTCGTCGACCAGACCGCGCCCGAGCAACACGCACTCGGCCTCCACGCCGTCAAGGTGATCGTGCCCGGCCTGGTGCCCATCGACTTCGGGTGGCACCGCCAGCGCGCCCGGCACCTGCCGCGCGTACGCACCGCCCTCCGCCAGGCCGGTCTGCGCGACCGCGACCTGCGGGACGACGAGCTCAACCCCGCCCCGCACCCCTTCCCCTGACACCCGCACCCTCTGACACCCGCACCCTCTGACACCCGCACCCCCTGACGCCCCGACACTCCAGAGAGGAAGGGCTCCCTTTGGGACCCGCCCACGCCTACGCGAGCGCCGTACTGCACCGCGCCAGAACGCCGATGCCGCCGGCCGACTTCCAGCCGGACTGGGACGACCAGCCGCGCCCCGACCGCTTCTTCCCCGGCGCCGAACGCCTCCCGCTGCCGCCCTGCCAGCCCGAGGTGGGCGCCACGACGCAGGCCGGTCTGACCGGGCAGGGTGGCGACCGGCCGTTCACCCTGCCGCTGCTGGCGGGCATGCTCCAGGACTCCTGCGGCCTGCTGTCCCGCCGCCTCTCGGTACACGCCAACGTCAACGTCACCACCATGCCGTCCTACCGGGCGGCCGACTGGGCGCGCGGAGCCGCCTCGGGCGGCGGGCTCCACCCCGTCAGCTGCTACTGGATCACCGGCCCCGATGGACCCGTCCTGCCCGGCGTCTACCACTACGCGCCCGCGCACCACGCCATGGAGCGGCTGGTCACCGGCGACGCCACCGCGCGGACCCGGGCGGCGCTCGGCGCCGCCGGGGACGACGGGCCCTGGGCGGGGTCCGACCAGTTCCTCGTCCTCGGCGTGAAGTACTGGCGCAACGCGTTCAAGTACGGCCCGTTCGCCTACCACGTGGTCAGCATGGACGTCGGCGCGGTGCTGCAGACCTGGCGTCTCTGGGCGCGGGCCCACGGCCTGCGGATCGGGCCGCTGCTCTGGTTCGACGAGACCCGCCTGTCGGAGACGCTCGGCCTCGACGTCGAACGGGAGGGCGTCTTCGCCGTCGTCCCGTTGCGCTGGGAGCCGAGCACGACCGCCACCGCCACCGCCGTGCCGGGCCCGGACGTGCGGGTCCGGCGACGGGACGAGGAGCGGTCCCGCGTCCTGCACCGCTTCGACCTGCTGGAGGAGCTGCGGCAGGCAGCCCTGGCGGGCGCCGCCGACCGGCCCGCGCCGCAGGCGCTGTCCCCGGCCCGCCCGCGTGCGGCCGATCCGCAGGCCCGGCGGACGCTCCTGGAACCGGCACCGGCCCTGGACCTGCCGGTGCGCACCGCCCTGCGCGAGCGCCGCAGCAGCTTCGGCCGGTTCTCCTCCCACGCCCCGGTCGAGCCGGGCGAGTTGGCCGCCGTCCTGGACGCGGCCGTCGCCGCCGCTGGGGCGGACAGCGACGCGGACCCGGACTCACGGGCGCCGCTGGCCTCCCTCCACGTGTGCGTCAACCACGTCCGCTCGGTGACGCCGGGCGGCTACCGGTACGAACCGCAGGAGCGCGCACTGACGCTCGTCCGCGACGGCGCACCGGGCTCCTTCCTGCAACGCGCCTACACGCTGGACAACTACAACGTCGAGCAGGCGGGCGCGGTCCTCGTCGCCTCGGTGCGGACCGCGGCCGTCCTCGACGCCGCGGGGGACCGCGGCTACCGGCTGGTCGGCGCGGTGGTCGGCGCCATGGCCCAGGCCGTCTACACCGCCTGCGCGGCCCTGGGACTGGGCTGCGGCGTGGCCCTGGGCTTCGACGCCGACACCTACGTCGAGGAGCTCGCGCTCGGAGGCGGCGACGAACAGCCGCTGCTGATCATGATGATCGGCCATGAACGGCCCGGCCCGGCCGGCTTCCGGTACGAGATCGTCTGACTCGGGGGAACCTCGTGGACACCACACACCATGACGGGTCGTCGGCTCCGTCGTTCGGCGCCGCCTGGCGTCTCGGCCCGCGGTTCGTCATGCGGCTCGGCGGGCTCCCGCTGTCCGCCGTGCACGCGCTGCGCTGCTCCGAGGCGCGCCGGGACGCGGACCTGCTGATCCAGGACGAGGCCGCGCTGCGCGCGGCGGGGGCCGAGCTGGCCGACCGGCTCGGCGCGCTCGTCGGTTCGCTGCACCCGGACGAGCGCCGCGCCGTCCTCGCGCTGCGCCGCCATGTGTTCAACAACCGACTTCCGGGCGACCGACCGGCCGCCGAGGCACTGGCCGCCCGGCTGGGCAAACCGGTGGGCGAGGAACTCGCGGCCTGGCTCGCCGCCCGGGCCGGCCACGACGAGGCCCGCACCCGGCTGGCCGAGGAGCTGGCCGCGCAGCTGCGGCGCAGCCGCGGCGAACTGCGGCGGCTGGCCGGGGAGGAACGGCTGCGCCGAGGCCTGCTGCTGGCCTCGCCGACGCTGGAGGGCCGACTCGACGACTACGCCGCCGGTCTGCGGCCCGAATCCGACAAGCGCACGCGCAAGCAGGAGCGCGCGCTGCTGCACTACCTCCACCGCACCGCCTGCAAGACCAGCCCCTTCTCCACCTTCACCAGCGTGGCCGCAGGCGCGTTCCTTCCGGGCCCGTCCGGTGCCGTCGTCTTCGACGACGAACAGCGCAGCCACCCCCGGCTCAACGTGGCCGTGCTGGCCCGCCTCGCCCAGGTCGCCGCCGCCGACCGCGCCCGCCGCGACGACCTGCCCGTCGCCCCCGCGGCCGGACTGGCGCTCGCCGAGACGCGGGTGCGTTACGTCCGCCGCTCGCTGACCACCGGCGACGACAGCCGGTCCGTCGCGTTCGACACCGCCGAGGACCGCGTCTACTTCCTGCGCCGCAGCGGGGTCCTGGACCGACTGCTCGGGTTCCTGGCGGACCGTCCGGACGCGCGCTGCGGCGAACTGCTCCAGAAGCTGCGCGAGGACACCTCGGCCACCGAGGAGGAGGCCGAGCACTACCTCGCCGCGCTGCTCGACCTGGGCCTGCTGCAACTCCCGGCCCTGGCCACGGACGTCCACGACCGCAACCCGCTCGCGGCCTTCCGCGAGCGGCTGCGCGCGCTCGACCGCCCCTGGGCCGCCGACACCGCCGACCGGCTCGGCGCGGTCGCGGACCGCATCGAGCGCTACCGCGACGCGGGCGCCGCCGAGCGCCGCAAGCTGCTCACCGCGCTCCGCCGCGACCTGCTGGCCGTGCAGACCGAGCTGGGCGCGGCCGACGCATCGGTTCCCCAGGTCCTGCTCTACGAGGACGCCGCCGTCGGCGCCGTGGCCGCGGACCGCGACACCTGGGACCGGCTGGCCGAGCCGCTGGCACAGCTCGCGCCGCTGCTCGCCGCCTACGACCCGCAGCTCGCGGGGCGGCTCACGTTCAAGGGCTTCTTCGTGGCCCGCTTCGGCAGCGGCGGGCGCTGCGAGGACCTGCTCACCCTCGTCCACGACTTCCACGAGGACATCTACGACCGCTACCTCGACTTCGCCGCCCGCCCCGGCCGCGCCGCCCCGGACGGCGGCCGGCCGCCGGAGGAGAACTGGCTGCGCCAGCCGGAGATCACCGCGATCAACCGCGCCCGGGCCGAACTCACCGCGCAACTGCGCGCCTTGTGGAGCGACCACAGCGACCACCAGGGCGGCAGCGCCGAACTGTTCCTCAGCCCGCAGGCCGTCTCGGCCGCCGCCGCGCACCTGGGCGCGCTGCCGCGGGCCTTCCAGCCGCAGTCGCACTTCGTGCAGTGGGTGCGCCGCACCGACGACCCGCTCCTGGTCCTCAACAACGCCTACGGCGGCCTGGGTTACCCGTTCACCCGGTTCACCCACTGCCTGCGCGAGGAAAACGGCGACGAGGTCGGCGAGGCGCTGCGCGCGCAGCTGCGCGAACACCACCCCGACGGCGCGGTGTTCGCCGAGGTCACCGCCGGCGCCGCCACCACCAACCTCAACCTGCACGACCGGCTGACCGACTACGAGATCGTCTGCCCCGGCGAGACCAGCACCGCCGACCCGGACGCCCGACTCGACCTCGACGACCTCTACGTGGTCCACGACGAGAAGGACGACCGGCTGGTGCTGCGCTCGCGTCGGCTGGAGCGCGAGGTCGTCCCCCTCTACCTCGGCTACCTGGTGTCGGTGGCCCTGCCGGAGATCCCGCGCACCCTGCTGCTGCTCTCCCCGGCCTTCCAGGCGCAGCCGGACCCCTGGCGCGGCGTTCCCGAAGGCCCGGCCGTGGAGGGCGTCACCACCCGCCCCCGTCTGCGCTACGGCGCGCTGGTACTCCAGCGCCGCAGCTGGACTGCCACGACGGACGTGCTGCCGCGCCGCGAGCCGGGCGGCGACGAGACGCCGTGGTACCTGGCGTGGCTGCGCTGGCGGGCCCGCCACGGCCTGCCGGACCAGGTGTTCGCGCGGATCCGCCCGGACGCCGCCTCCGGCGGCGGGCCGGACGACAAGCCGCAGTACGTCGACTTCGACAGCCCCCTGTCGCTGCTGGCGCTGGACGCGGCCCTGGCCGAGCGCCCCGGACGGGTCGTCTTCGAGGAGATGCTCCCCTCCGGGGACGAACTCGCGGCCCGCTCCGCGGCGGCCGGCCACGTGAGCGAGCTCGTGGTGGAGCTGCTGCCCGCGATCGCGGCGAGCCAGGCGAGCCGGTCGACAGAGGCAGCCCAGGCAACCGAGGAGGGACCCCGATGAACCCCGTGCACACCGGTCCGCAGCAGGCCGTCCAGGAGACCCGCGGGTACTGGCAGGCCTACCACATCTACTACTCGGCCAGCCCCCGCCCGCTGCTGCTCCAGCTCGTCGAACCCCTCGTCGACGAGCTGACCGACGAGGGCCTGCTGGCGGGCCACTTCTTCATCAACTACTGGCTGGAGGGGCCCCACGTCCGGCTGCGCCTGCGCCCCTCCTCGCCCGAGGCGGCCCGGCCCGTGCGGGAGCGCACCGAGGCGGCCGTCGCCGCGTTCCTGCGCCGCCGCCCCGCCCTGTACGAGGTGCCGCCCGGTTTCCTGGACGACTACTACGACAAGCTGATGGAGCGTGAGTTCACCCCCGCGCAGCGCACCCGGCTGCTCGGCCCGGACGGCACCATGCGGCTGCGCGCCACCAACACCTTCAGCGCCGAGCACTACCAGCCCGAGTACGGCAAGTACGGCGGCCCGGCGGGCGTGGAGCTCGCGGAGTGGCACTTCGAGCACTCCAGCCGCCTGGTCCTCGACGCCAACCGAACCCTGAACCTGCACCTGCGGCCCGTCGCCCTCGGCTTCGCCGCCCAGGTGATGACGGTCACCGCCGGATGCCTGGTGCGCGACGGCGAACTGCTGGCCGAGTTCCTCGACGGCTACCACCGCTTCTGGGACGAGTCCTCCGGCAAGGCCGAGACCGCCGGTCAGGACGACTTCGACCGCGGCTACCGGGCGACCGCCGACTCGCTCGGCCCGCGCATCCGCCGCATCCTCGCCGCTGTCGGGGCGGACGACTTCTCCGCCCTCCCCGGCACGCTCCGGGCCTGGGCCGAGCACTGCCGCGAGCTGCGCAGACGCGTCGTCGACCTGACCGAGCAGGGACGGGTCGCCTTCGCCCCGCCGGAGCAGGACGAGGAGCCGTGGCCCGACGCCAGGCCAGGCGTCACCGACCTGGCCGTGACGCTGCCCCGGCTGCTCGTGCCGTACCTCCACATGACCAACAACCGCCTGTCGATGACGCTCCAGGACGAGGCCTACCTGGCCTACGTGCTCGCCCGCGCCCTCACCGAGCCCGGCGTGCGGCCCGCCGCGGACGAGCCGGCCACGGCGGCGTCATGAACCCCACCGACAACCCCACCGAACACCCGAGCGGAACCCGCGCGGCCGCGCCGCGCACCCGACCCGACATCCTCGTCAGCGCCCCACTGCTGCGCGGGCCCGAGCCGGTGCGGCTGCTGCTCGACCCGCGCACCGGCGCCCGGATGGAGCTCTCGCCGAAGGTGCACTTCGTACTGGACCGGCTCGACGGCGTGCGGACCCTGGACCAGATCGGCGAAGACTACGCGGCCCGCTTCGGCGCCCGGCTCGGCGAGCCGCAGTGGCGGCAACTGCTCGGCCTGTTCTACGGACGCCGCCTCCTGGTGGGCGCCGAACCGCCCGAGGCGGCCGCCGGCTCGGCCACGCCCATGGAGTCCGCGCGCGGACACTGGGCCGAGGGCCGACTGCGGCTGGTCACGGACGGCCACGCGCGCTTCGACGTGCTGCGCCGGCTCCCCTCCCCGGCCCGCCACCGGGTCGTGCGGGGAGCCGCCGTGGCGGCCCTCGGCGCGGCGCTCGGAACACTGCTCGTGGGCCTGGTCTGGCGGCTGCCGGAACTCACCGCTTCGGCCGGGGCGCTGGTCCACCGCCCGGCGATGCTGCTGCTGGTCACCGTCGCCCTGTGGCTGAGCATGGCGCTCCACGAGATCGGCCACGCCCTGACCGCCAGGGCCGTCGGGGCCACCGTCGGCGAACTGGGCCTGCGCTGGCGGCTGCCCATGGTCTACCTGTACTGCGACGTCCCCGACGCGCGGTTTCTGCCGCGCCGTCGCCAGGTCGCCGTCGCCGCGGCAGGGGCCCTGACCAACCTCGTCGTCCTGCTGCCCGCGTACGGGGTGTGGCTGCTGCTCACCCGGCACGGCGGCAGCCACCCCACCCTCAGCGCGGTGCTGCTCTCGGGCACCGTGGTGGGGCTGGCCAACCTGCTGCCGCTGCCCCCGCTCGACGGCTACCGGATCCTCGAGGCGCTCCTCGGCACCACCCGCCTCGCCCAGGAGACCCGGGCCTACGTCGCCCGCGCCGCCCTGCGCCGACGGCGCGGCTCCGGCCAGGGGACCAGCGGTTACCCACGCCGGGCCAAGCGGCTCTACCTCGGCTATGCGGTCCTGTGGACGACCGTGACGGCGGGGCTGCTGTTGGCCGTCGCCGCGACGGTGTCCGCCCTGACGGCCTCCCCGGACCGGGTCTTGACGGCGACTCTGACCGCGCTCGCCGTCGCCGCACCGGTGGCGCTGCGCGTCGTCCGTCCTGCGCGTCGCCGGGGTCAGGCGGTGGCCAGGTGACCACAACCGGCACCGAGGCCCCGGTGCCCACGTCATCCGCCGCGGCCGGAATCGTCATGGCCGACCGTCCGCTGGCGGCGGCGGGGGAGCGGCTGCGCCTGCTGCTCGCCGCCGAGGCGGCCCGCCTCGGCCGTCCGGCGCCGGACGTGGCCTGCCTCGGCGACGCCGACACCCTCGCGCCCCGGCCGGAGGATTCGCTCGACGCCCGCGCCCGCGCGACCGTCCACCTGACGGCCGACGCCGTCCTCGTCGGTCCATGGGGCGGCGACGGGACAGCCGACGGGACGGCGTGCGGGGTGTGTCTCGCCATGCGCTGGCAACGGCTGCGCGGCTCAGCCCAGCGCGGCGCCCTCGAAGCAGGCAGCGGCACGACCGCCGCCGGGACGTGGCCGCTGCCGACAGCAGCCCTTGCCACCGCTGTCCTGGCGCTGCACCAGGCCGTCACCGGCCCGACGCCGCCCGACAGCGGCCTCACCGGCGGCGACCGGCGGCTGCCCCGGGTGACCCGTCTTGACCTGGCCACCTGGCACACCGTCACCGTGCCGCTCCTGCCCGAGGCGCGCTGCCCCGGCTGCCCCACCGCCGGCGCGCACCCCGAGCCCGAGCCCGGCCTCGCCCTGATCTCGCGTCCCCGCGCCGCGCACGCCTACCGTCTGCGGGCGCCCGAGTCCTACGACCTGCCCGCCGTCGCCCTCGCCAACCCGGTCTGCGGCGCGCTCGCTGCGGGCGTCCGCACCGACCTGACCTCGCCCACCACCGCCCCCGTGGCCGGTGCGGTGCTGCTGCGCACCTCCACCGGTCTGACCGAGATGACCTGGAGCGGCAAGACCGGGTCGTTCCGGCGCAGCCGCGACCTCGGTCTGCTCGAAGGCCTGGAACGCTACGCGAGCACGCTGCGGCAGTCCCTCGTCTCGCCGCTGGTCGCCTCGTACGACAGCCTCGGGGACACGGCCCTCGACCCCCGCGACTGCGGCGTGTACGCCCCCGAGACCTACGCGGCCGAGACGCGCCTGCGGCCGTTCGACCCGGCACGGCCCATCCCCTGGGTGACCGGCTGGTCCCTGCGCGACCAGCGCCCCGTGCTCGTCGCGCAGCGCTCCGCCTACTACTTCGAGGGCAGCGACGCGGACGCCTTCGTCGACGACTGCTCCAACGGCTGCGCCACCGGCAGTTGCCTGGAGGAGGCGGTCCTGTTCGGCCTGCTGGAACTCGTCGAACGCGACGCTTTCCTGCTCTCCTGGTACGGCGACACGCCGCTGACCCGGATCGACCTCGACGAGTGCGGCCGGCCCTCGGTGCGCGCCCTGCTCGACCGGGCCGAACTCCTCGGCTACGGGCTGCACGTGCTCGACACCCGCGCCGACCTGCCGATCGCCTCGGTCGCGGCCGTCGCGGTGCGACGCGACGGCGGCCCGGGCCACCTCTCCTTCGCCGCCGCCGCGGCGCTGGACCCGGCCGCCGCGATCGACTCCGCGCTGGCCGAGACCCTCACGTACCTGCCCGGCCTGGCCGCACGCGTCGCCGCGCGCCCCGACGAACTGGAGGCCATGGCCGAGGACTTCACCCTCGTCCGCCGCCAGGACGACCACCCGGCCTTGTTCGGGCTGCCCCGGATGGCCGCCCAGGCCGCGAACTACCTCACACCGTCCGCCACCGTCCCGTTCGCCTCCCTCCGCGCCGACCGCCCGGAGGGACCGCACGACCTGCGGGACGACGTGCGGCGGTGCGTCGACGCGCTCGCGGCCGCCGGCCACGACGTGATCGTGGTCGACCAGACCTCCCGCGAGCAGCGGCGGCTCGGCCTGCGCACCGTCCGCGTCATCGCGCCGGGCCTGCTGCCCATGGACTTCGGCTGGTCGCGGCAGCGTGCCCTGCACCTGCCCAGGCTGCGCACCGCACGGCCGGGCGCCCCCGACCGACCCCTGCGGCTCGTCCCGCACCCGTTCTCCTGAGCCCCGCCACGGCCGCCGTCAGCGCCCGAAGCGCCGTCACCGCCACCACCGCCGCCACCACCGTTCGAACCGCCCCGACACGAAAGCCGACACCGTGACCCAGCAGCACCGCCCAGGCCCCGCGCCCGCCCTGCGAAGTGGAGAGACCCGCCGATGAACCACGTGCTCGTGCAGGACCTGCACAAGAGCTACCGCGACAAGGAGGCGGTCCGCGGCGTCAGCTTCCACGTCGAGGCCGGGGAGATCTTCGCGCTGCTCGGCCCGAACGGGGCGGGCAAGACCACCACCCTGGAGATCCTCGAGGGCTTCCGCGACCGCGACGGCGGCCGGGTGGAGGTGCTGGGCCGCGACCCGGGCGACCGCGCCCACAGCGCCTGGCTGCGCCGCCACGTCGGCCTGGTGCTGCAGGACATCGCCGTCGAGCCGTATCTGACGGTTCGTGAGACGATCGCCCGGAACGCGGGCTACTACCCCGCGCCGCGCTCCGTCGACGAGGTCGTCGAACTGACCGGCCTCACCGAGAAGAGCCGCACCCGCGTCAAGGACCTCTCCGGCGGACAGAAGCGCCGACTGGACCTTGCCCTCGGCGTCATCGGCAACCCGCGCCTGCTCTTCCTCGACGAGCCGACGACCGGCTTCGACCCGAACGCCCGCCACGGCGCCTGGGACGTCGTGCGCAGCCTGCGCGACGCGGGCACCAGCATCCTGCTCACCACCCACTACATGGACGAGGCCCAGGCCCTGGCCGACCGCGTCGCCGTGATCGCTGACGGCCGGATCGTCGCCACCGGGACCCCGGCGACCATCGGCGGCCGCGACCACGCCCTCAAGCGGATCCGGTTCACCCTCCCCGACGGCTGCTCGCCCGCCGACCTGCCCGTCCCGGTCAGCGTCGAGGACGACGGCGCCGTCACCGCCTCCGTCGCCGAACCCACCCTCGCCCTGCACCGGCTGACCGGCTGGGCCCTGGACCGCGGTCTGCTGCTCGACGGGCTGACGGTCGAACAGCCCAGCCTGGAGGACGTCTACCTCGGCCTCACCGCCGACCACCAGCCTGCCCCCGTCCTCGAGCCGTCCCCCTTGTCCGCCGCAGGTCACCGGAGCACGCCATGAGCCAGGCCACCGCCACCGAACGTCCCGTCCTCACCGCCCCGGCCGCGGCCGCACCGGGCCGTCTCCGCCTGACGCTGCACCAGATCCGCTACGAACAGCTGTCGTTCTGGCGCAACCCGCAATCGGTGTTCTTCACCTTCGCGCTGCCGGTGATGATCATCGTCATCTTCGGGGCCGTCTTCAGCGGGAACCAGCCCGACAGCTTCTTCTACGGCCTGTCCGGCATGCAGTACTTCACCCCGACCGTGGCCGCGCTGTCGGTCTTCGGCGCCTGCTACGGGCAGCTCGCCGTCTCCCTCTCCATCCGCCGCCAGAACGGCATCCTCAAACGCCTGCACGCCACCCCCCTGCCGGCCTGGACGTACTTCGCGGGTCTGCTCGCCCACGCCCTCGTCGTCAGTGCCGTCGAGGTGCTCCTGATCACCCTCGTCGGCTACTGCTACGGCGTGCCGCTGCCCGCCCAGTGGGGGACGGCGATCGCCTCGCTGGTCCTGGGCGCCGCGAGCTTCTGCGCGCTCGGCGTCGGCGTCTCCTCGCTGATCAGCAACTCCGAAGCGGCGTCGGCGGTGGTGCAGTTCATCCAGTTCCCGCTGATGTTCATCTCCGGCAACTACTTCCCGATCCACTCGGCCGTCCTCGACGACGTCGCCGACGCGCTGCCCATGCGTCCCCTCAACCAGGCCCTGCTCGGGGCCTTCACCGGCCACGGAGACGTCCCCTGGCGGCAGCTGGCCGTCCTGCTCGCCTGGGGCGTCCTCGGTGCCCTGGTGGCCGTCCGCCGCTTCCGCTGGGACAACCGCCGCTGAGGGTGACAGCGATGTGTCAGCGATCTGCCAGCACCCTTGCCAGCAGCCGCCGATAGACCTGTTCCAGATCGTTCCGCAGGCCCGTGCAGCCGCGGGCCCCCGCAGAGGAGGACCCATGTCCAACGTCGACCACAAGGCGCTCGCCTCCCTCAGCCAGGAGATCCTCGAGCTCGAGTCCGAGACCTTCGAGATCACCGACTACGCCGACGCGGCCGAGGTCATGAACGGCTCGACCTGCTCGAGCACCTGCAGCTCCTGCTGCGCCAACAAGGACTGACAGCCCCGCCCACGGCGGCAGCCCCGTCCCCCGACGAGGCTGCCGCCGTCACCCGTCCCGTCCCGCCTTCCGCAGAGGAGACCACCATGCAGCCCGAGCAGACGACCAGCACCCTCCCGGCCCTCGGCCTCGAGATCCTGGAGCTCGAGTCGGAGACCTTCGAGATCACCGACTACGCGGACGCCGCCGAGGTCATGAACGGCACCTGCTCCAGCACCTGCAGCTCCTGCTGCTCCAGCCTCAAGGCCTGATCGCAGCACCCGTACCAGCCCGCCACGCGGCCGGTCCGAAGGCGCCTCCGGGCACCCAACCCTTCGGCCCGGCCGCGCCGCGCTGGGCCGACCGCGAGGCGCGCTACGGGCGGATCGCCGAGATCAGTCCGCCGGGCCCCTCCTCGCGCCGCGGCGGGATGCTGATCGGACGGCCGTAGGCGGCAGCGCGCTCGCGCAGGGTGTGGCTCTCGGCCTCCCAGCCGTGACCGGCCAGCCAGCCCACCGGGTCGTCGGGCATCTCCGAGACCCACATGGACGCCGCCGATCCCGGCACGGCGTCCGCGCCGAAGCGCTCGATCACGCCCCGCGAGCCCAAGGTCAGCCCCATCCGACTGCCCGCCGCCGACTGCGCGCCGATCCGGGCCAGCAGCAGCTCCACCGCCTCCTCGGGCAAATAGATGAGCAGCCCCTCGGCGATCCACACGGTCGGCGCCGCCGGGTCGTGCCCCGCGGCGGCCAGCGCGCCCGGCCAGTCCTCGCGCAGATCCACCGCCACGGTGATCCGCTCGCAGCGCGGGGCGGCCCGCTCCTGGCGCAGCACCGAGGCCTTGAAGTCGAGTGGCGCGGCGGTGTCGACCTCGAACAGCCGGGTGCCCTCGGGCCAGTCCATCCGGAAGGCCCGGCTGTCCATGCCGGCGCCGAGCAGCACGACCTGCCGGACCCCGGACGCGGAGGCCCGCCGCAACAGGTCGTCGAGGAACTTCGTCCTGATCACGATGGAGAACGCCACGCCCAGCCAGCGAAGTCGTGCGGCCTCGTCATCGGGGAGCGCGGTCCCGGTGGGCCACAGGCCGCCGGCGGCGGCAAAGGCCCGTGCCAGCGGGTCGCGGAACAGCGCGTCCTCCCGCTCGCTCTCCACCGCCCGCACCCTGGCCACCCCCACCGCCGTGGCCCACACTCCCGACGGCTGCAACGGCTCCCGCTCATCAGTCACCGCGCCAGCCTAGCCTGGGGGTTTCGTCCGGGGGTGTGGTCCGAATCGCTCCCGCCAAGCCGGCTGTGCCTCTGACCTGGAGCGATGAGGAATGTTGATTGCCTCTGGCAGTGGCGGGCGGCAGCGCCTCCTGCGTGCGGGCCCCGAACTCTCCTTGCCGGCGTTGGAACTGCCGCCTTGCTGGGTGCCGTCCCGGGTAGAGCCCGGGATGGGGGAGGCAAGGTTGAGGGTTCGGCCCTTTGGAAAGCATCGCAAGCTGGGCTGTCTCGGCCTGGGCGTGCTGATGGGCGTTCTGACCGTTGGGACGGCGACAGGCGTGGTGCTGTGGCTTCGCCAAGGGAACGCTCCGCCACAGCCGCGCTTCTTGAGCCGCACTGCGTTGATCGGCACGTGGCGGTCGGCCAACGACGGCGAACTGCGGATACAGGCTGACGGAACGTTCAAAGCCACCGAGGTGTGCGGCGTGGGTGACGGCGAAGGAATGGGGTCAGACAGCGGAACCTGGGGCTCCGGACCAGGGGAGTGGTCCGCCCTTACGTACGGCATCACGACCGGGGGCCTGGATCTGATGGGCAGGGCCGCCCAAGCCGAACTCGACGAAGGGAAGGACGGCGCTGGCGATCCCGTGCTGTGGATGTTTCGCGATGCGCCGGGCGACAGTCCCATCTGCGAACTTCACAAGGAATGACGTGCGCAGGTCTTCGCCCCCGCGCCGTCGGGGGACCGCATCCGGATCGCGCTACCCGGTCACGCCCCGAGCTCGTCGTCAGCGCCGACGGGAACGGGGTGGTCAACCACGCCGGCTCGCGTCTGCTCGCGGATCTGGCTGACGCCACCTCGCTGACCAGCGCCTTCAGCGAGGCTCTGCGCCGGCTGGGTCCGCGCGGGACCGGGCACGACCCCGGCCGCGTCGAGGCGGACCTCGCGGCGATGCTCGCCGACGGCGGCGAGGCGATCGCCGACCTGGCGGTGCTGCCCGACCAGCGCGAGGTGTTCGGTCCCGTCGCGTCCACCCCGACCGCCTGGCGCGTGCTGGCCGGCATCGACGAAGCGACTCTGAACGCACTGCGGGCGGCCAGGGCAACCGCCTGGGTGTCGCGCACAGGTCCGGCACCCTGGCATTGACCGGCTCCATGCTCCGCGATCTCCCCTGACATGCCGAAGGCCCCCGTGCGTACCCCGGCGCACGGGGGCTTTGGCGTGTCCGCATGCTCCTTGCTGGACTCGCCTCGGCTCTCGGGTCAGCCGGTGTAGCCCTGCGTACCCGGGCAGGCGTGGTAGGTGCCGCTGGACCACAAGGCGGTACCGGAGGCGTTGTAGATGACGAAGTTGCCGTCGACTTGCACGATCGCCTCGTAAGCTCCCGGGGTGTTCGTGTTCCACGCCGGTGTCTGAGATGGAGGGTTGCTGCTCTCGTTGAAGTTCCAGATGGTCATGTTGCCGTTCTTCTGGAACTGAACCTGGCGGTAGTTCGACGTTTGCTGGCTCAGGCTCAGGTTCGTGCCGGTGGCCCACACCGCTTTGCCGCCGCTGACGCAGTACAGCACGAAGTTGCCGTCGGTCTGCATCTTGAGCACGACGGTGGGGCTCCACCACTCGGGTGTGGTGGCTGTGCGCGCATTCGGGTAGAACGTGTCGTTGAAGAAAATGCCGGTCTGATGGTTGCAGCCGTCGCCGCCGGAGCAGGACCAGTTGGCGCTGGCCGTTCCGGTGGTTGCGGCCAATGCTGCGAATGTCAGTGCTGCGACTGCTGCGGTTGCCTTCAGCTTGAGCTTCATGGTCATCCCCTCCTGGGCCTGGCTTGCGTTCGCGCCAGGTGTCGACTCTCGCCAACGCAGGACAGTCCAGCGCTCCGGGTGCGGCTGCCGCCAACATTTCGCTCATGCTCGAATCGCTGCAGGACGCCCGAGTGCACCACCACCTGTCGAGGCCCCGTGCATGAGGCGGTGCACGGGGGCTCTTTGCTGCCACTTCAGCGTTGCTTCTCCAGGGTGAGGATGGCTTTGGCTGCTGGCGTCAGCCGGTTGGGGCTGCAGCGGGCGTGGCGGAAGATGCGCCAGCGTTTGAGGGTGGCGACTCCGCGTTCGACGGGGTAGCGCAGTCGGGCGTGGGCGCGGTTGATCGGCTTCTGCCCCACACTGAGGTCCCCGCGTGGTGGGCGTCTGGTCGGCACGGTGAATGTACCTCCCGCGCCGGTGTAGCCATGTCGGCCAGGGCGGGGACGGGCAGTCGGACGCAGGTCTTCACGATCCGAAACGGCGTGCAGGAGGTTGCCGGGCTGTGATGAGTGCCGACCTGCACGCGGGAGAACCCGATCCATCGACAGGGCCCGCGACGAGGACGCTGAGCGGTACCGGCTCCAGCAGGCCGAGCGCCTGCTCAGGAGGCAGGACTCGCGTAGGACTGCAGATGGCCCCACCGCCAGATCCCGATCTTCGTCGTGCCCGTGGCTCGGCGCGTGCTCTGCCGGTCACGCGTCGATCCGGAAGGTGCTTCCGCGGTTCTCGGGAATCGCCCCCCGAGGACCGAGTACGCGTCCGGTCGCGCGGATCCGGCGCGGACGGTCTCATGATCTTATGGAGACCTATTACTACAACGTCGTCGAGACGTCACACGCGGGTGA
The DNA here is from genome assembly GCF_000787835.1 of Streptacidiphilus melanogenes. Taxonomy (GTDB): domain Bacteria; phylum Actinomycetota; class Actinomycetes; order Streptomycetales; family Streptomycetaceae; genus Streptacidiphilus; species Streptacidiphilus melanogenes. Next base: position 249,815 of record NZ_BBPP01000003.1, read on the forward strand.
GCCGCGTCTTCTGCATCAGCTGCCGGTGAAGGACAGGGCGGACCTGGACGCGCAGGGGTTCGCCGACATGGTTCTCCGACAGCGCGCCGATCCGGGGACTCGAACCGATCCGCTGCCCGCCCGGATCGTGGTCAACGTGTGGCAGACAGAGCCTGACCTGCTGCTGGGTCAGGAGCCGGACGCGGTCGCGGAATGGCCCGATCCGGTCGAGCTGTGGACAGAGGAGGAGTGAGCGGCGACGACCTGCCGTCGGGCACCCGAGGTCTGCCGACTCACCCTTCGGCCGCGGGGGAGAGGCGGGAGAGCAGAGCCGCGAAGGCGGCCCGGACCGCGCGCGGGTTCTCGATCCAGGGGAAGTGGCCGGCCCCGTCGATGACGTGCCGCAGCACCTCGGGTCCGGTGAAGCCGTCCGCCCGCTCCCAGACGCGCTGGTCCACGACGTGGTCCTCCGCGCCGCTGACGATCAGCGTGGGGAGGCCGCGTGGCCGCCACGCCGCGCGGTAGGTGGCGTCGAAGTGCGCGTCCGCCCAGGTCACGGCCTCGTGGCAGTAGGTGAGCCCGGCCAGCAGCGCCCGGCCGCGGGTCAGTCCGGCCGCGGTGAAGTTCCACGGCGCGGCGGCCACGGTGAGGTCCCGCAGCGTGCCGTCACCGGGGGAGGCGGCGTAGCGCTGTGCCGCGTCCTCCAGACCGGGCACGGGGTGGGCTGCCGCCCACCGTTCGAAGGCCTGCCGCCAGCCCGCGTCCGGCCCGCTGCTGACCAGCACCAGTGCGGACAGGCGCCGTTCGAGCGCGGGGACCGACAGGGCGAACATGCCGCCGGTCGAGTGCCCGACCACGACGCAGTCCTCCAGTTGGTCGAGCGCCTCGGCCAGCACGTGCGGCCAGCGCTGGAACGGACGGGCCGGAACGGCGGCGTGCCCCCGGTTCGAGCCGTCCCCGGGCAGGTCGACCAGCCAGACCCGTCCCGGCACCGTGCACACCTGTGCGAGCCCGGCCAGCGACTCGGACCCGAGCCCGGGCCCGCCGGGCACCAGCAGCCAGTTCCACGGTCCCGGGCTCGCGGCCGCGAGCCGCAGCCGTACCCCTGACGGCGTCCACCGTTCTTCCACCGCGACCTCCTCGGACGTCTCCCGCCCGATTCTCCCTGCCGGCTCGGTCCGGTCCGGTGTGGGGTGCGGGGTGCGGTCAGGTCGGGCGGACGGCCCGGTAGTAGCGGACCTGGCCCAGAAGCCGGTGGCGGCGGGTGGCGACCAGGGCGGAGTCGAGGCCGGCCGCGCCGAGCAGCCGCAGGGTGTCGTCGTCGGACCCGCCCCCGGGCTCTTCGCTGAAGTGGCCCGATTTCATCATGCGAGCGGCCAGGTGCCCGTGCAGGCCGTGCCCGGTCCCCGAGAAGTCCACCAGGTGCAGGCTGCCGCCGGGGCGCAGCACCCGCCGCACCTCGGCGGCGGTCTCGGTCTTCGCCTCGTCGTCGAGATGATGGAGCATCAGCGCCGACAGCACCCGGTCGAAGCCGGCGTCGGGGTAGGGCAGACGTTGGGAGTAGCCGCGCTCGAAGCGGATGCCGTCGAGACCGGCGGCCTTGCGCTCGGCGACGGCGAGCGCGAGCGGGTCGGGGTCGGAGCCGACCAGCTCCACAGCGGGGTGGGCGCGCTTGGCGCGCAGGGTGAGATTGCCGGTGCCGCAGCCGATCTCCAGCACGCGCTGCCCGTCGGCGAGGTCCGCCTGCGCGAGGAGCGTGCGGTGCAGCTCGGCCGCGCCCAGCAAGGCCGTGAGCCGGTCGTAGAAGGGCAGGAACGCGTCCCGCCCGGCGGCGGGGAGGTAGTCGTGGGGCCGGGCGGACGCCGTGGTGGGATGATTCTTCGCCATGCCTTCCATGGTGGAGCCGGGCCCGGCTGTGCAGTTGGTCGATTCTCGGCAGAACTGGGACTATCTTCGGCAGCATGCCCGACATGGCGAACCCGGTCCGTTTCCGCGCCGGCGTGCCCGTCTACCGGTACCGGACGGACCCGGCGAGGCCGCCGGTCTCGGTGCTGCGGTTCGACTGGGACCGGCAGCCCGGACACGGACGACGGCACATCCACGACTTCCCGGTGCTCATGTACGTCGAGCACGCGGGGCCCGGGGAGCCGAGCGGCCCGTTCGGCCCGCTGGCGGACGGCGACGCCTTCGTGGTGGCCCCAGGCGCGGTGATCGACCCGACATCCGTCGCGGCGTTCGGCGGCGGCACCGGGGTCTTCTTCGATCCCGCGGCGCTCGGCGGCGACGAGCAGGCGCCGTGGTCGTCCTGGCGGGCGCATCCCCTGCTGCTGCCCTTCCTGCACCGCATCCCTGGCGGACTGCTGCGCCTGAGCGTCCCGCCCGAGCGGCAGCCGTTCTGGTCGGCCACGATCACCGCGATCGAGACCGAGTTGACCGGTCGCGCCGACGGCTACCGGCAGGCTGTGCTCGCGCACCTGACGCTGCTCCTCGTGGACGTCGCACGGCTGGCCACGGACGTGGTGGGCGACCTGCGGCGGAGCAACGAACCCCTGCTGGCCGAGGTGTTCGAGGCGATCGAGCAGCGCTTCGCCCAGCCGCTGTCGCTGCGCGACGTCGCCGACGGTCTCGGACTGACCCCCGGTCACCTGACCACGGTGGTGCGACAGCGCACCGGACGCACCGTCGTCGACTGGATCACCGAGCGCCGCATGGCCGAGGCCCGGCGGCTGCTGTCCGGGACCGACCTCCCGGTCGCGCAGATCGCCCGCCGCGTCGGCCTGCCGGACGCCGGCTACTTCGCCCGCGTCTTCCGCGCGGGCCACGGAACCACCCCGCGCGCCTGGCGCCGCGCCGCCCAGGGGTGAGCTCGCGCCCGGCGCCGCTGCACGGCTACTGCTGCGGCGGCTTGTCCCAGCGGTAGAGGTCGGGCATGTTGTGCCTGCCGCCGGAGTTCTGGTTCTCGATCTCCGCGTCGGCCGTGTAGGACGTGCCGTCCTTGAACGTCACCAGGCAGCGCAGGTGGGCGGTGTCGCCGCGCATGGTGCCGTGGACGTGCGGCGTGCAGGCCACGGAGCTGACCGGTCGGTGGTCCACGTTGGTGATGTGCGACTTCATCGCGTTCTGCAGGTCGACGTAGGCGTCCGTGTTCGGCCCGCATCCGGCCGCGCCCACGCCGACGACGGCCGCCACCGCGAGGAGCGCCGTGCCTCGCCAAAGCGGTCTCACGGCACGCCGCCGCCCCCGAAGCCGGGCCATCCTCATCGCTGGACTCCTGATCGATCGGTCGAGGGGCCCGAGCGTAGCGGAGACGTGCACGGATCTTCGCCCCCTTCCCGAAGACCCCCGCCCGGTCGAGGGGGCCTTCGGCGTGGGGCGGCCGTGGTCAGCGCAGACCGGCGAAGAGGTCGTTCTCGGGGAGGGGCGCGTCGGTGGTGTCCTGGACCCGGACGAAGGTCTCCATGCCCATGAGCTCCGTGAACCGTTCCTTGCCCATCCGCAGGAAGAAGATGTTCTCGCCCTGGCTGGCGTGCGCGGCCAGCGCGTCGAACTTCTGCTCGCCGAACTCCCTGGTGTCCACCCAGGTGGTGATCTCCTCGTCGGGGAGCCCGATCTCGGCCAGCGCGGCGGCCTCGTCCGGATCCGGCTCCTCCCAGTCCGAGCCGAACTCGCGCATGACCTCACCGAAGCGCTGCATCATCGAGCGCGGCGCCGTGGTCCAGTACACCTTCGGTGTCAGCTCGGTCATCGCCAGCGCGGCGGTGGTGATGCGGTTGGCCTGGATGTGGTCGGGGTGGCCGTAGAACCCGTTCTCGTCGTAGGTCACCACGACGTCGGGCCGGTACTGCCGCATCAGGTCGGCGAGGCGGCCGGCGCTCTCCTCCACGGGCGTCCGCCAGAAGGACCCGGGGGCGTCGTTGGCGGCCCAGCCCATCATCCCGGAGTCGGCGTAGTCGAGCATCTCCAGATGACTGATGTTCAGGACCTCGCAGCTCGCCTTGAGTTCCTGCCGCCGCATCGCGGCCACAGCCTCCGGGTCGTGGCCGGGCTCGCCCGGCTTGACGCCCCCGGGCCCGTCCCCGCAACCGCCGTCGGTACACGTGACCAGCACCGTCCGAATTCCCTCGTGCGCGTACCGCGCGAGGACACCCCCGGTCCCGGTGGCCTCGTCGTCGGGGTGGGCGTGCACCGCCATTAGTGTCAACGGCCGGTCGTTCATGAAACAGTCCTCCGGTGCAAGAAGTGCGCTCAGGACCCACTCGTCCTCAGCCAGTCCAACAGCGTCGGCCGGACCGCCTGTTCCCGCCGCGCGGACCAATGATCCCCGCCTCCGCCCTTGCACCCGCACCTCGGGGTACGACGGGTGGCCCGGTGCCGCACCTGATCCGGTGCGGCAAGGCGAAGGTCTGCTCCACGACGAAGCGGATTTCCGCCAGGCCCTCGACGTCCTGACGTGGTTCGTTCGCCTTCTACGCGGTGGGGGCAATGCATGTCGCTCGACGCCCCGTCTCCGACCTTATGTCTTGATTTACCCGCGTTTCCCGCAGGAGCTGGTTGCCGCCATGCATATGTGTGCGGTATGAATGTGCGGATCTTCGACGTCCTTCAAAAGGGTCCACGAAGCCCGCCACGCTGTTGAGTACGCAGGGAGGCGCAGTGACTGAAATCGTTCCCGGGCCCGAGACCCCGTTGTTCACGACGATTGCACTCGCCAAACCCTTGTAACAGAGCCACAAGCTCGTATTCTCTCCGCTCAGCCCGGCCTGCCTACACACATATGACAGGGCTCCGTTTCCGATGACCTCCGGCTTCAGGAACTTCCGCTATCTGGTGGCGGGCAACGCCATATCCGCCTACGGTAGCTATTTGAATCTCGTGGCGCTCAATCTCTACGCACTGAGCACCACCGGGAGCGCTGCGCAGACCGGCCTCATTATGGCCGTGCGCCTGGCCGTCGCCTTTTCCATGGGCTTCGTTTCCGGCTCGATTGTCACCCGCTTCAACCGCAAGGTCGTGATGATCTGCGGCGACCTCTCGCAGGCCGTCGCTCTGACGGCGCTGCTCACGGTGCAGCCGGATGCCCGGCCCGCCCTGCTCTATGTGGTGGCCGTGGTCGCCGGGGTCGGCGGGACGCTCTCGAACGTCGCACTGCGGAGTAGCGTCCCGGTGATCGTCGGACAGGACCAGCGGGTACGTGCCAACGGGCTGCTGACCACGGGACGCTCGCTGGCCATGGTGGCTGGCTTCGCCTCGGCCGGCATCGTGGTGACCGCCTTCGGCTTCCGGGCCGCGTTCGCGATCGACGCGGCGACCTTCGTCGTCTCCGCCGCGAACATGGCGCGGCTGCCGCTGAAGCTGCGGATGTCCGAATCCGCGGCGCCCTCCGCGGGTGGCGGGTCGATCTCGCCGATGATCGGGCTGCGGATCCTGCGGGCCACCCCCGTGCTCCTCGTGATGATCGCGATTCGCGCGGTGGACGCGCTTGGCTCGGCCTCGCACAACGTCGGTCTGCCGGTGTACTCGACGGCGCTCAATCCGGCGCATCCCGCGGAGTTCGTCAGCCGCTTCTGGGCGATCTGGGCCGTCGGCAACATCGTGGTCCAGCGCGGTGTGGTGCGTTATGTGAAGAAGAGCGGGCGCTCGATCGGCGAGAACGCCTTCTCCGTCGGCACGATCCTGATGTCCGCCTCGTTCATCATCGCTTTCACCGGCCCGCCCCTGGTCGTGGGCGCCGTCGTCGCGCTGTGCGCCGGAATGGCGGACGGATTCACCGACAACGCGTACGCGTCGCGCCTGCAGACCGTGGCCGACGACGACCGCGGCTATGTCTTCGGCTTCTCGTCGATGGCCGAGAACCTCGGCTTCGGCTCGGGCATGGTCATCAGCGCCCTGCTGCTGGACCACCACAGCCCGCTGTGGGTCGTCGGCGTCTCCCACGGCGTCGCGATCGCCTGCGGCGTCGCGTTCCTGAGCTATGTGTTCGTCTCGAGGCGGCGGCGGGCGCGTGCGTCGGGCAGCGAAGAGGCGGCCCTGGAGCTCGATTCGATCGACTCGGCGGCCGTGGGCGGTGAAGCGAGATGACCGACCGGCGCATCGCCGTCGTCGGCATGGCCTTCCGCTTACCCGGCGCCGACGACGAACTCACCTTGTGGCGCAACATCCGTGACGGTGTGTGCAGCGTCCAGCGCTTCACCGACGAGCAGCTCGCGGCCGCCGGGGTGCCTCCCGAGGAGTACCGCGAGGCCGACTTCATCGGCGCGAGCGCCTTGATCCCGGGGATCGCGGAGTTCGACGCCGCCTTCTTCGGCATGAGCGGCAACACCGCGCGTGCCACCGATCCCCAGCAGCGGCTGTTCCTCGAAGTGGCCTACCACGCCCTCGAGGACGCGGGTTACGCGGCGGTCCCCGACGGCGTGCGGGTCGGCGTCTTCGCGGGCCACGGCTATCACCTGTACGGGCACCGGACCTACCTGGTCGGCAACCTGATTCCGGAGGGCTGGCCCGACTGGGTCTCCGGGTCGCTGGTCACCTACGGCAACCACCCCGACTTCATCGCCACGCGAGCCTCGTTCGCGCTGGATCTGACCGGCCCCGCAATGGGTGTGCAGAGCGCGTGCTCGACGGGGCTGACGACGGTGCACATCGCCGGCCAGTCGCTGCTGACCGGGGACACGGACATAGCCGTGGCCGGCGCTGCCGCCGTGCACGTCCCGCAGGTCCTCGGCTTCAGGCACGTGAGGGGTTCCATCCTGTCGCGCACCGGCGTCTGCCGCGCCTTCGACGCGGAGGCCGACGGGACGGTCGGCGGCAACGGCGTCGTCGCCGTCATCCTCAAGCGTCTCGACGACGCGCTGGCCGACGGCGACACGATCCACGCCGTGCTGCTCGGCAGCGGCATCGGCAACGACGGTGCGTCCAAGGCCGGATACAGTGCGCCGAGCGCCGAGGGGCAGCGGCGGACGATCCGCCGCGCGCTCGAGGCCGCCGGGGTCTCCGCCGAGTCCATCGGGTACCTCGAGTCGCACGGCACCGGTACGTTCAAGGGCGACCCGATCGAGTTCGAGGGCCTGACGGCGGCGTTCCGGGAGGACACCGACCGGGTCGGCTACTGCGCGCTCGGCTCCACCAAGGCCAACATCGGCCATCTGGACGCCTGCGCGGGCCTGGCGAGCCTGGTCAAGACGATCCTGGTGCTCAAGAACAGGACCATCCCGCCGATGGCGAACTTCCGTTCGCCGAACCCCTTGCTGCCGCTGACCAGCAGCCCGTTCGACATCCCGGCACAGGCGCGGCCGTGGCCCGCCGGCGACTCCCCGCGCCGCGCGGGGATCAACGCGCTCGGAGTCGGCGGGACCAACGTGCACCTCGTCGTGGAGGAGGCGCCCGAGCGTCACCGGCCGGGCGCCACGCTGCCACCGCTGCCGTTGACGCCGGTGCCGCTGTCGGCGAAGTCGCCGCAGGCGCTCGTGGAGCTGCGCGACAGCTACGTCGGTCATCTGCGTTCCGACGTCGGGGCACAGGCGCAGGACGTGACGCTCAGTGCGGCAGCCGGGCGACCGCACTACGCGCACCGGACCCTCGTGCTGGGCCGCGACCTCGGCGAGGTCGCGGACCGGCTGGAGAAGGCCGACGCCGCCGCGCACGCGGCGGCACCCCTCGGGGAGCGCGGCGTGGCCTTCGTGTTCTCGGGCCAGGGCAGCGCCTGTCGCGGAATGGCGCGCGCACTGTGGGACCTCTTCCCGATCGTGCGCGGGACACTCGAGGACTGCGATCGGCACCACCGGGAGCTGACGGGCGAATCGTTGCTGCCCGCGCTGCTGGAGACCGGCGGCGCGGCCGCGCGGGACGACGCCGCTGACGTGTGGCCGACCGAGCTCGCGCAACCGGCGCTGTTCGCTCACCAAGTCGCCCTCTGCAGACTGTGGGAGTCACTGGGGGTACGGCCGCGGCTGGTCGCCGGTCACAGCGTCGGTGAGTACGCGGCGCTGTACGCGGCGGGTGCGCTCACGGTGGCCGAGGGCATGCGCCTGACCGTGGGGCGCGGTCGGCTGATGCGCGACGCGAGTGTCGAGGCTGGCATGGTCGCGGTCTTCGCGGAGCGCGCGGACGTCGACGAGCTGTTGGCCTCGGTGCCGGATCTCGACCTCGCCGCCGTCAACGGTCGGGCCGACCACGTGCTCGCCGGGCCCGTGCGGGCGGTTCGCGTACTGGGCGAGCTGTTGGACGCCAGGGGTGTCGCGTACGCGCCGCTGGCGGTGGACCGTGCCTTCCACTCCCGGCTGCTCGACCCGATGCTCGAGGCCTGGCGCGGCCACGCCGCCGGAGCGAGCCTGACGGAGCTCGACATCCCGTTCGTCACCGGACCGGACGGCGTGGTGCGGGAGCCCGGTTGGCGTCCTGACGCCGACTACCTCGTCCGCCAGACCCGTCGGCCGGTCCGCTTCGACCTGGTCCTGGCCGGGCTCGCCGACTCCGGTGTCGGCGCCGTCGTCGAGATCGGAGCGGGAACGACCCTCACGGGCCTCGCCCGCCGTGCCCTGCCCGAGGAGGAGTCCCCACTCCTGCTGCCCACGCAGCGGCGCGGGCGCGCGGCGGAGACGCTGCTCGCGTCGGTGGGCGCGCTCTACTGCGCCGGGGCCGACATCGACTGGAACGCCCTCACCGAAGGACGCGGCGGTGGCCGCGTGCCGCTGCCCCGCTACCCCTACCAGCACCGAACCTACTGGACCGGACCACTGCCGGACCCGTCCGTCATCGAACCGCGGCCTGCCACCCACTCCGAAGGGAACAGAGGGAACAGTATGAGCAGCACCAGTGCGGCCACGACCCACGAGCAGCAAGTGCTCGCTCGGATCGTCGACCTGACGGTCCGGCACTTCGGCTGCGATCCCTCCGCGGTGAGGCCGGGCAGCACGTTCGTCGAGTTCGGCGCCGACTCGCTCCAGATGATCAACATGGTGCGTGAGCTGGAGAAGGAGTACTCGGTCCGGGTGGGCCTGCGCGAGGTCTTCGAGGAGGCCGGTTCGCCCGCGCTCCTCGCGGCGATGGTCGCCAAGCGCTCCGGCGACACGGCCAAGGCGGCCGACCCGGTTCCGGTTCCGTCGCCTGCTCCCGCCCTCGCGCCCGCCGTCCCGGCGGTCCCGGCCTTCCCCGCGGCGCCCGCGGCGGGGAACCCGGCGGTCCCCGCCGCGCCCGTCGCCCCGGTGATCCCCGCGTACGCGCCTGCAGCGACGGCCCCGGCGACCCCGAGTCTTGAGGCGCTCGCCGAGCAGGTCCGAGTCCTCCAGCAGGTCCAGCTTCAGATGATGGAGCAACTGTCCCAGCTGGTCTCGCTTCAGCTCGCCGGAGCCCGCGGTGACCGTTGACGACGCGTCGGCGCGGATGCTCGCGCTGAGCCGGCAGATCTCCGCCCAGCTCGCCGAGGCGAGGGGCGGGACGACCAGCGAGGCCCCGGAGGCGACGGCCGGTGCACCGGCCGGGAGCCCGGCCCGTCCGCAGGAGCACGGACCGCGGGTCAGCGTGGCGCGCGAGTCCGGCATGGCGGGTTCGGCCGACGCGGCGCAGCGCGAGCACGTGGCCGGGCTCATCAGCAGACTGACGGCGAAGACCCCGTCCTCCAAGGACGCGGCTCAGCGCTACCGCTCCGTGCTCGCCGACAGCCGTGCGGTCGTCGGCTTCCGCAGCGCGACCAAGGAGATGCAGTACCCGATCGCGGGCCGCCGCGCGGCCGGTTCCCGCCTGGAGGACATCGACGGAAACGCTTACGTCGACATCACCATGGGCTTCGGCACGCTGCTCTTCGGCCACGAGCCCGCCTTCGTGACCGAGGCCGTGCGCGAGCACCTCTCGCGCGGCCTGCAGCTCGGCCCGCGCAACGTCGAGACCGGCGAGGCCGCCCAACTGCTCGCCGAGATCACCGGGATGGAACGGGTCGCCTTCGCCAACTCGGGCACCGAGGCCAACAGCGCGGCGATCCGACTCGCCCGCAACGCCACCGGACGCTCGAAGATCGTGATGTTCCACGGTTCCTACCACGGCCACGCGGACAACGTCCTGGGTCGCTCGGTGCCGGGAGACGGCAGCCGCCAGACGGTGCCGGTCTCCTCCGGCATCCCGGACTCCGCGGTGGCCGACCTCGTCGTGCTCGACTACGGCTCGCCCGAGAGCCTGCGGGTCATCGACGAACTCGGGCCGCAGATCGCCGCCGTGCTGGTCGAGCCGGTCCAGAGCCGCAAGCCGTCCTTCCAGCCGGGCGAGTTCGTGCGCGAGCTGCGGGCGCTGACGACCCGTCACGGCATCGTCCTGGTCTTCGACGAGATGCTCACCGGCCTGCGGCCGTGCCCCGGCGGCGCCCAGGAGTTCTACGGCGTCACCGCCGACCTGGCCACCTACGGCAAGGCGCTCGGCGGCGGCTTCCCGATCGGCGCCGTCGCGGGCCGCGCCGACATCATGGACGGCATCGACGGCGGATTCTGGCGCTACGGCGACTCCAGCTACCCACCGCGGGACACCACGTTCTTCGGCGGCACCTACATCCAGCACCCGGTCTCCATGGTGGCGGCGCGCGCCGTGCTGACCCACCTGCTCGCCGAGGGCCCCGGGCTGCAGCAGCGGCTCAACGCGCGCACCGACGCGTTCGTCGGCGGGCTCAACCGGTTCTTCGCCGACGAGGAGTTCCCCCTCCGCATCAACCACTTCGGCTCCATGTTCCGGTTCGAGCACCTCGCCGACATGGAACTCCTGTATCCGCACCTGCTGCTGGGGGGCGTGCTGGTCTGGGAGTGGCGCAACTTCTTCCTGTCGACCGCGCACTCCGAGGCGGACCTCGAGTTCGTGACGGACGCGGTCAAGACCTCCCTGCGCGAGCTTCGCGCGGGCGGCTTCTTCCCGTCGACCACGGCCCAGCCGACCGCACCGTCGCGTGCGGTGACGACCGCGACGGTGACCGAGCGCCCGGCCGCCGCGTCGGACCCTGCGCCGAACCCCGCGCCTGACCCCGCGTCGAATGCCGAGCCGAGCCCCGCCCAGGTCGGGGCCCTCGACTTCAGCGTCTACTTCTTCGGCGACTACCCGCGCGAGACCCCGGAGGCGGAGCGGTACGACCTCGTCGTCGAGACCGCGCGCTTCGCCGACCGGCACGGCTTCCACGCACTGTGGCTGCCCGAGCGTCACTTCCACTCCTTCGGCGGCATATCCCCGAACCCCTCGGTGCTCGCGGCCGCACTCGCCAGGGAGACCTCGCAGATCCGACTGAACGCAGGATCGGTGGTGCTCCCGCTGCACGACCCGATCCGCGTCGCCGAGGAGTGGGCGATGGTCGACGCGCTCTCCGGAGGACGGGCCGGGCTCGGATTCGCGCCCGGCTGGCGGCCTGACGACTTCGTCTTCCACCCCGAGCGCTTCGGGAACCACCGCGATCTCATGTACGAACAGCTCGACGAGGTGCGCCGGCTGTGGCGCGGCGAGTCGGTGCAGCGCGCGTGCGGCAACGGCCGGACCACCACGGTGCAGGTGTTCCCGAAGCCGGTCCAGTCGGAGCCGCCGATGTTCGCGGCCGTGGTCGGGAACCCGGTGTCCTACGCGCGCGCCGCGCGCAACGACCTCGGGATCATCACGAACCTGATGAGCCAGACCCCCGAGCAGTTGGCCGACAACATCGTCCTCTACCGCAAGGAGCGCGCCGCCGCAGGGCTCGACCCGGACGGTGGACGCGTGGTCCTGCTCCTGCACACCTACCTCGGCCCGGAGCTCGCCCAGGCGAGGGGCGAGGCCTTCGCACCGCTCAGCCGATACCTGCGCTCCTCCCTGTCGATGTTCGGCGACGTCACCAACAGCCTCGGCTTCACGGTCGACCTCGACCGGATGACCGAGGACGACCTCGACTTCGTCTTCGAGCGCGCGTACGACCGGTACTGCGACCAGCGGTCGCTGATCGGGACCGTCGAGTCCTGCGCCCCGCTGGTGCGGCGGTTGCGGGACGCCGGGGTGGACGAGATCGCCGCCCTCGTCGACTTCGGCGTTCCGGCCCGCGGCCTGTCGGCGAGCATGGCGGAACTCGACGCCCTGCGCAGGACCGCGCAGCATGCCCAGGTCGGCTCCGTCGCGCCGACGCCGACGCTCGCCCCGCAGATCGGCAAGCGGTCCGAGCCGGAGCCTGTCGTCGCCTTGGAGCCCGTTGCCGCACCGGAACCCGTTGTCGCCCCGGTGTCCGCCGGCCAGCAGCGCATGTGGTTCTCGGAGCAGCTGCTCGCCGGGCGCTCGGTGTACAACGAGGCCAAGGCGATCCGACTGCGCGGTGCCGTCGACGTCGACGCCCTGCGCGCCGCGCTCGGCGGGCTGATCGAGCGGCACGACAGCCTGCGCACCGTCTTCCGCGAGATCGACGGCGAGCTGTGCCAGATCGTGCGGCCCGCGGCCGAGCTCGACTTCGCCTTCGTCGACCGGTCCGGCGCCGACGAGGAGACGGTGGCGCGTGAGGCGCTCGACGAGGAGGGCAGCCGCCAGTTCGACCTGGCCGAGGGGCCGCTCTTCGTCGCACGGCTGATCCGCCTGGCCTCGGACACGCACGTGATGGTGTGGTCGATGCACCACATCGTCATGGACGCCCTGTCCACGATGGTCATGTGCCGCGACCTCTCGGCCCTCTACCGTGCCGTGCTCGACGGCCACCCGGCGGACCTGCCCGCCCTGACCACGAGCTGCGCGGACCTGGCCCTTCGGCAGGCCGAGTCGGGTCAGTCGGACCTCGCGCGCGCGGACCTGGACTGGTGGGCGCGGCAGTTGGGCGACCCGTTGCCCGAGCCACAGCTGCCCGCGGACCGGCCCCGGCCCGAGGTGATGACGTCCCGCGGCCGCGCCGCGTTCACCACCTTCGACCTCGAACTCACCACGGCCCTCAAGGATCTGAGCCGCAGGCACGGCGTCACCCTGTTCACCTCGCTGCTCGCCGCGTTCGCCGCCATGGTGCGGCAGGTCGGCACGGGCGAGGACGAGGTGGTGCTCGGCACGCCGGCCTCGGTGCGCCCCGACGGCGCCGAGAACCTGGTCGGCTTCCTGCTCAACCCGCTCGCCCTGCGCATCGACCTGTCCGGCGACCCGACCTTCGCCGAACTGCTCGGGCGGGTGCGCGGCGTCGTGCTGGACGCCTACGACCACTCGGACACGCCCTTCGAGCGGATCGTGCACGCCCTCGCCCTGCCGCGCCGCACCGACCGCACGCCGGTCTTCCAGGTGATCGTCGAGTTCGAGAACGAGCAGGTCTTCGACCTGGACCTGCCGAGCGTCGAGGCATCGGTGCTGGAGTTCGCGACCAGCCGGGCCATCACCGACCTGACGGTCAACCTGACCAACGGCGCGGACGGCGTCCTGTGCCAACTCGAGTACAACACCGACCTCTTCGACGCCGCCACGGTCGAGGGCTTCCTCACGGCGTGGCGCTCGGTCCTGCGCGCCGGCTCGGCCGATCCGGACCTGCGGCTGTCCGAGTTGGCGGCCCTGCGCGGCCGCGACGTCGAGGTTCCGCGCACCACCGTGCGCCGGCTGGTTGACGAGCAGGCCGTGCGCCGTCCGGATGCCGTCGCGGTCGAGTCGTCGCTTGGCGCGGTCAGCTACGGCGAGCTGGTGAGGCGCGCCGACCGGATCGCCGGGGCGCTCGCCGCGCGCGGTGTCGGTCCCGGCGACGTAGTCGCGCTGTGGCTGCCGCGTTCGGCGGATCTGATCGCGGCGATGCTCGCCGTGCTCGGGCGCGGCGCGGCCTACCTGCCGCTCGACCCGGCGCTCGGGCGGCAGCGGGTCGACGTCGTGCTCGCGGGGAGCGGGGCGCGCCTGGTACTGGCCGGTTCCGAGGCAGGCTCCGTTCCGACGCCCGGGATCGCGGTGCTCGACATCGCCGACGCGTTGCGAGCCGAGCCCGTCGCGCCGGTTTCGGGCAGCGAGGACGACGCCTGCTACGTCATCTACACCTCGGGCTCGACCGGTCGGCCGAAGGGCGTGGTCGCCACCCATGCCGGTGTCGTCAACCTCTGCGGCTGGCACCGCACCCGCTTCGGCTTCGGCGAGGACCGGCGCGCGGCGATGGTGTGCGGCCAGAGTTTCGACGCCTCCGTGCTCGAGGTCTGGCCCGCCCTGACCTCCGGCGGCACGGTCGTCGTCGCCGACGACGCGGACCGGCTGGACACCCGCGCGCTGGCGAAGTGGTTGGGGGAGAAGGAGATCGAGGTCTCGATCGTGCCCACGCCGCTCGGAGCGGAGCTGCTGACGCTCGGCGACGAGCTGCAGCCGGCGTCGTTGCGCCATCTGCTGCTCGGTGGTGAGGAGATGCGACGTCGGCCCCGGGCCGGCCTGCCCTACGAGGTCCTCAACGTCTACGGTCCTACCGAGACCACGGTCCTGGTGACGACCGAGACGGTCGCCGACGCGAGCGTCGAAGCCGGGCCGATCGCGCTCGGCCGGGCGATCGACAACACCGTGCTGCACGTCCTCGACGAGCACGGCCGTCGCGTCGCCCCGGGCGGCGAGGGGGAGCTGCACATCGGCGGCGCCGGGCTCGCCCAGGGCTACCTGGACGAGCCCGAGCTGACCGCGGAGCGGTTCGTGACCACCGAGTGGGGCCGGCTGTACCGCACCGGCGACCTGGTCCGGCTGCGCCCGGACGGTCGCCTCGAGTTCCACGGCCGCGCCGACGACCAGGCCAAGATCCGTGGCTACCGGGTCGAGCCGGGCGAGGTCACGCACGCGCTGCTCGCGCTGGAGGAGGTCGCGGACGCGTATGTCACCGCGCGCCACGACCACCAGGGCGATGCCTACCTCGCGGGCTACGTCGTTCCGAGGACGCCGTCCGCCGACGTCGTCGGACGGATCCGCGACCGGCTCGGCGCGCGGCTCCCGGCCTACCTGGTGCCGACGCGCTGGGTCGTGCTCGACTCCCTGCCGCTGAACCCGAACGGGAAGATCGACAGGTCCGCCCTGCCGGAACCCGGGCAGCGGTCCACCCCCGAGCCGGAGCCGGTACCCGCGCCCGAGGTCGTCGTGGCGGACCGGATCGTCCAGCGGGTGCGCGAGCTGTGGTCGGCAGAGCTCGGGCAACCGGTCGGCGCGGAGCCCGGCGGCTCCTTCTTCGACCTGGGCGGTCACTCGATCAACGCGATGCGCCTGCTCAACCGGGTCCGGGACGCGTTCGACTGCGACTACTCGATGATGGACTTCTACAGGGAACCCACCGTCGAGGCCATGGCGGCCGCAGTCGGGCGGA
The DNA here is from genome assembly GCF_000787835.1 of Streptacidiphilus melanogenes. Lineage (GTDB taxonomy): Bacteria > Actinomycetota > Actinomycetes > Streptomycetales > Streptomycetaceae > Streptacidiphilus > Streptacidiphilus melanogenes. Next base: position 265,041 of record NZ_BBPP01000003.1, read on the forward strand.
CCAGCGCGGGGCCGGTCGACGACGCTCCCACGACGTCACGCGTCCGCGGCACGCTGTAACGGGGGACGAGTACGTCATGCGCCTGTTCTGCCTGCCTCATGCCGGGGGCACCTCACGGGTCTTCAAGCCCTGGTCCCAGGTCCTCGGCGGCCGGGTCCTCGGTGAGGACGTCGAGCTCGTCGCGCTCGACGTCGCCGGACGTGGCACGCGGCTGCACGAGGAAGGGCCCGGGTCGTTCGCCGACGCGGCGGACGACCTGGCCCGGACCATCGCCGAGCGCAGCGTCGGCGACGACTACGCCCTGTACGGGCACAGCATGGGCGCCCTGCTCGCCTACGAGGCGGCCCACCGGCTCGCCGAGCGGGGATGCCGCAGCCCTGTCCTGTTGTTCGCGGCGGCGTGCCGACCGCCCGGCTACCGGCGGCCGGGGCCGATGCTGCACTCCTTCCCGGACGGGGCGTTCCTCGGCGCGCTCGCCGCGTTCGGCGGCCTGCCGGTCGAGATCCTGCACGACAGCGAGCTGACCGAGTTCTACGCCGGGCAGGTCCGGGACGACTACCGGCTCTACGAGCAGCACGCCGCCGTCGTGACGCCGCGCCCACTCGCCTGCCCGATCGCGGTCGTCCTCGGCACCGATGACCCGATCGCACCGGTGGCCGCGGCGGAGGGCTGGCGCGCGGTCTCCGGAGGGCCGCTCGCGGTGCTCGCGCTGGAGGGCGCGGGGCACTTCTTCGACGAGCGGATCGAGGAGATCGGCACCTTCGTGGCGACCTCCCTGGCCGCCTTCCGTACAGCCGCCGACCGGAAGGAGCCGGCCGGGCCGCTCGGCCGAGAGCGTCGCCGGCCCGGCCCCACGCCATCGCGGGCCGCCCGAACACCTGATGACCGAGGAGGAGATCCAGTGACCGGCGCCGAACCGGAGGCCGAGGCCGCCGCCGAACTGCTCGGCCGGCTGCGGCTGGCCGACGTGCGGATGTCCGTGACCGCCGCGGGGCTCGGCTACGACGCCCCGGTCGGCGTCCTGGACGACGCGCTCCTCGGGCAGATGGCACGGCACAAGGCGGCCCTGACCGCTCTCGTCGCCGAGGGCGGGCCGGTGGAGGCGTCCGGGCCGATGGCCTGGGGCCAACGCCGGTCGATCGGCCGGTTGGAGGCGACGTCGGAGCCGGCGAGCTTCACCATCGCCATGGCGCTGTCCATCACCGGCGCCCTCGACGTCCCGGCCCTGCAGCGCGCGCTGACGCTGCTCACGGCGCGTCACGCCGGTCTGCGCACCCGCCTTGTGCGGCGTGGCGGGCACCTGGTCCAGGAGGTGCTGCCGACGGCCCGCATCCCGTTGCCGATCACGGATCTCACCGATGTGGCTCCCGAAGGCCGGGACGCCGCCGTCGACACCTGGCGGCGCGAGGGCGCCAAGGTGGCCTTCCCGCTCGGTGAGGGACCGCTGCTGCGGGCGGCCCTCGCCGAGATCGGACCCGAGGACTGGGACCTGCTCATCCTCGTGCAGCACACCGTCTCCGACGCCTGGTCGAACTCGACGATGCTGCGCGACCTGGACGAGCTGTACCGCGGCGCCCTGCCCGACCCCACCCGGGCCGACCTGCTCGACTTCGCCCGCTGGGAGGCCGAGCGCTACCAGGGCCCGCGCCTTTCCGCGCTGCGCGCGTGGTGGCTCGACCTCCTCGCTGACGCACCGCTGACCTTCCGGCTCCCCGCGGACCGGCCGCGGCCCCCGCAGCTCAGCGGTCGTGGCGGACTGCACGAGTTCCTGCTCCCCGCCCGGCTCGCCGACCAGGTACGGGCCTTCGCCGACACGGCGGGCGCGACCGAGTTCGCGGTGCTGTTCGCCGCCTTCCTGGAGTGGCTCGGCGGGCTGACCGGCCAAGCCGACCTGACCGTGCCGGTCAACTACGCGAACCGGCCGCGGAGCGAGTACGAGGACGTCGTCGGCTTCTTCGTGGACAACGTCGCCGTCCGCACCGTCCTGGACGACGCAGAGCCCTTCGACGCCCTGGTACGGCGCGTCGGGGCCTCGCTCTTCGAGAACGTCGACCGGTTCGTGCCCTTCGGCCTGCTCGGCGAGATCCTGCAGCAGGCCGGCAAGGACGGCCTCGGGGTCTTCCCGCAGGTGCCCTTCGTCGTGCTGAACACACCACCGATGCAACCGGCGCTCGGTGACCTCGACGTGACCCTCACCCTGGTCCCGACCGGCGGGGCGAAGATGGAGCTCTCGTTCATCCTCGAACCCGAGGACGGCGGATGGCACGGATTCATCCCCTACCAGTCCGACATGTTCGACGCCACGACCGTGGCCGCCTGGTGCGCCGGATACGTCGAACTCCTCGAACGCCGCACGGCGGGGGAGCCGGAGCGCTGAGCGTCAGGCCGGGCGGACGGCGAAGAACTCCAGGTGGCCGCAGTTGAGGCAGTGGTAGGCGTCGACCTGGAGGTGGGGCCGGCCCATGCGCTTCGCGCCGCCCAGGGGGCCGCGTTCGATGGGGCCGGCGACCCAGCGGGCGTCGCCGTGGCCGGCGGGGGCGTTGTCCTCGATGAAGCCCGGTTCCAGGCCGACGGTGCCGCACTGGGAGCACTTGATGTTGTTGATCACGCGGGAAGTGTAGGCCGGGACCCCGCGCGGAAGGGGGGCGCGTGGGGCCCCGGCGGATGGGGTGGGGTCAGGGCTTCGTCGCGGTGTAGTACGGGCGGTTCTGCGCCGCGACGATCGGCGACTGATACGACCACGCGCCGACGGGGTGGGCGTCCTTGAGCAGCGCCTGCAGGTCCGCGCCGACGCCGGACTGCGGGTCCTGGACGGTGAGGCTGACGCGCTTGCTCCCCTGACCGTCGAGGGCGAAGTGCTGGTAGTTCTGGTAGACGTTCAGCGGCGCAGCCAGCGTGCGGTGCTTCGGGTCCGTTCCGTACTCGGTGAAGGGCGCGATGCTCACCGGGGCGGGGAGCAGCCCGGCCAGGTCGGCCCGGAACGAGAACAGCGGCTTGTCGTGCTTGATGATGTCGTTCCCGTCCGGGGTGAGCGACGCGTCGAGGCACTCGACCTGCCAGACTGCGCCCGGGTCCGCGTTGGGGGAGGGCATGGTCGTCTTGAACCAGGCGGGGAACTTCGGCTCGTTGAACAGCTCCTTTCCGGCCCGGATGGCGATCGGTGCGTCGCAGGCGACCTGGATGCGCCAGTTGCCGCGCAGTTTGGTCTGGTCCTCGCCCTGGGCGAACTGGCGGTAGGTCAGGTCCGGCAGGAGGGTGGAGGACGCGGTCGGGAAGGCGATGATGTTGAGCTCGATCTCCTGGGTCACGCTCGGCCCGAAGTCGAACTGGGCGAAGTAGAGCTGGTAGTTGAACGACACGCAGGCCTTGCCGTCGAGCAGCGCGGCCGACAGGCCCGTGCCGGCCAGGTGTCCGTTCACCCGCTCGGGCGGGACGAGGTAGTCGATGCCCACGTTGTGCAGCGCGCCGTAGAAGAACGGCAGCCGGAATCCGGCCGGGATCGGGGGAAGCGGTGGCGCCAGATCGTTCATGGGGACGGTCTCTCCTCAGTGGTGTGGGCGAGGCGGGTGGAGCGACTGGTCAGGCAAGGCTCGCCAGCAGCGCGGTCGCGCCGACTCCGGCGTCCAGCTCGGCCTTGGCCGCGGAGAGCTCCGCGCCGGTGATCTCGAAGGTGGCGCTGGCGTGCACGCCCCGGGCGGCCTTGGCCGGGTCCGGGTGCGGGTTGGCGTACAACTGCAGGGCGAGGTCCCGTAGTTCGAGCATCACCGGGACCGCCGCCTGGAGCTGCTTGGGCTCGCCGTTGAAGGAGAGGTCGAGCAGCCACAGCAGCCGGGCGTAGACCAGGTTGAAGTGCTCTGCGGCCTGCCGGACCTCGCTGCCCACCGGGTAGTCGGCGACCTTGGCCTGCGGATCGATCCGGTAGGCGGCCGACCAGTCGATGGGCAGGGCGGGGCCGGTCGGGCCGGACGCGGGCGTGTCGAGCGGACCGTAGCGGCGCTCCTCGTGGACCTCCATGAAGCGGAAGTAGTGCGCCAACTCCTTGGCCTGGCCGAACAGCCGGTCGTCCGGGTTGTAGATCGACCCAGGGACGCCCTCGCCCTGCTCGGAGATCAACTCGATCGCCTCGAGCGCCGAGGCGAGGTCGGTGACGGGGAAGGCCCGGCCGCCGGAGTTGTAGAAGTCCTCGGGGCCGACCTGGCGGCCGGGGTCCCCGTCGAACAGGTCCGGGTGCTTCTCCGACAGCCCGCGCATGCCCGCCCGGATGGTCGCGTAGAACTGTCCGATGGACGTCCACCCGCGCGGATCGGGCTCCTTGCCGGTCCTGGGCAGGTCCTCCAGCTTCTCCGGGCGTTCGATCCACAGGCCCGTCCGGATGGCCTCCCGCCCGAAGCCGCGCAGCGCGATCGGCACCTGTTCCCTGGCGTACGGGAGCTTGGCCGGGTAGTCCGTGACGAACCGCGGATCGGCGACGACGGGCGTCCCGCCGACCGCGTTGAGCAGGTTGGCCACCAGGGTCATGTGGAGCATCTCCTCCAGCACGACCGCCCGCAGCGAGTACCAGGCCTCCTGGTTGGTCCCCGGCTTGATGGTGTACATCGCGGTGAGGTACGGCGGGATGGTGAGGAACTCCAGGGCCAGCGCCGCCTGCAGGAAGTACCGCAGCTTCGGGATCGTCCTCGGGATCTCGAACGGCGGCTGCTCGATCTCGGTGAGCGGCGCCTTGATGTCGGTGAAGCCGGTCAGTCCGGTGAGCGGGTCGCGGACGGTCACGGTCGGGCCTCCGTCGGGTGGGCGTAGCCGGGCGTGGGCCGCAGGACCAGCGGCCGGTGCAGCTCGGTGAGGTCCTGGTGGATCCTCTCGACGCTGCGCAGCGCGAGCGCCGCCATGGTGAGCGAGGGGTTCGAGGTGCCGATCGAGGGCATGCTGCCGCAGCCGACCAGGTAGAGGTTGGCGTGGTCCCAGGACCGCTGCCACTGGTCGACGACGGAGGTCTTCCGGTCGTCGCCCATGACGTGGGTGCCGCAGCCGTGCCCGGCGCCGTTGAAGGTGTATCCCGTGCCCTCGTACTCGAAGTAGCTGGGCGCGTCGGACGTGTAGCGGGTCCGCTCCTCGGCCCCGAGCAGTTCGAAGATCTGGTGGGAGACGTCGAGAGCCGCCCGCATGCCCTTCTTCACGTGGTCGGACAGGTCGTAGCTGAGGATGGGACGGCAGTTGCCGAGCGCGTCGCGGTGCCGCCGGTCGATGGTGACCCGGTTGCCGGGCTGGGCGTCCTGCTCCAGCTCGAACTGGAACGCGACCTGACGGCCGATCCGGTCGCCGAGCTGCTCGCGCAGCGCCGGCCCGTAGCGGGCCTTCCCCCGGGGCTTGAAGGGGGAGTCGGGGATGCCGAGCATCTCGGCGACGTCGCTGCCGGGGGAGCCGGCGGCCCAGGTCCAGCCCCAGTTGGCGATCACCAGCCGCCAGGGGGAGTGCTCCCTGCGGCTCTCGCCCATCCGGAACCTCTCGAAGGCCGAAGTGGACCCGGGCCCCCGGAACGGGCCTACTTGATGGGGCATCAGGCCCCAGGCCAGCATCACCGGATGGTCCATGAGGTTACGGCCGACCTGGTCGCTGCTGTTGGCCAGCTCGGAGGCGAGCAGGAGCCTGGCGGACTCGATGGCGTGGGCCGCCACCACGACGACGTCGGCCTCGACGGTGCGCGTGGTGGCGACCGGCGTCGCCGGGTCGTCGTACGCCTGGTACTCGACGCCGGTCACCCGGCCGTTGTCGGCGACCAGCACGCGGCTCACCACGGCGCGGTCGACCAGGGTGACCTTCCGGCTCCACTGCGCCTGGGTCTTCAGCGGGTTGTACTTCGCCTGGACCGGGCAGATCGGGGTGCAGGAGGCGTTGCCGACACAGCGCTCCCCGTAGTTGGGCAGTCCGACGGCGTCCTGCGGCCGGAAGCCGCGGCCCCCGTCGTACGCGGGGTTGGGCGTGGAGTTGCGCCCGTGCGGGGTGTTGACGACCCGCAGCTCGACCGGCTCGTCCGTGCAGGAGTCGAAGACCGTCTTCCCGTTCAGGTGCTTGGCCATCACCCGGTCGACGTAGCTGCTCGGGATCTCGTGCATCGGGAAGACGTAGCCCTCGGGGAAGGGCAGCCCGATCTCCTCGGTCTGTTCGGCGGCGTCGCCCGCGACGCCGATCTCGCGCTCGGCCTCGCAGTACCAGTGCTGCAGGTCGTCGTAGCCGATCGGCCAGTCGCGGCCGTAGCCGAACTGAGTCCGGACCTTGAAGTCCTGCGGCAGCATGCGGGGCGTCAGCCCGAGCCAGTGCATGCCCGTCCCGCCGCCGGCCCGCAGGTAGTCGGTGCCGTACGGCAGCGGGCCGTCCTGGACGAGGTACCCGAGCGCCTGGTAGCCGTGGCCGTCCTTGCCGGGGACGGTGTCCAGGACGGACGGCGACGGCGCCGCCGTGTTGGCCCGGTAGGGCGCGTTGGGCACCTTGATCAGCGAGGAGTAGAAGGTGTTCATCGCGTCGAGGTGTCCGGCCCAGGTGTCGAGCGTCGTCGTGCCCGCCTCCAGGACCAGCACGCGCCAGCCCTGGCTGCCGAGCCGCTTGGCGACCAGCGAGCCGGCCCACCCGGCGCCGACCACGATCACGTCGTAGCGGTGGCCGTCGAGGTCACGTGCCGGGCTCATCGGCCGCCTCCGGTCTTCCCGCCGTGGCCGCGCACCGGCCGTCCCGGCTGCGGCAGTTCGGGCTCTCCCGGCGGCGGGGCCGCCCAGGTGCCGAAGCCGGGCGCCTTCGCGCCCTGCGGATGCCCGTGGAAGGTCCGCCACACCAGGCCCTGGACGTACGCCTCGGGCGCCACCGTGAACGCGTCGTTGGCGACCTGGCGGCGCAGCTCGGCGTGGACGGCGGCGGAGAGCGGCGGCCACACGCCCAGGTACCAGAGGTGGGCGACGGCCCGGGCGAGGTCCTGGTGGACGTCGCCCTCCAGCTTCTCGGGGTCCAGACCCGCCTGCTCCAGGGCCTTCCGCAGGTCGTCGTAGGCAGGTCGGCCGACCTGCGCCACGACCGTCCGCAGGTAGAACTCCGCCAGCCCGGTGCCGTGCAGCTCGAAGGCGTCGAAGCCGGTGAGCGCGACGGAGAGCCTGACGAAGCGGTCGACGTCCTTGGCGGGCGGTGCGGCCGGCGGCGCATCCGGCGTCGCGGCGCTCGCCAGCGCCGTGGCGGTCAGCGGGACTCCGGTGGTCATCGCGAGGCCTCCAGGGGCAGGCGGTCGGCCAGCAGCAGACCGAGGGCGACGGCGGTGAGCGTCGGGTTCCACGAGCCGCTGCTGGGGAACGTCGCCGCACCGGCGACGTACACCCCCTCCACCCCGTGCGGGCGGCCGAGGCGGTCGGTGACCGAGTCCTTCGGGCCGTCGCCCATCCAGAGCGTCCCGGACTCGTGCACCAGCAGCTTCTTCTCCCGGTTGGGCGGGATCTGACGGGTCCACTTCTGCTGGTCGCTGTCCCAGTACTCCGGGGCGTGACCGCGGGCGAGCAGCCCGACCAGGGCCCGGGCGGACTCGTCCATCGCCTCGGCCAGCGCCCGGTCGGCCTTGTTCGGGTTGAACCTGATCCGGGGGGCGCCGCCCGGGCCGACGCCGACGTACGACGCCGCGTGGACGGATCGCTCGCCGCGCCACTCGCCCAGGCAGTGCACCAGGAAGCCGATGTGCTCCGGCGTGCTCAGCTCGGTCAGGAAGTCCTGGTCGAAGGAGTCGGGGATCAGTCGGTAGAGGTCGGCGACGGAGTCGTCGGGGTGCGGGTTGGAGGCGCCCATGAGGTGGATGTGGAAGTCGCGGGCCTCCTCCGCGGAGCCGTTCGGACGGTGCGTGCCCTCGAGATAGGTGCAGGAGATCTGCAGCCGGTCGGGAAGATCCGGGTAGGCGTCGCGCGGGACGCGCATGGTGAACCAGTCGGCGACATGGCCGCCGAGGTTCTTGCCGGCCAGGTCGCTCAGGGCGTCGCCGAAGGAGTCCATCAGCAGCCCGGTCGGCTCGATCACGCCGTTCGCCAGGACGAGCGGGACCCCCTTGAGGTCGTAGTCGCCCTGGGTGGTGACCAGCCCGGTGGCGACCCGGCCGTCTCGCCCGGCCTTGTGCTCGATGCGCTGCACCAGGCAGTCCGGGACGACGGAGAGCCGCGCTGTGCCGGCACTCCGGGAGGCGCCGGAGTACCGGCGTGCGTCCGCCAGGACCACCGGCACCGGGCTGAACTTGCGGTAACCCAGGGTGGATCGGGTCGCGCGGGAGGCCAGCGGCTGCTCGAGGTCGCGCAGGCGCGCGTAGTCGACGAAGTTCGGCAGATCGGGCAGGCCGTCGAAGAGATCGCGCACCAGGCGCGGATGGAAGGTGTCGAACTCGGGCCCCATGTCGGACGGTTCGACCGATCCGAGGAACTCGTGCGCGGGCCGCCAGTAGGGCCGCAGCGCGTCGAGGACCTCCGCCGGCCAGTCCGGCATCTGCTCGCGCGTGGGCTGCGGGATCCAGGTGCTCCAGAACAGCGCACGGCCGCCGACATAGGGGATCTGCGGCGCCAGTCCGTACCCGTCCTCGGGGACGATCTCCCACGGCGTGGCCACCGCGCTGGTCATCAACGGCTGGTAGACGGGGTCGACGTTCTGGACGTGCTCCGGGAGCAGGAACGGCCCCTTCTCCAGCAGCAGCACCCGGAAGCCGCGGTGGAGCAGCCGGTGCGCGACGGTGCTGCCCACCGCGCCCGCACCGACCACGACGGCGTCGTACCGGTTCTCTCGGCACGCCTCCAGAGTGGTGAAGTACTCCTGCTCGATCGGGCCGACGGGCTCACCCGGCGGCGCTCCCGGCGACTCGGCGACCCTCGTCGGCAGGTCGAGCAGGGTCCGTCCGAGGGTCGTTCGGATGTCCGTCATTCCATGCCACCTCGCACTCGGTATCCGGGCATATGCAATCAGCACATTCGCATCCGGGAATTCGCATACGAAGGACTATCACGGTGGTCCGCCGCCGCCGAGGTTTGTCGGTGGCCAATCACTCGGAAGTGGCAAACAGAGGCAAGCCGGTCGGCGCGCGATTCATCCGCCCGCTCCCCCGATCGGCTGACCCTCGCCGGGACGGATGACGGCGAGAGTGGAAAGCGCAGGTCAGCAGACCTGGCCGGGCAGACGATCAAGCCGGCCCGTGGGATCGAGACATCGTTGGGGAAGCAATGAAGTCGATTCTGGTCACCGCAACGGTCCTGGCCGCGGTGGGTTCCGTGGCCCTCGCCGTCCCCGCTTTCGCGGACACCTCGGACTCCGGCGGCGTGGTCAGCGTGACCGCCGCCTCGGACGCCGGAGCCCCCATCCAGGGCGGCAGCGACGTCAACATCAGCGGAACCTGTCCGGACGACGCGGTCACGCTGACCGGCATCTCCTCGCCGTTCTTCGCCGGGGGAGACGCGTCGATCGGCTCGTCCAACCCGCAGGCGTTCACCGCCACCGCGACGGTCCTGCCCGACATCCCGGCCGGATCGGACCCGGTGACGGTGACCTGCGTCAACGACTCGGGCGCGACCGAGACGGTGTCCGGCACCTTCACGGTCACCGACCCGGTCACCCCCGTGACCCCGGTGACGCCGGTGACGCCGGTCACTCCCGTCACTCCCGTCACCCCGGTGAAGCCCGTCACGCCCGTCGCTCCGGTGAAGCCGGTCACCCCGGTGAAGCCCGCCACGCCGGTCGTGCCGGTGAAGCC
>NZ_BBPP01000003.1:275183-281675 GCF_000787835.1 Streptacidiphilus melanogenes
GGTCGTGCCGGTGAAGCCCGCCGCACCCGTCGCACCGGTGACCCCCGCCCACCCGGCCGCGCCCGTGACGCCCGCCCACCCGGCCGTGCCGGTGACGCCGGCCGTGCACCCCGCCACGCCCGTCGCGCCGGTGACGCCGTTGCCCGCGCACCAGACCGTGCCCGTGGCACCGGTCCAGCCGGCCGCCGCGACGGGCCACCACATGGTGCCCGCCGCGCACGGCACGCCGACCGACCCGCACACCGTCCCCGCCGCGGCGTCCCACTCAGGTGGGTCCGACACCAACACCGTCATGCTGGCCGTCGGCGCGGGCCTGCTCGCGGGAGCCGGGGTCATCGGCGCCGGGATGGCCAGGAAGCGCATGAAGGCTGCCGACAAGTGAGCCGGTGCGGGCACCGGGGAGCGGCGCGACTACGGCAGGGTCTCCGGCCGCGCGCCGCTCAGCTCCTCGATCTCCTTCTCGAACGGCGACGCCTCCGGGCCCGGGTAGGCGGCGAGATGGGCCTGCCAGTCTTCGGCGGCGCCCGCCGCGTCCCCGAGGGCGTGCCGGCTCAGGCCGCGCCGGTACAGCACGTCGGAGTCCGGCTCGCCGGGCTCCGACACCACGACGTCCAGATCTGCGAGGGCGCGCCGGTGCTCGCCCAACTCCTGGAGGGCGACGGCCCGGTTGAAGCGCAGCTCGGTCCGTCCCGGGTCCAGGGCCAGCGCCCGGTCCAGGTCCTCCACCGCATCGGCGGCACGCCCCGTCGAGTACCACAGCACCGCACGGTTCACCCAGGCCGGGACCAGCGTCGGATCGGCCGCCAGCGCGGCCGCGTAGTCGGCGAGGGCGCCCTGGGAGTCCCCGGTCTCGGCCAGCAGCGCACCGCGCGCGGCGAGCAGGTGCGGGTTCGAGGGCTCCAGCTCCAGACCGCGGGCGATGTCGGCCCGCGCCTTGTCCACGTCGCCGCGCCCCAGCAGCAGGTCGGCCCGGTTGATCAGGGAGTCGACGTGCTCCGGCTCGATCTCGAGCGCGTAGTCCAGATCGGCCACCGCCTCGTCGACGTGGCCCAGTTCGCGCAGCAGGTCGGCCCGGTTGTAGTGCGCCTCGTGGAAGGGCGGGGTCAACCGGATCGACTCGGCGTAGTCCGCGAGGGCCGCCTCGTGGTCGCCCAGCGCCCGGTACTGCGCGGCCCGCTCGAAGTAGTAGTCGCCGTAGAGCGGGTCCTGCGCGATGACGGCGTCGTAGTCGCGCAGCGAGCCCGCATGGTCGCCGGTCGCCGCGCGCACCTGGGCGCGGTTGTACAACAGCACCGACCGGTGCAGGAGTTGCTCGTCCGGTCCGCAGTCGGCGTCGGTGATCGCCATGGCCTCGCCCACCAGGTCCAGCGCCCCCGCGAGATTGCCGCGGTGCAGCTCCACCAGGGCCCGGGCGTTGCGCATGAAGGCGCGCACCAGTGCGCGCCGCACCGGGTCCGGCTCGCGCTCCGCGATGGCGATGGCCGTGTTGACCCACCCCATGGCGAGGTCCTCGTCGTGCAGGTCCTTGCGCAGGAAACGCGTGTACAGCATGGCCAGTTGGTACGCGGCGTTCATGTGGGTGACCGGCTCGGTGGTGCCGGCGCGGATCTCGTGCAGGCAGAGCAGCGCGTCCTCGCCGCGGCCGAGGTAGGACAGGGCCGCGCCCACCTTGTGGGTGAGGTTCCAGTACTCCTTGGGCCTGGTGTCGGCCACCAGCGCGCGCCCGCGGAGCGCAAGGTCGACGACCCCCTCGTAGAACCCGAGGTTGAAGCACCCGTTGACGCCGGCGACGAACGCCGTAAGGCCCGCGCCCTCGCGGTCCAGTCCGCGTTCCCGGTGGTAGGGCACGGCCCCGTGCAGCAGGGTCTGTTCGCCGCGCCGGGCCAGCGCCTCCGCCCTCGCGGTGTGCCGGTGGGCGCGCTCGCGGGGCGGCAGCGCCTCGTAGGCGGCGATGGCCGCCGGGTCCCGCGTGGTGCCGTCGGAGTCGATGAACTGCTGGGCGGCGTCCACACCCCCGACCAGCGGCAGCGGTGACAGGGCAGCGGCGGCGGGAACCGTCCGGGCGGTCAGCGCGGCGCTCAGCAGGTCGTCGCGGTCGAGGTCGTCGGACTCCGCGTGGACCGTCAGCACCGCCGGGTCGCACCTGCGCAGCAGCACGGCCACGAAGTCCCGGTCGGTGGTGTCGGCGTGGTCCAGGTCGCGGAACGCCAGCACCACGCCGCCCGGGTGCTCCGCCCGCGCCCAGTCGGTGAGCAGCTCGGCCAGGCCGTGCGCGATGCGCAGCGCGCGGGTCGCCGGGTAGAAGCGGGTGCGTTCCTGCTGGATCGCGGTGTTGGTGAGCGTCTGCGGCGGCAGCACCTCCAACTCCGGGGCGACGGCGGCCACCTCGGTCGGGCGTGCGGCCACGATCTCGGGATGGCGCAGCGTCAGCTCCGGCACGATGGCTCGCACCAGGTTGCCCGCACCGGTGTAGGGACCGCGCAGGTTGCGGTGGCACCACACGTGCAGGTCGGGTTCCGGAAGCAGTGGGCCGCCTCCGGGGGCGGGGCTGACGCGCAGGTGTCGTGGGGAGGACGTCGTCATGCCGTTGCTCCTTCGGGGCGAGGGGTCCGGGCCCGGGCACGCCGGTCCCGCAGGGTGACGTGGACGAGCACGCCGATCTCGAACGCGGCCATGGCGGCGAACAGGGCCGCGTCGATCCGGCTGCCGACCGGGGTGCCCGCCGTGGTGAAGCGCCTGACCGCGGTCGACCAGAACCGCCACATGGTCGGGATGCCGGCCCAGGCCAGACTGGCCAGCGAGAAGCCGTAGCCCGCCACCAGAACGGGGGCGTACCAGCGGGCCATGGCCTGGTCGCGCTCGGACCACTCCATCTCGTCGGCCTCGGGGCGAGGCGCCTCGCGGCGCAGCACGCGACGGATCCGGCTGCGCACCAGGAACTTGGTGGCGGCCTGCAGGTCCTGGCAGCGCATCAGGGTGGCGACCACGAAGTAGAGGTCGGTCTGCAGGTAGAACATGAACTGCCAGATCAGCCGGAGCACGCAGCTGAACGCGACGGCCAGGCACAGCCGGTGGCACCACGGCGGAACGCCCGGCCGGTCCAGCGCCCAGGCCAGCAGGGTCAGGCTCGCGCACACGACGGTGTCGGTGAGCATGCCGGCCAGGAACGGCAGATAGCGACGCCGGCGCGGGACGCTGAGCAGGGCGTCGAGCCTGGTCTCGGCGACCACGTAGTACAGGCGGCGGCCGATGCCGAGCCGCGACGGCAGCCCGAGCCGGCGGCCGGCCAGGGCGTGCGAGGCCTCGTGCAGCAGGATGCCGGCGATGGCGGTGCCCAGCAGGCCGACGGGGATCAGGGCCAGGTACTGGGTGAAGAACACGTTGCGGTAGCTGGGCCGCAGCTCCGGACGGTCGACCATCGCGGCGACCCCGGCCACGGTGACCGCGGCGTAGGCCACCCAGGCCGGCCAGGAGAAGACCCAGCGCCCGAGGCGCTGCCAGCGCACCGCCCCCGGTTCGGGTTCGTCCTCGCCGTCGGCCAGCAGGAACCCGAGGCCGTCGAGCGCGTCGAGGAAGTCCGCGACGTCCAACTCCTCGCCGCACGCCTGCTCGTACCACTCCACACCCTCGGGCAGGGGCGTGCCCGCGTGCAGCATGCGCAGCAACTCGGCCCCGGCTTCGGGGAACAGTGCGTAGGAGGCGATGTCGGGGCGGCCCACCATGACGCCGTCCTCCTCGGGGACCATGGTGAGGCGGCGCAGGCGGACGACGGTGGACCCGCCGGGAGCGGTGGTGCTCATACGCGGCATGCCTTCCTGGGGGCGGGAGGAGGCGGGGGAGACCGGGGCGGTCCGGCCGGGGGCGGTCGGACCAGCCCCGGTCAGTGCTGTCAGGCGGCGTTGCAGCTGTAGTAACAAGCCACCGTCAGACGGATGGAACCGGCCTTGCGGATCGGCATCTTCTTCATCAACTTCCCTCCTCTCGGGCGTGAGCAGGAGTGGACCCCGGCCGGGCGGCCGGAGTCCGGGCCCAGCGGGGCATTGAACTCTCGGGGTGCTCACAACGCCAGAGCTTGACCGTGAACATGAAAACGGGAGGCCCGTGGGGAAGTTGTGAAGCCGATTTCACGGAATCACTACGCTCAACGACGTACGGAAGCCATGGGTCTTGGTTGGTCAAAACTCAATGGGGACAGGCCAGTTGACCTCATCGGCAAGCTGTGGCGGCGAGCGGGCCGGGGCTGGTGATGATGGCTCGTCAGCATTCACCACGATTAGTGGTGCACAGCCTCTTGTTCTGAGTCATGACAACCGGCATGCTCGGCAACGTCGCCCACGCGGCGGCCGGCGTACGAGCGTCCTGATCGTCACTCACGAAGGAGCCAGCATGCGCAGATTCCTGATACGCGTCGCCACCCTCGCGGCCGCAGCAAGCATCGCCGCCCCCGCTGTGCCCGTCACCGCGGCCGCGGCTCAGGGGCTGGACTTCCGCCCGCTGCACTACAACATCAACGGCTACAACTGGGGCGGCTACGCCGCGACGGGCAGCGGATTCACCTCGGTGTCGGCGAGTTGGACCGAGGCGAAGGCGACCTGCAACTCCACCAACGACCTCTACGCCCCCTGGGTGGGCATCGACGGCTACGGCTCCTCGACCGTGGAGCAGACCGGCGTGGCCACGGACTGCTCCAGCGGCAGCCCCGTCGACCAGGCCTGGTACGAGATGTACCCGGCCAACCCCGTCTACCTGAGCACCGGTTCGTACCCGGTGTCGGCCGGCGACCACATCTCCGCCTCGGTGACGTACGCCGGCAGCCGCAAGTACACGCTGAAGCTGACCGACTCCACGCGGGGCTGGACCTACACCACGAGCAAGACGCTGTCCGCGTCGCGCGCCAGCGCCGAGGTCATCATCGAGTCGCCGACCGGGGCCTACCCCAACTTCGGCACGCTGAGCTTCACCTCGGCCACCGTCAACGGCGCCTCGCTCGGTTCCTCCGGGCCCACCGCCCTCGACCCCAGCTCGAACGGCACCACCGAGGCCCGCACCAGCGCGCTCTCCGGCGGCACCAGCTTCACAGAAACGTTCCTGCACGAGTAGCCGGGTGCGGCATCCTGAGGGGGTGCTGACACCTGGTCATGACGAGAAGGACGCGCAGGACGAACCGGAACTCTGGCGGCTGGTGGAACGCCGCACGGTCTACCAGGGCCGGTTCGTCCAGCTGTACCAGGACGTGCTCGAGGGCCCGGCCGCGCCGGAGTTCTACGAGCACGTCCGCGTCGCCGACGGCGTGCGCGTCGTCGCCCTCGACGCCGAGCGGCAGGTCGTCCTGGTCGAGGACCAGTTCTACCTGCAGGGCCGCCGGATGCTCCACCTACCGGGCGGCGGCACCGAGGCGGGGGAGGACCCGGCGCTCACGGCGGCCCGGGAGCTCGCGGAGGAGACCGGGTGGCGCGCCGCCGCCTGGCGGTCGCTGGGCTCGATCCACCCGCTGCCGACCAGCTCGGTCGCCCGCACCCACCTCTTTCTCGCCACCGGCCTGACCCCCGGCCCCGTCCACCGGGACGAGGCCGAGCAGCTGATGACGGTCCGCAAGGCCCCGCTGACCGAGGCGGTCGCCCTCGTGCGCTCCGGCGTGATCACCGAGGCCGGCAGCGTCACGGCCCTCCTCCTGGCCGCGCAGCTGTCGACGTGACGCGCGCCCTCCTGAACGGGATCGGCTCAGCCCGTCCCCGAGGCCCCGGGCGGTGAGCCGAAGGCCGACCGCAGCAGGTCCTCCTGCTTGACCGACAGGTCCGAGCGCATCAACTCCATGGCGTGGCCCTCGAAGGCCTTCGCGATGGTGTCGATCTCCGCATCGGTGCTGAGCAGCACCAGCGCGGAGTTGCCCGGCGTCATGTCGCCCTTCACCGACTCGATCATCGAGCCCTCGATGCCCGCCTTGCTGAACTTCTTGGCGAGCGAGGAGGCCTTGCTGCCCTCGTCGGTCACGTGCTCCTGCACCTGCGGCGCCGTCGCGTAGTGCGGCCAGCGGATCACCGCGACGTCGCGTACATCGAGGACCTCCTGGCCGGCCAGCTGCTTGAGCCTGAGGACCGCGTCATCGGCCCCTTCGGTGCCACGGAACCGCCACGCCGTTGTTGACATCGATCCGGTCCTTCCGCCGAGCCGGTGGGGCTGTGCCGCGGACGACTTCTGCCCCGTTCATCCAGGCTAGCCCGACAAACCGGGCGTTTCACCCGCGCGAGACCCCCGGGCAGCGAACCGCGGCTCACAGCAGCGTGATCAGCAGCAGCGCCATGGTCAGGCTCATCGCGATGTCGCAGCAGTTCGCACCGCGCGGCGCGAGCGGGGGCCGGCGGCCGGGCGTTCGGCCCGGACCACCGGGCCCGGCCCGCCCAGCGGTGCGCGCGGGCCCTCCGACCGGGCCTGCCGAGGCCGGGGCCGCAGCCGGCGTCGCGGTGTCGGCGGTGCGCCGTGCGGTCGCGGCGG
>NZ_BBPP01000003.1:281889-372454 GCF_000787835.1 Streptacidiphilus melanogenes
GTCCAGGACGGTGACCGCGTAGCCGCACAGGAACAGCGCCAGCAGCAGGGCCGCGGTGGGATACCGCGCGGCGGAGGCCGAGGCCGTGCCCATCCCCGTCCCGGCGCCTCCCGAGCCTGCGGCGCCGCCGGGAGCCGCGACGTACATGTAGAGCATCGCGCCGGACAGGACCAGGTGCGGCAGATGGCGCCGGAGCGACGCCGCGCGCCCGCCCGGCTCCGAGCGGTGCCACACCAGGACCGTGCGCGCGGTGAACCACAGCGCCGTCGCGGCGAAGACACCCGTCCAGACGGCTCCGCCCAGCGGGTCCAGGCCGGGGACCAGCATGCCGGCCATGGCCACGCCCGTGAGCACGTGCACGACGTCGATCTCGTGCTCCACACTCCGGCCCAGCCGACGGGCGAGCAGCAGCCGTCCCACGCAGTAGGCCGCGGTGACCAGCATGACGGCGGCGAAGCCGTCCGCGAGCCAGAAGGGGATGGTCACGACGCCGCCCTCCCTCGGCCTACGGGCACCCGAACCGGCGCTGGAGCGGCCGAGGCGCCGGGCCAGTACGCCAGGGCGATCAGGGCCAGCAGCGGACCCGAGTCGGGATCGGTGGCTTGGCCGCCGATCATGCCGCCCAGGCCCTCGCCGACGACCCAGACCAGGGCGGCGACCACCACGGCCACGACGATCAGGACGCGATGCGCGCTCGCCGGGAGCAGCACCGCGACGGCGACCGCGACCAGCAGCGCCGCCAGCACGAGGGAGGCGGCCAGGCCCCGGTGGGCCGTCAGCGCGGCGGCGTGGTCCATGACCGAGCCGAGCCAGCCCGGCCGGTCCGGAGCCCTGTCCGCGATGACGTCGTGCAGGTACTGCGGCGCGGTGTCGGCGGGCTGCAGGGTGAGGAACGCCAAGCCGCCCCAGAGCAGCAGCCACAGCACCCGCGCGGCCGTGACGCCCACCGCCCGCGCCGCCTGGAAGGGACCGTCCCGGTCCGTGGGCCACACCAGCACCGCGAGCAGCGCGTACAGGACCACCGCCCCCGGCGCGCCGGACAGCACGCCGGCCCGGCCGGTCAGCACGCTGCCGAGCCCCTCGCCGAGCCACCACACGGTCAGCGACCACGCCACCGACGCCGCCAGCGCCACCCGGACGGTGGGCCGCCACGCGATGCCCAGGCCCAGCAGCAGTTGGCCGACCGCGAACGCCGCGTTCAGCGCGGCCGGATGGTGGCCGACCAGCGCCGCCGCCCACAGGACCGGCACCGCGACCGGCCCCGGATTGCCGTGTGCGGCGGGCGCCAGGACCTGCGTCGCGAACGCCCGGCTGAACATGAAGGGCTGGAGCTGCAGCAGCCCGTCCAGCAGCCACAGCGTCGCGAGCGCGAGCTGGAGCGCGCGGCGCGCGTCGGCGGGCCGCCGACCGGTCCTCGGGCGGGCGGCGGCGTCCGGGATCCGCACCGGGCCGGTCATGGCCGTCGCCCCGCCCCCTGCGGGACCGAGGCTGCGCGTCCCTGCGGCCAAGGGCTCCCCGGATCGGCGATCGCCGCCATGACCTCCCCCAGCGCAGCGATCGTGTGCCCGCTCACGAAGGCGTCGCAGTACGGCAGCGCGGCAGCCATGCCGCCGGTGAGCGGGGCGTAGCCCGGGGCCGCCTTACGGGGGTTGACCCAGACGATGCGGTGCGCCAGGCGGCGCAGCCGAGCCATCTGCTGCCCGACGCCCGCCGGGTCCGCCGCCTCCCAGCCGTCGGAGAAGATCACCACGACCGCGCCTCTGGCCATGCCGCGGGGACCGAACCCGTCGATGAACGCGGCCAGGCAACGGGCGATCAGCGTGCCGCCGGACCAGTCCGAGGCGGTTCGGCCGGCGGCCCGCAGCGCCGCGTCTGGGGTGGTGTGCCGCAGGACGGGTGTCAGCCGGGTGAGCCGGGTGGCGAAGACGAACGACTCGACGGCGATCCGGCCCCCGGCCCGGGCGGTGGAGCCGAGCTTCGCGAAGAACAGCAGATAGGCGCGGGTGTACGGCTCCATGGAGCCGGAGATGTCGCACAACAGGACCAGCGGACGCCGCCGCATCCGCCCGTGCGAGCGGGCCAGGGTGAGCGTCTCCCCGCCCGTGCCGAGGCTGCGGCGCAGACTGCGCCGCAGATCCACGCTGCGCCCGTGCGGGTCGCGCTGCCGGCGCCGGGTGCGCCGCAGCGGCAGCCGGAACGCGAGGGAGTCCAGGAGCCGGTCCAGATCGGCGACGTCGTCCGCGCCGAACGTGCCGAGGTCCCTGTGGGCGAGGAGCTCCTCGCGACTCCCGAGCAGCCGGAGCGCCGCCCCGGTTTCCGTGCGCTCACGGGCCGCGGCACGCTCCTCGGACCGGTCCGCGCGCGGCACGCCGTGCGGCAAGGCGGAGGTGGCCAGGCCGGGTGGGGGAGCCGTGGGGGCGCGGTCGGCCGAGGCGGGCGGTCCCGGCTCCTGCCCGGGCAGCAGGACGTCGCCGACGCGCGCGGCGGCGTCTCCGGGCCCGCCGAAGAGCCGCGCGAAGACCCGGTCGAACGGCTCGATCTGCTCGCGGCCGGTGACGAACGCCAGTCGTGCGCTCCAGTACAGCGCCGTGCGGTCGACGGGGGGAAGCAGACGCGACGCCTCCTGGAACCGGGCGGCACGCTCCGGGTCGGCCGGCAGGCCCGCCCGGCGCAGCTCCGCTCCGAGCCGGGCGGCGAACTCCGCCCGGTCGAAGGCCGGTGGGGCGACGTGGGACTCAGTCATCGCCGGTGCCGACCAGCCAGTCCAGGCCCCGGGCCCGCACGAGGTCCTGGTCCTCGCGGTACTTCACGAGGAGTCCCAGCGTGCGGTCCGCGGCGGCTGCGTCGACCTGTTCCACGCCCAGCAGGGTCAGGGCGCGGATCCAGTCGATGCCTTCGGCGATGCCGGGCGCCTTCTGGAGCTCGGGCAGGCGCAGCCGGCGCACCGCCGTCGCGACGCCGGACGCGAGCGTGAGCGGGCTGTCCGGGACGCGGCGGCGCAGGATCTCGGCCACCCGCTCCACGTCGGGGTAGTCGATCCAGTGGTAGATGCACCGGCGCTTGAGGGCGTCGTGCAGGTCGCGGGTGCGGTTCGAGGTCAGCACGATGACCGGGGTGACGGTCGCCCGGACGGTGCCGCGTTCGGGGATGGTGACGGCGGCCTCGGCGAGCACCTCCAGCAGGAAGGCCTCGAAGTCGTCGTCGGCCCGGTCGATCTCGTCGATCAGCAGGACGGCCGGCACCGGGCCGGGATGGGTGAGGGCGGCGAGGATCGGGCGGCGCAGCAGGAAGGCGTCGGAGAACAGGTCGGCCTCGGCCAGGGGCGTCCCCCGGCTCTCGGCGAGGCGGATGTTGAGCAGTTGCCGGGGGTAGTTCCACTCGTACAGCGCCTCGGCGACGTCCAGCCCGTCGTAGCACTGAAGGCGGATCAGCGGGGTGTCCAGAGCGGCCGCGAGAGCCTTGGCGGCCTCGGTCTTGCCGACGCCGGGCTCGCCTTCCAGCAGCAGCGGCTGGGGCAGCCGCAGGGCCAGGTAGAGGGCCGTGCACAGCCCCGTGTCGGTGAGGTAGCCGACGGAGTCGAGCGAGGCCCGCAGGGTCTCCACGTCCGGTGCGGCGCGGGCGACGGCCACCCGGGCGTCCAGGCCCGGGGCCGACCGGACGTCGTCGGTCATGGCGAGCCCGGGTACCCGGCCGGGTCGGCGGCGAAGCGGTCACGGCACCCGGTGGAGCAGAACCAGCGCGTCGCGCCCGCCGCGTCCGAGGCGGGGGTGTCCGCGAGGACGGCCACGGTCATCCCGCAGACCGGGTCGACCGCGGTCCGCGGGCCCGGCCGCCCGGTGTCGCCCGTCCCTGCGCTGTCATCAGTGGCGTCGGCGCTCTCGCCCGACGTCACGGGCACCGCGTGCCGCGACGCGACCAGTTCGGCGAGGATCGAGATGGCGATCTCGCCCGGCGTTCGCGCGCCCAGCCACAGGCCGGCCGGTGTGTGGATGCGCGACCGCTGCCCGTCGGTCAGGTCCAGCCCGGCGAGCACCGCGGCGCCGCGCCTGTGGCTGGCGACCAGCGCGACGTAGGGCACCTCGGCGCGGGCCGCGAGCGTCAGCAGCTGCTCCTCGTCGCGGCCGTGGGAGGCGACCACGACCGCCTCGACGTCCTCCAGCCGCTCGGGCGCGACCTCCTCGGGCGTGAGACCGCGCAGGTCGTAGTCCAGCCCCGGACCGAGCGCCAGCAGCGCCTGCGCGATGGGCGTCCGGCCGAGGACGAGGACGGTGGGCGCGGGGCGCAGCGGTTCCAGGAAGATCTCCAACTCGCCGCCGGACAGGCAGGGGTTGGTCACCACCAGAGCGCCGTCGTCGGAACCGCGGACTTCCTCGGAGTCCGCGCCCACCGGGGTCGGCGTCGGCGGAGGCGGCGCCTCGGGGGCGTCCGGGGAGATCCGCAGCAGCAGCGACTCGCCGCTGGTGAGCAACCGCAGCGCCTGGAGGCGCACCGTCGCCTCGGTGCACACACCGCCGACGAAGCCCTCGATCCGGCCGTCGCCCAGCACCAGGGCGGTGTCCCCGGGCCGTGCGCTGGCCGGCCGCCGGGTGCGCACCACGGTCGCCTTCACGAACGGCACGTGATGGGCGATCAGATCCGCCATCCGCGCGTCCAGGGCCGCTCCGGGTCTCACTGCGGCGCTCCCACTCCGCCGTGCATGGCCTGCCAGACGCGGCCCGGGGTGAGCGGCATGTCGGCGTGGCGCACGCCGATGGCGTCCATGACCGCGTTGACGACCGCAGGCGGCGAGCCGACGGTGGCGGACTCGCCGATGCCCTTCGCGCCGATGGGGTGGTGCGGGGAGGGGGTGACGGTGTGGTCCAGCTCCCAGGCGGGCACCTCCAGGGCGGTGGGCAGCAGGTAGTCCATGAAGGACCCGGAGAGGCAGTTGCCGTCCTCGTCGAAGGCGATGATCTCCATCAGGGCCATGCCGACGCCGTCGGCGAGGCCGCCGTGCACCTGGCCCTCGATGATGGTCGGGTTGATCCGGGTGCCGCAGTCGTCCACCGCGACGAACCGGCGGACCTTCACGACTCCCGTGCCCGGGTCCACGTCGACGACGCAGATGTAGGCGCCGTAGGGGTAGGTGAGGTTGGGCGGGTTGTAGACCGTGGTGGCCTCCAGATGCCCCTCCACGCCCTCGGGCAGTTCCAGGGCGCCGTGCGCGGCGAGTGCGATCTCCGGGATCGTCTTCGCGTTGCCCGGGTCGCCCTTGACGAACCACCGGCCCTTCTCCCACTCCAGGTCCTCGGGGGAGATCTCCAGCATCGCCCCGGCGATGATCCGGGACTTGTCGCGGACCTTGCGCGCCACGACCGCCGCCGCGGCCCCGGACACCGGCGTCGAGCGGCTGCCGTAGGTGCCGAGCCCGAACGGGGTCTGGTCGGTGTCGCCGTGCACGACCTCGATGTCCTCCGGCGGGATGCCCAGCTCCTCGGCGACGATCTGCGCGAACGTCGTCTCGTGGCCCTGGCCCTGGCTCTGCACGCTGATCCGCAGCACCGCCTTGCCGGTGGGGTGGATGCGCAGCTCGCAGCCGTCGGCCATGCCGAGCCCCAGGATGTCCATATGGGCGCGCGGTCCGGCGCCCACGGTCTCGGTGAAGAACGAGACGCCGACGCCCATCAGCTCGCCGCGCGCTCGCCGCTCCGCCTGCTCGCGGCGCAGCTCCGCGTACCCGGCGACATCCAGGGCCTTGCGCAGGGTGGCCGGGTAGTCCCCCGAGTCGTACTCCCAGCCCGTCTTGTTGTGGTACGGGAACTGCTCGGGCCGCAGCAGGTTCTTCATCCGCAGCTCGGCCGGGTCCTCGCCCAGCTCGTCCGCCAGGCAGTCCACCATCCGCTCGACCAGGTACACCGCCTCGGTGACGCGGAACGAGCAGGCGTACGCGACGCCGCCGGGCGCCTTGTTGGTGTAGACGCCGGTGACCTTGCAGTGCGCGGCCTCGATGTCGTAGGAGCCGGTGAAGATGTGGAAGAAGCCGGCCGGGTACTTGGTCGGCTGCGCGGTGCCGTTGAAGGCGCCGTGGTCGGCGAGCACGTTGACCCGCACGGCCAGGATGCGGCCGTCGCGGCTGGCCGCGATCTCGCCGTGCATGTGGTAGTCGCGGGCGAAGGAGGTGCTCATGAGGTTCTCGGAGCGGTCCTCCACCCACTTGACGGGCTTGCCCGTCAGGATCGAGCCCACGACCGCGCAGACGTAGCCCGGGTAGATGCCGACCTTGTTGCCGAAGCCGCCCCCGATGTCGGGGGAGACCACCCGGATCTTGTGCTCCGGCAGACCCGCGACCATCGCGTACAGGGTGCGGTGGGCGTGCGGCGCCTGCGTGGTCTCCCACAGCGTCAGTTTGCCCTCGACCGGGTCCATGTCGGCGACGCAGCCGCAGGTCTCCAGCGGCGCGGGGTGCACCCGGGGGTAGAGCATGTCCTGGGCGACGACGACGTCCGCGCGGGCGAAGACCGCGTCGGTGGCCTCCCTGTCCCCGGCCTCCCAGTCGAAGATGTGGTTGTCGGTGCGCCCCTCCTGGTCGTCCCGGATCACCGGCGCACCGGGGTCCAGGGCGTGCCGGGCGTCGATCACCGGGTCCAGCGGCTCGTACTCGACGTCGATCAGCTCGACGGCGTCCCGCGCCGCGTAGTGGTCCTCGGCGACGACGAACGCGACCTCCTGGCCCTGGAAGCGCACCTTGTCGGTGGCCAGCACGGCCTGGGTGTCCATCGACAGCGTCGGCATCCAGGCCAGTCCCAGACCCTCCAGCGCCGCGCCGGTGATGACGGCCTTGACCTTGGGGTGCGACTCGGCCGCCGAGGTGTCGATCGACACGATCCTGGCGTGCGCCAGCGGACTTCGCAGCACCGCGCCGTGCAGCATGCCGGGCAGCTGGATGTCGTCGACGTAGTGGCCCTTGCCCCGCACGAACCGCGGGTCCTCCTTGCGCTTGAGCCGGCCGTAGCCGATCGGGCGCTCCTCGGGCGCGGACGCCGGCTCGGGTGCGGGCGCGCTCTCCTCGACGGTGGTCATGCCGCCCTCCCCGCGTTCTGGGCAGGCGCCTCGGCGGGTGCTGCCGGATGCTGGGCGGCCCACTGGACCGCGCGGACGATGTTCAGGTAGCCGGTGCACCGGCACAGCTGCCCGGAGATGGCCTCGCGGATCTCGTCCTCGGACGGGTCGGGGTTGCGGTCGAGCAGCGCCCGCGCGGTCATCATCATGCCGGGGGTGCAGAAGCCGCACTGCAGCCCGTGCTTCTCGACGAAACCCTGCTGGACCGGGTCCAGACCGTCGGGCCCCTCCAGGCCCTCCACGGTCCGCACCTTGTGGCCCGCGGCCATGGCGGCCAGGACGGTGCAGCTCTTGACGGGCTCTCCGTCCATCAGCACCACGCAGGTGCCGCAGTTGCTGGTGTCGCAGCCCCAGTGGGTGCCGGTCAGGCCGAGGTCGTCGCGCAGGAAGCGCACCAGCAGGTGTCGCGCCTCCACGTCGGCGCTGTGGTCCTCGCCGTTGACGTTGATGGTCACCTGCATGGTCAGCCGTCCTCTCCGGCCGCTCCCGCTGCGAGCGCGGCCACGGCGGCGCGGTCCGCCGCCCGGCGCAGCGCCCGCCTGGTGAGTTCGTCGGCCAGGTGGCGTTTGTATTCGGCGCTGCCCCGCCCGTCGGTGACCGGGTCGCAGTCCTGTGCGGCGGCCCGCCCGGCTGCGGCGAAGGCCTGCTCGGTGGGTTCCTGCCCGAGCAGCGCCTGCTCCGCGCGGACCGAGTTGACCGTCGCGGCCCCCAGCGCCGCCAGCGCGATCCCGGCCTGCCCGATCCGGCCGCCGTGCAGCGACAGGGCGGCGCCCGCCGCGGCCACCGCCCAGTCCCCGGCCTTGCGTTCGACCTTCTCGTAGGCGCTGCCGGAATGCGGCACCAGGGGCAGCCGGATCTCCACCAGCATCTCGGCGGGGCCGACCGCGGTCTCGTAGGGGCCGCGGTAGAACGCGGCCATGGGGATGGCGCGCGTCCCACCCCGGCCCCGGACCACCAGCGTGGCCCGCAGGGCGGCGCACACCGCCGAGAGGTCCTCGGACGGATCGGCCTGGCACAGCGAGCCGCCGATGGTGCCGCGGTTGCGGACCGGCGGGTCGGCGATGACCCGCTCGGCGTCGTGGAAGATCGGGAAGTGGCTGCCGACCAGCTCCGACTCCAGCAGGCTGCGGTGGCGCGTCAGCGCGCCCACGCGCAGCTCCCCGCCCTCGACCCGCAGGTAGTCCAGGTCGCTCAGGTCGTTGATGTCGATCAGGTACTCCGGCCGGGCCAGCCTGAGCTTCATCATCGGCAACAGGCTGTGGCCGCCCGCGACGACCCGTGCCTCCTCGCCGAGCGTCTCCAACAGGGCGAGCGCGTCCTCGACGCTCGACGCGCGCCGGTACTCGAATGCCGCGGGAACCTGCACGGCCGCCTCCTCGTCCTCGGCCCGTGACCGGGCCGATCGGTGCCTGGCGTTGCTGCCGCTTGGTCGCACTGTGACCCCGGTGAACCCGCCGGTCAACGGTGACTGAAGTGAATGCTTAAGAGGCTCGGCGCAGACTGGAAGAAGCGGCGCCCCGGAGGCGGTGGCGGTGCTGCGGGAGGCGGCGTGACTCTCACCCAACTGCGCGCGTTCGTCGCGGTGGCCCGACTGGGCTCGGTCAAGGCCGCTGCGGTGTCCCTGCGCGTCAGCGAGCCCGCCGTCTCGGGCGCTGTCGCCGCGCTGCGGCGCGAGCTCGGCGACCCGCTCTTCGTCCGCGCCGCGGGCGGGATCGCGCTGACGCCCGGCGGCCGACGTCTCGCCGCCGGAGCGGCCGAGATCGTGGGGCTGGCCGAGGACACCCGCCGACGCGTCCGCGAAGCCGGGACCGGCAGCTCCTACCTGCGGGTGGCGACCACCGAGTCCAGCGCCGAGCAGATCGTGCCGCCGCTGCTGGAGGCCTTCGTCCGGCGCCAGCCCGACGTGGACACCACCACCATCGCCATGCCCGCCGCCCTGCTCGACCAGGTCCTGCGCGACCGTGGCGCGGACGTCGTGATCGGCGCCGCGAGCGAGGCCCTGCCGACCGACGAGGCCGTCGAGCGCGTCCCCTTCCTCCGTTTCCAGCTCGTCGTCATCGCCTGCCCGGCCCATCGGGGGGAGCGTCCGCCCGGGCCGGGCACGTCCCGGGCGGGCGGCGGGCGGCCGCGCCTGCTCGACAGCGGGTTGCCCAGGGAGCACTGGCTGCTCGGGCCGGGCGGCCTCGACCCTGGCACCCCGGCCGGGGCGTTCCTGGCCCGGCACGGCGTCGGCGAGGCGTGCGCGTCGATCTTCCCCAGCGCCACCGCCGCCTGGAACGCCGTCGCCGCGGGGGACGGCGTGTCGATCGCCCCCGTGCACCTGGTCCGCGACCAGTTGCGACACGGAGCCCTCACCGTCGTCGACGTCCCGGGAACGCCGGTCGACGGCCTGCACTACGCCGCCGCGCTCGGCGGGGACCGCCGCTCCCAGGCGGCCTCCGCGCTCTGTCGCTTCGTCACCACCCCGGCCGCGCTGGAGAGCCTGCTCACCCGGGCCACCGGCGTCCCCGTGGGCCACTACCGGCCGACCGTCCACGTGACGTTGTGGAGCTGAGCCCGGGAGTGGCCGCAGACATCAGCACACCGTGAGGACACACACCGTGAGGACAGGAGGCGCCTTCCGCCATGGAGTTCAGCAACGAGTTCCGCGTGAGCCTGCCCGTCGAACCTGCCTGGGACCTGTTCACCGACGTCGAACGGCTCGTCCCGTGCATGCCCGGCGCGCAGCTCACGGAGACCGACGGGGACGTCTTCCACGGCACGGTCAAGGTGAGGGTGGGACCGGTGACCGTGCAGTACAAGGGCGTCGCCTCGTTCGAGGAGGTGAACGCCGAGGACCGCACCGTGCGGATCAAGGCGTCCGGACGCGACACCCACGGCCAGGGGAACGCCGACGCCCACGTCACCGTGAAGCTGCGCCCCGACGGCGACGGCACCGGTGTCACCGTGAACACCCGGCTCAGCGTCACCGGGAAGGCCGCGCAGTTCGGCAAGTCGGTGATGGAGGACATCAGCAGGAAACTGATCGCGCAGTTCGTCGACTGCCTCGAGAGCAGGCTGGCGCAGCCGCAGGAGGCGCCCTCGCCTCCGGCCGAGGAGCAGCCGGCCGAGAGCGGGCCGGTGGTCGAGCCCGGGACCGCGGAGCGCGCA
Organism: Streptacidiphilus melanogenes; assembly: GCF_000787835.1. Lineage (GTDB taxonomy): Bacteria > Actinomycetota > Actinomycetes > Streptomycetales > Streptomycetaceae > Streptacidiphilus > Streptacidiphilus melanogenes. Next base: position 292,138 of record NZ_BBPP01000003.1, read on the forward strand.
CCTGCGGCCGGGCCGGAGGCGACGGGCGGGTCCGAGGCGATCGACCTGCTCGGTCTCGCCCGGGGGCCGGTGCTGAAGCGCTTCGCCCCGGTCGCCCTCGGCGGGCTCTGCCTCCTCGGCTTGCTTCTGTGGCTGAGGCGGCGCCGAAACTGCCGGAAAAACAGGCACTGACCTGGGCTTTCTTGGGACGGCAGCCCGGCGCGGCGTCGTCTGCGGGTCTCACCGTGTGCGATCGACCCCTTGCTCCCCGGCGCATCATGTCTTGCCATGTGGGACAAACGGGAGGGACGTGGCGTACGCCACATAAGCCCCATACCTTATTCGAACGGGCACGACCGACCCCGGAAGTCGGCCACCAGAGGGTCCCAGCGCGCGCATGGCGCGGCACCGCATTCAAGGCGGTGCGCCACACGAAAAGCCCGCCGTACGCGCACTCAGAGGAGTACGGACCATGCTCTCCACCAAGATCGTCGGACTGGCGCTGTTCAGCGCCGCAGCCGCTGTCACCGCCGTCGCGGCCCCCGCGCTCGCGGCACAGCCCCACCAGGCCCCGGCCACGACCGCCGTCGTCCTCGACTGCGCGGGCCAGGCGCAGACCCAGCCCGGCACGTTCCTGGTCGCCTGCGGCGACGGCAACAACTACCTCTCCGGTCTGCACTGGACCGACTGGGGCAGCGCCACCGCCACTGCGACGGGCACCGACAACGCCAACGACTGCACGCCGAACTGCGCCGCAGGAGCCTTCCACCAGTTCCCGGCGACCGTGACGCTCACCAAGCCCGAACCGTGGGCCGGACACCCCGGAAGCACCCGCTACACGGAGCTGGACGTGCACTACACCGGCGCACGTCCGACCGGCCTCCCGGCGGACCTCGCCGTCCACCTGATCGCGCCGCCCGCCTGAGCCGTCACAGCTCGGTGTCCGTCTCCTCGGCCAACGCCCGGACGAGGCGTTCCTGGAACGCCTCGTCATGGACGGCGTGGTGCGGCTCCTGCCGCTGCCGGTGGTACCAGTACCCGCCGGAGGTCCGTGCCTCGGGCTCGTCGCTGACGGCCAGCCACTCCTGCGTCCGGTGGCCGAGTTCGAGGTCGTCCGGGGCGTTCGGCCCGCCCATCCGGGTCGGCACCCAGCCGGGATCGACGGCATTGCTCAGCACCCCGGGGCGCAGGCGCGCCACCGCGGCCGCCAGGGCCGTGACGAACAGCTTGCTGTCCGCGTACGAGCCCGTGCTCCGGCCCCGCCAGTCGACCCCGGCGACCGAGGGACGCCCGCCGAAATGCGAGCCGCTGCTCAGGTACACCAGCCGGCGCGGCCCGGGAAGCAGGGCGGTCAGCAGGTAGGGCGCGACGATGTTGACGGGCATGACCGCCCGTCCGCTCCACACGCCGGCGTTGTGGATCACCGCGTCGAACGGCCGCCCGTCGCCGAGCTCCGCGGCGCAGCGTCGCACGGCCTCCCGGTCGGCGAAGTCGCCCACGACGATGCCTGCCCCGCGTCCGACCAGAGCGTCCAGGCTCGCCGCGCGCTCCTGACTGCGGGCGTGCACCACCACGTCGTGACCCGCAGCCAGCAGCGCCTCCGCCGCAGCACGGCCCAGCCCCTCCGTGGAACCGGTCACCAGGACCCGACTCATGCTCGCTCCACTTCTCGTTCGTGCGCGGCCCCGCCAGGAGCGCCGCCCAGTCGAAGCGTAGGCCCCGCGCCGGCTGCGCACCCCCGCGCCGACCCGTCGGCCGCGCCGGCGCAAGCGATGCGCCAACGATGCCGAGGGAGGCGTCGAGGGGGGCCCGTCACGCTGGACGCATCGAGGAACCACATCGGGAGCACGCCCGGGAGGAAGCCATGACCGGTCACGTCGTCCCCGCATCCCAGGCCCCGCGGCAGGTCCGGCCTCCGGGCCGCCCGGAGGAACTGGCCCGCCCGGAGGAACTGGCCCGCCCGGAGGAGACGCCCGAGTGCGAGTCCTCCACCTGCGGGGGGATCTCCGTCCACGACCCGGTCCACCAGCACGACGTGTGGTGGAACTGGGTGGGACTGTTCGGCCTGGCGGTCCTGGTGCTGGGCACCGTCGGATTCATGATCGGACGGATCATCGCCTGGTGAATGTCACGGGAACTCAGCCCTGTTCCAGGAACACCTCGTCGACGTAGCACCACCCCCACGTCCGACCGGCCTTCAAGGTGCGGGCCAACGGGTGTCCCGTGCCCGCGAAGTGCTCGTACGCGTGCCGGCCCGGCGAGCTGTCACAGCAACCCACCGCACCGCACTGCAGGCACGCCAGCAGGTTCACCCAGGAGCCGCCCGAAGTGAGGCACCGGGAGCATCCGGCGACCTCGACCGGCCGGGCGAGCCCGACGTGACGGCACGTTCGCTCACGCGCCGCACCAGGAGGCTGTGTCACCCGCCATGTCGCGGATCCTTCGCTCACCATCACTCCATCATGCCGCCCTCGCCGTACGGAGGACGCGATGCAGCAGCTGAACGGCAGACCCGGAGCGCGACGCCTTGCGCTGCCCCGCGCACGGCCCCGTCGAAGGCCCCGACCCCAGGGCGCGCTGCTCCTGCTGTGGCGCGTCGCCGCCGTCTTCTTCCTGGCGTTCTCCTCGGTGTCCGCCGCCTTCCAGGCCGCGTCGTCGGTCGAAGGCGGCCTGGGCGGCCCGGGAGCTGCCCTCGGCACGGACGCCGTCGTCCTGGGAGCGGCCGCGGTCGTCGTCGCGGTGACCGCTCGACGAGAGGCGCGTCTGGGGGTGGCCGTGGTGGCGGCCGTCCAGCTCGCCGCCGTCGCGACGGCGCGGGAGGCGGGCGGCCTCTCTCTTGTCGGGCCCGGCGACAACGGGGAGCAGGTCATCCGGCTCCTGTGCGGCGGAGCCGCCGCGGTGGTGAGCCTGGCGCTGCTCGCGTGGCTCGACGGGCGCGAGAAGGGTGCGTCCGGCCAGGGCGCCTGAATCCTCTTCGCGGGGGCGCTCCCCGGCCGCCGCCCGGTCAGGGATCGGGCTCGCGCGGGCTGCCCTCCGCCCAGACCTGTTCCAGCGCCTCCATGTGGGTCCAGCACTCCCCGCACCGGCGCGGCGGCGTGATCGCGTGGGCGTCGGTGATCGGCCGAGTGACGGTGGTCAAGGGGAAGACGCGGCCGCACAGTGCGGAAGCCGAGCCCTGCCGGACGACGTGCCAGCTGACGGCCTCCGGTCCGGCCGGATCGGCGGGCCGCTGCCGGGCCCGCAGTTCGTAGCCGCTCATGCCGGCCTCCTGTCTGTCGCCCGGCTGCCGTCCGCCCGGATCAGTGCCACACCTCGGGGCCGCCGCCCTGCCACTCCACCAGCCGGGGGTCGTCGAGGTCGCCCTCCTCGAGCCCGGCGCGGCGGATCAGGTCCAGGACGTCCTCCAAGCGGTGCGCGACGCCGACATGCGCGGTGACGATGTCCACGCGCCGGAACGGCTGCTCGTCCGCGTCGGTGACGGGGTGGACGACGACGTGCGCGGCATGGCCGCGCGTCTCGGGCCGTGGCTCGCTCATACGTCCAGCCTGCGGCCACCGGCACGCCCGTGCATCCGCGGCGGCGGCTCAGCGGGCCGGTCCTGCGGCGAGCCGCTGCCGCCCGTGGTCGGCCGTCACCTTGGCCAGCTCGTGCCAGAAGGGGACGGCGGTCAGGTAGGCGCCGAGACCGGACAGGATGCCCAGCGAGAGGTCCACGCTGACGCGTCCCTCCTTGGCCCAGTAGACGTCCTGGAGGTCCAGCAGCAGGGCGAACTCGTCGGCGATCAGTGCCGTGCCCACGCCGTAGGCCGCGCCGACCCCCGGGTGGCCGGTGAACTTCGCGTCCCCGCGGACGGCGACCAGCCCGACCCCCGCGAGCGTGGCGATGCCGATGTTGTAGTGGTGCAGATGCCTGCCCCCGGCGGAGATGTTCCCCCATGGCAGCCAGCCCCCGCGGATCCCGTGCGTGATCAGGCGGACGGCCCCGAACGTCACACCGAACGACAGCCACGTCGCCAGCAGCGACCGCTGGACGGGGGAGGTGTGCCGGTCCAAGGTCCCCCGCCAGCGAGCCGGCAGGCTCGAACCGGCAGAGTGCTCCTGCGCCCCGGGCGCACCCGATCGCCGCCGGTCGTCCCCGGCCCCGTCCGCCATGACGCCTCCCTGTACGCGCGGGCATGCCCTGCTCCGATCGTCCCCCCACCCGCACGGATCCGCCCACGTACCCGGGCCCTCCTGCCACCTGCGCCTCCGCCTCGGCGTCGCGCGGCGTCGAGACCCGCGAAGGGGTGCCGTGGGTACAGGGTGAGGCCGGGAATCACCTCGCCGTGTACCGCCACCTGGCTGACGCTGCGTCAAAGACGAGTGTCGTCGGACCGACGGCGCGCCGGAGGCCGCGCATGATGGCGGGACGAGAGGCGGCCGTCCTCCGATGAGGGTGCCGTCTCCCGTTCGGCGCCGACCGGTCGGCGTCCCGGCCGCGGCCTCCGCCCAGGAACAAGGCTTCCGCCCAGGAACAAGGGGTGTCATGCATCGCCTGATCAGTCGCATGCTCAGCGTGACTCTGACAGCCCTGACGGTGGCGGCGACGGCGGTGGCGCCCGCCCACGGCGGCGTGCCGCGCGCCCTGCCGCCGGGCACCGCGTTCACCCCGCTCACCGCCTCGCTGATCACCACGCCCGCACCGGTGAAGGCGGTGGACGGAAGGATCCACCTCTCCTACGAGCTGTTCGTCACCGACGCCGTGCCGGCGCCGGTCCGGCTCGACCGGGTCACGATCCGCGACGCCCGCACCCACCGCGTGCTCGCGTCGCTGAGCGGCGGCACGCTCGCCTCGTCCGCCAACCCCGTCGGGAACCTGCCGCCCGGCGAGGGCACGGACCTGGCGCGGACCATGCCCCACCCGCCCGTCGTCCGCAGCTCCACGCAACTGGTCGTGTGGATCGACGTGGCGCTCGCCGCGTCGACGCGCCTGTCAGGACAGGTCGAGCACGAGCTCGACGGAGCGCTCCTGCTCCCGTCCGGGGGGTCGCCGTTCCGGGAGACCGTGGCCCGTACCCCGCTCGCAGCGCGGGCGCCGCTCGACCTGCTGGCGCCGGTCCGCCCCGGCACCTGGTACGTGAGCGAGGGCTGCTGCGGCAACACCCACCACCGGCGCGGCCTCGCGCCGGTCAACGGGGTCCTGGACGTTCCCCAGCGGTTCGCCGTCGACTGGTTCAGGGTGGGGCGCGGGAACCGGACCTGGGAGGGCGACCCTGGCAGGCTGACCAGCTATCTGAGCTTCCGCCAGCCCGTGGCGGCCGCGGCGGGAGGGCGGGTCGTCGAGGTGCAGGACGGGATCGCGGACAATCCGCCGCCGGTGCCGCCCACCGTCCCGCCGATCCAGGACACCGTCGGCAACCACGTGACCCTGCAGGTGGCCCCGGGCCTCTACCTCCTGTACGCGCACCTGGAACGTGGGTCCGTCAAGGTCCGGTACGGGCAGCGGGTGGCGCCGGGGCAGACACTCGGCCTGATCGGCAACAGCGGCAACTCGACCACTCCGCACCTGCACTTCCAGGTGATGACGACGCGTGAGTTCTTCCCGACCGACAGTCCGCCGTTCACCTTCCGCAGCTTCGTCCTGCTCGGTCAGGTGAGGCCGCGGATCTGGGACGACAACCTGGGCCTGCAACCGACCGGTGTGCTGCCGGTCGCTCCGTCGCCCTTCCAGGGTCGCCACCGCGACGAGATGCCCCTGGACCGCGAGGTCATCCGGTTCTGAGCTCCGCCGCGGTCAGCCCATGCGCTCGTCGAGGAGGCGGACGAGCTTGCCGGTGCGCGGGTTGACCGTCAGGTCCGCGGCGGTGACCCACTCCACCGCGAGGGGGTGGATGAGGCCGCGGCGGACGTGGTCGTCGAACATCGGGCGGGTCGTGGTGAGGCGGTGGGCGATGTCGTGCGCCAGTGCCTGGCGGTCCCCTTCGCCCGGGGTGGTGTCGGCGAGACGAAGGACGAGTTCGTCGAGTTCGTCGCGGTGGCGCAGCACGATCTGGAGGTCCGCGACCCGGTGGTGCGGGTCGGCCGCGGCGACGACGGCGCGCAGGTCCTCCAGGTAGATGGTGACCGGGCCGACGCGGGCGCCCTCCTCCGAACGGCCGAGCAGGCGGAACCGGCGCCGGGGGAAGTCCGTCCACTCCGCCAGGTCGCCGACCGGGTAGCGGATGACCGGCATCAGCCGACGGGCGAGGTCCGTGGCGACCACGCGGCCGGGGCGGCCGGGTTCCACGATCGGTTCGCCGGTGACCGGGTCCAGCAGCTCGACGATCTTGTCCGTGGTGAAGACCTGGTGGATCCGCGCGTCGGACTCGCCCGACACCGGTCCGGCCAGGACGCCCGCGTCGACGCTGGCGTAGCCGATGGAGCGGACCTGGGCGGCGGGGAAGGCCCGTGCCAGCAGGGCGAGTTGGTCGCCGTAGAAGGCCTCGCCGCTGAAGAGGACCAGCCGCACGTCCGGCAGCGTGCCCGGCCCGGCGACGACCTCGCGGGCCAGTCGGCACAGCGAGGTGGGCGGGGCGGCGAGCACGGTGGCGGAGAAGTCGCGCAGGGTGGAGATGGTGGTGTCCAGCGGCGCGGCGCCGCCGATCGGCAGCTGGACGGTGGGGATCGGCGCTTCCTGGAGCAGGTTGAGCGTGAAGACGAAGCTGGAGTACAGCTCACCGGCGTAGAAGAGGTTGGCCACGCGGTCGCCCGGGAGCAGCCCGGCGGCGGGCAGGCCCTCGCCGAAGCGGTGGCACATCGCACGCCACTCCTCGCGGGTGTAGCGGGAGACGCGCGGCGCGCCGGTGGTGCCGCCGGTCTTGAAGACGATCCCGTCGTCGTGGGGCCCGGTCAGGACCTGGCTGTCGGTGGTGCCGTGGGCCTGCCAGAAGGCCGTGTGGTCGACCAGGGGAAGGGCCGTCAGATCGGCGGTCGCGGCGGGCAGACCGGCGTAGAGGTCGCGGTAGAAGGGCGAGTGCTGCCGCACGAAGGCGATCAGGTCCGCCGTCGTCCGGTCATGGTTCTGCTGAGGGTTCATCGGTCCGGGTCTCGTCCGTGTCGTCTCTGGGATGGGTCGGCGCCCGGGTCGGACGGCACAGGGCCGGTCCGACCCGGGCGGCGGTCAGCGGTTGCGGATCCGGCGCTCGACCACGGCCGGGAGCTTGCCGCTCGCGGCGGTGCGCTCGAAGGCGTCCGAGGCGAGGCGCTCCACGAACAGGTCCACCAGCTGGTCCCGCACCACCGCGGCGGCGAGCTCGGGGTAGCCGTCCAGGAAGGCCTGACGTTCGGCGTCCGCAGACAGGTGCTCCCCGGCCCCGGCCTCGGCCTCCAGCCGCACGGTCAGCGACTCGCTGGTGGCGTCCTCGTCCAGCACGATCTGCAGGGCGCCCCGGTGGCCCAGGGACTCCTCGGCCACGGCCACGAACCGGCGGACGTTGAGGAAGTGGCTGCCGCTGCGGAAGATGTCCCCGAACCGGCCCAGCAGCTCGAAGCGGGGCGTGCGACGGCCGCACGGGCAGTCGCCGGGCGTCCAGCGGCCCAGGTCGCCGATCTCGTAGCGGTCCAGGCGCTGCCCGCGCCGGGTGTGCGCGGTGAAGACCAGGCGGCCGGTCTCGCCGACGGCGGCGGGACGGTCCTCGTCCAGGGCGAGGATCTCCAGCGTCTGCAGGCCGCTGAACAGGTGGTGCACCCGGTCCGGCGCGTCCGGGCACTGGTAGCCCAGTGGCCCGGCGTCGACGCTGCCGTAGGCGGCCGAGCGGATCACCTCGACGCCGAACTCGGTGCGCAGCCAGTCCCGCTGCGCCTGCGGGAAGTGCTCGCCGCCGTAGAACACCTTCCGCACGCCGCGGTAGGCGCGCAGCTCGGCTTCACCGGCCGCGAAGACGCGCAGCAGGTAGTTGGGCATGCCGAACAGGGTGTTCACCCCGTGCTCGACGATCGAGCGGGCGACCAGCGCATGGTCCTCCTGCGCGGCCATCGGGTACTGCACGGCCTGCAGGGTCTCCAGCACCGAGAAGAAGCTGGAGAAGCCGCCGTAGAGCAGACCGCCGAAGAAGAGGTTCATCGCGCGGTCGGTGCGGACGTCGAAGCCCGCCGCGAGCAGCCCCTCGGCGCCGGAGCGCATGTGCTCGTGGTAGTCGTCCCAGGTGAACGCGGACAGCTTCGGCGCGCCGGAGCTGCCGCCGCTGCGGAAGAACACCTCCGCGCGGCTGAGGTCGTCCTGGAGCAGCTCGAAGTCGCTCTTGGAGACCACCTCGACCTTCGGCGGCGCGAGTTCGCGGGCCGCGACCAGGTCGTCCAGGCACGCGTCGCCGGTGAACCTGTCGTCCAGCTGGACGTCGACGCGGCGGCTGTAGCGCTGGAGCGCGTAGACGCCGTCGTGCGGCTCGCCGTCGTAGCTGTCCAGCATCCGGCCCGGCACGGTGACGCGCTGCGCGCCCGCGGCGAGCACCGCCTGGGCCAGTTGCGCGGTGTCGGTGCGCGAGGCGCCGAGGCCGACCGTCTGCAGGTAGCGGCGCATCGGCCGCAGCACGTCCACGATCCGCGTGCGCGGCAGCGGTTTCACCCACACCGTGCGGTGCAGCGGGGAGGCGCGCAGCGCGCTGCGGGTGTCGGCCAGCACCCGCCAGGTGCCGTCGGCGCCCTCGTGCACCCGGGTCAGCCCCAGATGCTCCTCCAGCCGGGCGACCAGCACGGTGTTGCTGATCTCGGCGCGCTCCAGCAGCTCCGGGCGGGCCGGGTCGAGCGTGGCCACGACCTCGCCGAGGACGGCGGCGAACCGCTCGGCGAACGCGAAGACCTGCTCGTCGTCCTCGGTGTCGAGGTAGACGACCTGGGGGCTGGAGCAGGCCTGCTGGTCCAGGCGGCAGATGTCCTCGGCGATGCCGCGCAGCGTCTCCGGCGAGGACCAGGCGTCCTTTGTCAGATAGCCGAAGGACAGCTTGGGACCCCAGTCGACCAGTCGGCAGCCCGGCGGCACCATGGCCGCCACCCCGGCGATGGCCTCCTCGCCGCCCCAGGCGGCGACCGCGTCGGCCTGCTCGCACATGCGGCGCAGCCAGTCGGTGCGGCTGGAGGGGAAGCCCAGCACGATGGTGCGCGCGGCGATCAGACCGCTCGGATCCAGCTCCGCGAGCTCGGCCAGCAGCAGCTGGGTGAACCGCGAACCACCGCTGGTCTTGGCCGCGTTGACGTTGCCCGCCAGCAGGCCCTCGACCACGCTGAGCGCGCCCGCGGCCGGGGCGTTGCCCGGAGCGACGTGGACCAGCAGGCCCACGGGAAGCCAGCCCTCGAAGATCTCGCGGCGGAAGTCGAAACGGGCCAGCCGGCCCGGGTCGATCCCGCCCAGTTCACGCATGAGCTTGGTCTCCAGCGGCTCCCGGCCCAGCGCCTCGGCCACGTCGTGCAGAGTGCGCGCGGCCTCGTGCGCGGGCACGCCCGACGCCTCCAACTCGGCCGCCAGACACTGCGACTGGGGGCTGGCGGAGTCGGCCAGGGCGGTGGAGAGGCGGTCACAGGCCGCCAGCACGACCAGCGGGCTGAGCTGCTGCCCGAGGGCGGTGCGCACGTCCTCGCCGAGCCGGTCCAGTCGCTTGTCGGCCTCGGCGTCGTCCACCCAGGCGCCCTGCCAGTAGTGCTGATCGATCGTCATGACGTTCCCTTGAGCAGTTCGGCGGCGGCGACGGCACAGCTGCGGTTGCGGCTGACCCCGGCCCGGCCGTGGACGGCGAACCAGGGGGTGGGCAGCCCACAGCCGCACTCCTCGGGGGAGTGCTGCGAGACCAGGTCGCCCATGAGCACCGACTGAGCCGGCACCGAGGTGATGTAGGGGGAGACGAACTGGGCGTAGCCGCGCTCCCCGTAGGGCAGCGGCTCCAGCGTGCCCACGTCGCGGACCAGCATCCGCGACCAGGTCGGCACGTGCAGACGGTGGTTGGCGCACTCCATGTACAGCACCGAGTGCTCGACCGCGCCGTAGCCGTCACGGATCCGCTCGTCGGGGATGCCCAGCTGGTCGTGGATGCGCCGGTAGAGCTCCGGCTTGGCGACCTGCTTGTCGGCGTGCCCCTTCCAGCCGCCGCCGAAGACGACCAGCGAGCGGGGGTCCAACTGCACCGGGGGCAGGCCCAGGTCGCGCATCCGGTCCAGGGTGAACGACAAGAACGCGGGGAAGCCCAGGATGCGCACCGGGGCGCCCTCCTCGGCGAAGCGCAGCAGCGCCCGCGCGCAGCCGAACGGGTCGAACTCGTGGCTCGACCCGGTGTGCTTGAGCGCGTACTCCACGGAGCGCACCGGGGCGAAGTGGCACAGGTACTCGTCCGTGAACGAGGTGCCGAGGTTCAGGCCGGGCCGGGGCTGGTAGTTGGAGAGCAGGTAGTTGACCGGCTCGTCCTCGCCCAGCCAGCCGTAGGAGTCGAAGACCCGCGCGACCATCCGCTGCCCGTTGCGCAGTGTCCACTGGTCGAAGAACATCTGCGACTTCTGCCCGGTGGTCCCGGACGAGGTGACGTGCAGGGCGACGTCCTGCTCCGGGACGGAGACGACCTCGTGCGCCTTGAAGAAGTTGGCGTGCACGTACGGCAGCCGGTGCAGCTCGTCGATGCCGCCGAGCGGCGCTCCGCCGGTGGGCCCGGCTTCGAGAAGGCGGGCGAAGAACGGCGACCTGGCCGCATGCCAGGCGTTCGACTCGTTCATGGCCCGGACGAACAGCTCGTCCAGCTCGGGGCCGACCGCGTACGGCTCGGCGATGTCGCACAGCTGCTGGACGTGCGCGAGCGCGGCCGGGTCCGGGACCTCGACCGGTTCAAGATACTGGCTCACTGGAAAATCCCGTGGGTGTTGAGGTACTGCTGCTTCCACAGCTCGATGTACTGCTCGGTGAAGGGGCGGAAGGCGGCGTCGATGGCGAGGCCGCGGAAGTCGAGGGGCTTCATGGTGCGCGCCATCACCACGTAGTCGCGGTAGCCCTCGCCCTCCCGGCGCATCGCCGGGTAGGCGGCGGCCGGCAGGAACCCGTTGCCGAGGAGCAGGGTCAGGTCGGCGTAGGCGTCCAGCGGCAGCAGCATCTCGATGTGCAGCGCGCCGTGGTCGGACAGGGTGCTGATCACCGCGTCGAGGTCGCGGCCGCGCTCCGACAGCCCGGGAGCCGTGGCGACCAGGGCGCAGTAGCCGTCACCCCGGTTGAGCTGGGCGTAGACCTCGAAACCGCCGTCCTCGGCCGTCAGCAGCACGTTGGGTGTGTGGAACGGGTAGAACCGCGCCTCGGGGTCGGGCACCGCCTCGGCGAACCGGCGCTTGACGAACGCGGGCGCGTCCACGAGCTCGAAGCCCGATGCGGCGGCGGGCCCGACGGGGTCGGGCGAGGTCCGCTCGTCCACCAGGGGCCGTGGCGCGTCGGGCAGGCCGACGGTCTCGTGCACCGCCTCGACCAGGCCGCCCAGCCCGGCCGGCACCCGGGGCACCGGCAGGCGCTGCTCGAGCACGCCGGGGCGGTGACGGGCCAACAGCACCATCGTCTCGTGGCGGTCGGACTTGCGCAGGTTCGGGAAGACGCCGAGCGCCCGGAACCCGCTCTGCAGGCAGATCCGCTGCGGTGCCGTCGAGTTGGTGCGCGCCGTGGCGTAGACGGAGTCCACCGTCTCCTCGTCGAGCAGCCGGTCGCTGAGCTCGCGCACCGCTTCCCGGGCGATCCCGCCGCCGCGGGCGTCGGGGTGGACGGCCAGCCCCTGGAGCTTGCCGAGCCGCTCCTGCGGCGAGACGGTGCCGAGAATCGAGGCGACCAGCTGCTGCTGCGGGCCGGTCCGGGCCACCAGCCAGGTGGTCGTGGGGGAGTCGATCTCCCGCGCCATCACCTCCCGGTCGGTGCCGAGAGGCAGGGTGTACGAACTGCCGTAGACCGCCCGATAGAGCGTCAGCAGTTCGTCGATGTCGTCCGTGCAGGCAGCACGGAATTGCGCAGCCAATGTACCTCCCCAAAGTCCCCCCGGGTCACCGGGGTTCGCCCGGGACCGGATTTCACACCCTCCCCATCGGAACGGTCCCTGGATGAGGTGTCCGTAGGTGGTGGATCCTGCACGAAGCAGGCCGTGCCGCACCCCGAATGGCGTCTTGGCCAGCGGGGCGGCGGACCGAAAGGAGGGGTCGGATCCGCGCTGCGAGCGGACCGACAAGATCCACTGTAACCCGTCACAAGGGGCGGTAACGACACGTCAAGTGTCTTTTCCTGTACGGACGACATGAATGGGACGAGGATCACATAGACGGCGAACGGTCGGGGAGTGGCAGGCGACGGGCAGTCGAATCAGCGATGTACACCGCACACGATGTGGACGGCGGCAGCAGTCCTCAGGATCTGTGGGTGCCCCCTTGCTCAGCGTGCCCGCGGGCAGCCGCGACGCCGCTCGGGCTGAGCAGGGTGCGGGCGATGCTGTCGGCCTGACGGCGGATCTCGGGGATCGCGGTGGATTCGAGGAGGTCGCCGCGGCGCAGACTGCCCAGGGTCCACAGCGGGGCCCGCGTCCGACCGGGGGCCGGGAGGAGCGCGCCGGAGGAGCCGGTGCGGAAGCCGCCGAGCGGGGCGGCCTGGGCGAAGCCGGAGCGGAGCAGGGAGGTGACGAGGGGGTCGTCGACGCGGGTGAGGTCGGTGCGCGAGCCGGTGCAGTTCACCACCGCCGTCACGGACAGCGTGCGGGCGTCGTCGAGGACGACGCGGATGCCGTCGGAGGTGGCCGTGGCCTGCGTGACGGTGCCCCGGCCGAGGCTGACCCGGCCGGCGTCGACGGCGGCCTGGAGTGCTTCCGCGCTGCTCGGCGGGATCCGGTGGCGGTGGGTCTCCCAGTGCCGGAGGTCCTCGCGCATGAACCGGGCCTGGTCGTCGGGGGAGAGCCGCTGCCACAGCGCGGTGGTGTCCGCCCGCAGGCTGTCCATGCCCGGACGCCAGTCGCCGTGCGTCCGGCGGCACCGCGACAGGTGACTCAGCACCGCCCGGCGCAGTTCGGCGAGGCCGGTCGGGCCCTCCAGGTCGGGGCGGTCCGCCGGTGGCACGAGCGGGTCGCTGTGGCGCTGGGGGAGGAGCCCGTGCCGGGAAACCGCGTGGACGACCCGGCCCGGCCGTTGGAGGGTGTGGGCGATGTCGACCATCGTCAGGCCGGTGCCGACCAGCAGCACGTCGCCGGTGTCGCCGACAGCGGCGCTCAGCCCCGCGACCCACGGATCCGGGAAGAACCCGACCGCGTCGCGGAGCGCGGGCGGCGCCCAGCTGTCGTCGGGCGGGAAGTTGCCCAGCGCGAGCACGACGGCGTGGACGCTGAGAACCTGCCCGGTGCCGAAGGTCAGTTCCACCGGGGCCGCGCGGTCGTCGTCGCGGTCACCGTCGACATGACCGACGGAGACGACACGCTCGTGCAGGCGCAGCAGCTGGGGTGCGCCGGGCAGTGCTGCCGCCTCGTCCAGGCTGTCGGCGAGGTAGCGGCCGTAGCGGCCGCGGGGGACGAAGCCGTCGCCGTGTCCGTGCCGGGAGAGCCACTGCACGAAGTGACCGGGCTCGTCGACATGGGCGCTCATGTTGGTGGCCGGGACGTTCAGCAAGTGGTGCGGTTCGTTGGTGGAGAAGGCCAGGCCGAGCCCGGTCGGGGCCGGGTCGATCAGCCAGACGCGGCACGCGGGCGCCCGGTGCTCGGCGGCGTTGCGCAGCAGGCGCATCGCCGTCAGCGTGCCTGCCGCCCCCGCGCCGACGACGGCGATGTCGCGCACGGTCGCGGAGCGGCCCGAACGGGCGGAGCGGGTGGGATCCGTGGAGTGCGGGGAGCGCGTGGAGTGCGGTGCCGAGACGCGTCGCGCCTCGGTTGTGAGGGTCTCGGCCATGCCGTTCGTCTTCCTGGTGCGGGGTGGTCCGCCGTCACGTCTCGTCGTGCGGCGCGGGGTAGGTCCTGCGGACGCTGGTGCCCAGCCGGGATATGTCCGCGCCGTAGATGTGCAGCGAGATCGCCTTGGAGGAGCCGGTGTTGCACACCTGGTGGATGTCGCCGGGCGGTGCGATCGCCGAGAGCGCGCCGGTGGGGTTGACCAGGCTGCGGTCGCGGACCAGTTCCGTCGCTCCGCCGTCACCGGTGAGCCGGTAGCGGTGCTCGGTCTCCTGGCCCTGGTGGACTCCCGCGACGCACCAGCAGACGTGGTCGTGGATCGGGGTTCGCTGGCCGGGCAGCCAGACCAGCGCAACGACCGAGAAGCTGCCGTCGGGCTCCCCGTGCAGCAGGTGCTGCCGGTAGGTCTGCGGATCCCCCTCCTGCTGCGCGGCGGTCAGCAGGTCGGGCCGGCCGAGCGAAGGTCTGAGCACCTCGGCCACCTGGCGCGCCGTCATGAGGGGCGTCAGGTCGCGTCGGAGGACCTCCCGGATCCCGGAGGCGAGGTCGACGATCCACGGCGTCGTCGTGACGCCGGTCGCTTCGTATGCGGCGGAAGAAGGCACGGGCCCACTGTGCGCGCCGTGACGGGACACGTCCAACAAGCGTTGCTTGTGCCCTGCCAAGCGCTGCTTATGCGGCGTCAGGCGCTCGCGTGGGAACGGGCGACGTCGCGGAGCACGTCCAGGACCAGCGCGATCGACGGGATATGGGTGTGCTCGCGCAGCGCGTAGGCCGCGATCCTGCGGCGCGTGAGCGGCTCCACCGGGCGCGCGGCGACCTTGTCGTGGCGCAGGAAGCCCAGCACGAGACCGGGCATCAGGGCCACGCCCGCACCCACGGAGACCAGGTTCTGCACGGCCAGGTTGTCGTCCGTCGCGAAGACGACGTCCGGAGCGAACCCCTGCTCCGCGCAGGCGTACAGCAGGTTCGCCTGACATCGCGGACAGCCCGCGATCCAGCGTTCGGAGGCCAGGTCGCCCAACCGGACCGCGCTGTGCCGGGCGGCCGGATGGCCCGCCGGGAGCAGCGCCGTCACGGGGTCCTCCATGAGCGGGTACTCGACCAGGTCGGCGGCGTCGCCGACCTGGAACCCGGGATAGCTGAAGGCCAGCGCGATGTCGCAGTCCCCCTGCGGGACCCGGCGCAGCGAACCGGGAGGCTCGTCCTCCTGCAACTCGATCCGGATCCCGGGGTGTTCCGCCAGCAGGCGGGCGATCACAGCCGGCACCAGGGTGGCGTTGGCGCTCGGGAACGCGCAGATCCGCACCCGTCCCAGCTGCAGCCTGGCAAGCGCCCCCAGTTGCTGCTCCGCCGCCGACAGCTGATCGAGGATCAGCCCGGTGTGCCGGGCCAGCGCCTGGCCCGCCTCCGTCAGTCTCAGCCTGCGTCCCGCCCGGACGAACAGCGGCATGCCGACACTGCGCTCCAACGCCTGCATCTGCTGGGTGATCGCGGGCTGGGTGCAGCCCAGGGACCGTGCGGCGGCGGAGAATGTGCCGGCGTTCACCACTTCGTGAAATGTGGCGAGATGGCGTGAGTCAAGCACCATCGGATCATAAGCGGAAGTTGGGGGCTGGAAACCCGCGACGGGCGCTCTCTGCGCGAACACGCGGACCCTGCGCCCGGATCGGCGACGGTCCGACGCCAGGCCGGCGTACGCAGGAGTCCCGGCGCGCGCCCGGCACCCACCGTCATCACTGAATCCGCCGCCACCGGGTAGAAGCGCTGCGGGTGCGGTCGACGCCGCCCCGTTTCAGGTACTTGCCCAGGGGAGGGTGGCGTGGACGTGAACAACCGGCGCCGGGTGCCGTGGTACCTCAGCATCCCGATCACCTTCGCCGTGATCGTCGCCCTTTTCCTGGCCGCAGGCCGCTTCCACTGGCTGCCGGGCCTGCCCAACCCCTTCGGCGAACAGGCGGTGGACCGCAGCGGCCCGGCGGTCCTCCAGTCCGTCCAGAACATGAGCCGCTTCGACGGCGCAGCGGGCAACTTCCAGATCGTGGTCGACCTCGACAAGGAGGCCACCTTCCTGCCCTCCGCGCTCCTCGGCAGCCGGACCCTCTACGTCGCCGCCGGAAGCGTCGACTCCTACGTCGACATGTCGCGGGCCAAGGTGAGCGTGACCTCCGACCGCCTCTCCGCCACCATCGTCCTGCCGCACGCCCAACTGGCCGGCGCCGCGCTGGACGCCAAGCGCTCCTACGTCTTCGCCCAGCAGCGCGGCCTGTTCGACCGCATCGGCCAGTTCTTCTCCGGCAACCCGGGCGACCAACAGGCCCTCAACGTCCTGGCGGTCAACCACATCCAGTCCGCCGCAGCGGCAAGCGGCCTGACGACGCGAGCCCAGCAGAACACCACCCTGATGCTCCAGGGACTGCTGAAATCCCTCGGCTTCACCAAGGTCACCGTCACGTACCAGTGAAGGGCTGGTCGTCGTCCGCGGACGAGCAGGCGAAGCGCCGGGTGGGGTCGGCAGGGTCGGTCCGGGTCACGAGGGAGGCGAGGCGGGGGAGCGGCGACTCGGCTCCGTCGTACAGCTGGGGCACGTGCAGTTGGAGCGTGATGCGCTGTTGGACGGTGGCGAAGGTGTAGGGGTGCGGGTGGGCGTCCGCGAGCCGTTCGACCTCGTCGACCAGCCAGCACACGCCGCCCGCGTCGAACGCGGTGCTCCTCTTTCCGGCCGGATCGTAGGACGGGGACGTGGGATCCAGCTGCGGCGGCAGCGCGGTTGCGCACCACAGGGTGACGGCCGGGTCGCCCCACGCCGTGACCAGGTCGCTCGCGGGTGAGGTGGCGCGGCGGTGCAGTCCGAGCAAGGTCTGCGGGAGCAGCCGTTGCAGCGCGGCGCAGCTGCGGTGGAGCCCCACGGGAACCGTGCCCGGCCGGACCACCAGGGCCCCCGAGGATCCACTGCAGGCGCCCAGCAAGCAGGCGGCGGCCAGCGGCAGCAGGACGCGGCGGACCCGGGGGATCCGGCGAGTCCGAAGGCGACGACTGTTCATGATCGCGGATTCTCGCACCCGGTCAACTCGCTCCGCCGACCGGTTCCTCCGAACGCGCCCCGGTGCGTCAGACGGCTCGGGGGTCGCTGCGGAGGGCCCTGCGGGCCCGGCGCGCGGCGGTGGCGCTGACCACGCCCGCGACGAAGGCGGAGGTGAGACTCAAGGTCATGACCACGTTACCGGCGACCGTGCCGGGGTTGTGGGAGATCAGGTTGAGTGTGAGCTTCCCGGCCGCAGCCCTGACGCGGGCAGACGAGACAGGCGGAACCGCGTCCGACCGGAGCCGACGACGACTACGTCCGCAACCCGTGCGTCCTGCACCCGGAACGCGTCACCGACTACCCGAGCTGGGACCTGCCCGACGACCTGACCTGTGGGCTCCGAGCGAGGTGTGACCCGGTGGCGGAGCGGACCGGGTGGCCGTACTGGTACCACCTGTCCGTGTCGGACGGCATCAAGGTCGGCGGCTACCCGACCTGGACGCAGGAGCCGGACCGGCTCGCGTGTCCTGCGTGCAGTGCCCCCATGACACACCTGCTGGCGATCATCAGTGCGAACCGACAGCCAGACGGCGAAGCCACCGGACACGCCTCGCCAGCGGCGGAGCAGCAGGGTAGCCTCACGGCCACGATGAACCAGACCAGGGAGGACCCGCTGATGGAGGCACAGCCCTCGCGTGGCCGGCCCGCCGGAACGGCTCGTAGTGCCCGTGGACTGACCGCGCGCCAGGAGGCGGTCCTCGAGGCCATCGACACCTGGGCGGCCGAGCACGGCTACCCGCCCTCGCTGCGCGAGATCGGCAAGGTCGTGGGACTCGCCTCCACCTCCTCGGTCTCCCACCAGGTCCGCTCCCTCGAACACCTCGGCTACCTGCGCAAGGACCCGCACCGGCCGCGCTGCTACGCACTGACCGGCCTGGCCCGTGACGAGGAGCCGCTGCTCGGCGGGCACGCGCACGAGGCACCGGAGGGCGCGGACGTCGCGCCGGTGCTGGTGCCGCTGGTCGGGCAGATCGCCGCCGGTGTGCCGATCACCGCCGATCAGCACGTCGAGGAGCTGCTGCCGCTGCCGCCCGCCATGCTGCCCGCCGGAGGGGAGTTCTTCGCGCTCCGCGTCGTCGGTGACTCCATGACCGGCGCGCGGATCCTCGACGGCGACACCGTCGTCGTCCGGGCTGCCCAGGCCGCCGACCACGGCGACATCGTCGCCGCCCTCATCGACGACGAAGCCACCGTCAAGCGCCTGCACCACGGCGGCCGCACCGGAAGCTGGCTCGTGCCCGCCAACGACGCCTACACCCCGATCAGCGCCGCGGACGCCCGGATCCTCGGCAAGGTCGTCGCAGTGCTGCGCAAGGTGTAGAGAGTCGCGGGCAGGGCCGGATCACTGGCCGCCAGTAGATCTCGATGCTGTCCTCGCTCGGGCCTGACCGTGCGTTGTTGAGTACCTCGCTGAGTACGCGAGCTCAGGCGCGGCCTCGCTGCCGCAGGCGATGATCGCCGCATGCTCAGTGACTTCGCCCGCCGTGTGGTGCCCGTGCTGGGGCGGTTTCGTGTCGGTCCC
This sequence comes from Streptacidiphilus melanogenes, assembly GCF_000787835.1. Taxonomy (GTDB): domain Bacteria; phylum Actinomycetota; class Actinomycetes; order Streptomycetales; family Streptomycetaceae; genus Streptacidiphilus; species Streptacidiphilus melanogenes. The sequence continues at coordinate 310,600 of NZ_BBPP01000003.1, forward strand.
GGATCACTGCCCGAGGGCCCGTGCATCGTGGCGGCCAATCACAGTTCGCTGATCGACCCGGGGGTGGTGCTGGCGGCGCTGCGGCGGCTGGGGGAGCCGCGACCGGTGGTGCTGGCGGCGGCCGGGCTCTGGCGTGTTCCGCTCCTGGGACGCATGCTCCGGGCGGAGGGTCACATTCCCGTGCACCGCGGCACGGAGCGCGCCGCAGCCGCCCTGGAGGCGGCGGAGCGCGAACTGCGACAGGGGAGGGTCGTGGTGATCTACCCGGAAGGCCGCCTGCCCCGCCGCTCCGATTCGCGCGATGGCGCACCGCAGGAGTTCCGCAGCGGCCTGGCCCGCCTCGCACTGGCCACCGGCGCGCCCGTGGTGCCCCTGGGCCAGGCCGGCGCCCGGCGGATCACATCGGGGAGCGTCCTCAAGCAACTGGCCGGCGTGACCACCGCGCCGTTGCGCCGCCCCCGGATCCACGTCGCCCTCGGCGCCCCGGTCCGTCTCGACGGCTCGGTGGCGGAGGCGACGGCCCAGGCCCACACCGCGGTGACCGAAGCATGGCAGCTGGCGGTGCACGGACTCGGCACCGGCCGGCGGACCGACGAGACGTACCGGCCCGCGGCATAAGCTGCCTTGTTGCCACCCGGGCGCAGGCCAGGACCGGCTCGACCGGTCCACGGCAACGCTGCCGTCAGGGATCGACAACGGGACGGCGGTCAGTGCGTGGAGTTCCAGGCCTTGTGTACGAACTCGAGGCGGTTGCCGTCGAAGTCGGCGACGTTGGCAGCGTAGTAGCCGGGGGCGAAATACGTCCGGTCCGCCGGACGGCCTTCGTCGATGCCGCCGGCGTTGATCGCGGCAGCGTGGGCGGCATCGACGGCCTCGTTGGTGTCGCACACGATCCCGAGATACAGCCCCGTCTCCCCGGGCTTGCGCTGTCGCAGCCAGATGCTCGATCCGACTCCGCTGCCGGAAAGGTAGGTGTCGTCGCCCAGGCCGAAGAGGTCAGGAACGCCGTCAGGACCGGACGTGGAGTCGTAGCGTCCACATGAGTCCCAGCCAAGGGGCGTCAGCGCCTCACGGTAGAAGGCCAGCGATTTCTCGATGTCCGTGACCGAGATGTAGACATGATCGATCATTTCGGGGAGTCCCTCCGCTCAGCGCTGCTCCTACGGCCGACCCTACGGGGTGCGGCTCACACCAGCTGACTTCGCAGCGACGTCCGGACGCCGTGTCGGTCGGCTCCCGATCGCTGTCCGCGAAGCGGAGCTTCGACGGAGTCGGGGTGAGAGGTTTCTGCGTACGCTCACAGGTATGTCCACCCCTGCGCTGTCCTTCGGTTCCGCTGCTCGGCTCTACGACTCGATCCGGCCCACCTACCCGATGCGGGCGGTCGCTTGGGCCATCGGCACCACGCCGCTACGCGTCCTGGACCTGGGGGCGGGCACCGGGCTGCTAGCCGGTGTACTGCGCGCCGTCGGCCACGACGTGATCGCGGTCGAGCCCGACGAGCAGATGCGCGCCGTGGCCGCCGAACGCCACCCCGGCACGCAGCTGCTCGCCGGCAGCGCCGAGGACATCCCGTTGCCGGATGAGTCCGTCGACGCCGTCGTGGTCGGGCAGGCATACCACTGGTTCACTCCGCAGGACGCCCTGCCGCAGATTCACCGCGTGCTGTGCAAGGAAGGCGTCTTCGCCCCTATGTGGAACATCCGTGACGACCGGACCCCATGGGTGGCCGCGCTTTCCGGCATCGTCGGCAAAGAGGGATACGGCCTGGAAAGTGCCTGGCAGTACGGGCCGGTGACGCCATGGTTCACCGAACCCGAACCTGCCTTGATCGAGCACACCGTGACCGTCCCGACGGATCGGCTGATCGATCTGGTGCGGTCCCGCTCCTCCTACCTGACCGCCAATGCCGCCGAGCAAGCACGCCTGGACCGGGAGGTCGGCGCGTTGGCCGCCACCGACCCGGCCCTGGCCGGCCGCGACAGTGTCGAGATGCCGCACACGACCTGCGTCTACCGGATGCGGCGGCTCTGATTCCTGGCCAGAAGTTCCGGCGAAGCGCAGCGACGTGGTGCCCGCGAGGTCGCGCTCGCTGCTCGTGGGGCGCCCCCGCACACCGCTGTGCCGCCGGGCCTCTGGGGTCCGGCGGCACTGGGCGTTGCGATCAGATGTGCTGCGCCCGTGCGCGACGCCGGGTGATCATGACCACGGCCGAGCCCAGACCCACCGCGGCAGCGCCGCCAAGGCTCAGGGGCACGGCGAGCGCTCCGCCACCGGTGTGGGCCAGCCCTCCACCCGAGCCACCGGTGCCGCTCGCGCCGCCCGTGCCGCCCGTCCCGCCGGATCCGGTCGACGGGGAAGCCGTGGCCGAAGGCGTCGCGCTCGGGGAAGTCTGCTGGGCCGGGCCGTTGAAGACGATCGGCGCCACGTAGCCCGCCGTGCTGTTGTCCCACGGGAAGGTGGCCGGCTTCCCGGTCATGTCGGCGGCCATGTTGGTGAGCGCCGCGGTGCCACGCGCATCGGTCAGCTTCGTGTCCAGGTGCACCCGGAAGGTGTAGAGCACCTGGTAGCCCGGCATCTGGGCGTAGCTGGCGTTGCACTCGTAGGGGCCGTGGCCCGCGACCCCGTGGCGACGGGTGTCCACCTCGCAGCCGTTGGGGACGGTGGTCACCGTGGTGCCGGCCGGGAAGTCGACCCGCAGGGAGTCCGTCGCCTCGCCGCCGCTCCGGTCGAAGATCGCGGCCGGGCCGTTGTTGCGCATCCCGACGGTGACGGGGACCGTCTTCCCCTGCGCGCCGTTCGCGCTGCCGCCGACCGCGGAGTAGTGCGCGGTGTTGTCGGCGTGGATGTCCAGCTCCGTGTAGGCGTCGTTCGGGTTGATGTCCACGACCTTGGCGTGGGTGCCGGTCGTCGCGGTGGTGGCGTCGACCGCCGTCAGCTCGGGCCCGGTGCCCGGCGTGGCGTCGCTCAGGTGCGCGAGGGCGGCGTTGGCCTGCGCGCCGGGCGGCATGACGTCGACCGACATGAGCGCGTACCAGGCCTGGCGGGTCACGCTGAGCTTGATGTCCTGCGCCAGCCGCAGGGCATGGCCCGGCGCCAGCGGGGTGTTGATCGTGCACACCGCCGTGACGTTGTTCAGGGAACCGGTGGGCTTGCCGTACTTGCAGTTGCTGAAGTGCTGCTGGAAGTCGAGTCCGGCCATGGTGCTCAGCGTGATCACCGTCGACGGCGCGGTCTCGTTGCCCGTGTTGCTCCAGTGGATCGGAGCGGTCACCGTGGAGCCGACCTTCACGTGGTTCAGCTCGGGAAGCTGCTGGACCGTCAGGTCCGGCCCGGAGCCGACAGAGATGGTCTGCGGCACCTCGTACGAGCTCAGCCCCGGTGCCGTGGCCTTGAGGTCCACGGTTCCCGAGGCGCCGTCCTTGGCGCTCGGGGCGGCCTTCAGTCCGAGCCCCAGGTAGACCGGCTGACCGGGGTCGCCGAGCGTCCAGACATGGGTGATCGTGCAGGTTCCCACAGTGCCGGTGTGCGTGCAGGCGCTGGGCCAGACCACGTCCGCGACCCCGGTCAGACCGCTGACGTCGATGGTCAGCGTGGCGCTCGGCACGTGCCCTGGAGGTCGTGGGCGACGTTGATGTGCAGAGTCTTGAGGACGGCGTTGCCGTTGACGGCCTTCGGCAGCGTCAGGTTGTCCTCCTGCACGTTGATGTGCAGCGAATCGGCGGCGAAAGCGGGGCCTGCCTCGCCGAAATCCGCACCTCCGTAGGCGATATGACCGAGCGAGCGCAGGGTCTCGTACCAGAACTGGACATCGCCGGGAAACATCAGCTCCTCCATCGAACCTCTCCGTAACGTCGCGAGGAATGCTGAAGCCAGACTGCTTTTTGGCACCGTCCACCTTCCAGACCAGTCAGGAGGCCGTGGCTGTCCATGACGGTCCGACACCGTCCACTTCCACCGCCGCCGGCGGGCCCGAACATGTGGCCGTCAGTACGAAGCAGTCCTGTTCGCCGTCAGGCGGGGTGTCGTAGGGGCCTGTCCGGCCTCGGCGGGCGGACCATGTCGGTATGGGAAGACGTCGCCGCCGTGCCGCCCGAAGCCTCGAGAAGCGTCGGGAGGCTCTGTTCCACGCGCTGGCAGGGACGGGCAGGCCGGCAGCAGCACGGGCCGCGGTCCCGGTGGCGCAGGCGGCCGTGGTCCCGCAGGCGTCGAGGCCCACCGAGCCGTCCTGCTGTCCGGTCGAGCGCCATCGGGAACGGGTGGGGCAGACGGTCTTCGTGATCGCGACGCACAGGGTCGACTGCCCAGCGTGGTCGACGCGCTGAGAGGCGGTCGGCGCGGGGTCGGGGTTCGGCGCGCCCGCTCCGACCGGCATGAAGTGGTGCCGGAACGCGAAGACGGGCCGTCACCGTGGTGTGGTGGCGGCCCGTCTCCGGGGCGACGTCATGCGTGCAGGCGGGTCAGAGCCTGCCGGGCACGCCGTTCGGCGCGCTCGGCGCGGTTGGTGAGCTGGGCGGCGCGGGCGAGGCGGAGCTGCTTCGCCTCACGCAGGCGCTGGTCGATCGTCGCCTGTGTCGCGGCTTCGAGCTGGTAGGTCATGACAGTTCCCCCTCGGTGGCCGGGCGATCCGTCGGCATCCTTGTGATGCCAAGCCCGGAGGCCCTTATGGCTACGATTGTAGCACCAAGGCATGGACGCTGTCTTTTATTTAGTGGTCACATTGGCACGTCTGCCTGGTGATCCAAGCCTGACGCTTGGCTGTGGCGTCCTTTCGCGGGGTGCGGCCCGATGCTCGCCCCCACGGATCGTGCCTGGCTGCCCCGGGGGAACGCCTGGTCACCCGGCCGGGGAGGCTCCGGTCGTGGGCGGTGCCACGGGCGAGGGTGCCGACGGGTCGCTCGGGAAGGTGCCGATGTTCCCCAACCGCCAGGAGTGGGTCGACCCGGGGTTCGCCAGGTGGATCTCCAGCGCATCGCGCGCGCCGTCGGCATAACGGATTGTCACCTCCGCGTCGGCGCTGTCCGAGGGGTTGGCCGCCAGCGTGACGGTGGCGACTCCGTCGGCCGCATCGGCGCTGTGGGTGAAGTCGACGGCGGAGAACCCGGCGGGCCCGGCGTTGTCCGCAGCCGGAACCACCGCACGGAGCTCGCTGTCGCTGTGGTCGGCGAGCGCACGCAGGTAACAACGGATCAGTCCGGCCTGGTCCGCGTCCGCGTGCTCGATCCGGGCGGGCCAGGAACAGGACGGTGCGGACGCGTCCGGTCCGGCGAAGGCGTTTGCGACCTGCCGCCATCCCGCAGGAAGGGCCCATGTCCCGAACAGCGCCAATGCCACCGACGCCGCTAGCGTGGCGAGCCTGCGCGCTCGGCGTCGTGACGCCCCCGCGCCGGCTGTGCCCCCGTCACTGCCCCTCACCATGTCGTCCCCCGTTTCCGTCCTGCACCGTCGAACGGCGCGTGTCGACGATCACTGCCCTGACAGCGGGCCGGCCATGACCTCAGCAACTGCCGGAGTTGTGCAGGGTGTGGCTGTGCGTGATCCCGCTGCTGTGAGAAGAGTGGCTGCTGTGGTGGTGATGGCTCCGGCTCGGTGCCAGCGTCGTGGCCGCGCAGGCCGGGCTGTTGTTGCAGGCCGCGACGCCGACCGAGGTGGTGAGGGTGAGCGCGACGGCCAGGGCGATGCGACGGATCAAGATTGCTTCCTCTCAAGCGGGCGGGTGAATCCTCTCAGCTGGACGACATCCCGAGGACCGCAGTTCCCTCGCGCCGAGCCCGTCCGTGCCTCGGCCTCGGTCGCGCCGGCGGTCGTACCCGTTCGCGTCGGAGCAGAGGACGGCGTGGCCGCGCCCGTCGAACGGCCAATGGTGGGGCCAATCGAGCCCACTTCGGCGGTATGCAGGAGGCGGCCGTACCTGGTGCTGTGCGCTTGCTGTTCAGAAGCTGTGGATTGCGCTAGCTTGAGCTCTGATCGGTACATGACAACTCCGTCGATCGTCCCTACGGCGAGAGGAAGTTCCATGATCCGCTCCATCGCGAAGGCTGCCGTCGCCACCGCACTGCTCGCCGGCTCCATGGTGTCCGGCACCGCGGCCCACGCCTCAGGCCGACAAGCGCCCCCGCCCGGCGGCTTCACCATCGGACTGGTGAGCGCCAACGGCTCCGGCTGCCCGGCCGGGACCGCGGCGACCACGGTCTCGCCCGACGAGACGGCCTTCACCGTCACCTACAGCAACTACCTCGCCCAGGCCGGTGGCAACTCCGTGCCCACCGACTTCCGGAAGAACTGTCAGCTCACCGTCCAGATCAACGCTCCGCAGGGCTTCACCTACGCCATCGCCGAAGCGGACTACCGCGGCTACGCCTACCTCGCGCCGGGGGCGAGCGGCATCGAGACGGCGAACTACTACTTCCAGGGCCAGGCGCAGACAGGCAGCCTCAGTCACACGTTCAACGGGGCCATGTCGGACGACTGGCAGGCCACCGACACGGCCTCGGTGGCCTCACTGGTCTGGGCCCCCTGCGGCGAGATCCGTGACCTGAACATCAACACGCAGCTGCTGGTGCGGCCCGGTTCCCAGTCGCCGGGCCAGACCAGCTTCATGACGATGGACTCGACCGACGGCAGCCTGACCACGATCTACCACCTCGCGTGGGAGCAGTGCCCCACGGGCTGACCCCCCGACTCGGCCGACACCGCGCGAGGCACCCCCCGCCTCACCCGTGCCGGCCGACGCGGCCGGCCCCATCCCCCCTGGGGCCGGCCGCGATCCCCGAGGGCTCGTGCGGTCGACCGGTCACACCAGGTAGGAGAGGTTGACCATGACCGCGATGTACGCGATCCCCGCAATCGTCACCACCACTGCGAACAGCACCTCATGAAGGTGCCGCCACGCCACCTTGACCCCGGGGAACCGCTGCAGCAGTCCCTTCCAGCCCAGCGAGCCCTGTTCGGTGAACGGCACGCCGAGGGCGCCCCACAGCTCCTTGAGCGATGCCGCGTCCCACAGACGCGGATCGATGAGCAGCGGCTTCCCGGCCGTGGACGTGACCACGACCCGGTGGCGGCTCGGTCCCTGGTACGGCAGGGCGACGGTGTGGAGCCCGGTCAGGGCGCTCAGCTGGGAGCGCAGGACGCAGCGTCCCCACACGTTGCGGACCGTCAGCTCCCCGTCCTCCAGACGGATGCCGGCGTTCGCCCAGCGCATGCCGATGTAGAGGACGACCCACAACAGCGGCAGTGCGACCAGGACGAGCCCGGCCACCAGGCCGAACAGGCCCTCCCCTGGCGAGGTGCCACGTCCCCGGGCCAGGAGCAGGCCCATCCGCAGCGTGCCGATGGCGATCACCGGCGCGCTCCGGAGCAGCGGGGCCACCAGGGCCCTGCTGTCCGGGCGCACCAGCACCCAGTCCGGGAACGCGGCCCCGTCGGCGTCCCCGTCCGGTCCCCCGTCCTCGCCGGCCTGCAGGAACCCGGCATCTCCCCGTGATCGTTCCATCCGGTCGTCCCCCTCGTGCTGTCACCGGTGGTACGCAGCCCGTCATGCGCCGACCGGGCGGTGGGCGGGTGCTGCCGGTGATCCTCCCGGACGGCCGGGGCACCCGCATCGGGGGAAACACGCAGATGCACACGTAGCCGGGACGTGTGCCGGACCGCCCGGCCGCCCTTCACCCCCGGGTTCAACCCGGCGCCGCGCGCTTGGCGGCCTTGGCTCTGCGCAGCTTGACCAGTTCGGTCAGCCCCAGCACCAGGCCGGCGGCGACGGCCACCGCCGCCCAGGCCGGCCAGGCCAGCGCGGCGGGGAGAAGAGCGCCGAGGACGAGCGGGAGGCACGGCAGGTACCAGCCCAGCACGGTCCGCGCCTGGTCGCCGTAGCGCAGTGAGATCGCGGCGTTGGCGCTGTAGAAGGCGAGCACTCCTCCGCACAGCGCCCAGCAGGCGCCGGTCGGGAGCACGTGTCCGGGGGCGGCGACGGCCGTGCCGAGCGCGGCGGCGAGTGCGGTGATGCCGGTGACCAGAAGGAACGGCAGGTACATCACGCTGTCGCGGATCGCCTCCAGTGCGCCCCCGAGCTGGGCCCGGGACAGGCCGCGGACCGCCGAGGAAGTGCCCCAGACGAAGAACACCGCGCCGAGCTGGGCGACCACCAGGAAGCCCAGCAGCGCGGCCAGGGCCGAGCCTTCGGTGAAGTGCGCGGCCAGGGTCACCACGATGGTGAAAACGCTCTCGCCGAGCACGATCACCACGAATCCGCCGATCCGTTCGACCATGTGCTCGACCGATAGCAGCCCGTGCACCAGCGCGCGCTCCGCCTCGCCGCGGACCACCAGCAGCACCACCTCCAGGCCGATCGCCACACCCCACAGCACGAACCGCTCGGGGTTGGGCAGTGCGGCCGAAGCGGCCCACAGTCCCGCTGTGACCAGCCCGTAGAGCACCGGCCGCCACAATGGGACGGGCACCGCGCGGCTGCGCACGCGGCCCCACCAGAGCAGGAAGTACACCAGCCGCACCCACGCCGCTCCGAGCGCGTACGCCCAGGCCCGGCTGCCGAGCCCGGCCGGCCCGGCGGCCGCCATCAACCCGAGGCCGGGCATCGCGGCGACCAGCATCGTCTGGATGCGGGGGCCGGCCGATCCGAACATGTTCACGGTCAGCATCAGGTTGACCCACGCCCACCAGGCCGGGAAGAAGAGCACCAGGAACGTGCCGAAGGCCGCCGGGCCGGGGTCGCCGTGCAGCCCGGTGGACAGCACGCTCACGATCACGACGAAGACCAGGTCGAAGAAGAGCTCGAACCAGTCGGCCCGCTGCGCCTCCTCTGCCACGTCGGACCCGAGCGAGCTACTCATCCGTACCGGACGGCCGTCCGGCGGCTGCGGGCAGCGGTGCGACTGTCTTCCATGACGGGTCTCCGCTCGTACGGGTTTCGGCAGGGGGCTGCTTCGTGTCCACTGTGGAGCACGCGGTCCAGGGCGCTCGGACGCTTCGGAACTGACACGCTGTCGGTTCACACAGGCGGTCGCCGAGCTCGGGCCGGGCACGACCGTCACGCGCGGCTCCGCCCATCTGCTGAGTGTGGACATGACATTTTTCACAGTCGGGGGAAGAGATCGCCGTCTGCCCAGCTCAGAGCGGTACTCGGGGGTCGGCATGGCCTGATTCGCCACTAAGTCGTCATTGCTGCCAACGAGACCGTCGATACACGCTGTGACGGTGCCTCAGCGACGTGTTGTAGTGGTCATCTATTCGGGGGTCCAGGCTCTCGACATCGCAGGGCCGGTCGAGGTGTTCGACACGGTCAACCGCCTGCTGGCCGACGGTCTGGACCTCGGCTACCGGATCGGGTTCGTGTCACCTGACGCCCCGCGGGTGCGGACCTGTGCGGGCATGGTGGTCGAGGCGGACCCTCCGGAGGCGGGGGAGGGGCCGATCGACACCCTGCTCGTGCCCGGTGGGTGGAGTCTCAAGGAGGCCCTCGGTCGAGGGGAGTTGGTGTCCTGGATCGGCCGGGCCGCAGGGAGGGCCCGGCGGGTCGTCTCGGTGTGCGGCGGGGCGTTCCTGTTGGCCGAGGCAGGGCTGCTGCAGGGACGGCGCGCCACCACGCACTGGGCGTTCTGCGCGGAGCTGGCCCGACGGTACCCGGAGGTGGCGGTGGAGTCCGAACCGATCTTCGTCTGGGACGGGCGGTTCGTGACCTCCGCAGGGGTGGCGGCCGGGATCGACATGGCCCTCGCCCTGGTGGAGGCGGACCACGGTGCCGCGTTCGCGCTCGAGCTGGCGCGCTTCCTGGTGCTGTTCTTCAAGCGCAACGGCGGGCAGTCGCAGTTCAGTTCGATCCTGGAGACGCAGTTGGCCGACCGGCCGCCGATCCGCACGGCGCAGGAGTGGATCTCGCAGAACCTCGAGAGGCCGCTGCCGCTGCCCCAGCTGGCCGAGCGCGCCAACATGAGCCTGCGGAACTTCGCCCGGGTGTTCCGGCGCGAGGTCGGCGTGCCGCCCGGTCAGTACATCGAGCAGCTGCGGATCGCCCGGGCCCGCACGCTGCTGGAGAGCACCGACCTGCCGGTCACGCAGATCGCCCACCGTTGCGGCTTCGGCGCACCGGAGACGTTCTTCCGCTCGTTCGGCCGTGCCCTGGAGCTGACCCCGGGCGAATACCGCCACCGTTTCCAGGCCCTGTCTCCCGCCGGGCTGATGGTGCCGTCCGGAGCGGCCGAGGGGAGGGTGGGATGACCGTCAGGATGCGGCTGGTCGACTACCTCGCCGGAGAACTGGCCCGGCTCGGGGTGAGCCATGTGTTCGGGGTCGGCGGCGCGAACATCGAGGACTTCTACGCGGCCCTGCACACCGTCGGCGGACGTGTCCGGGCCGTGGTGTGCAAGCACGAGTTCTCGGCGGCCACCATGGCCGACGGTTACGCCCGGACCACCGGGCGGCTCGGGGTGGTCACGGCCACCTCGGGTGGCGGTGCGGTCAACCTGGTGCCGGGGCTGGCGGAAGCGTACGCCTCGCGTGTGCCGCTGCTCGCGCTTGTCGGGCAGCCGCCCACCACCGCCGAGGGGCGGGGGGCGTTCCAGGACACCAGCGGCAAGGCCGGATCCTTCGCCGCGAAGGAGCTGTTCGCGCCGGTGAGCCGTTTCTGCGCGCGGGTCGAGTCCCCGGAGGCGATCCCGGAGCTGCTGGCGGAGTCAGTAGCTGCGGCCTGCGGTCCGGTACGGGGACCCGCGGTCCTGCTGCTGCCGAAGGACGTCCAGCGTGCCCCGGTCGCGCCCCGCCGGGTGTCGCCGCTTGCCAAGGACGCTCCCGGCGCAGCCGTTGCGGACCGGCTGCCGGAACCGTCCCGGCTGGAGCAGGCTGCGGATCTGCTGCGCCGTGCCCGGCGTGTGCTGGTGATCGCGGGTGAGGGCGTCGCCGCTGCCGACGCCCGGGCGGAGCTGGCCGAAGTGGCAACGCGGTTGGGGGCCTGGGTCGCGGTCAGCCCCGACGCCAAGGACGTCTTCCGCAACGACGACCATCGGTTCGCGGGCGTCGCCGGCGTCATGGGCCACCGCAACGTGCAGCAGTGCCTCCGGCAGGCGGACGCCTGTCTGCTGGTGGGTACGCGGTTACCGGACCTCGCCCGGGCGGGGCTGGACGAGGCGCTGGCCGCCGTCCCGGTGGTCTGCGTCGATCCCGAGCCCGCGTACGTCCCCGCGCTCGCGGTGCTCGGCCCGGTCCGTGAAGCGCTGCGCGCGCTGGCCGGTCGGCTCGGCCCGCCGCGGTCGGCCCCGCAGCACGCCGGGCCGGTGCCGACACCCACCCCGCCACCCCGTTCCGCGGCGCGCTCGGGCGTCCTCGGCCACGCGGCGGCTGTCGCCGCCGTCGAGGCCGCGCTGCCGTCCGACGCTCATGTCTTCGTGGACGCCGGCAACGCCGGTGCCAGCGTGATCCACCGACTGCCGGCGCCGACGCACGGCCGGTTCGTGGTCGCCGTCGGCATGGGGGGCATGGGGTACACGTTCGGCGCCGGGATCGGCGCGGCGCTGGGCACCGGAAAACGCACCTACGTGCTGGCCGGTGACGGCTCGTTCTTCATGCACGGGATGGAGATCCACACCGCGCTGGAGCAGCGGGCTCCGGTGACGTTCGTGATCTTCAACAACAACGCGCACGCCATGTGCGCCACACGCGAGCGGCTCTTCCTCGGCGGCCCGCACCCGAGCAACCTCTTCCACCCCGCCGACCTCGCCGCCGGCATGGCGGCCATGTTCCCCACCCTGCGCGTCACCCGGGCCACCGACCCGGACCGGCTGCACCAGGCCCTGCTGCGCGCCAACAGCGGCGCAGGACCGGCCTTCGTCGCCGTCGACCTCGACCCCGCCGAGCTGCCTCCGTTCCTGCCCTTCCTCCACACCCTCGACCACACCCTCGACCCCCAGCACCAGGAGAGCCCCCATGGCCACGCACACGCCCACGCTGGCTGAGATCCCCGGCCTGATCCGGGTGGAGCACACCGACCAGGAGCAACTGCTCTCACTCTGCTCCGAGCTGACCAAGCCCTCCTACACGCACCAGGAGGTCCACGGGCAGTACTGCACCATCCAGACCCACGTCGACTGCCCTCCCGACGACGTGTACGACTACCTGCGCCAAGGCCACCACCTGGAGGAATGGACGTTCAGCCTGCGCGGCTTCCGGCCGACGGGCTCTCCCGGCCTGTGGGTCGGCAGCGACCTGCTGGAGCAGGACACCCCGATCTACTGCCGGGTCGAGGCCGCCCCCCAGGCCCGGACGGTGGACTACCACTGCGCCTGGGACCAGGGCGAAGAACTGTGGATGGTCTACCTCATGCGCGTCATCCCGGCCCAGGTGGTGCTGAACCGGCCGGGGTCGGTGATCACCTGGACCAACTGCCGCCACCCGTACTACGACCGCAACCCGCACCCCGAACTCGCGCCCCGCCCCGACCGACCGTGGGTCGGCGACTACTGGCCCCTCTTCTACGCCGGCCACACCGTGGAACTGGCCAATCTCAAAGCCATCCTGGAACACCGGCACCGCACCGGGCAGCCGGTCTCCTCCGCGCCGCGCGCCGCGGAGGCCCAGTGACCACGGTCAGCCTGACGGACGTCGCCGGGTACCTTCCGGGCGCCGGGGTACCGGCCGAGTACTACACCCGGTACCCCGGCGCGGAGGACAAGCTGCGCCACAGCCCGATGTTCCGGGTCCCGGCCATGCGCCACCACGTGGCCCCGGGCCAGACCAACGTCGACCTGGTGGAGTCCGCGGTACAGCCGCTGATCGAACGCCACGGGCGAAGGGAGATCCGGTCGGTCGACGTCCTGCTCGTGCACAGCCAACTGCCCGACACCCCGTTCGTCGGCGCGGGCACCGAGGTCGCCAGGCGCCTCGGCCTCCGGCCGCGCTGGCTGATCGACGTGGCCAATGCGGGCTGTGCCTCGTTCGTCCAGATGCTGGAGCTGGCCCGCACCCTCCTCACCAGCACGGACGCCCGCACGGCACTGATCTGCAACGCGCAGAGCGCCGCCGGGCAACTGTTCACCCAGTCCGAGGTGCGGGGCCTGGCCCAGGCGGCCATCCCCGGGGACGGCTGCGGAGTCGGCTACCTGACCACCTCGGCCGAGCGGCCGGTGCTGGGCGTCGTGACGCGCCATCTCCCGGAGTACGGAGGCGACATGGTCGCCGAACTGGAGGACGGACGCAGGTACTGGGAGCCGGGAACCTCCCAGCTCCGGATCGGCTTCACCGAGAAGGGCGTCACCCAGGTCATGGAGCGCGGCAACCGGCTGGTGCCCCAGGTGATCGGCGAGCTGTGCGGCCGACTCGGCGTCCCCACGGACGGGATCGACGCGCTGATCACCAACCAGCCGAACCGGGCCTTCCTGCAGAACTGGCGTGAGGCCGTTGGCGTGCCCGCGCACCGCCACCCCGACACGTTCGACACCTGCGGCAACCTCTTCGGGGCGGCGATCCCGGTCACGCTCGACCAGTCCCTTCGCTCAGGACGGATCAGCCCCGGCGACCTGGTCGTCCTGGCCGGCTTCGCCCACGCCGGAGACTTCGCCGCGGCTGCGGCCGTGCGGTTCTGAGGAGCCGCGGCCTGTCGGTCATTCCAGCAGCACGACGTCGAGGGTGCGGGGGCCGTGGACGCCCTCCACCCGGTCGAGTTCGATGTCGCTGGTCGCGGACGGCCCGGAGATCCAGGTGAGCGGGCGGGCCGGGTCGAGCCGGGGAAGGGCCTGAGGCAGGGACGCGACGACCTGGTCGGCGGTGCGGACGACGCAGATGTGGTGGTCGGGGACGAGGGTGAGAGCGCGGCGTCCCTGGCCCGGGCCGGCGTCGAGGACGAGGGTGCCGGTCTCGGCGACGGCCAGGCGGCAGGTGGTGACGACACTGTCGATCCCGTCGAGTTCACGCGCCGTCAGCGGCGGCTCGTCCGGGTGTTGCCGCACCTCGCCCGTCTCGGCGAGCCAGCCGTGCGGCAGGCCCGGCGGCACGGCGACGCTACGGGAGCCGTGCTCGGCCAGCAGCCGGGCGAGGAGGGCCGGGAGCGCGGCCTCGGTGCAGCGGTGCACGTGGGCGCGGTAGTCGGCGAGGTTTTCGGCCAGCAGATCGATGACGGCGACGTGCTCGTCCGGGACATGCGCAGCAGGGACATGCCGGCCCGCCGGGACATGCCCGGTCGACGCGTCTGCGCCCGGGACGTGTCCGACTGGGACGTCTGCGCCCGGGACGTGTCCGACTGGGACGTCTGCGCCCGGGACGTGTCCGACCGGGACGTCTGCGCCCGGGACGTGGGCGGTGCGGTAGTCGCGCACGACCGGATCCGGCTCGGGCGCGTCGGCGAGCGCGGCACGGATACGGGCGAGGACGGCGTCGCGGCTGCTCACTCTGCGGGCTCCTGACGGGTCGTGCGGTGCTGCTTCCACCAGGCGCGAAAGGGCGCGGCAGGCAGCTCGGGCAGGTCGCGGCTGTCGGTCCAGGCCTTGGCCGGGCGAAGCGGCAGAGTGCGGGGGTGCACGGCGCGGGTGGCGGAGGCCGCGCGCTCGGCGGCGGCCAGCGCGGCGGGGTGGTCGAAGAGCCATGCTGCCGCCTTCATCGCGGCCCGCTCCGCGCCGTGGCCGGGCTGGGCTGCGACCTGTTCGCGCAGGTGGACGAGGACCTCGGGGATGTCGATGGCGACGGGGCAGACGTCGTAGCAGGCCCCGCACAGCGACGAGGCGAACGGGAGCGAGGCGTCGACCTCGCTGGTGGTGCCGCGCAGTTGGGGCATGAGCACGGCGCCGATGGGCCCGGGGTAGGGGGACCCGTAGGCGTGGCCACCGGCCCGTTCGTAGACGGGGCAGACGTTGAGGCACGCGGAGCAGCGGATGCAGCGCAGCACCTGCCGTCCCACCTCGTCGGCGAGCGTGGCGGTGCGGCCGTTGTCGAGCAGCACGAGATGGAAGTCGCGGGGCCCGTCGCCCGCCGTGGTGCCCGTCCACATCGTGGTGTAGGGGTTCATCCGCTCGGCCGTCGAGGAGCGGGGGAGGAGCTGCAGGAACACCTCCAGGTCCTGCCAGCTGGGCAGGACCTTCTCGATGCCGACCACGGAGATCAGGGTCTCGGGGAGGGTGAGGCACATCCGGCCGTTGCCCTCGGACTCGACCACCACCAGCGTTCCGGTCTCGGCGATCATGAAGTTGGCGCCGGAGACGCCCACTTTGGCGCGCAGGAACTTCTCCCGCAGGTGCAGCCGGGCCGCCTCCGCCAGATCGGCCGGGCGGTCGGTCAGCCCCTCCGGCGCCGGGCGGCCCCAGCGACCCATCTGCGCACGGAAGATGTCCCGGATCTCGCCGCGGTTGCGGTGGATCGCGGGGACCAGGATGTGGGAGGGCAGGTCGTCGCCGAGCTGGACGATGAGCTCGGCCAGGTCGGTCTCGTAGGCGTTGACGCCCTCCGCCGCGAGGGCCTCGTTGAGGCCGATCTCCTGCGTGGCCATCGACTTGACCTTGACGACCTCGGTCTCGCCCGTGGCGTGCACCAGCGACGCGACGATCCGGTTGGCCTCGGCGGCGTCGGCGGCCCAGTGGACGGTGCCGCCGGCCGCGGTGACGCGGTCCTCCAACTGGAGCAGGTAGGTGTCCAGATGCCGCAGGGTGTGGTCCTTGATGCGCTTGCCCGCCTCCCGCAGGAGCGCCCAGTCGTCCAGCTCGCCCACCGCGCGGGCGCGTTTGTCGCGGATGGTGTGGGTGGCGTGGCGCAGGTTCGCGCGTAGCCGCTCGTCCTTGGTGGACGCCTTCGCCTCCACGGGGAAGGCGGGCATGCCGAGGTAGGTGCGGCCGCTCATGCCACGCTCCAGGGGTCGGCCTCGGTGGGGGCGAGGATCTCGGCGAGGTGCACGGTCCGCAAGGGCGCGTCCCCGCGGCCCCGGCTCTGCCGTCGCAGCATGCCGTCCAGGTGCAGCAGGCAGGAGTTGTCCGCGCCGCACAGCACCTCGGCGCCGGTGGAGCGGGCGTGGGCGATCTTGTCGGCGCCCATGGCGGTGGACACGTCGGGGTTCTTGACCGCGAAGGTGCCGCCGAAGCCGCAGCACTCCTCCGCGCCCGGCAGCTCGACCAGCTCCAGGCCCTCGACCGCCCGCAGCAGCGCCAGTGGGCGGGTGCCCAGCCCCAGCACGCGCAAGCCGTGGCAGGACGGGTGGTAGGTCACCGTGTGCGGGAAGTACGCGCCCACGTCCGTCACGCCGAGCACATCGACGAGGAACTCCGTCAGTTCCAGCACCCGCGGCGTCAGGGAGGCCGCCGCGGCCGCCAACTCCTCACCGCGGCCCTCCGCGCGGGCCTTCGCGCCGATGCGTGGGTAGTTGTCGCGGACCATCGCCACGCAGGAGCCGGACGGTGTCACCACGTACTCGTAGCCGTCGAACGCCCGAGCCATGCGCCGCACCAGCGGTTCCGCCTGCCGCCGGTAACCGGTGTTGTACTGCGGCTGCCCACAGCAGCTCTGCTGTTCGGGGAAGTCCACCTCCACGCCCAGCCGTTGCAGCAGCCGCACGGTCGCGATCGCGGCGCGGGGCAGCACGGCGTCGTTGACGCACGTGGCGAACAAGGCGACTCGCACGGCGGCGGTCCTCCTGACGGTCTCTCGGTCGAGGGCGGCACTCACGTCAGCCCCAGCCGGGCGGCGGCAGCCTGCCAGGGTTTCGGTGACCCGCTGGGATCGTAACGACGCAGCGGCTGCGTGTCCGCGACGAGCCGACGCAGATCCTGACGGGATTCGAGGACGCCGTGCGCGCGGGCCTGGACCAGGATGTTCCCGAGCGCCGTGGCCTCCACCGGCCCGGCCACCACCGGCAGGCCCAGCGCGTCGGCGGTCAGCCGGCACAGCAGCCCGTTGCGGGCGCCGCCGCCGACCAGGTGCACCGTGCGGAGCTCCCGGCCGGTCAGTTCCGCGGCCTCGGTGAGGGTGCGGGCGTGGGCCAGCGCCAGCGCCTCCAGGATGGTGCGGACCACCGACCCGCGTGACCGCGGCGGCTGCTGACCGGTGCGGCGGCAGAAGGCGGCGATCCGGGCGGGCATGTCCCCGGGAGCGGCGAAGTCCGGGGCGTCCGGGTCGATCACGGCGGCGAACGCGGGCGCGGCCTCTGCCTGGGCGACCAGGTCCGTGTGGTCGGCGTGCGCCGCAGTCCCGTCCTCGCGGACCCAGGCACGTCGGCACTCCTCCAGCAGCCACATGCCCATGATGTTGCGCAGGAAGCGGATCGTGCCGTCGACGCCCCGCTCGTTCGTGAAGTTCGCACGCCGAGCCGCTTCGGTCAGCACCGGCCGCTCCAGCTCCAGGCCGGCCAGCGACCAGGTGCCGCAGGAGATGTAGGCGACGGTCCCGTCCAGGGCGGGGACGGCGGCGACGGCCGAGGCGGTGTCGTGCGAGGCGACCGCAGTCACCGGCAGCCGCCCGCCGGACAGCCCGATCTCCGTCAGGACGTGCGGCAGCAGCTCCCCGGCGGACGAGCCCGGTGGGCGCAACGGCGGCAGCAGCGACGGGGCCAGGCCCAGCGCCCCGGTGAGGCGCCGCGACCAGTCGCCCGCGCGGGCGTCGAAGAGGCCGGTGGTCGACGCGTTGGTGGCCTCTGCACCGATGCTGCCGGTGAGCCAGTAGGTGAGCAGGTCCGGCAGGAGCAGCAGATGCCGGGCGCGGGCCAGGGCGGCGCTCTCCCGGGCGGCGGCGAGCTGGAAGACGGTGTTGAACGGAAGGTGCTGCAGCCCCGTGACCCGGTACAGCTCCGCCGCGTCGACGTGCCGCCACACCGCCTCGGC
This sequence comes from Streptacidiphilus melanogenes, assembly GCF_000787835.1. GTDB lineage: Bacteria > Actinomycetota > Actinomycetes > Streptomycetales > Streptomycetaceae > Streptacidiphilus > Streptacidiphilus melanogenes. The sequence goes on from NZ_BBPP01000003.1 coordinate 328,398, forward strand.
GGCGCCCTCGGTGCGGCGGTCGCGATAGTGGAACGGGGCGCCGACCAGCGTGCCGTCGGCGTCCAGAAGCCCGTAGTCGACGGCCCAGGAGTCGATGCCCACCGACGCCAGGGGTGTCCCGCGCGGCGTCAGCGTGGCCTGCCGCAGCGCCGCCTGCCGCAGCCCCGCCAGGACCTCCCGGTACAGGCCGAGCACGTCCCAGTGCAGCCCGTCGGGCAGCAGTACCGGGGTGTTCGGGAACCGGTGCACCACCTCGTGGGTGAGGCTTTCGCGGGTGACATGACCGACGACCACGCGGCCGCTGGTGGCGCCCAGGTCCACGGCGGCGAACGCGCTCGGCGGCGTCGGGGTCCCGCCCGGGAGCGGGCCTGGGGCGGTGGAGGACACGGCGATCACCTCGAAAGGAGCAGCGGCAGGATGAGGTGGGGTCAGCGCAGGAACGCCGCGGCGACGCCCGCGTCGACGGGGATGTGGAGGCCGGTGGTGTGGGTAAGGTCGCCGCCGGTCAGCGCGAACACGGCGTTCGCGACATGCTCGGGCAGCACCTCGCGGCCCAGCAGGGTGCGCCGGGCGTAGAACGCGCCGAGCTCGCTCTCGTCGATCCCGTACGTCGCCGCGCGCTGGGCGCCCCACCCGCCCGCGAAGATGCCCGAGCCGCGCACCACACCGTCCGGGTTGACGCCGTTGACGCGGATACCGTGCTCGCCCAACTCGGCCGCCAGCAAACGAACCTGGTGGGCCTGGTCGGCCTTGGCGGCCGAGTAGGCCACGTTGTTCGGCCCGGCGAAGACCGCGTTCTTGGAGGCGACGAAGACGATGTCCCCGCCGAGCCCCTGCTCGATCATGATCCGGGCGGCCTCGCGGGAGACGAGGAAGGAGCCGCGGGCCATGACGGCGTGCTGCAGGTCCCAGTCGCGAGCCGTGGTCTCCAGCAAGGGCTTGGAGATGGAAAGCCCGGCGTTGTTGACGACCAGGTCCACCCCGCCGAAGGCCAGCAGGGCCTGCGCGAACGCGTCGGCGATCTGCGCCTCGTCGGTGACGTCGACGGTGACCGCCACCGCCTTGTCGGGGCCGCCGAGCTCCTCGGCGACCGCCGCCGCGCTGTCGGCGTTCACATCGGCGACGACCACGCAGGCGCCCTCGGCGACGAGCCGGTGAGCCACGGCCCTGCCGATCCCTGAGCCGGCCCCCGTCACCAGGGCCACGCGCGTGGCCAGCGGCGCAGGCCCCGGCATCCGCCGCAGCTTGGCCTCCTCCAGCGCCCAGTACTCGATGCGGAACTTCTCCGCCTCCTCGATCGGCGCATACGTGGACACCGCCTCGGCCCCCCGCATCACGCCCACGGCGTTGACGTAGAACTCGCCCGCCACCCGGGCGGTCTGCTTGTCCCGGCCGAAGGAGAACATGCCCACCCCGGGAACCAGCACGACGGCCGGGTCAGCGCCACGCATCGCGGGGGAGTCGGCCGTGGCGTGGCGGTGGTAGTAGGCGGCGTACTCCGCGCGGTAGTCGGCATGCAGCTCCCGCAGGCGGGCAGCGACCTCGTCGAGGGGAGCCGTCGGCGGCAGGTCGAGCACCATCGGACGGACCTTGGTGCGCAGGAAGTGGTCCGGGCAGGAAGTCCCGAGCGCCGCCAGGCGCGGATGCTCCACACGGGCCAGGAAGTCCAACACGGCCTCGGAGTCGGTGAAGTGGCCGACCACCGGCTGATCGGTGGACGCCAGCCGCCGCAGCAGCGGGGCGAGTGCGGCGGCCCGCTCCCTGCGTGCGGCCTCCGGCAGCGGCCCGTAGCCCGCCAGCAGCGGGCCGAACGGCTCCGGCCTGCCACGTTCGGCCAGGAACGCCTCGGCGGTGCGGATGATCTCCAGTGAGCGGGCCTCGGCCTCCTCGCTCGTCCCGCCCCAGGCGGTGATGCCGTGACCGCCGAGGACGCAGCCGATCGCCTGCGGGTTCTCCCGCGCGATCGCGGCGATGTCCAGGCCCAGCTGGAACCCGGGGCGCCGCCACGGCACCCACACCACCCGCTCGCCGAAGCACTCGGCCGTCAGCTTCGGCCCGTCGGCGGCGGTGGCCAGGGCGATGCCGGAGTCCGGGTGCAGGTGGTCCACATGGGCGGCGTCGACCAGAGCGTGCATGGCGGTGTCGATGGACGGCGCGGCGCCGCCGCGCCCGTGCAGGCAGAAGTCGAACGCGGCCACCATCTCGTCCTCGCGGTCGACCCCCGGGTACACCCCGGCCAGCGCGCGCAGCCGGTCCAGGCGCAGCGCGGCCAGGCCGTCCGCGGCCAGCGTGCCGAGGTCGCCCCCGGATCCCTTGACCCAGACCAGCTCGACGACCTGACCCGTGGCCGGATCGCGGTCGGTGCCCTTCGCGGAGGTGTTGCCGCCCGCGTAGTTGGTGTTGCGCGGATCCGCACCCAGACGGTGGGAGCGCGCCAGCAGAGCCTCGACGGTGGGGTGGTGTGTCATCGTGTCCGTCCTCGGGGGAGAAGTCGGTCAGGCCGGGCCCTGGGGGCGTTCCTCGGCCGCAGGTTGGGGAGGGAATCCTCGAAGAGGGCCCTAAGCGCCCCAGCCGGCCTGGAGGCCGCCGACCCGTTCGGCGGTGATCCGCTCCTGCCGTCCGGAGCGCCGGTACGCGGCGACCGGATCCGGGGCGAGCCCCCGCTCCTCGCGGAGCTCGCGCAGCAGCGGGCGGACGTCCGTGTGGTAGGCGTCCATCAGCACCGCGTTGGCGGCCAGCACGTCGCCCTCGAGCTGGGCGGCGCGCAACGCGTCGAGGTCCACCAGCAGCGCCTTGGCGGTGGCCTCCTGCACGTTCATCACCGAGCGTATGACGGCGGGGATCTTGGCCTCGATGTTGTGGCACTGGTCGAGCATGAAGGCGACCTGTCGGTCGGGCCGGAAGCCGTCGTTCTTGGCCACCTCGTGCAGGATCCGGAACAGCTGGAACGGGTCGGCCGAGCCGGCCATCAGGTCGTCGTCGGCGTAGAAGCGGGAGTTGAAGTCGAACGCGCCGAGCCGGTCCTCGCGCAGCAGGAACGCCACGATGAACTCGATGTTGGTGCCGGGTGCGTGGTGGCCGGTGTCGACCACGACTCTGGCCTTGGGACCGAGCCGCAGGCAGTGGGCGTAGGAGGTGCCCCAGTCCGGGACGTCGGTGGTGTAGAAGGCCGGCTCGAAGAGCTTGTACTCCAGCACCATCCGCTGGTCGTCGCCGAGCCGGGCGTACACCTCGGCCAGGGCCTCGCCGAGCCGGTCCTGGCGGGCGGTGATGTCGTCCTGGCCGGGGTAGTTGGTGCCGTCGGCGAACCAGAGCTTGAGATCGCGTGAGCCGGTGGCGTCCATGATGTCGACGCATGCGAGCAGGTGGGCCAGCGCCTTGCGGCGGACGGCCCGGTCGGGGTGGCAGACGCTGCCGATCCGGTAGTCGTCGTCCTGGAAGGTGTTGGAGTTGACCGCGCCGAGCTCCAGGCCGCGGTCCTCGGCGTACCTGCGCAGTGCGGCGTAGTCGTCCACCGCGTCCCAGGGGATGTGCACCGAGACCCTCGGCGCGACCCCGGTGAAGGCGTGCACCGCGGCGGCGTCGTCGAGCTTCTCGAACGCGTCGCGGGGGACCCCGGGCTGCGCGAAGACCTTGAAGCGCGTGCCCGAGTTGCCGTAGCCCCAGGACGGGGTCTCGATCACCTGGGTCCTGAGTACGGCCTTCACCGCGGACAGGTCGGTCACGGCAGCCCCCTTCCGGTCGCTAAAAACGATTCAACCTGGCTGCGGTGACGATAGGCAGGACGAGTCGGGCCGGTCAAGAGCCGAGCGGGAGGCTGTGGACAACTACCCCTGTCCACACTTCGGTGCGCGGTCTATTGACGTTCCGAAGCCTCCCGGTCTAACGTCCCGGCAATCGGGTTGAAACAATTCATCCGGCCGGTGGCAGTGCCCGGCGAGCCTAGGAGCGACCTCGATGACCCACTCAGAGCCGGACGGTGTGCCGGTGCTCGCCCTCGAGGGGGTGAGCAGATCCTTCGGCGCGGTCCGCGCCCTCCAGGACGTGTCAGTGCGGCTGTTCCCCGGTGAGGCGCACGCCCTCGCGGGGGAGAACGGCGCGGGCAAGTCGACGCTGATCAAGACCCTGGCCGGGGTGCACCGGCCCGACAAAGGCCGGGTGCTCCTGGACGGCCGGCCGGTGGTGTTCCACGGCCCCGCCGACGCGAGGGACGCCGGGGTGGCGGTCATCTACCAGGAGCCCACGCTCTTCCCCGACCTCTCCGTCGCGGAGAACCTCTTCATGGGCCGTCAGCCGCGCCGCTCGCTCGGCCGGGTGGACCACGCCGCGGTCCGCTCGGCGACGGCGCGCCTGTTCCAGCAGCTCGGCGTGGACCTCGACCCCGACCGGCCCGCCCGCGGCCTGTCCATCGCCGACCAGCAGCTGGTGGAGATCGCCAAGGCGCTCTCCTTCGACGCCCGTGTGCTGATCATGGACGAGCCGACCGCGGCCCTCACCGGCAGCGAGGTGGCCCGGCTGTTCCGGGTGGTGCGGACCTTGCTGGAACGCGGCGCCGCGGTGCTGTTCATCTCGCACCGCCTGGAGGAGGTCTTCGCCCTGTGCCAAAGGGTCACCACCCTGCGGGACGGGCGCCTGGTCTCGAGCGAACCCGTTGCCGGGCTCACCGAGGACGGCCTGGTGCGCCGCATGGTCGGCCGCGACCTCGACGAGCTCTACCCCAAACAGCCGGCCGAGCTCGGCGAGGTGGCCCTGAGCGTGCGGCGGCTGACCCGCGAGGGCGTCTTCACCGATGTCTCCTTCGACGTGCGCGCCGGGGAGATCGTGGGGCTGGCCGGCCTGGTCGGCGCCGGTCGCAGCGAGGTCGCCCGCGCGGTCTTCGGCGTCGACCGCTGGGACGCGGGCGAGGTCCTGGTCGACGGCGTCGCGCTGACCCGTGGGGCGCCCAGCAAGGCCATCGCCGCAGGCATGGCCCTGGTGCCCGAGGACCGTCGGGCCCAGGGCCTGGTCATGGAGATGTCCATCGCCCGCAACATCGGCCTCACCGGCCTGAGGGCGACCACGACCGCCGGACTGATGAACCGGGGCGCCGAACGCGACCGCGCCCTGGACTGGGCGGTCAGGCTGCAGGTCAAGTTCGCCCGGCTCGCCGACACCGTCGGCACGCTGTCCGGCGGCAACCAGCAGAAGGTCGTGCTGGCCAAGTGGCTCGCCACCGGCCCGCGCGTGCTGATCGTCGACGAGCCCACCCGCGGCATCGACGTGGGCACCAAGGCGGAGGTGCACCGGCTGCTGTCCCACCTGGCCGGCCAGGGCGTCGCCGTCCTGATGATCTCCTCCGACCTGCCCGAGATCCTCGGCATGGCCGACCGGGTGCTGGTCATGCACGAGGGCCGGATCACCGCCGAGATCCCCCGCGCCGAGGCCACCGAGGAGACGGTCATGACCGCCGCCACCGGCCGGGAGAGGAGCGCGGCATGACCACCGCCCTCGGTGGCTCCGCCCAGCAGGACGCGCCCGCCGGTTCCGGCCGGGCCGGTCTGCTCGACCAGGTGCTGAAGATCCGCGAACTCGCCATCGGCGCCGTCCTGGTGCTGATGCTCGCCGCCACCGAGCTGGACAACGGCTCCTTCCTCTCCGTCCAGGGGATCAAGGACCTGCTGCTCAACGCGAGCATCCTGGTCCTGGTCGCGACGGGACAGGCGCTCGTCGTCATCACCCGCAACGTCGACCTGTCCGTCGGCTCCGTCCTCGGCATCACCGCCTTCGCGGCCGGTGACATCCTGCAAGGCGGCGGGAACCCCGTCCTGGCGGTGCTCGCCGCGGTCGGTCTCGGCATCGCCTTCGGGCTGCTCAACGGCCTGCTGGTGAGCATCGGTCAGGTGCCCGCCCTGGTCGTCACCCTGGGCACGCTCTACATCGTCCGCGGCGTCGACTCCCTCTGGGTCGGCTCCCGCGAGATCACCGCCAACAACCTCCCTGCGTCCTACTCCGGGTTCGGCCACGACGGCCTGTGGGCGATTCCCTACCTCGGGTTGCTAGCGGCGGCCGTGCTCGTCGTGGCCGCCCTCTACCTGCGCCACTACCGCAGCGGCCGGGAGCTGTACGCGCTCGGCTCCAGCCCCGAGGCAGCCCGCCTGGCCGGCGTCCCGATCCGGCGACGCGTGCTCACCGCCTACCTCCTGTGCGGCGCCCTCGCGGGCCTGGCCGGAGCCCTCTACCTGGCACGGTTCGGCAACGTCGACTCCGGCACCGGCACCGGCTACGAGCTCACCGTGGTCAGCGCGGTGGTCGTCGGCGGCGTCGCCTTCACCGGCGGCTCCGGCAGCGTCCACGGCGCGGCGCTGGGAGCCCTGCTGCTCACCTCCATCAACAGCGTGCTGCCCGCCATCGGCGTCAGCTCCGTCTGGGTCCTCGCCATCGACGGCGTCCTGCTGCTCGCGGCGATCACCGTGGACCGGCTGACGGCGCTGCGGGTGGCCCGGCTCCTGCGCAACCGCGCAGCAGCGACAAGGAGCCTGCGCGACCACCCCGCACAGACAAGGAGCCTGCGCCATGGCTGACCTGACGGGCGCCGACCTGACCGCAGCGAAGGCGCAGGACGACGTCGCGGCCCCGCCCTCCGCCACGCGGCGCGGCGGCGCGGCCGGCCTCGTGCGCTGGGACACCGTCGTCGGCGCGCTGCTCGCCATCCTGCTGCTGTGCTCCTTCGGCTTTGTCGGCGACTTCGGCCACACGCTCAACCTGTCGTTCCTCATCGGCAACACCCTGCCCATGGCCCTGATTGCGCTCCCGATGACGATGCTGGTGGCCGCGGGGGAGATCGACCTGTCCGTCGGCTCCGTGGCCGGCCTGTCCGGCGCCGTGATGGGCTCCCTGTGGAACGCCGGGATGGCCATTGAGACGATCATCCCCCTGTGCCTGCTGCTCGGCCTGGTCTGCGGGCTGGTCAACGGCCTACTGGTGACGCGCCTCGGACTGCCGTCCCTGGCGGTCACCATCGGCACCATGGCCGCCTACCGCGGCATCGCGCAGATCGTGCTCGGCTCGAACTCCGTCACCGACTTCCTGCAGCCGTACCTCGACTTCGGGTCCGGCCGGATCCCGGGGACGTTCCTGCCCTACGCGGCCATACCCTGGGCCGTGCTGGCCGTCATCGCGGTGCTGGTCCTGCACGCCACCGGCGTCGGGCGTTCGCTGTTCGCCGTCGGCGCCTCCGCGGAGGCCGCCTGGTTCGCCGGTATCCGCGTCAAGCGCCTGCGGCTGTCCATGTTCGCCGCGACCGGTGTGGTCTCCGCCCTCACCGGCGTGTTCTGGGTGCTGCACTACGCCAGCGCCCGATACGACAACGCCACCGGGCTCGAACTGTCCGTCATCGCGGCCGTCCTTCTTGGCGGCGTCGACTTCGACGGCGGCAAGGGCACCCTCGGCGGTGCGATCGCCGGGGTGTTCCTGCTCGGCACCCTGCAGAACACGATGAGCCTGGTCGACGTCTCGGCGCAGTCCCAGACCGTGGTCACCGGAGTCCTGCTGGTGGTCTCCGTCCTCGGCCCCCGGGCGGGCCGCCAGCTCGCCCGGACGGTGGCCAGGCGTCGCAGCGCCGGCTCCGGGAACGCACCCGTGACCTCCGGCTGACCAACCGTCGGCCCGCGCCCCCACCTCGTCACCGGCGTCACCTCGCGTCCTCGCCCTCTTCGCGTCGCCTCCTCGCGTCCTCGTGTCCTCGTGTCCTCGCCTCCTCGCTCCTCGTCACCTTCGTCACCCTCGAGACAAGGAACCCTCATGTCCCGCCTGCCCTTCGCGCACCGGCCCGCCAGACACCCCCTCGGCCGCGTCGCCACGGCGCTCGCACTGACCGCCGCCGTCGCCGTGACCGCGTCCGCCTGCGGCGGCACCACCAAGAGCTCGACCGACGCGGCCGGGGGCCAGACCGCCGCGACCGGCGCCGCGAACCCGAACGCCGCCACCAAGACCGGGCTCAAGGTCGCCTTCCTGCCCAAGCAGGTCAACAACCCCTACTTCACCATCGCCGACAACGGCGGCAAGAAAGCCCTGGACGCGCTCGGCGAGACCTACAAGGAGGTCGGCACCAGCAGCGGCACCGACACCGCAGGCCAGGTCTCCTACGTCAACACCCTGACCCAGCAGCAGATGAACGCCATCGCCGTCTCCGCCCAGGACCCGGGCGCCCTGTGCACCGCGCTCAAGCAGGCCATGAGCAGCGGCGTCAAAGTCGTCACCTACGACTCCGACACCGACCCCGGCTGCCGGCAGCTGTTCGTCTCCCAGGCCAGTTCGGAGGCCCTGGGCCGCAGCGAGGTCCAGCTCATCGCCAAGGAGATCGGCTACACCGGCGACATCGCGATCCTGTCCGCCGCCCAGACAGCCACCAACCAGAACACCTGGATCGGCTACATGAAGGACGAGCTGAAGAAGCCCGCCTACAAGAACATGAAGCTGGTCACCGTCGCCTACGGCAACGACGACGCGCAGACCTCGTTCCAGCAGACCCAGGGGCTGCTCCAGCAGTACCCGGGCCTGAAGGGGATCATCTCCCCGACCACCGTCGGCATCAAGGCCGCCGCCCAGTACCTGTCCGGCTCCCAGTACAAGGGCAAGGTCCAGCTCACCGGCCTCGGCACCCCGAACGACATGCGCGCCTACGTCAAGGACGGCACCGTCAGCGCCTTCGAGCTGTGGGACCCGGCCAAGCTCGGCGAACTCGCCGCCTACGCCGCCACAGCGCTCGCCTCCGGCCAGATCACCGGAGCCCAGGGCCAGAGCTTCAAGGCCGGCGACCTCGGCAGCTTCACCATCGGCGCGAACGGCGTCGTCCTGCTCGGCGACCCCACCGTCTTCAACGCCTCCAACATCGACCAGTTCGACTTCTGACCGCCCCGAGCACCGGTCCCCGGGTGCCCTCCCCGGCCGCCCGGGAACCGGCCCACCCGATCCGACGCGGGTGCGGGCCTGGCCGCGACCGAGGTGAACCTGCGCCGGCAGACGGGCATGGGAGACTTCTTCGAGCACCCCACCCGATCCGACCGGCCCGAACGAAAGGAACGCAGCCGAACGTGGCACGCACGGTAGGCATCAAGGACGTCGCCCGCACGGCGGGAGTCTCGGTCGGAACGGTCTCCAACGTCATCAACCGCCCCGATCTGGTCTCCGCCGACACCAGGTTGCGCGTCGAGGCCGCCATCACCAACCTCGGCTACGTCCGCAGCGAGTCCGCCCGGCAATTGCGCGCCGGTCGCAGCCGGGTGCTGGCACTGCTCGTCCTCGACATGGGCAACCCGTTCTTCGTCGACATCGCCCGTGGCGCGGAGAAGGTCGCCCGTGAGAACGGCCTGATGGTCATGGTCTGCAACAGCGGCCAGGACCAGGCGGAGGAGGACGAGTACCTGGCCCACTTCACCCAGCAGCAGGTCCTCGGCGTGCTGCTGTCCCCGGTGGACAGCGCGCGCACCGACACCGCGACCCTGCAGCGCGCAGGCATCCCCGTCGTCCTCGTCGACCGCGGGGCCGAGATCGAGGAGTCCTGCTCGGTCTCCGTCGACGACGTCCTCGGCGGCGCCCTGGCCGTGCGGCACCTGATCGAGTCCGGCAACGAACGCATCGTCTTCGTCGGCGGGCCGCCGTCGTTGCAGCAGGTCCGCAACCGGCTCACCGGCGCGCGCCAGGCCGTCGCCGACGCGGGCCTGCCGCCCGAGGCGCTGACGGTCGTCGAGACCCAGCGCCTCGACATCGCCGCGGGCCGCGACGCGGGCCAGCGCCTGCTCGGCGTCGCGGCACGCCCCACCGGCGTGTTCTGCGCCAACGACCTGCTGGCGCTGGGCGTCCTGCAGTCCCTGTTCGCGATGGGCGTGCGGGTGCCCGACGACATTGCGCTCGTCGGCTACGACGACATCGAATTCGCCGGCGCGGCCGCGGTGCCGATCACCTCCGTGCGGCAGCCGGCCTACCGGATCGGTCGAACCTCGGCGGAGCTGCTGATCGCCGAGTCCCTCGCCGACCCGGCCGAGCACGAGCACCAACGCATCGTCTACCAGCCCGAACTGGTGGTCCGTGCCTCCTCGATGCGGCGTCACGCCTCCGCGCGGTGAGTGTCCGTCGGCTGCTGGCCGGCGGAGGGTGCTTCGGTGGCGGGCGTTCCGACGGCGGGTGCGCCGGTGGCCAGGCGGCGTAGCTGGAGGCCGATGACCATGGCGACCAGCGGCGCGGCCAGCCGTTCGGCGTCCTTGACGCCGAGGGCGCCCAGCAGGGAGGCGGCCAACTGGTCGTAGGCGCCGAAGCACTCGTCCGCGGCGGCACGCAGCTCCGGGTCGCGGCCGGCCTGGAGGTAGAGCTCGTAGGGCGCGATGTCGGTGTTGCCGGCCGTGCTTGTGCTCGTGGTCGCGGCGACGTGGTCGAGGACCCCGGCCAGGTCGGTGAGGTCGGTCAGGTCGACCGGCGCGTCGCAGGGGGAGACGGCCAGCTCGGCGAAGCGTCGGGTTTCCTCCGCGACGAACAGCCGCAGGCTCTCGCGCAGCAGGTCGCGTTGGGTGGCGAAGTGGTAGGTGACCGAACCCAGGGAGACGCCGGCCTCTTCCGCGATCCGCCGGTTGGTGATCTGGGCGATGCCCTCGTCGGCGATGATCTGCAAGGTGGCGCGGACGATGCGCTCACGGACGGAAGGAGGCTTTGGCACCCTGCCATCATTCCATGCGCTCCCCGCGCGGATCGTCGCAGGTCGTCGCGGCCTGTGCGGTCAGTGTGGTCGGAGCGGGGCGGCGGTCGTGCCAGCGCAGCTCGGTCTCCAGCTGCGCGGCCAGCGAGACCAGCAGCGGCTCACTGCAGGCGGGGCCGAGCAGTTGGCAGCCGATGGGCAGTCCGGCGGCGGTGAAGCCGGCCGGGATGCTGACGGCGGGCCAGCCCAGCACGTTCCACGGCCAGGCGTAGGGGCAGCCGGTCAGCATGGCCCGGTCCAGCGCGGCCGATCCCATCGCGTCGGTCGCGCCGACGAGCGGCGGTGGGGTGGCGGTGGTCGGGGTCAGCACAACGTCGAACGCGTCGAAGACGCGCCCCACGCGCCGCTGCAACCACGGCTCGGCCGCCCGGGCGGCGCGCAGCACGGGGCCGCCGAGCAGGGCGCCGGTGCGGATGTTGGCGCGGGTGCGCGGATCCAGCAGCCGGGCGTCCGGCACCCGCCGCGACCAGGCACGGATGCCCGCCATGGCGCGCGGAAGCTGGGTGAAGCCGATCGGACCGTAGGCGAGTCGGACGGTGTCGAGGCGGTGCCCGAGCGCGGCGAGGGTGTCGGCCAGGGCGACGGTGGCCCGCTCGACCTGCGGGTCGAGGGCGCGCGGGTAGATCGCGAACGCGGTGTCCAGCGCCAGGCCGATGCGCAGCCGGCCCGGCTCGCGGCCCACCGCCGTGCCGAGCGGCTCGAACAGCGGCCGGTGGCGGTCGACGCTGTGGCTGCCCGCTGCCGCGTCGAGCAGCAGGGCGGCGTCGGCGACCGTCCGGGCCAGCGGCCCGGAGACGGTCAGGCCGTGGAAGGACTCCGGCTCCGGGTGGGCCGAGATGCGGCCGCGCTGCGGCTTGATGCCGACCAGGTTGGTCCACGAAGCCGGGATGCGGACGGACCCGGCGCCGTCCGAGCCGAGTGCCGCCGGAACCAGCCCGGCGGCGACGGCGGCTGCCGCGCCGCCGGAGGAGCCACCGGGAGTGTGGCCCAGGTTCCACGGGTTGCGGGTGGCTCCGAAGGCTCGGCCCTCGGTGAAGCCCCACTGGCCGATCTCCGGCGTGTTGGTCTTGCCGACGATCACCGCCCCGGCGGCGCGCAGCCGACGGACGGATTCGCTGTCGGTCCGCGCGGCGGGGAAGTCGCCGGCACAGCCGAAGGCGGTGGGCTCGCCTGCGACGTCGGTGTCGTCCTTGACGGCGATCGGCACGCCCAGCAGCGGCAGCCGCTCGCCTGCGGCCAGTCGGCGGTCCGCCTCGTCCGCCTCGGCGAGTGCGGCCTCGGCGCGGACCCTCCGGAACGCGTTCAGCGTGCCCTGCGTCGCGGCGATGCGGGCCAGGGCCGCCTCGACCAGGGCGCGTGAGGTGCACTCGCCCCCGGCCAGCGCGGACGCGGACTCGACGAGTCCCCTCTCGGACGGTGCGCCGGACGTCATGGCGTGGTGGCTCCTCTCCGCTACTGTTCGTTCGAACGAACAGTAGCGGAAAGGCGGTACCCCCGTGCAGATCCACGGAGCTCGTGTCCTGCTCACCGGAGCCAGCGGCGGCATAGGCCACACCCTCGCCCACACACTGGCCCGCCACGGTGCCAAGCTCGTCCTCACCGGCCGGCGCACGGACGCGCTGCAGGCGCTTGCGGACGCGCTCCCCTCGGCGTCGAGCCACCAGGTGCTGGCGGCCGACCTCGGCGAGCGCTCCGGCCTGGAGAAGCTGGTCGCGGAGGCCGGGGACGTGCAGATCCTCGTCGCCAACGCCGCCCTGCCCTCCAGCGGCGACGTCCTGGAGTACACGGCCGAGCAGATCGACCGCTCCCTCGACGTCAACCTGCGTGCACCGGTGCTGCTGGCCCGGCTGCTGGCACCCCGCATGGTCGAGGCCCGCCAGGGACACCTCGCGATGATCGGCTCGATCTCCGGCCGGGTGGCCTCCCCGGGCTCCTCGCTCTACAACGCCGCCAAGTTCGGCCTGCGCGGCTTCACCCTCGGCCTGCGCCAGGACCTGCACGGCTCCGGCGTCGGGGTCTCGCTCGTCCAGCCTGGCTTCGTCCGCGACGCGGGGATGTTCGCCGACACCGGCGCCACCCCTCCGCGCGGCACCGGAACGGTCACCCCGCAGCGCGTGGCCGACCAGACCGTCCGCGCGATCGAACGCAACCTGGCCGAGGTCAACGTCGCCCCGCTCGGCCTGCGCATCGGCAGCGCGGTGGGCGGCCTGTTCCCCACCCTCGCCGACACCGTCCAGCGCCGCGGGGCCGACCCGGCGACACTGCATCAGATCGCCGACGCCCAGCGTCACAAGCGCTGACGCCCGCAGGGCAGGGCGCGACCGGGCATGTCAGCGGCCCGGTCCCGCCTCGCTCCGCACCGCTCCGCCCTGCCGCGCACCGCGGCGCTCCGCCCTGCCGCGCACCGCCTCGTACTGCACCGCTCCGGAGCGACGGGCGGCTCAGACCGGGGCGGTGAAGGTGTACGCCCCCGCGGCCAGGTAGTACGTCCCGGGCGCCGCCGGGACGGCCTGCGCGGGCGCGGACACCGAACCCGGCTGGGAGGTGGGCACGACCACCGTCGCGGTGACACCAGCCGGCACCGTAACAGCGAGCGTGACCTGTCCGCCCGCGACGGACCAACTGCTCCCGGCCATCCCGTACGGCGTCCGGTAGCTTGCGGCGGCGGAGGTCAGCCCGCCGCCCGGCTGAGGGGCGATCAGCAGCGCCTGGTAGCCGGGCGCTGCGGGTCGAAGGCCCGCGACGTGCCGGTACAGGAAGTCGCCCACCGAGCCAAGGCCGTAGTGGTTGAACGAGTTCATGCCCGGATCCTCGAAGGTGCCGTCGGTGCGGATGCCGTCCCAGCGCTCCCAGATGGTGGTGGCTCCCCGGCCGACCATGTAGCCCCAGCCGGGGTAGTCGGTCTGCAACAGGATCTGGTAGGCCACGTCCGCATGGCCGTAGTCCGCCAGGACCGGCAGCAGGTTCTCCACACCGAGGAACCCGACCGTCAGGTGCCCGTTGCTCGCCGCGACCTTGGCGGCCAGCTTGTTCGCGGCGCGCTGCACCAGGGCCGCGGGGACCAGGCCGAAGGAGAGCGCGAGCACGTAGCCGGTCTGGGTGTTGCTGCCGACCGACCCGTCCGATCCGACGTACTGGCCGGCGAAGGCCGCCGCCACCTGGTCGGCGAGCTGACCGTACGAGGTGGCCTGCGCGGTGCGGCCGGTGGCGGCCGCCATCCGGGAGACCAGGCGCGCGGCCCAGGCGAAGTACGCGGTGCAGATGAGGTCGTGGGGCGTGTCGTCGCTGACGTTGAGCCAGTCGCCGAACGTCGTCTGGTTGCGGATCAGATTGCTGCCCGCAGTGCTGTGCAGGTAGTCGACCCAGGCCGCCAGGGCCGGGAAGTGCCGGTCGACGACCCGCAGGTCGCCGAAACGCTGCCACAGCGTGTAGGGGATGATCACGCCCGCGTCACCCCAGCCCGCGGTGCCGGAGCCGGAGATCACGGCCGGTGCCACGTCGGTGAACGCGCCGTTGGACTGCTGGTCGTCGACCAGGTCGTCGACGAACTTCGCCAGGAACCGGTGGGTGTCCAGATTGAACGTCGAGGTGGCGTTGAACGCGGCGATGTCGCCCGTCCAGCCCAGGCGCTCGTCGCGCTGCGGGCAGTCGGTCGGGATGGACAGCATGTTGCTGCGCTGGCCCCAGGTGATGTTGTGCTGGATCTGGCCCACCAGCGTGTTCGCGGTCGTGAACGTGCCCAGCTGGGCTGCGGTGGTCCAGGCGGCGCGGCCGGTGACGGTGCCGCTGGACGGGGTGAACCCGGAGGGCAGGCCGGTGAGTTCGACATAGCGGTAGCCGTGCACCGTGAACCGCGGCTCGTAGGTCTCGGCGGAGCCCGTTCCCGCCAGCACGAAGCGGTCGGTTGCCTGGGCGGTGCGCAGGTTGGCGGTGTAGAGCGTGCCGTCGGGGTTGAGCACCTCGCCGTGCCGCATCGTGACGACGGTGCCGGCCGGTCCGGCCAGCGAGAGCCGGTTCCAGCCCGCGAAGTTCTGGCCCAGGTCGAGGATCCACACGCCCGGCTGCGGCTGCGTGATCGCCACCGGCGGGAACTCCGCCTGGACGGTCACGCCGCCGTCGACCTGGGAGACCAGCGTCGGCCGGGAGACCTGGGCGACCGTCACCGAGGCCCAGGCGCTGTCGTCGAACCCTGCTCCGTCCCAGCCGGGGACGTCGAGGCGTGCGTCGTAGGTCTCGCCGTTGTAGAGGTCGTCGGCCCGGATCGCCCCGGTGGCGGTCTTCCAGCTGCTGTCGGTGGCGACCGTGCTCGTCGTGCCGTCGGTGAAGGTGAGCTGCAACTGGGCGGAGTACCACGGCTGGGTGCCGTACTTCTGGCTGCCGGCAAAGCCGATGCTGCCGCTGTACCAGCCGTTGCCGAGCCAGGCGGCCAGCGCGTTGGCGCCCTGCCGGATCTGCCCGGTCACGTCGAAGACCTTGTACTGCAGGCGCTTGCCGTAGTCCGTCCAGCCCGGTGCCAGGACGTCGGCGCCGACCTTGGCGCCGTTCAGTCGCGTCTCGTGCAGCCCGAGGGCGGTCGTCAGCAGCCGGGCCGAGGCCACCGGCTTGGAGACGGTGAACCCCTTGCGCAGCAGGGGAGCCGGAGTCACCACGTGGACCTGTACGCCCCACGGCCCGGAACCGGCCACCGCCACGCTCATCGCGGCCGGCCAGCCGCTGTCGTCGAAGCCGACCGTGTTCCAGCCGGTCGGCCCGGACTGCGAGGCCTTCCACGCGGTGTCGCTGTTGACGACCTGGCCGCCGGGCAGCAGCAGCTTGGCCAGCAGCCCCGCGGGGGAGACGCTGGTGTTGGTGCACGCCACCGCGATGACGTTGGCGCCCGCCGTCAGGTGCCCGGCGAGGTCCACCAGGGCGGCCGTCTGCCACGAGTTGGCGACCCTGGGCGAGGAGCTGACCAGCACGCCGTTCACCCACACATCCGCGGTGTCGTCGCCGGTGACCGCAAGCACCGCCGTCGCCGGGGCCGTGGCCAGGGTGAGCGTGCGGCGGAACCAGCGGGTGGCGGCGGGCGCCGAGGAGGCCGGATTCCCCTCCGGATACCAGATCCAGCTCGCCCCGGCGAAGTTCGGGGGAGCGGCCTGGCCGACGAAGGCCCCCTGCCACTCGGTGGCCGGCGCGAGCAGCCCGGTCTCGAACCACTCCAGGTCGCTCCACGCGGCGGCCCGGCCCTGGGTGTCCCAGACACGGACCCGCCAGTAGTACCGGGTGAGGCTGCCGAGCGCCGGGCCGCCGAAGGCGAGGTCGACCTGCTGAGCCGAGGGGACCTGGCCGCTGTCCCACACGTCCCCGGCCCCGGCGCCGGTCGAGGAGACCTGGACCTGGTAGGCCGCCTGGTGCTGTTGCGGAGCCGAGGAGTCCAGGGTCCAGCCGAACCGCGGCTGTGCCGCGTCGACGCCCAGGGGAGAGGCCTGGTGTTCCACGGTCAGGCCGGTCACGGCGAGCGGGGAGGCGGCGGTGAGGTCCGGGGTGGCGACACCGGTGTACCAGGGGGAGACGCCGTAGGCGCCCAGGTCCGTGGCGGCCGACCAGCCGGAGTCGTCGAAGGACGGCTGTTCCCAGCCGGTGGGCACGGTCTGCGCGGAGCGCCAACTGCCGTCGGTGGGCAGATCGGTGGTGCCCCCGGCGGTGGTGACGTGCAGATGGCCGAGCAGCCCGGCGGGGCCGCCGGTGTTGCTGACGGCTATCGCCACGGTGTTGGTCCCCGCGGCCAGCGCAGGGCGCAGGTCCACGTAGAGGGCGTTCTTCCAGGAGTCCGCGACGCGTGCGGAGGCGGCGAGGTGCTGTCCGTTGAGCCAGACGTCGACCGTGTCGTCGCCGGTGACGACCAGCTGCGCGTCGCCGACGCCGCCCGCGGCGACGGCGAACGTCCTGCGGAAGTACCGGAACCCGGCCGGGGCCGAGACCCGCGGACTGCCCTCGGGGAACCACACCCAGTGGGCGCCTGACAGGTCGACAGGCGCCGCTGTGGCCCGGTGCGGGGCCGCGACCGCGACGGCCGGACGCGAGACCAGCCCCGCAGCCAGGACGCCCGCGGCGACGCCCGAACCGGCACTCAGGAAGCGCCGCCTGCTGAGCGGAGACTGTTCCGCCTCGGGCGGCTCGCCGTCCCCGAGGTGTGTCGATTCACTGCTCAACGCCGTACTCCTTCTCTCGGGCCGACCAATGGCGGCGGCCGCGTGCGGATGAGCCGGATGGACGGGCCCGCCCGGTGAGGCGGTCCGATCGATTGCGAGCTTGAAACGATTCAGTTCAGTGCTTGCGAGTGGGACTGTAGGGGTGCGCCCGGGACACGTCAATGGACTCCGCGCGATGTTCCCCGTGATGCGACGGGGCCGCCAAAATTGAGACGGCGTCACGTGGGCGGTTCTCGGCGGCAGTCCATGCAGCGCCCAGTAGCATCGGGACCGATCGGAGGTACGAGGCGTGCGAAAGATCGTCGTGTACGAGCTGCTGTCCCTCGACGGGGTCGCCGAGGAGCCGAGCAGCTTCTTCGCGGACTGGGACGGCGCGATGGAGGCCAATCTCGCCGCCGTGATCGCGACCCAGGACGCGGTCGTCCTCGGCCGGCGCAGCTACACCGAGTGGGCGCAGTACTGGCCCGACAGCCGGATCCAGCCGTTCGCGGCGTTCATCAACGGGGTTGCCAAGCACGTCGCGACCTCGACGCCCCTTGACCTCGACTGGCCCCACGCGACCGCGATCGACGGCGACCTGGTCGCTTTCGTCCGGGAGCTCAAACGGCAGCCCGGAGGCGACGTCGGCGTCCACGCGAGCATCTCGGTCGCGCAGGCGCTGCTGGCTGCCGACGTCGTCGACGAGCTCCGGCTCGTGATCGCGCCGAGGATCGCGGGCCGCGGACGACGACTCCTCGACGGTCTGCCGCCGATCAGGCTCGAACCGATCCGAAGCGAGATGTCACCGACCGGCTATCTGCTCGCCGACTACCGCGTCGTGAGGCAGAGCACGGTCTGACGATCCGGGGCGAAGCGCGGGGCCGGCGAACCGCACCGGCGCCGGAGCGGGTTGGGGGCTTCCGGGGCCGATGCACGGTCCCCCACAGACCGCGACGGCCCCGGAAGCCGTGCCCCAGGGCAAGGCAACGGCTGCTCCTCTTCCCCTCGGAGCTGCCGTGGTGACAGGGACGAGTCAGTACGTTACACGCTGTTTGCGCGTACATCATCACATCGCCGAAGGTGGACCACAGGCAGCTTCGGATCCGCAGGCAGGACCACCCCGGTCACCCGGCCCACGCCACCCGGAACAGGACCAACCGTTGCGCCGCTGGAAGACGGTCGGCCCATGCCCTCTCACGACCAGGGCCACCCTCATGCAAAGGTGCTTGCGGAAGCGCGCGACGGAACCCCAACGGGAGTGGTTGTGGCCGAGCCAGTGATCATCGGTAGCGAGCGCAGTGAGGTGGGTCTGCCGGTCGGAGTCGAGGTGCTGCGCCGAGGCGGGTCGGCCCTTGACGCCGTCGAAGCCGCGATGCGGCGCTGCGAGGACAACCCGGACGACCACTACGTGGGAACGGGCGGACTGCCGAACGCCCGGGGCGAGGTCGAACTCGACGCCTCGGTGATGACCGGTTCCGACCGTCGCTTCGGTGCGGTCGCGGCCATGCGCGGGTACCCGAACCCGATCTCGGTCGCACGGGCGGTGATGGAGCGTCTGCCCCAGCACTGTCTGCTGGTGGGCCCGGGCGCGGAGCTGTTCGCGGCGGAGAACGGCTTCGCCCGTGCCGAGCTGCTCACCGACGACGCGCGCCGGATCTGGCGCGGTCAGCTGACGGAAGCCGGGCAGCGGGCGGGTGACTCGGTCGAGGGAGAGAACACCGCCGCGGTCGCGGGCGACCGACGCTACCGGGAGGCCGCGCTCGACCTGGTCCGCCGACTCGCCCCGCACGAGGGCCCCTGGGGCACCATCAACATCATGGCCCTGGACACCTCCGGCGAACTCTGCGTCGGCGTGTCGACCTCCGGCTATCCCTTCAAGTACCCAGGGCGCGTCGGCGACTCCGCGATCCCCGGCGCCGGCAACTGGAGCGACCTGCGCGGAGGCGGAGCGGCGTGCACCGGACGAGGTGAACTCAGCATGCGCGGAGGCACCGCCCGTACCATCGTGGACCTGCTCGCACGCGGCAGCGAGCCGGCCGACGCCTGCCGACTCGCCCTGGCCGACACCGCCGCCCTCCCGGACGAGTTCCGTGCCGAACTGCGCGCCCTTGCACTGACCCCCGACGGCCGCCACGGCGGCGCGGCCGGACAGGAGGGCAGCGTCTACGCGGTGATGACCCTCGACTCGACCGAACCGGAACTGCACCCGAGGGTGGCGTTGTGAAGATCTACCGGGAGCGGCGCCGCCTCACCGGCGCCGACTACCCGTACGACCGCCACCTGCTGCAAGGGGCGGTCAGCGCAGTGATCGAAGGCGCGCGTGACGCCGGAGCCACCGAGTTCCTCGTCGACGACTCCCATGGCCGGGTGGCCAACCTCCGCTCGGACGAACTTCCCCCGGAACCCGATACCTGTCGGGACGTCACAAGCCCCTCCGCATGACGCGGTGCCCGGACCGGCCTGCGTTCGTTCCGCGTCCGGCGACGCGGATCGTGTCCGTGGTCCGGGGAGGCGGGGCGGGTTCCGTCACGGCTTCGGGTCTCGTTTCCGGCCTGTGCGGTCCGGTGGTGCCCCGCACCACCGCTCTCGCCCGGCGACGTCAGGTCGTTGGCGCGACGGACGAGGGTGCCCGCCCGCCCAGGGATCCGCCCGTCTGTGAAGCCCGGCGTGAGCGAGGTGCCGTGCCGGAGGGCGCAGCCGTTGTGGCCCAGGGGTGCGGAGTGATCATTAAGGCTGGTCATCAGGGTCCGCGTTCAGCCAGGCGCCGATCCTCGGCAGGGCCTCGGGGCCGCTGTCGCCCTGCACCGCTGCCGCGAGGTCGGCGATCGTGACGGCGGCCAGCGACGCGCGCCAAGCCGCGTCGGCGGCTCCCATCGCTCGGGCGATGGGGCACGGCTTGGTGCACTGCTCCGGTGGCGTGCCCAGTGGCCCGCGCTGACGTATCTCGGTGCAGACGAACGCGGGGCGCGCCCCGTCGACGGCCTGCACCACGTCCAGCAGGCTGACCTGCTCGGGCTTCTTGGTGAGGACATAGCCGCCGGTCTTGCCCTGGATCGAGTGGACCAGGCCCGCGCGCGACAGCGCCTGCATCTGCTTCGCCAGATAGCTCGGCGACACGTCGTGCAGCGCGGCCAGCCGAGCCGCCGGCACCGGATCACCGGCTGCGGTCAGCACCACGCAGCAGTGCAGCGCCCACTCCACGCCACCCGACAGTTTCATGCCACCTCCACTTGACTCGGACAAAGGATATCCGAGTAATATCTCGGATATAAGTTATCCGAGTTTGCAGGGGGCTCGGCTCGTCCCACGAGGGAAGGCGCACCATGAAGATCACCGTCATCGGCACCGGGCTCATCGGCTCACAGCTCGCCGCCGAGCTGACCGCACGAGGCCACGAGGTGACCGCCGCGTCACCGTCCTCCGGTGTCGATCTGCTCACCGGGACAGGCCTCGACGCCGCGCTCGTCGGCGCGGAGGCAGTGGTGAACGTGAGCAACTCGCCGACGTTCGACGAGCAGTCGATCGAGTTCTTCCGGACCACGGTGGGCAACCTCCTGGCTGCGGGCGAGCGGGCCGGTGTGCGCCACCAGGTGGTTCTGTCCATCGTGGGCGTGGATCAGGTCCCCGAACTGGACTACTACCGTGGCAAGGCGCTCCAGGAGACGCTGTTGCGCGGCGGTCCGACGCCCTACTCGATCGTGCGCGCCACGCAGTTCTTCGAGTTCATGGAGCCGACCATGTCGTGGACCTCGGACGAGGCCGCGGTGCGACTGCCCGCCACGCCGCTGCAGCCGATCGCCAGCCGCGATGTCGTCGACGCCCTCGCGGACGTGGCCACCGGCACGCCGCTCGGTGGGATCCTCGACATCGCCGGCCCCGACAGGTTCACCCTCGACGAGATCGGCCGCATGACGCTGGCTGCGCGAGGCGACCGGCGCCCTGTCGTCGTCGACGACCAGGCGGGCCTGTTCGCCGCCGTCCACGGCGACGTCCTCATCCCGCGCCCCGGCACCCGCCTGGCGCCGACCCGTTACGAGGACTGGCTCAACGGCTGACGGCCCGCCGGGGGGCGAGGGGCAGCGCGAGGCACAACTGACGTCGGATCATGTGCGAGAGCTTCTCGATCCGTTCGACGAAGAACTCGTGCTTGAGGATGGACACGTCCTCCTCGTGGCCCGGGTAGGTGCGGGGACGATCCGCGTTCGACGGCGGACCTGTGCTGTTCGGCCTCGCTGAGACCCGTGCCGGAGCCGGCGGGCCGGGTCGTGGGTTGATCGCTGGGTATGGTGCCGGCGTTTCGGGGGAAAAAACGCTCGCGACCCTGGCTGCTGGCGTGGGCCGGCCCGAGGTCTGACGTTGTGGCCGCGGGCGAGGGCGGCGCTGGAGCGGCCCCCGGGTCCCGCGGGTGTGCTGCCCCGGTGCGAGCGCTGTCGGCGAGAACACCGCGGGGCGAGTCGGCGACTCGCGAACGACATGACGCCCGGACGCGGGTGCGCCGGGCGTCGGAGGTGCCGCGTGCTGGTCAGGGCTGGGTGCGGACCTCGTTGGGGCTGACCGTGCCAGGCTTGCGCGGCGGGGCGGTCGGGTCCGCCGTGGGGTCGACCGCGACGACGTCGTTCGCGCGAGACAGGTCAGCCGCGACGGCCTCGGTCGAGTCGGACTGCTGCGGCTGCTCCGGCGTGCTCATGATGTTCCTCTCAAGGTGCTCAAGTCGGGCGACCGAGGCGTGCTCGGCCGGGGCATATCTTCGCGGGTGAGAGTCAACATTCAATCAACAAGGCCAGCGACCAGCTGCACGTCCCTGACCTCGGACGCCTCCGGAGCGCCCAGCCGCTGGAAGCCGTCCCTGGCCAGGGTCAACTGGTCCGCCGCCCCGCGCCCGTCGCCGAGAGCCAGCAACGCCCGTCCCATCGCCCACCGCGCCAGCGACAGGTGGTAGTGCAGCTCGGACCCGTCCAGCAGGTCGAGGGCCCTGGCGGCGAGCTCCCGGGCGGACCGGGCGTCGCCCAGGTCGAGCCGACAGTGCGCCAGCCGGGCGAGGACCAACGCCTCCAGGCCGAGGCGCTGTTGGGCCCGGTAGAGCGAGAGGGCCTCGGCGAAGTGCGCCACCGCCGTAGGCGTGTCCCCGGAACTGCTGAGCACGATGCCGAGCTGGTAGCGGGCGTCCGCCTCCGACCTGCTGCTCCCGGAGGTCAGCGCGGTCGCCAGGCCCTCCTCGGCAGCGTGCCGGGCCGAGTCCGGTCGGCCCGCCGTGAGTTCCCCGCGCGCGATGTTGCCGAGCAGGCGGGCCTCGTCGGCCACGTTGCCCAGCTGGGCGGCGAGGCCGCGGGCCAGCCGCAAGTGCTTCAGCGCCTCCTCGGCGCGGCCGGCGGCGTTGAGGTTCACCGCCAGTTCTGCGACCAACGTGTAGCGGATCTCCAGGCTCTCGTCGCCCGGCAGCAGTCGCAGCGCCGCGCGGAACTCCGACTCCGCCTCGGCGACCCGGCCGGCCAGGGACTGGCGCAGGCCGGTGAGATAGCGGAGCCGGGAGAGGGCGCGGGGATCCTCGGTGCGTTCCGCGGCGAGCGTCGCGGCGGGGAGGATGTCGCGCAGGCCGGGGCCCGCCGACTCGTCCTCGAAGAGCCAGACCCAGGCGAGCAGCAGGTCGACCAGGGGTCGCATACCGAGGCGCGGCTCGACGCGCAGGACCTGTCCGGCGAGTTCGTGCAGAACGGTGCGGTCGCCGCGCAGGGTGACCCATTCCAGCGCGGCGTCGCCGAAGCGCGTCGCCTCGTCGTCCTTGCCCGGACGCGGCGGATGGAGCCGCCAGCTCAGCGGGGCCCGCTCGTTGGCGGCGCGCCAGGCCGCGCAGACGTACTCCAGCTGCTGCTCCAGCAGCCTCAGTACCACCGCCGATCGCACCTGCTCCGGCTCGGACGCACGTGCCCGGGCACGGGCGAAGACGCGGACCAGGTCGTGGTAGCGGTAGCGGCCCGCGGTCTCGGTCTCCAGGAGTCCGGAGTCGACCAGCGACTCCGTCAGGATCTCGGCCTCCTCCGGCGGCAGTTCCAGCACCGCCGCGGCTGAGGAGAGCGAGAACCAGGAGACGGCGGGGATGGACAGCAGCCGGAACGCCCACGCCTGCCGTTCGCTCAGCAGCCGGTAGCCCAGCTCGAAGGTGGACTCGACGGCGAGGTCCCCGACCCGCAGCTCCGCGAGGCGCTGTTGTTCGTCGCGGAGCCGGTCCAGCAGCGAGGCCACGGTCCAGCGGGGCCGGGTGGCCAGGCGGGAGGCGACGATGCGGACCGCAAGCGGGAGGTGCGCGCAGGCCGCGACCAGCTCGGTGGCCGCCGCGCCCTCCGCCGCCACCCGGGCGAAGCCGGCTACGGCCGCCAGGAGTTCCAGCGCCTCCAGTTCCTCCAGTGCGGTGAGCTCGGTGAGCAGCGCGCCGGGGATGCCCGCCAGCCGCGCACGGCTGGTGACCAGGACCGCGCTGCCGGGAGTGCCGGGGATGAGGGGCAGGATCTGCGCCGCGTCCCGCGCGTTGTCCAGCACGATCAGCACCCGCCGGTCGGCCAGCCGCGAGCGGAGCAGCGCGGCGCGCTGCGCGGTGGCGTCGGGGAGTTGGGCGGCGGGGACGCCGAGGGCGAGCAGGAAGTCGCCCAGCACGGCCGCCGGGTCGGCCGGGCTGGGGGAGGTGCCGCTGAGCTCGGCGTAGAGCTGGCCGTCGGGGAAGACGGCGCGGACGCGGTGGGCGATGCGGACGGCCAGAGTGGTCTTGCCGACGCCGCCGATGCCGCAGAGGCCGTGCAGGGTGACGGCGGAGCGCTCGGCGGCGGTGACCAGCGAGTGGCAGATGCTCTCGACCAGCGCGGCACGCCCGGTGAAGTCGAGTGTGTCGCTGGGCAGTTGCGCCGGGACGGGGTCAGGCTCCGGCTCCTCGGGAGCGGAGTCCGCCGCCCGCCCGCCCTCGGTCGCCAGCAGGCCGGGGTCACCCGCCAGGATGCGCCGGTGAAGATCGGTCAGCTCCGGTCCCGGCTCGATGCCCAGCTCGTCGATCAGCAGCCGTCGGCCCGCGTCGAAGAGGGTGAGCGCCTCAGCCTGCCGGCCGCTGCGATAGAGGGCGAGCATCAACGCGGCGCGCGGCCGTTCGCGCAGCGGGTGTTCGGCGACCAGCGGGCCGAGGAGGGCCAGCACCTGGCCGTCGTTGCCGCTGTCGGCCTCCGCGCCGGCCAAGGACTCCAGCACGCTCAGTCGGGCCTGGACCAGCCGGTCGCGTTCCCGCTCGGCGAACGGGCCGGGCACGCCCGCCAGCGGTTCGCCGCCCCACAGGGCCAGGGCCTGGGCGAACAGGGTCGCGGCGCGTGGCGCGTCCCCGGCGGTGCGGGCGGCCGCGCCGGCCTCCGCCAGCCGCTCGAACTCGCCCACGTCCGTGGTGCTGCGGGTCGGTAGCCGCAGCGCGTAACCGTCGCCGACGGAGACCAGGACCCCGACCCGGTCGCGGCCGGCGGCCTCGGGAGCGAGCAGGGTGCGCAGCCGGGAGACGTAGGTGCGGACCGTGCCGACGGCGCGGGCGGGGGAGTCCTCACCCCAGATGGCGTCCACCAGCTCCTGCGCCGGAACAGCCATGCCCTCCGCGAGCAGCAGGCGGACCAGCACGGCGCGCTGCTGCGGGGAACCGGCGTTGAGCGGGTCGCCGTCGCGCCGCACCACGACCTCGCCGAGCAGGGCGAACTCCAGCTCCTTGCCCGCTGAACCTCCCGACCCGGACATAAGGTGTCCCCCGGTCATCCGTGCGCGTCCACCGGCGACGACTGCTCCCCTCCCCCTACTGCGCCTCGGAGGGTAGCACCAGCGTGCGAAGGAATACCCCGTCCGCACGGCTTCCCGGCGTTGATCCGTTGTGTATCGGGCCCTGCCAGGCTCTGTCGTGGCAGCCCCGAGGAGGGGACCGTCCCGCGACGACGCAGAGCGAACAGGACCATGACGAGCAGCATCCTCCAACTCCCTCGCACCAGGACCACGTCGAGTACGGCCGGAGCCGGCCGTGACGCGGCCCGCACGCCCTGGACCCGGCCGGTTGCCATGGGGGTCGCCGGACAGGGAAGGCGCGGGGTGGAGGTCTCACTGCTCGGTCCGGTGCGTGCGTGGGACCGGGGCTGCCCGCTGTTCCCCGGGACACCCGTGCAGCAGGCGCTGCTGACCATGCTGGCCCTGCGGGCCGGCATGGAGGTGTCCGTGGTGGAACTGGTGGAGGGGATCGTGGGTCCGGTCGCGGGGGAGGCCGGACCCCTGGAGGAGGAGCTGCACGTGCACGTCGCGCCCGTGCAGCGCCTCCTGCGCCGCACGGGCGACGGGGGCGCCCTGCAGTCGACCAGCGGCGGCTACCGGCTGGGGATCGACCCCGGCCTGGTGGACGCGATCGCCTTCGAGCACAGCATCGGCGACGCGCGGGTGTTGATGGGGATCGACCCCGACGCCGCCGAATCGCTGCTGGACGGCGCCCTCGGGCGGTGGCGTGGCGCCCCCCTGCAGGGCGTCCCCGGGCCGTTCGCGGAGTGGGAGCGGACCAGGCTTTGGGATCTGCATGACGAAGCCTCCGTCATGCTCCGTCGCCTGCGCATGCTCCGCCGCTGAGCGGCGGAAACCGGGATCGGCTCCCCAGGGCGCTCGGGGGGGTGCTCAGGGGAGCCGACCGGGTCCGCGCTCGCTGATCCCAGGCATAAGGGGGAGGGCTGTTCGAGTGGACGGGCGTCCGACACCGGCGAATCGTCGCGCCGGACGCGAGGCCGACGCATACGGTGGGCGGGCGAGATCTTGCTCGCGCAGGTCGACACACCCCATCGAGGAACACCAGCCCATGCGTGTGAAAGCCTACGCCGCCCCGGCCGCCGGCCTGCCGCTGGCCCCGACCACCATCGAACGCCGTGCCGTGGGGCCGAACGACGTCCTCATCGCCATCCGGTATGTCGGCATCTGCCACTCCGACATCCACACCGTCCGGGGCGAGTGGGGCCCGCAGCCCTTCCCCGTCGTGCCCGGCCACGAGATCATCGGCACCGTGACCGCGGTCGGCGCAGACGTCACCGCGCACCGGGCGGGTGACCGCGTCGGGGTCGGCTGTCTGGTCAACTCCTGTGGCCGGTGCGCCCCGTGCCTCGGGGGCGACGAGCAGTACTGCACCGAAGGCCCGGTCTTCACGTACGCCTTCACCGACCACGACGGCACCACCACCCAGGGCGGCTACTCCACCCACATCGTCGTCGACGCCGACTTCGTGCTGTCCGTGCCCGACAGCCTCGATGCGGCCGCCGCGGCTCCGCTGCTGTGCGCGGGCATCACCACCTACGCCCCGCTGCGCCACTGGGGAGCCGGTCCCGGCAAGAAGGTGGCGGTCGTCGGGCTCGGCGGCCTCGGCCACATGGCCGTCAAGATCGCCCATGCGTTGGGCGCCGAAGTCACGGTGCTCTCCCAGTCGCTGAAGAAGCAGGAGGACGGCCGCCGCCTCGGCGCCGACCACTACCACGCGACATCCGACCCAGGCACGTTCACCGAACTCGCGCGGCGCTTCGACCTGATCGTCAACACTGTCAGCGCCGACCTCGATCTCAATGCCTACCTCGGCCTGCTCACCGTGGACGGTGTCCTCGCCAACGTCGGGGCCGCCCCCGGTCCGCTGACCGTCGACGGCTTCCTGCTCGGCAGCGCCCGGCGCGTACTGACCGGTTCCATGATCGGCGGCATCGCCCTGACCCAGGAGATGCTCGACTTCTGCGCCGAACACGGCATCGTCGCCGACATCGAGATGATCTCCGCCGACCAGATCAACGAGGCCTACGAGCGGGTCCTGGCCTCCGATGTCCGCTACCGCTTCGTCATCGACACCGCCACCATCGACTGAGGAGCCACGCGGGCGCGCACGGCGAAAGGACCCCGCGCCGTCTCCGCCGTTCCGTGCCGCACCCGCTGTTCCCCTGGGCTGAGGAGCCCGATCGCCGAGGCGGGAAAGGTCAGGACCGCGCGGTTCGGAACGCGAGATACCGGTTGAAGACTTCCTGGCTGTCGGGAGTGAAGCGCCACCTCGACAGGGCCGAGTGAAGCTCCGACTCGGTCAGCCAGTCATGCCAGGCGATCTCATCGGGATCGGGGACCACAGCATCAGGAATCACGGCTTCATGTACGCCGAGCCAGTGAGGGCTCCAGCCGCTGCGGTTGATGACCGTGAACAGCAAGCGCGGCAGGCAACGGATGCCCAGCTCTTCGGCCAGCTCCCGCGCGGCAGCCTGTTCGTAGGATTCGCCGACGTTCACGGCGCCGCCCGCCATGACCTCATAGTGCCCCGGGAAGCGCGACTGGTGGTCCGCCCGCCGATGGACGAGGATCCGGCCACGCCCGTCCCTGCACACCGTCGTGGCGATTCGATGCAGCCAACCCTCCCGGACGGCCTGCCGACGGGTGACCACCCCCAGGACACGATCGTGACAGTCGACCCGCTCCACCAGCTCATCCACGAAGCACACCCTGGCAGAACCCACTGACAACGCCCTTTCTCGGCTGGTCGGTGCGGTGTCGCCCGCACTGGCTCATGCCCGCGCTGTTCCTTCGATGGCCGCCGACTCGATGTACCGCAGCGGTGAGGATTCCAGCCTTCGCCGTTGATGCCCGGCCGACGCGTCAGCAGCGCCGCCCAGGACGTCGTCGCCGCGTGCGGCGCTGCGGCGTGCTTCGGCGACGCGTCCTTGGCCGTACAGAGCCCGGGCCGCGCCGTGCAGGGATTCGGCGTGGCGGAAGGTGTCTCCGAGCTTGTGGAACAGGGTCCCGGCCTCGGCGAACCGAGCCTCCGCCTCGATGTGGTCCTCGAGCACCAGGTAGGTGAATCCCAGGTTGCGGATCAGGGTCGCGACGAGCTGGCCGTTGTTGCCCGAGCGGGAACAGGAGAGGGCTTCTTCCAGGTCCTTCAAGGCCTCCTGCGGACGGTGGAGCTGATGATGGCTTATGGCTCGACTGTTCAGGATCTTGGCTGCGGCGGTCCAGTCTTCGGACAGGCGGGCGATGGACAGGGCCTCGGCCACGAAGGTGAACGCCGCGTCCTGTCGTCCTGCCCTGGAAGCGCAGGACGCGGAGCGGTTGAGCACGGCCAGTTGCCCGTTGTGGTCCCCGAGCCGGCGATACGTGTCCAGCGCCGCGACGAGGTGGGGCTCAGCGGATTCGGGTCGGCCCGTCTCCTCCAGGGCGGCGGCCATCCCGAGGCGCAGCCACGCGGTCGCAGCCTCGTCCCGGGCGTCCGGGACGGTCTTGAGCATGGCCTCGCCGACGGCCAGCACCTCGTGCCAGCGGCGCTCGATCCCGAGGTACCAGGCGACCGCCGCGAAGAGGCGGGAGAACATCAGCGCATCACCGTGGCCATGGGCCAGATTGACCGCGGCCAGAAGATTCGTCACCTCCCGCTCCGCCCACGTCATGGCCTCCGCCTCGCTGCCGAAGTGCACAGCAGGGTGGGCAGTCCACTCGGAAGGCGGCATCAGCGAGTGCAGGTCCGGCCTGACCGCGCGCTGTGCCGCCACGCCGACGACCGCGTACCACTTCAGCAGTCTGGAGACCGCCGCATCCCGTGCGGCGGCCGGCTCCTCCGCCAGCAACACCTCCCGGGCGAAGACCCGTAGCAGGTCGTGCATCTCGTAGCGGCCGAACTCCTTCGGCTGAAGCAGGTGCTCGTCAGCCAGGAGCTCCACCATCAGATGGGCGTGGCCGGCGTCGAGCCCGGCCAGGGCCGCGGTCGACCCCACGGTGACGTCACGGCCCGGATGGGCCGCCAGGAGCCGGAACACACGTCTGGCCGCGCCGGGAAGTCCGTCGTAGGACAGGCGGAACACCGGCCAGGGCGACCGGTTCCCCTCCCGCAGCCCCACAGCCGGATCCGTCCGCAGGTGACGCACCAGATCGGCCAGCTTCCACGCCGGACGCGACCTCAGGCGTGCGGCGACGATCGCGACCGCCAGTGGCAGGCCGCCGCATTCCCTCACAAGCTCGGCTGCCGCCCGCGGTTCGGCCCGGACCCGGTCCGGCCCGACGATCCGGACCAGCAGCTCGGTGCTCTCGTCGTCGGTGAAGGTGCCCAGGACGATCGGCCAGGCGCCGTCCAGCCCCGTCAGGCGACGGCGGCTGGTGACGAGCACCAGGCAGTTTCCTCCGGCCGGGATGAGATCGCGTACCTGGCGTTCGTCCGCCGCGTTGTCCAGCAGCAGCAGCGCCCGGCGATCGTGCAGCTGGTCCCGGAACAGGGCAGCACGCTCGTCGACGTCGGCTGGGATCCGCTGGGACGGGATCCCGAGCTGACGCAGGAAGGCTTCCAGGACACTGGCCGGATCCGCCGGAGGGCGCTCCGCGTCGAAGCCGCGCAGGTTCACATACAGCTGCAGGTCGGCGAAGTGGCCCTCGGCAGCCAGGCGGTGAGCCGCATGGACGGCCAGCTGGGTCTTGCCCACCCCGGCCATGCCCTCGATGGCGGAGATCACCACGGTGCTGCGGCGCGCACCACTCACGGATCCCACCGCCTGCGCGAGCAGCTCGCCGAGTTCCCGCTCCCGACCCGTGAAGGTGGCCAGCTCGGCGGGCAACTGCCGCAGCACTCCCGAGGTGCCCCCGGTCCTGGCCTCGGCATGGACCCGCACGCACGCCTGTCGCCAGCGAGCCACGGTGGGCGCGTCGGCCCCCAGCGCGCGGACGATCGCCACCACGAGGTCCAGGTCCAGGCGACGCCGGCCCATTTTGAACAGGTCCACGATCGTGCTCGGTGAGACGTCGCGGGCCGGCCGCAGTTGCGCGCCCACCCGCTTGGCGAGCACCCGGTACGAGGGCATCCCCGCCCAGGCGCGCAACTCGTCCAGCAGACCGACGAACCCGGCCAGATCCTCGGCCCTGTCCGGATCGGGCATACCGTCCCGCTGTTCCCCCACGACGCCCCCATGCGAACGGTGCCCCTGCCGACAGGATTCTAGGAGCGGAGCGTGCGCAGTTTCGTACGGGAATCGAGACGGCGACGACCACCGAGGTTCCCTCACGTCCCCGACGCCTGCCCCTCTTCGGCGCGGGCGTGCCGGGGCACGCCGTGGGGGCGGTCATCGTGCCGAGTCCCTTGGTGCCTATGTCTCCCTGACGGTCAGCCGGTGCATCGGTGTCCGACGCGGGCTCACCATCGCAGCACTGTCCGCAAGGCCGCGGTCGTCAGGCCTGCTGTGTGCGGCGGGCGTAGGCGCGGGCGGCTCGTGCCCGGTCGCCGCAGCGGGTCGAGCACCACTGGCGGCGGCCGTGGCGCAGCAGGTAGCGGGTGCAGGGAGGGGAGCCGCAGGCGGTGAGTCGGTCGGCGTCAGGGCCGGTCAGGAGCTCGGCGGCGTTCTCGGCGAGGGCCGCCAGGGCGTGTTCGAGGATCTGTGTCGTCGGATGCGGGGTGGCCCGGTAGGGCCCGGTGCTCCGGTCCCAGTGCAGCAGGGCGATGGCGGGGCTGCGCACCAGCGCGTCGTTGACCGCCGCGAGGGCTGTGGGCGGCGCCGGCACGCCTTCCACCCGGGCGGCGAGCAGCGCCCTGATCTGCTCGCGCAGCGACCGCAGTTGGGCGGCGCACATCTCCCTGATGCCGGCGTCGTCGGGTGCGAGCCCGTGCATGGTGAGCCACTGGTTCGCGCTGTCCGGCGTGCCGAGGAGGTCGATGACGTGGCCGCCAGGCAGCGCGAGGGCGCTGTTGGCGAAGTCGAGTGCCAGGTAGACGTCTGCGCCGGGAGCGGGCTCGGGCGCAGCATCCGCCGTGTCCCGCGCAGGCTCCAACACGGGCTGTGCCATGTTCCCGGGCGTGAGCGGCTGCGCGGGCTCCGGCCCGGACGCGGTGGCGGCGATCGGCTGCATGCTTCTCATGGTACTGCTTGCGCCATCCGTGAGAACCTGCCTACGATCTCCTCACGGATCAACCGAATCCATCCATGAGAGTGGTGTTCCATGGCTTCCTCCCACAGTGCCGAGCAGCAGCTCCCCGTGCGCGTCCTCGGCGGGCCCACGGCGTCCTTCGAGTACGGTGGCCTGCACTTCCTCACCGACCCGACCTTCGACGAGCCCGGCGACTACCAGAACCCCGGTCGGCCGCTGCTGACCAAGACGGCTTCGTCCGCCGCCCAGCCCGCCCAGCTCGGGCGGATCGACGTGGTCCTGCTCTCCCACGACGAACACGCCGACAACCTCGACCGCAGCGGCCGGGCCCTGCTGGCCGACGTCGCGCTGACCCTCACCACCACCAGCGGCGCCCAGCGCCTCGGCGGCACAGCGAAGGGCCTGGGGGACTGGGAGCAGGTCACGATCGACCGCCCCGACGGCGGCACCGTCACCGTGACCGGCGTGCCGGCGATCCACGGCCCCGGCAAGCGCGAGGAGGTCGAGCCGTTCACCGGACAGGTCACCGGCTTCGTGCTGACCGGCGAGGGCCTGCCGACCGTCTACGTCAGCGGCGACAACGCCTCGCTGGAGGCGGTCGGGGAGATCGCCGCCCGGTACGCCCCGGTGGACACGGCCGTGCTGTTCGCGGGCGCGCCGCGGTTCCCCGTCCTCTTCGGCGGCGAACCGCTGGTGCTCGACAGCGAGCAGGCGGCCCAGGCGGCACGGATCCTGGGCGCGCGCCGGGTCGTCACCGTCCACCACGACAGCTGGGCGCACTTCACCGAGGGGCGGGACGAGATCGTGGCCGCGTTCGAGGCCGCAGGGTTGGCCGACCGCCTCGTCTGACGTCCGCCGAGCCGCGCCCGGCTGACGCCGCGTCGTCCGCATCTTCCGCTTTCCAAGGGCCCGGCCCGCCGGTCGTGCCGACGGCCCGCGTGCCCTGCCCACGGCGCTGCGATGCGGCACGGGAGCCGTGCCGGGCGGCGACGGCGGGACGATCTGCCAACACGCGGGCGCTCGCAAGCCGCATGCTGCTCATCCGAGCACCTGCGAAGGTTCACGTGTCGGGGCGGCGCCGGGGGCGAAGCCGGTCGAGCAGGCGGCGCCGTTGACCGGGCGGCGGATCGGTCGGCGGTGGGGTGGGGGAGGGGCGGCGTTGGGCCACCAGGGCGGGCAGGCCGTCCAGGATCGGCGACAGACCGAGGCGGGCGAGCGCGAGGTTGGCCTCGGGGCGTCGCAGGGTCAGATGGACGAAGGCGTGGCCGGTGGCGGTGGGCAGGGACTTGGTGTGCTGCAGCGACACGTGGTGCGCGCCGGTGAGGACGAGCTCGTCGGGGACTTCGCCGTCGGGGGGTGCGGCTCGGGCGTAGGCCAGAGCGGCGTAGGCCGACTGATGGGCGAAGCCGACGGGGTAGTCGGGATGTTGGGCCAGGGCGAGGGCACCGCCGCGGGTCAGGTCTCCGAGTACCACGGCCACGACCCCGGGCACGTCCAGGGCGCGCTCCAACGCATCGGCGAACGAGGTGACCGGCCCGGTCGTCAGGTTCGGCGTCCACAGGACGGGGGAGGAGCCCACGAGCCGGTTCTCTCGCATCCTGGAAGGGTCAGATGACCAGGTTGTCCTCGATCTGGCGCAGACGCAGCCGGGCCATGGCCAGGTTGGCGCGGGAACGGTTGAGGGCGAGGTAGACGAAGTGCCCCTGGCTGCCCTTGGCGGTCATCGGGCGGATCAGGTGGTACTGGCCGCCCAGGGTGATCAGGATGTCTTCGATCCCTTCGTGGTGGAGGTTGAGCATCTCCATGGTGCGCATTTTGGCGCGGACGACTTCGGTGTTGCCGGCCGCGGCGACGTTCAGGTCCAGGTCGGGGCTGCTGCCCAGGGTTGCCAGGGCCATTCCGCTGTTGTAGTCGACGATGGCAACGCCAACGGCGCCGTCGATGGCCATGGCGTCCTTGAGTGCGCTATCCAGGTTTGGCATGTGCGGCACCCTACGGAGAGGGGGAACGCAGCCTTGCCGGCTTGACGAAAGTGACCTCTATTGCGCTTGGTGGTGCGTTCATGTGATCGGTCGTGTGTGCGAAGTGACTACTGCAACAGCCACGGCTGTGATGCGGCGTCCGTGAGCGCGGCCGCGTTGGTGTCGGCGCTGGTGTGGGGGAGCAGCGCTGCGGGGTTGGGCCCGCGGGTGCCGGCGGGGCCGGCTCGGGGCCGGGTCCGGATCATCGGCATGCACGGGAGGTCGGGGCGGATCGGCCCCGGCCTCCCGTTGGGGTGCTGCCAGTCAACTGGCGCGTAGCGGCGCCGGGTCAGTGGCCCCGCGGGTGCTCATCGAGGCCGGGAAGGGCCTGCGTGCCCTCGACCTTGACGGCCGTCAGCTTGCGCGGGTTGAGCCCCAGGACGGACAGGATCGTGGGGGCGACCTGGGTGGTCTCGACCGAGGCGGACTCGACCTGGGCCGGGATGCCCGGGCCGTCGACGATCATCAGGACGTGTCGGTCACCGGTGTTCATGCCGCCGTGCTCGGCCAGCTTGGTCGGCTTCGAGTAGACGATGCCCTCCTGGACCTCGCCGAAGACGTCCGGGGACTGGCCGTTGTGGACCGAAGCGCCGAAGAAGTGCGCGGCGGATGCGCCGGCCCAGATCCGTGCCAGGCCCGAGTGCGCAACGGTGACCGGCTTCTTGTTGACGTCGTAGCCTTGCGCGGTGTGGTCCCACAGGTAGCTCTTGACGAAGTCGCATGCGGCCTGTGAGTTGTCCGAGAGGTAGGACTGCCACAGGTCGTCGTCGGTTCCGGCGACGATGAGGCTCTGGTTGCCCGGATGCGTCTTCGCCCAGGCGGCGTTGATCGCGCTGATGATCGGGCCGTCCTGGACGGTGACGAGCTTGTTGGGGTCCTGCGGGGACTGACCGTGCTTGGCCGTCACAATGATCGTCGTCGAGCCCGCGAGGCCGTCCTTGTGAATGGCGGCGACCATGCGGCCGAGCTGGGTGTTGACGTAGTCGAGCGCGCTGGAGAGCACCGGTCCGGGGACGAGCTTGTCCTGCACCCACTGGTAGCCGCCCGGTTCCGGAGCGCTGGTGGTGTAGTTGCCATGGGCGTCCGGACCGATCAGCGTCGTCGGGGTCGAGCGGATCTTCTGAGCGACCGAGACGGTCTGGAAGTTCATGCCGAAGATGGCCGGGGTGCCGACCCTGGTCTTGCCCGAGTGGTCGCGGCCGCCGATCTCATTGAGGACGGCTTGGACCTTGTAGCCGTCGTACTGCTTGGTGGCGGCGTCGATGTGGGCCCAGTCGTCATCCTGCGGGTACGGGACGCCGTTCGGCATGACGGCCTGTGAGTCGATCTCCGGCGAGAAGAGGTCGTCGATGCTCTGGCCGTTCGAGCCGGGACCGTTGAAGGACGCGTAGACCTCGTGCTTGTCGGACCACGCGGTGCGCAGTCCGGCGTTGTGGATGACCTGGAAGATCGTGTTGTCGCCCAGGTAGTCCCACGGGGTGATCGGCTTGCAGGTCTTGGGGTCGACGGGGAACGTCTTCGGGTTGAGCGACGTCTTCGGGTCGAACTTCAGGTTCATGATCGCGGCCGGGTCGGTGTCGACACCCCGGGGGAAGACCGAACCGTTCTCGTCGAACGACGGGAAGGTGCCGTTCGCCGGGTTGATGAAGTCGTCGACGTTCGCCAGCGCGTCGTCCGGCGAGTCGTAGATGACGTCACCACCGGTGGCCGGCCGCCCAGGGGTGCAGGCGGCGCCCGCCTCGTCCGTCTTGTGGCTGTACTCGACGTCGTAGTACACACCGGTGGACTTGGGGTTGCCGCCGGTCATCAGCGCGGTGCCGCCCGGGTCGGAGTCCGAGGGGTTGGACGTCTCCGCATGGGTGTACTCGCTGCCGGTGTGCGTCAGTCTGGCAAGCGTCGAGCCCGGGTGGTTGGCGATATACCAGTCGAGATCACTCTGGTGCATGCCATCGACCGAGATGAGCAGGACGTGCTTGCCGGCGGACGCGGCTGCCTCAGCGCTGGCATTCAGTGCCGGAAGCCCACACAGCGCGGCTGCCGTCGCCGTAGCCAGCCCGACCAAGGCCGGACGGGTGTACTTGGGCATCGTGCTCTCCCTACAAGTCGAGCCAGTGAAGTCGCACATTGCTGTGCGCGAGAATGATTCATCGCCCAGGCGGGCCCACGAGGAAAAGTGAGTGTCCATCAGACAGCTTTCAGGCGACGTCCGGATGTCGCGGGACCTCGCGAGCGCTTGCCGCGACCGGGCACCGGACCCTGATCCGGCCCACCTCGCACCTGCGTCTCTCGGCCTGGCTTCACCGCGCCGAGGTCTTCGCCCGCGGCCGGCCGAGCCGCGTGCGGGTGACTACCTTTCCGGCCGTAGCTTCACGCGAGTTTGCGGACTTCGGCTTGATCCCGATCCGGTCGACCGTGCACAGTCAAGTCGCGCTCACCAGCGTCAAGTTACCATCCAGACACCGCACTTGAGTCCGTACCCCGGATCAAAAAGGAGTCCCGATGTCCAAGCTCTCCGCACGCCTCGCCGCTCCACTGCTCCTCGCACTGGCCACCTTCGGCGTCGCCACCCCGGCCCACGCCAGCACACCCCTGACGGCCGGCTTCGGTGTCGGGGCCTGTACGGACGACGGCCTGATGCCGGGCAAGGTGAACGTCGACCAGTTCGACTGCAGTGCCTGGGCCAGCGGGGGGACCGGCAGTTACACCTACACCTTCAGCGGCGTGGCCTACGCCACGTTCCTGGGCTACATCAGCCCCGACGACGGCTGGGGCATGTGCAACGAGGGCCAGCACGCGACCGTGCAGGTCACCGTGACCGACTCCTCCGGCGCCACCGCGACGGCCCGGACCACCTTCCTCTGCGCCGACCTCTAGCCCGGCGGCACTCCCGCTCGGTCGCGGCCGATCAGTGACCCGACAGTCCCACGCGCGCGGCGTACTCGCTCAGACCCTGGCCGGTCGCCCCGGCCCAGCCCACGTAGCCGTCCGGGCGCACGAGGAAGACACCGTCCCCGTACGCCTGGTAGGACGGGATGCGGATCCTGCGGACGTCGGCTCCGCCGAGCGCCTCGTCAGCGCTCAGCCCCAGGGGCCCGACGGTGAGCAGCGTCCACTGCGGCCCGGCGAACGCGTCGAAGAGGCGGACGCCGCCGTGGCGCCCGTCGGGTGCCCGGTCGCCGGCCCGCAGGGCCTGCGGGTCCAGGTCGGCGCGGGTCTCGGCCGCCAGCGACGACTCCCGGTAGCCCAGGTCCAGTTGCTGGGTGGCCCGGCCTCGGCGGGCCTCGCCCCGGTGTACCCGGGTGGACAGCTCCAGCATCCGCGCCGCGTTGGGCCGCCGCTCCTCCTCGTAGGTGTCGAGCAAGGAGTCCGCGGCCGCATCGGCCAGGACCGAGCCCAGCTTCCAGCCCAGGTTGTAGGCGTCCTGGATGCTGGTGTTCAGCCCCTGGGCCCCGGCCGGCGAGTGCACGTGCGCCGCGTCGCCCGCCAGCAGGACCCGCCCGGTGCGGAAGCGCTCGGCCAGCGCCGCGCGTGGGCGGAACTCCGAGGCCCAGCCTACGGCGACGACACTCTCGCGGCCCAGGTGCGAACGCCGGGCGACGAGGCGTCGGATCCCGTCCAGGGTGAGGTCGAGCTGGGTCCCCTCGGCGAACTGGGCGACGAGCTGGAACTGCTCGCCACCGGGCAGTGGGCACAACGCCAGCAGTCCCGCGCCGGGAACGGCGTCGGCCGAGGACGCGTCGGCCGACGGGAAGACGTGCCAATGGTCGCGGTCCAGGCCGGTGACCGTGACGTCGGCGACCATCATGAGGTCGGGGTCCACCGTCTCGCCGGACATCTCGACGCCCGCCAGTCGGCGCACCGTCGAGCGTCCGCCGTCGCAGGCGACCAGGTATCGGGCGCGCAGCGCAGTCCCGTCGGCGAACCGGGCCGTGACGGTGTCCGCGTCCTGGCGCAGGGCGACCAGCTCGCGGTCGAACTCGACCGCGCCGCCCAGCTCGCACAGCCGACGGTGAAGTGCCTGCTGGGTGCGCCACTGCGGCAGCATCAAGGTGACGGGGTAGGGCTCGGCCTCGGACGGCTCCGCGGTCTCGTCGTACATGCGGCTCGTGCGCTGGGGTTCGCCGTCCCTCCAGAACAGGTTCGCCGGATAGCGGCCGGCTACGGCGCGGATCTCCGCCAGCACCCCGAGGTCCTCCAGAACCTCCAGGGTCCGCGGCTGGAGCCCTTTCCCGCGCGAGCCGGGGAACAGCGCGTCGGCCCGCTCGACCAGGCGCGCGTCGACGCCGCGCCGGGCGAGGTCGGCGGCGAGCGTGAGGCCGGTGGGGCCGGCGCCGACGATGAGCACGTCCGTGTCGAGGTCCGCGCCGGCGCGGGGAGCCGGGGGAGGGATTGCCATGGAGAGTCTCCTTAACGTTGTTAAGTTGATGCGCTGCCGAGCCTGCCCTTAACGGCGTTAAACTGTCAACCGTGACCCCGCAGCGAACCGCGAAACTCGACCGGCGCCTGGTCGCCGACACCGCGCTCAGGCTCCTCGGCGAGCTCGGCCTGGAAGGCGTCACCCTGCGCGCGATCGCCGCCGAACTGAACGTCAAAGCGCCCGCGCTGTACTGGCACTTCAAAGACAAGCAGGCGCTGCTCGACGAGATGGCGACCGAGATCATGCGCCGGATGACGGCGGACCTCTCGCACCTCACGGAGCCCTCCGCGCCCGTGCGGGCGGAGGCGGAAGCGCCGGCCGAGGCGGGGGAGAGGGCAGGCGAGCAGGACTGGCGGCCCGCCTACCTGGGCACCATGCGCACCTTGCGCGCCCACCTGCTGCGCTACCGCGACGGCGCGCGCGTCTACAGCGGCGCCCGCTTCACGGACCGCTCCTACGCGCCGAACCTGGACGCGAACCAGCGCCTGCTGGTCGGCGCGGGCTTCAGCGTGGCGGCGGCCAGCCGGGCCTGGTACACGGGCTACACCTACACCATCGGCTACGTCATCGAGGAACAGGCGATGGGCCCCAACCCGTTCGACGGCACGGACGGCTACGACCTCGACGCCCGCGCGGAGCGCCTGGCGGACTACCCCCTCGCAGCGGCCGCGGGCGGCGAGATGTTCCAGGATTTCGATCAGGGCTTCGAGCAGGGCCTGGCGGTGCTCCTGGCCGGCGTCGAAGCGACGCTGTCACCGCGCTGACCCATACGCCCCGTTCAAAGACGTCAGGCGCCCGGCAGGACCCGATCCTGCGCCGGTCTGCCTGCGGGCCCCCAGCTCGGCTTGCCGCCGGGCAGTGAGCGGTCCCCGGCCTGACCCAGCGACATCAGGAACAGGCTCTTCATCGCGGTCAGCCCCCGCGCCCGTCGCACCGCCGCCTCGTCGGCCGCGCGTAGCCGGCGAAGAACCGGGCGGTGCCGCCCGCGGGGAGCAGCAGCCAGGCGGCCGCGAGGTCCTATGCCGGGTCGCCTCCGAAGGCTGCGCCCAAGTCGACGACGCCTGCCAGTGTCCCGTCCGCGACGACGACGTTCGCGGGATGCAGGTCCCCGTGCACCCACACCCGCGGGCCCTCCCACGCGGGGGCCGCGACCGCGTCCTCCCACACCGCCCGGATGGAATCGGTGGAGCTGGGGGCTGGGGGCCGGGGTCCCGGGTCGCGACGCCGGCGCGTCGCGACCCGGGACGGATCCGCTCACCCCCACGCGCCGGCGATCTGCCGGGTCGTGGCGTTGAGACGGTTGAACATGTTGGTGACGCCGATCATCAGGACGATCGCCGCGAGCTGCTTCTCGTCGAAGTGGGTAGCGGCGGCGTCCCAGACCTCGTCGCTGACCGCGTCCGCGCGGTCCGCCAAGCGGGTCGCGGCCTCGGCCAGGGCGAGCGCGGCGCGTTCGGCGGCGGTGAAGTAGGGGGTCTCGCGCCAGGCGGCGACCGTGGCCAGCCGCTCGTCGCTGACGCCCGCCTTGCGGGCCGTCTTCGCGCCCGCGTCCACGCAGGCGCTGCAGCTGTTGATCTGACTGACCCGCAGGTGCACCAGCTCCAGCGTCGCCGCGTCCACCCCTGCGTTGTGCGCGGCCTTGAAGATCTGCTGGATCGGCTGCATGGCGTCGGACAGGACGACGGCGGGGTTCTGCATACGGGACTGCATCTTCGGTGTGCTCCTCTTGGTGGTCTGTCGCCCTGTTCCGATCTGGGCGTGACTCCATGACAGCCGTATCCGCTTGCCAGGACGACGGGCGTGGGACACCGTGGGACAGCTGGAACGGTCTTGAGCAGCGCGGGTCCGTCCCGGGAAATCTTCGCGGGGACGGGACAACAGGAGGCGGGGGAGACAACGGTGGTGCAACCGCGGGCGGTAAAACCCGAACCGCAGGACGAACTCGCGGCGCGGCTGCGGCTGTTGCAGGAGCTGTCCGGACTTGGCCTGCGGGCGCTCGCCCGCGAGACCGGGCTCAGCTCCTCGTCGCTCTCGCGGTACCTGAGCGGGCAGACCGTGCCGCCCTGGCCGGCCGTGATCGCGCTGTGCCGCCTGGTCAAGCGCGACCCGCGGCCGCTGCGCCCTGTATGGGAGCGGACCTCGAACCCGCTCCCGGCCCCGCCGAAGAGCAGCCGTCAGGTGCACTTCCCTCCGCGTAACGATCTGCCGCGCGACGTGCCCGACTTCACCGGCCGCGCCATTCAACTCGCCGCCGTGCTCGACGCGGTGGCCGGCAGCCGGGTGGTCGTCGTGGACGGCATGGCGGGTGTCGGGAAGACGTGCCTGGCGGTGCACGCCGCTCACCGCCTCGCCGACGACTACCCGGACGCGCAGCTCTACCTGGACCTGCACGGCTACACCGCAGGCCGGGAGCCGCTGGGCGCGGATCCCGCGCTGCGATCCTTGCTCACCGCCCTCGACGTCCCCTCCGAGCGGGTCCCGCTAGCAGGCGTCGAGCAGCTCGCTGCCTGCTGGCGCGCGGAGTTGGCCCGACGGAAGGCCGTCGTGGTGCTCGACAACGTCGCCGACGCCGAGCAGGTGCGTCCGCTGCTGCCGGGCGCGGGGCCGTCCGTGGTGCTGATCACGAGCCGCAACCGGCTGGTGGGGCTCGACGAGGTGCCCCCGGTGTCCCTGGACGTGCTCACCGCTCAGGAGAGCGCACAGCTGCTGGCCCGCGCCAGCGGAGAGCCCGACGGGCCCGAGGGACGGCTGGCCCGCGACACGGAGGCGGCCGCTGAGGTGCTGAGGCTGTGCGGCCGGCTGCCGCTCGCGCTGCGCCTGGCCGGGGCCCGCCTGCGGCACCGGCCGGGCTGGACGGTCGGCGTTCTGGCCGAGCGGATGGCGGGCGGCATCGGTGAGTTCGACAGGGCGTTCGCGATGTCGGTCCGTCAACTGGACCGGGCCACCGGCCGCTTCTTCCGCCTGCTGGGCCTGCTGCCGGGGTCCTCCTTCGACGAACACCTGGCGGCCGCCCTGGCGCAGGTGTCTGCGCGCAGCGCCCGCACGATGCTGGAGGACCTGCTGGACGCGCACCTGCTCCAGCAGCCGACGGCAGGCCGCTACCGGATGCACGACCTGGTGCACCAGCATGCCCGCGGGGCCTGCGAGGAGCAGGAGTCGGACGCGGACCGGGAGCGGGCGCTTCGAAGGCTGCTCGACTACTACGTCCATGCGGCCGCGGTTGCCGACGCCGCGATGCCGTTCCAGTCTCGCAGCCGCGCGGTCACCGCGGGCCAAGCCCCGATGGAGCCGCCGAGGTTCACCGGCAAGGACGCGGCGTACGCGTGGTATGCCACCGAGTACGAGAACCTGGTCGCCGCATTCGAGACGGCGTGCGCCACCGGTGCCGACGTCCACGCATGCGAGCTGCCGCGGTTCATGCGCGCGTTCTTCGCGCGCAGGTGCGGCACTACGCACCTGAACGTCCTCTTCGAGCGGGCGCTGGCGGCAGCGCAACGCCTCGGCGACCCTCTGCAACTGGCCGAGGCCCACAGCGATCTGGGCTTCGCCCGCTACAACGCCGGCCGGATGGCGGAGGCCGCCGACGCCTACGATGCGGCGGCGACACTGATGTCCGAGACCGGCGACGTGTGGTCGCAGGCCGAGCTGACGATGCGTCGCGGGTTCCTGCGGTGGGATCAGGGGCACGTCGAGGAGCCGCTGGAGCGGTTCCGCGAGGCGGCGCGACTGTACGCTGCCGCCGGCAGTCCCACGGGCCGCGCTCACGCGACCGCCTGCGAGGCGTGGGCGCTGCTGCAGCTGGGCGACGAGGAGCGGGCGGCCCGGCTGGCCCGTGAGGCACTGGCCGTGCCGCATGACGACCCGACGTGGCCTCCAGCGCTCACGGCCCTGATCACCCTTGGTGTGGCCATCGCCCCAGACCAGCCGGAGGAGGCGACCGAGCACCTGCGTCGTGCGGTGGCGCTGGCACGTGCGGACGGACACCGGCACAACGAGGCGTGGGGCCTCAACTGCCTGGGGGTCGCGCTGCGGCGCATGGGCCGCTACGAGGAGGCGCTGGCCAGCCACCGGGACGCGTTCGCGCTCCTGGAGGAGCTGTTCGAAGAGCATTGGAAGATCCACTTCCTGAACGGCTACGCCGAGACGTGTCGCCTGGCCGGCCTGCCGGACCAGGCCCTGCGCCTCCATCGCGAGGCCCTCGAACTGGCCTCCGAGCTCGGCTTCCGCCACCAGGAGTCGCTGGCACGGGAGGGCATCGCCGCCCTCCTGGAGCCCACGCCCCGGGCGTCAGGGCACGGTGTCTTCCAGGAGGGGGTGCAGGACCAGCCGCGGTAGGCCGCCTGGCCGCTGGTCGGCGGCTCGGCCGGGGATGCGATCGCGCCCGGCCCCTGACCCGTCCCGGCGGAGTCTGTCGGTGTCGGCTTCCAGACTCCGAAGATGGCGACATGGCAGTGCTTGGGGCAGGAAGGACGGACGTCCGGGCGATCCTGCGGAAGGACGGGTCGCTCCGGGTGAGCGGACGGAGGTGGGCTTTCCTGGGCTGGACCTGGCCCGGGCCGCCCGCCGACCCGGAGTGGCCCGTCAGGGCGTGCGGCGCACCGCCACCAGGCTCGTCAGTGATGGCCTCGCGGTATCCGGGACAACCCCGACCACCGCACCTCCCCTGCTTGCCCGCGCCGACGCCGGACACCGGGCTGAGCGCCATCACTACCCGGGTCGCCGCCGCACACCAGGCCACGACCCGCCAGGCGGTCCCACCCGATGCTCCTGGGGCCGCGCAGGACACGAGGGGCCCGGCTGCCTTCGGCTGCCGACCCCTCGACGACGTTCTCACCAGGGGAGATCCCACATCCCTTGGGGGGAGGAGAGTTGAGGCCGTACCCGATCGGCCCCCCGCAGGACGACGGACACTCCCACGACGACAGCGCCGGTGAGGATGTGTTGTGAGGGGTCACGCATGCGAGGACTCCTTCCGTTTCCGGTGGCTCTGATCCAGCAACAGTCCACGCGCATAGACAAAGAGTTCGTGCGAAGGGTAAGAACGGACTCCTCGTCACTTTTCCACGACCTCTGCGGCAAAGGAGCCTGCCTTGGCGCGCGCACGGACTCTCAAGACCCACTCTCGTACCCTCGCCACGCTCACCGTGGGGGTGGCCGTCGGCGCCCTGGTGGGAGGCGGCAGCCTCGCACTCGCCGGCGGCCGGGTCCCGACCAGCGACAAGCAGATCACCAACATGACCGACGAGGTCAACGAGATCAAGGCGTACTACGGCGACACAGTGGACGCCAACGGCGAGCACTGGGCCTCACCGAGCAGCAACTACGCGATACAGGTCCAGGGCATCGAGGCCAAGGCCGAGAAGTACCTGGCGCAGAAGATCAAGCACGACCACAGCGGCAAGCGCGCCGTCGTCCTGGACGTCGACGACACCGCCCTGTCCACCTACAACTACGAGCTCGAGACGACCTTCGTCTACAACCCGGCCAGCAACGCCCAGTACATCGCGACCAAGAACTTCCCCGCCGTCTTCGGCATGAACAACCTTGCCAACTGGGCCAGGACGCAGGGCTACACCGTCTTCTACATCACCGGAAGGCCCGAGTCGCAGCGTGCCGACACGGTTCGCCAGCTGACCTCCCAGGGCTACCCCGACGCGGACGACAGCCACCTGTTCCTCAAGAACACCACGAACCCGCCGACCTATCTCGCCACCTGCGCCACCCCGACGTGGACCTGCACCACCACGCAGTACAAGTCCGGCACCCGCGCCTACCTGGCCTCGCAGGGCTGGGACATCACCGCCAACTTCGGCGACCAGTACAGCGACCTGAACGGCGGCTACTCGGAGCAGACCTACAAGCTGCCGAACCCGATGTACTACCTCCCGTGAGCGGGCGCGCGCCCGCTCACGGGAGCTGGCGCTGACCCCCGCCCGACGAGCTGGTCCCGGCACTCGCCGGGACCAGCTCCCCGCACAGGTCGGACGCGGCGGCCCGCACGTACCCGGCCGGTCCGACAGTTGCCCCCCGACTACTACCACCTCGACACCGCACTGGCGTGCTCGACGGCGACGAGGTCATGGACTGCGCGGGAGCCTTCTTGCCGGGCAGCGACCTGTACCGGCACGGTTCTCCCCCGACGTTGCCGAGTGCCCTGGGTGGGGTCCACCGGTGTGAAGCGACGGTGTGTCAGTTCGGTGGGCGGCCACGGCCCGGGCGGTGTGATCGACAGTGGCGGAAGGCGAATCCTTGCCGAGACCTTCTTCCGTCGTCTGGAGTTGATCGTGACCTTCTCACTGTCGGGGACAACCGACCGGCGGGTTCCCGTCGCCTGGCAGGGTGCTGCCCGGGGCGGCGGCCGGGGCCGGGCGCTGGCTGTGGCGGCAGGCGTGCTCTGCGCCGCCGTCGCGCCGGTGGCGCTGTCGGGGACCGCACGCGCACAGGGCACCTGCACGGTGTCCGGCCCCACCACCACCTGCACGTTCGCCTCCACCGGCGCCGAGCAGACCTTCAGCGTGCCCAGCGGGGTGTCCTCGGTCCAGGTGACGGCCATCGGCGCGGCCGGTGCTCTGAGCTTCGGCAGCGCCCCGGGTGGGCGGGGCGCTGCCGTGAGCGGCACCCTGTCGGGGCTGAGCGGCGGTCAGACGTTGTACGTCGAGGTCGGTGGTGCTCCCGTCCACACCGGGAGCTGTGTTGGATCGGTGCCGTGCATCGGCGGGTTCAACGGCGGCGGTTCCGCCCCCAACAGCGGCGCCGGCGGAGGCGGCGCCTCCGACATCCGCACCCAGCCCAGCACGACCCCCCTCACCACCACCGATTCCCGCCTC
>NZ_BBPP01000003.1:372687-395442 GCF_000787835.1 Streptacidiphilus melanogenes
CACCCAGCCCAGCACGACCCCCCTCACCACCACCGATTCCCGCCTCATCGTGGCAGCCGGAGGCGGCG
Organism: Streptacidiphilus melanogenes; assembly: GCF_000787835.1. Taxonomy (GTDB): domain Bacteria; phylum Actinomycetota; class Actinomycetes; order Streptomycetales; family Streptomycetaceae; genus Streptacidiphilus; species Streptacidiphilus melanogenes. The sequence goes on from NZ_BBPP01000003.1 coordinate 372,756, forward strand.
GAGCCAGCGCACCCGGCATCGCCCCGTGCAATCCGGCCGACGGCAGTCCTGGCGGTGACGCCGGGGCCGCAGGAGGCACCAGTACGTGTCCAGGCGGGCCCACCAGCACCGGCGGCGGGCCCGGCACACAAACCATGGGCGGCACCGCCGGAACCCCCAACGGCAGCCCTGGCAGCCCAGGCAACGGCGGCAACGGCGGCAACAGCGGAGGCGGAGGCGGAGGCGGGCTCTACGGGGGCGGGGGCGGAGGCAACCGAGTCGTCGGCTCCGGCGTCATCTCCTCCGGCGGAGGCGGAGGCGGCGGCTCGTCCCTCGTCCCGGCCGGCGGCACCGGCCCCACCGTCACCAGCGCCGCCGCGAGCATCACCATCAGCTACACCACGCCGGGCAAGCCCGTAACCACGTACCTGACCGCGATGCCGCAGCGCACCCGGGTCGGACTCCCGGTTGTGCTGAGCGACCTGGTCTGCCCCATCGGCGGCGCCACGACCAGGCCCACCGGCACCGTGACGTTCACCGACACCACCACCGGCAAGACCCTGGGCACCGGACGCCTGTTCCTCTCTCTGGGAAACTGCGCGGCGGCCGGGACCGTCACCGCCTTCCGCACCACCGGCCCGCACATCATCACCGCGGTCTACAGCGGCGACACCGTCTACCAGGGCAACGGCGCCAACCCCGAAACCGCCACCGTCACCGTGAACCCCTGACCTGGCTCCGTTCACAACTTCTGGCTCTGGCTCGTGTACGGGCCAGGGCCGGTCCACGGCCCCAGCCGGAGCCCTTGGGTACGCCTGGGAGCAGCGAGGACGATGGGAGGTGCGAACGGTGCCCAGAAGACGGGGTGGGCGAGGTCAGTGTGCGGCCGAAGCCCAGCCGCCTGGGCACCGGGACGGGGGTTGAGCTAGAACTGTCCGGCCTTCCGGCGCCGGTCGCCGTCCCGGTCCGCTCGGGCCTTGCAGATCCCCAAGGGTCGGCGGTCTCCAGACCTGGCGGGATGTCATCGGTCCCCCTGCCGCGCGTGAAGAGGAGACCGGGTGTGTCGCCAGCTACACCTGCTTGGTCCCGCTCTCGTCCTTGGCCTCGTGCGCGGGCAGTGCGGCGCGCGGCCTTTCTGTAGCGCATAGCCAGTCTCCTTCGAGCATCCCTCGGCGCGGGCCTGGTCCATGACCGGATGCTGGCGAACCTGAACAGCGAGGGCGTCGCGCGCGGCGCGCAGCCGAGCGAAGTCCCCGCCGAGGGGAGAACTGCCGTGCGTCTTTGTTCTGTCGCTGTGCTCGCGGCCGCCTGCTGTGTCCTGAGCCTTGGTGGCTTGGGGGCGCCCGCGCAGGCCGCGACCAAGCCGAAGCCCAAGGCATACCCGGCCGACGTGCAGCAGAGAATCGATGCGATCAAGGCGCGGGGAGGCCGCGCTATCAAGATCGTCGAAGTGCCGTTCGTGAGGGTCGCCAACAATCATCACGGCAGCGTCGTCAGGCCGAACAGCCTGCCGTCGCAGTGCGGGTTGGTCGTGCTGCTCTCGCGTTCGGGCAGCTACATCGAGAGCGACAGCTTCACCCACTGCACTATTCCGGCCGAGGAGATACAGATGCTGAGCGGAATCGCCCGCCTGCGCTGGGACGGCTGGGAGGAGCTGAAGACGGACGAGGACGGCAACGCCGGCCAGTACAGCCTCGCCATGGACTTCGACTACGACTGCGCCGGAACCGGCACCCACAACTTCAAGACGGTAACCAACGGCTACGTCGAGATGTGGGGCGAGGGACACCAGGCATCCGCCTACGACGAGCTGGACAACCAGAGGTGCTGACCACCTGAGTAGGCTTGGCCTGCGGAGGCGGTCACCAATGGACCCGAAGGCCAACAAGGTCAACCGGAATCTGGACTACACCCAGGGAGACGCTCCTGATAAGCCTTGGCCGGCTTCGGAGGACCTGAAGGACTCCGCAGGCGGCCCGCTTCCTCCTCCGGACGAACCGCATCGAGGCGACGACCGGGACGATTAGGCATCCCGGCACTCTCAGCATCCTGGTCACCGAGGATGGGCAACCCATCATCTCCGCCTGGAACGCCCCGTAGGGCAAGGCCGCCGCGTCGCATCTGACGTGAGAGACGCCGGAAGCAGATGAGTGCCGCGGCGATGCCCGCGAAGACAAGGAAGTGCTCGGCCCTGCGCTCGTAGCGGCGGTGAAGTCTGCGGCATCCGGCGAGCCAGGACACGGTGCGCTCGACGGTCCAACGGCGACGCCCCAGTCGCTGGGAGGATTCGATGCCTCGCCGGGCGATGCTCGGGGTGATGTTGCGCGCGCGAACCCATCGTCTGATGTCGTCGGACTCTGTCACGGACGGCAGCGTGCAGGGCTTCGGATGAACAGGGTGATCAGTGGTCCCGCGGTTCTTCGGCGTCCGATGAACGCATTGTTCACCGGTCGCCGAATCGGGTTGCCGTGCCGGTGAGTTCGCTCGTTCGGCGTTGGCGGGGGCCTGACGTACTGTTCGGGCTGCAGCCTGGCGTGCGGGTGGTGTGGGAGGGGAGGACGTGTGGCGGGGCAAGTTGTTCCTGCTCACCGTGTGGGTGGGATTCGGGGGTTCGCCGAGCGACTGGTGATGTCGGTGGCCCAGGACGCGGCGGTGTCGGACGGATACGGCGACTTCGCCTGCTCGCCCGGGGGTCTGTGGCTCGCGTTGTCGGCCGTCGCGGCCGGGGCCGGGATCGGGTCGGGTACCGCGCGGGAGCTGCGTGAACTGCTCGGTGTGGCCGGGCCGGAGGCCGCCTCCGCCGTCACCGAGGCGACGGCACTGCTGTCGGCGACGCAAGGCGTCGCGGTCGCGACAGGTGTGTGGTCGCGGATCGCGCTCTACCGGGACTACCGCGAGCGTCTGCCGGAGGTCCGCTTCGGCCACCTGGACCCGGCCGACGTCTCGGCGATCGACGCCTGGGGCAGGGAGCGCACCGACGGACTGATCGGTCAGCTGCCGGACCGTCCGAGCGGGGATGAGCTGCTTGTGCTCGTCAACGCGCTCCAGCTGGACGGCACATGGGCCGGTCGATTCAAGCAGGAGAAGACCTCCGACCAGACCTTCACCGACGCCCACGGCGTCGAGCGCCTCGTCCCGACGATGGCCAAGGCGCTGCCGCGGCCTTCGTACGCGTGGACCGTGAAGGCCCCCTCCGGAGATCCGCAGGACGAGGTGGACGTGGTCGCCCTGCGCTGCGAGGTGGAACCGGGCCGGGTGCCGCTCCAGGTGAGCTGTGTGATGGGAGCGCAGGGCCGGGGTCCGGCGGACGTCCTGCCGGCCGCCTGGGCGGCGCACGAGCGCCGCCGGCCGATCGACGCGGACGCGGTCACCATCGCGCTCCCGCGACTGAACCTGCGCACGCGTCTGCGCGCGGAGCGGCTCCTGGCCTCGCTCGGCGCGCCCTTGGCAGCGTCCGACCTCGCCGACTTCTCCGGCATGTCGCCCGAGCCGCTGCGCCTCGACAGGGTCAGCCAGGAGTCGGTTCTGATGATCGACGAGAAGGGTGTCCGAGCAGCAGCCGTGAGCCAGAGCTGGCAGAGAACTCTGGGCGTGTCCGGCCGCGTACCGCGCACCAGGCACATCGCCTTTGACAGGCCGTTCGGCATCGTGGTCTTCGCCGGCAGCACCGGACTGCCGTTGTTCACCGCCTGGCAGGCGTCGACACCCCGGTCGCCCCATGCCTGACGAGGTGGGCCACCCCCGGCGACCACGCCGGCCGCGCGAGCGGACGGCATGCCCGGACCCCGGGACGGAGCAACGGCACGGGGTACACCTCGACGCACGGGTTCGGTCGAAGAAGAGATCCGCAGCTCTTACGGCTGACGGCGTGGTCCGCGATGGAGGTCGGGATCTGCCGGGGCCTGGCGGGTCGGCCGGTGGGTGATCAGCAGGCCGTCTTTCGGCTCTGGAGCGCGGTCCGCAGCCAGCGCCGCAGAGCCGGCGGTCCGCTGAACCGATAGGGCGAACGGTCGCTTTCCAGCGCCAGGGGTGATCGGCTGCGGGGAATGCATCGCTCCGGTGACAATCCGTCGGAAGGATCTCCATGTCGGAGCACGTTTTCTCAAGGCTGGCCCGGACCGCGACCGTTTCGGCGCTCGCGCTGGCGACCAGCCTCGGCGCGAGCGGGGTGGCCGGTGCCGCCTCGCCCGAGGACCACCCCATCGAGGTGAGCATCGGCGCATCGGGCATCCAGGCGCCGGACAGCGCGAAGGGCGGCCTGGTCAGCTTCCGGGTCAAGACGGACGACCCGAACGGCCGCCAGCTCCAGGTGCTGCGCCCGCACGAGGGCGTGACACCCGGGCAGGTCTACCAGGACCTCGCCAAGGCCGTCAGCTCCCGCCCGCACAGCGCGGCCGAGGGGATTCGGGCCGTGAACCGGGAGGCGGACCTGCTCGGGGGAGCGCTCGTCACCTCGCGGGTGCACGAGCAGTTCACCGAGGAGATCGCGCCCGGCCCGGTCTACCTGCTCGACCTCACCGCGCTGCGCAAGGACCCGGCCCACCCGGTCGCCAAGCTGCTGACCCTGGCCGGCACCGGCGGGCCGAGCGTCAACCAGGCCCGCTTCGACGACGGCATCGTGATCGAGCACGGTCTGAGCTTCCAGACCGAGGACGTCGACCACGCGCACCTGGCCTACCTGGTGCACGACCAGTCCGACCAGATCCACGAAATGGAGCTGCGGCCGATCGGCGCGCACACCACCGAGGACCAGATCGCGCAGTACCTGCGGAACGTGCAGTTCGGGCGTCCGGCCCGGTCGCCGTTCACGGGGCCGGCCACCGGGTTCGGCGCCCTGTCCACGGACCACACAGCCTCGGTACAGGCGCACGGCCTGCAACCGGGGCGCTACGTGCTGCTCTGCATGGTGCCCGACGAGCGCAACGGCATCCCGCACGCGGTGCTGGGGATGCACAAGATCGTCACCCTGCAGTGACCTGACCTGAGCTGGCAGGCGGCCGAACTCCGCGGAACAGGGGGGCCTGCACCGGATGGCAACGGGGGCACGTTCGCGGCGGGCCCGGGCGGGGGCGAGAGCTGCCCGATCTGAAACGTTTGCCAGAACTGCAACTCGCCGGGATACGGTTGGGGCTCGTTCGAGAACTGAACCGATGGGTCGAGCGCAGCCCTGATCAACAACGTGTTCGCTCACTCGGCCGACGGCTCCGGCCACGGCCAGAACATGCGTAGCCGCCCGCCTCGCGGAGCCGGATGACTGCGGTTGCCACTGTTGGTTCCAACGGGGGCAACCGCTCCGCGGCTTTGGGTGCTGGCGCGATGAAGGCCAGCCTGCCCATAGTGCGCACCGCGAGGAAAAGAACGAGGAAAAGAACATCGCGGCCGTCAGTGCCAGCCCCAGATGGGCTGACCATCGTTTCCACCATCGCATCCACGAGTCCGGCGAGACGGCGAACGCTGATCCGTTCGCGGGTCGACTCGAGGGCGGACGCCCCGCTGCAGCACCTGGCGTCCGAGTCGGGACGACAGGATTTGAACCTGCGACCCCTTGACCCCCAGTCATGCCACCCTAATTCAAGGAGGTTGGACGCCGCTCGGGGGCAGCTCCCACTCGACAGGGAGCAGTTCGCATCACCTTGGGCGAAGTCTGGCACGCTCGCCTCAGTGGTGTGGCGGTAGTCACAGCAACGCTCCCTGTGTGGCGGACAGGACCGAGTGTGGAAGATTCTCTGCGCGTTCGGGTGCGATCCGGGGATCCGGGTGCATTTGAGCAGCTATACGAAGACCATGCGCGCGTGGTGTACCGGCATGCGGTGCGGATGACCGGCGACCGGACGGCCGCCGAGGACGTGGTCTCCTTGACGTTCCTTGAGGCCTGGCGGGTGCGGGAGAAGGTGCACCCCGACGGGGACAGCCTACGGCCCTGGCTGCTGGGCATCGCCACGAACGTGCTGCGTAACACGGCTCGCGCGGCCCGCCGCCACCGAGCCGCGATGGCGCGACTCCCCGTGGGCGAGTCGCTGCCTGACTTCGTCGACGAGTTGGTGTGCCGTCTGGCCGATGCCGAACAGTTGGCGGCAGCCCGCGCCGCTCTCTCCCGCCTGCGCCCCGCCGAGCAGGAGGTGTTCACCCTGTGCGTATGGGCGGGGCTCACCCCCGGTGAGGTCGCGCAGGCTCTTGGCGTCGCACCAGGAACGGTGCGCTCCCGGCTGTCCAGGGCCCGCATCAAGCTGCGCGAGCTCGCCGAACGACAACTCGCGCAGGAACGTGGGAACAGCCTGCAACGCCCTGGCGCCGGTGGACAGATACCAGGTGGCCGCGCTGACGCGGCCCGGTCGATTCAGGAGAACACGCGATGAATGCCACCTCGGACAGCACGTCGGAGGCAGTGCTTCAGGAGGAACTGGCGCTACTTCTGCCGGCTCCGGGCGATCCCGATCTCCGCGACGACCGTCATCTGCTCCGGAAGGAACACCTGATGCGTGAAATCAAGCGGCAGGCCGTCTCTGTCAGCGCTGCGTCTGCCCCCCGCCGTCGACGGCGGACCTACCTGGCCCTGTCGGGAACCCTTCTCGCCCTGACCGGCGGTGCGGCGATCGCGGCCACCACCATGTTGGGCAAGGCTCCCGCCTCCCAGCACAACCTGGTCCGGTGCTACAGCGCCGCCAGCTTGAGCGCCAACTACAGCGACACGTCTGCGGCGACAACGCCCGGGGTGGCACCGACGGACATCAGCGCGTCCGTGGCGGCCGCGGTCAACGCGTGTGCCGGGCTCTGGCAGGCCGGAGTCGTCCAGCCCGGGCGGGTCGGGGCGCCCTCGGGGCAACCTGACGGCAGTGTTCCGCCGCTCACCGCGTGCGTCCTCGACGACGGGGAGGCCGCGGTGCTTCCCGGCAAGAGTGCGCAGTTGTGTCAGGACCTGGGCCTGGCGCGACTGGCCGGTAGGCCGTAGAGCGGCAGCCGGCCCGGATTTCTCTCGGCGGGCCAGTGGTACTCGGAAGGTATTCGACGGGCGCCGCATCCTGCGGCTGACACCCAGTCGTGGACCCCGTTGGGCAGGGTCGATGATGCCCACAGATTCCGGCTCCGTGCAGCGTGCGGCCACAGACGATCCGTCATATAGCGCGCAAGGAAGATCTTCTGGTCTCTTCCGGCCATGTCCGTCCTACGCTCTAGCCCTGCTGCGATGGCCTACCTAGACTCGCCGCTCCAGCCAAGATCGTCATTGGGGAGGAACGACCATGAACTGGAAGACCAAGACCGCGACGACCCTGACCGCTCTCGGAGTCGCAAGCGGCGCGCTGCTCGCGACCGCAGCGCCCGCGTCGGCCACCATCACGTTGGGCGGCTGCACCTCCGGCTACCTCTGCGTCTACTCCGGTACGAACTTCGGGGGCACCAAGGTCATCGCCTCCAGCACCAACTCCTGCTTCGTGCCGCATAACCTCGGGATGAGCGGCATTACGTCCTACGTCAGCAACCTGCCGGTCAACGCCTACGTGTACCGATACAACGACATCGACAAGGACTACGACCAGATGCGCACGTTCAATTCCGGGGGCTACAGCAGCAGCATCGGCATCGCGGCCCTGGGCACTGGCGTTGCGGTCAGCAGCACCACGGCAATTGCGGACCAGGTCTGCGAGGGATCTGCCGTGCCCACGAAGTCGTACAGCTATTCCATCTGAGTACGTTGCCACCGCGTACGGCCCCGCCGGCTGCAACCGGCGGGGCTGCTCCAACCCTGGGCTGCGCCTCTGGGGCTCGTAGAGTCATCGCTGCAGGTGGGGCCCACCGGTCGAGTGACTCAACGGCCGATGCTGAGCAGCTCCAGATCGTTGGCGGGCCGCTGGGTGCGGATGATCGATTCCAGGTTCGACTCCTCACCGGGGGCACAGTCCGATTCGACCAGTCGAACCAGCAGACCTCCGGTGTGCTGCGCGAGGGCGCAGTGCCGGTGGTCCACAGCCCGGCTCCCAAGGACCGGCAAGCCGGCGTCGGTCCGCCGCCGGCGGCGGTGGCGCGCAGGACCGCACACGGGTCCACCGAATCCGCTCGTTGCACGGTCAACGTCCCGAAGTCGCCATCGGGTACGGGGAGAAGGGACGGGAAGTCGTACTCGATCGTCATGGTCCCCTGCGTGTAGCCGTTGGACTCCGGCTGCATCCCAGGCCAGTCGACGACCCTCACCAGTTCGCGCGGAGGTCCACCGAAACTGTCGAGCGCAGCCGTGTCCGCGGCGGTGATCACCAACTGCCGCAGCGGCATCCAGGCGAGGAGCACTGCCAGCAGCACGGCTCCGGCCGCACCCTGCGGAGCTCGGCCCGGCAGCATCAACGCAGCGACGACGACGAACACCGCCGCACTGATCAGCCACTCCAGGCACAGCACCGGAAAGCCCACAGCGCCGGGCAGTCGCAGGGTGTTCGGCAGAAACCACGGCAGAGCGCCGAAGGCGACCACAGCCCCCGCGAGTAGTCGCCCGCTGGTCCGGGTCAGCCCAACGAGCCGCACCGGAATATCGGCTGCCTCTCTCGCGGCGAATCCAAGGGCTCCGCCCAAGAAGCCGAGGCCGCATCCCAGGGCCACCAAAGTCTCGCCCGACAAGCCGGCCCACCTGACGGCGCACCAGGCCGTCGCGAAGCACAAGGGAGAGGCTGTCAGACCGACCACCAGCCGGAGCAGCAGCCAGGCTGCTCGCGGCCGTTCCAGGGCGTAGACCCACAGGCGGTGACGGCCATCGACCGTCAACGTCAGCTCCACCGGATTGACCGGGCCACCCTGCCAGAACATACTCGCGCAGCTCGATCCACGGCGGCACTTGACAGCTCTGAGGGGACGATGCGCAAGCGAATGTCTCTCTTTGCGCGGTCTTAGGCGGGGTGAGCTGGTCATGGGACTGGGGCCAGGCTGCCGACGGGCCTGGGTCAACAAGGCGGCTGCACTCGGTGAGGTGCTCTGCGGACGAGGTGCTTGAGCCCATGTCGTGCGCTCGACGGCATAGGTAAAGGCGAGGACGGGCTTTCGTACGGTGCTCTTGTCATACCTGATCGGTAAGGTCGCGATCATGACTTTGGATCACGACCTGAACGGCCACATCACCACGCGAACGGTGCTGACGCGCGGTGGCGAGGCCGAGACCTGCGCCGACCCCAGTGCAGTGATGACACTCCTCGCTGATTCGACCCAGACCGCGGGCGCGTTCACGAGCTACCGCTCGACCTTCGTGGAGGGGGCCACCGGCGCGCCTGCCCACTTCCACACGCGCGCCTGGGAGTTGCTCTTCGTGCTGGGCGGCTCGCTCCAGGTGTTGCTCGGTGAGGAAGTCACTGTCCTGCACCAGGGTGACTTCCTCGCCGTGCCTCCGGGCACCCCGCACGCCTTCCGCGCCGCCCCAGGCTCGGGTGCCGACGTCCTGTGCGTCTTCACGCCGGGCATGGACCGCTTCGACTACTTGCGCCTGCTGGGACAGGTCACCCGCGGTGAGGAACCCCCAAGCCGACTCGCCGAGACTTCGGGTCATTTCGACAATCACTACGTTGACAGCCCGGTCTGGCGCGCGACCCTGGAGGCCTCGGAGTGATCACCCCAGACACCCGCATCCGGATCGCCCGCCCCTCGCGGAACCTTGGGGCCGCCGAGCGCTTCTACGTCGAGGGCCTCGGGCTCGACGTTCTGTGGCGCACGACCGAGCGTGTGTCCGGCGAGCATGATCTGGTGATGCTCGGACTTCCCGGCGGCCCCTGGCACTTCGAGCTCACCCACGACCCCGAGCGGCCGCTGGAGCCCACGCCCACTGTGGACGACCTCTTCGTCCTCTATCTCGGTGCCGCGGTCGACGACGCCCTCGTCGACCGCCTCATCGCCGCGGGGGGCACCCGCGCCACTGCGCACAACCCCTACTGGGACCAGTACGGCGTGACTGTCGCTGATCCCGACGGCTACCGCCTGGTGCTTTGCTCGCGCTCCTGGAACGCCTGAAGCCCGCTGCCGTCGAGTGGCCGGATCACGGCTGAGGCAGGGCGGACAGCCCCTGCTCGGCCTCGGCCAGGATTCCCCGCTCGGCGAGCCGCTTGAGCTTCAGACGGACATTGTTGATGGTGCTCGGAGCGATCTCCACATCCATCGCCTCACACACCGTCCGCGCCCGCATCGGGACGTCGGCCGAAGCGAAGACCGCCATGATCTGCTCGTAGGCCGGATGGTCCGGCAGTTTCGCGGCCGGCGGCACAGGCAGCTCGGGATCGGGCAGTTCCAGCCGTGTCTTGCGCGTGATCCGGATCTCCTCGGCGGCGGTGTCGCGCCCGTCCAGCAGCGCTGTCAGCTCCGCGATCTTCCCCCGGGCCGTTTCGGCCTGCGCGGCGATCTCCCGCTCCCGGTCCTCCAGCCGCACGGGCAGCGCCCCCAAGGTCAGTTCTCCGCCGGTCATGCTCCGCGCCAGACGGGGGTGGAGGAGGTGCCGGTCAGCATCTCGACATCCGGTCGCTTACTGACTTCGGCACATCAGGGTGACCAGATGACGGCGGGCCGGCCGCCGCAGGACAGTGGCGCCGGGAGACGGTGCGGACGCAGGCTGCCGAGCGACACCCCTCGGAGGAGGCGTTTGAGCCGGTTGCGGACTCTGTTGCTCATTTCCGTTCATCTTCGTATCAGTCACTATCGTGGCGGCATGACCTCTCCCGTGAGATTCCAGATCGCCGTGGACGCAGCCGACCCGCACCGCCTGGCCGACTTCTGGGCCGCGGCCCTCGGCTGGGCCGTCGAGGACCACGAACCCGCCGTCCGCGCCGCGCTTGAGGCCGGGTACGCCGACGACACCGACGTCGTCACCCACAACGGCCGGCTCGCCTGGTCCGTCGCCGCGGCCGCCGTACTGCCGGGCAGCACCCGCGAGGACTCGGGCCGCCGCCTGCTGTTCCAGACCGTGACCGAGGCGAAGGCCGGCAAGAACCGGCTGCACCTGGACCTCAACGTCGGCCGCGACCGCCTCGACGCGGAGACCGAGCGGCTCACCGCCCTGGGCGCCACCGTCCTGTACCGGGTCGACGAGCCCGCCGGGTTCCACGTGACGCTCCAGGACCCGGAGGGCAATGAGTTCTGCGTGCAGTGAGCACGGTGTCGGGTGGGCGCCGATCGGGGAGCGGCACCAGCGTGGCGCGGGTGGGCAGCAAGAACTCGCCGAGGCTAGCGGACCCGGCAGCTGGTGGAGCACGGTACTGCGACACGCCCACCCGCTCCCGGCCACATCCTGACTTCGGCTCGTCAGAGTGTGGGTGGGTTGTCGAGGGTCAGACCGGTGCCGGCTATGAAGCCGTCGAGGTTTCTGGCCGGTACTGCAGGCGCTTGAGTCGGTTGCGGACGCGGGCTTCGAGTCGGTCCATGGCGACCACCGCCAGGTTGGCGTGGCTGCGCTTGACGTGTGCTCAGACCATTCGACGGGGTTCAGGTCGGGCGAGTAGGCGGGCAGCAGGAAGACTGTCAGCCAGGTGCGTTGGGTGATCAACTCGCGCATGGCGTGGGAGATGTGGGTGTTCAGGCGGTCCCAGACCAGCACGATCGGCGCCTTGACGAGGTGGTCGACACCGTCGACCAGGGCGATGAAGTCGCGCTCGCCCATGCTGCGGCGCTTGCCTCTGCCCGCGGGGGTGGGCGAGGACGCGGTGGCACAGTCGGGTGCGCGAGCCCGGCCGCATGGCGATCAACCCGACCACGGACAGGCGTCCCGAGCGGCGGCCGCTGACGGTCACGACCGGGGTGCGGCCTCGTCGGCCCCAGGTGCGGGCTTTGGGCGGTCGGCGGGTGAAGCCTGCTTCGTCCTCGACGCGGATGTAGCCCCCGCAGGCCGCCCGCGCCTTTTTCCTCCGCCCAGGTCGCCTCCTTCCACACGGTGACCGCCTGCTCGTCGCGCTCGGCCACCCGCCGGGCGGGGACCTGCGGGCTGAAGCCGAGCCGGTGCATCAGCCTCGTGGCACCCGACACGCTGTACGACACGTGGAACTTCCGCCCGATCAGCGTTGCCACCCGCGCAGCCGTCCACACCTGGTCCTCCACCCACTGACCTGTCGGATGTCGCCTTCCAGCGCAGCCCAGCTCCCGCAGGAACCTAGTCCGGCCCGCCCCTCAGCACGTCGCTGGCGTGAGCGACGACTGACGACTGCGCTCGAAACCCGGTGCCGGGATGGCGAGTTGACGGCGACGTCGGCTGCACGGCGCCTCCTGGAAGCCTTCGACGGCGCCCGGCCCTGCACCGTGAGGGCGCCGCGTTCCCGTGCCTACCCAAGGGTTTCGCGCGATGCCATGCTGGAGCAGTGTCTGACGAATCGTTCGACGGGGGAGCCGATTCGCCGGCCGGCTCGGAGCCGGGAGAGCCCGGGCCTGTGCAGGGTTCCCGCTCCCGGAGAGTCATGGGCGCGGTGGCCGTTGCCGGGTTCGTGGTCGGTGCGGGCTCCGTTGCGCTGACGTGGGGTCTGTCCGGTTCCGACGGGACGTTCACGCCGGTGGGACAGGCGCGCATCAGCGGTGGCGGCGTGGGGTCCTGCAGCGGCGCGGGGGGTCTCGGCTACGTCGACAAAGGGACGCTGGTGACCGTCCAGGACTCGGCGGATCGGGTCGTCGCAACCGGCTCTCTGGGAGCCGGAATGCTCGACAACACCGCCTGTGTGTTCCCCATCGTGGTGCCCGGCGTACCGAGCGGCTCGGACTCCTATTCGGTGCAGCTCCTCCTGCACGGGAAGACGAAGATCACGAACAAGCAGGCGCGGACGGGAGCCCTTGTCGTCAACCTCGGCTAGGTCTGGCCCAACCCCGACTCCGCACCTCTGCGGGGCGACCCGCAGCCGGTACAGTCCCCCGCACTCTCGCGTTTTCGAACAGTGGTCGCAAGGGAGCCGGACGAGCAGGCCCTGGTCCCTTTGCGGACCAGGGCCAGCACCCGGGAGCGACGCAGGTTTCGCCAGCCGAGTGGGCAACACCGGAGGTGCCCGAGCCTTCTAGGCGTAGGTGTGCGTCCTGGGCAGGTAGATGCAGATTCGCTGGCCGTTGTAGGTGAAGCAGTACGGACGCGGCGGCGGTACCGGCTGCGGCTCGCCGGTCTGGAGTGACTCCGCCTTGGGCTCGGGGCCGTGGGTGGCGGTGATGTTGAGATCCTGGAGCTTCTTCTCCAGTGCTTCGAACGTCAGTGAGCCGTTGGGGTAGGCCGATTGGAGCTGGCTGGCCAGGGCGGCAGCGGCAAGCGCTGTGGACTCGCTCACGACGACCTCGGGAGAGGGGTCCCCGCCGTGAATGGCGAGCCACAGTGCGATGATCCAGGCGGCGTCGAGCTCGTGCAGCTTCAACTCTTTGGTCTGTGCCATACATGACGTATACGCCTCAAACGCGGCCGGCTGACGTCGACGCACACGCGCCCGTGGCGATTCACCCTGTTCGGCGCAGCGCCGCTGGCGGGCAGGGGCGCCAGTGCCGCACCACGCAAGCTCGTCGCTGAGCACCTCGGCGGTGAGTGAGCCGAGTGAGTTCAGAGGCTGGTGGGGCCGGTGCCGGCGCCCGCCCCGGTTGACGGCTACGACAGCCCGACGGTGCGGCGGACCGTCTCGAACCCGACCACCTCGATACGTGGGGTCCCGTCGGGGTCGCGGGTCAGGCGGACCTTGTTCTCCACCAGCAGTCCGCCGGTCATCACGTAGGTGCCGTCCGGCAGGAGGCCGAGGGGCATGGTCCGTGGACCGAGGTGGAGGTTGAGATGGTGGCCGTCCCGAGTGAGCCGGTAGCCGGCCTCGTAGAAGCCCAGGTACGGCGCGGTGGCCGCCGGGTCGGCAGGTCGGGTCTGGCGGCCCAGGAGGCGCAGGCCTTCGAGAGCGGCCAGATACTGGGCGTGGATCTTGGCCGGGACGCCCCTGTTGAGCCCGAACCGCTCGCTGAGCAACAGGTTGAGGACGTAGAGGTAGAAGAAGGGGCCGGTCGGGGCCGGGTTCATCGCGTTGAGCACGACGAGCCCGAGGTCGTGCTGCGGTAGGAAGCCGATGAACGAGGTGAAGCCGTCGATGCCGCCGTTGTGCCAGATCAGCGAGGTCCCGTCGCGGTAACGGTTGTGGATCCAGCCCATGGCGTACCCGGAGGACGTGGCGTCGGGGTCGAGTTCTGGTGACACGGGGACGGGGATGTGCGGCTTCCAGCACTCGGCGAGGTTCCGCGCCGACACCACCCGGTGGCCGTTCACGGAGACGCCTCGTCGCAGTTGCATGCGCACGTAGGCGGCCATGTCGTCGAGTGAGGCGAGAGTGCCGCCCGCTGGGGCGTAGCTGCCGACCGGCCCGTACGCGAGCGTCCTGTTGGCGCCGGTGAGGTCTGGTCCGTAGCCGCGCATGAAGTCGACGACGAGCCCGCGCGGATCGTCGGCGATCCGGGCCCCGGTCATGCCGGACGGCCCGTACACCCGGCGCCGCATCTCGTTGGCGAACCGACCGGTCAGGTCGTCGTCGGACACCCCGGAGTGAAGCAGCGGCAGGTAGCCGCCCGCGGAATACACGGTGTTGTTGTAGATGAAGGTGGTGTCAGGCGGTGCCTTCACCGGGAGATTGACGAGGGACTGGAGCAGTTGAGGGGCTGTCGGGTCGCCCTCGTGCAGACCGGAGAGAGCAGGCGGTTCGTCGATCCCCGTGGCCATGCCCAGCAGATCGCGGACTCTCAGGGTGTGCGTCAGCTCATCGGTGGGCGCGCGGAATCCCGGCCAGGCGTCGGCCACTGGCTGGTCCCACGCCAGCCGGTGCTGGTCGACGTAGGTGGCGACGAGCAGCGAGGTCATCGACTTTGTCGTCGAGGCGACCAGGAACCGTGCCGACGGCGAGACCGGCACACAGGTGCCCAGATCCCGCACACCGAGCGGCAGAGTGAGCAGGACGCGGTCACTGCTGACCACGGCCACCGCCGCACCGACGAGGCCCATCGCCGTGAACTCGGCCCTCACCCGGTCGGCGAACGACGCCCATCCGCCGCCCGAATCCGCCGCCCGGGCAGCAGTGGGCGGCCAGGCGCTCAGCCCGGCTGACAGTCCACCCGCCATCAGCGCCTGCAGTACCGTCCTGCGCGTCGCCCGGGTCGATGTGCTCACCGTGGCGGAGCTGAGATCCACCCGACTGCCCTTCTCGTCGCCTCCGGGCCCTTCTCGGAGAGGCTTCCCTTGAGGCCCGCCTCCGCAGCGTATTCACCACCTACGACGACACTCGCGAACACTCCGCCCAGGGCGACGAAGCCTCACCCGATTGATCCGCCCAACCCGCCACCCGGGCCATCCGGACTCACCTCCAGGAACGTCCGAGCGAGGGAGCACCCACGCACGACTGGGTGTCGGACCTGCCGGAACCACACCGGCGAACGAACTCGTGCGACTGGCCGAGATCCGCCGGCGGATCGAGCACGACGACCGCGAACTGAAGACCGCCCTCGGCGTGGACCGCTTCGAGGGCCGCTCCTGGACCGGCTGCTGCCAAGCGAAGCGGCGGCTGTCGTCCATGCGCCACGAGCTGAGCCACCCACGAGCCACCGAACGGGTGGGAGGGTGGCCAGGTCGGGCAGCGACGTTCTCAAGCGGAACCTGATTCGTACCGACAAGGAGGACATGACCGATCAAGCGAAGCCCGTCGACCTGGTGCTGGAAGGCGGCGGCGTGAAGGGCATCGGACTCCTCGGGGCGGTCCTCACCCTGGTCGATGCGGGATACCACTTCCCGCGTGTGGCCGGCACCAGCGCCGGCGCGATCGTCGCGTCACTCATCGCGGCCTATCAGAAGGACGGCAGGGACCTGCACGGGCTGCGCGAGGTGATGGACACGGTCGACTACACCAAGTTCGCTGACGGTCCGGTCATCGCGCGCCTCACCGGGGCCCTGGGGCAGGGCGTCGAGGCGCTGCTGCACGAGGGCGCGCACTCGGGCGGTTACCTCGTTGACTGGCTCGGGGCCGAGCTGGCCAAGGCGAACGTGGTCACCTTCGCCGATCTCGCCATCTCCGATCAGGACGATCCGGACAGCTCCCTCGCCTCCTATCAGCGCTATTCGCTGGTGGTGCACGCCAGCGACGTGTCCCGTCGGGCACTGGTTCGCCTGCCGTGGGACTACCCGCAGTACGGTCTGCAAGCCGACCGGCAGCGGGTGGTGGACGCGGTACGGGCGTCGATGTCCATCCCGTTCTACTTCCGGCCGGTCCAGATCGAAACTGCGACCGGTACAGCGACCTGGGTGGACGGGGGTCTGCTCTCCAACTTCCCCATCACCGTCTTCGACCGGACGGATGCCAAGCCGCCGCGCTGGGACACCTGGGGCATCAAGCTCTCCGGCCAGCCAAGTCCGGCGCCGGACCATCCCGTGAAGACAGCCCTCGGCATCGCCATCACCTGCGCGGAGACGCTGACAAGCGGCTGGAACCGCTACCACCTGCAGGAGGAAGGCGTGGACCAGCGCACCATCTTCGTCGACACCCTGGGCATCGCGGCGACCGACTTCCAACTTGATGTGCAGACCCGGCAACGCCTGTTCACCAGCGGCCAGGAGGCTGCCCGGAAGTTCCTGGACCGGCAGCCCCGACAGGTTCCGCCGACGTCGTAGCGATCAGTGGGCTCAGGGGATTCGCTCCCAGCGCCCGCGCCACGACCCTGAAGCTGCTCCCGAGCTGAGAATGCACCGGCTCTCACGGCCCGGCGCCTCTCGGAAATGATCGAGTCAGGCCGGTGACGTCGTCGGTGCGGTGGCGTTCCAGCTGGCGAGGAGGTCGAGGGTCTCGGCGTCGCGGCTGCCGGGGGCGACGCCGCAGACGATGAGGTACAGGCCTTCGTCGGCGGCGAGTTCCATCGTCTCGTACGTGAAGGTCAACTGCCCGACGAGGGGGTGGTTGAGGCGTTTGGCGCCGGAGCGGTGGCGTCGGACTTCGTGCTGGGCCCAGCGTTCGCGGAAGGTGTCGCCGCGGGTGGACAGTTCGCCGATCAGGTCGGACAGGGCCTTGTCGTGGGGGTTGCGGCCGACTTCGGCGCGCAGGGTGGCGACGTTCTGGTCGGCGACGGCGTCCCAGTCGGGGTAGAACGCCGCCGCGGCCGGGTCGAGGAAGGTGAAGCGGGCGGAGTTGACCGGCCGGGCCGGGCTGTTGAAGACCGGGGCGAACAGTGCGCGGGCCAGGGGGTTGCCGGCGAGGACGTCGAGCCGGCCGTTGCGGATGTAGGCGGGGACGCCGCTCATGGCCTCCAGCATGTTCCACAGCTCGGGGCGGATCGGGCGGCGCTGGGGGTGGCGCGTGGCTCGGCCCTGGGCGGCGGTGCCGGCTGCGGCGTTGGCGGTACGGACGAGGTCGAAGAGGTGGGCGCGTTCGGCGTCGTCGAGGAGCAGCGCGCGGGCGATGGCGTCCAGGACGGCGTCGGTGGCGCCGCAGGCGTCGCCCCGCTCCAGCCGGGTGTAGTAGGGGAGGCTGACGCCGGCGAGCAGGGCGACTTCTTCTCGGCGCAGCCCGGGGACACGGCGGGCACCGGCGAGCGGGGAGACCTTCAGGCCGGCCTGTTCGGGGGTGACGCGGGCGCGCCGGGTGGTGAGGAAGTCGCGGATCTCGCTGCGTCGGTCCATGCCTCGACACTACGGCCGGACCCCGTTTCGGGCACGTGCCTGGGGGACCCTGGCAGGGTTCCTTTCACCGTCGAATCGGCGGCATGGGCGGTGTTGTCTGGGGAGCGATTCACCAGCAGCTTCACCGCAGGAGGCACCGATGTCCACCGCCGCTCGAACAGCCGATCCGGCCCTGGCGCCGGTCCGGCTCGCCGGTTCTGCCCGGCTCCGCTTTCGCCCCCGGCATGCGCACGGGCCTGGTCGGCGCAGCCGTCCTCCTCGCGGCCACCGGCGCCATCGGCCTCGCCGTGCCCCGCGCAGCTGACCCTCCTCAGCCGCCCGCACCGGAGCGGATGCCGTCACTGATCACCTCAAGGAGATTTGATCCCATGCGAGCCACCCTGATGTACGGCGCCGGGGACGTGCGCGTCGAAACCGTGCCCGACCCCGTGATCCAGCACCCGACCGACGCGATCGTCCGCGTGGTGCGTGCCGCGATCTGCGGCAGCGACCTGCACCCCTACCGATCCGCGCCCACCACTGTCGCAGGCCGGCAGATGGGGCACGAGTTCCTCGGCATCGTCGAGGACACCGGCAGCGAGGTCACCGGCCTGGGGCGCGGCGACCTCGTGCTCTCCCCGTTCACCTACGCCGACAACACCTGCTGGTGGTGCCGGCACGGACTGCAGACCTCCTGCCCTCACGGCGGCCGGTACGGTTTCGCCGGCGTCGACGGCGGCCAGGGCGAAGCCGTCCGCGTCCCCCAAGCCACCGGCACCCTGGTCAAGCTGCCGGTCGCGCCCGACTCCGCGCTGCTGCCCTCGCTGATGACCCTCACCGACGTGTTCTGCACGGGGCACCACGCCGCCGTCACCGCGAACGTCCGGCCGGGGACGACCGTCGCGGTCGTCGGCGACGGCGCCGTCGGCCTGTGCGCGGTCCTCGCGGCCAAGCGCCTGGGCGCCGAGCAGGTCATCCTGATGGGCCGCCACACCGACCGCACCACGCTCGGCGTTGACTTCGGGGCCACCGACGTCGTCCTGGCCACCGGCGCGGAGGGCGCCGAGCAGGTGCGGAAGCTGACCGCAGGCCGCGGCGCGGACGCCGTTCTGGAATGCGTCGGCTCCATGCAGACCCTGACCACGTCCTTCGCCGCCGTCCGCGACGGCGGTGTGGTCAGCCGGGTCGGCGTCCCCTCGTACACCGACGGGCCGATCGGGATGGACATGATCATGCGCAACATCACCCTGACCGGCGGCGTCGACCCGGCCCGCCACTACATCGACGACATCCTCCCCGACGTCCTGGAGGGCCGCATCCAACCCGGCCGCGTCTTCGACCGCACCGTCGACCTCGCGGGCGTCCCCGACGGCTACCAGGCGATGGCCGACCGCCGGGCCCTCAAGGTGCTCGTCACGCCGTGAACCACCCACCGCAACCGCAAACCGCCCGGAGAGCCTCATGACCACCAACGTGACGTTGAACAACGGCGTGACGATGCCCGCCCTCGGCTTCGGCGTCTTCCAGACACCCCCGGACGTCACCGCCCAGGCCGTCCGCACCGCCCTGGAGACCGGATACCGCCTTATCGACACCGCGGCCGCCTACGCCAACGAACGTGGCGTCGGAGAGGCCATCCGCGACTCCGGACTGCCCCGTGACGAAGTCTTCATCGAGACCAAGGTCTGGATCAGCGACTACGGCTACGACCAGACACTCCACGCCTTCGACAAGAGCGCCGGCAAGCTCGGCGTCGACCAGATCGACCTGCTCATCCTCCATCAGGCCCTGCCCAGCCGCTTCGACCTCACTCAGGACGCCTACCGCGCCCTGGAGACCCTGCTCGCTGACGGACGCGTCCGCGCGATCGGCGTCAGCAACTTCATGCCCGACCACCTCGACACCCTGCTCAAGCAGACCGGCATCGTCCCTGCGGTGAACCAGGTCGAGGTGCACCCGTTCTTCACCCAGCCCACGGTCCAGACCGCCGACGCCGGCCGCGGCATCCTCACCCAGGCGTGGTCCCCGATCGGCGGCATCACCAGTTACCGCGGCGCCGGAACCAGCACCTTCGATGACCCGACGATTGCCGCGATCGGCGCCGCGCACGGCAAGACCCCGGCTCAGGTGATGATCCGCTGGCACCTGCAGGAGGGGCGCTCGGCCATCCCCAAGTCGGTGAACCCCAGGCGGATCGCGGAGAACTTCGACGTCTTCGACTTCGAACTCACCCCTACCGAACTCGCGGCCCTCGACGCCCTCGACACCGGCGTCCGCGGCGGCCCCGAACCCGACCTCATCACCCTGGAGACCTTCGGCCGCGACATCCCCGAAGCCTGACACCCATTCAGCACCGCCTGCACTCGTGTAGGCGCGGGAACCGGCTTCTGCCTGCGCGGGCCCCTGCCCGAACGGCAGGGGCCTGCGCGAACGTGGTAGGAGCGCAACCACGCTGCGCCTGCCCGTCGGGACAGCATGAAGGCGCTCATCGCGTCGCCGGCCCGCAGCGCCCCGCAGGGGGCGATCAGCGGCACCAGGGGGCACACACCCCTGCCCGGCGACACGGATGCCGCGCCGCTCGGCCGCCTGGTCCGTCGCGACGAAGGGCCTGCGCGTGACCGGATCCGTCCGCCGCGCCGGCCCGCGTGTGAGCGGCAAGTCGACACGTGCCGCAACGCGTGCCAGAGCCGCCCGGAGCCGTGCCTCCGGGGCGGGAGTGCTCCCGATCTTCCCGCTTCCCGATCGCCTGTGGACGGCGAGCGGCGTCAGGCGGTGACTGCCGCGGGTTCCAGGCGGACGACGACGCCCTTGGAGGTGGGGCAGTTGCTGGCGTCGGCCACGCTGTCGAGGGGGACCAGAACGTTGGTCTCCGGGTAGTAGGCCGCGGCGGAGCCGCGGCTGGCGGGGTAGGAGACCACGGTGAAGTTCTTCGCACGGCGTTCGACGCCGTCGTGCCACACGCTCACCAGGTCCACCTGGTCGCGGTCGGCGATCCCGAGTTCGGCCAGGTCCTCGGGGTTGACCATGACGACGCGCCGGGCGCCCAGGACCCCGCGGTACCGGTCGTTCAGCGAGTAGGGGACGGTGTTCCACTGGTCGTGGGAACGCAGGCTCTGCAGGAGCAGGTGGCCCTCGGGGACGAGCGGCATCTCGAAGGCGTTGCAGGTGAAGGTGGCCTTTCCGGTCGGGGTGCGGAACGTGCCGTGGTTGACGGGGTTCGGCAGGTGGAAGCCGCCGGGCCGGGAGACTCGCTCGTTGAAGTTGTCGAAGCCGGGGACCACGCGGGCGATCCGGTCCCGGACGGTGCCGTAGTCGCCCTCGAACTGTTCCCAGGGGATGTCCGGCGTGGCGCCGAGAGTCCTGCGGGCCAGCCGGGCGATGATCGCGACCTCGCTGAGCAGCCAGGGGGACGCCGGTGGCAGCTTGCCGCGGGAGGCGTGCACGTCGCTCATCGAGTCCTCGACGGTGACGAACTGTTCACCGCCGGCCTGGACGTCCCGGTCGCTGCGGCCCAGCGTGGGCAGGATCAGCGCGGTCTCACCGCAGACGGTGTGGGAGCGGTTCAGCTTGGTCGATATGTGGGCGGTCAGTCGACAGCCGCGCATCGCCCGCTCGGTTGCGGCGCTGTCGGGGCTGGCCCGGACGAAGTTCCCGGCGACGCCGAGGAAGACCTTGGCGTCGCCGTCGAGCATCGCGCGGATGCCCCGCACCGCGTCGTAGCCGTGGTGTGCGGGCGCGGTGAAGCCGAACTCGCGTCCCAGGGCGTCGAGGAACGACTGCGGCATCTGCTCCCAGACGCCCATGGTGCGGTCACCCTGGACGTTGCTGTGGCCGCGGACGGGGCACACGCCCGCTCCGGGCTTGCCGATGTTGCCGCGCAGCATCAGGAAGTTGACGATCTCGCGGATGGTGGCCACGCCGTGTTTGTGCTGGGTCACGCCCATCGCCCAGCACACGATGGCGCTCCTGCTGGCGAGAACCCGCTCGTGGACCTGCTCGATCTCTTCTCGGGTCAGCCCGGTGGCAGTGAGGATGTCGCTCCACGAGATCGTGCGGGCGTGTTCGGCGAACTCGTGGAAGCCGGTGCTGTGGGTGTCGATCCAGGCGTGGTCGAGCACGGTGCCGGGCGCGGCGTCCTCGGCCTCCAGCAGCAGCTTGTTGAGGGCCTGGAACAGGGCGAGGTCCCCGCCGGCGCGGATGTGGACGAACTGGTCGGCGATCGGCGTGCCGCGGCCGATCACGCCCCGGGCCTTCTGCGGGTGCTTGAAGCGCATCAGGCCGGCTTCGGGCAGGGTGTTGACGGCGACGATCTGGCCGCCGTTGCGCTTGGTCTCCTCCAGGGAGGAGAGCATCCGGGGGTGGTTGGTGCCCGGGTTCTGGCCGACGACGAAGATCAGGTCGCTGTGGTGGATGTCGTCGAGGGAGACGCTGCCCTTGCCGATGCCCAGGCTCTGGCCGAGTCCCCGACCGCTGGATTCGTGGCACAGGTTGGAGCAGTCCGGGAGGTTGTTGGTGCCGTAAGCGCGTGCGAACAGCTGCAGGAGGAAGGCGGCCTCGTTGTTGAGTCGGCCCGAGACGTAGAACAGGGCTTCGTCAGGGGAGTCCAGCGCCCGCAGTTCGTTGGCGAGCAGGCTGAGGGCCTCGTCCCAGCCGATCGGCTCGTAGTGGGTCGCGCCCGGGCGCTTGACCATCGGCTCGGTGAGGCGTCCTTGCTGGTTGAGCCAGTAGTCCGACTTGTCGTCCAGGTCCTCGATCGAGTGCTCGCGGAAGAAGTCGGCGGTGATCCGCCGCGAGGTGGCCTCGTCGTTGATGTGCTTGGCGCCGTTTTCGCAGTACTCGTTGAGGTGCCGCTGTCCCGGCTTCGGTTCCGGCCAGGCGCAGCCCGGACAGTCGAAGCCCTTCACCTGATTGATGTTCAGCAGGGTCAGGGCGGTCCTGCGCGGCGACGTCTGCGACAGCGAGTACTCGAGCGCGTGGGTCACTGCCGGGACGCCGGTCGCCCAGGTCTTGGGTGGTGTGACCTTGAGGTCGTCGCTTGGGTCCTCGTCGGTGCTCATCGCTGGATCTGTCCCGTTCTGATGGATCGTGCCGCCCGTCGCGCGGGCACGGAAACCGGAGTGGCCCTGGACCCGC
>NZ_BBPP01000002.1:0-531 GCF_000787835.1 Streptacidiphilus melanogenes
GCCTCTCGCCGCCAAGGCGCTCGTCGCCGAGCCGGTCGTGGTCGAGGCCGTCGTCGCCAAGGCCGCCGAGCCGGTCGCTGCCGTCGCACCGGTCGCACCGGCGGCGGCCGCGCCTGCCATCGCGCCCCGCAAGCGTCGCCGGGCCACGTCGGCCGTGACCGACGCGACCGCGAAGGCCGCCGGTCTGGTCGCGCCCAAGGTCGAGGAGGAGGCTCCGGCGCCGGTCGAGGCCCCGACGCTCCCTGCGCCGCGCAAGCGCCGCCGGGCCACGTCGGCCGTGACCGACGCGACGGCCAAGGCCGCCGAGCGGGTCAGCGTCGCCGCTGCGAAGGCCGCCGAGCCGGAGGTCCCCACGCAGCGCGGTGAGGCGACGCCGATCGCCGCCGAGGAGGAGCGTCCGAAGCGCAAGCGCCGCAGCGTCCGCCTCGCCGAGGCGGCAGCGGCGTCGGCCGCTGCGGAGGCGGCTGAGGACACGCCGACGACGAAGCGGCCGCGGGCACGCGCCCGCGCCTGAGGCGCACGCCGCGAACG
>NZ_BBPP01000002.1:841-26217 GCF_000787835.1 Streptacidiphilus melanogenes
AGGGGTCCCCGCCGCGCCGTTCGCATGTGGTGGATCGGCCACGCCCCGGGAGCGCGCAACGACACCTCACGGACATCTCCCCTGGCTAGGCTCGACTCCGCATGCCGCACCACCCTGGAGGTTCCGCCCTATGAGCACGCCGCCCTTCCTCACCTTGCCCGCCTGCGTGCGGAGCGTCCGCCTGCGCACCGCGCGGGGCGAGTTCGCCGCGCTGCACGCCGTGCCCGAGGGGCGGCCGGCGACGGCTTTCGCGCTGCTCGTGCCCGGGTTCACCGGCAGCAAGGAGGACTTCATCGCGCTGCTTGAGCCCCTGGCCGAGGACGGCTTCGAGGTGGTCGCCGTCGACCAGCGGGGGCAGTACGAGACGGGCGGACCGGACGACGTCGAGGCGTACGCGCTGGAGGAGTTCAGTCTGGACCTGCTCGCGGTCACCGCGGAGCTGCGCGAGCGCGCGGCCGGGCGGCCGCTGCACCTGGTCGCGCACTCCTTCGCCGGGTACGTCGCAAGGGACGCCGCGCTGCGGGCGACGGGAACGCCGTTGCCGTGGGCCTCGCTCACGCTGCTGAGCACGGGCCCGGCCGCCGTCGGGCATGGCGAGAGCGAGCGGGCGAAGCTGCTGCTGGCCGCGCTTCCTGCGATGACGTTGGAGGAGATCTGGCAGGCGATGCAGGAGATGGACGAGGCGAGCGGTGCGCGGGCCCGGCTGGAGCCGGAGATCGCGGACTTCATGCACCGGCGCTGGCTGGCGAACGTCCCGGGCGCGCTGGCCGCGATGGCGCGGCAGCTGATCTCCGAGCCGGACCGGGTGGACGAGCTCGCGAAGACCGCGCTGCCGAAGCTGGTTCTCTCCGGGGAGACGGACTACGCCTGGCCGGTGGAGCTGCAGGCGCAGATGGCGCTGCGGCTCTCCGCCGAGCACATCGTCGTGCCGGGCGCCGGGCACTCGCCGAACGCGGAGCGACCCGCCGGAACGGCGGTCTCGCTGTCCGCCTTCTGGACCAACGCCACCACCTGACTTTCCATCAGAACGATGGCCTGCGGCGATACGCAGCTTTAACGGCACGCTAACCGCGGTGCAGCAGGCGAGGCCCACACTGGAACCAGACAGCAGAGGGGAGAGGTCCATGCGCTTCGAGATCTTCCGCCTGGACGAGAACGGAACGGCGGTCGGCGACAGCGAGATCGCCGAGGCCGAGGCGGTCCGGTCGATCGTCGAGCACGCCGCGGCGACGGGCGACCGTGTCTACATACGACCGCTCCGGAGCGCCTCTGTCTGACCGCTCCCGCGGCCCGGTCCGTCCCCACGAAAGTGGCGTCCCCCGCGCGGGTGATCGTCCTTGACGGACCGGGCGGGAGAGAGGACCGTGTTCCTCTATGAGGGGCGAGCCCAGTTGCCCTAGGTGCGGGGGCCGAGTCCGCGCCCCGGGGTTGTTCACCGACACGTGGCAGTGCGACAGGCACGGGACGGTCTATCCCCTGCAGCCGATCGTCCCGCCCAGCGTCGAGGCGCTGGGCGTCGCCGTGGCCAGGGCCGAGGTGCCGGTCTGGCTGCCGTGGCCGCTTCCGGTGGGCTGGCTCTTCACGGGTATCGCACACGCTGGTGACGATGTTTCGGGAACACGGGCGACGGCGGTCGCCTGCTCCGGCCCCGGTCCTCTGGGCGGGCCGGGAGAGCTGCTGCTGATCGCCGAGGAGCTCGGCGTGGGGCTCGGTGCGCGCTACGCCGGGCTGCCCGGGCCCGATCCGGGCGACGCGATCGCGGTGAACCGCGCCCCGCACGCGAAGGTCCTCGCGGCGGGGCGCCCCACGGCGCTGTGGCACGTCCCGGACGCCCCGGACGACCGCGCGGTCTTCGTCGGCGAGGCCCGCGGCCTGTGGCTCTGGGCGGTGGTCTGGCCGGAGCGCTCCGGTCTGCTCATGTACGACGAGCTCGTGCTCACGGATCTCCGCGACGCGGGGGCGGAGCTGGAACTCCTGCCCTGCGGGGCGCTGTCCCCCCGGATCCTCAAGTAGCGGCTGCGGGCGGGAGCGGGTAGCGGGCGCGAGCGCCGCGGACAGCCTGCGGACAGGACCGCCGGAGGGTTGCGGCGCTCCCCTACCCTGGACGGCATGCGCATCGATCTCCACGCACACAGCAACGCCTCCGACGGGACCGACTCCCCTGCCGAGCTCGTGCGGAACGCGGTCGCCGCGGGCCTGGACGTCGTGGCGCTGACCGACCACGACACCACCACGGGCTGGGCCGAGGCCGCGGACGCGCTGCCTGGGACGACGTTGACGCTGGTGCCGGGCGCCGAGCTGTCCTGCCGGGTCGAGGGCATCTCGATGCACATGCTGGCCTACCTGTTCGACCCGGAGGAGCCGGCGTTCGCGCGGGAGCGCGAGCTGGTGCGGACGGACCGCGTACGGCGGGCGCAGGCCATCGTCGAGCGGTGCCGTGCGCTCGGCGCGCCGATCGCCTGGGAGCAGGTCGAGCGGATCGCGGGCCGAGGGGCGGTGGGACGGCCGCACATCGCCTCGGCGCTGGTCGAGGCGGGCGTCGTGGCGGACGTCGACGCGGCCTTCACCAAGGACTGGCTCGCCAACGGCGGGCGCGCGGACGTGCCCAAGCGGGAGACCGATCCGGCCGAGGCCATCGCCCTGGTGCGCGGGGCGGGCGGGGTGGCGGTGTTCGCGCACCCCGGGGCGTCCAAGCGGGGGCGCACGGTCTCCGAGGCGACGATCGCCGACCTGGCCGCGGCGGGCCTGGCAGGGCTGGAGATCGACCACATGGACCACGACGAGGAGACGCGTGTCCGTCTGCGCGGACTCGCGGCCGAGTTGGGCCTGCTGGCCACGGGCTCCTCGGACTACCACGGCAGCCGAAAGACCGTCAGTCTCGGCGCGAACACCACGGACCCGGCCGTCTACGAGGCGCTCGTGGGCCTCGCGACCGGCGCGAAGCCGATCACCGGCTGAGCCACGAGCCGGCCCCTCTCCCTCACCCCGCAGGGACCCGCGGTCAGGCTCTGGAACCTGTCCGAAATCCCCTCGACCGGATGGCTGGAAAACCTGCTAGCCTCTGGCGTCTCTCGACGGGCGCCGGGGATACGCGCCCGTCCCTCTTTTTCTTCTCTCGGGGTGGGTACGTGGCGATTCGCCGTGCAAAGCAGAAGCAGCAGGTCATCGAGAAGCTCTCGCAGGTCGCTCCGCCCGGGGAGACCTTCATGGCGTGCGTGCACGTGGAGACCGGGCCGAGCCCGTGGCTGAACGCGATCTTCGATGAGATCCCGCTGGTCGGCATGATCGTCGCGTTCACGCGCCGGTTCTACTTCCTGACGCTCACCAACACCTCGATCGTGGTGAACTCCGCGAGCCGGTGGACCAACCGTCCCGGCGAGGTCGTCGCGGCCTTCCCGCGTCAGGCGTTCCCGGTCAGCCGGATCAACCGGGCGACGGTGTGGAGCTCGATGTACGTCGAGATGACCCCGGGCGCCAAGCCGACCCGCCTGAACATCCACCGCTACTGGCGTGACGAGCTCGACCAGCTCCTCTCCGCACTGCCGCAGGCGCAGATCCCCGCGCAGGGCGGTGCCCCGACGGGCCAGCCCCAGTTCTGAACCGGCGTCACGCGTCGGCGAGCGGCACGGACTTGCGCTGTTGGTCGCGCAGGTCCGTGCCGTGGCGCAGCCAGCGCTCCTGGAGTTCGGCTGCGCCGTGCACGCGCTTGTGGGCGGCCTCGTTCGGGGTCATCGGCAGCAGCGGCAGGAAGCGGACCGGCTCGGCCGGCTCGGGGAGCTCCAAGTCCTCGACCAGGCCGCCCGGTTCGGCGACCAGGAAGGACGTGAACGGCGCGCCGGGCCAGAGCGGATCGCCCAGGTCCAGCGACGCGCCAGGCGCCACGACCAGCCCCTCCACCTGCGGTGCGGCCGCGAGGGTGGCCAGCGGGCGCAGCAGCCCGTCCTGGCCGCCGCGGACGGTGACCACCAGCTCGGCGCGCGGGCCGGCGATCGGGTCGGCGACCAGCGCAGTCGGGTCGGTCATCGGCGCGACGGACATGCCGAGAGTGGCGTAGCGGTACAGGCCCTCGGGCTGCGGGAAGCGCAGCACCTCGATCCGGTCGGTGCCGAGGAAGGTGATCGCGGCGCGACCGTCCGGTTCACCGAAGGTGCTGATGAGGCGCGCCTCGACAGCGGCCAGGACGGCGTCCGGCACGGATGCGTCGGGCGAGTCGGACGGGTGCGGTGAGTCGGCGGCGTGCGGCATAGGCAGAGCCTACGTCGTCACCAGCCGGTCGGTTCAGGAGCGCTGCCCGGCCCTGATGATCAGCAGCAGGCCCGCCAGGATCATCGCCACGGCCGGATAGACCGCCACAGGAGGCAGCTGGCCGAGCCAGACGGCGGCGATCAGCGCGGCCCCCGGCGTCTCCAGCAGGATCGCGGTGGAGACGAAGGACGGGCCGAGCGTGCGCACCACGCGGTTGCTGAGCGAGTGCCCGAGGAACTGCGCCGACGCGGTGAGCAACGCGATCTGCCCCCAGGCGGTGGGGCTGTAGCCGGTGAGCGTCTGCCCGGACAGCAGGCATGCGACGAGCAGCAGCAGGCCCGTGGTCGCGTAGCAGACGAAGGTGTAGGCGGTCGTGCTGACGGTCCGCCGTACCTCGCTGCCGAGCAGGAAGTACCCGGACGCGGCCATGCCGGCGCCGAGGGCGAGCAGATCGCCCAGAACCGCGCGGGAGGACATGGTCAGGTCGAAGCCGGTCAGCAGCACCACGCCCGCGAACGCGAGCCCGATGCCCACCCAGACCACGCGCGGCGGGCGGTGTCCGCGCAGGCGCAGGTAGAGCGTGGTCCACAGCGGCGTGGCCGTGCAGAGCGCGGTCGAGGTCGCGACGGAGGTCAGCCGCAGGCTCGGCAGCCACATGGCGAAGTGCAGCGCGAGGAACGCGCCCGCCGCCAGCGAGAGCCGGACGGTGCGCTTGGTCATCGCGCGGAGCTCACCGCGGTGGCGGAGCAGCGCGATCGGCGCGAGGACGCCGGTGGCGATGCAGTTGCGCCAGAACGCGATGGCGACGGCCGGCGCGGCGATGGCACTGATCAGCGGCGCGGACAGGGCCACTCCCCCGACGGCGAGCGCGAGAAGCAGGAAGTCGATGCGCGGCACCGCCGACAGGTCCGGGTGCACGCCCGGAGCCGGTGCCCCGCCCGGCTCACCCGGCTGCGGCGAAGCGGCCGCCGACGAGGGGGCGCTCTCGGCGGTGCTGGACACGGGCGACTCCTCGGCACGACCACGCGGGGACCGACGGGCTGACTGGCCGACGGTCGGTAAGGGGCGTTTCGATGGTAGGTGACTGACACCCTCCGCCTCTACGGGGTTCCACGCCCTGGACAGCGCCGGCCGAAGGCTGACGACGGAGGGCAGACGACGGAAGGCGGACACCAGCCGAACGGCGACAGGAGAACCAATACCCTGTGGGCATGACTGCTGAGCCGAGCGCCGAGCTGCTGGACCGCGCGCTGATCGAGGAGGCCGCGAAGAAGTCCGGCCTGCTGTGGGTACGGCGTGACGGCGGCCGGGACCGGGCCCTGTGGCACGCCTGGGTGGACGACGCGGTCGTGGTCGTCGGCGACGGGGGCGAACAGCCGCTGGAGGGGCTCGGCGAGGGCATGGACGTCGTCGTCACCCTGCGGAGCCGGGACAAGTGGGGCCGCCTGGTCGCCTTCTGGGCACGGACGGAACTGCTGGCCCCCCGGTCGGAGGCGTGGCGAGCGGCGGTCGACGAGCTGAAGGGCAAGCGGCTCAACGCCCTGGACCACGGCGGCGTCGACGAACGCTGGGCTGAAGACAGCCGCGTGCTGCGACTTGTACCGCACGGAACCAGCGTCGAGCACCCTGGCGCGATGCCGGACGCCGCGCATGCGGCGGCCCCGGTGCCGACGCCCGCGACGACCCGTCGGGCGATCCCGGCCGCGCTTCCGAAGCTGGTCCTCGGCCGCAGACGTCGCAGCCGGCCCTGACCGCCGCATCACCGCACCGGCGCCCCGCCCGCCGTCGGGCCCGCCCTGCCGCCTGGTTCGCCCTGGCGTCTGGCCTGCCCTGGCGAGCGGCCTGCTCTGTCTTCAGTCGGGCTGGTCGACCGTGCGGGGGGCCGACAGCTCACGCCGTCGCCCTGCCCCCGAGCCAGGTCCCGGCTCTGGGCCCCGCGAGGCCTGGGACCCACAGGGCGCAATCGCAGGGTGCACAAAAGGGACACACCTCTCATAGCAGGTAGCCTGGCCATCGGCAGCGACTCGGTCGCACCGGGCCAGGGTCAGGTTCAGGGTCTGAGTCAGCAGCGTCAGGGAGGTATCGCGTGAGCGTGAGCGCAGGCGCCTCACGGGTCTTCGTCTCGCATCTGGCGGGGGTGGCGGTCTTCGACCCGAACGCCGACTCCGTCGGGCGCGTCCGGGATCTGGTCGTGACCCTGCGGCTCGGCGGACGTCCACCGCGGGTGCTCGGGTTCGTGGTCGAGGTGCCGGGAAAGCGACGGGTCTTCCTGCCCATGAACCGGGTCACCAGCGTGGAGTCCGGGCAGGTGATCATGACTGGCGTGATCAACATGCGCCGCTTCGAGCAGCGTTCCACCGAGACGCTCTGCCTGGCGGAGCTGCTCGACCGCCGGGTCACCCTCCGCGAGACCGGCCCCTACGGGGAGGAGGGCGAGACCGTCACCGTGCTCGACGTCGCGATGGTGCGCACCAAGGGGCGCGACTGGGAGATCGACAAGGTCTTCGTCGAGAAGGGCCGGGGCGGCCGGCTGCGCCGCAAGGGCGAGGCGATGACGGTCGAGTGGTCGGCGGTCACCGGCTTCGCCCTGCGCGAGGAGGACCAGGGCGCGGCCAACCTGCTCGCCACCTTCGACCGACTCCGCCCCGCCGACCTGGCCAACGTGCTGCACCACCTCTCCCCCAAGCGCCGCGGCGAGGTCGCCGCCGCCCTCGACGACGAGCGTCTGGCCGACGTCATGGAGGAGCTGCCGGAGGACGACCAGGTGGCGATCCTGGCCGGGCTGCACCAGGAGCGCGCCGCCGACGTGCTGGAGGCGATGGACCCGGACGACGCGGCCGACCTGCTCTCCGAGCTGCCGGACGAGGAGGCGGAGCAGTTGCTCCAGCTGATGGAGCCGGACGAGGCGGCCCCGCTGCGCCGCCTGCTCACCTACGCGGAGCACACGGCCGGCGGTCTGATGACGACCGAGCCCATCGTGCTGCCCCCGGACGGCACGGTGGCCGAGGCGCTCGCGCTGATCCGCAACGAGGACCTGAAGCCCGCCCAGGCCTCCGTCGTCTACGTCTGCCGTCCGCCGCTGGAGACGCCGACCGGCAAGTACCTCGGCCTGGTCCACTTCCAACGGCTGCTGCGCGAACCGCCGTACACACTGGTCGGCTCCCTCGTCGACCGCGATCTCGATCCGCTCACGCCCGCGACCGAACTGCCCAGCGTCACCAGCTTCCTGGCGACGTACAACATGGTCGCCGCACCGGTGGTCGACTCGACGGGCAATCTGCTGGGCGCCGTCACCGTCGACGACGTCCTCGACCACCTGCTGCCCGAGGACTGGCGCGAAGCCGCGCTTCACGGCGGCACGCCCCGCATCGAACACGGCGAGGAGGTGACCTCCGATGGGTCCCACGTCTGAGCAGAAGCCGAAGCGCGAACCGCGGCGCGAACCGAGGCGCGACCTCAAGCGCGAACTGTTGCGCGAGCTCAAGCGGGAGAGGCACGAGTTCCGGCCCGACCCGAAGCACGAGCCCAAGCACGAGCCGAAGCCGAGCCAGAAGCGCCTGCGGCTCGACCAGCCGCAACGCCCCTCCCGGCTGGCCCTGCCGCAGCCGGACCCGGACGCGTTCGGGCGCCTGTCGGAACGCATCGCCAGGTTCATGGGCACCGGGCGGTTCCTGGTCTGGATGACCATGGCCATCCTGCTCTGGGTCGCATGGAACGTGTTGGCGCCTTCGGGACTGCGCTTCGACACGTACCCGTTCATCTTCCTGACCCTGGCCCTGTCGCTGCAGGCCTCCTACGCCGCGCCGCTGATCCTGCTGGCGCAGAACCGGCAGGACGACCGCGACCGGGTCAACATGGAGCAGGACCGCGCCCGCGCCAGCCGCACCGTCGCGGACACGGAGTTCCTCACCCGTGAGGTGGCCGCCCTGCGGCAGGGCCTCGGCGAGGTGGCCACCCGCGACTTCCTGCGCAGCGAGCTGCAACAGCTGCTCAAGGAGCTGGACTCCCGCGACGGCGACGGGCACCGGCCCGACGACCCGCGGATCGCGGCCTCCGACCTGATGTGACCTGCCGCACGCTACTGCCGGGTCAGCGCGCCTCCCCGGCCGCCGTACCATTCCGTTATGGCAACCGACACTGAGGCGACCCCCATCGAGGAGTCCGTGCGCGCCGCGCTGGCGAAGGTGCAGGACCCGGAGATCAACCGGCCCATCACCGAGCTCGGCATGGTGAAATCGGTGGCGGTCGACGCCGCGGGCCGGGCGTCGGTGGCCGTCTGGCTGACGGTGTCCGGCTGCCCGATGCGCGACACCATCACCACCCGCGTCCGCGACGCGGTCAGCGCCGTCCCCGGCATCTCCTCGGTCGAGGTCGAGCTGGACGTGATGAGCGCCGAGCAGCGCAAGGAGCTGCAGAACACGCTGCGCGGCGGCCAGGCCGAGAAGGAGATCCCCTTCGCCAAGCCCGGTTCGCTGACCCGCGTGTACGCGGTCGCGTCCGGCAAGGGCGGCGTCGGCAAGTCTTCGGTGACGGTCAACCTCGCCGCCGCCCTCGCCGACCAGGGCCTGAAGGTCGCCGTCGTCGACGCCGACATCTACGGCCACAGCGTCCCGCGCATGCTGGGCGCCGAGGGCCGGCCCACCCAGGTCGAGAACATGATCATGCCGCCGTCGGCGAACGGCGTGAAGGTCATCTCGATCGGCATGTTCACCCCCGGCAACGCACCCGTCGTCTGGCGCGGCCCGATGCTGCACCGCGCGCTGCAGCAGTTCCTCGCCGACGTGTACTGGGGCGACCTCGACATCCTGCTGCTCGACCTGCCGCCGGGCACCGGCGACATCGCGATCTCGGTCGCCCAGCTGGTCCCGAACGCGGAGATCCTGCTGGTCACCACCCCGCAGCAGGCCGCTGCGGAGGTCGCCGAGCGCGCCGGCACCATCGCGCTGCAGACGCACCAGACGATCGTCGGCGTCATCGAGAACATGTCCGGCATGCCGTGCCCGCACTGCGGCGAGATGGTCGACGTCTTCGGCACCGGCGGCGGCCAGACGGTCGCCGACGCCCTCACCCGCGCCACCGGCGCGAAGGTCCCGGTCCTCGGCCACATCCCCATCGACGTCCGCCTCCGCCAGGGCGGCGACGAGGGCAAGCCCGTCGTCCTCTCCGACCCCGACTCCCCCGCCGGCTCCGCGCTCCGCGCCATCGCCTCCAAGCTCGCCGGCCGCCAGCGCGGCCTCTCGGGCCTGTCACTGGGGCTCACGCCGAAGAACAAGTTCTGACCCGCCGGTCCGCCGACCTGCGACGCAAACGCCGATCACTCCCCTGAGCTGCGGGGACGTGGTCGGCGTTTGTCGTTCTTGAGTGCCCGTGGTTCACCTCGTACGGCCCACAGGCGGCCCGGGGTGGGCTCAGGTCTCGGCGACCCCGAGAGCGACCACGAAGAAGATCAGCCCCAAACTCACGGCATAGACAAGAGTCCCAAGGGTGCTCAAGGTGCCCCACCACCAGGGCAGCTCTCCGGCGTCTAGGAGGCGTCGGGCTCGGCGGGTGATCTTTGGCGAAGGGAGTTCCGGCTTCCTGGCCTGGCTCTTCACTGCCTTCCGGACCATGGCGAACTCGTCCGGGCTGGTCAGACCTAGGCGTATGCCTCGGCTGTCCTTCACTGTCAGGACTTCCGTCGCGGCGGTGCCCTTGTTGGGGATCTGGAAGCTGCTGACCCGGCTGATCTGCCTCAGGTCAAGCGTTCGTTCGCCGGCCGAGGTGCGGGCGGTGAGCAGCATCCGGTTAGGGCCGTGGGCTCGCGCAGGCCCCTTGGCCTTGTTCCGTGCGGGAAAGCCTGCGGTGAAGATCCCTGCGACGATCGACAAGACCAGGAGCATCACGGGCGGGTCTGGGTCAGGTCTCACTATCAGGGCCAGGCCGAACTCCAGGGCAAGCAGGCAACCGACGTGGACGACCCCGCGAGTGCGGGACCTGCGCAACGCCACGTCGACAGGCACACCCTGGTCATCCTTGATCAAAGCGCACCCCCTCGGCCTTGCAACGCGGAGGCGGGAATCGTACGCCAGGTCGTTGGTGGGGCTTTGGCCGGTCTCCCCTCGGCGACCTTGCCGAAGCTGACGCGGGCCACGTTGTCGATTTCCCAGCGCTTGAGCCCGGCGGCCTTGAACGGATTGCGGCGCGGCAGGCTCGCGATCCACGCCCCGGGGCATTCCTGGACGCGCACCACGACTTCGCGGATGTGATCACACTCAACAAGCGGATCCCGGACCCGTTGCTGCCGCCCCCGGGAGGCATGCTGATCTGGGGGAACACCGTGGATGCGGACCAGCTCTTCCTGGTGCAGCGCTGCGGAGGCTGGCGGGTTGCCACCTGGTGCCGCCAATGGGTCGAGTGGCACGAGACAGACCTCAGCTTGCCGCAGCGGGTTTCCCACACCCTTTCGCCGAAGCAAAGCGTCCAGTGGCTGCCCGAATGGGAGTTCCCGCTTTCGGTGGTTGAGCTGTAGCCGGCTCGATGCCTGACACGGGGAGGGAATCCGGCCGAGTGGTCCGTCACCGGTCGGCCGAAGCGGCTGGTCCTCGGGGTGGCTATCCGCCGTAGGTGGCGAAGTCCGTGATCACGGTGAAGCCCAGGCCGTACGCGCTCACGCCGCGACCGTAGGCGCCGATGTGGGCGCCTTCGGCGTCGCCGGCGAGGACCCAGCCGTATTCGGACTCGCGGTAGCGGAACGGCTGCGGGGTGCCGTCGACCGGGAGGGTGAGGGAGGACCAGGCGGGGCTCTCGAGGTCGTCGGCGAGGTCCCAGGCGAGGGCCGTCTGCTGGTCGAGCCAGTCCTGGCGCAGCGAGCGCTCCATGGGCGCGTGCTCGGTCGCGGCGAGCAGGCCGGAGCCGGCCAGCCACGCGGCCGAGGAGACCGAGGTCGCCTCCAGCATGCCGGTGCCGTTCTCGAGGCGGCGGGCCTCGCGTCGGGCCACCGTCACCACGACGGCGAAGCGCTTGCCCTCGGCGGGGTCCTGGGCGAGGTAGGACCGCACGGGCTCGTCGCCGTGTCCCAGGGAGCCGTAGTCGACGGTTCGGCCGTCCGGCGACGTGCCCGTCGTGCCGTACCAACGGCGGCCCGTCCAGGCGTCGTCCAGGCCGTACCAGGGGAAGTCCACCCCCGAGAAGCCGGGTCCGGCAGACTTCGCCTCCGCGTGCGGCTGCTGCTCCTGCTCCGCCACGGTCTCGCTCGTGGTGTCCATACCGGCCTCCTCCTTGGTCCGCCCCGGCAGAAGATTACCGGGGCGGGCGGGGACGACCGTGTAGGGACGGGATAACGCGCGCGTGAGCCGCCGTCAGGTGGCCTCGAGGTCGTACGGAGGCCGCTCGTCGGAGGGGGCGGGAGCGGCCGCGCCGGACGGGCCGGACGGCGCGGAGGCGGACGCGGCGGACGCGGCCGTGCCCTCCGGCGCGACCTTGCCCAGCGGGTCGCTGCGGACCGACTTCACCGCGGTGGCGGCGTCGGTCGCGTCGCGGGTGAAGCCGTTCTTCAGCTCCTGGATCTCGTTCAGCCCGAACTCGTCCCCGTGCCGCTGCATCTGCTTGCGCACGAAGGTCTTCGGGTTGAGGTCCTGGAACTCGAAGTCCTGGTACTCCGGGCCCAGCTCCTTGCGGATGTCCTCCTTGGCGCTGTCGGAGAACTCGCGGATCTTGCGGATGATGCCCATCGCGTCCTGGACCAGCTTGGGGAGCTTGTCAGGGCCGAAGATGACCACGGCGAGGACGACGAGCACCACCATCTCGAGTGGGCTTATGTCGAAGAACATGCGGTGGGCTCCCCTGCTGACGTGTGGACTGCTCCAGCGTAATCGCCCGGAGGGCCAGTCGTACCCGGTGACCGGTGAACCAGCGGTGTGAAAAGGGGAACGGATCCGCCTTCTGGCGGTCCGGCCGGGGTCCAGCCGCTCCCTCTCCGCTCAGGCCTGTCCGCTCAGGCCTTGGTGGACGTCGCATCGGTGGGCGCGGAGGTGAGCTTCGCCTCGATCTTCAGGCTTGCGCCGTTCCGCAGCACCGTGAGCTGGGTCGTGCCGTTCGCCCTGCGGCCGCGGATCAGTGCGATCAGGTCATCGGCATCGGTGACGGCGACCCCGTCGGCCGCCGTGACCACGTCGCCGACCTGCAGCTTCGAGCCTGCCGCGTGCACATCGGTGATCTTGGCCCCGCCGTCGAACCCGCGGTCCAGGGTCACCCCGATGGCGGGCGGCGTGGCCCGGCCCCCGCCGATCAGCTGCGCGGCGACCGCGGTGGCCTGGTCGATCGGGATGGCGAAGCCGAGGCCGATGCTGCCGCTGGTGCTGTCGCTCCCGTAGGGGTCGGAGCTGTCCGGGTCGGAGGAGCGGATCACCGTGTTGATCCCGATCACGGTGCCGCTGGCGTCGAGCAGCGGACCGCCCGAGTTGCCGGGGTTGATCGGCGCGTCGGTCTGCAGCGCGTCGAGGTAGGAGTGGCCGGCGGGCGAGTCGAGGCTGCCGGACACGATCGGGCGGTCGACGGCGCTGACGATGCCCGAGGTCACCGTGCCGCGCAGGCCGTAGGGCGCGCCGATCGCCATCACCGGCTCGCCGACCTGGACGTTGTCGGAGTCGCCGAAGGTGGCCGGGTTGAGCCCGGAGACGCCGGCGACCCGCAGCACCGCGAGGTCACTGCCGACGTCACGGCCGACGATGGTGGCCGGGTGGTGCTGACCGGTGCTGAAGGTGACGGTGATCGTGCCGGGGGCGCCCTGCGGTGCGACCACGTGGTTGTTGGT
The DNA here is from genome assembly GCF_000787835.1 of Streptacidiphilus melanogenes. Taxonomy (GTDB): domain Bacteria; phylum Actinomycetota; class Actinomycetes; order Streptomycetales; family Streptomycetaceae; genus Streptacidiphilus; species Streptacidiphilus melanogenes. Next base: position 13,878 of record NZ_BBPP01000002.1, read on the forward strand.
GAGGATGTGGCCGTTCGCGTCCAGCAGGACGCCGGTGCCCGTGGTGCGCTGGCCACCGGCGTCGACCTGCAGGTAGACCACGCCCGGCAGCACGGAGCCGAGCACGGCGGCGGTGCGGCTGGAGTCCTTGGAGGCGGAGCTCGACGCCTGGTGCAGGGTGAGTCGGCCGCCCTCGGCCGCGCCCTCGACGCCGACCCCGAGGCCACCGCCGATGAGACTGGCGAAGACCACGACGAAGGCGATGATCAGCAGTCCCTTGGGCGAGGTGAGCGCGGGCACGGCCCGACCCGACCGACGGCCCCCCGGTTCGTCGCCGCCCCACGGTCCGTCGTTGGCGCGCTGGGCCGGGACCCGGTCGCCGACCGGCCGGTCGTCGTCGCGACCGCCGTCGGACATGCCGACCTCCGCGCTCACGGCGGTGCCGAAGATCGCGCCGCGCTGCGCGGCCGAGCCGCCCGGGTGGCTCCACCACGCGGGCGCGGGCCGTCGGGCACGCTGCGGCGCCTGCGGCTCCTCCACCTGGTGTTCCGCTGCCATGCCGAACCGCTCCTCCACGCCTGCTGCCCTGGCATTGAAACAGGTCGGGGGCGATCGAGGCTACGGCCACGTGAATGTTCCCAGTTAACGAACAGGTGACTGAACAGTTCACCGACAGACCGACGCGCCCGCCGCACCTGGCCCCGGGCCTGCGACGTCGCCGCGGAAGGCGTCGGCCCGCACCGCGAGCAGCGCGGTACGGGCCGTCATCGGAACGAGTGAGGGGCCGGCTGAGGCGGGCGAGCGCGCCGACTAGCGCAGCTGGGCCGCCGGGTAGAGGTTCGGTGGCGTGCCAGGGTGGGCGAGCGCCGCGTGCTGGTTGGCGGCGGGCTGCTCACGGGCGTCGTCGACACGCGCGGCGTTGTAGGCGAGCTGTCCGTCGGACGGGGCGTAGTTGGCGGCCGGCGCGTAGTTGTTCGAACCCGACAGCGGGGCGATGTCGTGGGGCGCCTCCGACGTCGCCGTGACACCGGTGAGCGCGCTGCTCAGGGTGACTGCGGCGACCGAGAACGCGCCTGCCGCGGCGAAGACCAGCCGCCTGCCGCGCGGTGCGACGGGAGCGCTCGGCGCGACCCCGACGACGGCCGTCCGCTCCGCACGCTCGGCCCGGGCCGAGCCCTGGCCGGAGGTGGACATCAGCGAACCCGACGGGTCCGTTCCGGTGCGCAGGCGGGCCGCTATCGGGCGCTCCCCGCGCGGCTCACGGCCGCGCTCGCGCCGGGCCCGCGGGTCGACGCCGGGCACCGGGCGGTCCGCTCCGAGCGCCCCGTTGCCGAAGCTGCTGCCGCGCAGACCACCGTTGCCGAGGCCGCCGGCCATACCGAAGCCCGGCCCCGGGCCCTGGGCGCCGGAACCACCGAAGAGGGAGCGGACCCGCGAGGGCGTGCCCTGGGGCGGGCGCCCGTCGCCGTCGTCGTCGGCGGAGATGGCCATCAGGCGGTTCAGGAAGACGTTGCTGGGCTCCGGCGACAGCACCTCGCGCAGACGCGCCTTCACATGGCGCTCCTCCTCGGCCTCGGCCAGGCAGTCGGAACAGGTCGCCAGGTGGGCCTGGACGCGCTCGCGCGCGCCGTGGTCGAGCTCGCCGTCGACGAAGGCGGCGAGCCGGTCGCCGAGGTGGTGCTCCTGCGGCGGCGGGGTCGTGACGGCGACGGAGACCTGGGTCACCCGCAGCTCGCCGACCTCCGACCGCGGTACTCGGCGGGGCTGCTCGCTCACGAGGACCGCCCCCGATCGAGGGCGTCGGCGGCGAGCAACTGGGCCTCGGCCTCGACGTCCACACCGGCACGGCGCTCACGGCCCCCGCCCGCGCCGGGGGCGCGGTGCTGCAGGGCGGCGCGCAGGTGCGCGCGGCCGCGGTGGATGCGGCTGCGGACGGTGCCGAGCTTCACGCCGAGCGTCGCGGCGATCTCCTCGTAGGACAGGCCCTCGATGTCGCAGAGCACCACGGCGGCCCGGAACTCCGGCGCGAGCGTGTCGAGCGCGTGCTGCACGTCGGCGTCGAAGTGGGTGTCGTGGAACTGCTGCGCCGGCGACGGCTCACGGCTGGGCAGTCGCTCGGCGGCGTCCTCGGCCAGCGCGTCGAAGCGGATCCGCTGCTTGCGGCGGACCATGTCGAGGAAGAGGTTGGTCGTGATCCGGTGCAGCCAGCCCTCGAAGGTGCCCGGCGTGTACGTGGACAGCGAGCGGAAGACCCGGACGAAGACCTCCTGGGTGAGGTCCTCGGCGTCGTGCTGGTTGCCGGTCAGGCGGTAGGCCAGGCGGTACACCCGGGCGGAGTGCGTCTGGACGATCTCCTCCCAGCTGGGCGGGGTCCAGGTCGCGGCGCTCTGCTCGTCGAAGGATGCGGTCTGTCCCTCGGCGACGCCCTCCAGGGCGACAGGGAGACCGTTCGACTCCGTCGCGTCGACGGGCGCGTTCTCGGGCTGCGACTCACTCATCACGGGCTTCGGCGTACGGGCCGGTGCGGGGCCGCGAAGACTGCGCGAACGGGCACCCCCCTCAGCCACACCTCCTCTATCGGCTCTTCTGCCTAGCAGGGCCACCACCATATCCGCACCACCCGTTAGCACCGGATAAAAGCCAATCACCATACGACCCACCTGCGGCGCTCCGTACACACCCGGGACGCCGGGAGGGCCGACGACCGGGTGTGAACCCGGCCCTCATCCCGTTCCAACGGCCGGGCCTTGATCCCGGTTCCGTCTCTCTCCACTAACCTGTGGCCAGAAATCGACACTGGTCAGCACGGATCGGTGGATCGGCACACAACTCGGCGCAGCGCGGGAGGAAGGCATCAGCGGCTACGGGCAAACAGACCCGGCCCTCGCCGACGCCTACGCCGTCGAGGACCCGGTACTCCAGCGCGCCCGCGAGTTGTCCCTGCTCTCGTCGGTCCGCCCGGTCTCTCCCGGCAGCGGGGCCGCGCTGCGGCTGCTGGCCGCGGCGACCGGGGCGCGGGCGGTCGCGGAAATCGGAACGGGCGCGGGCGTGTCGGGCATCTGCCTGCTGCGCGGGATGCGACCGGACGGCATCCTCACCACCGTCGACGTCCAGCCGGGCCTGCAGCGGCAGGCCCGCGAGGCCTACGCCGCGGCCGGCTTCGCGCCGAGCCGCGCCCGGCTGATTCCGGGGCCCGCCCTGGAGGTGCTGCCGCGGCTGGCCGACGGGCAGTACGACCTCGTCTTCTGCGACGGCGATCCGGCCGAGACCACTGGCTACCTTGCTGAATCGTTGCGCCTACTCCGACCTGGTGGAACGGTCTGCTTCGAGGGCGCGCTGGGGGTCCGTTCGGCGGCGGTGCGGGAGCTGATGCGGCAGGTGCGCGAGCACCCCGACCTGATACCCGCACTGCTGCCCGTGGGGGACGGCCTGCTGGCCGCCGTCCGGCCCTGACGGGCCCCCGCTTCCCGACGGGCGCTGCCCGCTTCCCGTCCGGCGCTCCCGGTTCCCGTCCGGCGGTCCCGGGTTCCCGTCCGGTGGTCCGCTGCCGCGCCGCGTCCGCGAGCAGGCCGAAGGCCCCTCTCCCGCGGTGGGGACAGGGGCCTTCGATGGAGGATCTGAGCGGGGGTGGGCCTCAGCCACACACCTTCTTGAGAGCGTCACCGAGCGCCTCGGCCTCGTCGGGCGTCAGCTCGACGACGAGACGTCCGCCGCCCTCAAGCGGAACGCGCATGACGATGCCCCGCCCCTCCTTGGTCACCTCAAGCGGGCCGTCGCCCGTCCGCGGCTTCATGGCCGCCATGCTCGTTCCCCTTCCTGCACCTGCTCCACCGGAACCGGCGGCCCGTCCACCGCCGGTTTCGAACGCACTGATCGGAGTACCAGTATCCCGCATTCAACCGTCCGATGACCAACGTCACGCATCTCGCCAGCCCCAGGGACCTCCTCCGTGCACGCTCGGACGCACTCGAACACGCTCGCCGACCGCACCTCAGTTCCCCTCCCCCACCGGGCCGCTGCCACCGGGTGAGCCTCCCTCGCGTTCCGCACGGGAGATGCGGGAAAGTGGGCTACGTCACATCTTCCCCGGGGTACCGGATCCGGCATGCTGACCGGGGCACCAGCCGGTGGCAGAGCTGGACGAAAAGTGAGGAGACGGACGTGTCCGACAGCGTTCTGTACGAGATCGAGGACGGGCTGGCGACCCTGACCATCAACCGTCCCGAGGCGATGAACGCCCTCGACACGGCGACCAAGGTGGCCCTGCGCGACGCCGCGACCGACGCGGCGGACAACCCCGCGGTCCGTGCGGTCCTGCTGACGGGCGCGGGCGAGCGCGCGTTCTGCGTCGGCCAGGACCTCAAGGAGCACGTGGGCAACCTGGCCGCCGCGCGTCAGGGCGGCGGCCCCGCGCTGTCCACCGTCCGCGAGCACTACAACCCGCTGGTCACGGCGCTGGCGACGATGCACAAGCCGGTCGTCGCCGCGATCAACGGCGTCGCCGCGGGCGCGGGCGCGGCACTGGCCTGGGCCTGCGACTTCCGCTTCCTCGCCGCTCACGGCGGCTTCAACACCTCCTTCGCAGGCGTGGCGCTGAGCACCGACTCCGGCGCGTCGTGGACATTGCCACGGCTGGTGGGCCAGTCGAAGGCGATCGAGCTGCTGATGTTCCCTCAGACCGTCAAGGCCGATGAGGCGTTGGCGCTCGGTCTCGCGCACCGCGTTCTGCCCGGTGCCGAGTTGATGGACGAGGCCAGCGCGTTCGCTCGCAGGCTCGCGGACGGTCCGACGGTCGCCTACGGCGCGATCAAGACCGCGGTGGCGTACGGCGCCGGCCACACGCTCGTGGAGACCCTCGCCAAGGAAGAGGAGCTCCAGACCCTCGCAGGCGACTCGGCGGACCACCAGATCGCCGTCGAGGCCTTCCTCGCCAAGGAGGCCCCGCGCTTCACGGGCCGTTAGGTCCAGGAGTTCCGGTCGCACCGCCTCAAGGGCACAGGGAACCGCGCCGCCCGCCGAGCCGGCGACGCGCGGATGGTCCGGCACACACAGGACCATCCGCGCGGCACGACCATACGCACGGCAGAGCCATCCGCACGGCAGGACCATCCGCAGAGGGTGGTTGCTCGCGCCCGGGCGGCGGAGCCGCGCGGGCGCGGTCAGCGGGGCCGACGGGGTCAGCGCGCGAAGCAGTCGGCGAGGTGGTCGTTGACCAGGCCGCAGGCCTGCATCATCGCGTAGGCGGTCGTCGGGCCGACGAAGCGGAAGCCGCGGCGCTTGAGTTCCTTCGCCAGCGCCGTCGACTCCGGCGTCACCGCCGGGACGTCGACGAGGGCCTTGGGGGCGGAGGGCGCCGGGTCCGGCGCGAAGCTCCAGATCAGCGCGTCGAGGCTGGTGTCGTCCAGGGCCAGCAGCGCGCGGGCGTTGGCGATCGTGGCGACGATCTTCGCGCGGTTGCGGATGATGCCCTCGTCCGCGAGCAGACGGGTGACGTCGGCCTCGTCGTAGGCCGCCACCCTGGCCGGGTCGAAGCCGTCGAAGGCCCGGCGGAAGCCCTCCCGGCGGCGGAGGATCGTGATCCAGGACAGGCCCGACTGGAACGCCTCCAGGGCGAGGCGCTCGTAGAGCGCGGCCTCGCCGTGGACCGGCTTGCCCCACTCCGTGTCGTGGTACTCCACGTAGTCGGGGGTCGACAGGCCCCAGGGGCAGCGCAGCAGGCCGTCCTCACCGCGGATGGCCTCGCTCACCGCTCGTCGTCCTTCCGGGGCGCGTCCTCGTCGGCCTCGGCGGGAGGCTCGACGGAAGACTCCGCAGAGGGCTCGGCGGAAGACTCCGCGGAGGGCTCGGCGAAGGGCTGGACGGAGGGCTCGACAGTCGGCTCGACGGAGGGCTCGGCCGGGGCCTTCGCGGGCGGCCTGACCTGCGTCGGCTGGTAGGCCGAGCGCTGCTCGGCGGCGACCGAGCCCGCCGCGCCGGGCGAGGCGAGGGCCGCGGCCAGCGCGGTCTCCAGCTCCTGGACGCGGTGCTCGCGCTCGCTCAGCTCCGCGGCCATGCGGTCCAGCGCGTCGTCGACCTCGTCCATCCGGTAGCCGCGCAGCGACATCGGAAAGCGCAGATCGTCGACGTCCGTGCGCGACAGCGGACGGTCCTGCGGCAGGCGCGCGGCCAGACGGTCGCGCTCGGCCTCGGGAAGCGAGCCGCCCGCGCCCAGCGCGGCCAGCGCCGCCGCGCCGACGACCAGCACCATCAGGACGAGGATCAACCAGAACACAGGCCCACTCCAGGCTGCCGGTGGGGGATCATGGACGAGCCCCAAACGTAACGACAGCCATCATGGCGCACCAGCCCGGGAGGACGCATGGCCCGCACGGCCCTCAAGCTCGGTCGGCGAACCTTCGGACCGGACGATCTGGTCATCATGGCGATTGTGAACCGGACGCCGGACTCCTTCTTCGACCAGGGCGCGACCTTCGCCGACGAGCCGGCCTTCGCGGCCGCCGACCGCGCCGTCGCCGAGGGGGCCGCGATCCTCGACATCGGCGGCGTGAAGGCAGGGCCCGGGGAGGAGGTGACGGTCGAGGAGGAGCTGCGTCGCACCGTCCCCTTCGTCGCGGCCCTGCGCGAGCGTCATCCGGATGTCGTGCTGAGCGTGGACACCTGGCGCCACGAGGTGGGCGAGGCGGTGTGCGCAGTGGGCGCGGACCTGCTCAACGACGCCTGGGGTGGCGTCGACCCCGAGCTCGCCGAGGTGGCTGCGAAGCACAAGGTCGGACTGGTCTGTACACACGCGGGCGGCGCCGAACCGCGTACACGGCCGCACCGCGTCGAGTACGCCGACGTCATGGCGGACATCCTGGAGCGGACCGTCCACGGCGAGGCGGAGCGCGCCCTGGCGCTGGGTGTGCCCCGGGAGTCGATCATCATCGACCCGGGACACGACTTCGGGAAGAACACCCGCCACTCGCTGGAGGCGACGCGACGCCTCCCGGAGATGACCGCGACGGGCTGGCCGGTGCTGGTCTCGCTGTCCAACAAGGACTTCGTCGGCGAGACGCTGGACAAGCCGGTGGGCGAGCGCCTGCTCGGCACGCTCGCCACGACCGCGGTCTCGGCCTGGCTGGGCGCGCAGATCTACCGCGTGCACCAGGTGGCCGAGACGCGGCAGGTGCTCGACATGGTGGCGTCGATCCGTGGCACCCGCGCGCCCGCGGTCGCCCGCCGCGGGCTCGCGTAGGCGCACCCGATCGAAGGCCCGCCGGCCTTTCCGCCGGAGGCGGGCCGGCCTACTCCGGGCTGTGGGCCGGCTGCGCGTGACCGTTGGTGCGGCTGACCTCGAGGATCTTGATGGCCTCCTCGACGGAGTCGGTGCAGCTGATCAGCTCCAGGTCGCCCGGGGAGGCCTTGCCCTCGGCGACCAGGGTGTTCCTGACCCACTCCAGCAGGCCGGACCAGTACGAGGTGCCGAAGAGGATCACCGGGAACTTGGTGACCTTGTGCGTCTGGACCAGCGTCAGGGCCTCGAAGAGCTCGTCGAGGGTGCCGAAGCCGCCGGGCAGCACGATGAAGCCCTCGCTGTACTTTACGAACATGGTCTTCCGCACGAAGAAGTAGCGGAAGTTCAGGCCCAGGTGGATGTAGTCGTTGAGGCCCTGCTCGAAGGGCAGCTCGATGCCGAGCCCCACGGACGTTCCGCCCGCCTCGAAGGCGCCGCGGTTGGCCGACTCCATCGCCCCCGGGCCGCCACCGGTGATCACCGCGTAGCCCGCCTCGGCGAGCGCCCGGCCGATCTGGACGCCGGCCGCGTACTCCTCGGAGTCCACCGGCGTGCGGGCCGAACCGAAGACGCTGACCGCCGGACCGAGTTCGGCCAGGGCGCCGAAGCCCTCGACGAATTCGGACTGGATGCGCATGACCCGCCAGGGGTCGGTGTGCAGCCAGTCGGACGGGCCGGCCGAATCCAGCAGGCGCTGGTCGGTGGTGCTGTTGTCCACGTGCTCGCCGCGGAGCAACACCGGGCCGCGGTGCTTGATCCGCACCTTGCCGCGCAGGCGAACCTCGTGGCCGAGCCCCGTGCCGTTCCCGTTGCCGTTGCTGCTCCCGTTACCGGGCCCCATGGGCTGGATGCTGCGCTCGTCTGTCATACCTCCGCAGCGTACGACGATCAATCGACGAACGGGGGTATGACGGGAGGCGACTTCCGGACCACTCACGGCCATCGGACATCAGAGGTTCACGCAGGCGTACGGGGTTCACACGTCGTTCAGGACTGTGCAGGGTTCACAGAGGGTCACCGGGGTTTCAGGACTGGAGCCAGGCCCGCAGCCGCTTCTCGGTCTCCTCGATGGCCGAGAGCGAACAGTGCTCGTCGCGCTTGTGGGCGTAGTTCGGGTCTCCGGGGCCGAAGTTCACAGCCGGGATGCCGAGCGCGGAGAAGCGGGCGACGTCGGTCCAGCCGAACTTGGCGGTCGGGGTGGTCGACGTGGCGTCGACGAACGCCGCGGCAGCCGGCTGGGACAGGCCGGGCAGCGCACCGGCGGCGAAGTCGGTGACCACGACGTCGAAGCCGTCGAAGACCTCGCGCACGTGCGCCTCGGCCTGCTCCGGGGACCGGTTCGGGGCGTAGCGGAAGTTCACCACGACCAGACACTCGTCCGGGATCACGTTGTTGGCGACGCCGCCCTCGATGCGGACCGCGTTCAGGCCCTCGTGGTACTCCAGACCGTCGATGACCGGGCGCTCGGCCTCGTAAGCCGCCAGCCGCTCGAGAATGGGGGCGGCCTTGTGGATCGCGTTGTCGCCGAGCCAGGCGCGGGCGGAGTGCGCACGCTGCCCACTGGTGCGGATCTCGGCCCGCAGGGTGCCCTGGCAGCCGCCCTCGACCTGCGCGTTCGTCCCCTCCAGCAGCACCGCAAAGTCGGCGGCGAGCCACTCGGGGTGGTTGCGAGCCAGTCGGCCGAGGCCGTTGCGGCGCGCCTCGACCTCCTCGCAGTCGTAGAAGACGAAGGTGATGTCCCGGTTCGGCTCGGGCACGGTGGCCGCGATGCGCAGCTGGACGGCGACGCCGGACTTCATGTCCGAGGTGCCGCAGCCGTAGAGCAGGTCGCCCTCGATGTAGGAGGGGAGGTTGTCGGCGATCGGCACGGTGTCCAGGTGCCCGGCCAGCACGACGCGCTCGGCGCGACCGAGGTTGGTGCGCGCGATCACGGCGTTTCCGTCCCGCTCCACGGTCAGGTGCGGCAGCTTGCGCAGCGCCACCTCGACGGCGTCGGCGATCACCTGCTCCGAACCGCTGACGGAGGGGATGTCGACCAGGCGGGCGGTCAACTGTCCACCGGTCATGCTCAGATCGAGCTCGTGGACGACGGTCGACTCGGCGGACTGCTCGGCGGACTCGGTGGCATCAGGACGGCTCATGAACATCCAGCCTACGTGGGTTCTCCTCACCATGCGCTCAGCTCCTGCTGGAGCGCGGCGCAGCTCACAGGTACGCAGGCGAACCGTAGTCCCAGGCGGACCGTCCCAGTCGGTAGGGTGACCAGTCGGCCGGACCTGACCGACTGTGCCGACCTGAGCGGTGCGCCACGGAACAACAGCGCCGCCCGAGAACGTAGCGCCGCCGGAGAAAGGACGCCGGGTGAGTCTGAGCGAGATGATGGACGACGGCGACGATTTTCCCGAGCCGCGTCGACGCAGGCGCTGGCTGGCCTGCCTGCCCGTCCTCGTCCTGGTGGTCGTGGCGGCCGTCGTGATCGGCTACCTGATCGGCAACAACGGCAACCTCCTGCCCGGCCCGCTCTCCGAGGGCTGCGAGGTCGACACCACCGACGGCGTGGTCCAGCTCAGCATCGACCAGATGCAGAACGCCAGCACGATCGCCGCCGTCGCGGCCTCGCGCAACCTGCCCGAGCGCGCGGTGACGATCTCGATCGCGACCGCGATGCAGGAGTCCCGGCTGACCAACCTCGGTGGCGGCGACCGCGACTCGATCGGCCTCTTCCAGCAGCGGCCCTCGCAGGGCTGGGGCACCCCGGAGCAGATCAGCGACCCGGTCTACGCGACGAACAAGTTCCTGGACAAGCTGGTGGCGATCCCCGGCTACGCCCAACTCCCCCTCACCGAGGCGGCGCAGGACGTCCAGCACAGCGGCTTCCCTGACGCTTACGCCCAGCACGAGGCGGACGCGACCACCCTCTCGGGCGCACTGACCGGCCGGATCCCCTCGGCGATGAGCTGCACGGTCGACGGCGTCGGCACGTCCCCCTCGGGCACCGGTTCCACGACGTTGGAAGCGGAGCTGAAGAAGGACTTCGGCCGCGTCGTCTCCACGACCCGGCTGGGCGCGGGCTCGGACTCCGCCGCGGGGTCCGCCTCGGCGACCGCGCCGTCGGAGCAGCTGCTGGGGGTCGCCATCCACGGCAGCACGTACCAGTCGCAGCGCGGCTGGGCGGTGGCGCAGTGGTCGGTGGCGCACGCCAAGACGCTGCACATCACCCAGGTCCAGTACGCCGGGAAACAGTGGACCAGCACCGACTCCGACAAGGGCTGGGTCACCACCGGATCCGCCTCGCCGAAGGCCGCAGCCGCGGCGGGCTCGGTCGGCTCGTCGGACGCGGCGAGCGGGCTGCGGATCACCGTCGCCTAGGGCCTCGCGGCCGAACGGGGCTCCCCGAGGGGTGAACAGGGCTGCCCAGGGTTGACGAATGCGGCCATTCGGGTCGAGTCGGCCGAATTTTCTCGCAGTGCTCGGGTCCGTACCTGGCGGGCAGGCGGAGAAACCTTTCCCCGCCTGCGCCGACTGCGGTCGACATACCCGACATCAGCAGACATAAGGTCGCCGCGCTTGGCGAACTCTTTACCCGATGTGGCCGCAACCTTCTTGCTCCTGAGGCGGTAATCACCACGTCCGCCCGGCGGACGGGTTCTGTCGTCCCATCTCAAGGAGCACCATGTCTCTCCCCATCTCGCGCCGGATCGTCCAGGCCGCGCTCGTCGTCGCGGCAGGTGCGGTCCCGGCGGTCGCGGCGGGCACGGCTCAGGCCGCCCCCGCGCTGCCGTCGGTGCCCGACCTGGGTGGGCTCAGCCAGCTGAACTCCGCTCCCGACCTCGGCGGCTCCCTGCAGAGCACCGCGCACCAGACCGGTGAGCTGGCCGGCACGGGTGTCGGCGAGGCCGCCCGCGACGGCGTCCCCGTCGTCGCCGACGCGGCGGGCCACGCCGCGGGCCAGGCCGTCCCCGGTGGCGACCGCTCGATGGGCTCGTCCGTCACCGGGCTGCTCGGCACCGCCTCGCAGGTCGTCGGCGTCGCCCACGACGCGGGCGTGGCCCGCAGCCTGCCCGCCTCGTCCACCGCCTCCGGCACGATGGCCGGCGACACCCCGGCCGGGGCCCCCGCCGCCGCCCCTGCGGGCGCGTCCAACCCGCTCAGCTCGCTGCCGCTGGCCAGCAGCCTGCCCGTCAACAGCCTGCCCCTGAGCGCTGCGGGCGGCGCGCTGGGTGGCGGCGCCACCCGCAGCGGCGCTCCGATGGAGCGCCTGGGCGGCCTCCCGGACCTGGCCTCCTCCGCCACCCCGCAGGTGCTCAGCTCCGCCACCGGCGCGCTCCCGGGCCTCGGCGGCCTGCCCCTCGGCGGTCTCCCGGTCAACGGCCTGCCGCTCTGACGCGCACAGCGCGCTCTTGAACGGCGCGGGGCTGTGTCGACGCGCGGCCGCCAGGCCACATGCGCGCGTGCGACCACCTGATGCGGCAGGTTCCCCGCGCCCTTGAGGTGTGGCCCGGTTGCTGCCGGGGCGATCGGGCCGGGCCGTCCCACCCCCGCTGGGGCACCTCCCGGCGGAGGCGGGGAACCGCCCGCATCAGCACAGCCTCCGCCTTGGCGCACCGGGCACCGGGCACCGGGCACCGGGCACCGGGCACCGGGCACCGGGCACCGGGCACCGGGCACCGGGCACCGGGCACCGGGCACCGGGCGAGTATCCCCTCGGCGGGTGCACTGCGGCAGCGCTGAGCCCTCGTCCTTGGGCCGCGCCAGAGGCCGCAGGAGCGAGACACGCAGGCTCACGGGCGGAACCCCACGCCCGCCTCGGTCGGTGCAGCGGGAGCGACCCAGGCGAGGGCATGCTCGCGCGCTGAGATCGCGGCCTGCTGCGGAAGCGCCTCCAAGGCTGACCCAGCGGGTCGGCCCCGGCACTCGCTCTCGCCGCAGAGCCCTCGCACCAGCCGGAACAGAAGGCACGTCAAAGGGGCGGAGCCGCGCACATGCGCGGCTCCGCCCCTTTGACGGGACGAACGGTCAGGCGTTGAGGCGGGCGACCGCCGCCGCAACGCGCTCGTCCGTGGCGGTGAAGGCCACACGGACGTGGTT
>NZ_BBPP01000002.1:26237-48312 GCF_000787835.1 Streptacidiphilus melanogenes
CGCCGCAACGCGCTCGTCCGTGGCGGTGAAGGCCACACGGACGTGGTTCGCGCCGGCCGAGCCGTAGAACTCGCCCGGGGCGACGAGGATGCCGTGCTTGGCGAGGTCCGCGATGGTGTCCCAGCAGGGCTCGTCGCGGGTGGCCCACAGGTAGAGGCTCGCCTCGCTGTGCTCGATGCGGAAGCCCGAGGCGACCAGCGCCGCCCGCAGCGCGTCGCGGCGCGCGGCGTAGCGCTCACGCTGCTCCGCGACGTGCGCGACGTCACCCAGCGCGGCGACCGTCGCCGCCTGCACCGGGGCGGGGACCATGAAGCCGCTGTGCTTGCGGATCTCCAGCAGCTCGCCCAGGATCTCCGGGTCGCCGGCGATGAACGCCGAGCGGTAGCCGGCCAGGTTCGACCGCTTCGAGAGCGAGTGGACCGCGATCAGACCCTCGACCGAGCCGCCGGACACGTCCGGGTGCAGGACGGAGACCGGCTCCGCCTCCCAGCCCAGCTCCAGGTAGCACTCGTCGCTGACGACGAGGATGCCGTGCTGCCGGGCCCAGGCCACGATCCGTCGCAGCTCCTCGACGCCGAGCACCCGGCCGGTCGGGTTGGACGGGGAGTTGAGCCAGAGCAGCCGCAGGCCCTCCGGGTCCAGCTCGGTCGGGTCGTCGTAGACGACGTACTCGGCGCGGGCGAGCCGCGCGCCCACCTCGTAGGTGGGGTAGGCGAGACGCGGGAAAGCCACGCGGTCGCCGGGGCCCAGGCCCAGCTGCCACGGGAGCTGGGCGACGAGCTCCTTGGAGCCGACGACCGGCAGGACGTTGTGGTGGGTCATCCCCCGCGCGCCCAGGCGGCCCTCGACCCAGCCGACGAGCGCGTCCTTGAGCGCCGTGGTGCCCCACACCGTGGGGTAGCCGGGGCTGTCCGAGGCCCCGGCCAGCGCGTCCTGGACCAGCTGGGGCACCGGGTCGACGGGGGTGCCGACGGAAAGGTCGACGATGCCGTCGGTGTGTGCCGTCGCGATCGCCTTGTACGGCTCCAGCCGGTCCCACGGGAAGGGCGGAAGCAGGGCCGAGACGCGGCGCGCCGCCCCTCCGAGGAGGGACGGCGCGGCGGAGTTGTCGTGCGACGGAGTCAACTCAGTGGTCCTGGTTCTGCGGCGGGAGGGCCGCGATGAACGGGTGGTCCTTGTCGATCACACCGAGCTTGGAGGCGCCACCGGGCGAGCCGAGGTCGTCGAAGAACTCGACGTTCGCCTTGTAGTAGTCCTTCCACTCCTCCGGGGTGTCGTCCTCGTAGAAGATGGCCTCGACCGGGCAGACCGGCTCACACGCACCGCAGTCGACGCACTCGTCGGGGTGGATGTACAAGGACCGCTGGCCCTCGTAGATGCAGTCGACCGGGCACTCTTCGATGCACGCCTTGTCCTTCACGTCGACACAAGGCTGCGCGATGACGTAGGTCACGCTGTCATTCCTCCTAGTAAGGGCCTATCGCGCAAGGGAAGCGCGGCGTCGTCGATGCCCGCCCCTAGTATCGCCGGTCGAGGGCACCGAATGTAACGGAGGTAGGCATCATGACGTCCCAAGCGGGAGCAGTCGACCGGTCGGCGTTCCGACTCACCCCCGCTGACCTGGGAAGACGCGTCATGGTGCGGCGTGTTGTCGGCTTTGAGGAAGATCGGCCGCAGTTCAGCGACACGCCGGGTGTGCTCACATCCTGGGACCGCGGGCGCGGGGTGTTGACAGTCGTGAACCAGGGCGGGCAGGACGTCGAACTGCCGGAGTCGACCCTGGTGGCGGGCAAGACGGTGCCCCCGAAGCCGCTGCGCCGCTCGCTCGCGGCACCGCCGGTCCCGGACCCGGTCGAGTTCCAGCGGATCGCCGCTCGCGGCTGGTCCGCGCTGGAGCAGGAGCCGCTGGGCGGCTGGGTGCTGCGGTCCTCGTCCGGTTTCACGCGACGCGGCAACTCGGCGCAGACGCTGGGCGATCCGGGGCTGCCGCTGGGCGAGGCGCTGGACCGGGTGCACGACTGGTACGCCGCGCGCGGCCTGCCGGCCTTCGTCGAGGTGGTGCGGCCCGGTTCGACCGACGGCCTGGAGGCCGCGCTGGCGGCCCGGGGCGCGTCGGAGGCCGTCACACAGGTCCGCACCGCGCCGATCGCGCGGCTGGCCGCGCCGGTCGCGGTGGACGTGCGGCTCGCCCGTACCGCCGACGCGGCGTGGCTCTCGCGCTACCAGCGGGTCGAGGGGGACGAGGCCAAGGCGACCGCGGCGCGAGCGCTGCTGCACAGCGGGCCCTCGGTCTGGTTCGCCTCGGTCACCCTGCCCGAGGTGACGGACGGCCCCGCGGCGATCGGCCGCTGCGTGGTGGAGGGCGAGTGGGCCGGCTTCGGCGCCGTCGAGGTGGTGCCGCAGGCGCGACGACGAGGTCTGGCGGGCGCGGTCATGGCAACCCTGGCGTCCCGCGCCGCGGAGGAGGGCGCGTCGGGCGCGTACCTGCAGGTCGAGGAGGAGAACACGGCCGCCCGCTCCCTGTATGACAAACTCGGCTTCGACACCGCCTACCGCTACTCCTACGCCAGACTGAACGCGTGAGACACGATCAGGTGGCTCAGCGCGCATAGAATCCTCGCCCGTGAGCGAGGAGAGCAGGGCGCGGTTCGCCGCGGAGGCGCGCGCGGAGCAGCCGAGTCTCGAGCTGCTGTGCCTGCTCATGGGCTTCGAGGCAGGTCTGGCGGCCCGTCCCGGACGCCTCGACGAGGCGCTGGCCCCCTCGTTCGACGCGCTGGAACGCCTGGCGTCGGTGGTGCGCGCCGCGCTGCGCGAGGCCTCGCTCCACGCAGGCGGGTCGGAACCGGCCCCCGCCGAGACCGCGGCGGTGCTGGCCGGCGCGCTGGCGGGCTCGGCGGATCTCCGGGGCGGGCCCG
The DNA here is from genome assembly GCF_000787835.1 of Streptacidiphilus melanogenes. Classification (GTDB taxonomy): domain Bacteria; phylum Actinomycetota; class Actinomycetes; order Streptomycetales; family Streptomycetaceae; genus Streptacidiphilus; species Streptacidiphilus melanogenes. The sequence goes on from NZ_BBPP01000002.1 coordinate 29,153, forward strand.
GCGTCTACAAGCGGCTCGAGTCCTCACTGCTGCACGAGGTGCTGCGGCGCGGACGCGGCCTGCCGATCACCATCGCCACGGTCTGGATCGCGGTGGGCCGGATGGTCGGCCTGCCCGTGTACGGCGTGCCCCTGCCGGGCCACTTCGTGGTCGGCGTGGGCGACCCGAACGGCGAGTACGTCCTGGTGGACGCCTTCCACGGCGGTCGGATCCTCTCCACCGAGGACACCGAGGCCCTGGTCGCCCAGGCGGGCTACCGGCTCTCCCCGGACCTGCTGCGTGCCGCGAACCCGCAGGACATCGTCCTGCGGACGCTCGCCAACATCCGCAACTGGGCCACGGCGCGGCCCGAACACGCCCGCACGCAGCTGTGGGCGACGGAGCTCTCGCTCCTCCTCCCCCGCCACCCGGCGCAACTCCGCCTCGAACGGGCGGAGTTGCTGGTCAAGACGGGCCACTTCGTGGAAGGCGCGGCCGAGATGGAGGAGTACGCGACCATCCTCGACGCCTTCGACCCGGACTCGGCCAAGCGCGTCCGCCTCGAGGCCAAGGCAGCCCGGTTCAGGCTCAACTGAGGTCCAGCCGCTGAGGTTCAGCCGCCGAGGTTCAGTTGCACCACCCAGGGTCGCGAGGAACCACGCGGCGGGCCACTGCGAGCAGGTGGTCTGCACTGCGCAGGGCCATCCGCAGGGGTGGTTGCCCGCGCGCACGCGGCTGAGTCGCAAATCAGCACGGCACCGCGCCCCCAGCGTGTGCAGCGGGCCCTACAGCCAGCCCTTCTCCATGGCGATGCGGACCGCCTCCGTGCGGTTCCTCGCGCCCGTCTTCTGGATCGCCGCCGACAGGTAGTTGCGGACCGTTCCCTCGGAGAGGTGCAGTCGCCCACCGATGTCCGCGTTCGCGCTGCCGTCCGCCGCTGCCGCGAGGACGTCCCGCTCCCGGGACGTGAGCGGGTTCGCGCCCTCCGCGAGAGCGGCCGCCGCCAGCGTGGGGTCGATGACGCGTTCGCCGCGCAGCACGCGGCGGATCGCTTCGGCGAGTTGGGAAGCTGGGGCGTCCTTGACCAGGAACGCGTCCGCACCGGACTCCATCGCGCGGCGCAGGTAGCCGGGTCGGCCGAAGGTGGTGAGGACAACGATCTTGATGCCGGGGCGGGCCTTCCGCAGCCGCCCGGCCGCCTCGATGCCGGTGAGGCCCGGCATCTCGATGTCCAGCAGGGCCACCTCGACCTCGTGGGTCTGGGCGGCCGCCACCACCTCGTCGCCGCGGGCGACCTGCGCGACGACGTCGATGTCCCCTTCGAGGCTCAGCAACGCGGCCAGCGCCTCACGGACCATGGCCTGATCCTCGGCCAGCAGAACTCTGATCACTCCTGCACGGTACCGGCCGCGGGCTGATCTTCGGCAGGCTTCTCGGCGGTCTCGGCGGTCTCGGCAGACTTGGCGGTCTCGGCGGTCCCGGGGCGCAGCGGGACGGTCGCCCGCAGGACGAAGCCGTGCTTGCCGGACGCGGGACCGGCCCTCAGCGTGCCGTCGGCGAGGGCCAGACGCTCGGACAGGCCGGTCAGGCCGTTGCCGTGCGGGCTCTGACGGGCCTGCTTGCCGAGATTGCCGTTGTCGGCGACCTCCAGGGTGAGCACCCGTCCGAGGCGGCCGTCGGGAGCGTGGTCCTCGATCAGGCGGATGCGGCACTGCGTCGCGCCGCTGTGACGGACGACGTTGGTGACCGCCTCGCGCAGCGCCCAGCCGAGGGCGCCCTCCTCCTCGGCGCCGAGCCCTGGGCGCGGGTCGGCGAGCGAGAGGGGCGCGTCGATGGTGATGTCCGCCGCGGTCAACGCGGTCCGCGCGGCGGCCAGTTCGACGGCGAGCTTGGGACGGCGGTAGCCGCCGATCGCCTCGCGGACGTCGACGAGGGCCTGACGGGAGACCTTCTCGATGTCGCCGACCTGCGCCCGCGCCTCCTCGTAGCGCTCCTGGTCCATGAAGCGGGCGGTGAGCTCGGTCTTCAGGGTGATCAGCGAGAGCGAGTGTCCGAGCAGGTCGTGCAGGTCGCGGGCCAGGCGCAGGCGCTCGTCGGACGCGGCGAGCGCGGCCACCGCCTGCCGCGCCTCGCGCAGTTCCGCCATGGTGCGCACCAGTTGCTGCAGGCCGGTCATGGCGAGGCCGCCCAGCAGCCCGCCGAGGGCCATGCCGGCCAGCCCGGTGCGGTCGATGCCGGCCGCCAGGCCGAGCGCGACCTGGGTCGCGACCACCGCGACGACACCCATCGCGGCGACGCGGGGCGGCAGCACCGCGCCGGCCGCGACGGCGGTGTAGGTGAACAGCGCGAGCCAGTTGTCGTCCAGCACCAGCGAGGTGGTGACCGCCGCCGCGAACATCAGGGCCAGCGAGACGGCGTGCCCGCGGTCCCAGGAGACGGCCGTCCCCCTGACCTGGCGGCGCAGAACCAGGGAGACGTAGCAGGCCAGGAAGAGAACGATCATGACCCAGCCGAAGGCGGTCTTCGTTGCCCCATGGCGCCCGAACAGATCGGAGATCGGGTAGGCCAGATAGATCATCCAGATCAGCATCCAGCACAGCTTCACGAACATCTGCCGGCGGTTCTCGGGGGGAACCCCGACCCGCGGCGGCTCGAACCGCGGCTCTCTCATCTCGCTCATCGTCCTGTCCCCGTGGTGGATCCGTGCGTCAGACGGTCTTGCGATCGCGCTGGTAGAGCCAGGCCGCCAGGGCTGCGAAGACCGCGAGGTAGGCGGCGAGGCCGACGACCTGCGAGGCGCCCACCGAGACCCCGTTGACCGGGTACTTCGCCAGCTCGTTGTAGAGGTAGACCGGAGTGTACTGGCCGACCGTCTTCAGGCCGCCGGTCACGGGGAACCATGATCCACCGAGGAAGGCCATGGCCATCATGGCCACCATGGTGATCGGCTGGACCGTGTCCGGCGCGGCCGCGTAACCGAGGGCGACGCCCGCCGCCGCGAAGACGAATCCACCGGCCCAGACCGCGAGACCCATGCCCAGCCAGGTACTGGCCGGGAAGTGGACGCCCTCGACCGCACCGAGCCCGAAGACCACGAGCACCGAAGGAAGGGTCACGACACCGGCGGCGATCACCTTGGACACCACGTAGACCCACCCGGGCAGGGCGGTGAGCCGGAGCTGGCGGGTCCATCCGCTCTTGCGCTCCAGGGAGATCCGCATGGCCGTGTTGAGGGAGGCGCTGAGCGTCCCGAACGTAGCCATCGAGACCATGTAGTAGGTCTTGTAGGAGATCCCGTCGAACGTCTGGTTCTTGAACGACGTTGCGTAGAAGAAGAACATCATCGCCGGGAAGACGACCGTGAAGAAGAGGTAGCGGCGGTTGCGCAGCACCCGCAGGACCTCGAGCCGGATCAGCTGAGACATGGTCAGTTCCCCTCGGCCGCAGTGGCTTCCGCAGTGATGGTGATAAAGGCCTGCTCCAGGCCGACCCCGGTGACCTCCAGGCCGCGGGGATAGAGCCCGACGCGGTAGACGGCGGCCATGGTGGCGTCGGCGTCGCTGGTGGCGATGCGGACCGTGTGGCCGCTGACGTCCAGCGCGGTGATGCCGGGCAGGGTGTTCAACAGCGAGGCGTCGCCGCCGTCCTGCGGGTGGAGGTCGAAGGAGATGCGACGCTGCCCGGCGCGGGCCTTGATCTCGGCGGCGGTGCCGTCGGCGATCAGGCGGCCCTTGTGCATGACCAGGACGCGGTCGGCGATCGCGTCCGCCTCCTCCAGGTAGTGCGTGGCGAAGAGGATGGTGCGGCCCGCGTCGGCCTGGGCCTTCATCACCGACCAGAAGGCCTGGCGGGCGGTGACGTCCATGCCGGTGGTCGGCTCGTCCAGGACGATGAGGTCGCTGTCGCCGGCGGTGGCGAGCGCGAAGCGCACCCGCTGCTCCTGACCGCCGGAGAGCTTGTCGACCCTGCGGTCGGCCAGATCGAGGATCTGGGCGGTCTTCAGCACGTCGTCGACGGCGTAGCCGCGCGGGTGGACCTTGCAGGCGAAGCCGACCAGCTCGCGGACGGTGACCTCGGGCAGGAGGCCGCCGCTCTGCAGCATGACGCCGACCCGGCCGTTCATGATCGCCTGGCGCGGTGTGCCGCCGAAGAGCGTCACCTGACCTGCGCTCGGGTCCTTGAGGCCCAGCAGCATGTCGATGCTGGTGGACTTGCCGGCGCCGTTCGGGCCGAGGAAGGCGACGGTCTCGCCCGGGTGGAGGGTGAAGGTGCTGCCGTGGACCGCCTTGACGGTCCCGAAGTCCTTGCTGACGTTGCGGAACGCCGCTACCTCGGTGTGCGGGCGGCCGTTCGCTTCGCGCTCCGCGAAGTCCTTCCGGCCCGCCCCCGTGCTGTCCTGGTTCACAGCTGCTTCGGTGGAAGTCGTCATGCAAGAAGACTCGCAGGTCACGGGGGCGCGGCAGCAGTGCCGCGCCTCCATGACCGCCCATGACAGAAGTCACGGGCCGGGGCATGACGGCCGGGTGGCGGTCAGGCCCTCGGCAGCGACCGGCGCAGGAAGTCGACCTGCAGGAGCAGCAGGTTCTCGGCGACCTCCTCCTGCGGCGTCATGTGGGTGACGCCGGAGAGCGGCAGCACCTCGTGCGGGCGTCCGGCGGCCAGAAGCGCCGAGGAGAGACGCAGGCTGTGGGCGACGACGACGTTGTCGTCGGCCAGGCCGTGGATGATCTGCAGCGGACGGCTCAGCTTCGGAGCGTCGGCCAGCAGCGAGTGGGCGGCGTAGACCTGCGGCTCCTCGGTGGGGTGGCCGAGATAGCGCTCCGTGTAGTGGGTGTCGTAGAGCTCCATGTCGGTGACGGGCGCTCCGGCGACGGCCGCATGGAAGACGTCGGGGCGGCGCAGCACGGCCAGGGCGGCGAGGTAGCCGCCGTAGGACCAGCCGCGGATGCCGACCCGGCGGAGGTCGAGCGGGAAGTCGGCTGCGAGCGCCTCCAGCGCCTCGACCTGGTCGTCCAGGGTGACCCCGGCCATGTCCCGCATGATCGCCTTCTCCCAGGCGGGGCTGCGGCCGGGCGTGCCGCGCCCGTCCGCGACGACCACGGCGAAGCCCTGGTCGGCGAACCACTGGGCGGACAGGAAGATGCTCTGCGCCGCGACCACCTGCTGGCCGTGCGGACCACCGTAGGGGGCCATCAGCACCGGGAGCAGGCCGTCGCGTTCCCGGTCGTAGCCGGTGGGCAGCAGCACGGCCGTGGGGATGCGCCGCTTGCCCGCGAGGGTCAGCACAGGGCGGGCCGTGAGCACCGGCGTCGCCGCGTGGGAGGCGATCCGGGCCACCTCGGTGGCGTCGGCCGTGTCGGTGGCGCCGGGTGCGGCCGTGGACCCGGTCGCGGACCCGGCCGTGGTGCGCAGCACGCGGACGAGAGCGCCGGGGCGGCCCAGGACGGCCGAGCTCAGCACGGTGAGCGGGCCGCCGCGCACGGCGGAGTGGTAGCCGGGCGCGTCGCTGATCCTGTGAACCGTGCCCGCGCCGCCGCGGGTGTCGACCCGGTACACGTGCACCTCGCCGATCTCCGGGGCCGTCGCGTCCTCCCCCGCCGAGGCGGTGAACAGCACGTCTTCGCCCGTGACGTCGAGCACGCCTCGGACGTGCAGCGAGCGGTCCGTCAACGCCCGGTCGCCGACGACGAGGGTGCGCACGTCCGCTGCGCGGTCGTCCGCGACGCGGACCAGGCGGCCGTCCGGCGTCCACACCGGCACGCCGGAGAAGAGCTCGACCCAGTCCGGGTCGCCCTCCTCGTGCAGCGGGACGGTCTCGCCGCTCGCCGGGTCGACGGTGAGGATGATCTGGCGTCGCTGGTCGCGGCTCTGCACGAGCAGCAGCGGCGGGCCGCCGGCCGACCAGTGGACGCGGGCCAGGTACGGATAGGCCTCGCGGTCCCAGCCGACGTCGACGCGGCGACCGTCGAGTTCGACGACGGCCAGGCCCACCTCGGCGTTGGGGGTGCCCGCCTGGGGATAGGCGATCTCCAGCGGCTCCTGGTCCGGGTTGGCCGGGTCGGCGATCCACCAGCGCTGGACGGGACGGTTGTCGACCCGGGCGGCGAGCAGCCGGTCGCCCTGCGGTGCCCACCAGAAGCCGCGGCTTCGGTCCATCTCCTCCTGGGCGATGAACTCGGCCTGGCCCCAGGTCACCTCCGGATCGCTCTCGTCGGCGAGCACCCGGTCGCCGCTGCCGTCGGCGGCGATGACGCGCAGCGCACCGTCGGTGGTGGCGTAGGCGATGTGGCGGCCGTCCGGTGCCGGCCGAGGGTCGAGCACGACGCCGTGGGCAGGCAGCTCGACGGCCTGCGAACCGTGTGCACCGGGTGAACCGGCGCTGGGCTGTGAACCGTCGCCACCCGTCAGCGGGGCCGTGAACAGGCGACCAGAGAGGCTGAAGGCGGCCATGGTGACCGCCGCGTCGGTCGCGTAGCCGATGACGCCGGCGGAGCCCTCGCGGGCGCGTTCACGGCGAGCCCGCTCCTCCGCGGAGAGGTTCTCCTCGCCACCGCCGAGCAGGGCGACCGGATCGGCCGCGACTCGCTCGAACGGAGCAGCTTCGTTCGAAAGGTCGAGCACGAACAGCAGGTTCGCCCGTTCGGTCCCGCCACGGCTGCGCAGGAAGGTCACCCTTCGACCATCCGGGGACACCGAGAAGGACCGCGGGGCGCCGAGTGTGAAGCGCTGCGTGCGCGAGAACTGACGGGGGAACGTGATCTCCTGGGCCATGCCCCGACCCTAGCGGCGCGGCATCGAAGGGACCCCGGCTTGCCGCAAACGCTGCGCGCGCGCCCCTCCCCCATTCGGCCCCTCCACGCCCGCTCAGGCGCCCGCTCATGCGTCGCCCCCGCGCGCCGAGGTTGTGCGTCGGAGCAGCGCACGACGCATGATGACGGAAAGTGACCCACCCATCACTCACGGGCACGGCCCGTGCGCCCGTCCTACTGGGCGGCAGTCCCCGCCGCCTACAACCGAGAGGTGTGAGACGCGATGGTTCTGCCCATTTCCGCAGCAGTGCTGATGCTGATCATCGTGGGAATCCTGGTCAAGCGTTCCGGTCTGAAGCTCTGGCATGCGTTCGCCTGCACGCTGCTCGGCTTCTACCTGGCCTCCAGCTCGATCGCGCCGTCGATCAAGACGGTCACCACGAGCGTCGCCGGGATGCTGACCGGTATCAAGCTCTAGCCGGGCCGAACAGTCGTCCCCGACGCCTGTGGGGTGCCGTCGGCCCGACCGCCTAGGCTGAGCGCCATGACGGAATCACCTCGGGCCGCCCGCGCCGACCGGCGCCTGCTCCTCGTGCACGCCCACCCCGACGACGAGTCGATCGGCAACGGCGCGACGATGGCCCGATACGCCGCCGAGGGCGTCGGCGTCACCCTCGTCACCTGCACGCTGGGCGAGGAGGGCGAGGTCATCGGCGACGACCACGCCCACCTCGTCGCGGACCGGGAGGACGCCCTCGGTCCGCACCGGATCACCGAGCTCGCCGCAGCCATGCGCGAGCTCGGCGTCACCGACCACCGCTTCCTCGGCGGACCTGGCCGCTGGCGCGACTCGGGGATGATGGGCGTCCCCAGCAACGTCCGGCCCGACGCCTTCTGGCAGGCCGACCTGGACGAGGCCGCCGCCGAGCTGGTCGCCGTCGTCCGCGAGGTGCGCCCGCAGGTCCTGGTCACCTACGACCCGAACGGCGGCTACGGCCACCCCGACCACATCCAGGCGCACCGGGTGGCCATGCGCGGCGCGGAGCTCGCGGCCGACGGAGGCTTCCGCCCGGAGCTCGGCCCGGCGCACGCGATCGCCAAGGTCTACTGGAACGCCATCCCGCGCTCCGTCGTGGAGGCCGGGTTCGCAGCGCTGCGCGCCGCCGGCAAGGAGTCGCCCTTCCCGGGCATCGCCGGCGCCGACGACGTCCCGGGCGTCGTCGACGACGCCGAGGTGACCGCCGCGGTCGACGGCACGCCCTTCGCGGACGCCAAGGCTGCGGCGATGAGCGCGCACGCCACCCAGATCGCGGTCGAGGGGCCGTTCTTCGCGCTCTCCAACGAGCTCGGCCAGCCGCTGCCCTCGATCGAGTACTACCGCCTGGTCCGCGGCGAGCCCGGTCCCGTCGAGGCGAGGACGGGCTGGGAGACCGACCTCTTCTCCGGCGTCGAGGCCGACGCCGACGAGCGGGCAGGGGCGGACGCGTGAGTGGCAATCAGCCGCTGGGCAAGGCACCGGGATCGGGCGACTCCGGTCGCGGCCGCGCGGGCGGCGGCCCGGGCGATTCCGGCAGTTCGCACGACTCCGGGAGAGGTCCGGGCGGTTCGAGAGGTTCGGGCGGTTCAGGTCGTTCAGGCGGTTCGGGTCGTTCGGGTGGTTCGGGCGATTCTGACCGCTCGGCGGGTTCGGGCGGTTCCGGAGGCCCTGGCGGCGCGAGAGGCGCAGCCCGGGTCCCGGCTCCGCGCAACGGCTCGCCCGAGCCGCCCGCGCGACAGTATCCGCTGGGCCGCCCGGGGCGAATGACGGCGTATCTGCTGCTCGGCGTCCTCGGCGCCGTCGTCGGTCTGGCAGGCGCACTCATCGTGGACCTGTGGAGCGGCGGCGGCCTCGTGCTCGGCACCGCCGGGATCATCGCGCTCAGCTACGGCGGCGGCACCCTGACCGGCACCAGGACGGGCGCGCTCGTCCCCGCGGCCACCTGGCTGGGCATGCTGCTCGTCGCCAGCATCAGCACCCCGAAGGGCGATCTGATCTGGGGCGGCAGCGCGACGAGCCTCGCGCTGCTCTTCCTGGGCCTGCTCGGTTCGGTTCTGACGCTGGCGCGGCCGGCGCTCTCCCCCTACCGCCACGGGCCTTCCGGGCCCGTTCTCCCTCCGGCAAGTCCGCGTCGGGACGGCTCCCAGTAAGGTGGTCCCCGCAACGCTGGAGACCGCGGTTCCACACACCGCAACCGCAGCCCCACGGGACGCGGGGAACAACGATCCACAACCGCGCACCGCCACGTGAGCGGGCGCGAACCGGAGCAGCAGTGAGTCGAGAATCCGACAATCCGATGTCGCCTCGTCAGGGCGGCGACTCCTACCCCTCGGGAACGCACCCTTACGGCGTTCCCGGCGACGCGGCGTTCTCCCGCGCGGGGCAGCCGCCGCAGGCAGGTCGGCCGGGCGCCGGGGAGGAGTCCCCGGGCCGCGACGAGCCGCGCACCGAGACCACACTCACCACCCGCATCAAGATCAACATTCCGGGCTCGCGACCGATCCCCGAGGTCGTCGTCCGCAGCCCGCTCAACGAGGAGACCGGCGAGCAGTCCGCGCCTCGGCGTCGCCGCGCGGACACCTCCGGATCGCCCGTGCTCGGCGTCATGGACTCCGGGGCGCGCGCCGCCGCTCCGCCGGACCTGCCGGCGGAGTGGCTCACGTCCGGCGATTCGCCTCAGGCGACGCCCTCCGCCGAGTCTGCGGAGGCCGAGGGAGGCAATCCCAGCGAGTGGTTCGCGCCGCGCAAGAAGACGCCGCCGCCGGCCGCCGCGCCGTCGCCCGCACCGTCCTCCGCGTCCGCGCCTCCGCCGCCGCCCGCGCAGCCGCTCTTCCAGGAGCCGCCGACGGCCCCTCCGGCTTCCCCGGCCGCCGCCTTCGAGCCGCAGCAGGCTCAGCAGCCGCAGCGACGCGGCCCGTCGGCGCAGCCGCAGAACGGTCAGTCCCCAACCGGCCAACCCGCCACGGGCCAGTCGTCCACGGGCCAGTTCCCGACGGGGCAGTTCGGCACGGGCCAGTCCCCGACCGGCCAGTCGTCGACCGGCCAGTTCGGCACGGGCCAGTTCGCGACGGGCGAGTTCCCGGCGCCGCAGTCGCCGCAGTCCCGGCAGACCCCGGCCGGTCCGGGCACGGACGGGCAGCCGATGCCGGGCTTCGATCTGACCTACGGCAGCGGCCGTGACGCGATGCCGGAGGCCCAGCCCTGGGCGACCGGGGCGCAGCAGCCGCTGCCCCAGCGTCCGCAGCCGTCGCCGGGCCAGACCCCGCAGGGACAGGCGCGACAGACCCCGCCCGGTCCGACCCTGCCGCCGCGGCCGGTGCTGGGCGCCCGCGGTGCGCGCCCCCAGGGCGCGCCCGAGGCTTCCGGGTCCAGCACCACCGGCGCGCAGCCGACGCTCCAGTTCCCCTCGCTGGCCGACCCGCTGACGGACCCCCAGGGGCAGCAGGGCTCACAGGGACAGCAGGGACAGCAGGGACAGCAGGGACAGCAGGGACAGCAGGGGAGCTTCCCGAAGACCGGCTTCCCCCCGGGCGGCTTCCCGCAGACGGACGCCGCGCAGAGCGGGTTCCCGCAGGGTGGCTTCCCGCCGCCCGGGGCAGCCATGGCGGGCACCGCCTTCGGCGCGCCCATAGCCACCCCGACACCCGGCGCTCCGGACCAGCCGTTCGGCCAACCCGGCATGCCGGGCATGCCCGGCCAGCAGGGCGAGCCGGGCGGCCGGCGCCGTTCCCCGAAGGCCACCACGGGCCAGCCTCAGGCGGGCCAGTCAGGTCGGCAGGGCGCCAAGGGCAGTGCCAAGGGGGGCAAGGCCGGTGCCGGGAACGCCGCGGGCCAGACCGCGACGCTGCCGCCCGTCCCGCGGCCGCAGCCGATCGCCGACGGCTTCGCCGGCGGGACCGGTGGCGCGGGCGCCCAGCCGCGCCCCGAACCCGTCGGCGGCGGGGCCGGAACCGGCGCCTCGACCGCCCCGTCCTCGGGCGGCGGCAAGCGCGGTGGCGGCAGGGCGCGCAAGCTCACCGGATACGCCGTCGGCGCACTGGTCCTGGCCGGCGCGGGCGCCTACGGCGCCGGGCTGATGCTCAACCAGGCGGACATCCCCAAGGGCACCACCGTGCTCGGGCACGCGATCGGCGGCGACACCCGCGACCAGGCGCTCAACACGCTGGACAGCACCCTCGGTCCGCTGGCCGCCCGCCCGATCACCGTCTCGATCGGCGGCCGGACCGCGAAGCTCAACCCCTCCGTCGCCGGTCTGACCATCGACACCACCGCGACGGTCGACAGCGTGGCGCACCACGACTACAACCCGGTCACGGTGATCGAGTCCCTGCTCGGCCAGGGCAAGGCGGTCGCGCCGGTCGTCACCATCGACCCCGACAAGCTCCGCTCCGCGCTGCAGCAGCTCTCCACCGCCGGCAGCTCCGCCGAGGCGAGCGTCCACTTCGTCGCGGGCAAGGCCGTGGTGACGCCGCCGAAGGCCGGGAGCGGCCTCGACGTGGACGCCGCGATGCCGCTCGTCGAGCAGGCCTTCAAGGCCCGCGCCAACGGCGGCGCGGACACGGTGGTCAGTCTCTCGGTCACGACGGTGAAGCCCAAGGCCACGTCGGCCGCCGCAGAAGAGGCGGCGAGCACCCTCGGCGCCTGGGCCATGCAGCAGCCGTTCAAGGTGACCGCAGGCGGTCAGTCGATACTCTTCGGTAAGAACACCTTCAGCCAGGCCCTGACCTTGCAGCCGAACGCCTCCGGCGCCTTCGTCCCGGTCTTCAACCTGGCCAAGCTGAAAGCCGCTTACGGTCCGGCCTTCGACAACGCCCACACCAAGAACGGGCAGCCTGTGACGGTGCAGGACGTCGCCGCCGCGCTGGTCTCCCTGCTCAGCAAGCCTGCCGGAGCGACGTCGACGACGATCTGAGCCCGGCCCGACGGCAACCCGGTCGACCGTTCGTCGACCGTTCGCCCCGGATGTGCACACCGCACATCCGGGGCGTTCTGTTTCCAAAGCATTTCCCAGCGCATTGTCGGAATTCCAACCGGGAAGGTGAATTCCCCCCGCCTGCGGCCCGATTCCCCACAATAGGAGGGTTGACTTCGAGCACAATCGGCGTTCCGCCCGAAAACGTCTTGTGCGTCATTGATTGCCCGATGTGTCCGAATTACCCGCTTCATCCTGATCACCGTCCGATTATCGGACAGACTTGCACCCAACTCTCCTCTCAGCAGAGCATGTTGCCACCGCGTCAAGTGGTGGCAAGTAATAGCCGAAACAATGAATGGCCGTTACCCGTCGTTTGAGCGTTATCAATCCTTGATCGGTATGCTGTCGACATAGGGTTCCTTCGCCCATCAGTATGTGCCTCAGCTACGGCGTTGTTGTTCGGTGTTCCTGACCACCGGCAGCGGACGCGAATGACCGACTCCGGGAGGGATACATGAGCAGAAGGAACCTTCGGGTCCTGCAGGCGGCGGCCCTGGTGGCCACAGGCGCGCTGGCACTGTCCGCGTGCGGGAGCAGCGGCGGCACGAACAACAACACCAAGCCGAACACCGCATCCGACTACTCGTACGGCACCATTCCCGCTGCCTCCTCGAACGTCGTCCCGGGTGGCACGCTGCACATCGCCGAGGACGTCGGCGCCCAGCCGAACTGGATCATGCCGCTCACCCCGGCTGCCAACTCCTCGGTCTACGACCAGTACCAGTTCCAGTACCTGAGCTGGCGCAGCCTGTTCTGGTCTCCCAAGGGCTCGACCCCGGACTGGGACTACTCGCGCTCGATGACGGACAGCAAGCCGACCGTCTCGGCGGACGGCAAGACCTTCACCATCAAGCTGAACGGCAAGTACACCTGGTCGGACGGCCAGAAGGTCACGTCCAAGGACGTCCTGTTCTGGTACTACGAGTACAAGGCCGCGGTGAAGGAAAGCCCGGCCAACATGGGCAACTACACGCCCGGTCAGTTCCCGGACAACGTCACGGCCGTCTCCGCGCCGGACGACCAGACGGTCACCTTCACCTTCAACCAGGTGCTGAACCCCGACTGGGTGCTGGGCACCGAGTTCGCGCAGATCGTGCCGATGCCGGCGCACGCCTGGGCCAAGTCCTCCGACAACGGCTCGATGCTGGACTACACCCAGCCGGCCAACGCCAAGGCGATCTACGACTACCTGTCGGCCGCGTCGAAGAAGCTCGACACCTACCAGACCAACCCGCTGTGGCAGGTCGTCGACGGCCCGTACAAGATCAGCATGTACAACACCTCCACCGGTGCGGCCAACTTCGTGGCCAACAAGAACTACACCGGTGAGGGCAAGCCGAACATCGCCGAGATCGACGAGCTGGCCTACACCTCGCCGACCGCCGAGTTCAACGACCTGCAGTCCGGCAAGCTGGACTTCGGCTACGTCAAGAGCGACAACTACCCGCAGCTGGGCAAGCTGAAGTCGAACGGCTACGTCGTCTACGGCCTGCCGTCGTTCGGCTTCAACTTCTCCTACTTCAACTTCAAGAACACCACCGGCGGCTGGGACAAGGCCATCTCCCAGCTCTACGTCCGCCAGGCGTTCGCCCACCTGCAGGACCAGGACGCCGAGATCAAGGGTGTCTTCAAGGGTCTGGCTGCCCCGGCGTACGGCCCGCTGGGTGTCGTGCCGAAGTCCCCGTACACGCCGGCCAGCGCGCTGACCAACCCGTTCCCGTTCTCGGTGGACTCGGCCAAGCAGCTGCTCACGTCGCACGGTTGGACCGTCGTCCCGAACGGCACCACCACCTGCACGAGCCCGGGCACCGCCGCCAACCAGTGTGGCGCCGGCATCGTCAAGGGCCAGAACCTCAACTTCACGATGTTCTACACGAGCACGCCGAAGTCGGTCGGCCAGATGATGACCGCGTTCGCGGCCAACCTGAAGCAGATCGGTATCAACGTCACGCTGAAGACCGACACCTTCAACAACATCGTCACCAACGAGTCCGTCGTCTCCACCCCGAAGAACGACAACAACTGGGGCATGGCCGACTTCGGTGGCTTCACCGAGAGCATCTACCCCTCGACGATCAACCTGTTCAACACGGGTGGCTCGTACAACCAGGGTGGCTTCTCGGACCCGACGCTCGACAAGCTCATCCAGAACTCGATGACGTCGACCGACTCCAACGCGCTGAAGAACGAGATCACCGCGGTCGACGCCGACCTGCCGGGCCTCTTCCAGCCGAACGAGGACCGCGTCTACGCCTGGAGCCCGAAGCTGTCCGGTTCGACCGACTCCTTCGCCGCCGCCACGCAGTTCATGCTCAACCCCGAAGACTGGTACTTCACCAAGTAAGCCGGGATCGCACACGGGGCGACGGCCTGATCAACGGTCAGCCGTCGCCCCGGCCGATGCCTCGCAGCCCATCCGGACCCAGCACCAACTCCGGGTGGGCCGCGTGGCGTCACCAGGCAGCTCCAAGGAGGGCTGTCTTCCTCCCCCCCGAACCATTACGAAGGAGGAGATCCCGGACATGGCGGGCTATCTCATCCGACGCCTGACCACAGCGATCCTCGTGGTTTTCGGCATCATCCTGGTGACGTTCCTGATGTTGCACATCATTGCGCCGTCACCCGCGATCACCGTCCTCGGACCCAAGGCGCAGCCGGCGGCCATCAAGGCCTGGAACCATGCCAACGGCTTCGACAAGCCGTGGTGGGACCAGTTCGCCACGTATCTGGGCCACCTCTTCCAGGGCAACCTCGGCTACTCGTACCACCTGAACCAGTCGGTGACCGCGCTGCTCACCGAGAAGGCCCCGCTCAGCGGCTTCCTGACGGTCGCCTCCCTGGCGCTGTCCATCCTGGTCGCGCTGCCCCTCGGCATCTACCAGGGCGTCAAGCGCAACAGCTTCGGCGACATCGCCGCCACCTCGCTGGCCATGATCTTCTACTCCATGCCGACCTTCCTGGTCGCGCTGGTGCTGGTCCAGGTCTTCGCACTGAGCCTGAAGTGGGTCAACCCCAACGTCCCGCAGGACCAGACCCTCTCCGGGGCGCTGGCCGGCTGGCCCGACCTCATCATGCCGATTGTGGCACTGACGATCACGGCTGTCGCCTCATATTCGCGCTACCAGCGTTCGGCCGCCCTCGACGTGCTGGCTCAGGACTACATCAAGGTGGCTCGGGCCAAGGGCCTCTCGGAGCGCCTGGTCTACTCCCGCCACCTGGTGCGCAACGCCTCGCTGCCGATGATCACGCTGATCGGCCTCTCGCTGCCGCTGCTGATCGCGGGCAACCTGCTGGTCGAGTACACGTTCAACATCAACGGCCTGGGCCTGCTCTTCGTCAACGCCCTGCAGGGATACGACTACAACGTCCTGATGGCCTACACCCTGATCACAGCCGTCCTGACGGTCGTCGGCAACCTCATCGCCGACATCTGCCTGACCCTGTCCGACCCCCGCATCAAGCTGGTGTAGCGCCATGTCCGAGACGAACACTCCCGCGGTCTCCACCGAGACCGAGACCGAGACAGCCCGAGGAGTCGACGTGAGCGTCACCATCGAGTCCCCGGCCGCCCCCGAGCCGGCGGCCCCCGCCGTCTCCGACGCCGGCGACCTCCAGAGCTCCACCGCGGCCTGGAAGCTGACGCTCAGCGAGTTCCTGAAGAACAAGATGGCCGTGGCCGGTGTGGCCATCCTGGTCTTCTTCATCCTGTTCTGCTGGCTGGGCCCGGTGTTCTACCACTCCAACCAGGAGACCACGGACCTGCTGAACACCGACGGGGCGCCCGGTGCCGGGCACCCGCTCGGCACCGACAGCAACGGCTTCGACATCATCGGCCGCATCATGATCGGTGGTCAGACCTCTCTCTGGATCGGTTTCGCCGCCGCCGTCATCGCCACCGTCATCGGAACCCTCTGGGGCGCCGTGGCGGGTCTGCTGGGCGGTCTGATCGACGCGACGCTGATGCGCATCGTCGACATCCTGCTGTCGCTGCCGTTCCTGCTGGTCGTGCTGATCATCTCGCAGCGCTACGGGGCGAACACCTGGGGTCTGATCATCATCCTGGGTGTCTTCTCCTGGCTGGTCCCGGCCCGACTGATCCGCGGCGAGGTGCTCACCCTCAAGGTGCGCGACTTCGTCTCGGCCGCGCGGGTCATGGGCGGCACCAACACCCGCCTGATCTTCCGGCACCTGATTCCGAACGCCATGGGCACGGTGATCGTCAACATCACCTTCCAGATCGCCGACGCGATCCTCGCCCTGGCTGCCCTCGGCTACCTCAACTTCGGTGTCCGATACCCGAACACCGACTGGGGCTCGCAGCTCGGTGACGCCCAGAGCAACCTGTCCAACGGCTACTGGTGGGAGGTCTTCCCGGTCGGCATCGCTCTGGTGCTGGTCGTCATGGCCTTCAACTTCATCGGTGACGGCCTCCGCGACGCCGTCGACGTCCGACTGCGCAAGCGCTGACGACGCCCGCACAGACAGAGACGGAATCGAGGAACAACCATGGCTCTTCTCGAGGTCAACAACCTCACCACCCACATCGCCATCAGTCGCGGCAGCGTCCAGGCCGTCGACGGTGTCTCCTTCCACCTCGAGGCCGGGGAGACCCTCGGCCTGGTCGGCGAGTCCGGCTGTGGCAAGTCCATGACCGGCCTTTCGCTGATGCGCCTGCTGCCCCCGGGCGGTCAGCTCGTCGGCGGCACCTCCATCAAGCTGGACGGCCGCGAGCTGGTCGACCTGGCCGAACCGGACATGCGCAAGATCCGCGGCAACGAGATCGCGATGGTCTTCCAGGACCCGATGAGCTCCCTGGACCCCACCAAGACCATCGGCTACCAGGTGGCCGAGCCGGTCATGCTGCACCGCGGGGTCAGCAAGGCCGAGGCGATGGAGCGGGCCGCCGAGGTGCTCGGCCTGGTCGGTCTGCCCAAGCCCAAGGAGCGCCTGGGCGACTACCCGCACCAGCTCTCCGGCGGTCTGCGCCAGCGCGTCATGATCGCCATGGCGCTCGCCTGCGAGCCCAAGGTGCTCATCGCCGACGAGCCGACCACGGCGCTCGACGTCACCATCCAGGCCCAGATCCTCACCCTGCTCAACGACCTGAAGGATCGTCTGGGCATGGCGATGATCCTGATCACCCACGACATGGGTGTGGTCGCCGGGCACGCGGACCGGATCAACGTCATGTACGCGGGGCGCATCGTCGAGTCCACCAAGACCGACGAGCTCTTCAGCGACATGCGGCACCCCTACACCCAGGGGCTGCTCGCCTCGATCCCGCGCCTGGCGCAGGACAACACGCAGAAGCTGTTCACCGTCCCGGGCCTGCCGCCGGACCTGGCCAGCCCGCCCACCGGCTGCCGCTTCGCGGCGCGGTGCAGCTACGCCACGGACGAGTGCCGGACCGAGGACCCGAAGCTGGCCGGCCCGAAGGAGCACACCTTCGCGTGCTTCCACCCGGTCGACGGCCCGCTGGACCTCACGGCCTCCACCATCGCGACCGAGCGCACCGCTCCGGCCGTGAAGGAGAAGCGGCCGCTGCTCGAGGTCACCGACCTGGTCAAGGAGTTCCCGGTCGGCGGCAACATGTTCGGCCGCAACAAGGCCGTCGTGCACGCCGTCTCCGGCGTCTCGCTCTCCCTCGGCTACGGCGAGACCTTCGGCCTCGTCGGCGAGTCCGGCTGCGGCAAGACGACCCTGGGCCGCATGATCGTCGGCCTGGAGAAGCCCAACTCCGGCCTGGTCACCCTGGACGGCACCCAGGTGGGCTCGCTGCGCGGCAAGGCACTGCGCCGCCACCGCCGCGACCTGCAGATGATGTTCCAGGACCCGCACGCCTCGCTCGACCCGCGCATGCGCGTGGGCTCGATCCTGCGCGAGCCGCTGCAGATCCAGGGCATCGGCACCACGCAGGAGCAGCTGTCCCTGGTCACCGAGCTGCTCGGCGAGGTCGGTCTGCCCAAGTCGGCGCTGGAGCGGTTCCCGCACGAGTTCTCCGGCGGTCAGCGTCAGCGCCTCGGCCTGGCCCGCGCGCTGACCCTGCACCCGAAGGTCATCGTCGCGGACGAGCCGGTCTCGGCGCTGGACGTGTCGATCCGCGCGCAGGTGCTCAACCTGATGAAGCGTCTGCAGGGGTCGCACGACCTGTCCTACGTGGTCATCTCGCACGACCTGGCGGTGGTCAAGTACCTCGCCGACCGGATCGGCGTGATGTACCTGGGCAAGATGGTCGAGGTCGGCTCCGGCGAGGACATCTACCAGCGGGCGGCCCACCCCTACACGGCGGGTCTGCTGGAGGCCATCCCGGTTCCCGAGCCCGAGGTCGAGCGCGAGAAGCGCGGCGGCGGCATCAAGGGCGAGCTGCCCAGCCCGGTCGCCCCGCCGTCCGGCTGCCGCTTCCGCACCCGCTGCCCGCTGGCGCAGGAGCGCTGCGCGGAGGAGGAGCCGGCCATGCGCCTCTTCGGCGACGGCCACGTGGCGGCCTGCCACTTCCCGCTGCAGACGCCTGTCTCGGACACCCCGGTCGCCGTCTCCACCCCGGCGGGCGAGGCGGTCTGACGCCCGCGTAGCGGAAACCGTTCGCCGAAGGGCCCGCCCGATCGCCATGATCGGGCGGGCCCTTCCGCATCGCCGTCTCTCAGAAGAGGTTCGCCGTGCAGCTGTCCGACTTCTCCCCCGCCCCGAACCAGGGTGGCAACCCCGAGCTCTACGAGATCGAGAACCGCGCGGTCGACCCCAAGGGTCTGGTGCTGGGCGCCCTGGCGGAGATCGCCCCGTGGCGGGGCCGCTCCCTCGTCGACCTCGGCTGCGGCAGCGGCTTCTGGCTCGGCTGCTACGCGGACGCCGCGGAGGTGATCGGCGTGGAGCCGGATCCCGGCCTGGTCCCGCTCGCCGCGGCGCGGGACGCCTCCGCGCGCGTCCTTACGGGTTCCGCGGAACACATCCCGCTGCCCGACGCGTCGGTCGACGTGGTTCACGCGCGTTTCGCGTACTTCTGGCCGCCGCGCTGTGAACCCGGTCTGCAAGAGGTACTCCGGGTACTGCGGCCCGGCGGCACCCTGGTCGTCATCGACAACGACTGGCAGAACGGTGATTTCGCCGAACTCCTGCGCGCGTCCGCCGGCTCGGCGGCGATGGGTGGCGGTGTCCGCACCCACGCCTGGTGGTCCGAGCGCGGCGCGGAGCGCACCGAGGTGCTGAGTGAGTGGGCCTTCGACTCGCGCGACGACTTCGCAGCGGTGCTGCGGATGGAGTTCCCTGACGGCACCGCGGACGCCTGGCTGGAGCAGCACCCGGAGGCCACCGGCCTCAGCTACGGCTTCGTGCTGTTCTCCGTCCGGCAGGGCTGAACGCCGAGGGGCACCAGGCAACACCAAGGGGCGCGGGGCTCGACTGATGTGCGGCTCTGCCGCACATC
>NZ_BBPP01000002.1:48802-94087 GCF_000787835.1 Streptacidiphilus melanogenes
CTGCCGCACATCAGTCGAGCCCCGCGTCAGTCGAGCCCCGCGCCCGTGAACGTCCTCAGGCCTCGCCGTTGGTGGCGCCGACGATGTCGACGTCCTCGGCGAAGTGGCAGGCGGACTCGTGCGCGGCCGGGGTGTCCTGGCCGCTGAAGACCTGCGGGATCGCCAGCAGCGGCTCCTCGATCGCGCACTTCTCCTGCGCCTTGAAGCAGCGCGTGCGGAAGCGGCACCCGGACGGCGGGTTGGCCGGAGAGGGGATGTCGCCGGCGAGGATGATCCGCTCGCGGCCCTCGCGACCCTCCGGGTCCGGCACCGGCACTGCGGAGAGCAGCGCCTGGGTGTAGGGGTGGGTCGGGTGCTCGTAGATCTCCTCGTCCGAGCCGATCTCGACCATCTTGCCGAGGTACATCACGCCGACGCGGTCGGAGATGTGGCGCACGATCGACAGGTCGTGGGCGATGAACATGTAGGAGAGGTTGAACTCGTCCTGCAGCTTCTCCAGCAGGTTGATGACCTGCGCCTGCACGGAGACGTCCAGTGCCGAGACCGGCTCGTCGCAGATGATGATCTCGGGCTTGAGGGCGAGGCCGCGGGCGATGCCGATGCGCTGGCGCTGGCCGCCGGAGAACTGGTGCGGGTACCGGTTGATGTACTCCGGGTTCAGGCCCACGACGTCGAGGAGGTCCTGGACCGCCTTGCGGCGGTCGCTCTTGGGAGCCACCTCGGGGTGGATCTCGTAGGGCTCGCCGATGATGTCGCCGACCGTCATGCGCGGGTTCAGCGAGGTGTACGGGTCCTGGAAGACCATCTGGATGTTCCGGCGGATCGCCTTGAGCGCCCGGCCGGAGACCTTGGAGATGTCCTCGCCCTTGTACAGCACCTCGCCGCTGGTGGCGGTCTCGAGGTTCATCAGCACCTTGGCCAGCGTCGACTTGCCGCAGCCGGACTCGCCGACGATGCCCAGGGTCTCGCCCTGGTACAGGTCGAAGGAGACCCCGTCGACGGCCTTGACCGCGCCGATCTGCTTCTTGATCAGGATGCCCTGGGTCAGCGGGAAGTGCTTCTCCAGGTTCCGCACCTGCAGGATCGGCTCGCCGCGCTCGACCTGCTTGTCCATCACGGCCTCGATGGCCACCTCGGGGGCGGTCGGCTCAGCCATGGATGGTCTCCTTCCAGAAGTGGCAGGCGCTGCCGCGGCCCTCGAGCGGGGCGCCGTCGGCCTCGGTCACCGCGTGCAGCGGCGGGACCTCCGTGCGGCAGATCTCCTGGGCCATCGGGCAGCGGGGGTTGAACGCACAGCCGGAGGGGATGCGCAGCAGGTTGGGCGGCAGGCCCTTGATCGCGTAGAGCTCCTGGCCCTTCTGGTCCAGGCGCGGGATCGAGTCCAGCAGTCCACGGGTGTACGGGTGCGCCGGGCGCTTGTAGAGCTCGTGCACCGGGGCCGTCTCGACGATGCGGCCGGCGTACATGACCGCGATCTTGTCCGCGACGTCGGCGACCACGCCGAGGTCGTGGGTGATCAGGATCAGGCCCATGTTGTACTCGGCCTGGAGATCCGCCAGCAGCTCCATCACCTGGGCCTGGACGGTCACGTCCAGGGCGGTGGTGGGCTCGTCGGCGATGATCAGGTCCGGCTCCAGGGCCAGCGCCATGGCGATCATGATGCGCTGGCGCATGCCGCCGGAGAACTGGTGCGGGTACTGGTTGACCCGCTCCTTGGCGGCCGGGATGCCGACGCGCTCCATCAGCTCGACGGCCTTCTTCTTGGCCTCGGACTTGGAGGTGCCGCGGTGGACCCGGAACATCTCGCCCAGCTGCGTCCCGACGGTGTGCACCGGGTTCAGCGAGGACAGCGCGTCCTGGAAGATCATGGCCATCTGGGTGCCACGGATCTTACGGCGCTTCTCGTTGGAGAGCTTCAGCAGGTCCTGGCCCTTGAAGACGATCTCACCGCCCGTGACGAACCCGGGCGGGCTGTCCAGGATGCCCATGACGGCCTGGGAGGAGACCGACTTGCCGGAGCCCGACTCGCCCAGGATGGCGAGGGTCTCGCCGGCGCGGACGCTGTAGTTCACGCCGTTGACGGCCTTGGCCACACCGTCGCGGGTGCGGAACTCGACCTGGAGGTTCTTCACCTGGAGCAGCGGGGCGTCCTCGCTGTCCGCGGTGCGGCCGCGTCCGGCTTCGGCGGTGACTTCGGTTGCATGAATACCCACGGTTCCGCCTCCTCAGCGCAGCTTGGGGTCGAGGGCGTCGCGGACCGCGTCGCCGAGCATGATGAACGCCAGAATGGTGATGCAGAGCGCGCCGGCCGGGAAGAGCAGCATGTGCGGCGCGTTGCGGAAGGTGTCCGCGGCGGCCGAGATGTCGATGCCCCACGAGACCGTCGGCGGCTTCAGACCCACACCCAGGTAGGAGAGCGTCGCCTCCAGCGAGATGTAGGTGCCGAGCGCGATCGTCGCCACGACGATGATCGGCGCCAGGGAGTTCGGCAGGATGTGCCGCAGCATCAGCCGCGCGTTTCCGGCGCCGAGGGCGCGCGCCGCGGTGACGTAGTCCTGCTGACGGGCGGTGATCACCGCCCCGCGGGCGATACGGGCGAGCTGCGGCCAGCCCAGCACCACGATGAACGCGACGACGATCCAGATCGACCGGCTCGGGATGACCGAGAGGAAGACCAGGCCGCCGAGCAGGATCGGGATGCCGAAGAAGATGTCCGCGATGCGGGAGACGACCGCGTCCAGCCAGCCGCCGAAGAACCCGGCGAGGCCGCCCAGGAGCGTGCCCAGGAGGGCGGTGCCGAGGGTGGCGAAGACGCCGACGGTGATGGACGCGCGGGCGCCGTAGATGGTGCGCGCGTACACGTCGCAGCCCTGGGTGTCGAAGCCGAAGGGGTGCCCGGAGGTCGGCCCCTGCTGGGACTTCGAGAGGTCGCACTGGAGCGGGCTGGTCGAGTCGAACAGGCCCGGGAAGATGGCAACGATGATCAGGAAGATGATCAGGATGCCCGAGATGATGAAGATCGGGTTGCGCCGCAGCTCACGCCAGGCGTCCTGCCACAGGCTGCGCGGCACCTCGCGGTCGGCGAGGCCCACCGCCTCGGTGGACACCTCCGGCGCGTGGGTGAGGTCTTCCTTCTCCAGCATGCCCTCGACCTCCATGGCGCCCAGGGTGGGCGTCTGGGCGAAGGCGCTGGAGAGCTCGGTGTTGGCGTCGTCGGGGACGCCGTTCGGCTTGTTCGGCTGCTGGTCAGGCATAACGGATCCTCGGGTCCAGGACCGCGTAGAGCAGGTCGACGAGCAGGTTGGCGAGGAGGAAGACGATCACCAGGACGGTCACGAAGCCGACGACGGTCGACGTGTCCTGGTGCACGATGCCCTGGTACAGGTAGTAGCCGACGCCGTGGATGTTGAAGATGCGCTCGGTGACCAGCGCGCCACCCATCAGGGCGCCGAGGTCGGTGCCGAGGAAGGTGATGACCGGGATCAGCGAGTTGCGCAGCAGGTGGTGGGTGACCACCCGGCGGCGCGGCAGGCCCTTGGCCACGGCCGTGCGCACATAGTCGGCCTTGCTGTTCTCCGCGATGGTGGTGCGGGTCAGCCGGGCGACATACGCGAGGGAGACCGAGGCGAGCACGATGCCGGGCAGCAGCAGTGACTGGAACGGCGCCCCGGGCGGGACGGTCGCGTCCGCAAGACCCCACTTCACACCGAACAGGTACTGCAGGACGTAACCGATGACGAAGGTGGGGATCGAGATGACGATCAGCGTCATCATCATCACGCCGGTGTCGGCGAGGCGGCCACGGCGCATACCGCTGAGGACGCCGAGGCCGATACCGATGATCACCTCGAAGGTGAAGGCCACCAGGGCGAGCTTCAGGGTGGTCGGGTAGGCGATCTTCAGCAGATCCGTGACAGGCTGGCCGTTGAAGGCGGTCCCGAGATTCCCGGAGAAGATCCCCTTCATGTAGTTGCCGTACTGGACGATCAGCGGATTGTCCAACCCGAGCTGCTGCCGGATCTGCGCGGCAGCGGCCGGGTCGGGAGCCTTGTCGCCGAAGAATGCGGCAACCGGGTCACCGAGAGCGTGCACCATCGCGAAGATGATGAACGTTGTCCCGATGAACACCGGGATCATTTGGAGCAGTCGTCGGATGACGTAGCGCCCCATGGAACCTCCAGGGATTCGTCGCGGCGGCGGCCGGGAATCTCGTGGATTCCCGGCCGCCGTCCGGCTCGCGCGGCGGTCGGCCGGCGGACCGACGACTTACTTGTTGACGGTGATGTTCGTGTAGACCGGCACGCTGAAGACGTCCAGCGACACGTTGGAGACGTTCGAGGACCAGCCGACGGTGCCGTTCTGGTACCACAGCGGAATCGACGGCAGGTCGGTGACCAGCAGCTTCTCGGCGTTCTGGAAGTCCGAGACCGCCGTCGCCTTGGTGCTGGCGGCGTTGGCCTGGTTGACCAGGCTGTCGAACTGCGGGTTGCTGTAGTGCGAGTCGTTCGACGCGGCGTTGGTGTAGAACAGCGGCTGCAGGAAGTCCTGGATCAGCGGGTAGTCCATCTGCCAGCCGGTGCGGAAGGCGGAGGTCATCTGCTTGTTCTGGATCTGGTTGCGGAATTGCGCGAACGTGCCGATCGGCTTGCCGACGCAGGCGTTGGTGTTGCCCAGCGCGTTGTTGATGCTGTTGCAGACCGCGTCGACCCACTCCTTGTGGGGGCCGTCCGCGTTGTAGCTGATGGTCAGCTGCCCGCCGGGGATGCCGCCGCCCTGCTGGATCAGCTGCTTGGCCTTGGTCGGGTTGTAGGTGCAGACGTCGCCACAGAGCGTGCTGCTGAAGCCGCCCTCGGCGCCGAGGACCGGGGAGGTCCAGTCGGTGGCCGGGGTACGGGTGTTCTGGAAGATCACCTTGGTGATGGTCGGGCGGTCGATGGCCATCGACAGACCCTCGCGGACCAGCTTGGCGCCGGCGGTGTTCCACTGCGGCTGGTTCAGCGGGAAGGAGATGGTCTGGTTGATACCGGCCGGCTCGTTCAGGTAGCGACCGTTGAGGTCGGACTGGACCGTCTTCAGCGCGGTGGTGGACAGACCGTTGTCGATGTCCAGGTTGCCGGCCTGCAGGTCCGCGTAGGCGGCGTTCGGGTCGGTGTAGACCTTGAGGTCGATGCCACCGTTCTTCGGCTTGTAGTTGCCGGAGTACGTCGAGCTCGGGGTCAGGGACATGCCCGTGCCCTTGGTCCAGGACTTGATCAGGTACGGACCGTTGCCGACCGGGTGGGCCTCCCACGCGGTCGGGTTCTTGAAGAACGACTGCGGCAGCGGGTAGAAGGCCGAGTAGCCGAGGGTGTCCGGCCACAGCGAGAACTTCTGCGTCAGGGCGACGGTGAAGGTGGTGTCGTTGACGACCTTCAGGCCGGACATGGTCGTCGCCGTCGGGGAGCCGGTCGCCGGGTGGACCGCGTCGTAGCCCTGGATCGACGTGAAGAACGGGTCGGTGTTGTTCTGCGCGTGCGGCAGGTAGGCGCCCCAGTTCCAGGCGTCCACGTAGGAGCTGGCGGTCACCGGGGTGCCGTCGCTGAACTTCCAGCCGGACTTCAGCGTGATGGTGAAGTGCTGCTGGTCCGTGGTCGTGATCGACTGGGCGTTGGCCAGCTCCGCGACACCCGTCTTCGGGTTGTAGTGCTGCAGACCCTCGAAGATCATGTTGAGGACCGCGCCGCCGTTCACCTCGTTGGTGTCGGTCGGGATGAGCGGGTTCTGGGGGTCACCCCACCATGCGGTCACCACGCCGTTGGCGTTGCTGCCCGAGCTGGACCCGCTGGAGCTCGAGGTGCTGCAGGCCGTGGCGGCCAGGGCGATGGCGATGGCCCCGGCGGCGAACTTCGCTTGCGTGGCTCCACGCATGGACGTGCCTCCTCAGACGTGCTTTCTGCACTTGTTCTGCGGCGCCCTCGCCCACCCCTGGGCGGCAGCGCCTGGCTCGTGAGCCGCCACCGTGGTCGGCAGCCGACCCAGTGACCCGAGCGTCGGTGTCTCTACTATCCGTCACTCTCGGCGATGCTTCCGACCAAACGAGATTGCGGTTTGATCACACGCCTGTGAGCTGTATCTCGCAACTTGGGCATCACCAGGTGGGTGCAACAGATGTCGAACCGGACATGGAATACCGCTGATAGCCATCGTGACACCGATATCCGTACACACTGGCACTGACACTCGGCCGGAATGTCATTACCATGAGTGACTGCCGAACGGCGCAAGAAAGCCGCCGGAGGCGGTGCCTCCGGCGGCTTCGAGGGTCCTTACCGGGGTCGGCCCCCGGCGGGAATCAGCCCTTGGCGGCGCGGCCGCGGGTACGGGCGCGGGTCTGCGCGTCCAGCACCACCTTGCGGATGCGCACCGTCTCCGGCGTGACCTCGATGCACTCGTCCTCGCGGCAGAACTCCAGCGACTGCTCCAGCGAGAGCTTCCGCGGCGGGACGATCGACTCGGCCACGTCAGCGTTCGAGGAACGCATGTTGGTGAGCTTCTTCTCCTTGGTGATGTTCACGTCCATGTCGTCGGCGCGCGAGTTCTCGCCGACGATCATGCCCTCGTACACCTCGGTGCCGGGGTCGGTGAACAGCACGCCGCGCTCCTGCAGGTTGGTCATCGCGAAGGCGGTGACCACGCCGGAACGGTCGGCGACCAGGGAGCCGTTGTTGCGGGTGGTGAGCACGCCGAACCAGGGCTCGTAACCCTCGTGGATCGAGTGCGCGATGCCGGTGCCGCGGGTGGAGGTGAGGAACTCCGTGCGGAAGCCGATCAGACCGCGGGAGGGGATCACGAACTCCATCCGGACCCAGCCGGAGCCGTGGTTCGACATGTTGTCCATGCGGGCCTTGCGGACACCCATGAGCTGGGTGACGGCGCCCATGTGCTCCTCGGGCACGTCGACCGTCAGGCGCTCGACCGGCTCGTGGGTCTTGCCGTCGATCTCGCGGGTGACGACCTGCGGCTTGCCGACGGTGAGCTCGAAGCCCTCGCGGCGCATGGTCTCGATGAGGATGGCGAGCGCCAGCTCACCGCGGCCCTGCACCTCCCAGGCGTCCGGACGCTCGGTCTCCAGCACGCGCAGCGAGACGTTACCGATCAGCTCGCGGTCCAGGCGGTCCTTGACCTGGCGGGCGGTGACCTTGCGGTCGACCTTCGCGCCGGACTTGGCGTCCGCGCCCTTGCCGGAACCGCCCTTGCCGACCAGCGGCGAGGTGTTGGTGCCGATGGTCATCGAGATGGCCGGCTCGTCGACCGTGATCAGCGGCAGCGCGATCGGGTTCTCCGGGTCGGCCAGGGTCTCGCCGATCATGATCTCGCCGATGCCGGCGACGGCGCAGATGTCGCCCGGACCGGCCTGCTCGGCCGGCTTGCGGGTGAGCGCCTCGGTCATCAGCAGCTCGCTGATGCGGACGTTGGAGATCGAACCATCGCGCTTGATCCAGGCGACGGTCTGACCCTTCTTCAGGTAGCCCTGCTCGACGCGGAGCAGCGCGATACGGCCGAGGAAGTTGTCCGCGTCCAGGTTGGTGACGTGGGCCTGGAGCGGCGCGTCCTCGTCGTAGACCGGGGCCGGGACGGCGGACAGGATGGTGGAGAAGAACGGCTCCAGGCTGTCGCTGTCGGCCGGGACGGTCCCGTTCTCCGGCTTGGTCAGCGAGGCGATGCCGTCACGCGCGCAGGCGTAGACGATCGGGAACTCGATCTGGTCCTCGTCCGCGTCCAGGTCGAGGAAGAGGTCGTAGGTCTCGTTGACGACCTCGTCGATCCGGGAGTCCGGACGGTCGGTCTTGTTGATGCAGAGGATGACCGGCAGCTTGGCCTGCAGCGCCTTGCGCAGCACGAAGCGGGTCTGCGGCAGCGGGCCCTCGGAGGCGTCCACCAGCAGCACGACGGCGTCGACCATCGACAGACCGCGCTCGACCTCGCCACCGAAGTCGGCGTGGCCGGGGGTGTCGATGATGTTGATCGTGATCGGGTCGCCACCCCCCTTGGGGTGGTACTTGACCGCGGTGTTCTTCGCGAGAATGGTGATGCCCTTCTCACGCTCCAGGTCGTTGGAGTCCATCATGCGGTCGTCCAGGTGCTGGTGCGCCGCGAAGGCGCCCGCCTGCTTCAGCATGGCGTCGACCAGCGTGGTCTTGCCGTGGTCGACGTGCGCGACGATGGCGACGTTCCGGATGTCATTGCGCGTGGGCATACGGAGTACAGTTCTCCCGAATCGACAGGGCGTGGCACCCGCCGAGCACGGTCCGTGCCGCCGGTCCACCCACCGGGCATCTGAACATGCCACGGCTTTGTCCTATGGTACGTGGTTACCCTCGTACACTCGCGCGCCGCCCGGCGAACGGCGGACGAACCCCTTCTGGCCTGCCGGATGACCGGGTCTGGCCTCGCCGGTCGCGAGCTGGCATGATCACGCGCCGTGACCCAGCTCCCGGCGCCCGGAGCGCCTCGTCGCCCCGGCCGTTTTCGCATCCTCCCCTTCCTCTTCGGGCTCGGCGTCGCCGTGGTGACCACGACGTCACCAGGCCTCGCTCACAGCGACGACGCCTTCGCGTTCGCGCCCGGCTTCCTCGCGGGAGCGCTGCTCGCGCTGCAGCTCCAGACACTCGTGGGCCTGGCACTCGGCCGACTCGGCGGCACCGCGCCGGTCCTGCTCATGGTCGGCGGCGGCCCCTTGGTGAGCCGGCTGCGCGGGGTCACCCTCCTGATCCGCCCGGTCCCGCTGGTCCCGCTGCTCGTCGGCGAGGCGATCACGGCCGTCGACGGCCTGCGGCTCCGTCTCTTCCTGAACGGGTTGCTCCGGGTCACCGTCCCCGCCGGGCTCGGCGTCGCGCTGATGTGGAGCGCCACGCCCCTGCGCTACCTCGGCCCCGGGCTGGCCCTCGTGCCCCTGCTGCTGCTCAGCGCGCCCCGGACGCCGGGCACGACCGGCTGGATGCTGCTGCGCGCGCCCTTCGCCGACGCCGCGCTACTGCCGCAGCTGGCCCTCGGCCCCCGGGAGCTGGCCGCGCAGCGCGCGCTCCTGGGCGGCCGCGTCGCCGAGGCGCGCGCCGCGCCGGACGGCGTCCCCGCCGACACGCTCTCCCAGGTGCGCCTGCACGCCGCTGCCGACGTCGTCTCCGGGCGTTACGCGGAGGCCGTCGAGGCCCTCCGCGGCGCACCCGAGGCCCGCGGACTCGCACCTCGCGTCCCCGGCGAGGAGCTGCTGCTGGCCCGGGCGGGGCTGTTCGCCGCCGAGGCCGGGACGATGCCGCGCGAGGACGCCCTGGCGGCGGCCGCCGTCGGCATCGCCCTCGCCGGGGAGCGCCATCCTCGCCTGCTCGCCGCGAGCGACGTCCTGGCGACGCAGGCCCTGCTGAACGGACGCGCGGCGGACGCGGCGGTGCTCGCGCGCACCGCCCTGAAGCGGATGTCCGACCAGCTGACCCGGGCCTACTGCCTGTGCACGCTGGCCGCCGCCCAGGCTGTCACCGGCGACCAGCCCTCCGCCCGCGCGAGCCTGGCGCGGGCCCGTGCGCTCGCCCCGGAGCTGGCCCGGATCGCGACGGTGGAACGTCTGATCGACGAGCTGCCGCTGCTGCGGGACCGCGTCTGAACGGGGCTGCGTCCGGACCGGGGCTGCATCCGAACGGGGCTGCGCCCGGACCGGACGCCGGGGCCGCCTTGTTCAGGCCTGCTCGTCGAGGCGGGCGACGCGGCGGATGGTGATGTCGCCGAGCTTGGTCTCAGCCCGGACCTCGACCTTGTCGACCGGCTCGCCTGCGTCCGGGGCGTCGGTGCTGGCGAGGTCGTTGTAGACCCGGCCGATGCCGGTGTTCAGCTCCAGCCAGGCGGCGCTGCCGTCGCGGACGCCGACCTCCACTCCGCCGTTCTTGGAGCTGGCGGAGACCTTGCCGCGGACGACCTCGCCGATCCGCACCTCGCCGTTGGCGCTCGCGGCGGTGATGTCCGACAGCGCGCGCTCGACGTTCACCGAGCCGTTGGCGCACTTGACGTCCGCCGCGCCGGTGACGACCGCGATCTGCACCTTGCCGTTGCTGTTGTCGACCTCGGCGGTGCCGTCGACGGCGCCGAGGCGGATGTCGCTGGAGCTGGCGTGTATCCGGACGGGACCGCCGACGCTCTCGACGGTGATCTCGCCAACGCCGTTGCGCAGCTCGAGCGGGCCGGTCTCGGCGAGCCGGACAGTGCCGAGATCGGTCTTCAGCAGGACCGCGCCGAGCGCGCCCTCGGCGTGGAAGTCGCCGATCGAGGCCTCGCCGCGGACAGCCGAGTCCGTGGGCAGCTGGATCAGCACGGTGACGGACTCCGGCCGCTTGCTGCTGAAGTTCACGAACCGGTTGAGCGGCTTCTTGGAGACGACGCCGAGGGTGCGGGTGGCCTCGTCGTACTCGACGCGGGTGTTGTCGGCCGCCTTCACGTCGGCCGCCTTGTCCGGATCGCTCGGGCGGACCTCGACGGTCGTGTCGGTGCGGTCCGAGGCGGCGAGGCGGACCTCGGCGACGTAGAGGTCCAGGACGACGGCGATCGGGGCGGGGGTCTCGAACGTCGAGAGAGACATCTCGGGATTCCTTAACTCGGGCGGACGGTCCAGGAACGGTGGTGCGGCGGTGCGGCGGTGCGACGTCAGCGGGCCCAGCCGGTGAAGCTCTGACCGAGGGTCCGGTCGGGCTTCTGCGCGGGGGCGGGCCGGGCGGCGCCACGGCCCTGGGCGGCGAGTCCGGCCGCGGCGGCGCGGACGATCCAGGCGTTGACGGAGAGCCCGCCGGAGGCGGCGGCGTCCTCGATCAGGGCCTTGAGGTTGGCGGGCAGCCGCAGGTTGATCCGGACCATGGCGGCGTCGTCGCCCTCGGCGAGGGGCAGCCGCACGTCGACGGGCCCGGGAACGTCGGCGGCCGCCGGCGCGGGGGCGGGCGGGGGCGTCACGGCGAAGCCGGCCGCGCCTCCCCGGAGCCGGACGTCGACGGAGCCGGGCGCGAGTTCGGCGGAGATCTCCTCGGCGGCGGCGGAGAGGGCTTCCAGCAGGGTGAGCCGGACGGCGGCGTCGAGAGGCTGGAGCAGCCGGTCGGCGAGAGCGCGGGCGTCCTCGCCGCCGACCTCGGCTGCGGTCGTCAGCTCCCGGCGGAGCTGCTCGACATAAGGGGTGAGGTCCATGGCCCTAGAGTGGCACCACTTTGGCACCAGTGCAAGTCGTTCTGGCTCACACTGGCGTCTGGCCAGCTCACCACTGGTGCCACTCGAGAACGGGACCCCTAGTGAGCCTGCCCGGAGGCGAAGCCCATGTCCTGGAAGCGCGGCGTCGCGAAGCCGAACGCGCCGACGTTGCGGACGTTGTCGCGGATGCCCACGAGTTCGGGCGACTGGAAGAGCGGAAGCGACGGTGCCGCCTGCCAGATGCGGATGTCGGCCTCGTTGGTCAGCCGGGTCGCGTCGGAGGGATCGGTCGCGGCCACCGCCTGGTTCAGCAACTGGTCGATCTCGTCCGTGCCGGTCGCGGAGAGGTTCTGGCCCACCGAAAGCGAGCCGTCCCCGTTGACCTGCGGCTTGGCGAACAGGGCGCGCTCGTCGGCCACCGGGAAGAGGGAGGCGGGCCAGGTGACCAGGGCGAGGTCGAAGTCCCCGGCCGCGACGTCCTTGGTGAAGAAGTCCGCCTCGGGGACCGCCTTGGTCGTCAGGCCGATGCCAACCTTGCCGAGCTGCGTGGTCAGGAGCTTGGCGATGACGGTGTCGCGCGCGGAGCCCGCGCGGGTCAGGAGCGTCAGCGTGAGCGGCTTCGCCCCGTTCACACGCGTCGCCCCGGACGCCGCGTCGCCGTGCGCGCCGAGACGCCAGCCGGCCGCGTCGAGGAGCTTGGCGGCGTTCGTCGCGCTCGCACCGAGCGCGGCGGCGTCGTCCTGATAGCCCTGTTGGTCCGCCATCAGCAGGTGGTTGCCGAGCGGCACGGCCGGCAGATCCAGCGGCTTGAGGACGGTGTCGGCCACGGCCTGACGGTCCACGGCGTCGGCGACCGCGCGGCGCACCTGCGGGTCGGCGAGCAGACCGGTGCCGCCGTTGAAGGCGAGGGCGAGATAGCCCGGCGCGGAGGCGCGCAGCACCTGGGTGCCCGAGGTGGCCTCCGGGGTGTTGCCGGAGTCGTCGGCCGCTCTGCTGAGGTCGGCGACGTCGACGTGGTGCGCGGCGAGCGCGGACGCGGCGTCCCCCGGGGCGACGGCTGTGAACGCGATCGCGTCGAGTTTGGCCCGATCGCCCCACCAGCGCGGATTGCGGGCGACGGTCAGTGTCTTCTGGGCCCCCTGGCCCGCCTGGCCCTTGAGTGTGAACGGACCGGCGTCGGCGGCGAGCGTGTTCTTCAGCCCGTCTGTGAACGCCTGCGGCGATGAGGTCGCGGCGGCGGGATACAGGGGTGTGAACAGCGAACGCCAGGGCGCGTAGCCGTGTGCGAAGACGACCTTGACCTGGTGCGGCTTCGCACCCGCCGTGACCGACGTGATGCTGTCGTAGCCGTCCGCGTGTGCCGCGCCCGCCGCGGCGAAGGCCGGGTCGGCGCCGCTCAGCGCGTGCCACTGACCGGCGAAGTCCGCGACGCCGAGCGGCTTGCCGTCGCTCCAGACCGCCTTCGGATTGAGCGTGTAGACGACGGTCTGCGGCGAGGAGGAGACCTGTTCGGCGCTCTGCACGTAGTCCTGGTCCGCGGTCGCCTTGCCGGAGGCGTCCAGCGTGAACAGCGTCGGCAGCAGCGCCTGGTCGGCCAGGCTGGTGGCAGGGCTCGCGTCGGTCGCGAAGGCGTTGAGGGTGGTCGGCAGCGCGTCGACCGCCCAGTGCAGGGTGCCGCCCTGGGCGACGGCCGAGCGGGCGGCGTGCGACATGTCGTCGGCGCGGACGTCGGGAGCGCCCGAGCCCGAGCAGGCGGCCAGGACGAGGGCCACGGCCGCGGCCAGCACCGCGGCGGACGTCTCGCGGGGCGCACGGAGGAGGGGTTTGCGGTACACCACGCACCCACTCAAGGGCTGCGGACCGCAGGACGCCTGACGACACGTCGGAAAAGTCGGCGGAGCCACCCGATCGGGGCAGCGGATTGCGCCGTGCGGGGGCGCGCGCCGCGGAGGTGTAATCCGCCAATCGTGAGCAAAGCCTTTTCAGGTGAGGGCGATCGGGGCCACACTCGCTTCCGCGCGTTCCTGACAGAACATCAGGAATCGAATACCCATGCGCGTGGAGGGGAGCTGAGTCATGCCCTCGAACACGATCGATCCCACCGCCTTGGCGGAGGCCCACCGACGGCTCACCGAGCTCGATCGGGCGGTCGACGAGACCCGGCTCGCGCTCGCGCGGCTCCGCGCGTGCCTGCCACCGTGCGGCACGCCCGAGCAGCGCAGCAGCCCGATCGAGGTGTCGGACGAGCAGTACGACCCGGCGATGTGGCACGGCGCCGAGGACGAAGGCATCGGCGGGCACCGCCACTGACCGGAGACGATCCGGAACGAAGGCCCGGCCGGTACCGCCCAGGACCGGAACCGCCCAGGAGAGGACGAGGAACAGCAGTGACGACGGAGACGAGGCCCCCCGAGGCCGCGGACAGCACCGGCCGGGGGGTCCACTCCCCTGGGCGCGCGGCCATCGCACAACGGCATCTGCGGCTGGACCGCTGGTGGCTCCCCCAGGTCATGACCGCCGCGGGCCTGCTGCTCTTCATCGGGTACTCGACCTGGCGGGCCTTCTTCGGCCTGCACACCTCGTACGCCGCGCCCTACGTCTCCCCGTTCTACTCGCCCTGCCTCGCGGCGAACTGCCCGAAGATGGACGGCGGCGCGGACTGGGCGCTGTTCGGCGGCTGGTGGAGCCTCTCCCCCGCGCTGATCGTGCTGATCTTCCCGTTGGGCTTCCGGCTCACCTGCTACTACTACCGCAAGGCCTACTACCGGTCCTTCTGGTCCTCCCCGCCGGCCTGCGCGGTCGCCGAGCCGCACGCCAAGTACAGCGGCGAGACGCGATTCCCGCTGATCCTGCAGAACATCCACCGGTACTTCTTCTACGTCGCCATCCCGGTGGCCGGCATCCTCACCTGGGACGCGATCCTCGGCTTCCGTGACCCGCAGGGCCACTGGGGACACATGGGCCTCGGCACGCTGGTGCTGCTCGTCAACGTCTCGCTGATCTGGGCGTACACCGCCTCGTGCCACTCCTGCCGGCACATCGTCGGCGGTCGGCTGCGGCACTTCTCCAAGCACCCCGTGCGGTACCGGATGTGGACCTGGGTCAGCAAGCTCAACGCCCGCCACATGCAGCTGGCCTGGGCCTCCCTCTTCAGCGTGGGCCTGGCCGACCTCTACGTGTACCTGCTGGCGAGCGGCGCCTTCAGCGACCCGCGCTTCTTCTAAGAGACCTAAGGGAACAACTTCATGACCGAGGTGGAGCGCCACGGCTTCGACGTGGTGGTGGTGGGCGCCGGCGGCGCCGGGCTGCGGGCGGCGATCGAGGCCCGCGAGCACGGCAAGCGGACCGCGATCATCTGCAAGTCGCTCTTCGGCAAGGCCCACACCGTGATGGCCGAGGGCGGCATCGCGGCCAGCATGGGCAACGTCAACGACCAGGACAACTGGCAGGTGCACTTCCGCGACACCATGCGCGGCGGCAAGTTCCTCAACCACTGGAGGATGGCCGAACTGCACGCCAAGGAGGCCCCCGAGCGGGTCTGGGAGCTGGAGACCTGGGGTGCGCTCTTCGACCGCACCAAGGACGGCAAGATCTCGCAGCGCAACTTCGGCGGCCACGAGTACCCGCGTCTCGCCCACGTCGGCGACCGCACCGGCCTGGAGCTGATCCGCACGCTGCAGCAGAAGGTCGTCAGCCTCCAGCAGGAGGACTTCCGCGAGCACGGCGACTACGAGGCGCGGATCAAGGTCTTCCAGGAGTACACGGTCACCCGCGTGCTGAAGGATGGGGACCGGGTCAGCGGGGTCTTCGGCTACCAGCGCGAGTCGGGGCGTTTCTTCGTCATCGAGGCGCCAGCCGTGGTCCTGGCGACCGGCGGCATCGGCAAGTCGTTCAAGGTGACCTCCAACTCCTGGGAGTACACCGGCGACGGCCACGCGCTGGCGCTGCTCGCGGGCGCGTCGCTGATCAACATGGAGTTCGTCCAGTTCCACCCGACAGGCATGGTCTGGCCGCCCTCGGTGAAGGGCATCCTGGTCACCGAGTCCGTGCGCGGCGACGGCGGCGTGCTGCGCAACAGCGACGGCAAGCGGTTCATGTTCGAATACATCCCCGACGTCTTCCGCGAGAAGTACGCGGAGACCGAGGAGGAGGGCGACCGCTGGTACCAGGACCAGGCCAACAACCGCCGTCCGCCGGAGCTGCTGCCGCGCGACGAGGTGGCCCGCGCCATCAACAGCGAGGTCAAGGCCGGTCGCGGCACCCCGCACGGCGGCGTCTTCCTGGACGTCTCCACGCGCCTGCCCGCCGAGGAGATCCGGCGCCGGCTGCCGTCGATGCACCACCAGTTCAAGGAACTGGCGGACGTCGACATCACCGCCGAGCCGATGGAGGTCGGCCCGACCTGTCACTACGTCATGGGCGGCGTCGAGGTCGACCCGGACACCGCGTCCTCCTGCGTGCCCGGCCTGTTCGCGGCCGGCGAGGTCGCCGGGGGCATGCACGGCTCCAATCGTCTCGGCGGCAACTCCCTCTCCGACCTGCTGGTCTTCGGCCGCCGTGCCGGGCTGCACGCGGCACAGTACGCGGAGGCCGCCCAGGAGGACCGCCCGCTGGTCGAGCAGGAGCAGATCGACGCGGCGGCGGAGGAGGCGCTGGCGCCCTTCTCGGCCGAGGGCGGCGAGAACCCCTACGGCCTGCACCAGGAACTGCAGCAGTCGATGAACGACCTGGTCGGCATCATCCGCCGTGAGGGCGAGATGGAGGAGGCCCTCCAGCGGCTCGCGGTGCTGCGCGAGCGGGCCGTGAACGCGGGCGTCGAGGGCCACCGCCAGTTCAACCCCGGCTGGCACCTGGCCCTGGACCTGCGCAACATGCTGCTGGTCTCCGAGTGCGTGGCCCGCGCCGCGCTGGAGCGGGAGGAGAGCCGCGGCGGCCACACCCGCGAGGACCACCCGACGATGGCCGCCGAGTGGCGCCGCGTGCTGCTCGCCTGCTCGCTCGCCGACAAGCCCGTTCCCGGCGAGGGCGCGATCGTCCTCCAGCGGAAGGCGAACCCCGCGATCCGCGAGGACCTGCTGGGGCTGTTCGGCGTCGACGAGCTGAAGAAGTACCTGACCGAGGACGAGCTGCCCGGCGCGGAGGCGGACCTCCCTCCGCAGCGCGCGGACACGGACGCCGAGAAGAAGAGTGAGAACGGAGCGGAGCATTGAGCTACGAGGCCACGTTCCGGGTCTGGCGCGGCGACGCCGAGGGCGGGGAACTGACGGACTTCCAGGTCGAGGTCAACGACGGCGAGGTGGTGCTCGACGTCGTCCACCGCATCCAGGCGACCCAGGCGCCCGACCTGGCCGTCCGCTGGAACTGCAAGGCCGGCAAGTGCGGATCGTGCAGCGCGGAGATCAACGGCCGCCCACGGCTGATGTGCATGACCCGCATGTCGACCCTGCCGCCGGACGAGACGGTGACCATCACCCCGATGCGCACCTTCCCGGTGCTGCGGGACCTGGTCACGGACGTGGGCTTCAACTACCAGAAGGCCCGCGAGATCCCCTCGTTCATCCCGCCGCAGGGCGTGAAGCCCGGCGAGTACCGGATGCAGCAGGAGGATGTGAACCGCTCGCAGGAGTTCCGCAAGTGCATCGAGTGCTTCCTGTGCCAGAACACCTGCCACGTGGTCCGCGACCACGAGGAGAACAAGCCGGCCTTCGCCGGCCCTCGCTTCCTGATGCGCGTCGCCGAGCTGGACATGCACCCGCTGGACGCCGCCGCTGACTCGGGCCTCGACCGCAAGGCCACGGCCCAGGAGGAGCACGGGCTGGGCTACTGCAACATCACCAAGTGCTGCACCGAGGTCTGCCCGGAGGGCATCAAGATCACGGACAACGCGCTGATCCCGCTGAAGGAACGGGCCGTCGACCGCAAGTACGACCCGCTGGTCTGGCTCGGCAGCAAGATCGGCCTCCGGCGCGGGTAGGCACAGCCCCACGGCACCCGTGCCTCCCGCCTGAGGTGCACCCCTAGGGGCAGGCGCGGGGCTGTTCCGACAAGCCGCTCCGCGGCGCGGGCGCGACCCACGGCACCCCGTGGCTCCCGCCCGCGGTTGCACCCCTAGGGGCCCGGGGCTGTGCCGACAAGCCGCTCCGCGGCGCGGCCGCGACCCACGACACCCGTCGCTCCCGCCTGAGGTTGCACCCCTAGGGGCCCGGGGAACTGCGCGACAAGCCACCCATAGTGGTGAGTCGCCGAACGAGCAGGGCCATCCGCACGCCGGTGGTTGCTCGCGCAGTTCCCCTCGCCCCTAGGAGGTTGCCGGGAGCCCTAGTTCGAACCAGACCGCCTTGCCGTTGGGAGTCCTGCGACTCCCCCAGCGGTCGGCCAGCAGGCTGACCAGTTGCAGGCCGCGGCCGCCCTCGTCGGTGTCGCGGGCGCGGCGCTGGCGTGGTTGGGCGTAGCCGTTGTCCCAGACCTCGCAGACCAGGACCGAGTCCCGCAGCAGGCGCACGCGGATGTCGCCGCGGCCGTGCCGGAGCGCGTTCGTCGCCAGCTCGCTGACCAGCAGCTCGACCGTGTCGACCAGTTCGTCCAGGCCGCAGGCGAGCAGCCAGCCGCAGGCGAGTTCACGGGCGCGGGCGACCGACGTGGGCTCGGAGGGCAGTATCCAGTCGCCCACCGAGTTGCTCGGCAGGGCGCGGACCCGCGCCATCAGCAGGGCGATGTCGTCCTCGCCGTGATGCGGGTCGAGCTCCGTCAGCAGCTGGTCGCAGAGCGCTTCGAGCGGACGCTCGGGGCCGCTGAGCGCGGAGCGCAACGCGGAGAGGCCGTCTTCGAGTTGGTGCTTCCGGGACTCGACCAGCCCGTCGGTGTAGAGCCCGAACAGCGCGCCGTCCGGGAGTTCGACGGTGACCTCCTCGAAGGGCTCGCCGCCGACGCCGAGCGGGAGGCCCTCGGGAACCTCCAGCATCAGCGCCGGGTTGTCGCCGCCCGCCGGGTCGACCACGACCGGCGGGAGGTGGCCCGCGTTGGCGATCGTGCAGCGACGCGTCACCGCGTCGAAGACCGCGTACACGCAGGTGGCGAGGTAGAGCTCGCCGGACTCGCCGCCGTCGGACTCCGGATCGGCGGACAGCCCGCGGGCGATCTCGTCGAGTTGGGTCAGCACGTCGGCCGGGTCCAGGTCCAGCAGGGAGAGCGTGCGCACGGCCGTACGCAGCTGGCCCATGGCGACCGCCGCGCGCAGCCCGCGGCCCATGACGTCGCCGACGACGAGCGCGGTGCGGTTGCCGGGCAGCGGGATCACGTCGAACCAGTCCCCGCCGACCTCGGTGCCGCTGCCGGCCGGACGGTAACGGCAGGCGATCTCCAACCCGGAGGCCTCGGGGTTGCCGGGCGGCAACAGGGAGCGCTGCAGGATCAGTGCGCGCTCGTGCTCACGGCGGTACAGGCGGGCGTTGTCGATACACACCGCCGCGCGGGCGACCAGCTCGGTCGCGATGGCGACGTCGCGCGCGTCGAACGGCTCGCTGCCCTTGGCGCGGGAAAGCTGGACCAGGCCGAGCACCTTCTCGCGGGCGACCATCGGCACCACCACCGCGCTCTGGATCAGCGGGTTGGGGTCCGGGTTGCCGGGCCCGATGAGGGTGAGGCTGCGACCGGTGCGCAGCGCCTTGGCGTAGGGGGAGCGCGGCGGGTAGCAGAACGCGCCGCCGACCTCCGCAGCCGGGGTGGCCGGACCGTCGTGCGTCGGAGCGGCGTCGTGGTGGACGGTGCTGGCCGAGGCGACGCGGCGCAGCTCGCCGGTGCCGTCGCCGTCGTCGACCCGCCGGCCCTCGGCGTCGGCGGTGAGCACGGCGTTGTAGAGGTCGACGGTGGCCACGTCGCAGAAACCGGGGACCGTGACGTCGAGCAGCTCGCGGGCGGTGGTCTCCAGGTCGAGGGTCGAACCGATGTGGCGGCTGGCCTCGTTGAGCAGGGCCAGGCTGCGCCGCGCGCTGGCGGCCTCGCGCTCGGCGCGGGCCCGGCCGGTGACGTCCACGACCTGCCCGGCCACGCCCATGGGGCGGTCGCCGGTGCTCAGCAGGCGGTAGAGCGAGATCGACCAGCGGCGTCTGCCGCGGGTCGGCAGTACCCCGCTGAACGTCAGGTCGACGACCGGCTCGCCGCTGTCCAGGACGTCGGCGACGGCCCGGCCGAGCCGGACCGCGTCGCGGGGGGCCATCAGGTCGACGGGGGCGAGCCCGACCAGGTCCTCGGCCGGGAGGCCCAGCACCTCGGCGAAGCTGTCGTTGACGCGGCGGATGCGGCACTCGCGGTCGAAGAGCACGAAGCCCGTCGGCGCCTGGCCGAAGACGGCCTCGGAGGCGGCCAGTTCGGTCTCGATCGCGCGCAGCTTGCGCAGGTCCACGGCCAGGCAGACGACACCGGGGCGTCCGTCACGGCCGCGAGCGGGCATCAAGTACAGCTCGGCGACGCGCTCCTGGCCGTCTGCGTCGCGGTAGGGCGCGGTGCCGACCCACTCCTT
Source organism: Streptacidiphilus melanogenes (assembly GCF_000787835.1). GTDB lineage: Bacteria > Actinomycetota > Actinomycetes > Streptomycetales > Streptomycetaceae > Streptacidiphilus > Streptacidiphilus melanogenes. The sequence continues at coordinate 68,517 of NZ_BBPP01000002.1, forward strand.
GCCGCCGAGGGTCTCCTCGATCCGGGCCCGCCCGCTGCGCCACAGTTCGCGGGGGGCGAAGGTGGTCACCGGGTCGGCGCCGACCACGTCCTCGGCCCGCAGGCCGAAGAACTCGGCGGCGCGGTCGCTCCATTGGGAGATCATCCCGTCGCCGTCCAGCGAGAAGGCGGCGACCTGTATGTAGTCGTAGACGGAGCCCGGCTCCCCGTGACCCCACGGGCTCGGCGACGTGCCGCGCGGCCGCAGCTCCCCGCCCGGGTGCGGGATGACGGCGTCCGCACCGACCCCGGGCGTGAACGCGGCCGGCTCGGCGGCCTCACGTGACGGCGTGTCGCTCAACTACCGACTCCTGTGGCGATCTGCGCTGGCGCACCTCCCGGCCGAAGCCCGGTGGAGCATGTCGCGTTCCGAGTATTCATCATCCCGGTGATCTCGCCTACGCCCTGACCGATCTCAACATCACATCGAGCGAGGGAACGTGAGGCGATCCCCTGCCACCGCGGGGCACGGTGTCCGGAATCGGAACCATACGCCTCAGTCAGGCCGAGCGGGAGGTACTCGACGTGTCCAGTTGATCAAGAACTGGTGGAGACGCCACTCTCACCAGGACCATCGGACCGGATTTGTTCGAACCAGACGACTTTTCCCGCCCCCTCGGGCCGTGTCCCCCAGCGGTGCGCGAGCCGGTGCACCAGCTGCAGCCCGCGACCGCCCTCGTCGGTGCCGGCCGCCTCGCGCTCGCGCGGCGGGTCCGGCAGCGGATCGGCGACCTCGACCAGCAGCGACTCCTCGCGCAGCGCCAGCCGCAACCCGATCGGGGCGCTCGCGTACCGCACCGCGTTCGTCACCAGCTCGCTGACCAGCAGTTCCGTCGTGTCCAGCAGGTGTTCCTCGTCCCAGTCGTGCAGCGTCCTGCGGACCAGGCGGCGGGCGTGGGCGGGCGCGGACGGCTCGGCGCTGAGCGTCCAGCGCTCCTCCCGCACCACCGTCGGCTCGCGCACCCCTCCGAGCCGGGCCAGCAGCAGCGCGACGTCGTCCGGCTCCTGTCCCTGGTCGAGGGTGCGCACGACCGCTTCGCACGCCTCCTCGACCGAGGCGTGCGGAAGCTCCAGGACGGCGCTCAGGCGGCGCGTACCCACGTCGATGTCCTCCGTGCGCGACTCGACCAGCCCATCGGTGTACAGCGCGAGCAGGCTGCCCTCCGGCACGGTCAGCTCGGTCACCTCGAAGGGGACGCCGCCGACACCGAGCGGTGTGCCGGAGGGCAGCGCCAGCACCGTCGCCGATCCGCCGGCCAGCCGCTCGGGGCCCGAGTCGGCCGTCCGGGTGGCGGGCGTGATGAGCAGCGGCTCGGTGTGGCCGGCCTTGGAGAGCAGCAGCTTGCGCGTCGCCGGATCGTAGACCGCGTAGACGCAGGTGGCCATCAGCGCCTCCTCCGGCCCCTGCGCCAGGTCGTCGGCGAGGTCGTGCACCTTCTGCAGCAGCCGGTGCGGGGGCAGGTCGAGCCCGGCCAGGGTGCGCACCGCGGTGCGCAGCCGGCCCATCGTCGCGGCGGCCCGCAGGCCGTGTCCCATCACGTCGCCGACCACCAGCGCGGTACGACCGCGCGGCAGCGGGATCACGTCGAACCAGTCGCCGCCCACCTCGGCGCCGCTGCTGCCCGGCACATACCGGTAGCCGACCTCCATGCCCGGCGGCTGCGCCACCGTCTGCGGCAGCAGGCTGCGTTGCAGCATCAGCGCGGCGGCGCGCTCGCGCGCGTAGAGGCGGGCGTTGTCGAGCGAGGCCCCGGCCCGGTCCGCCAGCTCGGTGGCGAAGACGACGTCGTCGTGGTCGAAGCCCTCACGCCGCCCCGCCCGGTCCAGGATCAGCAGGCCGAGCACGATGCCGCGCGCCCGGAGCGGCACCACCAGCATCGAGTGCACACCCAGCCGGTACGCGGCGCGGACGCGCGGGTCGCCCTGCCCGGACACGTCCTCCAGCTGTGTGGCCGCGTCCAGGGTCAGCGGCATGCCCGTGCTCAGCACCCGGCCGAAGAGCGACTCGTCGGTCATCTCGATCCGCGCCCCCGGCGTCTGCATCGCGTCCGCGTCCGGGCCGGGCACGACGGCGGCGGCCGCCGCCATGATCAGCGGTGTGAGCCGCGTGTGCGGGTGGCGCGGCAGCTCCGAGCCGTCCAGCACGGCCTCCAGCAGGGCGACCCCGGAGTGGTCGCCGAGACGCGGCACGAGCGCGCCGGCCAGCTCCTGTGCGATCAGCTCGGCGTCCAGCAGGTCCCCGATCCGGCTGCCGACCTCATTGAGGAGCGCGAGCCGCTGTCGCGCGTGCTCAACCTTGGCGACGGAGCGGTAGCGGTCCGTCACATCCATGATCATGCCGGTGAGGCCGAGGATCCGGCCCGAGCGGTCGTGCAGCCGGGAGTAGGAGACGGAACGGTAGCCGGGCTCGCCCGGATCGGCGCTGTTGACCGTCACGTCGATCACCGGCTCACCGGTGGCCAGCACCTGCCGCTGCACCGCCATCACCTCGTCCGCGGCGAGCTGCGGCAGCGCCTCCCCGGCCGTCCGCCCGAGGTGCGCGTCGACGGGCAGGCCGTTCATGTGGGCGAGCGTCTCGTTGATCCGGACGTACCGCAGGTCGCGATCGAAGATCGCCAGTCCGAGCGGCGACTGCTCGAAGAGCGCCTCCTGCACGGCCAGCCCCTGCTCCAGCCCGAGCAGCGCGGCGGCGTCCGCGAAACGGCAGAGCAGAAACGGTACGCCGTCGCCGTTCTCCAACAGCGAGAGCCGAGCCTCCAGCCGCACGCCCTGCCCGTCGCGGTGCTGCAGCCGCACGATCCCCGACCACGACTCGGCGTCGCGCAGCACGCCCGCGATCGCGTCGTGCGCCACCTTGAACATCTCGGCGTCGTCCCCGAGCAGCACCTCCAGGTCGCGGCCGACCAGCGCGTCGCTGGGCCAGCCGAGCAGTTCCTCGGCCGCCTGGCTCCAGAGCATCACCCGCCCCTGCTCGTCCAGCAGGGCGATCGCGACCCGCACCAGGTCCAGCAGGCTGTCGGTCCGGCGCCCGACGCGCTCGTCCAGCTCCGCCCCGGCCGCCAGCGCGTCGGGAAAACGCGCAGGCGCGGCCGCCCGCGACCCGGCGCGACGGACGATCCCCCCGACACCACCCGCCGCGGGCCTTCGCCGCAGGCGCGCACGCGCGTCAGCTCGCCTCACGTCTCCCCAGTCCCGGCCACCGCTCCGGTGGGTGACCGGATACTGACATACCCACCTGAAACCACCCGTACCCCGCCGGATGGGTCATCTTCGATCAGCCATCCCAGTGCCCCTCCGGGAGCCCGGGAAACCCACCTGCGCGGTCCGCCCCCGCACGCTCGGCCCGGCCGCCCGACCGGGCCTTCCGCCCGGGATTCCCGCGCCGCCGACCAAGGCACAGCCGGTGCCCATCCCGCCAACCCTGGCCCCGTCGGCCGCGGGCATCGCGGGAGCACCCCGGCCGTCAGGCGGACGGTGGCGCAGGCGCGGGCGTCGACCAGTACCGCCGCCGGGGGCGACGAGAGTGTCCGCGTCACCGAGGCAGGCCACATCCGGTACCCGACGGCTGAGGCGGTCGAGCGATGCCGCAGCCGGTGCCCAGCCTCCAATCCTGGCCGCGTCGGCCGCGGGCATCGCGGAGCGCCGCCCGGGCCGAAGTCCGGGCGGATCTCGCAGGCCCAAGGCCGAGGGCACCCCTCGGACCGACCCGGGGGAACCCTGCGGGCCCAACGCCGGGGGCGCCCGCCCGGACCGAAGGCGGGGGGCATCACTCGGACCGACGCCGGAGGGGCCCTGCAGGCCCAACGCCAGGGCACCTGCCAGGCCGAAGGCCGGGGGCACCCCTCGGACCGACGCCGGGGGGACCCTGCGGGCCCGACGCCGGGGCGCCCGCCCGGGCCGAGGCTGGCGCCGCACGACGGCGTGTGCGTCTGTGTCTAGAGCAACCTGGCCACGTGCGGCAGCGCGAAGCGGTCCTGCGGGAGCCAGTCGACCGAGTCCAGCGTGGCCGCGTCGAGCCAGCGCAGTTCGTCGTGGTCCTGGAGGGGGCGGGGCTCGCCCGACAGCAGCTCCGCCGTCCAGATCTGCAGCTCTAGCCCCGGCCGGACCTCCCACGCGCCGGGCAGACGCTCCACCGCCCGGGCGGTGACGCCCAGCTCCTCCAGCAGCTCCCGCTCCAGCGCCGCCGGCACGCTCTCCCCGGGCTCGACCTTTCCCCCTGGGAACTCCCAGCGGCCCGCCAGCGCCTCCGGCGCGGACCGGCGCGCGGCCAGGACGCGACGACCCCGGTCACCACCTGCGTCGAGAAGCGCTGCCCCCACGACGACCCGGGCGGCCTGCGCCACCCAGTACAGCTGCTTGTGCCCCCGCGCCTCGAACTCCGCTGCGGCGGCCTCCGCCTCCCCGCGGACGTCGAACCGGGCCATCTCCACGCGGTTGCCGTTGTCGTCCTGACGCATCAGGATCCAGCCGGTCCGGGCGCCGCCGCTCATCCGAGGCCGATCCGGCCGAGGTGGGCGATGTTCTCCTGGTCGTCCGGTTCCTGGCTGGGCGCACCGTCGAACCACGCGTCGAGGATCTCCGACAGCATCGGGGTCGAGGTCAGCCGCAGGCTCAGCGCGAGGACGTTGGCGTCGTTCCAGCGGCGCGCACCGCCCGCGGTGTAGCTGTCGGTGCACAGGGCGGCGCGAACGCCCGGAAGCTTGTTGGCGGCGATCGAGGCGCCCGTGCCGGTCCAGCAGCAGACGACGGCCTGGTCGGCGCGGCCTTCGACGACGTCGCGCGCCGCGGCCTCGCTGCAGAAGGCCCAGTCCTCCTTCTCGTCCGGCTGCAGCGCACCGTGCCTGATCACCGAGTGGCCCCGGCGTTGGAGCTCGGCGACCAGTTGCCGGGCGACGCCCTCGTCCATGTCGGAGGAAACCGAGATCCGCATACGGGAAGCGTAGCTTCAGCCCGGTACGTCCAGGCAGGCGAAGGCCCGCTCCACGAGGTCGACCGGGTCGACCAGGAGTCGCTCCGTCTCGGGGACGCTCCCGTAGGCCAGCCGAACGGCTCGCAGCACGCCGACGCCGGCGCGGCTCAGCACCGAAGCCCGCAACGCGACGGCCCCCGGTTCGCCCCCCTCGCGCGACAGCCGCTCCGTGAACGCCACGGCCACCGCCTGCTCCATGTCGTGGAGCAGGTGCTTGTCGCCGCGCCCGTCGGTGCGGCCGTCGGGGCGGGTGATCCCGTGCACTGGACCGGAGCCGGCGAGCAGCACCGCGGGGTTGGTCCCGTGGCGGCGGGCGACCTCCAGAACGGCGTTGCGCAGGGCGAGCAGCGGCGGCTCGGAGGCGGGACGGTCGCGGATCTCGGCGGCGAGCAACGGCACCAGGTCGCGGACCTGCTGCAGGACCAGGCTCTCCTTGCTCGGGAAGTAGCGGAAGAAGGTGCGCTCCCCGACGCCGGCGGCCGCGGCGATGTCCCGGACGGTCGTCGCGTCGTAGCCGCGCTCCTGGAAGAGCCGGCCGGCGGCCTCGATCAGGGCCTCGTGGGTGCGGCGCCTGTTCTGCTCCCGCCGGCCCTCGGCCTGCTCGCTCAGGGGCGCGGATCCTCCTGCGGTCGTGTCCACGCACCCAGCATCTCAGCCTTGAGGATGAAACTGGCAGTTCTGCCACTTTGCTAACGTGGCAGAACTGCCAGTTTTTCGGATCGCGGTCACCCTGCACCGCGGTCGCCCTGCACCGCGGTCTTCCTGCACCGCAATCGCCATCGACCGGAGCCCCCATGCCCACCGTTCTCCACCGCCTCGGCAGGTTCGCCTTCCGCCACCGCCGCAGCGTGCTCGCGCTCTGGCTGGCGGTCGTGGCCGCCGTGGTCGCCTGCACCGTCGCCTTCGGCGGCAGCGGCAAGTTCGACAACACCTTCTCGATCCCCGGCTCGGAGTCGCAGCAGGCCCTGGACCGGATGAAGACCGACTTCCCGACCTCCTCGGGCACCAGCGCGCAGATCGTCTTCACCGCCCCGCCCGGACAGAAGGTCACCGACCCGGCGGATGCCGCCGCGATCCGCGCCGCCGTGAACGCCGCGTCCACCGCGCCGCAGGTGGCCCGGGTGGTCAGCCCGTTCGACGCCCGCACCGTCTCACCCGACGGCACCACCGCGGTCGCGCAGGTCCAGTACGAGGTGCCGAGCAGCAGCCTCGCCCCCGGCTCGCTGGACGCGCTGAAGTCGGCCGTCTCGACCTCCGTCTCCCACGGCGCCGAGTCGGGCATGAAGACCCAGGTGGGCGGTGCCGCATACGGCAACGCTCCGGGCAAGTCCGACAGCGATCTGATCGGCGTCGGGATCGCACTGCTCATCCTGGTCGTCACCTTCGGCTCGCTGCTGAGCGCCGGGATACCGCTGGTGACCGCCGTCTTCGGGGTGGCCACGGCGATCTTCGGGCTGCTCTCGCTGACCGGCGTCGTCGCCATCTCGTCCACGGCGCAGAGCCTGGCCCTGATGATCGGCCTGGCCGTGGGCATCGACTACGCGCTCTTCATCCTCACCCGCCACCGCTCCCAACTCGCCCAGGGCATGGACCCGGAGGAGTCCACGGCGCTGGCCGTCGGCACGGCGGGCAGCGCGGTCGTCTTCGCCGGACTGACCGTCGTGATCGCCATGGCGGGGCTCACCGTGGTCGGCATCCCGTTCCTGACCGCGATGGGACTGGCCGCGGCGGGCGCGGTCCTCACCGCGGTCCTGGTGGCGACCACCCTGCTGCCCGCGTTGCTCGGCTTCGCCGGCGCACGCCTGACGCCTCGTCCGGGCTCGCGCGCGGCCCGCCGCGAGGCGGCGGCGAATGCGACCGCCGACGCCGGCAAGGGCCGGGCCGCCAACGCGGCCGAGGCGTGGTTCCGTCAGGTCACCCGCCGTCCGATGCTCGCCCTCGCGGCGGTCGCGGTCGCCGTCGGCGCGCTCGCCTGGCCGGCGCACTCCATGAAGCTCGCCCTCCCCGACAACGGCACCGCGCCGGCAGGCAGTTCACAGCGCGTCGCCTACGACGAGATCAGCCAGAAGTTCGGCCCGGGCTTCAACGGTCCGCTGCTCGTCCTCGCCGACACCGGCGGCAGCGCCGACCCCCAGCAGGCGGCCGGGCAGATCGCCACGACCCTGCACGGCCTCCCGGATGTCGCCGCCGTCGGCAAGCCGGTCCTCAACCCGGCCACGCACACCGCGCTGATCCAGGTCGTCCCCCGGACCGGCCCCAGCGACAGCGCGACGAAGACCCTGGTCAACACGATCCGCGACGACCGCTCCGCGATCCAGCGGCAGACGGGCGCGGCGATCCAGGTCACCGGCAGCACCGCGGTCCAGATCGACGTCGCCGCCAAGCTCAACGCGGCACTGCTGCCCTTCGCCGCCGTCGTGGTCGGGCTGTCGCTGCTCCTGCTGCTCCTGGTCTTCCGCTCGGTCGTGGTGCCGCTCAAGGCCGCCGCCGGTTTCGTCCTGTCCATCGCGGCCACCCTGGGCGCGGTCGTCTCCGTCTTCCAACTCGGGCACCTGGGCGGCCTGTTCGGCCTGGACACCACCGGCCCGATCAGCAGCTTCCTGCCGATCCTGCTGCTGGCCGTGCTCTTCGGCCTCGCCATGGACTACGAGGTCTTCCTCGTCTCCCGCATGCGCGAGTCCTACACCGCCACCGGCGACCCGCTCCAGGCCGTCCACGCCGGCGCCCGCCACAGCGGCCGGGTCGTCACGGCGGCCGCGCTCATCATGATCTCCGTCTTCGCAGCCTTCCTCGGCACGGACAGCATCATGCTCAAGCAGATCGCCTTCGCCCTGGCCACCGGCGTGCTGCTGGACGCCTTCGTGATCCGCATGACCTTCGTCCCGGCCGTCCTCGCCCTCACCCGCCGCGCCGCCTGGTGGCTTCCGCGCCCGCTGGCCCGCCTCCTCCCGGACCTCGACATCGAGGGCGAACGCCTCCAGCACGCCATCGCGCACCCGGGCCCGGATGCCGCCCCGGCCGTCCCGGCCACGGACGCCCGCCAGCCGCATCCCGTCGACTGAGCCCCGTCCGAGGAGGCCGCCGGACCGGGTGCGGGGTCCGGCGGCCTCCTGGCGAGCCTGCTCGGGCCCGAACCGCTTCGGCGCTACCGCGCCGGTACCCCGTCCTTCACCCACTCGCCGACGGAGGCGGCCAGCACGTCGAGCGGCATCGACCCGTCGGCCAGCACGAGATCGTGGAACTCCGCGATGTCGAAGGCCGACCCGAGCCCCGCCCTTGCCTCGTCCCGAAGCTGCTCCAGCCGCACCTGCCCGACCATGTACGACAGCGCCTGTCCCGGAACCGCGATGTAGCGGTCGATCTCGTTCTCGACCGCCTCGGACGACCGGTCCGAGTTGGCGCGCAGATACGTGAGGGCCCGCCCCCTGGACCAGCCCAAGCCGTGGATGCCGGTGTCGACCACGAGACGCGCCGCCCGCATCAACGACTCGGTGCACATCCCGAGGCGCGCCTCCGGTGAACCGTAGAGCCCCATCGCGTCGGCGAGGCGCTCCGCGTAGAGACCCCAGCCCTCCGAATGCGCGGAGAACCGACGGTGCCGCCGGAAGTCCGGCAGGTCGTCGCCACCGGCCGCCACCGAGACCTGCAGATGGTGGCCGGGCACCCCCTCGTGAAAGGCGAGCGCCTCGACCCCGCCCACCGGTCGCCCCACGGCCTGACGGGTGTTCACCCACATCACACCGGGCCGGGTGCCGTCCGCCGACGGCCACAGGTAGTAGGCGGCTGCTCCGCCGCCCGCCTGATGCGGATCCAGCTCACGGATCTCGCAGTCCGGCAACCGGTGGTCCCTGAACCACCCCGGCAGAGCCTCCTGCGCGCGGCGGTGGGCGGCGCGGATGCAGTCCAGCACGTCCTCGGGCCCGTCGAAGATCCGGCCCCCACCGGTTCGCGCCCGCTGCAGGACCGCCTCGCACCGACCCGTCCCGAACACCGTCTCGCCCAGCTCGCCGATCTCGTCCCGGAGTTCGGCGACCCGTTCGAGTCCCAGCCGGTGGATCTCCTCGGCCGTGTACGCGGTCGTGGTGTAGAGGCGCATCTCCGCGCCGTAGGCCTGCTCGCCTCCTGGCAGGTGGCACAGACCAGGGTGTTCGTCGTCCCGGGCCACCGGTAGCAGCTCGTCCGCCCATACCGACCGCAGCCGCACGAGCGCGGGCCGGACGTGGGCCCGCAGGGCTCCGACCGCCTTGGCCTGCCAGCCGTCGTCCGGGCCGGTCGCCGCGAACAGCGGCCGCAGCAACGGGTCCGTCGCCGGATCGCCGGCCAGGTAGCCGTCCAACTGCCGCACTGCGGAACGCACTCCGGACGCCACGGGGAGCCGGCCGTCCGCCCGCGCCCGCCGGTAGCGCAGCCCGAGCGCGTCGAAGTACCCGCCCAGCGCCTCCAGTCGGCAGACGAAGGCCTCGGCCGTCGCATCGTCCGGCAGGGACGCGTGACCGACCATGGACAGCGTCATCGAGAGGTCTCCCCCGATGCTCCCGGACACGGAAACCTCGCCCGTGCCGGCTTCCAGACTGTCCGCCTCAAGCCGCAGGCGCTCCAGCAGGATGGCGCGGGTCAGCGCCTGCGAGCGGTCCAACCCGGACGGATCGACCCGTTCCCCGCGCGCCGCGAACGCGCGCAGCCGCGCCACCCACCGCGCGTCCGCCTCCCGCGAGGGGTCGGCGACCCGGGACCCGTACCCGGCGAAACCGAGCGTCGTGGCGAAGACGGGCTGCGTGTCGAGATGCCCCCGGAAGTAGTCGGCCGCGAGCCGCTCCAACTCCTCGGCCGCCTCGCCGTTCGCCCCACTCACCGCTGCCACGCAGAACCACCCCTCGTCGACGGAACAGGCACATCCTTGTTCTATCCGGCCCACGTCCGAAGTATGGGTGTGAACATGCCACTTTGCCGATGTATCTGCGCTCGATCCGATCCGGTCCCGTCGACGAGACGTCTATGACACAGCGTCAATCCTCCCCTGGATCTCGGCAGCACTGATGGTCAGGGTCTCCGCCGGGTTCGGCGCGGGCCGGCGCTCGGTGCGCCCGGCCGCGTCGCTGAGCTTGATCAGCAGGGCGGCGAGCAGCCAGTTGGCCACCGCCGAGGAGCCGCCCTGGGAGAGGTAGGGCAGGGCTTTGCCGGTCTCGGGCAGCAGGCCGATGACGCCGCCGGCGACGACGAAGACCTGCAGCACGACGACGCACCCGAGCCCGGCGGCGAGCAGCTTGCCGAAGGGGTCCGTGAGAGTGATCGCGGTCCGCCAGCCGCGGTGGGCCAGCAACAGGTAGAGCGTCAACAGGGCCATGACCCCGGCGGTGCCGAGCTCCTCGGCGAACGCGCCGAGGATCCAGTCGCTGCGCCCCGCCGAGCGGATCAGCCACGGCTCCCCCTGGCCGAGACCGGTGCCGAGGATGCCGCCGTGGGCGAGCGCGAACAGGGCCTGGGCGGGCTGCTCGGTCACCGTCGGGTTCGGCAGGAACGCGTCCATCGGGTGCAGCCAGGCGGTGACTCGCTGGCCGACGTGCGAGGAGGTCGCGCCGACCGCACCACCGCCGACCACCGCCAGCAGCAGGCCGACCGCCACCCAGCCGACCCGCTCGGTCGCCACGTAGAGCATCAGGATGAAGATGCCGAAGACGATCAGCGACGTCCCCAGGTCGACCTCGACGACCAGCACCAGCAGACACACCACCCACACCGCCAGCAGCGGGCCGAGATCCCGCATCCGCGGCAGGCTCACCCCCCAGACGCGGCGGCCGACCAGGACGAGCGCGTCCCGGTTGGCCATCAGGTAGCCCGCGAAGAACGCGATCATGCCGAGCTTGGCGAACTCGTCCGGTTCGAGGTGGGCCGGGCCGATCGAGATCCAGCGCTTGGCCCCGTTCACGGCCGGGAAGAACGCGGGGGCCATCAGCAGCACCAGCGAGCCGGCCATCGTCAGGTAGGTGTAGCGCTGCAGCACCCGGTGATGCTTCACCACCACCAGCGCGGCGGCGAAGAGCAGTACTGCGAGGACGGTCCACTGCGCCTGCTGCGGCGCCTCCGGGGCGCGCTCCGAGGCGTTGAGGCCGACGAGAGCGTAGGAGATGTCCAGCCGGTGCACCATGGCCAGCCCGAGCCCGGTCAGCAGCACCACGATCGGCAGGATCAGCGGGTCGGCGTAGCGTGCCCAGCGCCGGACCGCGGCATGCGCCGCCAACGCGAGGGCGCCGAGGCCGCCGCAGACCATCGCGAACGATCCCGGCAGGGTGCCGTGCAACGCCAACTCGGCGCTCGCATCCGCCCCGGCAGCGACCGCGACCGCCGCCACCACCAGCCCCAACTCGACGTTCCGGCGTCGAACCGTCGCCTCCACGCATCCCCCCATCGCAGTCAGCCGTATGGCTGGACCTTGAGAAGGGGACGTAGTACGTACGCGTCCGGTTGCCCCGATGGCGCCTCAACTTCTCGGCCTGGATGTGACGTGGTCGAGAAAAGCCGAAGCGGCCCGGAACACTCCGAAGAGCGACCGGGCCGCCGCCGTGGCTCTGGCTTGCTCAGACGTCAGACGTTGAAGCGGAACTCCACCACGTCGCCGTCCTGCATGACGTAGTCCTTGCCCTCCATGCGGGCGCGGCCCTTGGCGCGAGCCTCGGCGATGGAGCCGAGTTCGACCAGGTCGCCGTAGGAGACGATCTCGGCCTTGATGAAGCCGCGCTGGAAGTCGGTGTGGATCACGCCGGCCGCCTCGGGCGCGGTGGCGCCCTTCTTGATCGTCCAGGCGCGGGCCTCCTTGGGGCCGGCCGTGAGGTAGGTCTGGAGGCCGAGCGTGTCGAAGCCGACGCGGGCGAGGGTGGCCAGGCCCGGCTCCTCGACGCCCATCTCCTGGAGCAGCTCCAGCGCCTCGTCGTCCTCCAGCTCGATCAGCTCGGACTCGATCTTGGCGTTGAGGAAGATCGCCTCCGCCGGGGCGACCAGCGCGCGCTGGGCGTCCTTGAACGCCTCGTCCGCGAGCTCGGCCTCGTCCACGTTGAAGACGTAGAGGAAGGGCTTGGCCGTCAGCAGGTGCAGGTCGCGCAGCGGCGCGAGGTCCAGGCCGGCGGCGAAGACGGTGGTGCCGGACTCGAGGACCTTCTGGGCCTCCTCGACGGCGGCAAGCTGCGAGGCGGTCTCCTTCTTCAGCCGCGCCTCCTTCTGCAGACGCGGCAGGACCTTCTCGATGGTCTGCAGGTCGGCCAGGATCAGCTCGGTGTTGATGGTCTCGATGTCGTCCTTCGGCGAGACCTTGCCGTCGACGTGGACCACGTCCGGGTCGCTGAAGGCGCGGATGACCTGGCAGATCGCGTCGGACTCGCGGATGTTCGCGAGGAACTTGTTGCCCAGGCCCTCACCCTCGCTCGCGCCGCGCACGATGCCGGCGATGTCGACGAAGTCGACCGTCGCGGGGAGCTTGCGCTGGGAGCCGAAGATCTCGGCCAGCTTGTCCAGACGCGGGTCCGGCACACCGACGACGCCGACGTTGGGCTCGATGGTGGCGAAGGGGTAGTTGGCCGCCAGCACGTCGTTCTTGGTCAGGGCGTTGAACAGGGTCGACTTGCCGACATTCGGCAGGCCGACGATTCCGATCGTGAGCGACATGGTGGCGTGAGTCCCGGGTTCGAGGAGGCGAGAGCGTACAGCCCCCCAGTCTACGGTTTGCCGCGGTTACGCCCGAACGGCTCAATCGCATGCCCTGGTTCGCCGATCGGCGTGTCTGTGCCCTTGTCCGGCGTTCATCCGACCGTACGTTGGTCACGTGGAGTACCGAACCAGCCGCGCACAGCCCGGGACGGAGCGGAACATGGCCCTGCCCAAGCCCGCACGTTCGCCCGAGGCGCTGGTGCGCCCGGCCCGACCGGTGACCCCGAACACCCGGGGCCCCCAGCGGCTGACCGCGATCGGCTGCGGCCTGCTGCTCCTCGTCACGTGCCTGGCCGCCGGGGCACTGGACTCGCTGCTGTTCGACAGCTCGGGCGTGCTGCTCGGCCTCGTCTACATCGCCGCGAGCTTCCAGGCGTCCGTCAAGGTCCGCTCCTCCGATCTGGCGGCGGCGCCGATCAGCGGACCGATCTGCTTCGCGCTGGCGCTGCTCTTCTTCGGTCCCGACCTCGGTCCCGGCTGGGGAGGCCACGTGATCGGGCTGGCGGAGGCGCTCGCGCTGGACGCGGGTTGGCTCTTCGCCGGAACGGGGCTCAGCGTCGCCATCGCGGTGGCACGCCACTTCTCGCTCTCGCACGCGAGGAAGAAGGCGCAGTTCTGAGGGTGTCGCGGCCGACCGGTCCTGGTCGTGCCGAGCTCCTGGCGGGCCGGCCTCGACAGGGCCGGGTCAGCTCAGAGTGGCCAGGCGGGACGCCTGCATCGCCGCGCCGATGATCCCCGCGTCGTTCTGCAGCTGCGCCGGGACGATCTCCGCGCGCAGCGGCTTCAGCAGCGGCAGGAACTTGTTCGCCTTACGGCTGACTCCGCCGCCGATGATGATCAGCTGCGGCGAGAAGAGCATCTCCACGTGGGCGAAGTAGTCGTCCAGACGCGACGCCCACTGCGACCAGGAGAGGTCGTGCTTCTCCCGGGCGGCCGAGCTGGCGTGCTTCTCCGCGTCCTTGCCGTGCAGCTCCAGGTGGCCGAGCTCGGTGTTCGGCACCAGGTTGCCGTCGACGAACAGGGCGCTGCCGATGCCGGTGCCGAGCGTCAGCATCAGCACCACGCCGTCGCGGCCCTTGCCCGCGCCGAAGCGGACCTCGGCCAGGCCCGCCGCGTCGGCGTCGTTGATCACCGCGACCGGGCGCCCGCCCAGCGCGTCCGCGAAGAGCCCCGCGGCGTCCGCGCCGATCCAGCCCTTGTCGACGTTGGCGGCGGTGCGCGTGTGGCCGTCGACCACGACGCCGGGGAAGGTGATGCCGACCGGCCCCTGCCAGTCGAACTGCTCCACGACCTCCCGCACCGCGCCGGCCACGGCCGTCGGCTCGGAGGGCTGGGGCGTGAGCACCTTGAAGCGCTCCTGGGCCAGCCGGCCGTTCTCGAGGTCTGCGGGCGCGCCCTTGATGCCGGACCCGCCGATGTCCACTCCGAAGACAGTCACGCAGTCCACGCTACGTGCGGCGGCCGGAACCCGCCCGGAACTCGGGCGGGTTCCTCCCGATTCGTCAGCCGTACCGGTTACCCGGCGGCCTGCTCGGAACCCCGTGCGAGCGCCTGCGCGGGCGCCCTTACGGCCACCCGCCGCACGTCACTCCGCGTTACCCCACGTCACTCGGCGCCCGGCGAGCCGGCCTCGCTGCGCAGGTCCCGGCGGAGCTCCTTGGGCAGGGAGAACTGCAGGTGCTCCTCGACCGAGGTGACCGACTCGACGTCGCCGAAGCCGCGCTCGGCAAGCCACTCCAGCACGCCCTGGACCAGGATCTCCGGCACCGACGCCCCGCTGGTGACGCCGATCGTGGACACGCCCTCCAGCCAGGTCTCGTCGATCTCGTCTGCGAAGTCGACCAGGTGGGCGTCCTTGGCGCCGGCCTCCAGGGAGACCTCGACCAGGCGGACCGAGTTGGAGGAGTTCTTCGAGCCGACCACGATGACCAGGTCGGCCTCGGCCGCGATCTGCTTGATGATCACCTGACGGTTCTGCGTCGCGTAGCAGATGTCGTCGCTGGGCGGGCTGGTCAGCAGCGGGAAGCGCTGCTTGAGCGCGTCCACCGTCTGCATGGTCTCGTCGACGGAGAGGGTGGTCTGGGACAGCCAGACGACCCGGGACTCGTCGCGGACCTTGACGTGTGCCACGTCCTCGGCGCCGTCGACGAGGTGCGTCCGCTCCGGCGCCTCGCCCATGGTGCCGATGACCTCCTCGTGGCCCTCGTGGCCGATGAGGAGGATGTCGTAGTCCTCGCTCGCGAACCGCAGCGCTTCCTTGTGCACCTTGGTGACCAGCGGGCAGGTCGCGTCGATGGTCGCCAGCTTGCCGGCCTTGGCCTCGTCGTGGACGGAGGGTGCGACGCCGTGCGCGGAGAAGACGACGATGTTGCCCTCGGGCACCTCCTCCGTCTCGTCGACGAAGATCGCGCCCTTCTTCTCCAGCGTCTGCACCACGTACTTGTTGTGGACGATCTCCTTGCGGACGTAGATCGGCGCCCCGTACTGCTCCAGGGCCTTCTCCACGGTGATCACGGCACGGTCGACGCCCGCGCAGTAGCCACGCGGGGAGGCGAGCAGGACACGGCGAGCAGCGGTAGCAGACATGTGGCCCAGCCTACCGCCCGCCCCCACGGCGAACCGCGCCGGAAAGGCCTGGCTCGAGCGCTCCGGAGTGCGCGTTCCCGGCCTTGTCACCGGCTCCCCGTACGCTCGGGGCATGGCACTCGAGACCTCGCCCGACTCCCCCATCCCCGTGAGCCGTGTGTCCGCGCTCATCGGCGGGTGGATCCAACGGCTCGGCGCGGTCTGGGTCGAGGGGCAGATCACCGAGTTGAGTCCGCGTCCGGGCGCCGGGGTGGTGTTCCTGACGCTGCGTGACCCCTCCGCCAACGTCTCGATCTCCGTCACCTGCTACCGCTCCGTCTTCGACCCCGTCGCTCAGCTGATCCAGCCCGGCTCGCGGATCGTCGTGCACGCCAAGCCCGAGTGGTACACGCCGCGCGGGACGCTCTCGCTGCGCGCCGCCGAGATCCGGCTGGTCGGACTGGGGGACCTGCTCGCCCGCCTGGAGCTGCTGAAGCGCAGCCTCGGCGCGGAAGGCCTGTTCGCGGCGGAGCGCAAGCGGCCGCTGCCGTTCCTGCCGCAGTGCATCGGGCTGGTGACGGGCCGCGCCAGCGCCGCCGAGCGGGACGTGCTGCAGAACGCCCGGCGGCGCTGGCCGGCCGTGCGCTTCGAGGTACGGAACGTGCCCGTGCAGGGCGCCTACGCCGTGCCCGAGGTGATCACGGCGATCAAGGAGCTCGACGCCCACCCGGAGGTGGACGTGATCATCGTCGCGCGCGGCGGCGGCAGCGTCGAGGACCTGCTGCCGTTCTCCGACGAGGCGCTGATCCGCGCCGTCGCCGAGGCCCGCACGCCCGTCGTCAGCGCGATCGGGCACGAGCCGGACCAGCCGCTGCTCGACTTCGTCGCGGACCTGCGCGCCTCGACGCCGACGGACGCGGCCAAGCGCGTCGTTCCGGACGTGCGGGAGGAGCTCGCGCGGGTCCACGCGCTGCGGGACCGGGCGCGGCGGACGATAGAGGGCCGCCTGCACCGGGAGGAGGCGGGGCTGGCGAGCATCCGTACCCGCCCGGCGCTCGCTGCACCGCACCGGCTGATCGACGACCGAGCGGCGGAGGTCCGCTCGCTGGTCGAGCGCTCGCGTCGCACGCTCGGCCACCGCCTCGACCGGGCCGCGACGGAACTGCACCACACCCTGGCCCGGGTGGTCGCCCTCTCCCCCGCGGCGACCTTGCAGCGCGGTTACGCGGTACTGCAGCGCACGTCGGACGGCGGCGCGGTGGTGCGCGCGCCGGGCGAGGTGTCGGTCGGCGAGGAGCTGCGGGCCCGGGTGGCCGAGGGCGCCTTCACCGTGACGGTCAGCACGATCGCCGGCGACGCGGGCGAGGCCTCGCCGGAGGTCTGAGTCCGGAGGTCTGGCCCCGCAGGTCCGAGTCCGGAGGTCTGGCCCGGCAGGTCTGGCCCCGGCGGTCCGAGCCTGGACGACGGCGCGTCAGCGCGGCGTCGTGCGGGAGAGCGGGGTCGAGTACTCGGTGAACCCGAGTTCCCGGTAGAGACCCTGGCCCAGCGAACTGGCGTGGAGGTCGAGCCGGGTGGCGCCCTTCTCGTCGAACCAGGCCAGCAGCGCCTCGGTGCAGGCACGGGCGTAGCCGCGGCGGCGGCGGTCCGGGTCGGTGCAGATGTTGAAGACAAAGCCGAACAGCCCGTCGGGATGGCCGGGACCGGGCAGCCGTTGCTCCAGGGTGCCCACCGCGCAGGCCGCGAGCCGTCCGGGGCGTTCGTCGTCGTCCACGACGAAGACACCGAGGACGGGACCGCCCGTGTCGCCGTCCAGGCCGGCGCGCAGAAGCTTCTCGGTGAGCGGCCTCCAGTCGCCGGAGGCGGCCGGCGCGTGCGTCATCGAGGCGAACATGACCTCGCGCAGGCGGACCAGCTCGGGGGCGTCGTCTGGCAGGGCGGGGCGCACACTGATCATGGCCGGACCCTAGTCGCGCCATCACACGTTGTCAGCCGCATTCCATAGGCTGGGCGCATGGCGAAGACAGGGCCCGGGGCGAACACGGGCGCGCAGACGAGCGCGAAGTCGGGCACGAGTGCGGGCGGCGGCAACGGCCAGGACGTGCTGGGCTACGAGCAGGCCCGGGAGGAGCTGCTCGACGTGGTGCGTCGGCTGGAGACCGGGGGCGGCACGCTGGAGGAGTCGCTGGCGCTGTGGGAGCGCGGCGAGGAGCTGGCCCGCGTGTGCGAGCGCTGGTTGGACGGCGCCCGTGCCCGGCTGGACGCCGCGCTCGCCGCCGACGAGGAGCGCGACGCGGACGAGGCGGACGAGGACGACGAGGAAGAAGGGCCAGAGGAGGAGTGAGCCCGGTCACGTAGCCGGCCACCTGCTTGGGAAATAGTTGAAGCTTCACCTACGTTGGAGATCAGCGGTGACGCCCCCGGTCACCGCCGACCGATCTTCTTCTGAGGTGTGAACATGACCGACGTCCTCGCTCTCGACTCTGCGGCCCAGGACCTGCTCTTCCGTGAGGCCCGCACCGCGAACGCCTTCACGGACGAGCCCGTCACCGACGAGCAGATCCAGGCGATCTACGACCTGGTGAAGTACGCGCCGACCTCGATGAACATGCAGCCGCTGCGCGTCGTCCTGGTGCGCTCCGCCGAGGCCCGCGAGCGCCTGGTCGACCTGATGGCCGACGGCAACAAGGAGAAGACCGCCAAGGCCCCGCTGGTCGCCATCCTGGCTACCGACCACGAGTTCCACGAGGAGCTGCCGACGCAGTTCCCGCACTTCCCCCAGGCGAAGGACGCCGTGTTCGGCGAGCGCCCGGTCCGTGAGACGGCCGGCTCCTTCAACGCCGCCCTGCAGATCGGCTACTTCATCATCGGCGTCCGCGCCGCCGGCCTGGCTGCCGGTCCGATGACGGGCTTCGACGCCGAGGGCATCAACAAGGAGTTCTTCCGCGACGGCGAGCACGGCGTGCTGGCGGTTGTGAACATCGGCAAGCCGGGCGAGAACGCCTGGTACCCGCGCAGCCCGCGCCTGGCCTACGACGAGGTCGTCACCACGGTCTGAGCCGGCCCGGGCCGTACACAGCCCGAGCCGTACACAGCCAGGAGCCCCGACCGAGTACCGCCCGGTCGGGGCTCCTGGCTGTGTACGCGCCGGTTCGAACTCCGGGCTGTGTACGGGGCGACCGTCAGTGGTCGGTGAGCTTCGCGGCGAAATCGCCCAGCTTGGCGAAGGTCTCGGTGCCGTAGACGACCGTCGTGCCCTTGGTGCCCTTCAGCACGATCGCCTGGTAGCGGCTGCCCTGGTAGTGGGTCCACGCCGTGCCGTTCACCAGCGTCGTCGCGGGGGTCTTCTGTCCGTCCAGCGTCGCGTCGTGGATGACGGAGTCCGCCGGGGCGTTGCTCTGCTCGATCGCGACGTACTGCCCCTCCGGGTCGATGAAGCCGAGCGTCCACACGGCCGCCTCCGGGTTGGAGGCGTCGAAGTTGACGGAGGTGGCCTTCCAGGTCGAGGGCAGGGCCTGCGGCGGCGGCGCCAGCAGCGGATAGGGCGCGGCGCGGCGGGCGGAGAGAACCGAGTCCTGGTACTGGACCGGGGGCACGCCGCTGCCGCCGCTGTGCGGGATGAAGAGGTAGATCACTATCCCGGCCGCCAGCACTGCCGCCAGCGACAACACCATGTCGCGCACGGATTTGGCGGCCATCCCCGGCCGCTTGCGCACTGTCACGTTCTCGGTTGCCACCCCACCATGGTGAACCATCGCCGTCGCGCCCCCGCCCGCGGGGTGCCGGCAGACCGCCGACGTGCCCCCTCCGTGCCCTGCGCGTAGCCTTCACGTGCCGGGCGCCACAGACATCGGTCCAGGTCGAAGATACGATCGCAACACCCTCATTCCGGCCGTCGGCGTACAGAGAGGTACGGAAATCGATGACCGAGCAGCACCAGAACCGTCTGCCTTCGTCCCTGGAGGTCGCCCCCGAGGCACCTGACCGCAACCTCGCCCTCGAACTCGTACGCGTGACCGAGGCCGCCGCCATGGCGGCCGGCCGCTGGGTCGGCAAGGGCGAGAAGAACGGCGCGGACGGAGCGGCCGTCCGCGCGATGCGCACGCTCGTCCACACCGTCTCGATGAACGGCGTCGTCGTCATCGGCGAGGGGGAGAAGGACGAGGCCCCCATGCTTTTCAACGGCGAGCGGATCGGCGACGGCACCGGTGCGGAGTGCGACGTCGCGGTGGACCCGATCGACGGGACCACGCTGACCGCGAAGGGCATGCCGAACGCGCTCTCGGTGCTGGCGGTGGCGGACCGCGGCACGATGTTCGACCCGAGTGCGGTCTTCTACATGGACAAGCTGGTCGCCGGCCCCGAGGCGGCGGGCGTGGTCGACATCACCGCGCCGGTCGCGCACAACGTGCAGGTCGTGGCCCGCGCCAAGGGCAAGGCGCCGGAGGACGTGACGGTGGTCCTGCTGGACCGCCCGCGTCACGAGAAGCTGGCCCAGGAGATCCGCGAGGCGGGCGCCCGGATCAAGTTCATCTCCGACGGCGACGTCGCGGGCGCGGTCATGGCGGTCCGCGAAGGCACCGGCGTCGACCTGCTGCTCGGCATCGGCGGCACCCCCGAGGGCATCATCGCGGCCTGCGCGATCAAGTGCCTCGGCGGCGTGATCCAGGGCAAGCTCTGGCCGAAGGACGCCGCGGAGCGGCAGAAGGCGCTGGACGCCGGTCACGACCTGGACCGTGTGCTGCACACGGACGACCTGGTCAGCGGCGAGAACGTGTTCTTCGTCGCGACCGGCATCACCGATGGCGAGCTGCTGCGCGGGGTCCACTACCGCTCCGAGACGGCGACCACCAGCTCGCTGGTCATGCGCTCCAAGAGCGGGACGATCCGGCAGATCGACTCGGTGCACCGCCTGTCGAAGCTCCGCGCCTACAGCGCGATCGACTTCGACCGGGCGAAGTAGCGCTCGGAGCTTCACGCGGGGCTTCGCACCTTCGGAAGCGAGCGGCACCTCAAGGGGCGCGGGGAATGTTCCCCGCGCCCCTTGGCGTACCTCTAGCCCGCGATGCGGAGGTCCTGGTCGTGGCGGCGACGGCGGGTGAGGATCACCCGACGCTCGGCCGCGGTGAGGCCGCCCCAGACGCCGTAGGGCTCAGGCAGGTCGAGGGCGTGCTCGCGGCACTCCAGCAGGACGGGGCAGCGGGCGCAGACCTGCTTGGCCTGCTCCTCGCGCGCCAGGCGCGCGGCCGTCGGCTCCTTGGAGGGGGCGAAGAAGAGCCCTGCCTCGTCACGGCGGCAGGCCGCGCCCGTGTGCCAGGGGTTGTCCTCCGGATCCGGGCCACGCTGCGCCGGTACCGTGCTGTCCGCGACGCGGGGGCGGAAGACATCCTGACGGGACGCGATCGGATGCAGCACGGCGCACTCCTGACGACGGGCCGGGGGAGGGTACACGAACTCGCGCGCAACGTCGCGGCGTTGGGGGACGCCATGGTGACGTTGCGACAGTGCGATGTGAAACGGGATCTACCCCGGCGTACACCGATTCATGCACACGGCACACAACCCGATCGACAGACTGTCATATGACAAAGCCTTTGGCTCGCACCACGCTTGACAATGACGCAGCCGGAAAGGCGACCGGTCGAAAGGACGTGCAGGCGCGGAGGGAAGGACAGTTGCGGCGAGCCGCCTACGGGTGCCGCCGGTCCTTCAGGGCCCGCAAGGGACCGCGGCGACGAGACGCGGAGACGCCTCCGAAGATCGCCCTGCCGCGGATGGTGACGACCGGACCGTTCGGGTCCGTGCCCTCCTCCTCGCGGACGTCGAAGCCGCCGAAGATGCCCGCGCCGCCGCCGTGCAGGGAGACGTTGTCAGGGACCTTCACTTCGACGCCGCCGAAGATCGCGTCGACCTCGATGACCAGCTCCGGTGCGTCGAAGACGGCCTCGGTCAGGTCGATGGTGATGCCGCCGAAGATCGCCCTGGCCCGCATCTGGCGGCCCGCGCGGAACCGCCCCTTGCGGACCGAGCCGCCGAAGATCGCCACGATCTGGTTGGAGCCGGAGGCCGGGGCGGGCTCCTCGACCGGGGCGGGCGCCGCCACGGGCTGCGACTGGACCCGGTCGTGGGCCGGGAGGTCGCGGGTCAGCGGGACCAGTTCGCCGAGCGTCTTCGCCGCATAGGCGGCGTCCAGGCGCTGCGAGTGCTCCTCGGCGTCGAGCCGGCCCTCGGCGTAGGCGTCGCGCAGCGCCGCGGCCACCCGCTCGCGGTCCGCGTCCGAGGCGCGGAGGTCCCCCGCCGCGGGCTCGGCGAACGGCCGTCCGGCCGGCTGTGCCGACTGAACCGACGGGGACGACTGCTGTGGAGCCGCCTTCGGAGCGGGCTGGTTCTGCGGAGTCGTCTCCGGGAGGCGGTCCGGTTCCGGCGCTGACGACGAGGAGTTGTCCACGGCCCGAGGATAGTCAGCGGTCCCGTCAAGTGGCCAGTGACGTGTGATCCCGCGCACCCTCCCGGCACCGCCCAAGGGGGCCGTCAGACCGGTCGATACCCTGGAAGGCGCGCCGACGACGACGCCTGACCGTGAAGGACTGTCCGCCCATGCCCGAGTTCGCCTACACCGACCTGCTTCCGCTGGGGAAGGACGACACCCCGTACCGGCTGATCACCTCCGAGGGCGTCAGCACGTTCGAGGCGAACGGCCGCACCTTCCTGCAGGTCGAGCCGGAGGCCCTGCGCCTGCTGGCCGCCGAGGCCATGCACGACATCTCCCACTACCTGCGCCCGGCCCACCTGACCCAGCTGCGCCGGATCCTCGACGACCCGGAGGCGAGCCCGAACGACAAGTTCGTCGCGCTCGACCTGCTGAAGAACGCCAACATCGCCGCGGCCGGCGTGCTGCCGATGTGCCAGGACACCGGCACCGCGATCGTCATGGGCAAGCGCGGGCAGGGCGTCCTCACCTCGGGCGGCGACGAGGAGGCGCTCTCGCGCGGCGTGTACGACGCGTACACCAAGCTCAACCTGCGCTACTCGCAGATGGCCCCGCTGACCATGTGGGACGAGAAGAACACGGGCTCCAACCTGCCTGCGCAGATCGAGCTCTACGCGACCGACGGCGACGCCTACAAGTTCCTCTTCATGGCCAAGGGCGGCGGCTCGGCCAACAAGTCGTTCCTGTTCCAGGAGACCAAGGCGGTCCTGAACGAGGCCTCGATGATGGCCTTCCTGGAGCAGAAGATCCGCTCCCTCGGCACGGCCGCCTGCCCGCCGTACCACCTGGCCATCGTCGTCGGCGGCACCAGCGCCGAGTTCGCGCTGAAGACGGCGAAGTACGCCTCCGCGCACTACCTGGACACGCTGCCGACGGAGGGCTCCCCCACCGGCCACGGCTTCCGCGACCTGGAGCTGGAGAAGAAGGTCTTCGAGCTCACCCAGAAGCTGGGTATCGGCGCGCAGTTCGGCGGCAAGTACTTCTGCCACGACGTGCGCGTGGTCCGCCTGCCGCGACACGGCGCGTCGCTGCCGGTCGCCATCGCGGTCTCCTGCTCCGCTGACCGCCAGGCGGTCGCGAAGATCACCGCCGAGGGCGTCTTCCTGGAGCAGTTGGAGCGCGACCCGGCCCGCTTCCTGCCCGACACCACGGACGAGCACCTCAGCGACAACGTCGTCACCATCGACCTCAACCGGCCGATGGACGAGATCCGCGCCGAGCTGAGCAAGCACCCGGTCAAGACCCGCCTGTCGCTGACCGGCACCCTGGTCGTGGCGCGCGACATCGCGCACGCCAAGATCAAGGAGCGCCTCGACGCGGGCGACGGCATGCCGCAGTACCTGAAGGACCACCCGGTCTACTACGCGGGCCCTGCCAAGACCCCCGAGGGCTACGCCTCCGGCTCCTTCGGCCCGACCACGGCCGGCCGCATGGACTCCTACGTCGACCAGTTCCAGGCCGCGGGCGGCTCCATGGTCATGCTGGCCAAGGGCAACCGCTCCCAGCAGGTCACCGACGCCTGCGGCAAGCACGGCGGCTTCTACCTCGGCTCCATCGGCGGCCCGGCCGCGCGTCTCGCGCAGGACTGCATCAAGAAGGTCGAGGTCCTGGAGTACGCGGAGCTCGGCATGGAGGCGGTCTGGCGGATCGAGGTCGAGGACTTCCCGGCGTTCATCGTGGTGGACGACAAGGGGAACGACTTCTTCACCGACCCGGGCCCGGTCCAGCCGCTGATCACCAACATCCCGGTCGGCCCGAAGGGCTGAGCCGGGACATGTGACGAGCCCGGTCGGCCCGAAGGGCTGAGCCGGGACATGTGACGAGCCCGGTCGGCCCGAAGGGCTGACCGCTCGCCCTCACTCGTAAGGAGGCCCCCGCCCAGCGCAGGGGCCTCCTGTCGTTCGCCTGCGGTACGTACGGTGACGCCCTCGGCGCGTCCGGGGCGGGAACAGCGGGGCGTGCTGGAATGCTGATCGGAACATGGAAAAGTTCCGGATCGAGCACGACTCGATGGGTGAGGTTCGCGTCCCCGCCGAGGCCAAGTGGGGTGCGCAGACGCAGCGCGCGGTGGAGAACTTCCCGATCTCGGGGCAGCGGCTGGAGCGCGCGCACATCGCCGCGCTGGCGCAGATCAAGGCGGCCGCAGCGAAGGTGAACGCGAAGCTGGGGGTGCTGGACGCGGAGACCGCGGGGGCGATCCGCAGTGCGGCCAAGGAGGTCGCGGCCGGGCAGTGGGACGACCAGTTCCCCATCGACGTGTTCCAGACCGGGTCCGGGACCTCGTCCAACATGAATGTGAACGAGGTCGTCGCGACGCTGGCGGGTGAACGGCTCGGTCGGCCGGTGCATCCGAACGACCACGTCAACGCGAGCCAGTCGTCCAACGACGTCTTCCCGAGCTCGATCCACATCGCCGCGACCGCAGCCGTCACCCACGACCTGATCCCGGCGCTGAACCACCTCGCCGACGCGCTCGCGCGCAAATCCGAGGAGTTCGCGACGGTGGTCAAGTCCGGCCGCACCCACCTGATGGATGCGACGCCGGTGACACTCGGGCAGGAGTTCGGCGGCTATGCCGCTCAGGTCCGCCACGGAGTGGAGCGGCTGCGCGCGGCGCTGCCGCGTGTCGCGGAGCTGCCGCTGGGCGGGACTGCGGTGGGGACGGGGATCAACACGCCGACCGGCTTCTCCGCCGCGGTGATCGCGGAGGTGGCGAAGGCCACGGGGCTGCCACTCACGGAGGCCCGCGACCACTTCGAGGCGCAGGGCGCGCGGGACGGCCTGGTCGAGCTGAGCGGTCAGCTGCGCACGATCGCCGTCGGGTTCACGAAGATCTCCAACGACCTGCGCTGGATGGGCTCCGGGCCGCGCACCGGCCTCGGCGAGATCAACCTGCCGGACCTGCAGCCGGGCTCGTCGATCATGCCGGGCAAGGTGAACCCGGTGATCCCCGAGGCCACGCTGATGGTGGCGGCCCAGGTCATCGGGAACGACACCACCGTCACGGTGGCGGGGGCGAGCGGCAACTTCGAGCTGAACGTGATGCTGCCGGTGCTGGCCCGGAACGTGCTGGAGTCGGTGCGGCTGCTCGCCAACGTCGCGCGGCTGCTCGCGGACCGGACGATCGACGGCGTGACGGCCAACGTGGAGCGGCTGCGCGAGTACGCGGAGTCCTCCCCGTCGGTGGTCACGCCGCTCAACCGCTACCTCGGCTACGAGGAGGCCGCGAAGATCGCCAAGCAGGCCCTGGCGGAGCGCAAGACGATCCGCCAGGTCGTGGTCGAACGCGGTCATGTGGCGGCGGGGCGGATCACCGAGGAGCAGCTCGACCAGGCTCTGGACGTGCTGCGGATGACCCGCCCCTGAGCTGCCGTCACCTCAGCGGCAGCCGTTCGTGCGACCGCGGCGTCAGCTCACGCTGAAGTCGTCGGCGTCGACGTTGCCCTGCGCGTACCAACCGTGGACGTAGACGGTCACCGTCCCGCTGGCGCCGGTGGTGAAGGGCACCGTCAGCTTGTTCCAGGTGGTGCCGCTGGACCAGGTGCTGGCGCTGGCGCCGCCGCTCACGCCGATGTAGGCGTACGGGCCCTGCACCCAACCGGTCAGTGTGTAGCTGTGGTTGGGCTGCAGGGTGACGGTCTGGTCGCACTCGCCGGTGGTGCCGGACGTCGGCGTCACCTGCAGCGCGTGGCTGCCGGAGTGGACCGGGCTGCTCACCACGACGCTGCCGGACTGGCAGGTCCACGGGCTGAGGCTGCCGCTCTCGAACCCGCCGTTGGTCAGCGCGCCGGAGCCGCCTCCGCCGCTCGCGTTG
>NZ_BBPP01000002.1:94732-116887 GCF_000787835.1 Streptacidiphilus melanogenes
CGACGGAGACCGTCTCCGAGCCGCCACCGCCGGTGGGGCAGGAGCTGGCGGAGCCGTTGATGTCGTTGACCGCGGCGTTGAAGAGCGTCGCGGCCGGGTCGAGGTCGTAGAGGGAGAACATCATGAACCCGGCCAGGCCGTTGCAGTGCGCGTAGTCGGCGCGGGCCTGGATGGACTGGGAGGACTCGCCGCCGTAGAAGTTGTTGCCGTCGTAGAAGTAGGCCGAGTCGGTCACCGGATCCCAGAAGGTGTCCGACGCGTTGTTCACGACGCCGCTCAGCTCCTTGTACATGGCCACGCCCGGCACGTCACCCGAGTCGGTCTGCCCTGGCGAGCCGGCGGTGGCCGTCTGGTAGAGCCCGTGGCTCGAACCCGCGGGCACGCCCGTCCAGCCCCGGTAGTAGAACGGGATGCCGACGGTGAGCTTGTTGGCCGGGAACCCGCCGGGGATGCCGTAGGCGCTGTCGCCGACGGTCCAGGCTCTGATCGCGTTGTCGATGCTGTACGTCTCGTTCCCGGGGGCGATCTTCGACTCCGGCGAGTTCGGGTTCGCGTAGAGCGGGTCCTGTTCGTCGGTCGGACCCGTCGCGTTCCACGCCCCGTACATGTCGTACGTCATCGCGTCGGCGAAGTTGAGGTACTGGCCGATCTGGTTCGTCTGGATCTTGCTGATCTTGTCCTGCCCGGAGGGCACCGCCGCGGAGAGGGCGTAGGTGTGGCCGTCGGCCGCGCCCTGGGTGTTGAGCTCGTTGCGGAACTCGGCCAGCAGCGCCGTGTAGTTCGCGGTGTCGGCCGCCGAGTAGTGGTTGCCGAGGTGACCGGGCGCGCCCGGGTACTCCCAGTCGATGTCGAAGCCGTCGAAGATCCCGGCGCCGGTGCCCGTGCCGCCGTAGCCGCCCTGCGAGGGCAGGTTGCCCTTGATGAACATGTCGATGCAGGAGGAGACGAACTTCTGCCGGGAGGCGGCGGTGGCGGCCGCGTCGGAGAAGTACTTGGAGTAGGTCCAACCGCCGAGCGAAAGAAGGATCTTGAGGTTCGGGTACTTCTTCTTCAGCTCCTGCAACTGGTGGAAGTTGCCGGCGATGGGCTGGTTGTACACGTCGGAGGTGCCGTCGACGCTGATGGAGGAGTCGAAGCTCTTCTGGTAGTCGGCGAAGCTGTCCCCGGCTCCGTCACCCGCGTTCGGATCGTTCTCGCCCGCCGGGTCGGGGTCGGTGGCCTTGGTGGTCTCGAAGCAGGTCAGGTTGGTCGGGTCGATGTTCTCGAAGTCGTAGATCAGGTAGTTGAGCTTGCCCGCCATCCCCTCGGTGTCGAGGTTCTTCAGATAGAAGGCGTTCTGGTAGATCGACCACTGGTCGAAGTAGGCGACCTTGATCCCGCCGCTGGTCGCCGCGGCACCCGTGGTGTTGCCCGCGGCGGCCGCGCTGGCGGGCGCGCCCAGGAGCGAGGCGGCCAGGCCGAGCACGGCCGTGGCCGCCCCCGCGAGTGTGAGTCCGAACCGTCTGGAGCGTGGCATGTGCAACCTCCGTGTGGACGTGTACCCGACACTCCATCACGTTGGTATATACCAATCCAGCCGTCAAGGGTCTGGACCAATTTGACCTGACGTTAAGTCAGAGTTAGGGAACCGGGCGTCGCCGCAGGAACCGGACCGGCGAGTCAGAGCAGACTCTGGCCGAGCGCCTCGGCGAGCCGCAGCTGCGTGGCCGCCTCAGCGGCCCGACCGCCCTGACGCTCCAGCGTGCGGCCCAGCATCAGGCGCGCGTAGCCGTCGACGGGGTCGGCGTCCAGCACCCGCCGCAGCTCCTCCTCGGCGCGCCGCAACTGCGCCGAGTGGTAGTACGCGCGGGCCAGCAGCAGCCGGGCCGCACCGTGCGCGGGCTCCGCGTCGACGATCGGGGCCAGGATCAGCGCGGCGTCGCTGTAGGCCCTGGAGTCGAAGAAGAGCTGCGCGCGGGCGTACTCCTCGGCGAGCGCGTCGGTCTGGGTTCCAGCTTCGTAGGTCACGGGCATCGCCTTTCACTTCTTCGAATCGCGGGCCGGATGGCTTGTTCGCCGCTCTAACGCAGGATCACGGCCCGGCATTCCCTGAGAAGTGTCGGCTTGATCACGGTCGCCCGGACGCACAAGCGCGTTACGCTCGAAGCATGGTCATGCTCGTCTCCCGTCGCCACGTGGACTTCGTCCGCGTCACGAGCATGTCCTGTCGCGTCGAGGTCTGACCCCAGCGTCCCTCCATCCCTCCGCGCTCTCCGAGGACCCCCATGTCCGTCGCCACGATCGAAGCCCTCCCCGTCATCGACCTCGCCCACGTCGACCGCGAGGCACTGCACCGCGCCGCCCGCGACGTCGGCTTCTTCCAGCTCACCGGCCACGGCGTCAGCCAGGCCGAGATGGACGAGCTGCTGCGCGTCTCGCGCGCCTTCTTCGCGCTGCCCGAGGCGGACCGGCTCGCCCTCGACAACCGCAACTCCCCGCACTACCGCGGCTACACCCGCGTCGGCACCGAGCTGACCCGCGGCACCCGCGACTGGCGCGATCAGCTGGACATCGGCGAGGAACTGCCCCCGCACGTCCCCGGCCCCGACGAGCCCGGGTACTGGTGGCTGCAGGGTCCGAACCAGTGGCCGACCGCCCTGCCGGAGCTGCGCACCACCGCCCTCGACTGGATCGCCCGCCTCAGCACCGTCGCCGACCACCTGCTGCACGAGCTGCTGGCCGCGATCGGCGCCCCGCCGGACTTCTACGACGACGCCTTCGCGGGCCATCCGCGCAGCCAGCTGAAGCTGATCCGCTATCCCGGGCGGGCTCCCCGGGGAGACGACCAGGGCGTCGGCATCCACAAGGACTACGGGTTCCTGACCCTGCTGCTCACCGACGGTGTGAGCGGACTGCAGGTGGAGGACCCGTCCGGCAGGGGCTACCTCGACGTGCCGCACATCCCGGGCGCCTTCGTGGTGAACCTGGGCGAGCTGCTGGAGGTCGCCACCAACGGGTACCTGAAGGCGACCAACCACCGCGTCGTCGGCACACCGGGCGAGCGCTACTCCGCGCCGTTCTTCTACAACCCGCGCCTGGACGCCCGGATCGAGCCGGTTCCGTTCCCGCATGCGGCACAGGCCACCGGCATCACCCAGGACCCGGCCAACCCGCTGCATGCGGAGTTCGGATTCAACGAGCTGAAGGGGTGGGTGCGCGCGCACCCTGAGGTCACCTCCAAGCACCACCCCGAGCTGCTCTGATCCGTCGCGGCTGAGCAGACCCGTCACGGCCACTCTGACCCGTCGCGGCTGAGCAGACCCGTCGGGACCGCTCCGACCCGTCCGGGCTGCTGCGACCCACCCGAGCGCTCCGGTCAGGCGTGTGGCGGCAGGCCGCGCAGGGTGTGGTCCGCGTGGGCCGCCACCTCGTCCAGCAGACGGCGCAGGTGCGCGCCCCGCAGGCGGTAGAGCCGGGCGCGCCCCTGGGCGCGCTGGTCGACCAGCCCGCTGATCCGCAGCTTGGACAGGTGCTGGCTCGCCGCGGTCGGCGAACAGCCGGCCGCCTCGGCCAGCGCCGTCACCCCGAGCTCCCCCTCGCGCAGGGCCCACAGCAGCCGCAGCCGGGTGGGCTCGGCGAGCATCGCCAGGGCGGCGACGGCCGTTCCGACCTGCGCGTCCGAAAGCGGCTCGCCCGGCACGGTGTGCGCGGTGTGGTGGGGCGCGTCCTGGTCGATCGGGTCCATGGGCGTCATCTTCCCACCTGCGAAGACGTGGCAAGTGGAAACCCTGCGCATGAACCTTCCTATCTTCACGCATGCGCAGATGAGACGGTACCGTGGGAGGGTGAACACGCTTCCCGCGCTGCTGCTCGCCGCCGCCGGAGTCGGCCTCGGCCACGCCGTGATGCCGGATCACTGGCTCCCGCTCGCCGTGCTCGCCCGCACCCGCCGGTACCCCACCCGACGGGTCGTCCGCCTCTCGCTGGCTGCGGGCCTGAGCCATGTCCTGGTCTCGGTCCTGCTCGGCGGCATCCTGATGCTCGTCGGCATGCAGTTCCGCACGGCCGTGGCCCACCACACCGACCTCGTCGTCGGCGGCCTGCTGCTCGCGACCGGCCTGGTATTCCTGGTGCTGGAGCTCCTGGGCAGAGGCCATGGCCACAGCCACGACGACGGCCACGGGCACTCCCACCGTGGTCACGGGCACGAGCACGGTCACTCCCACCACGGGAACAGCCACGGCAGCAGCCACGGGCACCACCACGCGCACGACGTCGACCACGGACACGATCACGACCACCCGCACGGCGAGCACCGCCACGAACACGGGCACGAACACGGGCACGAGCACAGCGCCACCGCCCTGCTGGACCGGCCGCCCGCGCCGGCCGCGGCCGAGGAGGGGCGCGGCCGCCGGCTCGCCGGGCTGCTCATCCCCTTCGGCGCGGCCGCCTCCCCCGACCTGACGATCCTGCCGGTGTTCCTGGCCGCCGGAGCCCTCGGCGCCACTGCCGCGCTCGGCTCGCTCGCCGTCTTCACCGTGGCCACCATCGGCGCCATCGTGGGGCTCACCACCGCCACCGCCCTCGGCGCCCGTCTGCTCACCGCGCCGTGGATCGACCGCCGCGCGAACCTGATCACCGCACTGACGCTGATCGGCATCGGCGCCCTGGTCGCCACCGGCACCGTCTGACCGCACGGAACCCGGTCGCCGCGTGGCTCCCGGCCGCTCAGCCGACGGAACCCACCGTGGTGCCGCTCGGGCGGGACTGCCCGCTCGACTGCTGCGGCAGGCGGGCCGTGCCGAGGATCAGCGGCCGGATGAACGGGGGCGACTTGGGGAACTCCAGGCGGTCCACCTGCCCGGGCTCGAATCCGGCCGCCTTGATCGAGTCCAGTGTCGGACGGTTGCACTCGCAGCAGACGACCGCACGGTTGAACCAGTTGAGGCGGTCCTGCCAGCGGGCCAGCCGGGCCTCGTCGGAGCGCACGTGCTCCAGGAAGAGCAGCCGCCCACCCGGCCGCAGCACCCGGGCGAGCTGGCGCAGCGTCCGCTGCTGGTCCTCGACGCCGCACATGACCAGCGTGGAGACGACCACGTCGAAGCTGTCGTCGTCGAACGGCAGGTCCTCGGCCGGGGCGCGGAGCACGGTGGCGTCCGGGGCCTGCTCCCGTACGTGCTGCTCAAGGCGGCGGAGCATGGCGGGCTGCGGTTCCGTGACGGTCAGGGACCGCACCTCGGGCCCGTAGTGGCCGAGGTTGGCCCCGGTTCCGGCGCCGATCTCCAGCACGTCGCCCGCAGCCTCGGCGATCAGGCGGCGGCGCATCTCGCGCAGCCCTGCCTCCTCGCTCTTGGCCATCTGGTGGTCGTAGATCACCGCAAGGATCGCCCAGTGGACGCTCATGACTGCCTCCGCTCCTCGTCCCGGCTCCTCCCCTGGTCCTCGCATCGACGCTAACGGAGCACCGGTTGCCGACACATGGGGCAGTTGCCTCATTTGGTGCGTGCGCGTTTCGGCATGTGCTGCGCAGGGCTCAGGCCGTGCTCTCCTCCGGCTGCGGCAGCAGGCCGTTCTGCACGGCGAAGAGGCAGGCGGCGGCGCGGGTGGACGCCCCGATCTTGGCGTAGATGTGCTCGATGTGGTTGCGGGCCGTCTTGGGCGAGATGACCAGGCGGGTGGCGATCTCCCGGCTGGAGCAGCCCAGGGCCAGGAGTCGCAGCACGTCGATCTCACGTGCGGTCAGGCCCGCGGGTCCTGGCGTGCGGTGGGCGACGC
Organism: Streptacidiphilus melanogenes; assembly: GCF_000787835.1. Classification (GTDB taxonomy): domain Bacteria; phylum Actinomycetota; class Actinomycetes; order Streptomycetales; family Streptomycetaceae; genus Streptacidiphilus; species Streptacidiphilus melanogenes. The sequence continues at coordinate 100,490 of NZ_BBPP01000002.1, forward strand.
GGTGGCCGGCCACGGAGAGCACCGCCGCAACCGCCTGCGCGTCGAGCCGACCGGCCGTCGCGTCGGCCTGGAGCTCCGTCGCTGCCTGGCGGGCCGTCAACGCCTCCCGGTACGGACGCGGCTCGATCATGGACTGGTAGGCGTCGGCAGCCCCGAGGATCCGGGCGGCGCGGGAGATCGCGGGGGCGTGCAGGCCACGCGGGTAGCCGGAGCCGTCCAGACGCTCCCGGTGCTGCACGGCGATCGCCCCGAGCGACGCCAGTGTCGGCGACTGGCACAGCATGCGTTCCGTCAGGTACGGCTGCATCCTGACCCGTTCCCGCTCACCCATGCCGAGTGGACCGGGCTTGTCCCAGATCGCATTGGAGACGCCGAGGCGTCCCAGTCCGTGCACGAGGGCCGCCCGGCGCAGCTCCTCCGTCTCGGTCACGGACAGCCCCAGCGTGACCGCGGCCGCGGTCACCAGCGCGGCGACGGCACGGGCATGGCCGGCGGTGTACGGCGACTTCAGATCCACGAAGTCGGCGACGGCCACGAGGGCGCCGTCGAACTGCGCTCCGGTGAGGCGGACGCCGAGCGCGGGCTCGGCGGCGATCACGGCGTCCCAGGTCCGCACCGCGTCCAGCCCTTCGAACACGGCCTCCGGGTCCCGACACAGGACACCGACGAGTCGCGGGTCGAACTGTGCGCCCGCCCGGCGTCGGCCCAGCTCGAGGGCGGCCCCGGTGCCGCCCAGCCGGTGCGCGACCTCGGTGAACTCGGCCAGCTGGGTCAGCCGGGACGCCACGGGAACGGCCTCGCCCTTGAGGTTCCCCGGCCAGCCCCGCCCGTCCCACTGCTCGTAGGAGGAGGCGACCGCCTCCTGGACGGTCTCCGGCAGGCCGAGGCGTTGTGCCAGCAACCGGGCCAGGGCGGCGTGGCCGCTGATCATCCGGTCCACCTCGCGGAAGCCTCCGAGGGTGAACTCCAGCCCGACCCGGAACCTGTGCAGGGGCGGGTTCCCCGAGCCGATCAGGCGCAGCGCCGAGGTCGCAGCCGCGAGGCTGCGCTGTTCGTAGCGGTACTTGCCGGACTTCAGGGCGATGTCGTCGCCGAACCACTTCGCCTGCTCGTGCGCGTCCGAGTGGCAACCGACGTTCACCAGCAGCGCCGTGTAGTAGACGGCGAGCCGCTGCTCGTCGTCGAGACCGATCCGTTCGGCAAGCCGCAGGGCGATCAGGCACTGGCGCAGGACGTGCTCCATCGGCTGGCCGAAGCCGAGATCGACGCCGAGTGACAGCGCGGCGACGAGTTCGGCCAGCCGCATCCGCGGACCGGCGTCGCTACCGCTCACGCCTCGACCTTACGCCGCTGCCCCGCGGCCCGCCGGGCGCGGCGACAGGCGCAGCAGGACGGGCGCAGCGGCGGGGGGCGGACGTCGGCGGGCCCCGAGGGCACCCGGGCGAGCGGTCGGCACCTGATGCGGAGTACGCTCACGCCCTTGTCGGACAGGACGATTCAAGAAGGGCACCCCATGTCGGTCGCCACCCCCACGCTCGCCGAACTGCGGGACGTCTGCCAGCCGCAGGCCAAACTCGGGAGCCGCAACGGCGAACACTGGGCCGGGCGCCTCTACATGCGGCGGCTGTCACTGCGTTCGACGCGGTACCTGGTCCGCACCTCCGTCACTCCCAACACGCTGACCTGGGCCATGGTCGTGGCCGGGGTGGGCGCGGGGGCAGCGCTGCTGATCCCGGGGGTCGCCGGTCCGCTGCTGGCCGCGCTGCTGTTCCAGGCGTTCCTCTTCTTCGACTGCGTGGACGGGGAAGTGGCCCGCTGGAAGCGGCAGTTCAGCCCGGTCGGCGTCTACGTGGACCGACTCGGCGCCTACTTGGCCGACGCGGCGCTGCTGGTCGGGGCGGGATTCCGGGTCGCCGAGAACGCGTCCGTCGCCTGGGTGTCCGTCGGACTGGCCGCGGCGCTCGGCATCGTGCTGCTCAAGGCGTCCACGGATCTCGTCGACGTGGCGCGCACCCGCAGCGGTCTCGAGGCGGTGACCGAGGACGCCACCGAGGTGCGCTCGGCGCGTGTGAACTCGGTCCGGCGACTCGCCGCCGCTTTCAAGATTCACAGGATCGCCAACGGCATCGAGGCGTCGCTGCTCTTCCTGGTCGCCGCGCTGGTCGAGCTGGGCACGGGCGGCCACGCGCCGACCGAGTGGTCCGTGGCCGCCGTCGCGGTCGTCGCGTGGCTGATGGTGCCCGCGCACCTCATCTCGATCCTGTCCTCGTCGCGCCTGCGCTGAGCCACCCGGCTCAGGCGGCGGCAACCGACGTCGACGAGGCCTCCCAGGCGAAGCCGTCGGGGTCGGTGAAAGGCCCGGCGCTGCCGCCGATGGCCAGCCGGTGCGAGCCCTCGCCCTCCGGGGCGACGCCGGCGTCCTTGGCCAGGGCCCGACGGCGGTAGAGCGCGAGCTTGACGGGGCCGGAGTCCTCGGCGAACTCGACGTACATGGGTCCGAAGCTCTTGCCCACCGTGAGCCCGTGCTCGACGTAGAAGCGCTTGCTCGCGCCGATGTCGGCGACGCCGAGCAGCAGCACGATCGAGTCGATCCGTCGCGTGGCCGGGCCGGTGTCCTTCTTCGTGGAGGTCGCGATCTTCCAGATGGCCCCGTCGGGGGCCTGGACGACGCCGCCGTAGCCCCACATCGACTTCGCGACGGGCTTGAGCGGGGTGGCGCCGGCCGCGACGGCGGCGTCGAAGAGAGCACGGACGTCGGCCGGCTGGGCCACGACGAGCGAGAGCGTGAACCCTCGGAAGCCGCTGGTCGCGGCCTCCGAGGCGCGCAGCCGCAGCCGGTCGTCGCCCAGCCCGAAGGCGGCGGTGTAGAAGCGTTCCGCGGCGGAGAGGTCGGCCACGTCAAGGGTGACGGATTCGATGGAGGTCATGTCCGCCACGCTAGTGAGGGCGCGGCGGTCCGGGCTTCTCGAATCCTGCTCGATCGCACCGCCTCACCGCCCGCGCGGCCTCCACGCCCGCCTCGGCTCAGCGCTCGCGGCGGCTCAGCGGTCGCCTCGGCTCAGCGCTCGCGTCCCCGGGGCTTCAGACGCAGGGCCGGCAGCTCCGGGGCGGGGATCGGCCCGCCGTCGTAGCCGTGGACCTCGCCGAAGCGGTCGCCGGTCATCCAGTCCTCGCGGGCCTGGGCGATCTCCTCGTGGCTGCGGCCGACGAAGTTCCACCACATGACCAGCTTCTCGGCGAAGGGCTCGCCGCCCAGCAGCATCACCTGGGCCGGGCCGTCGTCGGCGCGGAGCGGCAGTTCACGACGACCGCAGCCGAGGTAGAGCAGGGACCCGACCTCGACGCGCACCTCGTCGACCGTCGCCGCGCCGCTCATGACCAGGACGGCGTACTCGAAGTCCGGGTGCAGCGGCAGGCGGGCGTCGGCGCCGTCGGCCAGCGAGAGGTCCGCACCGACGAGTGGTGTGAACACGCGGCCCGGGGACGCGGCTCCGTCCAGACTGCCGAGGATGACCGTCGCGTCGACGCCCTGGCCCTGGACGCGCGGCAGCTCCGGGTGGTGCTCGAAGGTCGGCTCGGTGAACCGGTGCTCGTCAGGGAGCGCGACCCACAGCTGCGCGCCGTGCAGCCACTTGCCGTGCGAGCGCGGCGACTGCTCCGAGTGCGAGATGGCGCGGCCGGACGTCATCAGCCCGAGCTGACGCGGGCGGACCGTCTGGACCGTGCCGAGGCTGTCGCGGTGCTCGACGAAGCCGTCGTGCAGCCAGCTCACGGTCTGCAGGCCCATGTGCGGGTGCGGCGCGACCTGCATGCCGGGCTCCCGCTCGATGTCGTCGGGGCCGTAGTGGTCGACGAAGCACCAGGCGCCCACCATCCGCCGACCCAGGTTGGGCAGCAGGCGCCGGACGACGGTGCTCTCGCCCAGCTGCACGTCACGGCCGGTGAGGAGTTCGCGAACCGGCTCGGCGACGACGCCCTCGCGACCACCGCACACGCTCGGCTGGGGCTTCAGGTCCAGGTTGCTCATGCCCGCCAGGGTATGCCGCGGGGCTCCTGGCCGGGGATCACACGCCGGGGCTGTTCACAGTTCCCATGTTCACAGTTCCCAGCACCCGGACCGGGAGTTCACACACGGCGGCGCGCAGCGAGTCCGCGAAGCGCGTGTACTCCGCCGTCCTGGGCGAGGACGGCCGGTGGGCGAGGCCGACACGACGGCCCGGCGCCGGGTCCGCGAAGCGGGTGACGGCCAGCGCGGAGGCACGCCCGGCCTCGACGGGCACGGCGGTGGCGGGCAGCAGCGTGACGCCGAGTCCGCCCGCGACCAGCTGGACCAGCGTGGACAGACCCGCCGCCCGGGTCGCGCCCGGCTCGGCGCCGACCTCGCGGCACAGGTCGAGCGCCTGGTCGCGCAGACAGTGGCCCTCCTCCAACAGCAGGACGTCCAGGTCGAGCAGCACGTCGCGCGGCACGTCCAGGCAGCCGGCCAACTCGTGTTCGGGCGGCGTGACCAGGACGAAGTCCTCGTCATAGAGGGGGATGTCGACCAGCCCGGACCCCGCCGGGAGAGCGAGCAGCAGCAGGTCGAGCCGGCCGGTGGCGAGGCCGTCCAGCAGCTGGTGCGTGCGCTCCTCGTGGACGTGCAGCTCCAGGTCCGGGTACCGGTCGCGGGCCAGCCGCAGCACCGTGGGCAGCAGGTAGGGTGCGATCGTCGGGATCACCCCGAGGTGGAGTGGCCCGGTGAACGGCCTCCGGGAGGCCTCGACCTCCTCGGTCAGCGCGTGCAGCGCGCCGAGCACCGACTGCGCGTGCCTCGCGACGCGCTCCCCCACCGGCGTCAGCAGCACCTTGCGCGTCGTCCGCTCGACCAGCCGGACGTCGAGCGACTCCTCGAGCGCCGCGACCGCGCCGGACAACGCCGGCTGGCTCATCCGCAGCGCGGCGGCCGCCTCCCGGAAGTGCAGGTGCTCTGCGACGGCCGCGAAGGCGCGAAGCTGGGAAACACTGGGCGTGCGGCTGGTGGTGCGGGCCTTACTGATAACTTCCTCCGATCAACTCCTTCGATTCTAGCTATTTCACTGATCAATGTCCGACATGCGAGATTGACGGGGCACCAACCTCGACCGGTTCACGGAGGACACCCCTCATGCTCACCATCGGTGACCAGTTCCCCGCCTTCAAGCTCAACGCCGTCGTCGGCCCCTCGGCCGACAAGCTGGAGTTCAAGGAGATCTCCGGCGACGACCAGAAGGGCTGGAAGGTCGTCTTCTTCTGGCCGATGGACTTCACCTTCGTGTGCCCCACCGAGATCGCCGCGTTCGGCAAGCTGAACGAGGAGTTCACGGACCGCGACGCGCAGATCCTCGGCGTCTCCGGCGACTCCGAGTTCGTGCACCACGCCTGGCGTCGTGACCACAAGGACCTGGCCGAGCTGCCCTTCCCGATGCTGGCCGACATCAAGCACGAGCTGATGAGCGCCTGCGGCGTCGAGAACCCGGACGGCACCGCCCAGCGCGCCGTGTTCATCGTGGACCCGAACAACGAGATCCAGTTCGTGATGGTCACCGCCGGCTCCGTGGGCCGCAACCCCAAGGAGGTCCTGCGGGTCCTCGACGCCCTGCAGACCGACGAGCTGTGCCCGTGCAACTGGAACAAGGGCGAGGCGACGCTGGACGCGGACGCCCTGCTCGCGGGCGAGTGAGCTGATCGCATGGCACTCGACGAACTGAAGGCGGCCCTGCCGGAGTACGCCAAGGACCTCAAACTCAACCTGGGCTCGGTCATCGGCAACAGCGACCTGCCGCAGCAGCAGCTCTGGGGCACCGTCCTGGCCTGCGCGATCGCCTCGCGCAGCGAGCGCGTCCTCGCGGAGCTGGAGCCGGAGGCCCGCGCCAACCTCAAGCCTGAGGCGTACGACGCGGCGAAGGCCGCGGCGGCGATCATGGCGATGAACAACGTCTACTACCGGACGCTGCACCTGCTCTCCGACAAGGAGTACGGGACGATGCGCGCCGGGCTGCGGATGAACGTCATCGGCAACCCGGGCGTGGAGAAGGTCGACTTCGAGCTCTGGTCCCTGGCGGTCTCGGCCATCAACGGCTGCGGCCAGTGCCTCGACTCCCACGAGCAGGTGCTGCGCAAGGCGGGCGTGGACCGCGAGGTCATCCAGTCCGCGTTCAAGATCGCCGCGGTCGTCCAGGCCGTCGGCGTGACCCTCGAGACCGAGGCCCGCCTGGCCTGAGGCCGGCACGTGCACGACCAGCAGTTGCACGACCAGCAGTTGCACGATCAGGGGCGCGGGGCCGTGCCGATATGCGGCTCCGCCGCGTGGGCGCGACAAGCCACCGGGTGTGGTGAGTCGCCCAGCGGGCAGGGACATCCGCACAGGGTGGCTGCTCGCGCAGTTCCCCGCGCCCCTGACGTGTCGCCCCCGAGGGGGTTACTCGGGTGCCGCCGCCGCGGTGAGCGCGGCGCGGACGTCCTCGTCCACCGCGTGCCGGGCACGCAGGTAGCCGACGACGGTGTTGGTCACGGCGACCAGCGGAACCGCGACCACCGCGCCGCCGATGCCGCCGATGATGGAGCCGGAGGCGACCGCGAGGATCACCGCGAGCGGGTGGACCCGGACCGCGCGGCCGAGGATCAGCGGCTGGAGCAGGTGGCCCTCGATCTGCTGGACCCCGAGCAGCACCGCGAGGACCAGGAGCGCGGTGACCGGGCCGTGCGTCACCAGGCCGATGAGGACCGCGATGGTGCCGGTGATCAGCGCGCCGACCAGCGGGACGAAGGCACCGAGGAAGATGATCACCGCGATCGGCATCGCCAGCGGCACGCCCAGCAGGTAGATGCCGATGCCGATCGACAGCGAGTCGATGAAGGCGACCACGACCGTGCCACGCACGTACGCGGTCAGCGTGGCCCATGCGCGCGGACCCGCGCCCGCCGCGGACACCCGGGAGCGGACCGGCAGCAGCCGCAGGCACCAGCCCCAGATGCGCTCGCCGTCGTACAGCAGGAAGTACGTGCAGAAGGCGGCCAGGAACACCCCGGTCACGATCTCCACCACCACGCTGACGGTGTCGAAGCCGAAGGACGCGATCTGGTCGCTGTTGGTGCCGACGACCTTGGTCAGCTGGTTGGCGAACTGGTTGATCTGCGTGTCGGTGAGGTGCATCGGGCCGGTCTCCAGCCAGTGGCGGATCTGGCCGATGCCTTGCTGGACCTGGTCGGTCAGCTGGTTGAGATGGGTGCTGACCTGCCAGAACACGAACCAGGCGACCAGGCCGATGCTGGCCAGGCCGCCCAGGAAGGTCAGGGCCGTCGCGAGGCCGCGCGGGACGCCGTGGCGCTTGAGCAAGGAGACGGTGGGCTGCAGCAGTGCGCTGATCAGCAGGGCGGCGACGAAGGCCAGGGCGACGATCCGCAGCGTGCCGATGATCTGCAGCAGCACGTACAGACCCGCGCCGACCAGCAGCAGTCGCCACATGCCCTCGGCGGCCACCCGCAGCGTCCACGGGACGGCCTCGGCCGGATGCGCGGGGCGCGCCGGGTACGGCGGGAGGTCCGACCGGGCCGCGATGGGCATCACCTGGGGCGGGACGACCGCGTTCGTCGTCTCGGTCACATGCACGTGCACGACCGGGTCGGGGGCCGTCGCCGATCCGGCCTCGGCCTGGGCGCGCCGGTGGGCCAGCCACCCTCGAAACGCCTGCCATGCGTTGCCCACGCCCGCCATCCCGTCCGCCCTCGCCTCCGCGACCATTCCGGCGTGAACGCTACCTGGTTGCCTGCGGCTGCCGGGCCCTCGCCCACAGGAAACCTGCAGGGTGAGCCGGGGACCTATCAGATTTTTTTGGGCAAATCAGGAGAAAGAGGTTTAGTCCCGGAGGGCCCCGGGGACTGTCCTCCACGAGGCCGTCCCGCACACGCGGCCTCTCCGTGGGAGAAGTAGGAAGCCCCCGATCGGACAGGGATCGGGGGCTTCCGCGCGCTCGGGGTGAACCGCTCGTACCGGCTCAGTACCAGCTGTGGGCCTGCCAGAAGGACCAGGCGCCGCACGGGCTGCCGTAGCGGGAGTTCATGTAGTTCAGGCCCCACCGTATCTGCGTCGAGGGGTTGGTCCGCCAGTCGGCGCCGGCCGAGGCCATCTTGTCGCCCGGCAGGGCCTGCACCAGGCCGTAGGCGCCGGAGCTGGCGTTGGTGGCCTGGTAGTTCCAGCCGCTCTCACGGGTGACGATCTGGCTGAAGCAGGAGAACTGCGTGGCGTTCCCGATGATCGACGCGGCGAGCGCCTGCACCGACCCGGGGCTGTAGGAGACCAGCTGCTGACGCTGTACGGCCGCTGCGGCACGCGAGGCCGCCTGCTCCTTGGCGCGCTGCTCGGCCGCCGCCTTGGCGTGCGCGGCGTCGGCGGCCTTGGTGCGGGCCGCCTGCGCGGCGGCCTTCTGCGCGGTCACGAGCGCGGCGGACTGCTGCGCGTCGCTCTGGCGGGTCAGGTTGTCCGCGACAACCTGCGCCGAGCCGCCCATGGGGACTTCGGCAAGAAGGGTCGAGCCTGCCACGTCGGACACCTGGGCCGGCTTCGTCTCGCCAGAGGCGACACCGACGACAGCACCGACAGCAGTCACAGCAGTGGCGGAGGCCACTGCCATCCCCCGAACCGAGATCCGGTTCACATGGTTTCCTTCCAGCGTCGCCCGTGTGGTGACCGAACGGACGAACCCCGCCCCTGACGCTGGCCTCCCCCATGCTTTGGTCACGGAAGACGCGGGCCCGTTGCTCACCGGTCTCCCGGATCGCGATCTGCTCGGGCGGCGTGCGGCGCCATGCATGCCACACGCGGGGCCTGACAGATCCCACACACTGCCGCACCGCAACGCGCAAGCGCAATTCTGGTTTGCGTGGCGAAGCTCACACGGCCCATACGGGCGCGAATTCTCGTCAGAACCTGGCCTACCGTCTGACGAATCGTTACGCTGCTGTGCCCTTCCGCACCGTGGGCTCGCCATGGCGGTGCAGAAGGGCACAGTTGCGAGGGATTTCGCCCGTTTCAGGGCTGGATGTCCTCCAGCATCTCGGTCACCAGTGCGGCGATCGGAGAACGCTCCGAGCGGTTGAGCGTGACGTGGGCGAAGAGCGGATGCCCCTTCAGCTTCTCCACAACCGCCACCACGCCGTCGTACCGACCCACTCTCAGGTTGTCGCGCTGGGCGATGTCGTGGGTGAGCACGACGCGCGAACCCTGACCGATCCGGGACAGAACGGTCAGCAGCACGTTGCGCTCCAGTGACTGCGCCTCGTCGACGATCACGTAGGCGTCGTGCAGCGAGCGGCCGCGGATGTGGGTGAGCGGAAGGACCTCCAGCATCCCGCGGGAGAGCACCTCCTCGATGACGTCCGGGGTGGTCACCGCGGAGAGGGTGTCGAAGACGGCCTGGGCCCAGGGGCCCATCTTCTCCGCCTCGCTACCGGGCAGGTATCCCAACTCCTGGCCGCCGACCGCGTACAGCGGCCGGAACACCATCACCTTGCGGTGCTGACGCCGCTCCAGCACCGCCTCCAGGCCGGCGCAGAGCGCGAGCGCGGACTTGCCGGTACCGGCCCGCCCGCCCAGGGACACGATGCCGACCTCCTGGTCGAGCAACAGGTCCAGCGCCACCCGCTGTTCGGCGCTGCGCCCACGCAGCCCGAAGGCCTCGCGGTCGCCGCGGACCAGGCGCACCCGCCCGTCGGCGGTGACCCGGCCGAGCGCCTTGCCCCGCTCCGAGGTCAGCACGAGACCGGTGTGAACCGGGAAGTCACGCGCCTCCGGAATGTCGAGCGGGTCGCCTGTGAACAGGCCGTCAACCTCCTCGGCACTGACGGCCAATTCAGACATTCCGGTCCAACCGGAGGTGATCGCCAACTCGGCCCGGTACTCCTCGGCCGTCAGGCCGACGGAGGAGGCCTTGACCCGCAGCGGCAGGTCCTTGGACACGACGGTGACGTCGTACCCCTCGGCCTGCAGGTTCCTGGCCACCGCCAGGATCCGGGTGTCGGCGTCGCCCAGTCGGTAGCCGGCGGGGAGGACCGAGGGATCGGTGTGGTTCAGCTCGACCCTGATCGTGCCGCCCAGCTCGCCCACGGGGATGGGCGTGTCGAGGCGGCCGTAGCGGACCCGGTAGTCGTCCAGCAGCCGCAGGGCCTGCCGGGCGAAGTAACCGAGCTCCGGGTGGTGTCGCTTGGCCTCCAGCTCGGTCACCACGACCACGGGCAGCACGACCTCGTGCTCCTCGAACCTGGTCATGGCGCTCGGGTCAGCCAGCAGGACACTGGTGTCGAGGACGTACGTGCGCCGGTCGTGCAAGCTCCGGCGGCTCTTGGAACTGACCACAGGGCCTCCCGGGCGGATGGCCCCGTGCCACCCGCGGTCGCCGCGTCCTCCGGCCCTGTTGGCCGAGGTCGCGGTCTGACTGCGGTATTCCCCAGGTGTCCCATTCCATGCAGGCGACGACAGGACGACGACCAAGATTCACCTTGCGGTGACCTTGCCCACCAGCCGTGAACCGGACGTCCACATCGGGCCACCATGCGCCCTCGAACCGACTCCGGACGAGAGGCGTGCATCCCGCGGGCGGGCACGTTGACCGACGATCAGCGCCCGGCCGCAGACCTCGCGCAGAGCGCGCTCACAGCCGTGTACGCCTTCTGGAGCCGCGTCAGAAGCGCCGCCGGTCCGAACGCCGGCGCACCGCGTCCGGGCCCTAGCCGCCGTATCTGCGGTTGCGGGCGGCGTAATCGCGCAGGGCGCGGAGGAAGTCGACCTTGCGGAAGGCGGGCCAGTAGGCCTCGCAGAAGTAGAACTCCGAGTGTGCCGACTGCCACAGCAGGAAGCCGGAGAGGCGCTGCTCCCCGGACGTGCGGATGACCAGGTCCGGGTCCGGCTGGCCGGAGGTGTAGAGGTGGCGGGAGATCTGCTCGATGTCGATCATCTCGGCCACCTGCTCCAGCGGCTTGCCCGCCGCCCCCTGCTCGCGCAGCAGCTTGCGGACCGCCTCGACGATCTCGTGGCGTCCGCCGTAGCCGACGGCGACGTTCACCACGAGTCCGGGGTTGTCCGCCGAGGCCTGGTCCGCCTCCTTGAGCACGGTGGCGGTCGAGGCCGGCAGCAGGTCGAGCGCGCCGACGGGGTGGACCCGCCAGCGTCCCGTGGCCGCCAGGCCGCGCACGGCCTCCTCGATGATGCCGAGCAGCGGCACCAGCTCCTCGGCGGGGCGGTTCAGGTTGTCCGTGGAGAGCAGCCACAGGGTGACCACCTCGACGCCGGTCTCCTCGCACCAGCCGAGGAACTCCGGGATCTTGTCCGCGCCGGTCTGGTGGCCGTCCGCCGTCGACATGCCTGCGGCGCGGGCCCAGCGGCGGTTGCCGTCGAGCATCACGCCGACGTGCCGCGGGGCGCGGGCGCGGTCGAGGTGAGCCTCGACGCGGTGGCCGTACAGGCCGTAGACGGCATTCCGGAGCAGCGGCGTGCGCCGGACCAACCTACCGATGTCCATGACGACGGCCCCTCCTGTGCTCGCGCGTGCGGGGGCCACCCTACTCCGCACCGGTTAATGTTCAGTCTGGAGACAAAACCCTGGAGCCTCCCCCTCCCCGGACTCACCCCTGGAGTAAGCCCCCGTGATCCCCGCCCCCTACCAGCCCGCCGAGTCCCGGTACGACGGATCGATGCGCTACCGCCGGACCGGGCGCAGCGGACTGAAGCTGCCCGAGATCTCCCTGGGCCTGTGGCACAACTTCGGCGACGACAAGGCACTGGAGGTGCAGCGCGCGATCCTGCGCCGCGCCTTCGACCTCGGCGTCACGCACTTCGACCTCGCCAACAACTACGGGCCGCCCTACGGCGCCGCCGAGGCCAACTTCGGCCGGCACCTGGCCGCGGATTTCCGCCCGTTCCGGGACGAGCTGGTCATCTCGACCAAGGCCGGCTACGACATGTGGCCCGGCCCGTACGGCGAGTGGGGTTCGCGCAAGTATCTGACCGCGAGCCTGGACCAGTCGCTCAAGCGGATGGGCCTCGACTACGTCGACATCTTCTACTCGCACCGCTTTGACCCGGAGACGCCGCCGGAGGAGACCATGGGCGCGCTCGCGTCCGCGGTCCAGCAGGGCAAGGCGCTGTACGTCGGCGTCTCCTCCTACAGCGCGGAGAAGACGCGCGAGGCGGCGGCGATCCTGCGTGACCTGGGCGTGCCGCTGCTGATCCACCAGCCGTCCTACTCGATGCTGAACCGCTGGATCGAGGACGACTCGCTGCTCGACGTGCTGGAGGCCGAGGGCGCCGGCTGCATCGGCTTCGCCCCGCTGGCGCAGGGGATCCTGACCGACCGCTACCTGAACGGCATCCCGGCGGACTCCCGTGCCGCGCAGGGCAAGTCCCTCGACCCCGACTCGATCACCGAGCAGACGCTCGCCAAGCTGCGCGGGCTGAACGAGGTCGCGGCGGCGCGCGGCCAGTCGCTGGCGCAGCTCGCGCTGAGCTGGCTGCTGCGCGACCCGCGGATGACCTCGGCGCTGATCGGCGCCTCGTCGGTGGCCCAACTGGAGGCCAACGTCGCGGCGGTGCAGGGCGCTCCGCTGACCGGGGCGGAGTTGGCCGAAATCGATCGCCATGCGACCGACGCGCACCTCAACCTCTGGGCGAAGTCGAGCGAGGGCTGACGCGGGAACTGCTGACGCAGTGACAGGTGATGCCGCGGTGGTCTGGACCACGGCATCACCTTAACCAGCCCTTAAGTCATCGGCGACACCCTTGACACGGCTAATGGTCTAGTCCAACTTGTGTGGCGGGCTTCACATCCTGTCTTTCCCCGCTTCCCCCACAGTTGAGGACAGACCCCTATGCCTTCTCCCCGTACGGTCAACGCCGCGCTGGCGACCGTGGCCGCGCTGGGCCTCGGCCTGACCGGCCTGGTGGCGATCAGCGGCGGCGCGAGCGCCGACACCACCAACCTCGTGGTCAACCCCGGTTTCGAGACCGGTTCCCTGGCCAACTGGAACTGCGACGCCGGGACGGCGGCGGTCACCACGACCACCGTCCACTCCGGCACCCACGCGCTCGCGGCCACCCCCACGGCCTCCGACGACGCGCAGTGCACGCAGACCATCAGCGTCCAGCCCAACTCCTCCTACACGCTGAGCTCCTGGGTCAACGGACCCTACGTCTACCTGGGCACACAGGGCGACGGCACCACCGACGTCAGCACCTGGTCCAGCAACAGCTCCTGGAACCAGCTCTCCACCAGCTTCAAGACCGGCGCCTCCACCACGAGCGTCACGGTCTACCTGCACGGCTGGTACGGACAGTCGACCTACTACGCGGACGACGTGACGCTCAGCGGCGCGGGCGGCTCCAGCCCGAGCCCGACGCAGACACCGACGCAGAGCGCGTCCCCGACGCCGACGGCCAGCTCCACGCCCACGTCGAGCCCGACCCCCACGGCTTCCTCCACGCCCACCACCTCCCCCACCCCGACGGCCACCTCGACCGGCGGCAGCGGCGGTGGCGGCAACCCGAAGCACTGGGTGACCGGCTACTGGCAGGACTTCGACAACGGCGCGACCGACCAGAAGATCAGCGATGTCAGCTCGCAGTACAACATCATCGCGGTCGCCTTCGCCAACGCCGACTCGACCGGTGACGGCGGCATCACCTTCTCCCTCGACCCGACCCTGCAGAGCAAGCTCGGCGGCTACACCGACGCGCAGTTCAAGGCGGACATCGCGGCCAAGCAGGCGCAGGGCAAGAAGGTGATCCTCTCGGTCGGCGGCCAGAACGGCACCATCTCGATCACCAGCGCCGCGCAGGCCACCGCCTTCGCGAACAGCGCCTACTCGATCATCCAGCAGTACGGCTTCAACGGCGTGGACATCGACCTGGAGAACGGGATCAACCCGACCTACATGTCGTCCGCGCTGCACCAGCTCGCCTCGAAGGTCGGCTCGGGCTTCATCCTGACCATGGCCCCGCAGACCATCGACGTGCTGAACTCCTCGTCCGACTACCTGGCCACCGCGCTCCAGGTGAAGGACATCCTGACCATCATGAACACCCAGTACTACAACTCGGGGTCCATGAACGGCTGTGACGGCGGCGTCTACAGCGAGGGCAGCGTCGACTTCATCACCACGCTGGCCTGCACCGCGATCCAGGCGGGGCTCAGCCCGAACCAGGTCGGCATCGGCGTCCCGGCGTCGAGCAGCGCGGCCGGCAGCGGCTACGTCTCCCCGACCGTGGTCGAGAACGCCCTGAACTGCCTGGCCAAGGGAACCGGCTGCGGCACCTTCAAGCCCGGCTCCAGCTGGCCGACCATCGGCGGCGTGATGACCTGGTCGACCAACTGGGACGCCAGCAACGGCAACCAGTTCGCGAACAACGAGGGTGCGTTCACCAACGCGATGCCCTGACCCGTGGTAGCCGAGAGGCCCGGCGCTCCGAGGGGGAGCGCCGGGCCTTTCCGCGTCCGCGGCTCGCTGGCAGGATGGGCAGGCACCGTTGCAAGGCGCGCAACCGAGAAGGAGCCGTTCATGGACCAGGCCGCGCTCGACGCACTGGGCGAGACTGTCGTCGACTGGCGTTTCAAGGGCATGCCGCTGGGCGTGGCTCCGACCGTGAACCGGATGCGCGACGCGAAGTTGGACCTCTTCGAGGACGGCTTCGTCACGCCGCTGCTCACCCTGGACGCGGCCGCGCTCGGCCACAATCTGGAGCTGATGGCCTCCTGGGCGCGGGCCCACGGCCTCGCCCACGCCCCGCACGGCAAGACGCCGCTCGCTCCGCAGCTGTTCGAGCGACAGTTGGAGCTGGGCGCGTGGGGCATCACCGCGGCGACACCGAGCCACGTGCAGATGTACCGGCACTTCGGCGTGAACCGCATCTTCCTCGGCAACGAGCTCGTCGACGCCCCCGCGCTGCGCTGGCTCAGCGCGGAGCTGCAGCGCGATCCGGAGTTCCGCTTCGTCTGCTACGTCGACTCGGTTCACGGCGTCGAGCTGATGGACGCGGCGCTCACGCACCGCGTCGACGTCGTGGTCGAGCTCGGAGCGGTCGGTTCACGCACCGGGGTGCGGTCCTGGGCCGAGGCGGACGAGGTGGCCAAGGCCGTACGGGCCTCCCAGTGGCTCCGTCTGGTCGGCGTCGCGGGCTACGAGGGCACCCTCGCCGGCGTGGACGAGACGCGCGCCGCCGTCCGGGACTGGCTGCAGGACCTCGTGAACACCGCGCACCTCTTCGACACGCACGGGTACTTCGCCGACGCCGAGGAGATCGTCGTCAGCGCGGGCGGCAGCGAGCACTTCGACCTGGTCGCGGAGGCGCTCACCGAGAGTGCGCTGGAGCTGTCCCGCCCGGTGCTGCGCCTGCTGCGGGCGGGCGCCTACGTGACCCATGACCACCTCCACTACGCGAAGATCACCCCGCTGACGGAGGAGACCGAGCACTTCCTCCCGGCGCTGAAGCTGTGGGCTCAGGTCGTCTCCCGCCCCGAGCCGGGCCTCGCGCTCCTCAACGCGGGCAAGCGCGACGTCCCCTACGACCTCGGCCTGCCGCTCCCACTGCAGGTGCGCGACACGCGTGACGGCCTGCTGCGCCGAGCCGAGGGCCTCAGCATCAGCAAGCTCTCCGACCAGCACGCCTTCATGACCGTCGCGCCGGACGCACACGTCGAGGTCGGCGACCGGGTCGCGCTGGGGCTGTCGCACCCGTGCACCGCCCTGGAGAAGTGGCAGTTGATCCCGGTCGTCCAGCCGGACGGCCGCACCGTCGTCGACTACATCCGCACCTTCTTCTAGGTCCCGCGAACGAGACCCGGCGAGCCCCTGATGCCCCCGCCCCGGACCGTCCTGCGCGGCGCGCTGGTCGTCGACGGCAGCGGCGGCGTGCCGTACCGCGCCGACGCCGTCCTCGACGACTGCCGTATCTCCGCCCTGCACCGGGAGGACGATCCCGGGCCACGGCCCGGCGGCGGCCGGGTGATCGACGTCGACGGGCTGGTGCTCGCGCCGGGCTTCGTCGACATGCACGCGCACTCCGACCTGGCGCTGTTGACCGACCCGAGCCACGAGGCGAAGGTCGCCCAGGGCGTCACCCTTGAAGTGCTCGGCCAGGACGGGCTCTCCTACGCGCCCGTCGACGACACCACCCTGGCCGGTCTGCGCCGCCAGCTCGCCGGCTGGAACGGGGACCCCTCGGACCAGGACTTCGAGTGGAACTGGCGCAGCGTCGGCGAGTACCTCGCCCGGCTCGACACCCAGGGCATCGCCGTCAACGCCGCGTACCTCGTCCCGCAGGGGACGCTGCGCGCGCTGGTGCTCGGCTGGGAGGACCGCCCCGCCGCACCCGCCGAGCTGGAGCGGATGCGGCGG
>NZ_BBPP01000002.1:116907-178844 GCF_000787835.1 Streptacidiphilus melanogenes
GGGGGGGGGCCCCCCCCCGCCGCACCCGCCGAGCTGGAGCGGATGCGGCGGTTGCTCGCGCAGGGCCTCGACGAGGGCGCGCTCGGCATGTCCTCCGGGCTGACGTACACGCCCGGCATGTACGCCGACGCCGCCGAACTCACCGCGCTGTGCGAGGTGGTGGCATCCCGCGGCGGCTACTGGTGTCCGCACCACCGCTCGTACGGCGCGGGCGCGCTGGAGGCCTACGCAGAGGTCGTCGCCATCGCCCGCGACTCCGGCTGCGCGCTGCACCTGGCCCACGCGACGATGAACTTCGAGGTCAACCGCGGCCGCGCCGGTGAGCTGCTCGCCCTCGTCGACGCGGCGGTCGCCGACGGCGTGGACCTGACCCTGGACACCTACCCCTACCTGCCCGGCTCGACCACGCTCGCGGCGCTGCTCCCCGGCTGGGCGGCAGTGGGCGGACCGGCCGAGACGCTGCGCCGTCTGACCGATCCGGCCGCACGGGCACGCATCCGCGCCGACCTCGAGGTGCACGGCTCCGACGGCTGCCACGGCGTCGTCGCCGACTGGGACAGGGTGCAGGTCAGCGGCGTCCGTGAGCCCGCACTGCGGCCCGCGGTGGGCCTGACGGTCCGGCAGCTCGCCCAGCGGGACGGCGTCGAGCCGTTCGAGGCGTTCACGCGGCTGCTGCTCGACGACGGGCTCGGCACGACGATCCTGCAGCACGTCGGCCACGAGGAGAACGTCCGCGCCATCATGCGCCACCCGGTGCACTGCGGCGGCAGCGACGGCCTGCTGACCGGCGACCGCCCCCACCCGCGCGCCTACGGCACCTTCCCCCGCTATCTCGGCGCCTACGTACGGGAGCAGGGGGTGCTCTCGCTCCCCGAGGCCGTCCGGCACCTGTCGGCCACACCGGCCCGACGCCTGGGCCTCCCCGACCGCGGCCAGGTGCGCGAGGGGTGGGTCGCGGACCTGGTCCTCTTCGACCCGGGGACCGTCGCCGAACAGGCCACCTACGACGAGCCACGAAGGACCCCGCGCGGGATCCCGTACGTCTTCGTGAACGGCGTCGCGGTGATGGACGACGGACGACGGACCGACGCGCTGCCGGGCCGGGCGATCACCCGACGTTCTGCGACGCGGAGGCCGGCGTGAGCCGCAGCGTGTGAACCGTCCCCGGCATCGGATGGGTGACCGTCAGGGAGAGGACGTGACGGTTCTCGTCCCACGTGCTGGTGTACTCCGCGTCGAAGTCGATCTGCGGGCCCAGGGGGAAGTCCGACGGCGGGAGGTAAACGTCCGTAGGGCCGATGACCCCGGCCTCGTCACGGAACTGGAGGGTGAAGACGAGGGTGCCCTTGTCGTAGTCGAACTCCACCGGCACGCCGGCGATCGCGCGCGGGTACGCGGTCTGGAGGACACCGGCGATGTCCGCGCCTTTTCCGGGCTTCTGCCAGGGCGACCAGGGACCCGGCACGGTCGTGCAGCAGGCCGAGCCCGCCATCAGGCCGTCGAGCAGCTCCTGCACGTGGTCGACGTACAGGTGCGCGCCGGGCGCGGTGAAGTCCGCGCCCCAACCGCTCACCAGGATGGGAGCGTCCAGCCGCTTGGCCGTTCTGGTGACCTGGATGGCCCAGGAGTTGAGCAGGCGGTCGGCCCAGAAGGCGCTGCCGCCGGTGTAGTCGCCGTGCGGGTCGACCGGCGCCGGGTAGAGCTGGGGGGCGTAGCCGATCCGGGCCGTGCCGTGGCGCGGGTCCGGCAGGTACGGCAGGGCGCTGGGGAGGCCGTCGTCCGCGGACGCGGCCTCCGGCTCGACGAAGAGCCAGTGGTCCTGGTCGACGGAGCGGACGCGGGCGATGACGCGCTCGTAGAAGGCGGCCAGCGCGCCCGTCTCGAAGGCCGGTCCCTGGACGGACCCTCCCCAGGGACGGTCCATCAGGTCGTAGCCCACGACGGCGTCGGCGGGCGACAGCACGCCGCGGGTGTGCGGGAGGTGCGCCGCGAGGTAGCGCGCGAT
Organism: Streptacidiphilus melanogenes; assembly: GCF_000787835.1. Lineage (GTDB taxonomy): Bacteria > Actinomycetota > Actinomycetes > Streptomycetales > Streptomycetaceae > Streptacidiphilus > Streptacidiphilus melanogenes. The sequence continues at coordinate 118,913 of NZ_BBPP01000002.1, forward strand.
GTGGGCCCAGGCCGCGGCGTACCGGTCCTGGAGATCGGGGGCGTCGTCCCGGGTGCGCCAGAACTCGTCGGCCGCGTGGATCCTGGCGGCGTCCGCGACGGCCGGGGCGGCCGCGGTGCCGGGTGGCGGTCCGTAGGCGTCCTGGGTCATCGCGAGAACGACGTGGTCGCCCACGGCTGCGTACTGGTCGACGCGCCGGACGAGGGCGGCGAGGTAGGCGTCGTCGTAGTGGCCCGGGCTCGGCTCGACGCTGCTCCAGTGCAGCAGCACGCGCGCGAAGTCGTCCCCGAGCAGCCCGTATTCGCCGGAGGCCGACGCCGGCCCCGCACCCGACGGCGACACCGACAACGCCCCGGACCCCGACGCCGAGGCCGGGGCCGACGTCGGGGCGTCGTCCGCGTTCAGGCCGTAGAGGATCAGCGCCCGGCCCTCGACGTCCGTCAGGAAGCGCGGCGTGGTCGTACCGACCGCCGCGGGCGTGCCGAGGCGCAGCAGCAGTCCCGCCGCGCAGGCCAGGACCGCCAGTCCCCCGAGCCATCGACGCGCACGTCCGCGCACCCGCCACCCCCTGCAGCCATGGTGATCGTAGATCCACAAACTGGGAATGCGCAGGGAGTCGTCCTGATTCTGTATCAACCTCGACGCGCGGGGACCGGTGCGCGTGCGCACGGGTACAGTCCGGCCATGACCCCGTCCCTGGACCGCCCCCGTTCCGTGCTGCTCGCGGGCCTGACCGCGACGCTGCTGCTGGTGCTGGCGCTCGGCACGGGCACGGTGTGGTTCCGGCTGACGGACGCCTTCCCCTCGGCAGCGCACGACGCGGCGCTCGGGGTGCCGCCGTTCCTTCCGGGGCTGCGCCCGGATCCGCGCGGGGACAGCAGCTGGGCGTTCACCCTCTCGGAGGATTTCGCGGCGCTGCTGCTGGTCGGCGCCGTCGCCCTGCGGCTCCGCCGTCACGTGCTCCGGCATCCCTACGCCGGCGCGCTGCGGCGGTTGGGCGCGGGCTGGTCGGCGATGGTGCTGGGCGGGGCCGTCGCCGGGGTGTTCCGGGGGCTCGCGCTGGCGCGGATGACGGGCGCGGCGCCGCTCGGCTGGACGGTCCACCCGCTGGCCGGAGCCGTGGCGGGCGCAGTGTGGGGCGTGCTGCTGGGCTGGACGGTCGGCCTGGCCGTCGCACTCGTCGGCAACCGGCGCCTTCGACGGTTGCGGCAGCTGGGACACCCGGGCTCCACCGCCCTGCCATCGGCGCGTCTCCCGCGCGTCCCCGGCCTCTCACATGGTGAAAATCACCGCGCAGCGGGTATGGCGAGGCACTAGGCTGCATCGGTATGCAGGTGATCCAGTCCAGCAAGCTCGCCAACGTCTGCTACGACATCCGCGGCCCGATCCTCGACGAGGCCATGCGGCTTGAGGACGAGGGCCACCGCATCCTGAAGCTGAACACCGGGAACCCGGCGCCGTTCGGCTTCGAGGCGCCGCCGGAGATCCTGCAGGACATCGTCCGCAACCTCGCCGGGGCCCACGGCTACGGCGACTCCAAGGGCCTGCTCTCGGCCCGCCGCGCCGTGGTCATGCACTACGAGGAGCGCGGCCTGCACGGCCTGACCGTCGAGGACGTCTACATCGGCAACGGCGTCTCCGAGTTGATCCAGATGGCGATGCAGGCACTGCTGGACGACGGCGACGAGATCCTCGTCCCCTCCCCCGACTACCCGCTGTGGACGGCGTCGATCAGTCTGTCCGGCGGGACGGCGGTGCACTACCGGTGCGACGAGCAGGCCGACTGGTTCCCCGACCTCGCGGACATCGAGTCGAAGATCACCGACCGCACCCGCGGCATCGTGATCATCAACCCGAACAACCCGACCGGTGCGGTCTACCCGGTCGAGCTGCTGGAGGGCCTCGTCGGGATCGCCCGCCGGCACAACCTGATCGTCTACTCGGACGAGATCTACGACAAGATCCTCTACGACGACGCCGAGCACACCTCCACCGCGGTGCTCGCGCCGGACCTGCTCTGCCTGACCTTCAACGGCATGTCCAAGGCCTATCGGGTGGCCGGCTTCCGCAGCGGCTGGATGACGATCTCCGGCCCGAAGGAGGAGGCCCGCAGCTACATCGAGGGCCTGACCACGCTGGCCACCATGCGTCTGTGCGCCAACATGCCCTCACAGCACGCGATCGCCGCCGCACTCGGCGGGCGTCAGTCGATCAAGGACCTGATCCTGCCCGGCGGCCGACTGCGCGAACAGCGCGACATCGCCTGGAAGATGCTCAACGACATCCCCGGCGTCTCCTGCGTCAAGCCCAAGGGCGCGCTCTACGCCTTCCCGCGGCTGGACCCGAAGGTCTACAAGATCAAGGACGACGCCCAGATGGTGCTGGACCTGCTCAAGCAGCAGCACATCTACGTCGTCCAGGGCACCGGCTTCAACTGGCCCGACCCGGACCACTTCCGTCTGGTCACACTGCCGCGCGCGGAAGATCTGAGCGAGGCGGTCGAGAAGATCGGCGTCTTCCTGTCGACGTACGCGCAGCCCTAGGACCGGGTTGCCCGACAGTCAAAACGGAATCTTCTTTTAGACATAGTCTAAGTTATGCTGTTCGCATGTACGAGCAGCCCAAGACCCGTCCTGTCGTACGTCGGTCGCGGCAGTCCCAGACGCCGGGCACACCCGCGCCTGCTCACAGCGGGCTGCGCGGACAGCTGGCCGGCCATCTGACGGCGCTCCTCGACGTCACCCGCGAGCTGCACACGCGCACCGGCGACCGTGCGCTGGAGGATGCCGCGGCCGCGCTGACCGCGCGCATCGCCGAAATCGGCGCCTGCCTCCCGCAGCGCGCCGCCGTCGCCTACCCCGCCGAACTCCCCGCCCTGCACGCCCAGGCCTTCGACCTGGCCGGACGGGTGCTGGTGGTGGCCGCCGCCCAGCAGGACACCCGGACGGCGATACTCGCGTGCCGCCGTATGGACTTCCATACGGCGGCACGCGAGTCGGTGATCTCCTGAGGCTCAGCCCGGGCGTCCACGTCAGCCCGGGCTCCAGCCTCAGCCCAGACGCTGGGTCAGCTTCTCGTACTCTTCCCACAGGGCCTTCGGCGTGTGCTCGCCGAACAGCTCCAGGTGCTCGGGGATGAGCGCGGCCTCCTGCTTCCAGATGTCACGGTCGACGGAGAGCAGCAGGTCGAGGTCGGCCTGGTCGATGCTGAGGCCGTCGAGGTCCAGCGCGTCCTCGGTCGGCAGGATGCCGATCGGCGACTCGACGCCCGCGCCGGTGCCCTCCAGACGCTCGACGATCCACTTCAGCACGCGGCTGTTCTCGCCGAAGCCCGGCCAGACGAACTTGCCGTCGGCGTTCTTGCGGAACCAGTTCACGTAGTAGATCTTCGGCAGCTTGGCGGCGTCGGCGTTCTCGCCGACCTCCAGCCAGTGGGCGAAGTAGTCACCCATGTTGTAGCCGCAGAAGGGCAGCATCGCGAACGGGTCGCGGCGCAGCTTGCCGACCGTACCCTCGGCGGCGGCGGTCTGCTCCGAGGCGACGTTTGCGCCCAGGAAGACGCCGTGCTGCCAGTCGAAGGACTCGGTCACCAGCGGAACCGCGCTGGCGCGGCGGCCGCCGAAGAGGATGGCCGAGATCGGCACACCCGCCTGGTCCTCCCACTCCGGGGCGATGGTCGGGCACTGGGCGGCCGGGACGGTGAACCGGGCGTTGGGGTGCGCCGCCGGGGTCTCCGACTCGGGGGTCCAGTCGTTGCCCTTCCAGTCCGTGAGGTGCGCGGGCTTCTCCTCGGTCATGCCCTCCCACCACACGTCGCCGTCGTCGGTGAGCGCCACGTTGGTGAAGACCGTGTTGGCGTACATCGAGTCGATGGCGTTGGCGTTGGTGTCACGGCCGGTGCCGGGCGCGACGCCGAAGAAGCCGGCCTCCGGGTTGATCGCGTAGAGGCGGCCGTCCGCACCGAACCGCATCCAGGCGATGTCGTCGCCGATGGTCTCGACCTTCCAGCCCGGGATGGTGGGCTGGAGCATGGCCAGGTTGGTCTTGCCGCAGGCGCTGGGGAACGCGGCGGCGACGTACTTGGCCTCGCCGGACGGCGGGGTGAGCTTCAGGACGAGCATGTGCTCGGCCAGCCAGCCCTCGTCGCGGGCCATGGTCGAGGCGATGCGCAGCGCGTAGCACTTCTTGCCGAGCAGGGCGTTGCCGCCGTAGCCGGAACCGTAGGACCAGATCTCCTTGGTCTCCGGGAAGTGCGAGATGTACTTCGTCTCGTTGCACGGCCACGCCACGTCGGCCTCGCCCTCCGCGAGCGGGGCGCCGAGGGTGTGCACGGCCTTGACGAACTCGCCGTCCTCACCGAGGAAGTCGAGCACGGCCTGGCCCATGCGGGTCATGGTGCGCATCGACACTGCGACATAGGCGGAGTCGGTGATCTCGACGCCGTAGGCGGCCAGCGGTGAACCCACGGGACCCATGGAGAACGGCACCACGTACATGGTGCGGCCCTTCATGGAGCCCTTGAAGATGTCACCGAAGATGGCACGCATCTCGGCGGGGGCCTTCCAGTGGTTGGTCGGGCCCGCGTCCTTCTCCTCCTCGGAGCAGATGAACGTGCGGTCCTCGACGCGCGCAACGTCGCGCGGGTCGGAGGCGGCGTAGTAGGAGTTCGGCCGCTTCTCCTCGTTGAGCTTGCGGAAGGTGCCCTTCTCGACAAGCAGGTCGCACAGACGCTGGTACTCGGCTTCAGAGCCGTCGCACCATTCGATCCGGTCCGGCTGGGTGAGCTCTGCGATCTCCTGGACCCACGCCAGCAGCTTCTTGTGCCGGGTCGGGGCAGCGTTGACCTGGGCAGAGTTCTCGTTCGGCACGATCGCTCCGTTTCCCATCCGGTCGTCCTTGAACGGATGGTGAGGGGTTGAGGGTCTTCGCAGCGTATCTCCGATGTCCGAGAAGTGACACACCGCGCCCGTGTGAGAACGACAACATCGCAGGTCAGCGTCACTTTGACGAGAATTCGAGCAGACCTACCAGTAGGTAACCTACGGTGCCGTAGGTATGCTTCGGAAACATGACTCCAGGGGTGGAAATGAGTGAGCTGAATTTCCCGCTGAAGCCCGCCATGCGCGGCTGGTTGCATGCGGGAATGTTTCCGGCGACGGTGGCGGCCGGCATCGTGCTGATCTGCCTCGCCACGACACCCGCCGCCCAGGCGGCCTGCGCGATCTACGCCGCCAGCGCCTGGCTGCTGTTCGGCGTCAGCGCGCTGTACCACCGCTTCACCTGGGGGCCACGCGGCGAGGCGATCCTGCGGCGGCTCGACCACAGCAACATCTTCCTGATCATCGCGGGCACCTACACGCCGGTCACCATCCTGCTGCTGCACGGGGCACGGCAGCAGGTACTGCTCTGGCTGGTCTGGGCGGGGGCGCTGGCCGGGATCGCCTTCCGGGTCTTCTGGGTCGGCGCGCCGCGCTGGCTGTACACACCCTGCTACCTGGCGCTCGGCTGGGCGGCCGTCTTCTTCCTGCCCGACTTCTTCCACACCGGCGGCGTCGCGGTGACGGTGCTGATCATCATCGGCGGCGCGCTCTACAGCATCGGCGGCGTCATCTACGGCCTCAAGCGTCCGAATCCCTCGCCTCGCTGGTTCGGCTTCCACGAGGTCTTCCACGCGTGCACGCTCGCGGCCTTCACCGTGCAGTTCGTGGGGGTCTCGCTCGTCGCCATGTAATTGACAGTCGCTAGCTTTTGAGAGTTACTGTCAGAAGACAGTAACTCTTAGGGGGCTGCCATGACCACGAAAGCGTCCACCAGCACCGCCGTGCCGGCGGAATCCGCACCGCCCGACCGAAAGCGCTGGTGGGCGCTGGCCGCCGTCTGCCTGAGCGTGCTCGTGCTCGGATTCGACGGAACGATCCTCAACGTCGCCCTGCCCGACATGGCGGTGCAGCTGCACGCCACCACGGGACAGCTGCAGTGGATCGTCGACGCCTACCTCGTCGTCTTCGCCGCCGCGATGCTCCCGGCCGGGCTGCTCGGCGACCGCTTCGGGCGGCGCCGGCTGCTCATCGGCGGGCTGGCGCTCTTCGGCGTCGCCTCGCTGGTCGGCACGCTCGCGGACTCGCCGAACACGCTGATCGCCGTCCGCGCCGTGATGGGCCTCGGCGGCGCGCTCATCATGCCGCTCGGCATCGCGATCCTGCCGAGCCTGTTCGCCCCGGCCGAACGGCCCCGCGCCATCGCCGTGATGACGGCGGGCATGGCCGTCGGCATGCCGCTCGGCCCGATGCTGGGCGGGCTGCTGCTCAACCACTTCTGGTGGGGCTCCATCTTCCTGATCAACGTCCCGCTGATCGCCGTCGGCATCGCCGCCTGCCTGTGGCTGGTGCCCGAGTCGCGCGACCCGTCGGTGCCCCGGGTCGACCCGCTCAGCGCCGTCGTCGGCGTGCTCGGCCTCGGCGCGCTCACCTTCGGCATCATCCAGGGCCCGACCGACGGCTGGGGTTCCGCGCAGGTCGTCACCCCGCTGGTCGGATCCGTGCTGCTGCTCGGCTTCCTGGTCCGGCGCGAACGCACGCTGCCGCACCCGATGGTCGACTTCACGCTGCTCGCCGACCGCGTCTACCGCTGGAGCACGGCCGCCTCGGTCCTGGTCTCCTTCGTGCTGATGGGCGGCCTGTTCGTGCTGCCCCAGTACCTCCAGTCGGTCCTCGGCTACGACGCCCTCGGCACCGGCGTCCGGCTGATGCCGATGATGGCCGGCCTGCTGCTCGCGGCGCGCGTCGCGGAGCGCCTGGTCGCCAGGCTCTCGGTGCGCTGGGTCGTCGCCGCGGGCATGCTCGTCGTCGCCGCGTCGATGCTGCTCGGCGCCTCCACCACCACCGGCGACGGCTACGGCCGCACCGCACTGTGGCTCGGCCTGCTGGGCGTCGGCATGGGCTTCACCATGGTCCCGGCGATGGGCGCGGCGATGGCGGCGCTCCCTGACGACCGGGCCGGCGTCGGCTCCGGACTGCTGCAGACACTGCGCCAGTCCGCGAGCGCGGTCGGCGTGGCCCTGCTCGGCAGCCTGCTGGCCGGCGGCTACACCGCGCGGCTCGACACCGGCGGCCTTCCCGAGTCGCTGGCCCGCACAGCGAGCGGCTCGGTCTCGGCCGCCCAGGCCGTGGCCGAGAAGCTGCACGACACGGCGCTGGCCGCGTCCGCGCACGCCGCGTTCGTCCACGGCATGGACCTGGTGCTGCTCGCCTGCGGCATCGGCTCGGCCCTCTCGGCAGCGTTGATCGCCTGGCGGATGCCCGGCTCGGGGGGCGGTGCGGGAGAATCCCAGGCATGACCCCCGGCAATCCCCCCACCCGAACCGCCGCCGGCGCCGAGCTCGAAGAACGCCTCGCCGCCCCGCTGGGCCTGCGGGAACGCAAGAAGCTGAAGACCCGCCGCGCGATCCGCGCGGCGGCCTTCGGCCTGTTCAGCGAGCAGGGCTACGAAGCCACGACGGTCGACCAGATCGCGGCCGCGGCGGAGGTCTCGCCCAGCACGTTCTTCCGCTACTTCCCCACCAAGGAAGACCTGGTCATCAGCGACGACTACGACCCGTTGATGGAGGTCTCGTTCCGCTCGCGCCCGGCCGACGAGCCGCTGATCGAGTCCGTGCGGCAGGCGATGACCGATCCGCTGCGCCAGGTCCTCGCCGCCGAGCGCGAGGAGGTGCTGCTGCGCATGCAGCTGTACCGGGCGGTCCCGGCGATCCGCGCCCGCGCGCTGGCGGAGATGCAGCGCACCGGCGAGATGATGTGCCGGCTCCTCGCGGAACGGACCGGCCTGCCCGCGGACGGCCTGGAACTGCGCACCCTGGTCGCGGCGGTCCTCGCGGTGTCGAGCGAGGCGGTGCAGTACTGGGCCGAACGCGGGGGCCATGACGATCTGGAGTCCCTGCTGAACACGGCGTTCAGGTCGCTGGGCAGCCCCGGCCTGTAGCCGGCGGCCGGTCAGGCCTCCTTCGGCGTCGCGCTCAGCCCTTCCCGGAGCCACGCCGGGTCGGTGACGGGAGCGTCGCAGGTGAAGCGGCGGCAGACGTAGGCCGCCGACGCGCCGTCGACCACCGGCTGGTCCTCGCCGGCCGGGGTGACGACCAGGCCCGGGGCGGTGGCGGCGAGCGCGGCGATGCGCAGCGCGAGCGTCGCCGGGTCGTCGGGCGCGCCCGCGAGAGCGACCTTGCGGGGGCCGTCGAGGAGCGCCTGGGCGGTCGCCAGACCCCAGCCGACGAAGCGCGGCGCCTGTCCGGCCAGCGGCGTCACCACCGTCAAGGCGCGCTCCGCGGCGGTGCGGTGGCGCTCCGAGTCGGTCAGGGCGGCGTAGGAGAGCAAGGCGCCCGCTGCGGCGGTCCAACCGGACGGCGCCGCGTTGTCGGTCGGATCCTGCGGGCGACGGATCAGCGGTTCCGCGTCGGCCGCCGTGTCGTACAGCGCTCCTGACGTCTCGTCCGTGAACCGGGTCAACACCACCTCGAGCAACTCTCCGGCGGCGTCGAGCCACCGTGCGTCGCCGGTGACGCTGTGCAGGGTGAGCAGGCCCTCCGCCACGTCGCCGTAGTCCTCCAGGACACCGGCGTTGCGACCGGCCACACCGTCACGCGAGGTGCGCAGCAGGCGGCCGGACCCGTCACGGTGGACGTCGAGCAGCAGCGCGGCGGCGACCACGGCCGCGTCGAGGAAGTCGGGGCGGTCCAGCAGCACGCCCGCCTCGGCGAGCGCGGCGACGGCCAGGCCGTTCCAGGCGGCCACCACCTTGTCGTCGCGGGCGGGACGCGGTCGCAGCTCGCGGGCGGCCAGCAGGCGCTCGCGCAGCTGCTGATCCGAGGCGTCGGGCTCGTCCTCCCCCGGCCACCGCAGCACGGAGGCGCCCTCCTCGAAGGTGCCCTGCTCCGTGACGCCGTAGCGTTCGGCCGCGCGTCGGCCGTCCTCCTCGCCGAGCACGTCGACGAGCTGCCCGGGCGTCCAGACGTAGAATGCGCCCTCCCGGCTGTGGCCCTCCGCGTCGGCGCTGTCGGCGTCGAGTGCCGAGGCGAAACCGCCCTCGGCGGTGCGCAGTTCACGCAGCAGGAAGTCCCCGGCGCGCTCGGCGACGCGGCGCGCGAGCGGGCCGCCGGTGGCACGCCACAGGTGCAGGTAGACGCGGAGCAGCAGCGCGTTGTCGTAGAGCATCTTCTCGAAGTGCGGCACAACCCAGTGCGCGTCGACGGAGTAGCGGGCGAAGCCGCCGCCGAGCTGGTCGTGGATGCCGCCGCGGGCCATCGCCGCGCAGGTGCGCTCGACCAGGTCGAGCGCCGCGGGCGAGCCTGTCGCGGCGTGGTGGCGCAGCAGGAACTCCAGCACCATGGATGGCGGGAACTTGGGCGCGCCGCCGAACCCGCCGCTGCGCTCGTCGAACTCCCGGCCGAGTCCGGCCAGCGCCTGGCGCATCGACTCCGGCCCCGGCAGGTCGGCCGCGGCCAGCCCCGCGTACACACCGGCGCGGCCGCTCAGCTCGTGCACGATCCGGCGGGCCACGTCGGCGACCTCCTCGCGCCGCCCGTGCCAGGCCTCGGCGACGCCCTCCAGCACCTGCCGGAACGACGGCATGCCGTGCCGGGGCTCCGGCGGGAAGTAGGTCCCGAAGTAGAACGGCTCCCCGTCCGGCGTCAGCCACACCGTCATCGGCCACCCGCCCTGCCCGGTCGCCGCCTGCACCGCCTCCATGTAGACGGCGTCGACGTCGGGCCGCTCCTCGCGGTCCACCTTGACCGGCACGAAGTGGGCGTTCAGGTACTCCGCGAGGCCCGCGTCCTCGAAGCTCTCGTGGGCCATGACATGGCACCAGTGGCAGGCGGCGTAGCCGACGCTCAGCAGCACGGGCACGTCCCGCTCGCGCGCGGCCGCGAAGGCGTCGTCACCCCACTCCCACCAGTCGACCGGGTTGTCTGCGTGCTGCAGGAGATACGGCGAGGTCGCACCAGCCAAGCGGTTCACCTCGCCAGCCTCTCACATGGCTGAAGGTCTGAACGTGCAGCGACCCGGAGCCGGGCCCACGATGGAGGGGAGGTCACCACGCCGCACCGAGGAGGTGACGCCGCATGCGCACGATCATGACCGTCAGCATGGACACGGACAAGGCGAACGAGGTCATCCTCGCCAAGCGCCTACAGGAGTTCATGCAGTCCCGGCTGGCAGCGCTGAAGCCCGAAGCCGCCTACTTCTGGACCCTGAACGGGAAGCGGGGCGGTTTCGTCGTCTTCGACCTCAAGGAGCCGGCCCAGATCCCCTCCATCGCCGAGCCGTTCTTCCAGGAGCTCGGCGCCGAGGTCTCCTTCTCACCCGTCATGGTGCCGGAGGACATCGGCAAGGGCCTCGACCCCGACTACACGCCGCCCGCCTGACCCGGCCCCGACGACGGCCTCGGTCTCGGCCACGACCGCCACGACCACGCCGCCCTCATGCGGTGGAAGCCCAGGTCGACGCTTGGACCTGGGCTTCCAGGCAGCCGTCCGGCCCGGCCTACCAGGCGTACGCCTCCGGCGCGGGGCCCGGTCCGGGGAAGATCTCGTCGAGACCGGCCAGCAGTTCCTCAGAAAGCGTCAGCTCCAGCGCCCGCAGCGCGGACTCCAACTGCTCGTGCGTGCGTGGCCCGACGATCGGGCCGGTGACGCCGGGACGGGTCAGCAGCCAGGCCAGCGCCACCTCGCCCGGCTCCAGGCCGTGCTTGGCCGCCAGGTTCTCGTACGCCTCCACCCTCGCGCGGACCGCCGGATCGGCCAGCCCGGCCGCCGAACGGCCCGCCCTGGTGCGGGCGCCGCTGCCCTCGGCCTCCTTGCGCAGCGCCCCGCCGAGCAGGCCCTGGTGCAGGGGCGACCACGGGATGACGCCGAGCCCGTACTCCTGCGCGGCCGGGATGACCTCCAGCTCGGAGCGCCGCTCGAAGAGGTTGTACAGGCACTGCTCGCTGACCAGGCCCAGCCCGGGCCGATCACGCCGGGCCGTCTCGTTGGCCTGGGCGATCTTGTATCCGGGGAAGTTGGAGGAGCCCGCGTAGAGGATCTTGCCCTGCTGCACCAGCACGTCCACGGCCTGCCAGATCTCCTCGAAGGAGGTCAGCCGGTCGACGTGGTGGAACTGGTAGAGGTCGATGTGGTCGGTGCCGAGCCGCCGCAGGCTGGCCTCGACGGAGCGGCGGATGTTCACCGCCGAGAGCCGGTCGAAGTTGGGCCAGGAGGCGCCGACGATGGGCTCGCCGTCGATCATGTTGCCGTAGACCTTGGTGGCCAGCACGACCTTGTCGCGTCGCCCGCCGCCCTTGGCGAGCCAGGATCCGACGATCTCCTCGGTCAGGCCCTTGTGCTCGTTGAGCCCGTAGATGTTCGCGGTGTCGAAGAAGTTGACCCCGGCGTCGAGCGCGGCGTCCATCAGGCCGTGGGAGGCGGCCTCGTCCGTCTGCGGGCCGAAGTTCATCGTGCCGAGGACGAGGCGGCTGACCCTGACCCCGGTGCGTCCGAGCTGCGTGTACTCCATGCAGTCCATCCAACCTTCCTGGAGTGCACTCGAAGCAAGCGTTTCGCCGCGCCGTCCGCGCGGGCGGTGCATAGTCTGGTCGTCATGGCGCTGCATCAGGGACAGGACAAGCAAAAGCCGCTGAGCCTCCCGCGGGTGACCGGCGTGGAGGATCTCCTCAACGGGATGGAGGAGGCGGTACCGAAGAACCGCCTCCCGCACACCCCCCTTCCGGCCGCGATCGCCCGCCAGCTGATCCGCGACGAGCTGCTGCTCGACGGCAACGCACGGCTCAACCTCGCCACCTTCGTGACCACCTGGATGGATCCGCAGGTCACCGAGCTGATCGGCGAGTGCCTCGACAAGAACATGATCGACAAGGACGAGTACCCGCAGACGGCCGAGTTCGAGCGCCGCTGTGTGAACATCCTTGCCGACCTGTGGCACGCACCGGACGCCACCAAGGCCGTCGGCTGCTCCACCACCGGCTCCAGCGAGGCCTGCATGCTCGCCGGGATGGCGCTCAAGCGGCGCTGGATGCAGCGCAACCGCGAGAAGTACGACAGCGGCGCCGCCCGCCCCAACCTGGTGATGGGCGCGAACGTCCAGGTGTGCTGGGAGAAGTTCTGCAACTTCTGGGAGGTCGAGTGCCGGCTCGCCCCCATGGAGGGCGAGCGGTACCACCTCGACGCGCCGTCCGCGCTGGCCCTGGTCGACGAGAACACCATCGGGGTCGTCGGGGTCCTCGGGTCCACCTTCGACGGCAGCTTCGAGCCGATCAAGGAGATCTGCGACGCGCTGGACGACCTGCAGCGACGGACCGGGCTGGACGTCCCCGTCCACGTCGACGGCGCGTCCGGGGGCATGATCGCGCCCTTCCTGGACCCGGATCTGCTCTGGGACTTCCGCCTGCCGCGCGTCGCCTCGATCAACACCTCCGGCCACAAGTACGGCCTGGTCTACCCGGGCGTCGGCTGGGCGCTGTGGCGGGACGCGGAGGCCCTGCCCGAGGAGCTGGTCTTCCGGGTCAACTACCTGGGCGGCAACATGCCGACGTTCGCGCTCAACTTCTCGCGCCCCGGCGCCCAGGTGATCGCCCAGTACTACAACTTCCTCCGCCTGGGCCGGGCCGGTTTCACGGCGGTCCAGCAGGCGTCACGCGACGTCGCCGTCCGCCTCGCCCAGGGCATCGAGGGGCTCGGCGTCTTCCGACTGCTGACGCGCGGCGACGAGCTGCCCGTGTTCGCCTTCACCACGACGGACGACGTGACGTCGTTCGACGTCTTCGACGTCTCCCGCAGGCTCCGCGAACGCGGCTGGCTGGTGCCGGCGTACACCTTCCCGGAGAACCGCACGGACCTGGCGGTCATCCGCATCGTCATCCGCAACGGGTTCACCCTCGACCTGGCGGACCTCCTGCTCAACGACCTGGCCCGGTTGCTGCCCGAGCTCCAGGCCCAGCCGAACCCGGGCACCGAGCACGGCGTGACGCCCAGGGAGGGCTTCCACCACTGAGGCCGTTGGCGGGGCCGAGGAGTGGCGGGCCACCTTCGCGGCGCGCGTCACTCCTCGGCGGCGACGGCCACCGTCGCCGCCTGACCGCCGGGGGCCAGGGCCCACTTCTCCTCGACCCGGCCGAAGCGCCAGAACGCCAGCGCCACCACCCAGGTGACGACGAAGAGCCCGACGATCACGAAGCCGACGTTGTTCAGGTCCAGTCCGGCGATCCAGCCGATCACGCCGCCGCTGATGTTCAGCTTCTCCGCCAGCAGACCGGTCAGCTCGATGCCGCCGATGATCACCGCCACGGCGACCGACAGGCCAGTGATCGTGATGTTGTAGTAGACCTTGCGGACCGGCTGCGAGAAGGCCCACTCGTAGGCGAAGTTCATGAACGAGCCGTCGATGGTGTCCAGCAGCGACATGCCGGCCGCGAAGAGCACGGGCAGGGTCAGGATCGCGTACCAGGGCAGCGAGAAGGCCGAGGCTCCGCCCGCGAGCACCAGCAGCGAGACCTCGGTCGCGGTGTCGAAGCCGAGACCGAACAGCAGGCCGACCGGGTACATGTGCCACGGCTTGGAGACGGCCTTGGTCACGCGGCCCAGGATGCGGTTCATCAGCCCGCGCTTGTTCAGGTGCTCCTCGAGCTCCGCCTCGGAGTACTCGCCTCCCCGCATCTTCCGGAAGACCTTGACGATGCCGACCAGCACCACCGCGTTGATCGCGGCGATCAGCATCAGGAAGGTGCCGGAGACGGTCGTGCCGATCGTTCCGGCGAGGGTCTGCAGTGTCGAGGAGCCGTTGGAGACCTGGCCGGCCAGGGCCTTCACGCCGAAGGAGAGCAGCAGGCAGAGGCCGAAGACGACGGAGGAGTGGCCGAGGGAGAACCAGAAGCCGACCGAGAGCGGCCGCTTGTCCTCGCCCATCAGCTTGCGGGTGGTGTTGTCGATCGCCGCGATGTGGTCGGCGTCGAAGGCGTGCCGCATGCCCAGGGTGTACGCGGTCAGGCCGATGCCGAGGCCGAAGGCCTGGGTGCCGACCTGGTAGTGGTGCGGGGCGACGATCAGCGCGAGAACGCCCCAGCCGACGACGTGCAGGGCGACGACGAACGCCGCCATGCCCCCCAGCCGGGCCCATTCACGCCGGGTCAGCGCGCCCTTGATCCGCGTGATCGTCCCCATGCCGCACACCCCTCCGTGGTTCGTCCTGCTCAACCACGGTAGGGGCTGCCAATATTCAGTTGCAAGTCATTCGCAATAGCGAGGTGTTCGCGTCAGCGTCAGCTGTTCTTGGGCTCCGCGGCGGACGCGGGCTCGCCCGGCACGGGCTCCTCCACGAAGTCGACCTTGCCCAGCGAACGGTTCATGGCCTTCAAGATCCACCAAGTGCCCGCGCCCAGCGCGGCGAAGACCAGAAAGCCGAGGATGCCCGGGGTGACCTTGTTCTCGTCCAGGGCGAGCAGGGCGGTGGCGGCGGGGTGCATGGCAGTGTTCACCGTTCCATCGTCTCAGGAGGCGTTGGAGATCTTGGCAGCGATCCCCTCGAAGAGGTCCGCCTCCGGAATGGACGAGTCGACCAGGGAGCGGGCGAGCTCGTAGTCCTCCGTCGGCCACACCTCGCGCTGGATCTCCATCGGCACCCGGAACCACGGGCCGTCCGGGTCGATCTGGGTGGCGTGGGCGATCAGCGCCTTGTCGCGGATCTCGAAGAAGTCGCCGCAGGGCACGCGCGTGGTGATCTCACGCGGCTTGCGGTCCGACTCCTCCCAGCGGGCGATCCACTCCTTGTACGGGGACTCCAGGCCGCGCGCGTTCATCGCCGCGTCCAGAGCCTTGATCCGCTCCAGGGAGATGCCCTGGTTGTAGTACACCTTCAGCGGCTGCCACGGCTCGCCCGCCTCCGGGTAGGCGTCCGGGTCCCCCGCCTTGTCGAAGGCCAGCATCGTGATCTTGTGGGTCATGATGTGGTCCGGGTGCGGGTAGCCGCCGTTCTCGTCGTACGTGGTGATCACGTGCGGACGGAACTCGCGGATCAGCCTGACCAGCGCGCCGGCCGCCTCCTCCACCGGCTGGAGCGCGAAACACCCCTCCGGCAGCGGCGGCAGCGGGTCGCCCTCCGGCAGGCCGGAGTCGACGAAGCCGAGCCAGGCTTGCTTGACGCCGAGGATCTCGCGCGCGGCGTCCATCTCCTTGGCCCGGACCTCGTGGATGTTCTCCTCGATCCACGGGTCCCCCTGGAGCTTCGGGTTCAGCACCGAACCACGCTCGCCCCCCGTGCATGTGGCCACGAGCACGTCCACGCCACGCGAGACGTACATCGCCATGGTGGCCGCGCCCTTGCTGGACTCGTCGTCCGGGTGCGCGTGCACCGCCATCAAACGCAACTGCTCAGTCACTGCCCCTGTGCCCTTCGTCTTCGGTACAGACTCCTATAGTGACGGACGGGGGTATGCCGTTGATTCCGCGATCATGCGCGGAACCCCCGAAGGAGGCCAAAGTCCGATGGCGGATACGACCCCGGACGTACGCCCGGCCGAGAGCGCGGCCGAGCAGCTCGCCGCGCAGCCGCCCGTCGGCCGCTACGGCCGCCGCGACGAGAAGAAGGCGCGGGTGCGCGGCAAGCGCGTCTACTACGTCACCGTCGGGCTCGCGCTCGCCCTGGTCGCGGCGATCGGCTACAAGTACGTCTCCGGCAACCCCGTCAACGGCGAGGTGCAGACCTTCCAGGTGATCTCCGACCACGAGGTGAGGATCACGCTGGAGGTGAGCAAGCCCGGCGACCAGGCCGCCTCCTGCACCGTCCGCTCGCGCGACGCGAACGGCGACGAGGTGGGGCGCGTCAGCGTCGCCATCCCCAAGGGCACGAGCGACACGCAGACGACCGTGCTGCTCAGGACCACGTCCCGCGGCACCACGGGAGAGCTCGTCGGCTGCTCCTGACCGGGGGCCCGGGGCCCCCTCCACGAGGGGTCGCGACCCGGGTGACGCTCTTCACGGCTCCTGACTCCCGGCGCGGGAATTGTTAGGGTTGTGGTTTCGCCCGTTCCGACCGAGCGGGCGATGCTTTGTATCCCAGTACCTACGAGGAGCACCAGTGACCCAGACCAGCGACAACGTCACCTGGCTCACCCAGGAGGCGTACAACCAGCTCCGCGCCGAGCTGGAGCACCTGTCGGGTCCCGGACGCACCGAGATCGCGCAGAAGATCGAGCAGGCCCGCGAGGAAGGCGATCTCAAGGAGAACGCCGGCTACCACGCCGCGCGCGAGGAGCAGGGCAAGATGGAGCTGCGTATCCGCCAGCTCACCCAGCTCCTGGAGCGCGCCCAGGTCGGCGAGGCCCCCGCGGACAACGGCGTGGCCGGCCCGGGCATGACCATCACGGTCGCGTTCGACGGTGACCCGGACGACACCATGACCTTCCTGCTCGGCTCGCGCGAGGCGGCCTCGGGCGACATCGAGGTCTACTCCCCGCAGTCGCCGCTGGGCCGCGCGATCGTCGGCCAGAAGGTCGGCACGGACGTGACCTACGAGCTGCCGAACGGCCGCAAGGCGAACGTCAGGATCACCGAGGCCAAGCCCTTCACCGGCTGAGGCCCCACCCGCTGCCGGTACCGCTCCGCCACGGCCTGCGCCGAGGCGGGGCGGTTCGTGCGTCCGGGCCCGCCTTCCACGGGCCGGGGCGTGGTCAGCCGCCCCGCGTGGTCAGCCGTCGCGTGGTCAGCCGTCCGAGCGGCGGTACTTGCTCACCGCCAGGGCGCGGAACACCACGATGATCAGCACGGACCAGGCGATCGACACCGGGATGGCGTGCTTCATCGGCCACGCCGTCTGCACCATGCCCGGCGGCACGTTGCCGAAGAGCTGCCGTACCGCCTGCACCGTGGCGCTGAACGGGTTCCAGTAGGCGACCGGCTGCAGCCAGCCCGGCATGGTGGCGACCGGGACGAAGGCGTTGGAGATGAAGGTCAGCGGGAACAGCCACACCAGGCCCGCCGAGGTCGCCGCCTCCGGGCTGCGCACCGACAGGCCGATCAGCGCGCCGATCCAGGAGAAGGCGTAGCCCAGCAGGAGCAGCAGCAGGAAGCCGCAGAACACCTTCCAGAGGTCGTTGTGGGTGCGCCAGCCGATCAGCAGCGAGACGACCGTCAGCACGACCAGGATCAGGGCCGTCTGGACGGAGTCCGCCAGGGTGCGACCGGTCAGGACGGCGCCGCGGGCCATGGGCAGCGAGCGGAAGCGGTCGACGAGGCCCTTGGTCATGTCCTCCGAGATGCCCGCCGAGGCCCCCGCCACCGCGAAGGTGACCGTCTGCGCGAAGATGCCCGCGATCAGGTACTGCTTGTAGGCGTCCGGGTCGGAGGTGGCCCCCGGGACGGTGATCGCGCCGCCCATGACGTAGGTGAACAGCAGTACGAACATGACCGGCTGGATGAGCCCGAAGACCAGGACCTCGGGAATCCGGGTCATGCGGCGCACATTGCGTTTGGCGACGACGACGGAGTCGTTCACGGCGCTCATCGACGACGCCCCTCGCTCGCACCCGGGCCGCTCATACCCGGGCCTTCTTCCTGCCGGCCCTACGCCCGGCGGCGCTCTCCCCGTCCGGGCTCTCCGCGTCGCCGTCCTCGTCGTCCTCGTCGGTCTCCGACTCGGTCACGTGGCCGGTCAGCGAGAGGAAGACGTCGTCGAGGGTCGGCCGGCGCAGACCGATGTCGTGGATGAGGACCTCCCGCGCGTCAAGCTCCCGGATCACGTCCGCGAGCACGCGCGCCCCGCCGGTCACCGGCACCGTGATCTTCCGGGTGTGCGGCTCGACGGTGGGCTCGCCGATCGCGTACGGGGTCAGCGCCTCCACGGCGAGCGGCAGGGCCGCGGAGTCGGTCACCACGACCTCGACACGCTCGCCGCCGATCTGCGCCTTCAGCTGGTCCGCCGTGCCGCGCGCGATGACGCGGCCGCGGTCGACGACGGCGATGTCGTGGGCGAGCCGGTCGGCCTCCTCCAGGTACTGCGTGGTCAGCAGCAGCGTCGTGCCCGCGGCGACCAGCTGCTCGATGACCACCCACAGGGCCATCCGGTTGCGCGGGTCGAGGCCGGTGGTCGGCTCGTCGAGGAACATCACCGGCGGCCGTACGACCAGCGCCGCCGCCAGGTCGAGACGGCGTCGCATGCCGCCCGAGTACGTCTTGGCGATCCGCCCGGCGGCGTCGGCGAGCCCGAACTGCTCCAGTAGCTCGTCGGCCCGCGCCTTCGCCGCGCGTGCGGACATCTGGTACAGCTCGCCGACCATCTGCAGGTTCTCCCGCCCGGTCAGGTACTCGTCGACGGCCGCGTACTGGCCGGACAGCCCGATCAGGCTGCGCACCTTGTCGGGGTGCTTCAACACGTCGACGCCGGCGACGCTGGCCCGCCCCGCGTCCGGCCGCAGCAGCGTGGTGAGCACGCGCACGGTCGTGGTCTTCCCGGCGCCGTTGGGGCCCAGCAGACCGAGCACGGTGCCCTCGGGCACGTCCAGATCCACTCCGTCGAGCGCGCGAACGTCCCCGAAGGTGCGCACCAGCCCCTCGGCGGAGATGGCTGCCTCGCTCATCGACTGCGTCTCCCTCCGGCGTTGATCCGTACGGTCTCCCCAGCCTCGCGTAAGAAGGCGGAGCCCGCATGTTCACTTCGGGGGGCCACGACGGCCCGGGGGCGTGCGGTCCGGAGGCGTCGGAGCCAGGGCGCGTTGTGGGAACTCCCGCCGGGCCGGGTGGCTCCCCCGGCCTTCGGCCGGGAGGTTCCCCCGCGCCGGACGACCCCGGCTGATCCGGCGCGAGTTCCCAACGGCCTCTATGCCGGGGAGAGGACCCGGTAGCCGGAGTCGCGGAGTTCCGCGGCGACCGCGGCGCAGTGCTCGGTGCCCTTGGTCTCCAGGTGGAGGTCGACCTCGACCTCGCCGATGCCGAGCTTCGGGTCGGTGCGGACGTGGGCCACGTCGACGACGTTCGCGTCCGTGCGCGACAGCGCGCCCAGCAGGTCCGCCAGCGCGCCAGGGCGGTCGTCGATGCGCAGCCGCATCGACAGGTAGCGGCCCGCCGCCGCCATGCCGTGGCGCAGGACGCGCTGCATCAGCAGCGGGTCGATGTTGCCGCCGGAGAGGACCGCGACGACCGGGCCCTCGATCTCCGCGCCGTGCTCCAGCAGCGCCGCGACGGTGCTCGCGCCCGCCGGCTCGACGACGAGCTTCGCTCGTTCGAGGCAGACGAGCAGGGCACGCGCCAGCGCGTCCTCGCTGACCGTCAGGACGCCGTCGGCGAGCTGGTTGATGATCTGGAACGGCACCTCGCCGGGTCTGCGCACCTGGATGCCGTCGGCCATCGTCGCGCACTTCTCCAGCGTCACCGGGCGTCCGGCCCGCAGCGAGGGCGGGTACGCGGCCGCCTCCTGTGCCTGGACGCCGATCACGCGCACGTCGGGGCGCACCGGCTTGACCGCGGCGGCGACCCCCGCGAGCAGACCGCCGCCGCCCGTGCCGACCAGGATGGTCCGCACCTCCGGGCACTGCTCCAGGATCTCCAGGCCGACCGTGCCCTGACCGGCGACGACGTCGGGGTGGTCGAAGGGGTGGATGAAGACCGCGCCGGTCGTGTCCGCGTACTCCAGGGCCGCGGCCAGCGTCGCGTCGAAGTGGTCGCCGACCAGGCGCACGTCCGCGCCGTAGTCGCGGGTGGCGGCCACCTTGGGGAGCGGCGCGGCGACGGGCATGTAGACCGTCGACCGGACGCCGAGGGTGTGCGCGGCGAGCGCCACGCCCTGCGCGTGGTTGCCCGCGCTGGCGGCGACGACACCGGCCGCGCGCTCGACGGGCGACAGTCCGGCGATGCGCACGTATGCGCCGCGCAGCTTGAACGAGCCGGTGCGCTGCAGGTTCTCGCACTTGAGCTGAACCGGGGCGCCGATCAGCGAGGAGAGGTAGCGGCTGCTCTCCATGGGGGTGATCCGGGCCAGACCGGAGAGCATCTTGTGAGCCCCCCGGACGTCGTCGAGGGTGATCGGCCAGGCGTTCATGGGTTCAGCCTAGGGCCCTGACACGGATACGCTCGGAGGGCTCAGCCGAACGACAGAACGCGACGGTTCCATGCCCGATTCCGCGCCCGATGACAGCGCCCCCGAGTCCGCCCCCGCCGAGCTGTACGACCAGCTCCAGTACCAGGTCGCGATCTTCGCGCGCCGGGTCGAGCAGGCACGGATCGGCGCGCTCGGCGAGCAGCGCAACTCGATGGACCGCGCCGCGTTCCTGCTGCTGAACCGGCTCGACCGGACGGGCCCGGTGGGCGTCAAGGCGCTCGCACAGGCGATGGGGATCGACTCGTCCACGGTCACCCGTCAGGTCGCCCCGCTGGTCGACTGCGGCCTGGTGGACCGGGTGCCCAACCCCGACGACGGCCGGGCCGTGCTGCTGGGGCTGTCGGAGCAGGGGCGGCAGCGACTGGAGGAGGTCCGCAGCTCGCGGCAGGAACTGATGCGGATGCTGCTGGCCGACTGGCCGGCCGAGGACCGGGAGGCCTTCGTCGAGCTGCTGACGCGCTTCAACCAGTCCATCAAGGCGCACCGGCCCTGAGCTTCCGCCCGGAGCCGGCGCCCCTCCTCGTTGTTCTGGAATTCCGAATTCCGAAGCCTTCTGGGGCCTCGTCAGCCCAGCGCGCGCTGGAGGTCCGCCAGCAGGTCGTCGACGGACTCGATGCCGACGGACAGGCGCACCAGGTCGCTCGGCACCTCCAGCGGGGAGCCCGCCGCCGAGGCGTGGGTCATCCGGCCCGGGTGCTCGATCAGCGACTCGACGCCGCCGAGCGACTCGCCGAGGGTGAACAGCTCGGCCCGGTTGCAGACCTGGATCGCCGCCTCCTCGCCGTCACGGTGGCGGAAGGAGACCATGCCGCCGAAGGCGCGCATCTGCTTGGCCGCGATCTCGTGGCCCGGGTGCTCCGGCAGGCCCGGGTAGTAGACCTGGGCGACCTTCGGGTGCCCCGTCAGGAACTCCGCGATCCGCGTGGCGTTGGCGCTGTGACGGTCCATCCGGACGCCGAGGGTCTTGATGCCGCGCATGACCAGCCAGGAGTCGAACGGACCGGCCACGGCGCCCATCGCGTTCTGGTGGTAGGCCAGCTCCTCGCCCAGCGTGGCGTCGTCGGTCACCAGGGCGCCGCCGACCACGTCGGAGTGGCCGCCCATGTACTTGGTGGTCGAGTAGACGACCACGTCCGCGCCGAGCGCCAGCGGCTGCTGGAGGTAGGGGCTGGCGAAGGTGTTGTCGATGACCAGCAGGGCGCCCGTGTCGTGCGAGATGTGCGCGAGGGCGGAGATGTCGGCGATCCCCATCAGCGGGTTGCTGGGCGTCTCGACCCAGATCACCTTGGTGTTCGGCCGGACGGCGGCGCGCACGCTCTCCGGGTCGTGGGTGTTGGCGACGGACCACTCGACCCCCCAGCGCGTCAGCACCTTGGAGAAGAGGCGGAAGGTGCCGCCGTAGGCGTCGTTGGGGATGACGATGTGGTCCCCGGGCTTGGTGACGGTCCGCAGCAGAGTGTCCTCGGCGGCGAGGCCTGAGGCGAAGGCGAGGCCCCTGCGTCCACCGTCCAGCGCCGCGAGGTTCTCCTCCAGCGCGGTGCGGGTCGGGTTGGCGGAGCGGCTGTACTCGTAGCCGCCGCGCAGGCCGCCGACGCCGTCCTGCTTGAAGGTGGAGACCTGGTAGATGGGGGTGACCACGGCCCCGGTCTGCGGGTCCGCCTCCTGCCCGGCATGGATGGCCAGGGTCTCGAAAGCGTAGTGATGCTGCTCGTGCTCGCTCATGAAGCCTGAGCGTAGTCCGCGCCTTGAGTGACCGCCCGTTTCCCCGGGTTTATGGCGGCTTTTGGACCCCCGGGTAACTCCCGTGCGGGGGCAACTCCCGTGCGGCGGCGGGGTCCGTTCGGGCACACTCGGCGTTCATGACGGGGAACGGCGCGCGCGGACTGGCAGCGGACGGCACCATCGCCCGCGAGGGGTCACCGGACCGGGTGGCGCCGGAGTTCGCGCCCGTGGTCGAGGCGACCCGGTCGCGGATCGTCGCCGCCTTCGGCGACCCGAGCGCGGGCTCCTCACGGCTGCACAGCGCCTACCTGTACGGCAGTGTCCCGCGCGGAACCGCCGTCCCGGGACGCTCCGACCTCGACCTGCTGCTCGCCCTCCGGGGCTCGTCCGGACCGGGGGACCGCGCGACGGCCGACGCGCTCGGGCGCGCCCTCGACGCGGACTTCCCGCAGATCGACGGCGTGGGCGTGCTGGTCTTCGACACGGCCACCCTGCTCAGCGAGCTGGAACGGTACGACCTGGGCTTCTTCGTCGCCTGCCTGTGCACCCCGCTGCTCGGGGAGGACCTCGCCGCGCGGCTGCCCCGCTACCGCCCCACCTCGCTGCTCGCCCGCGAGACCAACGGCGACCTGGCCCGGCTGCTCCCCCTCTGGCGCGATCGCCGTGCCGCCGCGACGACCGACGCCGAACTGCTGCGTCTCAGCCGCCACGTCGGCCGGCATCTCACGCGCACCGGATTCACCCTCGTGATGCCGCGCTGGGGCGGCTGGACCAGCGACCTCACCGAGGCGGCCGACCTCTTCGGCCGCTACTACCCGTCCCGCGCCGACCAGATGCGCCTGGCGGCCCGCACGGGCCGCACCCCGACCACGGCGGCCCCGACCCTCTCCCTGCTCGTCGACGAGCTGGGCCCCTGGCTCGCCGCCGAGTACGCCCGCGTCCACGGCGTGAAGACCCCGCGCCCCTGAACCGGCCACCGACCCCGGACGGCCCAGCGCTCGGCTTCGAACGAAAAGGATCATCACAGAGAGCCGTTCGAAGCGCCGCACCCGATCGGCTACTCTCGCGCGGGTGACCCAGACCCCGCCGCCCTCCGACCAGGCGCCGCAGGCGTTCCCGCATCCCGCCGCCGCGCCCCTGCCCGCTCCGGCGGCGAAGCTGAGCGCGGCGGCGGTGTGCGCGCTCGTCGCCTCGGCCGTCGCGCTCGTGCCGGTGGGCGTCGTGCTGGGCATCGTCGCGTTGTTCCGCACCCGGCGCCTGGGTCAGCGGGGCCGACGGCTGGCCGTCGTCGCGCTCTCGCTGTGCGCCGCGTGGACCGCGATGGGGATGGTGGCGATCATCGCGACGGCGACCGTGATCGGCGCGAGCCAGGGCCCCCTCGACACCTTCGGCGCGGGGACCTGCTTCACCTACCAGGACGGCGTCGACACCGCGCAGGGCGTGGACGTCGTCTCCTGCTCGGACCCGCACGACGGGCAGATCGTCGCCGAGCACGGCCTCGGCGCCGGCTACCCCGGCCTGAGCGCCGCGTCGCGGGAGTCGGTGCTGGGCTGCGTGGCCGACACCGCCCGCGCGCTCCCCGACGCCGGGCGCTTCGGCCCGTCGACCCGGCTGAGGATCTACTACCCCACGAAGGACAGCTGGGACGGCGGCGTGCACTCCGCCACCTGTGTGCTGGTGGACGCCGACCACACCACGCTGACCGGCGACGCGCTCGCCGCCTCGGGACTGACGCCCTTGCAGCGGCAGGTGCTGCGACTGACCAACGAGTCAGTGCTGCTCCGGGTCAAGCTGCACGACGTGGCGCGCGGCAGCTGGCAGGTCGCCGCCGCGCTGGAGCAGCGGCTGGGCACGGCCGACCGCGCCGAGAGCGCGGCGCTCACCGCGCTGGCGGCGAATCCGCCGCAGGGCGCGACGCCCGCCCTCCCGCCGCTCCTGCGCGCCCTCGCCTCCGCGGACACGACGGAGGCCTCGCAGGCGGAGACGGCCTCCGCCGCGATCACGAGCGCCGACGCCTGGCAGTCCCGGATCAGCGGCGGCCACGCGACGTACGCCCCGGCCGCAGCGGACTACCAGGAGCTCCGCGCGCCCCTGGGCCTGCCGCAGCCGGGCATGTAGCCCTGCCCGCGTCGTCCCGGCGCGCGGTCTCCTCGGACCGCGCTCAGACCGCGCTGCCGGACTTCCAGGCGGCCCAGTCCATGTTCCAGCCGTTCAGGCCGTTGGAGGGGTCGACCGTACGGTCGCCGGAGTTGATGACCTGGACCACGTCGCCCACGATCGAGCTGTTGTAGAACTCGGCGGCGGGCGTGCCCGGGTCCCCCGCACCGCGGACGTCGTGGAGGCCGACGCAGCCGTGGCTGGTGTTGACGTTGCCGAAGGTGCCGTAGGACCAGTAGTTGCCGTGGATGAAGGTCCCGGAGTTGGTCAGCCGCTGCGCGTGCGGGACGTCGGGGATGTCGTACTCGCCGCCCAGGTTGACGGTGCGTGAGTCCATCCGGGTCTGCAGCAGCTTCTCGGAGATGACCATCTTGCCCGCCCAGGTGGTGTGCTCGGGGCTGCCGCCGGAGATCGGGAAGGTGCTGACGACCTTGCCGTCGCGGGTGACGGTGAGCTGGTGGGAGCCGAGGTCGGCGACGCTGGTCTGGCTGCGGCCGATGGTGAAGACCGCCGACCTGTTCTGGGTGCCGAAGCGCCCGTCCGCGCCTTCGACGTCCTTGAGGGCGATGGTGACGCTGACCGTCGTACCGGGCTTCCAGTACTCCTCGGGACGGAAGTCCAGCCGGGTGTCGCCGAACCAGTGGCCCGCGATCTCAACGGGCGGTTCGGCCTTCACGGTGATGGCCTTCTGCACCGCGGCCTTGTTCGTCACCGCGTGGTCGAAGGTGACGGAGACCGGCATGCCGACCCCGACCGTGGCCTTGTCGTCGGGGGTGTAGACACCGACGAAGGAGTTCACGGGCTTGCCGGTCGTGAACGCGGACGCGGTGGTCGCGGTGGTGCCGGCGGTGTCCTTGGTGACTGCGGCGAGCTTGTAGCCGGCGCTGGAGGCGAGCGGGGTGTCGCTGGTCCATCCGGTGCGGTCGGCGGTGAGCCGGCCGGCTATGTGCTTTCCGTCCGGGCCGGTCAGCGTGACCGACTCCAGCGTGCCCTGGACCACCTGGACGGTGACGGGGGCGGTCATGTCGACGCCCGTCGCCCCGTCCTTCGGAGTGACCGTCACGTTGGCCTTGGAGGCTGCGGGTGAGGCGCCGCCGGAGCCCTTGGAGCGGGAGTCCGATCCCGTGCAGCCGGCTATCAGCAGCACCGGGGTCCCGACCATGCCCGCGACCACGGATCGCCGGGTCCAGTTCGCTGCTGTCGCCATGGCTCACTCCTGCCGTAGGGGTCGTGCGCTTAGTGCGCTTATCACCCTAAACAGGACTGCCGATAACGCCCAATTCGGACGTCTCGGACACCACTCATCTGGCGGATGGTCAGGATGCCGCAGCCCGGCGGACGCCCGCCGGAGTGCCCGGCGGACCTCCCGCCGCCCGGGGTCACTCCTCCGTGCCGGCCTCGAACGGCTCCCAGTCCTCGGTCTCGGCGTCGTAGTCGACGGGCTGCGTCTCCCAGCCGGCCTCGGCCAGCTCGACTCCGGGGATGTTCTCGAGCATCGCGACCGGGTCGATGAAGTGCGCGACCGCACCGCTCGGGTCGAGGCTGATCGCCTCGACCGCCTCGGCGCGCTCCTCGTCCTCCAGGTACTCGTCGCTCTCGACCTGCTCCAGCGCCGCGGCCTGCAGCGCCTTCACATCGACGATCTCGGCGATCAGCTCGATCTGCAGCCGGATGTAGCGCGGCGAGCCGCTCTCAGTAGTCATGGGCCGAGCCTATCCAAAGGCCGCCAAAGGTGATTAGCATCGTCCGGACCAGCGCGAAGCAGCCGTCGTCACGGCCGTCGTACGTAGTAGGAGCGCCCGTGGGTCGCCGTCATCTCACCGTCACCGCCGTCGCAGCCGGCATCGGCACTGCGCTGACCCTCGCGGTAGGACCCTACGCGACGTCAGGCTCCTCACCGGCGACGCAGGTTCACACCACGGCGAGCAGCGGCACCGCGTTCACAGCGACCGGTTCGGTGCGGACCGACGACACGCCCTACCTGGTCGGCGGCGCGGGTTGCCTGCTGGCCGGAGCGGGGATCGTGATCGCCCGCCGCCGCGTCGCGCCCTGAAGGCGCGCCTTCGCCTCCGCATGGAAACACCAGCAGGGCCGGCCCCGAAGGGCCGGCCCTGCTGTCTCCGTCGTGTTCCCCCACCCGGGAACGCGGAGCTGGTGCCGCGGGGCGCCGCACCCCGTCGTGACGACGGGGGCGGGACGACGGCGTTCCCCGCGGGCTGGACGCGGCCGGCCGGGTCAGGGCCGTCCGACGCGTCCTGGTGACGGCGGAGTCAGGGAGCCGCTCCGTTCCCCGCTGTCACCACGCTCGGCTTCTCGCCGTTGACAAGAACAATGCCGGAGCGTTGTTAACCACGTGCTGCCGGTACGTGACGCCTACGTACCAATTGGGCCTACTTACGCGACATGAAAGCGAGCAGGTCCTGCCGGGTGACGATGCCCTGCGGCTTGCCCTGGACCAGCACGACCGCCGCGTCGGCCCGCTCGAGCACGTTCATCAGGCTGCTGACCGACTCCATGGAGCCGACCACCGGCAGCGGCGCGGACATGTGCGTGCCGATCGGGTCCTCCAGGCCGAAGCGCTTGGCGAACAGTCCGTCCAGCAGGTCGCGCTCGACGATGGAGCCGATCACCTCACCGGCCATCACGTCCGGGTGCCCGGCTCCCGGGGAGACCACCGGCATCTGCGAGACGCCGTACTCACGCAGGATCTGCACGGCCTCGCCGACGGTCTCGTTCGGGTGGACGTGGACGAACTGCGGGATGCCGTCGTGCTCCAGCGCGTCCTTGCGCGCCAGGACGTCGCCGACGTGTGCCTCGTCGCCGCCCTCCTCCAGGAAGCCGTAGTCGCGCATCCACTCGTCGTTGAAGATCTTGCTCAGGTAGCCGCGGCCGGAGTCCGGCAGCAGCACCACGACGACGTCGTCGGGGCCGAGGCGCTTGGCCACCTCCAGCGCGGCCACGACGGCCATGCCGCAGGAGCCGCCCACCAGCAGGCCCTCCTCCTTGGCCAGGCGGCGGGTCATCTGGAAGGAGTCCTTGTCCGAGACCGGCACGATCTCGTCCGCGACCTCGCGGTCGTAGGCGGTGGGCCAGAAGTCCTCGCCGACGCCCTCGACCAGGTACGGGCGGCCGGTACCGCCGGAGTAGACCGAGCCCTCCGGGTCGGCGCCGACGACCTTGACCCGGCCCTCGGAGGCGTCCTTCAGGTAGCGGCCGGTGCCGGAGATGGTGCCGCCGGTGCCGACGCCGGCGACGAAGTGCGTGATCCGGCCCTCGGTCTGGTCCCAGATCTCGGGGCCGGTGGACTCGTAGTGGGAGGCCGGGTTGTTCGGGTTGGAGTACTGGTCCGGCTTCCAGGCGCCCGGCGTCTCGCGGACCAGGCGGTCCGAGACGTTGTAGTAGGAGTCCGGGTGCTCGGGCGCCACGGCGGTCGGGCAGACCACGACCTCGGCACCGTAGGCCCGCAGCACGTTGATCTTGTCTGTGGAGACCTTGTCAGGGCAGACGAAGATGCACTTGTAGCCCTTCTGCTGGGCCACGATCGCCAGACCGACACCGGTGTTTCCGGAGGTGGGCTCGACGATGGTGCCCCCGGGCTTGAGCGCACCGGAGGCCTCGGCGGCCTCGATCATCTTGATCGCGATGCGGTCCTTCACCGAACCGCCGGGATTGAAGTACTCCACCTTGGCAAGGACGGTGGCGGAGATGCCTTCGGCCACCTTGTTCAGCTTGACCAGGGGGGTGTTCCCGACCAGGTCGATGATCGAGTCGTGGTACCGCAACGGGTTCCTCCGCGGTGTAGCGGTGTGAGGGAAATATGCGGAGCGCACGGTTTGTCGACTCCGCGGGTGCCAGCGTAATGCGGGAGACTCGGTCACAGGGCGCGGTCGGCTTCCGCTCGCGGTGTCTTCGGCGACGCAGGCGCGTGGCGGAGGCGCGGTCGGGGCGCGGTGCGGCGTGCGGTGGCAGGCTGTCGGCTGTTTTGGCGCGAATGCCGCTGTCGCGGCCGAAACACGAGCGCGTCCGCGGACGTTACCGGGTATTGACGCAGTGATGCAGTTGCCCCGGGTCCTACCGGGACCGCCACGAGCGGGCCCGGCAGGACCCGGGCCCTACCCACTTGGGGGTGGTCATGTCACGAGCACGGGTTGCCCGACGCATCGCCGCGGCCGCGGCGTACGGCGGTGGCGGGATCGGTCTCCTCGGCGTGG
Organism: Streptacidiphilus melanogenes; assembly: GCF_000787835.1. Classification (GTDB taxonomy): domain Bacteria; phylum Actinomycetota; class Actinomycetes; order Streptomycetales; family Streptomycetaceae; genus Streptacidiphilus; species Streptacidiphilus melanogenes. The sequence goes on from NZ_BBPP01000002.1 coordinate 147,131, forward strand.
GGCTCGTGGGCGTGCTGCTGGCCGAGGCCAAGATCGCGGAGCACCAGCTGGACACGCTGAAGGGCGAGCCGCCGCGCGCCGACGGCCGCTACGGCACCGCCTTCGCCGCCGCTGACGCCAGCCCGCTGCGCTTCGCCGTGCTCGGCGACTCCACCGCGGCCGGGTTCGGCGTGGACCGCGGCCGGGAGACTCCCGGGGCACTGCTGGCCGCAGGCATCGCCTCCGTCACCGAGCGCCCCGTCGACCTCTTCGTGGTCGCCGCCAACGGCGCGACCTCCGAGGACCTGGCCCGGCAACTGGACGTGCTGCTCAGAATGACCGGCCCGGAGGGCCCGGAACTGGCCCTGATCATGATCGGCGCCAACGACGTCACCCAGATGACCAAGCGGGCCACCGCGGTCCGCCTGCTCGGCGACACGCTGAAGCAGCTGCGCGCCGTCGGCGCCGAGGTGGTCGTCGGCACCTGCCCCGACCTCGGCACCATCGAGCCGGTGCGCCCGCCGCTGCGCTGGCTGGCCCGGCGCGCGAGCCGCCAGCTCGCCGCCGCGCAGGCGATCACCGTGGTCGAGGCGGGCGCGCGCAGCGTCTCCCTGGGGGACCTGCTGGGCCAGGAGTTCCGCGGGCGCCACGAGATGTTCGCGTCGGACCGCTACCATCCTTCCGCCCAGGGCTATGCCACGGCCGCAATGGCGATGCTGCCGACGCTCTGCGCGGCGCTCGGCGTCTGGCCGGAGATCCCCTCCGAGCAGCGCGGCGAGGGCCTGCACTCGCTGGCCAAGGCAGCTGCGGTCGCCGCCTCCCACGGCGGCACCGAGGTCGCCCCGGCGGGCCACTGGGCCCAGCTGCTGCGCCGGGCCCGCCGTCCGCTCAGCGCCGTCGGCAACGGCGCGAGCCCCGAGGGCGGCGAGCAGTCGGCCGACGGGTCGGCCGAGTCCCCGTCCGAGGGCGGCACGACGCCGGTCGACCCCGCGCTGTCTACGTCAGACAGCTCACAGTGACGCAGCACTGACGACACCCCTACCTGGGAGTAGCTTTCTGGCAGGCCTGTCTCCGCCTCCCGGCGGCAGGCCTGCCGGTCCTCCCTCTCCGCATCTCCAGGAGCCACCATGCCCGAAGCCGTCATCGTCAGCGCCGCCCGTTCGCCGATCGGCCGGGCCGGGAAGGGCTCACTCAAGGACGTCCGCCCGGACGACCTGACCACGCAGATCGTCGCCGCGGCGCTGGCCAAGGTGCCCGAGCTGGACCCGCGCGAGATCGACGACCTGATGCTGGGCTGCGGTCTGCCCGGCGGCGAGGCCGGTTACAACCTCGGCCGCGTGGTCGCCGTGCAGCTGGGCATGGACCACCTGCCGGGCTGCACCATCACCCGCTACTGCTCCTCCTCGCTGCAGACCACCCGCATGGCGCTGCACGCGATCAAGGCGGGCGAGGGCGACGTCTTCATCTCGGCCGGCGTGGAGACCGTCTCCCGCTACGTCAAGGGCAGCTCGGACGGCCTGCCCGACACCATGAACCCGCTCTTCGACGTGGCCCGGGCCCGTACCGAGGCCCGCGCGGCCGGCGGCGCGGACAGCTGGCACGACCCGCGCGAGGACGGTCAGGTGCCCGACGTCTACATCGCCATGGGCCAGACTGCGGAGAACCTCGCCCAGCTCAAGGGCGTCACCCGCCGCGACATGGACGAGTTCGGCGTCCGCAGCCAGAACCTGGCCGAGAAGGCCATCGCGGACGGCTTCTGGGCCCGCGAGATCACCCCGGTGACGACGCCGGACGGCACCGTCGTCAGCACGGACGACGGCCCGCGCGCGGGCGTCACCCTGGAGGGCGTCGAGGGCCTGAAGCCGGTCTTCCGCCCCGACGGCCTGGTCACCGCCGGCAACTGCTGCCCGCTGAACGACGGCGCGGCGGCGCTCGTCATCATGTCGGACACCAAGGCCCGTGAGCTGGGTCTGACCCCGCTGGCCCGGATCGTCTCCACCGGCGTCTCCGGCCTCTCCCCCGAGATCATGGGCCTCGGTCCGGTCGAGGCCTCCAAGCAGGCCCTGAAGCGCGCCGGCCTGTCGATCTCCGACATCGACCTGGTCGAGATCAACGAGGCCTTCGCCGCCCAGGTGATCCCCTCCTACCGGGACCTCGGCATCGACCTGGACCGCCTGAACGTCAACGGCGGCGCGATCGCCGTGGGCCACCCCTTCGGCATGACCGGCGCCCGCATCACCACCACGCTGATCAACTCGCTGCAGTGGCACGACAAGCAGTTCGGCCTGGAGACCATGTGCGTCGGCGGCGGCCAGGGCATGGCCATGGTCATCGAGCGGCTCTCATAAGAACTTCACGATGACCCGTTTGGGCCAATAGCGGACGGGTAAGGGTTGGGTCACGTTCCGCCGCGACCCAACCCGTTTTCTTTATCTCCCCCTCATCTTCGGTCGACAGAGCGCGATCATCCGGTCGCATTCCGTAGAGAATTGTTCTCCGGAAAAGCTCGACAATGTCGGACGTCACAGATGAAAAGGGCATTACGCCCTGCCGGGATTTGCCTCGGTGCGGCACTGTTGGGGTGACCGCCTGTTCAGATCCTCGCAAGGGGTGCCTCCCGTGACCGTCCTCCTTCTCGCTGTGCTCGCGCTGGTCACCGTGTTCGCCGTGGCCACGCTGCTGTCCGTGCGTGCCATGCGGCGACGCCTGGAGTCGGACCTGGAGTCCACCGTCCGCCGCGCCGTGGCCGTGGCACTCGCCGAGGACCGGGAACGCGAGATCGCCGAGGCGCGCAGTTTCTGGGCCGAGCAGGAGGCCCGCGCCGCGGAGGATTCCGTGACCCCCGAGGAGATCGAGGCGGTGGAAAGCCTCGACGCCCTTGTGGCGGAGAACACCCTCTTCCTGCCGGCCCCCCGTGGATTCCTCGACGAGTCGGGGGAAATGGACCCCGAGTTCGCAGACGCGCTGCGCTCCGCGCTCGAGGAGATGATCACCGAGGGCGACCGGGTGGCCCGGCCCAGCCACCCCGCCGAGCCCGGCTTCATCCCGCAGCCGACGCCGACCCCCGAGTGGACCGATCTGCGCCTGCTGGAGCTCGTCGAGGTCGGCACCGCGCTCAAGGACGTCCGTCCCGGCCCGATGGGCACCCTCGACGTCTACGTCTTCGAGGACGAGACCACCCTGTGCGTCGCCCCCGGCGACGCGGAGACCGGCGCCCGCATCCGCGAGGCGGTCGCCTCCGGCATCCCGGTCCGCCTCCTCGGCACCTCCCGCCTCCCCGGCGCCCACGCCCTGACCTTCGCCCTCTCCGACGACGAGACGGTCTACGTCCTCGCGGACCGGGTGGTCGCCAGCCTCTGAGGCGCTGCGTCCTCGCGGAGAGCCAGTTGCAACCCTCCAGGGGCGCGAGCCTCTACCGGTGTGCGGCTCCGCCGCGTGGGCGCGACAAGCCACCCACGTGCGGATGAGCCCCCGCGACAGGGCCATCCGCACGCCGTTGGTCACTCGCGCAGTTCCCCGCATCCCTGGGGCTGCAACCGAGCGTCGTGCTTAGAACTCCGCGATGGCCCTGAGGGCGTCGGCGAGGATCCGGTCCGCCTGGGGACCCTCCGTCGCAGCGAGCGTGAGCGCCAGATCGTGCGCCGCCACCGCGATCTGATCCCCCACCACGAACGCCCCGGCGTCGGGGATCTCCGCCGTCGCCCCGGATGCCCGCGCCAGCGTCCGGGCGAGTTCCAGGCCCGCCGGAGCCTGTCGCGAGAGCGAACTCTGCGGCATCGCGCGGAAACGGTCCGCCAAACGCTCGGCGGCGGCGAGAAGTGGTGTGGGATCGGGCATGCACCGAGCGTATCCGCGCATCGCGGATGAGAGCACGTGCGGACGGGTACGGAAGCCTCGACGCCGACTGTTGCCAAGCCAGGGCCCCTGCGGCACAGTCGTGAAACGGACCGCTCTACCGGAGGCGCCCAGTGACCCTCATGTACTCCGCAGAGACCCATCAGAACCTGATCTCCCGGATCCCCGCTGTGACGGGCCGGAGCATCGACGACTGGCTTCACGCCGTGGCCGAAGGGCCGGGGCTCCACCGCTGTGAGGAGAAGATCGAGTGGCTCCGGCGCGAGTACGAGATCTCGTACGGCTACGCCAAGGCGCTCGTCCACGAGTTCGACCTGCGGCGGGCCGCCGCGCGGATGTAGCAGGAGGCTTGCGGGTCCGCGAGCTAGCCTGAGCATGTCAGACCAGTTCGCGGACCCGTGCCCGGAGCCGGACTCGAACCGGCACGGCCTCCCGGCCAGCGAGGTTTAAGCTCGCCGTGTCTGCGTTCCACCATCCGGGCGCATTCCCGAGGCAAAGCCTATCCGGAGCTGTGCACCGCTCGTGCACAGATGTCGGGAAGTTGGCTCATTTTACCGGACTCTGACAATACGTCAGTGCAGCTCGCAGGGGGCGTGCGCCCGGCGCGCACGCACCGCGCCGAGTGCTGCCCCTGAGGGCGACCCTGAGAGAGTCCCCGATACGTCCCCGAGGAGTCGGAGACGGTGTCATACCGGGGAAGGAGCAACGGTCCGTGCTTCGGGCCGACTCCCGGGCCGGTAACGGCGGAGAGGATGAAGGAGCGGTAGCAGGCCGCACTTCCTCTCCTCACCAGCCCGTTTCCGACCCTCGGAGTCCCACCGTGACCACCACTGCTCTGCGCACCGCCGCAGCTCGAGCCTCGGACCTGACCAAGGTCTACGGCTCCGGCGACACCCGCGTCACCGCTCTGGACCACGTCTCGGTGGATTTCTACCGCGGCGAGTTCACCGCCATCATGGGGCCGTCGGGCTCCGGCAAGTCGACCCTGATGCACTGCATGGCCGGTCTGGACGACGTCAGCTCCGGCTCGGCGCGGATCGGCGACATCGAGCTCAACGGCCTCAAGGACAAGGCGCTCACCAAGCTGCGCCGCGACCAGATCGGCTTCGTCTTCCAGGCGTTCAACCTGCTGCCGACGCTGACGGCGCTGGAGAACATCACCCTGCCGATGGACATCGCCGGCCGGAAGCCCGACAAGGCGTGGCTGGACCGGGTGATCGCCACCGTCGGCCTGGCCGACCGGCTGAGCCACCGGCCCAGCCAGCTCTCCGGCGGCCAGCAGCAACGCGTCGCCTGTGCCCGCGCGCTGGCCTCCCGGCCCGAGATCATCTTCGCGGACGAGCCCACCGGCAACCTCGACTCCCGCTCCGGCGCGGAGATCCTCGGCTTCCTGCGCTCCTCCGTGCGCGAGCTCGGCCAGACCATCGTCATGGTCACCCACGACCCGGTCGCCGCCTCCTACGCGGACCGCGTCATCTTCCTCGCCGACGGGCGCATCGTCGACGAGCTCCAGGCCCCCTCGGCCGACGGCGTCCTGGACCGCATGCGCCGGTTCGACGCCAAGGGCCGGACCAGCTGAGCGACGACGGGGATCCAAGAGCTCATGTTCAAGACCGCACTGCGCAACGTGCTGTCCCACAAGGGGCGGCTGCTGATGACGATGCTCGCCGTCGTCCTGGGCACGGCCTTCGTGGCCGGCACCCTGGTCTTCTCCGACTCGGTCAGCACGGCGCTGAAGAACAGCCTTTCGCACAACTACGACAACGTCTCGGTCCGCGTGGAGAACAGCGCGGCCGGTGAGGGCCGCAGCGCCCAGGACAACAACAGCGACGCCAAGCCGCTGACCGACGCGACACTGCGCCAGATCCGCGCCCTGCCGGGCACCGCCTCCGCGGTCGGCACGGTCGAGGGCTTCGCCGGGATCTCCGACGCGAACGGGAACCTGGTCGGCGGCCGCGGCGGGACCCAGGGCGCCAACTTCAGCCCGGGCGCCGACGGCACGGACACGCGCTACCCGATGGCTCAGGGCTCCGGCCCGACCACCTCCACCCAGATCGCCGTCGACCAGCGCACCGCGCAGAAGAACGGCTTCAAGGTCGGCGACACCCTCCGGGTCGCCGTCAACGGCCCGGTCATGCAGCTGACCGTCTCCGGCATCTTCACCTCGGACGACCCGGCGCTGAGCTCCGGCGGCTCGCTGGTGCTGTTCGACACCGCCACGGCCCAGCGGCTCTACACCGCGCCGGGCCAGTACGGGTGGATCGACGCCCTGGCCAAGCCCGGCACCGGCCAGGACGCGCTGGAGTCGCAGATCGGGCAGGTCGTCCCGCACAGCGGCAACATCACCCTGCACACCGGCGCGTCCCTGACCGCCGACGCCAAGCAGATGGTCGAGGACGACTCGAAGAACATGAAGACGGCGCTGCTGTTCTTCGCGGGCGTCGCCCTGTTCGTCGGGATCTTCCTGATCTCCAACACCTTCACCATGCTGATCGCGCAGCGCACCCGCGAGCTGGCGCTGATGCGCGCCCTCGGCGCGAGCCGCAAGCAGGTGCGGCGTTCGGTGCTGCTGGAGGCGCTGCTGGTCGGCCTCACCGCATCGCTTGCGGGTCTCGGCGCCGGCGTCGGCATCGGCGCCGCGCTCAAGGCCTGGGCCGGTTCCAGCGGCAATCTCCCCGGCGGCGGTCTGACGGTCACTCCGTCGACGGTCCTGATCACCCTTTTGGTCGGCACCGTCGTCACGGCGCTCGCCGCGCTCTTCCCGGCGCTGCGCGCCTCCCGGGTCCCCCCGGTGGCGGCGATGAGCAGCAACGACCAGCCGGCCTCGCAGAAGAGCCTGGTGGTGCGGAACAGCATCGGCCTGGTGCTGGCGGGCCTCGGCGTGGGCGTGGTGCTGCTCGGCGTCTCCCAGGGCGGCAGCGCCGGCCGGATGCCGGTCGCGCTGGGCGCGCTGCTGGTGATGCTCGGCGTCTTCGTGCTCACCCCGCTGCTGTCGCGGCCGATCATCGCGGCGACGGGCCCGCTCTTCCGTCGCCTCTTCGGCATCAGCGGCACGCTGGCCAAGCAGAACGCCATCCGCAACCCGCGTCGCACCGCGGCCACCGCCTCCGCGCTCACCATCGGCGTCACACTGATCACCGCGCTGACCGTCATCGGCACGTCGATCAGCACCACGATCACCAAGCAGGTCACCGCCAACATGAAGGCGGACTACGCGGTCAGCACGCAGCTGGGCTACCCGGTCTCGCCGCAGCTGCTCGCCCAGCTGAAGTCGGCGAAGGGCGTCACCGCCGTGAGCGCCGCCGACTCGCAGTACGTCACGGTCAACGGCACGGACCTCTCGCTCAACGGCTACGACGCGGGCAGCTTCGACCAGTTGGTCGCGCCGGACCTGACCCAGGGGACGCTCGACGCCTTCAAGCAGGGGCAGCTCCTGATCGACGCCGACCACGCCAAGAGCCTCGACGCCACGGTCGGCAGCACGGTCAAGGTCGCCTACCCGAACGGCACCTCCGGCACCCTGACGGTCGGCGGCGTCTACCCCAAGAGCGACCTCCTCGGCCCCGCCCTGTTGAGCGAGCAGGCCCTCAGGGGCCACACCCTGGCGCCGTACTACAACGTCGTCCTGGTCAAGACGGACGGCGGCGCCTCCAGCGCCAACGAGCAGGCGCTCCGCGACGCCACGGGCCTGAACCCGCTGGTCAAGGTGCAGTCGCAGCAGCAGATGGTGGACCAGTTCAACTCGCTGATCTCGATGATGCTGACGATCCTCTACGCCCTGCTGGGCATGGCGGTCCTGATCGCCATCCTCGGCGTGGTCAACACCCTCGCCATGTCGGTCTTCGAGCGCAAGCGCGAGCTGGGCATGCTGCGGGCGGTCGGCCTCGACCGTCGCGGGGTCAAGCGGATGGTCCGGCTGGAGTCCGTGGTCATCGCGGTCTTCGGTGCGGCGATGGGCGTCGCCATCGGCACCTTCCTCGCCTGGGCGGCGAACGGCCTCCTGAAGTCGAGCCTCTCCGGCCTCACCACGGCCCTCCCCTGGGGCCGCCTGGCCCTCTTCATCGCCCTCGGCGCCACGGTCGGCCTCCTCGCAGCCCTCTGGCCCGCACGCCGGGCCGCCAGGCTCGACATCCTGGGCGCGATCAAGACGGACTGACGGAGCGTCGCAGCACCGTCCCAGGGGGCGCGGGACCTGGTCCCGCGCCCCCTGGGTGTGCCACCGGCGCCTCGTACGCTCCCGAGTTCCTTCCCGCAGCGGCACCCTGGGGCCGGGCTCGGTGCGCGATCAGTCCGTGTCGGTGGCTGCCAGTACGGCCAGTCGACGCCGGTCCGGGCTCAGCGCGGCGATGCCGACGTCCCAGGCCACCTGGTGGAACCAGTCCGTGTCGGCTTCGAAGTCGTACCAGGAGCAGCCGCGGACGCGCTCGTCGACCGTCTCGTGGGGAGCGCCCGCCGGTGCTCCAGCCAGCCCGGCGAGCGACTGCCAGGCCGCCAGTCGGCCGTAGGCGCCGTAGCGGCCCCTGTCGTACGCGCCGCCGGTGGAGGCAGCGGCGAAGAGCACCTCCCAGGCCCGCTCGGGCGACTGCACCGACATCGAGAACGAGCTCGCCTTCGGGCCCCCGTGCAGGCACTCGAGACCCAGGCCCGCCAGCACACGTCCCTGCACATCCCCTTGGAGCGGCTCCCCCAGCGCGAACGTGCGGGCCTCGACCTGCCCGTTGGACTGCCCCGTCCAGGTTGCGAACGCGGCGGCCATCGCGGTGGCCTCCGGCTCGCTCGTCGTCTCCGCGACCCCCCGGAGCCTGGCCGACCGATCCGCCCTCCCTGAGGAGCCACCTCCTGAGGAGCCGTTCGACGGCCTGTACGGCATCGGGCTGCCGCCGCCCCTCACGCCGAACGCCGGCAGGCCCGGGTCGCGTTCGATCTCGGACAGCGTCAACGGCAGCCATGCCAGCGGGTGGTGGCGCCAGTGCGGGGACGCTGCCCACCGGGCCACGGCGGGCACGGTCGCGGCCTCGACGCCCCGGAGCGCCAACTCCTGGACCAGACAGGCACGCAGCTCCTCCGGCGCGCGGTGTCTGAACACCTCGGCCAGATCAGCGGGTCGCTGCCCCGACGCCAGGAGGGACGCCAGGTACGGCACACGCCCCCGTCGGCCGACCTCGAGTGCGGACGCAAGCCTCAGCAAGTGCACCACGTTCTCCGCCCCGGGCGTGAGGGCGAGCAGCCGCACCAGGTGGTCGAGCACCGACCGGTACTGCCACGTCCTCCCGTCGGCGTCGCTTCTGCTCGCCTTCACAAGGGCGAGGCCCAGGTCGGCGACGAAGCCACCGTCCCCGGCCGCGAGCCGCCGGTCGGCCACGTCCCAGACGCCCGTCACCTGGTTCAGGGCGGGCAGATCGGACACGATCTTCTGTATCTGGTCGGTCACGCCCCCGAGGGTAGGGAGCCTGTGCCCCTCCCCTTCCCCGCTTTTCGCCCGCCGCCCGCTGCCCGCTGCCCGCCGCCCGCCGCCCGCCCCTGAACGTGCCAGCGCCCCCGCCCGTGGGAACGGGCGGGGGCGCTTACGGCAGCGGTGCCGGTCATGAGCACCACGGTCTGTGGTCCGGCGACGCTGCCGGGCTGTGAGGTGGGCCGGAGCGGTACCGGCCCGTGGGCCGTCAGGCGGAGACCTTCTCCTTGGCGGGAGCCGGAATCACCGGGGCCGGGGCCGCGGCCTCGACGAACACCTCACGCGGCGTCTCCATCTCCACCAGGGAGACGGTCTCGCGCTTGAGGAACATCGCCAGGGTCCAGTCAGCGAAGACGCGGACCTTGCGGTTCATGGTCGGCACGCGGCTGCCGTGGTACAGGCGGTGGAACCACCAGGCGGGGCGGCCCTTCAGCTTGTACTTGCCGAAGAGGATCGCCACACCCTTGTGCAGGCCGAGACCGGCGACCGCACCGAGGTTCTTGTGCTTGTACTCCTTCTGCGGGAAGCCCCGCATGCCCGCGACGACGTTGTCGCCGAGGACGATGGCCTGACGCACGGCGTGCTGCGCGTTCGGCGGGCACCAGGCGCCCTCGCCGACGGCGAGGTCCGGGACCTGGGCGTTGTCGCCGGCGGACCAGACGTTGTCGAAGCCCTGGACCTGAAGGGTCGGGGCGGTGTCGACGTGGCCGCGCGGGCCGAGCGGCAGGCCGAAGTTGGCCAGCGCCGGGTTCGGCTTGACGCCGGCCGTCCACACGATGGTGGAGGCGTCGACCTCGATGCCGTTCTTCAGCACGACGTGCTTGTCGACGCAGGACTCCATCGAGGTCTCGATGTAGATCTCGATGCCGCGCTCCTCGAGCTTCTCCTTGGTCCACAGACCGAGGTCCGGGCCCATCTCGGGGAGGATGCGGTTGGCGGCCTCGACCACGATGAAGCGCATGTCCTCACGCTTCACGTTGTGGTAGATCTTCGCCGAGTCGCGGGCCATGTCCTCGATCTCGGCGATCGTCTCGATGCCGGCGAAGCCGCCACCGATGACGACGAAGGTCAGCGCCTGCTTGCGCACCGCCTCGTCGGTCGTGGACTCGGCGCGGTCGAGCTGGGCCACGACGTGGTTGCGGAGGCTGATGGCCTCCTCGACCGACTTCATGCCGATGCCGTGCTCCGCCAGACCCGGGATCGGGAAGGTGCGGGACACCGAGCCCATCGCGACGACGAGGTAGTCGAAGGGGATCTCGTAGGGGTCGCCCGCGGCAGGGTGCACGGTGGCCACCTTGCGGTCCTGGTCGACCGAGGTGACGTGACCCGTCAGGACCTCGGCCTTGTTCAGGACTCGGCGCAGCGGGGCGACGAGGTTGCGAGGCGCGACGTTGCCGCCGGCCGCCTCGGGGAGGAAGGGCAGGTACGTCATGTACGACCGCGGGTCGACGACCGTGACGGTCGCCTCCCCGTAGCGCATCTTCTTGAGGATGCGCATCGCGGCATACAGGCCGACGTAGCCACCGCCGACAATCAGGATGCGAGGACGCTCCGTGGTGCTCATATCCGAAAGTATCCACCCCCTCCTTGCCTGGCATTTGTGGGCCTGGTCACAAGGGTCTGGACAGCACCTGCTACACTTCGCGCCCCCACAGGCCGAGCCGTCGGCATCGCTCACACCCGTGATCGCGGTGCTGTGAATTTCCGCAGCTCGACGGCCTCATTGCGATTGTGCGTGCGACTGCGGCGCGTCGCCTCCGATCCGGCGGGCAGGCCCACCGAGGCACCTTCGGTCCCACAATTCGGACGAAGCACCCCAGCAGTCCCGCCAACCGACGGGAACTCCATGTGAAGAAATTCACGAACATTCTTGGCCGGGCCGAGCCGGAGCCCTTCCAGAGCCTCTCCGAAGCCCCTCCGAAGCCCCTGGACGCGCCCCGACCAGGCGTCAGAGCAGTGTGCTCCAGGCGATTCCGTCGAGGATGTCGTGCTCGCTGACGACCAGCTCGGCGGCGCCGGTCCGCTCCATGATCGCCAGCAGGACCAGGGCGCCCGCCACGATCACGTCGACCCGCCCGGGGTGCATCACCGGGATCGCGGCGCGCTCCTCGTGTGTGGAGGCAAGCAGCCGTTCGGCGACCGCACGGACGTCCGCGACGGGAATGCGGGAGCGGTGGATCAGCTCGCTCCGGTACGCGGGCAGCCCGAGAGCGATGGCAGCCACCGTGGTGACCGTCCCCGCCAGGCCCACGAGCGTGGCGCCGCTGTCGAGGGGGACCGTCTCGGCGGCCTCGTCCAGCGCCTTGGCGATGTCGACGCGCATGGCGTCGAAGTCCTCGAGGTGCCGCTCGGTCATCCGCACGCAGCCGATGTCGACCGAACGGGCCGCCTCGACGGAGTCCGTACCCAGCACGAACTCGGTCGAGCCACCGCCCAGGTCGAAGACCAGGTACGGGCCGCCCTCGCCGTTCAGCTCCTTGGTGGCGCCGGTGAAGGAGAGCTGCGCCTCCTCGTCACCGGAGATCACCTCGGGGTCCACGCCGAGGATCTCGCGCACGCCCGCGACGAACTCGTCGCGGTTCTCCGCGTCGCGCGAGGCGCTGGTCGCCACGAAGCGCAGGCGCGTCGCGCCGAGGTCGCGGATGATCGCGGCGTAGTCGCGGCAGGCGGCGAAGGTCCGCTCCAGCGCCTCCGGCGCGAGTCGACCGGTGCGGTCCACGCCCTGGCCGAGGCGGACGATCGTCATCCGGCGGTCCAGCTCGTGCAGCTCGCCCGTCGCGGGATCGAGGTCGGCGACGAGCAGGCGGATGGAATTGGTGCCGCAGTCGACACCGGCCACTCGGGTCAGGCTCACGCGCCCTCCCCCGCGTCCTCGTCGGCGACCGACTGGCCCGCGCCCTCGTCCGCGCCCGTCGCGCAGACGCACGGGCCCTTGCGCCACCACTCCGGCAGCGCCGCCAGCGCCTCGTCGCCGAGCGGGTTCACACCCGGCCCGGCGGCCAGCGAGTGGCCGACCAGCACGTGCAGGCACTTGACCCGGTCCGGCATGCCGCCGGCGCTCGGGAAGCCCTCCAGCACCTCGATCGCGTCACGACGGGCGATGTAGTCCTCGTGCGCCTTGCGGTAGCCCTCGGCGAGCTCCGGATCCTCGGCGAGCCGGGCCGTCTGCTCCTTCATCATCCCGTCGGCCTCCAGCGTGCCGATCAGCGAGGCGGCGCGGGGGCAGGTCAGGTAGTAGAGGGTGGGGAACGGCGTGCCGTCCTCGAGGCGCGGGGCCGTCTCGACCACGTCGGGCAGCCCGCAGGGGCAGCGGTGGGCGACGGCGCGCAGCCCGCGCGGAACGCGGCCCAGCTGCGCCTCGACGGCGGCGCGGTCGGCCTCGGAGACGGCGGTGGCGTCCGCCGGGTGTGCAACAGGGGGGTGGTCGTGCGACATGTCTCTATTCTTCAGTGTCCGGCGTGATCCGCCGTGTCGAGGGAGCCGAGCAGGCTCTGGTACCAGGGCTGCGAGGCCTGTTGCTGCGCGGTCGGAGAGGCGGTCGGAGAGGTCGAGGGGTTCACAGCTGTGAACGGGGTGTCCCCGGGAAGGGCGAAGTGAAGCCGTTGCCGCGCCTGCGCCTCGACGAACGCCGGGTCCTGCCAGCGCGCCTTCTCCCGGCGCAGCTCGTCCACCTGGCGCTGGGCCTGCTGCTGGGCGGCGCGCTGCTGGTCGATCTGTGAGCGCTGGGCGATGAACTGCCGCATCGGATAGGCCAGCGCGGCCACGAGGGCGCACACGACCAGTGCCAGCACCGCGGCCCGGCCGGTGAGCCGTGGCCGCCGTCGGACCTGCTGCTGCCCCGCCACCGCTCCTGGCCCTCCCAAGGTTCGCAGCCCTCCCGAAGTTCGCGGCTCCCGTGCCCCGTGCGCGAAGACGCCCCGCCGTCCCCCACCCTAGAGGGTGAGGACGACGGGGCGTCGGAAGAGCGGACTCAGCCGTTGAAGCGCGGGAAGGCGCCGCGGCCGGCGTACTCGGCGGCGTCGTCGAGGATCTCCTCGATGCGCAGCAGCTGGTTGTACTTGGCGACGCGCTCGGAACGGGCCGGGGCGCCGGTCTTGATCTGGCCGCAGTTGGTGGCGACGGCCAGGTCGGCGATGGTGACGTCCTCGGTCTCGCCGGAGCGGTGCGACATCATGCAGCGGTAGCCGTTGCGCTGGGCCAGCTCGACGGCGTCCAGGGTCTCGGTCAGCGAGCCGATCTGGTTGACCTTCACCAGCAGGGCGTTGGCGGCGCCCTCCTTGATGCCGCGGGCAAGGCGCTCCGGGTTGGTGACGAACAGGTCGTCGCCGACGAGCTGGACCTTGTCGCCGAGCTCGGCGGTGATGGTCTTCCAGCCGTCCCAGTCGTCCTCGAACAGCGGGTCCTCGATGGAGACCAGCGGGTACGCGGCGACGAGCTCGGCGTAGTACGCGGTCATCTCGGCGGCGGAGAGCGGCTTGCCCTCGAACTGGTAGGCGCCGTCCTTGTAGAACTCGGAGGCGGCCACGTCCAGGGCCAGCGCGATGTCGCGGCCGGGGGTGTAGCCCGCGCCCTTGATCGCCTCGATGATCAGGTCCAGGGCCTCGCGGTTGGAGTCGAGGTTCGGCGCGAAGCCGCCCTCGTCGCCCAGGCCGGTGGACAGGCCACGGGCCTTCAGCACGCCCTTGAGCTGGTGGTAGACCTCGACACCCCAGCGCAGCGCCTCGGAGAAGGACTCCGCGCCGATCGGGGCGATCATGAACTCCTGGATGTCCACGTTGGAGTCCGCGTGCGAACCGCCGTTGAGGATGTTCATCATCGGCACCGGCAGCACGTGGGCGTTCGGGCCGCCCAGGTAGCGGAACAGCGGCAGGTCGCTGGCCTCGGAGGCGGCGTGCGCGACGGCGAGCGAGACGCCCAGGATCGCGTTCGCGCCCAGCGACGACTTGTCGGCGGTGGCGTCCAGGTCGAGCATGGCCTGGTCGATCAGCCGCTGCTCGGTGGCGTCGTAGCCGACGAGCTCCGGGCCGATCTGCTCGATGACGGCCAGGACGGCCTTCTCCACACCCTTGCCACCGTAACGGGACTTGTCACCATCACGGAGCTCCAGGGCCTCGAAGGCACCGGTGGAGGCGCCCGACGGCACGGCGGCGCGGCCGGTGCTGCCGTCGTCGAGGCCGACCTCGACCTCGACGGTGGGGTTGCCACGCGAGTCGAGAATCTCCCGCGCTACGACGACGTCGATGGACGGCACAACTGTCTCCTCATGGGGATGCGGGTTGTTACGCACTGAGCCTAGCCTCTGTGCCCGCCCTGACCCCTCAGGCCCTTGGGCCTGTCTTGCCTGGCGGAACGCCGGGCGGCCGCTACCCGTCGGTAGCGGCCGCCCGGCGCTCGTACGGGGCCGACGGGCCCTGCATGATCCGGAAGACAGGCCCTACTTCACGACGAGCCTCTCGCCGATGCGGAGCATGTCCGGGTTGCCCCCGATGGTGGCGCGGTTCTCCGCGTACAGCTTCTGCCAGCCGCCGAGGATGTGGTGCGCGGCGGCGATCTTCGACAGGGTGTCGCCGGGCTTGACGGTGTAGTTCCCCGAGCCACCGTGGCGCGCGGGCGGCTTGCTGACCGGCTTCGGCGCGGGCTTGCGGTGCTTGCCGGTGCCGACGACCGGCGCCGGACCGCCCTGGTGCAGACCGGCCCGGGGACCGCAGACCGGCCAGGCGCCGGGCCCCTGGCTGTCGAGCACGCGCTCGGCGACGGATATCTGCTCCCCCTTGGACGCGTGGTTCGCGGTGGACGCGTACGCGCCGCCGCCGTAGGCACGCCAGGTGGACGCGGAGAACTGCAGACCGCCGTAGTAGCCGTTGCCGGTGTTGATGGACCAGTCGCCGCCGCTTTCGCACTGGGCGACCTTGTCCCAGGTCGAGACCGACGCGGCGTTCGCACTCGTGACGCCGATCAGCGGCAGCGCCACCGCGGCGCCGGCGACGGAGGTGGTGGCGACAATGACCTTGGCCTTGTTCACACGGACACGACGATGACGGCCGGTGCCGGAGAAGAGCATGCGGAATTCCCTCTTCGACGCCTGCGAGGTGAGCTGTCGGGTTCGGGCCGCAGAGGATGGCCCGGACGCTCGCGCGTCTTCACCCCAAGCCGTCCGCGTCTGCACGCGTCCGGCGACGTACCTGGGTCCCCCGCTCCTGTCCGGTCGTCAACTCGAGGTATCCCGGCGCACGGTGGACAGGACTCGGCGTCCCGTTCGACGGGCGTCCGCTGTTGCGAACACGAAGGAGACTAAGCGGCTATTCACATGAAACTCAATCACAACCGGTGTGTTTAAAGTCCGATCGCCTCAGATGCCAAGTCGCTGACCAGCGCGTCTTCGGCCGACAACCACCCAGATGTGAGCTGCGTTACCTTGCCGTGATCACGCTTTTCGACATGGAGGATTCCGTTTCGAAAAGTGTTGACCATGCATCAAAAAGATTGTTTCCCGCCACTCCGGAGGCGATCAGACGCTCCCTCCGGAGTGCGCTGCCGCCCGTCCAGCCCAGGAACCGGACCCCCGCGGCGTGCGCCGCCGCCGCGTCCGTCGGCGTGTCCCCGATGTACACGCAGCCACCGGTCTCGCCCTCCCCCACGCCCAGCCCGCGCAGCGCCTCGCGGATGCCGCCCGGATCCGGCTTCATCAGGGCGGGGTCACCGGGGCGGCCCACGACGTGCTTGGCGAGGTGTTCCGCGAGGCCCACCCGAGGCAGGTACTCCTCCACCGCCGCGCGCGCGTTGTTGCTGACCACCCCGAGGCGCACCCCCGCCCCCGCCAGGGCGACCACCGCCGCCGCCGCACCGAGGGTCGGCTCTGCGCAGCGCGCCGCGGCGATCTCCTCCCTGGTCAGCGTCAGATCCACCAGCTCGACCAGGCGCCCTCGCTCGCCCGCCCGGACGCCGCGCTCGGCCAGCGCCCGCGGGAGGCGCGCGAGCAGCCCGTGCGGGTCCTCCGCGCCGGGCAGCACGACGCCCTCACGTCGCAGCACGGCGAGCAGCACCGCGGCCACCGCGGGCGCCGGTCTGCGCGC
Source organism: Streptacidiphilus melanogenes (assembly GCF_000787835.1). Lineage (GTDB taxonomy): Bacteria > Actinomycetota > Actinomycetes > Streptomycetales > Streptomycetaceae > Streptacidiphilus > Streptacidiphilus melanogenes. The sequence continues at coordinate 163,490 of NZ_BBPP01000002.1, forward strand.
GAAGAGTCCGCACAGCGGTCCGTCGAAGTCGAGCAGGACGACGGCCCGGTCACCACCGGGCCGCGAGCTCGACAGGGGGCCGGGCATGAAGGCGCGTCACTCCAGTTCACTGTCGTACGGACTGCCACTCGTCCACCAGGACTCGAAGAACTGCCGCGCGGTGTCGACGTACACGCTGTCCACGTGGTTCGGCAGGGCGTGCCGGGACCGGAGGAACAGCCGACTGCTGAGCCCGGCGAGGTCCGCGAGGCGGACCCGGTGCCCGTCGCCCACGTCGACCTGCCGCTCTCGCAGCTCGTACCAGCCCTCGAGCGCCTCGTCGTCGTTCAGCAGGTACAACTTGGACATCGGCGGAAAGGGCACGGTGCGGATCTCCACCTGCGGCCTGGTGTCCAGGAGCTGGAAGGTCTGCAACGACTCCGCGGCCAGGCGCAGCGCGGCGACCTGGGCGTGGGCGATCTGGCGCAGCCTGGTCAGCGGGAGCAGGTCGTCCGGTTCGTCGAGATCCCGCGGGAAAGTGGGCAGAGCGCGGAAGTCGCAGAAGAGGAGGCGGATCCGGAACTCGCTGAGCCGGTCCCGGCGCGCCCGCAGGCGGATCAGCAGCGGCGTCACCGCCGTCACGAAGGACTCCGCGGTGACGCAGAGCGCGTCGACCCGGAACCTGCCCGTGGCCAGTGTCCGGGCCAGGTGCCGTGCCAGCACCTCGATGGCGCCCTCCTCGACCGAGGGGCCGTCTCCCGCCTGGTCGGCGGGCCTCGGGTGTTCCCCGGTGAGCACCGCGCGTCGCCCCGGATGGGTGCGGATCAGCTCGTCGCGCGCCAGGGCCGCGAGGGCCTTCTGCACGGTGACGCGCGAAACCCCCAGCTCGCCCGCCAGTTGCTCGGCCGACGGAAGCGACTCGCCCGCCCGCCACTCGCCGGCCTCGATCCGCTGCTGGAGCAGCTCCTTGACACCCTTCGATGCCATCGACAACCACCCCCGAGGAGGAGCCTACTCCCGTTGCCACAAACGGAACCTGTTAAGTCGTCAGATTGTCTGGTTACCCAACGGGCCTACTTGGAAATCCTGTTGAACAACAGGGGAGGTGTACCTATGGAGGTCCGAGGCAAGCTGTTCGACTGGCTCCTGGAGCTGCTCTTCCGCGACGCGGGCGTGAACACCACGGTGATCGTGGTCGGCCTGCTCGCGCTGCTCTATCCGCGCGAGCGCCGTTCGGCGCTCGACGCGATCCTGGCCATCGGCCTGGTGATGTTCTTCGGCGGCCACCTGATGCTCCGCATCACGGTGCCCGGTCAGACCGCCTGACCGGTCCGCTCCGCCGGTGCGGGTGTGAACTCCACCGGCAGCTGTCTGAGCCCTCGCATGATGAGGCCGCCGCGCCAGCGCAGTTCGGCTGGGTCGGCGGCCAACGTGATGTCCGGGACCCGGCGCAGCAGGGCCGAGAGCGCGTACTGGGCCTCGAGGCGGGCGAGCGGGGCGCCGATGCAGTAGTGGATGCCGAGACCGAAGGCGATGTGCGGATTGTCGCGGCGGGTCAGGTCGAGGGTGTCCGGGGCGGGGAAGCGGGAGGGGTCCCGGTCGGCGGCGGCGAGGACGACGAGGACCGGGTCGCCGGGGGCGATGTCCTGACCGCCGATGGTCAGCGGCTCGGTGGCGAAGCGCCAGGTGGCGATCTCGACCGGGCCGTCGAAGCGCAGCAGCTCCTCGACAGCGGACTCCAGCGGCGCGGTCTCGCCGAGGGCCAGGGACGCCTGCAGCGCCGCCCGCTGCTCGGGGTGGGTGAGCAGCGCGAACATGCCGTTGCCGATGAGGTTGACGGTGGTCTCGAAGCCGGCGAAGAGCAGGATGAAGGCCATCGCCGCGGCCTCGTTCTCGGTCAGGTGCTCGCCGTGGTCACTGGCCCGGATCAGGCCGGAGATCAGGTCCTCGCCGAGGTCGGCGCGCTTGCGGTGGATCAGCTCGGCGAGGTAGCCGCGCATCTTCTTCACCGCGCGGCCGACGCCGCCGCGCGGCGACTGCCCGTGGTGGATCATCATGCCCGCCCAGTCGCGGAAGTCGTCCTGGTCCTCGGGCGGCACACCCAGCAGGTCGCAGATCGCGTAGATCGGCAGCGGGAAGGCGAACTCGTGGATCAGGTCGGCGGTGCCGCGCTGCGCGAAGCCGTCGATCAGCCTGTCTGTGATCTCCCGCACACGCGGCTCGAACTCGGCGACCCGGCGCGGTGTGAACGCCTTCGACACCAGGCGGCGCAGCCGCGTGTGGTCCGGCGGGTCGATGTTGAGCAGGTGCGTCATCAGGTCCGCGCTGCGCTCGCCCGGGATGCCGACGCGCCCGCTGCGGTGGGCCTGCAGGCTGTGCTTGGCCGGATTCTTGCTCAGCCGCGTGTCCGCCAGCGCCTGGCGCGCGTCCGTGTACCGGGTCACCAACCAGGCGTCGACACCGCTCGGCAGCGTCGTCCAGCGCACCGGCGCGTGTTCCCGCAGCCAGGCGTAGGCGGGGTAAGGATTCGCTGCGAAGTGATGCGTGAAAAGCGGAGGCGGGGAGACATCGTGCACGCCCCGACGTTAACCGTTCGGCAAGGTGGGCAGAGACACACTGTCGAACCCACGGGTAGTGAGCTTACGATCGCCCGCAGCGATCGGACCGTGCGGGGGTCCGGTACGTGACGCGCGACGAGGCGCGGGAAAAGGGGTTCGGGGCATGGAGCTGAAGGGCGCTGTCGTCGTCATCACGGGCGCGGCCGGCGGCATCGGCGCGGCGCTGGCGCGGCGGTTCGCCGCGGAGGGCGCGCGCGGCCTGCTGCTCGCGGATCTCGACGGCGGCAAGGTCGAGGACCTGGCCGAGGAGCTGGACCGGGCCGGCTGCCACACGGTCGGGGTGGCCAGCGACGTCTCGCGCGAGAGCGACGTCCGCGCGCTCGTCGACACCGCCGAGAAGCACCTCGGCCCCGTCGACCTGTTCTGCAGCAACGCCGGCATCGGCAGCGGCGCGGGCATCGAGGCCCCCGACGCGGTCTGGCAGGCCAACTGGGACATCAACGTGATGGCCCACGTCTACGCTGCGCGCGCCGTGCTGCCCGGGATGCTGAAGCGGGGCCACGGCTACCTGCTGAACACCGCCAGCGCGGCAGGCCTGCTGCAGATGCCCGGCGACGCGGCCTACACGGCCACCAAGCACGCCGCGGTCGCCTTCGCCGAGTGGCTGGCCGTCACCTACGGCTCCCAGGGCATCCGCGTCAGCGCGCTGTGCCCGCAGGGCGTCCACAGCGCGATGACCGCGCGCGACGACGTCCGCGCGGTCCTGACGGCTTTCGGCAAGCTGATCGAGCCCGAGGACGTGGCGGACGCGGTGGTCCGCGGCCTGGCCGACGAGCGCTTCCTGATCCTCCCGCACGAGGAGGTCGCGACCTACGAGCGGCACCGCACCGCGGACCGCGACGCGTGGCTGACGGGCATGCGCAAGACCGTCGCCACGCTCCCGCAGCTGGGCGCCTGAGCCCGGACGGCCTCGCGGCGGCCTCGCGGCGGCCTCGCCGTCGTTCACCGCCGTCGTTGGCCGCCGTTGTTCGCCGCCATCATCCGAGTGGTGACGGCGATGTAGGACGGCGGTTGTCCTGCTTCGCCCCTACGGTCGAAGGTGCGCCGGCGCGGATGGCGCCGGGCGGGCGAGGAGGCCGTCGACCATGAGCGCGTTCGTACTTGTTCCCGGTTTCTGGTTGGGCGCCTGGGCCTGGGACACGGTGGCGGAGCCGCTGCGCGCGGCCGGGCACACCGTCCGTCCGGTGACGCTGACCGGGCTGGCGGAACGCGCCGCGGAGGGCGGCCCGCAGGTGGATCTGGAGACCCATGTCGCGGACCTCACCCGCCTGGTGACCGAGGAGGACCTGCGCGAGGTGGTACTGGTCGCCCACAGCGGCGGCATGGGCGCGGTGACCGGCGCCGCCGACCGGGTGCCGGAGCGGGTCCGCCGGGTGGTCTACCTGGACAGCGGCCCGCTGCCGAACGGCGCCACGCTGGCCGAGCTGAACCCCGGGGCGGTGCGGCAACCGGTGGTGGACGGCTGGCGGCTGCCCATGCCGACGTTCGAGGAGTTGGCGGAGGCCGGCGCGAGCCTGGCCGGACTGGGCCCGGCAGAGCGGGCACACATGCGCGAGCGCGCCACCGACCAGCCGGCCGGCACACTGCACCAGCCGCTGCGGCTCACCGGGGCGGCCGACCGGCTGCCGAAGACGCTGGTCTCCTGCTCGTTCCCGCTCGACCAGGTCCGCACGCTCATCGCCGCCGGGCACCCATGGTTCGCCTCGCTGGGCGGGCCGGAATGGGACCTGCTGGAGCTGCCCACGGGTCACTGGCCGATGTTCTCGCGCCCCGACGCGACAGCACGCGTGCTGGCGGAGGTCGCCGCCGGCTGAGGGACGGCGGTTCAGCCGGTCGGTGTGACCAGGCGGAGCGGGATCCCGCTGCAGGGGTGGACCACGGAGCCGTCAAGGTCGCGGACGAGATCCCCGGCCAGACGGGCGGCCGTCGTGGAGGCGACGACGCGCCCGCGCGGGTTCACGAGGAAGGCCGGGCGTCCGAGGGCCCGCAGCGCCGGGACGGCGACCGCGTCGAAGTGGCGGAGGTAGACGTCCGCCGCCACGACGCCGGCGAAGGCGCCGTCGGGGCCGTGAACCGGCGCGGCGAGGGTCAGGCTGTACTCGTCGGTGCACAGGTAGTCCACGTAGGGACCGGAGATCGCGCGGCGGCCGGAGTCCCGCGGAAGCGCGTACCAGTCCCAGTGGGTGTAGTCGCTGTAGGCGGAGGTCGCCGGGTCGAGGTCCAACAGCAGGGGCTGGACCCGGCCGTCCGGGCGCAGTTGCCACCATTCCAGCCAGGCCGGCACATCCGTCAGCAGACCGGGGGCGGCGACGAAGCCCACGCCCACGACGAGTCCGCCCAGCTCCGCGCGGAAGCCGGGGGCGAGACGGGCCAGGTCCGCGGTCGCGGGCGAAGGGGTCTCGCGCAGCAGGGCGGTGACGGAGCGGCGCGCCCGCTCGACGGCCGCGAAGACGGACTCCAGCAGCCCGCCGACGGCCTCGGCGACCTCTAGTGCCTGTTCGGCCTGTCCCGCGGTTCCGACTGCGCTGCCCGCGCTCGGCGTGGTCTACCTGGTGGTGCTCCGCCCCAAGGAGCGGATCTCCGCGGAGGACCGCGCCGAGGCGGCCGAGGAGGCACCGACGCCCGCGCTCAGCTCCGACTCGGCGCTCAGCTCGGACTGACCGCCTTCACCGCCGCGGCCAGGGCGCGTGGGCCCTGGTCCGGCGTGGGCAGCAACGCCGGGACGGGCACCGTCACGCCGTTCTCGACATAGGCGGTGATCCGCTCCCGGCAGCGCTCCGGCGAGCCGTGCACGATCAGCGCGTCCACGACCTCGTCGGGCACCGAGGCGGCGGCGGTCTTCCGGTCACCCGCCGCCCAGTTCTTCCAGAGCGGCTCCAACACGTCCCCGCGCCCGAGCCAGCGGTGGAACTCCGCGTAGGCGGGGACGGTCAGATAGGCGGCGATCAGCCGGCGGCCGAGTGTGCGGGCGTAGTCCACGTCCTCGGTCGGGCAGACGAAGATCCGGGCCACGACCTCCTTGCCGTGGTCCGGCCCGGCCTCCGCGTCGAAGACGGCACGCGCCGTCCGCACGTCCTCCGGTGCCAGCCAGTTGAGGATCGTCCCGTCCGCCTCGCGGGCGGCGAGCTTCAGCATCCCCGGCCGCAGCGCGGCCAGCAGCACCGGCGGGGTGTGCGCCGGTACACGGTCCAACCGGAACCTGCGCACCGAGAACGTCGTGAACTCCTCCGACACCGGCTGCCCCGTGAACGCGGCCCGCAGGAACCGCAGCACGTCGCGGCTGCGCCGGAACGGCTCATCGAACGGGATGGCGTTCCAGTCGTGGACGATGACCGGCGAGGACGCCCCGATACCCAGCTGGAACCGTCCCGGCGCCGCCTCGGCCAGCGCGGCGGCCTGCATCGCCAGCAACGCCGGGCCGCGCGTGTGCACCGGCACGATCGCGGTCCCGAGACGCAACTGCGGCGCCCAGACGGAGGCCAGGGCCAGCGGGGTGAACGCGTCCGCGCCGGCCGTCTCCATCGACCACAGGTCGGTGAAGCCGAGATCCGGCAGCGACTCCACGAGCGCGCGCTGGGCTGCCAGCGGAATGCCGTCGAGGGGGAAGGTGAGGCCCCAGCGGGCGGGGGCGGTGGGGGTGGGCGTCATGGGCCGATGCCACCATGCCGCCGACCCACGGACAAGAGGGGGAGGGTGTGACGAACCCCCGTTCGGGGGAACGGGGGTTCGGGCGTCTGGGGGTTCAGGGGTTCACACCGTCGGCCGGCCGACCGTCGCCACCGCATCCCGGCAGAGGCGGTCGGCCAGGCGGGTCGTCTCCGGGAGGCGGAAGCGGGGCGCGGCGTCCAGCACCACGCGCGTCGCGTCGTCCAGGTCGACGAGGTGGCCGACCGAGACCGTCACCGGCTTGACGCCGGACTGCGTACGCAGCACCCGGGCGACGACCTCGCCCCGGTCGCGGACGTCGGACGTCGCACCCCGCTCCGCGCGCGGCTCGGTCCACTCCCCCAGCAGCGGCGTCTTCGCGACGCCGAGCGTCGGCACGCCCGTGAGCACGCCGAGGTGGCAGGCGAGGCCGAAGCGACGCGGGTGAGCGAAACCCTGGCCGTCGCAGAGCAGCACGTCGGGGACGGTGGTGAGCCGCTCCAGCGCGCGGATCAGCACCGGGAGCTCGCGGAACGCGAAGAGCCCGGGCACGTAAGGGAATCCCGCCGTGCCGACGGCCGTGGCCCGCTCGACCGGTTCCAGCGTCGCTGCGTCCAGCACCACGACGGCCGCCGCGACCCGGTCGTCCGCCGCACCGTGTGCGCCCACGTACGCCACGTCGAGCCCGGCGATCAGGCGCGGCGGGCGCGGCAGCGGGACGGCGCGGACCAGCGGGCGCAGCTCCGCCTGCACGGCGAGCGCCTCGGCCTCCGTCGCGGGCCACGGGTGCTCGCGCTGAAGCCGCATCAGTTCTCCTGGCCCGACTCCGCCGTGCGGATCGCGTCACGGTAGGCCCGCGCCGCCGCGCGCAGCGCGGCCTCCGGGTCCACGCCCGCGTCCTGCGCTTCGGCGGCCAGGCGCAGCAGCCGCGCGCCGAAATCCGACTCCTCCGCATCCGGCAGAGCGACGCTCACCCCGGCCTTGTGCGCCCGGGAGTGGAGCTTGGCGGCCAGGGCCAGCGACGGCTGGCCGAGCGGGACTCCGTCGGTGGCGGACTCACGCTGCTTCTCCGCCGCCTTCAGCTCCTCCCAGTTGGCCTCGACCTGCTCGGCCGTGTCGGCGTCCCGGTCGCCGAAGACGTGCGGGTGACGGTAGATCAGCTTGTCGACGATGGCCCCGGCCACGTCGTCGATCGAGAAGGGGTCGGTGGCGTGCTCCTGCGCGATGCGGGAGTGGAAGAAGACCTGGAGCAGCACGTCGCCGAGCTCCTCGCGCAGCGTCGCCCGATCATCCTCCTCGATCGCCTCGACCAGTTCGAAGGACTCCTCGACCAGGTACTTCACCAGCGACTCGTGGGTCTGCTGGGCGTCCCACGGACAACCGCCGGGCGAGCGGAGCCGGTCCATCACCGTGACCAGGTCGAGCAGACGGGCGCCCGGCAGGTCGTAGGAGCCGGGCAGCAGCTCGAGCTCGGGCACGACCACGCCCGGGGCCTCCGCGCCCTCGACCGCGAAGCGCGCGAGGGCGTCGGTGAGCCCCGGGTCACCGTCCGGGCCGACCAACCAGACCACGACCGCGTCCGACGCCGCCTCGGCCAGCGTGCGGGCCCGGGCATAGAAGGGGACGTCCAGCACCTCCGCCGCGATCCCGCTCTGGGCGAGCGGCGCGAGCAGCGGATGGGCGGGATCGCCGGCGAGCACCCGGTCGGCCGTGCGCAGCACCTGCCAGGCCGGGCCGGAGAGCAGGCCCGGTGCGACCCGGTGCGTGGTGCTCAGCAGCACCAGCCGTCCGGAGCCGACGGAAAGGTCGTCGCGCTCCGAACCGGCTTGCTGGGAACCGGACTGCTGGGAATCGGACTGGTGTGAATCGCTTGGGGACACACAGGGAAACCTACCCCGCGTTGTCCTGCGACACCTGCTTGATCCACGGCTGGGCACTGTTGCCCAGGGTCAGGTTGGTCGTGTCCCAACTGCCGTAGCGCGGGTTGACGGAGATCCTCAGGTCCGCGGCCACCGGCTGCAGCAGCCCGATCAGCTTGGCGCTGTCCCCGCCGACGCTGCCCATCAGCGCCTTCACACCCGCCTGCCAGCGGAAGTACGGCTCCAGGTCCTCCGGCGGCAGGCCGATCTGGTTGACGAAGTCGGCCGTCAGCTGTGTCTGGCTGCCGGCGCTCTTCAGTGCCGGCGCCTCCATGCCGGAGACGTCGGTGGCCGAGACGGTCAGGTGCTTCTGGGCCAGCGCCGACTGGACCACCTGCTCCTGGATGAGGAAGCCGAGCACGTTGGCGGGCATCCCCGCCGAGTCCTGGCCGAACGTCCTGGTGGCACCACTGCCGCTGCCCTGCGCGGGCGCGGCGTCGCGGAAGGAGGTGACCTGGTCCTCGACGGTGGCGATGCTGATCCGCTGGCCTCCGACGACCGCCGCCGCGCCGGTGTGAACCGTGCCCGCGTTCCCGCTCCCGGAACAGGCGGCGAGCGCCGGTGCGGCGAGCATGGCGAGCAACGCGAACAGGGCGGTGCGGGTGCGGTTCACGGGGCCTCCTGCGACTGACGGTCCGTCCGATGCGTCCGATGCGTGTGCCGCAGATCACGGTGCCATGCGGGCGACGCCCACACCAGAGGGCACGCCAAGAGTGCCGGGCTTGCCCGTCCGACGGCCGGATCAGTGTCGCTGGCGCTCCCGCGCCTCGTTGGCCGCCGTCATCTCGGCGACGGTGGCCGGATCGGACGCGGTCACGGCAGTTTCGGCCACGGCGGTCCCGGCCACGGCAGTCCCGGCCACCGCGGCCTCGGGCGCGGCGGCTTCGGCGATCGCTGCGCCTTCGGTGCCGTGCGCGTCCGGCGGGGCGACCTCCCCGAAGCGGGCGAGGGCGAGCGCTCCGGCCACCGCGATGGCGAAGCCGAGCAGCGCCAGCCAGAGCAGCCCGGGACGGGTGCGGTCCCCGAGCAGGATCACGCCCAGCAGCGCGGGCAGCGCCGTCTCGCCGAGCACCATCGCAGCCGTCGCGGTCGTCACCTTGCCGCCGCGCACGCCCTCCGTCATGAAGACAAACGCGACCGCGCCCCCGCCGAGCAGCGCATAGGTGGCCGGGTCCTTCAGCAGCGGCATCAGGTCCATGCCGTGCACGGCCGGCAGCAGGCGGACGGAGAGCCCGACAACACCGAAGCCCAGGCCGCAGAGCGTCCCCATCACCGCGGCACGGGCGGGTTCCTTCAGCCGCCATGCCACCGCGCCTCCGGCCGCGATCACCACGACGGCGGCCAGCATGATCCAGTGCAGCGCCGTGCCCGGGTGCTTGTCACCCTCCTTGCCCGCGGTCGCCCCCAGCAGCGCGAGCCCGAGGCAGACGCCGACGACGCCGGCCCACTCGGCCCTCCCCAACCGCAGCCGCAGGACGGCCGCGCCGAGCACCGCCGTCACCGCGAGCGCACCCGCGAGCGCGGCCTGTACGACGTAGAGCGGCAGCGACCGCAGTGCGATCAGCTGGGCGACGAATCCCAGCAGGTCCAGCGCCAGCCCGCAGACGAACGGCACGTTCACCATCGCCCGGACCGTCCCGAGCAGGCCGCCGCCCGAGCCGGCCGGCGAGTGGGCCTGGGCGCCGAGCGCCTGCAGCACCATGGCCGAACCGAAACAGAGCGCGGCCACCAGGGCCATGACGAGTCCGAGGAACATGCTTCGAGCCTATCGGTCCCTTTTGCGCGGTGGGGAATGCGCGGTGCGCAGAACGCGGCCGACGCCGGTCGCGGGCCTGGCAGCGGGCGGCAGGCGGCGGCCCTGTCGGCAGGCGGATCCAGGCGGAGCCCTCCGTGAGCACGGCCAGAGGCCCCGGGGCGTGACGGGCGGGTTCACAGCCGGGACAGCGTCCCGCGGATCTCCTCTGTGAACGGGTGTCCCCGGCCGTGCAGCTGCTCGGCCTGCGGCAGCAGGGCGGACAGCGCCTGGCGGGCTCCTGTGCGGTCGCCGAGGGCGAGGCGCATCTGGGCCTCGCGGCGGCGGATCTCCAGGCTCTGCCGCAGGTTCATGCCGGCGTAGGGGTTCTCCGCGTAGGCGAGGACCGCCTGGTACTCCCCCAGCGCCGAGGCGTACTCGCCGAGCTGCTCCAGGCACTGCCCGGCCTCGTAGCGGAACTGCAGTGCCTGCGGGTCCGCCGGGCCCGCCTCGCGGATGCGGTCCTCGGCCAGGCGGCGCAGCTCCGGCAACGCGCGGGCGTACTCGCCGACGCCGAGGAGGGTCTGGGCGTACTGCTTGCGCAGCACCCGCGCGACCGGCGACGCCTCGCCCTGCTCCGCGGCGACTGCAGGGAGCAGGCCGCCGAGGACGTCGACGGCCTGGGTGGCCTGGCCCGCGTCGAGGAGGCGCTTCACCCGTTCGACCTCGTCGGCGAGGTCGAACGCCTGCGGCCGTGCCGTCGCCCGCGGCTGCGGGCTCGTCCCGGTCTCGGGCCAGGGGGAGCAGGGCCGCAGGAAGGGGCGCGTCGGGTCGAACTGCGGGCTCGGCCGTGCACCCGTCGACGCCGGCGGCAGCAGGGCGAGCAGCTCACGGTGCACCACCGCCGCACTCGCGGGGCGGTCCCCCTGGTCCTTGGCGAGCAGGCGCAGCACCAGGGACTCCAGCTGCGGCGGAACCTCGGGCCGCAGCGCGCGCAGTGGCTGCGGCGGGTCGTAGACGTGCCGGTGCAGCACGCCCAGATCGGTGGGCGCGGTGAAGGGGACGTTGCCGCCGATGAGCTCGTGCAGGACGACGCCGAGGGCATAGAGGTCGGTGCGCGGCCCGACGACGCCGCCGAGGGCCTGCTCGGGGGCCATGTACGCGGGGCTGCCGATGACGGCCCCGGTGCGGGTCAGCCGTGTGGTGTCGGAGTCGAGCACCGAGGCGATGCCGAGGTCGAGGACGGTGACGGTGCCGTCGGGGCGGACGACGACGTTGCGCGGCTTCAGGTCACGGTGCACCACCGGAACCGCGTGCACGGCGGCGAGGATCGCGCAGAGCTGGGCGCCGACGGCGACCGCCCACGTCCACGGGTACAGGTCGTGCTCGGCCAGGTGGTCGGCCAGGTCCGCGCCGTCGAGGTACTGCATGACGAGGTAGAGGTCCTCGCCGTCGGCGCCGAGGTCGTGCACGGTCACCAGGCCGGGGTGGTCCACCCGCGCGGTCACCTGTGCCTCGCGCAGGAAGCGACGGCGGAGTTCCTCCGCGCCGTCGCCGTGCAGCCGGTCGGGGCGCAGCAGCTTGACGGCCACCGGGCGCCCGAGGCGTTCGTCGTAGGCCTTCCAGACCTGGCCCATGCCGCCCTGACTGATGAGCGACCCGATGGTGTACCGGTCCGCGATGACGCGACCGTTCAACTGCCCTGCTCCTTGCGGAGGTAGTCGCTCAGCTCGTCCAACTCGGCGCGAACCTGCCCGAGTCGGTCCGGCTGCACCGGCATCGGCGCGGCCGGGAACGCCACCGTCGGCAGCGACGCCTCCACCGGCCCCGGTGGCACCGCGTCGGCGACGGGCGGCTGCACACCGTACGGCGGCAAGGGCTGGTTCGGCTGACCTGTCCGGTAGGGCTGGTCGGCCTGGTACGGCCGGCCGCCCCGGTACGAATCGCCGCCCCGGAACGGCTCACCGACCTGGTAGGGCAGGGGTGCGTGGATCGGCCCGGGCCCCGGGAAGGCGGGGGCTTGCGGGCCGTCCGTCCGCCGCCGCCGGTCGCAGTGGATGTAGTAGACCGTCGTGGCAACGCCCTGGACCAGAAGACCCATGGAGACGGCCGCGGCCAGCGGGCCGGGATGGTTGGGGTCGCGGGTCTGGGTCGTCACCACACAGGCGAGCACGGCGAAGGCCAGCGTCGCCAGCGCGAGCGCGGCGTCACGGCGGGTCCGGTTGCGCACGGCGAGCACCGTCAGCGGGACGCAGGCGATCAGCCCGACGCCGCCGATCAGACAGCCCGCCAACAGCACCCATCCGACGACCCGCCACGCCGTCACGCGCCGCCCCGGGGGCGGCACATGACCGATAACCGGGGGCGGGCCGTACATGTGTGCTCCTGGTGAAGGACCTGCGTCGACGGTCAGAGCGTATCGACCCGCAGGGACAGGCGTGTTCGAATCACCCGACCCGCAGCGCGGACCTCAGTCGCCGGACGGCGGCGCCGCCAGCGCCCCGTCCGTGAACGCGTCGTGCAGGCCGCGGACCAGCCGGTCGCCGAGGCGGCCCGCCCGCTGCAGGGCCTCCTCGAAGGCGGCCAGGTCCCGGAAGGACGCGCCGTAGCGACGCTGCTCCGCGAGCGGAAGCCGTGGCAGCTGGAGCCTGCGCACGTCCAGACGCGCCGCCGTGGAGGCGTAGCTGCTGGCCTGACGGGCGTTGGCGCTGCCGCGCAGGAACCCGGCAAGGAACCAGGAGTCCAGCACGGCCGCTTCGGGACGCAGCAGCTGCAGGTTCCGGCCGAGGGCCGCGCCCGCGCCCGCGGGGCCGACGACCCGGGCGACGCTGCCGCCGCCGAGCACCGGGACCACCACGTCGCCCTCACGCAGCAGGACCGGCTCCTCCTCGGGGTCACCGCTGAGCGAACCGGCGGCGCCGGTCGGTTCGGAGCCGCCGAGCACGTCCTGGTCGGTGAGGACGCGAACGTCGCCGGCGACCGCGCCGACACCGCCGGAGCGCATCACCAGTGCGCCGGTGCGGGCGAGTTCGCCGACCGTCGTGGTGGTCCAGCGCGGCGTCGCGGTCCCGGCGGCCGGCTGCGCGGGCGGCGCCGGTGGCGTCAACTCGGCGGTGCGGCGCAGCGTTTCGGTCAAGGTCTGGTGGATCTCGCCCAGTTCGGCGAGCCCACCGGGCCCTGCCGCGCCGGAGAGGAGGTGCCGGGCGGGCGTCACGTCCACGTCGTCGTCGAGCAGTTCGAGTACCGGGACGGCACGGGCGACGCTCTCGTGGGCGGGCACGGCCGCCCCGCGCCCGTGGTCGAACTGGTGCCAGGCGTCCAGCACCGTGCTCCGCAGCAGCGGCCAGTCGACCCGGTCACCGGAGCCGACGGCGGGGATCGCGGACGCGTCGAGGAGCAGCAGTTCGGGCCCGGCGGGGCCGGAGGCGTCGGCGCCGGGGCGCCGCAGCACCCAGAGGTGCAGGGGAACGCTCTGCGGCGGCGCCACGCCGGTGGGCAGGGCGACGACCGCCCGCAGCGCGCCGCGCCGCAGCAGTTCGGCGCGGATCCGGCGGCCGGACCGGCGGGAGGCGACGGCGGGCGGGAGCAGCAGGACGGCGGTGCCGCCGTCCCGCAGCCGGGACAGCGCGTACTGGACCCAGGCCAGCTCCGACTCGACGCGGGGCGGCAGGCCGTACTCCCAGCGTGCGTCGTAGGAGAGCTCGTCGTATCCCCAGTCCCGCTCGTTGTAGGGCGGATGGCACAGCACGGCGTCGGCGCGCAGCTCCGGGAATGGGTCGGCGCGCAGCCCGTCCGCCGCGGCGGCGCGCACCTCGGCCTCGGACTCCAGCGCGAGCCGCAGCGCGGCGAGAGCGACCTGGCCCCGGTCGGCGTCCACGGCGTGGAGCGCGGCGGGTCGCGCCGGCGGCAGGGCGGCGGCCCGGAGCAGCCCCCCGGTCCCGACGGCAGGGTCGAGGACGGTCGGCGCACCCGTGCGTGGCGAACGCGAGTCGGGGCCGGTGTCCGCGGGTCGCGGGTCGACGCCGGCCAGGCTCGTCATGAGCTCGGCGAGGGCCTGCGGCGTGAGCGTGAACAGTCGCGGGTTCGCGTCGAGGTAACGGCCGAGCAGGAACTCGTAGGTCTGCCGTGCGCCCAGCTCGGCCGCCAGCTCGACAACGGCTCGCAGCAGCGGCAGCAGGGGGAGGAGCTCACGGCTGCCGGGCGTGTGAACCGGCCGGTCCTGGCCGAGGCGGTAGTCCAGGGCGTGATCGAGCAGACCAGGCAGCATCTCGGCGAGCTGGGTGTCCGTCTCGTCGGTCAGTCCCGACCCGAGGTCCGGGTGGTCCCGGACGAGCAGCAGCACGGAGCCGATCTGGACCAGGGTCGGCACGACCCCCTCGGGCTGCGCGGACACCTGCTGCCACACGCGCTCGCGCAGCGGAAGCTCGGCGAGTTTGCCCTGGCCGAGCAACCACTGCTCGACATCCGCGAGAGCGAAGGCGGGGCTGGCCTCGGTGCCGCCGACGGGTTTGGGGAAGTCGGCATGGCGGCGGCGCCAGTTGCTCACGGCGGCGCGTCCGACGCCCGCGAGCCGGGCGATCTCGGCGGCGGTGATCTGGTTCGACTGCTCGGTCATCGGTTGCTCCCCTTCCGGTGCCGACCACCCGAGCGCGCCTGCGGTCGGGCCGTGCACAGGAGCATACCCGCGACGTATGACGTGTCGATTCACAGTGTGAACATCGTATTTTCCGTAGCTTATGTTGACTCGGTTCACAGCAATCTGCTTCTGTGTACTCATCAGCCCGGCACTCGCCGGACGGATCGACTCACAGGGGGTTTGCCATGTCGCGCACCATCCACCGCTCGCGTCGCACCGCTCTCGCCGTCGCCCTGGGCGCGCTCCTCGTCGCCGGCACCGCGGCGTGCAACCCGACGTCCGGCAGCTCGGTCACGACCGGCGCCAAGCCCACGACCGCAACCGGCACGAAGGCCGCCTCAAGCGGCCAGAGCTCCTCGAAGGCGGCGAAGGTCGGCGACACCATCGCGCTCAAGGGAATGGACACCTCGGCGGACGTCACCGTTGTGAAGATCGTGGACAACCCGGCCGGCGCGGACGACTACACCACCCCGGACTCCGGCAAGCGCTTCTTCGCCGTCCAGTTCCGGATCAAGGACACCGGCAGCAAGGCCTACAGCGACTCCCCGTCCAACGGCGCGAAGCTGGTCGACAGCCAGGGCCAGTCCTACGACGCGGACGTCAGCGACACCAAGGCCGGCACGAGCTTCCCGGCCACCGTGAACCTCTCGCCGGGAGCGACGGGCCTGGGGTTCATCACCTTCCAGGTCCCGAGCAACGCCAAGATCACCCAGATCCAGTTCGGCCTGGACAGCGGCTTCGCCGACCAGACCGGCCAGTGGAACGTGTGAACCCGGCCGGGCCCCACCTGAGGGGCGTGGGGCTGAGCCGCATACCGGCCCAGCCC
>NZ_BBPP01000002.1:179114-183028 GCF_000787835.1 Streptacidiphilus melanogenes
GGGCTGAGCCGCATACCGGCCCAGCCCCACGCCCCTGGATGTCAGCTGAACATCGCCGACAGGAACTCCACGCACCAGCTGAGCAGTTCACGCCCGACAACGGGCTTGCCGCCGATCCGCGCGGTCGCCGGCCTCGGGACCAGAACCAGCTTCGTCGCCGACTTCACCTGGCTGCGCGGGTACAGGCGGTTCAGCCGCAGCTCCTGCGACTCCCGGAGCTCCATCGGGCCGAAGCGGATGAACTGCCCCTGCAGGGTGATGTCGGAGATCCCGCACCGCCGGGCGAACAGCCGCAGTCCGGCCACCATCAGCAGGTTCTCCACCGGCTCCGGCAGCTTGCCGTAACGGTCCGTCAGCTCGGCCCGGACCTGCGCGATGTCCTCCTCGGAGTTCACCGCCGCGATGGACCGGTACGCCTGGAGGCGCAGCCGCTCGCCCGGGGCGTAGTCGTGCGGGACGTGCGCGTCGACCGGCAGCTCGATCTTGACCTCGAGCGGCTCCTCCTCCGGCGCGGCGCCGCCGCTCTCCAGCATCTCGCGGAACTCCGCGACCGCCTCGCCGACCATGCGCATGTAGAGGTCGAAGCCGACGCCCGCGATGTGGCCGGACTGCTCGCCGCCGAGCAGGTTGCCCGCGCCGCGGATCTCCAGGTCCTTCATCGCGACGTACATGCCGGCACCCATCTCGGTGTGCTGGGCGATGGTCGCCAGCCGCTCGTGCGCGGTCTCGGTCAGCGGCTTCTCCGGCGGGTACAGCATGTAGGCGTAGCCGCGTTCACGGCCACGGCCGACGCGTCCGCGCAGCTGGTGCAGTTGCGACAGGCCGAAGGTGTCGCCGCGTTCGACGATGAGCGTGTTGGCGTTGGAGATGTCGATGCCCGACTCCACGATCGTGGTGGAGACCAGGACGTCGAACTCCTTCTCCCAGAAGTCGACGACGACCTTCTCCAGCTGCTGCTCGCCCATCTGCCCGTGCGCCGTGGCCACCCGCGCCTCGGGGACCAGCTCCTTCAGCTTCGCGGCGGCCTTGTCGATCGACTCCACCCGGTTGTGGATGTAGAAGACCTGGCCCTCGCGCAGCAGTTCACGCCGGATCGCGGCGGCGATCTGCTTCTCCTCGTACGGGCCGACGAAGGTCAGCACCGGGTGCCGTTCCTCCGGCGGGGTGGTGATCGTCGACATCTCCCGGATGCCGGTGACCGCCATCTCCAGGGTGCGCGGGATCGGCGTGGCGGACATGGTCAGCACGTCCACGTTGGCACGCAGCTTCTTCAGCTGCTCCTTGTGCTCGACGCCGAACCGCTGCTCCTCGTCGACGATGACCAGCCCGAGGTCCTTGAACTTCGTCTCGTTCGAGAAGAGCCGGTGCGTGCCGATGACGACGTCGACGCTGCCCTCGCGCAGGCCCTCCAGCACGGCCTTCGCCTCGGAGTCCGTCTGGAACCGGGACAGCGGCTTCACCACGACGGGGAAGTTGGCGTAGCGCTCGGCAAAGGTCGAGAAGTGCTGCTGCACCAGCAGCGTCGTCGGCACCAGCACGGCCACCTGCTTGCCGTCCTGCACGGCCTTGAAGGCCGCCCGCACCGCGATCTCGGTCTTGCCGTAGCCGACGTCGCCGCAGATCAGACGGTCCATCGGGACCGACTTCTCCATGTCCTCCTTGACCTCGGCGATGGTCGAGAGCTGGTCGGGCGTCTCCGCGTAGGGGAAGGCGTCCTCCAGTTCTCGCTGCCACGGGGTGTCCGAGCCGAAGGCGTGGCCGGGCGAGGCCATACGCGCCGAGTAGAGCTTGATCAGGTCGGCGGCGATCTCCTTGACCGCCTTCTTCGCGCGCGCCTTGGTCTTGGTCCAGTCCGCGCCGCCGAGCCGGTGCAGCGTCGGGGCCTCGCCGCCGACGTACTTGGTGACCTGCTCCAGCTGGTCGGTCGGCACGAAGAGCCGGTCGCCGGGCTGACCGCGCTTGGCGGGCGCGTACTCCAGCACCAGGTACTCGCGCGTCGCGCCCTGGACGGTGCGCTGCACCATCTCGATGTAGCGGCCGACGCCGTGCGCCTCGTGGACGACGTAGTCGCCGGCCTTGAGCGCCAAGGGGTCGATGGCGTTGCGGCGCCGCGAGGGCATCCGGCGCATGTCCTTGGTGGAGGACTTCTGGCCGGACAGGTCCGTCTCGGTGATCACGCAGAGCTTGAGGCCCTCGTGGACCAGCCCGTTCTCGATCGCGCCGCAGGCGACTTGGATGACGTCCGCGTCGGGCGCGGTGGTCAGGTCCGGGGTGAGCCGGGCGCCGATGCCCTCGCCGCCGAGCATCTCGACGATGCGCGAGGCCGGGCCCTGCCCCTCCGTCACCAGCACGACCCGCCAGCCCTCGGCGAGGCGCCCCTTGCAGTCCGCGATCGCGCGGGCGGTGTCGCCGCGGTACGCCTCGACCGGGTGCATGCCCAGGTGCAGCACGTCCGGTCCGGTCGCCTCCTCCTCGTCGGCGGCGAACGGGCTGACGGACCACCAAGGCAGGCTGATCTCGGCGGCATGCTCACGCACGTCGGCCAGCGACCAGAGCGAGGCCGCGCCCACGTCCAGCGGCGCCTTGCCGCCGGAGGCGGCGGCGACCCAGGAGGCCTGCAGGAACTCGGCGCTGGTGGCGACCAGGTCGGCGGCGCGGGTGCGCACGCGCTCCGGGTCGCAGACGACGGCGACGCTGCCCAGCGGCAGCACGTCCATCAGCAGTTCCATGTCGTCGACCAGGACCGGCGCGAGGGACTCCATGCCCTCGACGGCGATGCCCTGGGCGATCTTGTCCAGGATCTCGCTCAGTTCCGGGTGCTCGGCGGCCAGCTCGGCGGCGCGGGCACGCACCTCGTCCGTCAGCAGGAGCTCGCGGCAGGGCGGTGCCCACAGACCGTGCTGCGCGATCTCCAGCGAGCGCTGGTCGGCGACCTTGAAGTAGCGGATCTCCTCGACCTCGTCGCCCCAGAACTCCACGCGCAGCGGGTGCTCCTCGGTGGGCGGGAAGACGTCCAGGATCCCGCCGCGCACGGCGAACTCGCCGCGCTTCTCCACCAGCTCCACGCGCTGGTACGCGGCGGCGGCGAGACGCTCGACGATGTCGTCGAGGTCCACCTCCTGGCGCTGCCGCAGGCTGACGGGCTCCAGCTCGGCCAGGCCCTTGACCTGCGGTTGCAGCACGCTGCGCACGGGCGCGACGACCACCTGCAGCGGCCCGGCCGCCGGGTCGTCGGCGGCCGGGTGCGCGATCCGCCGCAGCACGGCGATACGGCGGCCGACGGTGTCCGAGCGCGGGGAGAGCCGCTCGTGCGGAAGCGTCTCCCAGGCGGGGAACTCGGCGACGCTGTCGGGCGGCAGCAGGGACGCAAGCGCGGCGGCGAGATCCTCCGCCTCACGGCCGGTGGCCGTGACGGCGAGGACGGGACGCCCGCGCTCCCCCTTCGTCTTCTGCGCGAGGGCGCGCGCCAGCGCAGCGATCGCGAAGGGCCGGGCGGCCGGCGGACCGACGAGATCCAGGTGCCGCCGATCCCCGGCGAGTGCGGCTTCCCCGGCCTCGGCGAGCGCCGGGTCGGAGGCGACGATGTCGAGCAGGCCGGTCAGGCTCATCTACTTCTCTCAGCCAGAGGCAACGCGAAACACCCGGACTGCGAGGCAACCCGGGGGTCTCCAGCGTACGCCGCACCGCGGACAACCGCTCAGCCGCTGCGCTCAGGCACGCGAGTCCCTGCCAACCCCCCACTCGAAAGACGCGGGCGATCGGCGAAGCCCGCCACCTCCCGGAACCGACCCCGGCCGCGCCCTACGGTCACGCGGCGAGGCGGCGGCGCGGGGCGGGAGGACGGAGTCCGGGGCACTGGGCGGAAGGCCGGGGCGGGAGGCCAGGGCGGAAGGAGGGGGCGGGAGGACGGAGGC
>NZ_BBPP01000002.1:183377-186984 GCF_000787835.1 Streptacidiphilus melanogenes
GGCGGGGTCAGTGGCCGTCGGGATTGTTGTCCACAGGCTGGGGAAGAACCGGGAGCTCCGAGGTCTCCGCCTCGTCGGCGGGCTCCGTCTCTGCCTCGATCGGGGCCCCCGTCTCGACCTCCGCGTCCGTCTCCGCCTCCGCGGGTTCCGGGGCGCCGACCACGGCGCCGGTAAGGGCGGCCAGGGTCTCGCGGATGTGGTCCAGCTGGGACTGGATGTGCTCCCGGCGCTGCGCGAAGGTGACCTGCTCGCGATCCGCCTGCTCGGCGATCCGCGCGGCCTCGCGCCGCGCCGCCTCGACCAGGCGTTCCGCCCGGGTCGACGCGTCGGCGTCGATCTCGTCGGACTTGGCCTGCATGGCCTTGAGGTGCCGCTCGCTCTCGGAGACCTTGCGCTCGCCGATCGCGATGACCTGCTCCTCCCAGGCCACGACGTTCGCGTCGTGCTCGGCGAACTCCTGGTCCACCGTCCGCTGCTGGCCGGCCAGCCAGGAGTGGGCGTCGCGGGAGGCCTGGTCGGCCCGGCTGTGGACCTCCTCCGCGTACGCCGAGGAGGCCTCGCGGGCCAGGCGGGCGTCGCGGTCGCCCTCGCCGCGCAGCGTCTCGGCCTGGTTGCGGGCACGGTCGAGTTCACGGCGGTTCGACTCCTCCGCCGCCGCACGCACCTGGTCGGCGTACTGGCCCGCGGTGGTGCGCAGGCGGCGGGCCTCGGCGCGAGCCTCGCCGTCGATCCGCGTCGAGTCCGCGAGAGCGTCCGCACGGACCGCCTCGGCCTCCTCCTCGGCCGTGGCCAGCAGTCCGGCCGCGCGTGGGCTCAGCACCTCGAAGTTCGGGACCGTCGCCTCGGCCACGGCCTGGGTGGCCTGCAGGTCCATCAGTTGCCGCTCCAGCTCGCGCATCCCGTCGCCGAGCGCGGACAGCCGCTGCCAGGCCTCATCGCGGGAGGCGGTGAGCAGTGCGAGGGCCTGGTCGACCTGGTCGACGTCGTAGCCCTTGCGGGTGAGGGGGAAGTCGCCGGTGCCGGGAGTGGTCGGATCGCTCATCGTCTGCTGCCGCTCCTCCGGATTGCCGGACATGTTCGGTGATCGTCCTATTTTGAGCAGATTAGTGCTTCTTGGGACGGTACCGACACAGCACACACACCAGAGGGGACCGGCCACCCGGCCGGTCCCCTCCTGCTCCGCTCCAGTCCTACGCGGCGCCGCGCGTCACAGCAGACCGTCCCAGAACTGCTCCAGGACCACGGCCCACCAGTTCTCCGGCGAGGCCAGCGCGGCCGGGTCGACGGCGTTGACCTCGTTCTGGAAGTCGGTCGTCCAGCGGCCCGCCTGCTCCTGCGTCAGGCCGTAGCGGAAGCGCCACAGCCTCCCGAGCACCGCGAGGCAGCGGACGAACTGCGGCAGACCGGAGTTCACGAAGCGCGGCTGCGCCCCCTCCGGACCGGCCGGCTGGCCCGGCGTCCCGAGGTCGACCGCGACGATCGCGTTCGTGCCGTACTGGACGCAGAGCTGTCGTCCGTAGTCGTTGCCGACGACGAGGTACGTGCCGGCGTCCGGCCCCGCGGCCAGACCGCGCTCCGCGGCCAGCTCCGCCAGCGTCGGGATCGGCCGGCCCGGCTGGGCCTGGGCCCAGAAGAACGGACCGAAGTCGCGCGGCAGGCCGGCCCAGACCAGCGTCGACTGGACCTCCGGCGGCACACCCGCCCGCGAGACCGCCTGCTGGTCGAAACGGAACAGGTTCTGGTCGCCGAATGCCGCCTGCAGCTCCTGGGCGAGCGCCTGCGGCGGCGGCACCGGAGCCGGCTGCGCGGTCGGTGCCAGCGGCGCCCTGGAGGACGCGATCGGCGCCGGACCGGCGGCGTGGGTGTGCAGCTCCCGCAGGTGCTCCAGCAGGTGGTCGACCCCGCGCCGACGCGCACCGGCCTCCCGCCCGTACGGAGCGGTGTGGGTGATCCGCACGTTCGGCCAGGCCTCCTTGACCATCCGCGCGCAGTAACCCGCGGGCAGGTCGCAGCACTCCAGCTCGGTGTGCAGCTCCAGCACCTGCTCCGGCGGCACGTTCAGACGGCGCACCTCCTGCAGGATCTGCCACTCCGGGTGCGGCTGTCCGAGCGCGGAGCGCTGGATCACCTGCTGCTCGGAGCCGTCCGGTCCCCGGTACCGCAGGACGGCCATGTAGCCGGGCCCGACCGTCGGCACCCCGGGGGCCGCCGCGGGCACGGGCGCGCCGACCGGGGCCCCGGGCTGCCCCGGCGCGGACTGGCCGCCGAACGACGCCCCTGGCGGAGGCGGCGGCATGCCGGGACCAGGGAGCGAAGCACCGGGCGGGGGCGGCGGCACGCCGGGACCACCCATCGGCACACCCGGCGGGGGCGGCGGAGGAACGGCCGGACCACCCATCGGCACACCAGGGGGCGGCGGAGGAACGGCCGGACCACCGAGCGGCGCACCAGGGGGCGGCGGAGGAACGGCGGGGCCACCCGCCGGAGCCCCTGGCGTGCCAGGCGCACCCGGACGACCCGGAGCACTCGCCGGAGTGGCGAACATCGTCGGCGCGAAGTCCAGACCCTCGGCCTGCGGCCCGCCCATCATGCCGGGCGGGGGCGGCGGCACGTCCGGGCCGCCGATCGGCGCGCCCGGCGGAGGCGGAGGCATCCCCGGACCACCACCCATCGGCGCGCCCGGCATACCCGGCACACCAGGCGGAGGCGGCGGCACACCAGGACCACCCAGCGGCACACCTGGCGGAGGCGGAGGAACGGCAGGACCACCCAGCGCGCCAGGCGCAGCCTGTGCGCCCGGGCGACCGGGAAGACTCCCCGGGGACGCGAACATCGTCGGCGCGTAGTCCAGGCCCTCGCCCTGCGGCCCGCCCACTACTCCGGGCGGGGGCGGCGGCACGGCCGGACCACCCAGCGGCGCACCAGGAGGCGGCGGAGGAACGGCAGGACCACCGCCCATCGGCGCACCCTGCACACCAGGCGGAGGCGGCGGCACACCAGGACCGCCCACCGGCGCGCCCGGGAACGGCTGGCCCGTCGGCATCCCCGGCATCCCGGGCGGAGGCGGCGGCATGCCCGGAACGCCCATCGGCGTGCCCGACACCGGTGCTGCGTTCGCACCGGGGAACGGCTCGGCGACCGGCGCGCCCGGCGGAGGCGGAGGGGTTCCCGGAAGGCCCCGCTGTGCCGGCACGCCCGCAGGCGCGCTCGCAGCGGGCGGGAAGCCGTACGAACCCGCGGCCGCGGCGCCCTCCTGCGGGAATCCGTAGCCGCCCGCGCCGGGCGTCTGCCCCGCGGCCGGGGGCTGCGGGAAGCCGTAGCCGCCGGGCGCCGGCGCGGCGGCGGGGCCCTGCGGATATCCGTACCCGGGCGCGCCGGCACCGGGGGCCGCCGCGGGCACGTGCGGGGCCACGGGTGAGGCCGGAGCGACCGGCCCTGCCGGAGCCTCGAACGGGGGCGGCGCAAGCTGCGACCCGGCGGGCTGCGATCCGCCCTGCGACCCGGCCTCGAACTCGAACGGGACCCCGGGGACGGACGCGGGCGCCTGCGCGGGCACCGGCGCGCTCGGGCGCGGCGCGGGCGTCGGCGGCGCGAGCATCGTCGGGAC
>NZ_BBPP01000002.1:187436-384103 GCF_000787835.1 Streptacidiphilus melanogenes
GCGCGGGCACCGGCGCGCTCGGGCGCGGCGCGGGCGTCGGCGGCGCGAGCATCGTCGGGACCTCGGCGGGCGGGCCCGCCGAGACGGGCGGGGCCACCTGGAGGCTCGCCGCCTCCTCCTCGCGCGCCCGGGCAGCGGCCTCCTCCAGCCACTGCGGCGGGCTGAGCAGGAAGGACGTCGCCTCGACGAGATCCCGGTCGCCGGTCACCTGCACCGGCGACTGCGGCGTCGCGCCCGCAGGGCGACCGTAGACCTCCTCGTAGCTGCGGACCACGTCGTTGATCGGCAGAGCGGGCCAGAGCGTCGTCGCACCCGTCTCACGGGCGATCACCATGCGCGCCGCTCCGCCGTCGGAGGACGGGCCGTCGGTGCGGTCGACCGCCCAGGCCACGTAGCCCAGGTCGAACTCGCGCACGCGCACCTCGCGGCGCAGCCAGGCGGGAGCCCCGGCGTTGATCCATTCCTCGGCGCGCTGCTGCGCCTCCGCGTACGTCACCACGGCGACGCCCCCCTCAACCCTTCACCGGGACGGCGCGCGCGAAGCCGCCGTCCACCATCAGTTCGGCCACCGTCTGCAGCTCCGGCGGACTGCCCGCCAGCCGGAGCAGGAACGCGTCGAAGTCGTCGCCGCAGGGCAGCAACAGCCGCTCGCAGCGCTGCTGCGGCGTCAGGGACGGGTCGCCGTCGTCGCGGGCGTCGTCGTAGGGCAGGAACCAGACCGTACCGGTCCGGTCGCCGCGCACCTTGACCGCCAGCAGGCCGCCCTGGGCGAAGCCGACGCCGAGATAGTCCTTGGTGATGTGGTCGCGCAGGCACTTGTTGACGTACGCGAGGTCCGCCGTGGACCGCTCCGTCGGCAGCCCGAAGAACGGCTGGTCCACCAGGACGCCCAGCTCCGTGTCGAGTCCGAGGCCCTTGGGCGCGAGGCCGCCGGCGGCCTTCAGGAAGGTCCGGTAGGCCCCGGGCAGCGTGTAGCCGAGGGCCTCCTCGACCGTCTGCAGCCGCTGCTCGGTCTCCTCCGCGGTCGGCAGCGGGGGTGCCTCGCCGCCCTCTTCGCCCTCCGACGCGCCCGGGAGCACGAAGTGGACGGGACGTCGCTCCTGCAGCGGACGCGTGCCCCGCTTGGCGTGGTCCGCGCGCGAGCCGGCCAGGCCCCCGTGGTGCCGCAGCAGCGCCTTGACCTCGACGGGTACCAGCTCGAGCCGGCGGCTGCCGGGCGTGGCCGGGGTGACCGAGTGGTGCCAGGTCCAGCCGACGGGCGTGCCGACCGGACTCTCCACGTCGGCCCACAGCTCGTGGCCGTCGGCGCGCAGCGCGGCGTTGGCGGAGACGTAGTCGGTGAGCCGCAGCTCGTCGACGCCGAACCCCTCGGGTGGGTCCGCGACCTCCGCCGCGGCTCGGGCGTACGGGGAGAAGTCGGGACAACCGTCCGCGTCGACCCTCACCCCGGCCGGGTACTGCTGCGCGCGCAGCGGATCGGGAAAGTGCACGACCTGCCCGGCGTAGGCCGCGTTGGGCCGACCTGTCGTCATGGAGTTTGCCCCCTGCTGGAACTGACTGCCGCGCCCAAGCCTAGGGGCTGATCGGCCCGGAGGGCTCTCCCCCTGTCGTCCGGAAGCCGACGGGAGGGCGGCCGGAACGGTTCCGGGAGCAGACCGCGTCTACCGGTCCGTCAGCGAACAGGCCCCCGACTTCAGTATCTGCGTTCGGATTTGGCAGTCTGATCCACAGCACGTTGACGGGGGTTGACGGGGGAAGGGAACGACCGTTCATGGAGATCATGCAGCACCAGCACAGACACGCGCCGGCACCGCTGCTGCGCCACCGCCGGGACAGCCTGATGCCGATCGTCGCCGCGGCGCTGTCGGTGCGGGGTGATACCTATACGCACGTGAGCGAGAAGGGCGGGGCTCCGCAGCTGCACCGGCTCGTGGACGACTTCCTGGCCGGCCTGCCCGTGGGACAGCTCGAGCGGTTCACCGGGCGCTGCCCGGAGGCCGTACTGCTGTCCCAGTTCCTGGACCAGGCGGAGTCCGGGCGCTCCGGCAGGGCCGCGCGCAAGTCCTTCGGCGAGGGGGAGGCCAGGAAGGCGCTGCGCGGCGCGAAGATGACGACGGTCCGGATCCGCGAGGAGGGCGATCCGGCCCACGGCACCCACCAACCGCCGTGCCGCAGTTGCGAGCCGCTGCTGGCCCACTTCGGGGTCAGGACCATCTCACTGCACCCGAAGAAGAAGTGACGAGGGGAGGTCGGACACCATGCAGGCACGTTTCCCTGCGGACGTCGCGTCCGCTCTTGCCAAGGCGGGCTGGTACCCGGACCGCCGACGCATGCCCGCGGCGGAGGCCTGGGCCGAGCGGCTCTCCGCCTACGTCTCCCCGGAAGGCCACCGGCACACCGTCTTCCCCGCCGCGCTGGAGGCCTGGGCGGAGTTCGGTGAGATAGCCGTCTCGCTGGACGGTCCCGGCGTCGAGGTCGCCCGCACGCCCTTCGTGATCGACCCGCTGCGAGGTCTCCACCAACCCCGCACACTGTCCGACCTGGGCCGTGCACTGGAGCTGCCGGTCGCCCCGCTCGGCGAGGAACGCGACGGCGCGGCGCTGCTGGCGATCGACGCGGTCGGCCGCGTCTACAGCCTCGACCACGCGGGCGAGTGGTTCCTGGGTCACACCATGGACCAGGCGCTCACCGTGCTGATCAACGGCCTGCGGGTGGAGCGGCTGCTGTTCCTGACGGAGGCGCTGTAGCTGAGGCGCTGTAGCCCAGGAGGGCGGCGCGGCGCCGGTGCGCCGCTTCCCCCCGCCGGGCCGTCCCGCGCGTTCGGCTACGCCCCGTCGTACGCCTCGTGCAGGGCCGTCTCGACCACGGCGCGGGCCTGGTCCGGTGGGAGGCCCAGGGACTTCGCGCGCTGCGCGTACGCCGCCGCGGCGCGCGCGACCTCGGCGAGCGAGCGGTCGCCGGAGGCCGCCACGACGGTGCCCGCGCGGCCGCGGGTCTCGACCACGCCCGCGGCCTCCAGCTCGCGGTAGGCCTTGGCGACCGTGTTCACGGCGAGCCCCAGGTCTTCGGCGAGCCTGCGGACGGTGGGGAGCTTCGTCCCGACCGGGGCCTCCCCGCTCGTCGCCGCTGCGGCGATCTGCGCGCGGATCTGCTCCGAGGGCGGGACGTGGGACGCGGGGTCAAGGGCGATCAGCACGCTGCGCTCTCCGGCACTCAGGACGACGACAGCCTCCTACGGTAGTACCGCCGCACGCCGGGGGCGCTGACGATCGCGTTGACGACGAACGCGCCCAGGACGCCGAGGCCCGTCCAGACGTCGAACAAGGCCAACAGCCAGGGGCCCGCGCCGTTCATGGAGTAGCAGCACGCCGAACCGACCAGAGTGACCAGCAGCGGCACGATCATCACCGTCGACAGCACCGTGGACGCCCGGAACGCCTCGTCGAAAGCGAGCTCCGGTCCGCCCTCGGGTGCCCGGGGGACGTTCATCAGACGCAGCTGCGCACGCTCGACTCCCCACTCCGCCAGTCCCGCGAAGACCGCGAGCGCAGCGAACATCAGCGTCTGCGCCGTCCGCGCGTGCAGGGCGCAGACCACGGCGGCGGCGACGGGCGGAAGGACGGCGAGCAGGCGGGAGATCCAGGTCAGCCACGGAGGCACGACGGCGGCCAGCCGCACGGGCACCGGGACGGCGGTCGGCGGGACGGCGGCCCGGCCGCCGAGCGCGACGTCCCACACGTGGACCGCCACGGTGACCAGCCCGAGCGGCAGCGCCAGCACGGCGTAGGCCATGGGCCCGGGAAAGAAGTAGATCCGGCCGGGATCCGGTACGTCGGGGACGTGGACCAGCGAGGTCAGGTACCAGCCCATGGTGGGCGCACCCACCAGCGCCGACAGGAGCTGGCCGAGCCCCTCGCGGCGGCGGACCCTGGCGCCGACCGCGCGGGCGAACTCGGGCGGGAGCCACAGGTTCTGCTCGCGGGCGAACCTGTCCGCCCGCTTCGTTTCGGCGCGCTCGCCATTCCGCAGGAGTGTGACCATGCCCGCGCCGCCGAGGGCGACCCCCAGGCCGACAGCGGCACCCACACCTATCTCCACCGCGGACATCGCCGCCCACCCTCCCGCCGACCGCGTCCCTCGCAGGTCAGGCGAGTGTTCTAGCACATGGTCAGGTCGCCGTCAGCAGGCGGGCCTCGACGCGGAAGCCGCCCTCATCCGTCGGGCCGGCGGCGAAGCTGCCGCCGAGGGCGTGGACGCGTTCACGCATGCCGACCAGGCCGTTGCCGCCACTGGGCAGACCGCGGTCGGCGGCGGGCACGATGTCAGCGGCAGGACAGGTGTTGGAGACGGCGAGGGCGACGCCACCGGTGACGTAGGCGACCACCACCTCGACGTCCGTGCCCGGCGCGTGCTTGAGCACATTGGTGAGGGCCTCCTGGACGACGCGGTAGGCGGTCTGCTCGGCCTGCGCCGGCAGGGCGTTGCGCGGACCGCCGAGGGTGTAGCGGACTCCGAGGCCCGCAGCCCGCGACTCGTCGACGAGCTTCGGCAGGTCCGCCAGACCGAGGGCGGCGGCCTCGCCCTCGTCGACCGGAGAGCCCATGCCGACCGCTGTCCCGGTCGTTCCCGTCGGGTCGGTCTCCTCCTCCGGCTCGACGGTCCGCAGCACGCCGAGGATCTGCCGCAGCTCGTCCAGCGCCTGCCGGCCGATGTCCCCCATCAGCCTGGCGCTCTGCGCGGCGCGGTCCAGGTCCTTGTGCACGACCCGCTCCAGCGCGCCCGCGTGCACGACCATCAGGCTGACACGGTGGGCGACCACGTCGTGCATCTCACGGGCGATCCGCGTCCGCTCCTCCATGCGCGCGCGCCGCGCACGCTCGTGCGCCTGGTCGGCCAGAAGGCCGAGCTCCGTCTCCAGTCCTTCCGCGCGCTCCGTGAGCGCGACCAGCAGCCGTCGCTTGGCCCCGATGTAGAGGCCGAGGATGGCCGGCGGCACGCTGATCGCCACGGCCACCAGCACCGACAGGATGACCAGCACGTACTCCGCCACGCCGTGGCGCAGCGCCTCCTGCTGCTGGGTGCCGAGCGTCAGCGTGGAGACGATGACGGTCTCGGCGATCGCCACCGCGCAGAGCGCGCTCATGACGCGCCGTTCGGCGAAGCGACTGGCGGCGCCCTCGGGGCGGTACGCGCCCAGCGTGTAGAGGCCGATCATCAGCAGCGTGTAGCCGGCGTCGAGCGGGATCGTCGCGAGCGCCGCCGCGACCGGGATCAGCGGCCAGCGCCGCCGCACCACCAGTGTCGAGCCCGCGACCAGCCCGAACACGGCGACGGCGGCGACCGCCGCGGTGCCGAGGCCCTGGCGGAACGCGAAGACAGCGGCCGACCACGCGCACTCACCGGCCGCGACCGTCGCCAGGCCGATGTCCAGCCACATGCTCCGTCGGCGCGTCCACGCTCCCACCCTCATGCGACAAGGGTAAAAGGAAGCCCAAAGGCGGCGCGGGCGACCGCCCGGTTGTCCGGATAGCGGCCATTCCCGTGGACGGTCACACGCCGCAACCTATGCTGGACCGCGAGAGATCAACCATCTCGAGCGCAAGGCAGGCGACTGCATCTTGGGCGGACAGCGTGGTCCGCACACGCCCCTGTCCGTTCCCCCACCCCGCAAGGGAGCACCAGCGTGAGCGACGCCCGCGAGGCCACCGTCCCCGCCACCGCCCCGGCGACCGCCGAACCCGACAACAGCGCGCTGCGCGCCGACATCCGGCGCCTCGGCGACCTGCTCGGCGAGACCCTGGTCCGACAGGAGGGCCAGGAGCTGCTCGACCTCGTCGAAGAGGTCCGCGCCCTGACCCGCAGCGACGGCGCGGCCGCGGCCCGGCTGCTGGAGGAGACCGACCTGGCCACCGCGGCCAAGCTGGTACGGGCCTTCTCCACCTACTTCCATCTCGCCAACGTGGCCGAGCAGGTGCACCGCGGCCGCGAGCTGAACGCCAACCGCGACGACAACGGCAGCCTGCTCTCGCAGACGGTCGACAAGCTCGCCGACGCCGACCCCGAGCACCTCGCCGAGACGCTCCAGCACCTCAACGTGCGCCCGGTGTTCACCGCGCACCCCACCGAGGCCGCGCGCCGCAGCGTGCTGCAGAAGCTGCGCCGGATCGCCGAGCTGC
The DNA here is from genome assembly GCF_000787835.1 of Streptacidiphilus melanogenes. Taxonomy (GTDB): domain Bacteria; phylum Actinomycetota; class Actinomycetes; order Streptomycetales; family Streptomycetaceae; genus Streptacidiphilus; species Streptacidiphilus melanogenes. Next base: position 193,613 of record NZ_BBPP01000002.1, read on the forward strand.
TGGACACCCACGACACGCCGTCGCGCCCCACCGGCCGCCGCCAGGCCGACCGCCGCCTCGCCGAGGTCATCGATCTGCTGTGGCAGACCGACGAGCTGCGCATCGCCCGGCCGGAGCCGGCCGACGAGGCCCGCAACGCCGTCTACTACCTGGACGAGCTCTACAAGCGCGCCGTCCCTGACGTGCTGGAGGAGCTCTACGAGGAGCTGGCCCGGGTCGGCGTCCAGCTCCCGGAGGGCTCGCGTCCGCTGACGTTCGGCACCTGGATCGGCGGCGACCGCGACGGCAACCCGAACGTCACCCCCGCCGTGACGCTGGACGTGCTGATCCTGCAGCACGAGTACGGCATCAACGACGCCCTGGACCTGATCGACGAGCTGCGCGCCACGCTCTCGTCCTCGGTGCGGCTCTCGGGCGCGAGCGAGGAGCTGCTGCAGAGCCTCGCCGCCGACCTGGAGGTGCTGAAGGAGATCAGCCCCCGCTACAAGCGCATGAACGCCGAGGAGCCCTACCGGCTCAAGGCGACCTGCGTGCGGCAGAAGCTGGTCAACACCAAGGAGCGCCTGGCCGGCAACACCCCGCACGTGCCCGGCCGCGACTACCTCGGCACCGGCGAGCTGCTGGCGGACCTGGAGGTCATCCAGGCGTCGCTGCGCGCCCACAAGGGCGGCCTGATCGCGGACGGCCGGATGAGCCGCGCGATCCGCACCGTCTCGGCGTTCGGGCTGCAGCTGGCCACGATGGACGTGCGCGAGCACGCCGACGCCCACCACCACGCGCTCGGCCAGCTCTTCGACCGCCTCGGCGAGGAGGCCTGGCGCTACACGGACATGCCGCGCGAGTACCGGCAGCGGCTGCTCGCCAAGGAGCTCAAGTCCCGCCGTCCGCTGGCCCCGACGCCGGCTCCGCTGGACGCGGCGGGCGCGAAGACGCTCGGCGTCTTCGAGACCGTGCGCGAGGCCTTCGAGCGCTTCGGGCCGGAGATCGTGGAGAGCTACATCATCTCCATGTGCCAGGGCGCGGACGACGTCTTCGCGGCGGCGGTGCTGGCCCGCGAGGCCGGGCTGATCGACCTGCACGCGGGCGTCGCCCGGATCAGCATCGTGCCGCTGCTGGAGACCACCGACGAGCTGCGCGCCGCCGACACCATCCTCGACGAGATGCTGCGCGACCCCTCCTACCGCCGCCTGGTCGCGCTGCGCGGCGACGTGCAGGAGGTCATGCTCGGCTACTCCGACTCCTCGAAGTTCGGCGGGATCACCACCTCGCAGTGGGAGATCCACCGCGCCCAGCGCCGGCTGCGCGACGTCGCGCACCGTTACGGCGTGCGGCTGCGTCTCTTCCACGGCCGCGGCGGCACCGTGGGCCGCGGCGGCGGCCCCTCGCACGAGGCGATCCTGGCCCAGCCCTGGGGCACGCTGGAGGGCGCGATCAAGGTGACCGAGCAGGGCGAGGTGATCTCGGACAAGTACCTGATCCCCTCGCTGGCCCGGGAGAACCTGGAGCTGACCGTCTCGGCGACGCTGGAGGCCTCGGCCCTGCACACCTCCCCGCGTCAGTCGGCCGAGGCGCTGTCGCGCTGGGACGCCACCATGGACACCGTCTCCGACGGCGCGCACGCGGCCTACCGCCGCCTGGTCGAGGACCCGGACCTGCCGGCGTACTTCTTCGCCGCCACCCCGGTCGACCAGCTCGCCTCGCTGCACCTGGGCTCCCGCCCGTCCCGCCGCCCCGACTCCGGCGCCGGCCTGGACGGCCTGCGCGCCATCCCCTGGGTCTTCGGCTGGACGCAGACCCGCCAGATCGTCCCCGGCTGGTTCGGCGTCGGCTCCGGCCTCGCCGCCGCGCGCGAGGCGGGGCTGGGCGAGATCCTCGACGAGATGCACGGCGAGTGGCACTTCTTCCGCAACTTCCTGTCCAACGTCACCATGACGCTGGCCAAGACGGACCTGCGGATCGCCCGCCACTACGTCGAGCAGCTGGTGCCCAAGGAGCTCCAGCACGTCTTCGCCCTCATCGAGGCCGAGCACGAACTGACCGTCAGGGAGGTGCTGCGGGTCACCCGCGAGTCCGAACTCCTTCAGCACCAGCCGGTGCTCAAGCAGACCTTCGCGATCCGCGACGCCTACCTCGACCCGATCTCCTACCTCCAGGTCGCCCTGTTGCGCCGTCAGCGCGAGGACGCGGCGAAGGACGTCTCCGAGGACCCGCTGCGCTCCCGGGCCCTGCTCCTCACCGTCAACGGTGTGGCGGCCGGCCTGCGCAACACGGGCTGACGCCGGAGTTCACACGGCCCGGCGCCACGGCGCCGGTGACGAGTCGTGAACACTGAAGGGCCGGACCTGCGGTGCGGGTCCGGCCCTTCACACGTCTCGCGTGGCGCTCAGCTGTTGTAGACGGACTGCGCCCGCTCCAGGCCGTCCTGCATCAGCGACTCCACGGCGTCGGCGCAGCGGTCGACGAACCACGGGAGCTCCTTGCGCTCCGCTCCGGAGAAGTCGCGCAGCACGAAGTCGGCGACCTCCATCCGGCCCGGCGGGCGGCCGATGCCGGCGCGGACCCGCAGGTAGTCGGGGCCGAGGGACTTGGTGATCGACTTGAGCCCGTTGTGGCCGTTGTCGCCGCCGCCGCGCTTGAGGCGCAGGGTCGCGTAGTCGATGTCGAGCTCGTCGTGGATCACGATCAGCCGGTCGACGCCGGACTTGTAGAAGTCGCGCATCCCGACGACCGGGCCGCCGGAGAGGTTCATGAAGGACATCGGCTTGGCCAGCACCGCCCGCTGACCGGCCAGACGGCCCTCCAGCACCTGGGCGCGGCTCTTGTGCGCCTTGAACTTCCCGCCGACCCGCTCGGCCAGCAGGTCGGCCACCATGAAGCCGATGTTGTGGCGGTTGCCCTCGTACTGCCCACCGGGGTTGCCGAGGCCGACCACCAGCCAGGGGCCCTGCTCGCTCATCTGCTGCGACTCCTGTCGTGCTGCGGCTGGTGTGAACGCGGGACTGCCCCGGCCGTCACAGCGGACGGCCGGGGCAGCTTCACGCGGATGGGGCTCAGGCCTCGACCTCGGCCTCGGCGGCCTCCTCGGCCTCCTCCTCGACGGCCTCGACCTGGGCGCCGATGACCTGCAGGACGACCGCGTCCCCGTCGACGGCCAGCGAGGAGCCGGACGGGAGGGTGATGTCCTTGGCGAGGATGGAGGCGCCGGCCTCCAGGCCCTCGACGGAGACCGTGACGGACTCGGGCAGGTGGGTCGCCTCGGCCTCGATCGGCAGGGCGTTCAGGACGTGCTCGAGCAGGTTGCCGCCGGGGGCCAGCTCGCCCTCGGTGTGGACCGGGACCTCGACGGTGACCTTCTCGCCACGCTTGACCAGGATCAGGTCGACGTGCTCGATGGTGCGCTTGATGGCCTCGCGCTGGACGGCCTTCGGCAGCACGAACTCCTGCTTGCCGTCGATCGGCAGGGAGATCAGCGCGTTCGGGGTCTTCAGCGCCAGCATCAGGTCGTGGCCCGGCAGGTTCAGGTGCACCGGGGCGTGGCCGTGGCCGTAGACGACGGCGGGGACCAGGCCGGCGCGACGGGCGCGACGGGCGGCACCCTTGCCGAACTCGTTGCGGGGCTCAGCGGCAAGGCGGATCTCGGACATGGAAGCGCTCCTTGTCTCGTGGTGAACGGTGAGCGCTCGGCGGCCATCTCACACGTCTTGGAACAAGAAGCGCGTCGATAACGGAGCTCAGTGATGTGCGCAGGGCACAGAAAAGGCTCCCTCGCCGGGCAGGTACCCAGAGTACCCAAGCCCGCCGAGGGAGCCAAAACGATCAGCCCAGCCGCAGGGGCTGTGATCAGGCGCGCTCGTCGAAGAGGCTGGTGACCGAGCCGTCGTCGAAGACCTCGCGGATCGCGCGGGCGATCAGCGGGGCGATGGAGAGCGTGGTGACCTTGTCGATCTCCTGGGACAGCTCGCCCGGGGTCGGCAGGGTGTTGGTGAAGACGAACTCGCTGGCCCGCGAGTTCTTCAGGCGGTCCGCGGCCGGGCCGGAGAGCACACCATGGGTGGCGGCGACGATGACGTCCTCCGCACCCTGCTCGAACAGCGCGTCCGCGGCGGCGACGATGGTGCCGCCGGTGTCGATCATGTCGTCGACCAGGACGCAGACGCGGCCCTTGACGTCACCGACGACCTCGGCCGACATGACCTTGTTGGCCACGTTCGGGTCGCGGCGCTTGTGGATGATCGCCAGGGGCGCGGCCAGGCGGTCCGACCACTGGTCGGCCACGCGCACGCGGCCGGCGTCCGGGGAGACGACGGTGAGCTTGTCGCGGTCGACCTTGGAGCCGACGTAGTCGGCCAGGATCGGCAGCGCGAACAGGTGGTCCACCGGGCCGTCGAAGAAGCCCTGGATCTGCGCGGTGTGCAGGTCCACGGAGATCAGCCGGTCAGCGCCCGCCGTCTTCAGCAGGTCCGCTATCAGGCGGGCGGAGATGGGCTCGCGACCGAGGTGCTTCTTGTCCTGACGGGCGTAGCCGTAGAACGGCATGATCACGGTGATGGTCTTGACCGACGCGCGCTTGAGCGCGTCGATCATGATCAGCTGCTCCATGATCCACTGGTTGATCGGAGCGGTGTGGCTCTGCAGCACGAAGGCGTGCGCGCCACGGACCGACTCCTGGTAGCGGACGTAGATCTCACCGTTGGCGAAGTCCAGTGCCTTGGTGGGGACCAACTCGACACCCAGCTGCTCGGCCACCTCGTGCGCGAGAGCCGGGTGTGCACGGCCGGAGAAGAGCATCAACTTCCGAGAGCCGGACGATTTGATCCCGGTCACTGCAACCGTCTCCTTGTTGCTTTGGCACCCAGGTTTGCTGAACATCCGCAGGCGGACACTGGCCTGGCGCGGCCCTGTGGTGTGTGGATGACCACCAGGTTACGCGGCCATGGAGGTTCCCGTCGCGCCCGGGTCGCCTCAAGGAGTGGTCGAAGACGCCCCTTCGGCCCCGTCGGCCGCAGCCTTCGCAGCAGCCGCGGCCTGCGCCGACGCCGTACCCGGACGCTTGCGCTCGACCCAGCCCTCGATGTTGCGCTGCTGCGGACGGGTCACGCCCAGAGCGCCCGCCGGCACGTCCTGGTAGATCACGGAACCGGCTGCCGTGTAGGCGCCGTCCCCGACCGTCACCGGGGCGACGAACATGTTGTCAGAGCCGGTCCGGCAGTGCGCGCCGATGGTGGTGCGGTGCTTGTTGACGCCGTCGTAGTTGACGAAGACCGAGGCGGCCCCGATGTTGGTCCCCTCGCCGATCGTCGCGTCCCCGACGTAGCTCAGGTGCGGCACCTTGGCGCCGTCACCGACCACGGCGTTCTTCATCTCGACATAGGTGCCCGCCTTGGCCTTGGCGCCGAGCACCGTGCCGGGTCGCAGGTAGGCGTACGGGCCCACGTTCGCGCCCGCGCCGATCACCGCGCGCTCGGCTGTGGCATTGATCACAACGGCGCCTGCGCCGATCTCGGTGTCCCGCAGCGTGCAGTTCGGACCGACCTCCGCGCCCTCGCCGACGCTGGTCACGCCGTGCAGCTGGGTGTTCGGGTGGATCACCGCGTCCCGCTCGTAGGAGACCTGGACGTCCAGCCAGGTGGTGGCCGGGTCGACGACCGTGACGCCGGTCCGCATGGCGGCGTCGAGCAGGCGGTCGTTCATGATCCGGCGGGCCTCGGCGAGCTGCACCCGGTCGTTGATGCCGAGGATGTCGCGGTAGTCACCGGCCACGACGGCGCCCACGCGGTGCCCCGCCTCGCGCAGGATGCCGAGGACGTCGGTGAGGTACTCCTCACCCTGGCTGTTGTCCGTCCGGACCTCCGCCAGGCCCTGGGCCAGCAGCTTGCCGTCGAAGGCGAAGACGCCCGAGTTGATCTCCCGCACGGCACGCTGCTCGTCGGTGGCGTCCTTGTGCTCGACGATCGCCTGCACGGCGCCGTCCGCCCCGCGGATGATCCGGCCGTAGCCGGTCGCGTCAGGCACCTCGGCGGTCAGCACGGTGACGGCGTTGCCGTCGTGGCCGTGGGCGGTGACCAGCGCCTGCAGGGTGGCCCCGGTCAGCAACGGGGTGTCGCCGGTGGTGACCACGACGGTTCCGTCCAGCGCGATGCCCTCGGCGCCCAGCGCCTCCAGCGCGACGCGGACGGCGTTGCCGGTCCCGTTCTGCTGCTCCTGGACGACCGTGCGGACACCCGGATCCACCTCGGCCAGGTGGGCCGTGACCTTGTCCCGCATGTGGCCGACGACCACGACCAGCTGCTCCGGCGTCAGTTCCCGCCCGGCAGCCACGGCGTGCCCGACGAGCGTCCGCCCGCACAGGGGGTGCAGCACCTTCGGCAGCACGGCCGACTTCATTCGGGTGCCCTCGCCGGCGGCGAGAACGATCACAGCGGTGGGAGTCATGGGACGCAGGCTCCTCTGCAGGGGACTGGGAGGGTCCGCCGGGCGCGTCGCGCTCCCCGCACAGGGAGCCGCACGGACGTGCCCGAACACAGTGAGGATAGCTGTCACCGCGGGGGCCGATCGGAATCGATCGGGAGCTGTGCTCCGCCGCAAGGACTCGAACCTTGAAAACTGGATCCAAAGACCAGTGTGTTGCCAATTACACCACGGCGGATCGTCCCTCCGGCCTCGCGGCCGAACGGCGGCTCCTACTATGCCGTACCGCCCACCCTTCACGCGACGGTGCGACTCGGCGGAGACGACGCACTTGGAATGGCGCCCGAATGTCCGCCACGGCGAAAATTCCGACAATTCACTCGCTCGACACGTCCGGCGAGGGTGGGCTTCCACCCGCACGGGCACAGAACCTACGATGCCGTAAGTTACGGTTCCGTAGGTGAGGCCGAGGGGCGACCCATGACCAGCATGCCGAGCACAGAGACCGACCTGCGTCCGGTGGTGGACGCACGCCCGTCGATGGATCCGCTGCCCGACGCCACCCGGGGCGGTGAGCGGGCAAGCCTGCTGCAGCGGTTCGCGATCGGGATCTTCATCGTCGTGCCGTTCGTGGCGCTCGTCGCCGCCGTCCCCGTGGCCTGGGGCTGGGGCATCGGCTGGCACGACGTCGCGATCGCGACGGTGATGTACTTCCTGACCTGCCACGGGGTGACCGTCGGCTACCACCGGTACTTCACGCACAGCTCCTTCAAGGCCACCCGTCCGCTGCGGATCGCCCTGGCGGTGGCCGGCAGTCTCGCCGTCGAGGGACCCGTCGTGAGATGGGTCGCCGACCACCGCAAGCACCACAGGTTCTCCGACCGCGAGGGCGACCCGCACTCGCCGTGGCGCTACGGCGAGACCGTGCCGGCGCTGCTGCGCGGCCTGTGGTGGGCCCACATGGGCTGGCTGTTCGACGAGGAGCAGACGCCGCAGCAGCAGTACGCGCCGGACCTGGTCAAGGACCGGGCCATCCACTGGATCTCGCGTCAGTTCTTCGCGTTCACGATCGCGTCCCTGCTGCTGCCGCCGCTGGTCGGTGGGCTGTGGTCGTGGTCCTGGCAGGGTGCGGTGACGGCCTTCTTCTGGGGCTCGCTGGTCCGGATCGCGCTGCTGCACCACGTGACCTGGTCGATCAACTCCATCTGCCACGCGGTCGGGGCGCGCCCGTTCCGTTCGCGTGACCGCAGCGGCAACGTGTGGTGGCTGGCGGTTCTGTCCTGCGGCGAGTCGTGGCACAACCTGCACCACGCCGACCCGACCTCGGCCCGTCACGGGGTGCTGCGCGGTCAGATCGACTCCTCGGCCCGCATGATCCGCTGGTTCGAGCTGCTCGGCTGGGCCCGCGACGTGCGGTGGCCGAGCGCGGACCGGCTCCGGATGAAGCGGGCCGGCGAACCGAAGGGCGCAGCCACGCTGTAGCGCCCGGACCGCTGCGGCGCCTCGAAGGCCGCAGCACCCCGAAAGCATGCGAGACAAGAGCAAGGGCCCGAGAAACCGGGTGCGTCGGGCCACGAGCGCCCGGGGGCGAGGGCCGGAGGAGCGGCGCGGCATGATGGTCCTGTGAACGAGAGCAGTGGCGACAGGGACGCGGGCGGCGACGCCCCCTCGTCCAAGCGGGGGGCGTCGACACGTCGGGGCACTCGCGTGCGGATGAGCGGCAAGGAGCGCCGCGAGCAACTGCTGGACATCGGGCGGAGCCTTTTCGCGGAGCGCGGCTACGACGCGACCTCGGTCGAGGAGATCGCGGCGAAGGCGGGTGTCTCCAAGCCGGTGGTGTACGAGCACTTCGGTGGCAAGGAGGGGCTGTACGCGGTCGTCGTGGACCGTGAGATGCAGCTGCTGCTGGACATGGTCACCGGTTCCCTGACCGGTGGTCACCCTCGTGAGCTGTGTGAGGAGGCCGCGTTCGCACTGCTCGACTACATCGAGACGTCGACCGACGGCTTCCGCATCCTGACCCGGGACTCGCCCGTCACCCAGTCGACCGGCACCTTCGCATCACTGATCGGGGACATCGCGAACCAGGTCGAGGACATCCTGGGCCTGGAGTTCAAGTCGCGGGGCTACGACCCGAAGCTGGCGCCGATGTACGCGCAGATGCTGGTGGGGATGGTGGCGCTGACGGGTCAGTGGTGGCTGGACGTCCGCAAGCCGAAGAAGGCCGAGGTCGTGGCCCATCTGGTGAACCTGGCCTGGCACGGCCTGGAGGGCATGGAGCGGCGACCGCATCTGGTCGGCCGCCGCAAGGCCTAGTTCCGGGAGCAGCGCCGGAGTAGCGCAGGCCGTCCGTCAGCGCGGCTCGAGGAACTCGATCCGGTTGCCGACCGGGTCGAAGGAGTAGAAGCGGTCGTGCCCCGGCAGGTTGTCGTCCCAGACCACCTCGGCCCCCTTGGCCGCCAGGGTCTCGGCATAGGCGTGGATGCCGCGGATCCGCAGCGCCGGGTGAGCCTTCTTCGCGGGCGTGAACGGGGCCTCGATGCCGACGTGCACCTGGACCGCGCCGTCGGCCGAGGCGAACCAGCAGCCGCCCCGCACGGCCAGCACCGGAGGCTTCGGGATCTCGGTGAGACCGAGCACGTCGACGTAGTAGGCCCGCAGGACGTCCTCACTGCCGGCCGGAGCCGCGAGCTGGACGTGGTCGAGGGCGACGATCATGGGTGGTCTCCTTCAGTGCTTGGTCGCGACCGCGAAGATGCGGCGGAAGGGCAGGACCGTCCCGTACGGGCGGCGCGGGTAGGCGTGGTCGAGCAGTGCGGCGTACTCGGCGAGGAACGCGGCACGCTCCTCGGGGTCGGTCAGGGCGCCGAGGACGGGACGCAGGCCGGTGCCGAGCATCCAGTCGAGTACCGGCCGCTCGCCTTGGAGGACCTGGTGGTAGGTCGTCTCCCAGACGTCGGGCGTGCAGCCGAGCCCGGCCAGCGCGTCGAGGTACTCCCCCGGCTCCGGCGCGGCGGCGCGGTGCGGTCCGCCGAGGCGTTCGGCCCACCGCGGCGAGTTGCGCAGGTCGTGGAGGAGCGCGTGGCTGGGCGCGTCGAAGTTGCCGGGCACCTGGAAGGCGAGCACGCCTCCGCTCGGCAGCGCGTCGATCCAGGCCGGGAAGAGCGCGGTGTGGCCGGGGACCCACTGGAGTGCGGCATTGGAGACGATCAGGTCGGGGGCGTCCGCGGTCGGGTCGTAGTCCGAGATGTCGCCCAGCCGGAAGTCGATCGAGCGGAAGTCGCGCCGCGCCCGGTCGATCATTTCGGCCGAGTTGTCCACACCGACGATGTCGGCGTCGGGCCAGCGGGCGGGCAGTGTGGCCGTGGTGTTGCCGGGGCCACAGCCGAGGTCGACGACGCGCGTCGGCGTCCCCGGGATCCGGTCGACGAGCTCGTAGAAGGGCCGACTTCGCAGGTCGGCGTGGCGCAGGTACTGCTGCGGGTCCCACTGCACGGCTGCCATCGCGGCCTCCCAGTATCTTGATGTCGAGACATTTCCAGCATGGCGTCAGTAAATTCTTGATGTCAAGAGACTTCATGTCGATAGATATCCGACTACACTGATCAGCATGGAGGACGAGGTCGATCGACTGGTCGCAGCATGGCGCCGGGAGCGCCCCGACCTCGACGTGGAACCTCTCGAGGTACTGAGCCGGGTCAGCCGGCTCGCCCGCCACCTCGACCGCGCCCGCCGCACGGCCTTCGCCGAGCACGCACTGGAGCCGTGGGAGTTCGACGTGCTCACCGCGCTGCGCCGAGCCGGCGCGCCCTACCAGCTCTCCCCGGGTCAGCTGCTGACGCAGACCCTGGTCACCTCCGGCACCATGACCAACCGCATCGACCGCCTGGCAGGCAAGGGCCTGGTCCAGCGTCTGCCCGACCCGGACGACCGCCGCGGCGTCCTGGTGCGGCTGACCCAGGGCGGGCAGGAGCGTGCGGACGCCGCACTCGCCGGCCTGCTCGACCACGAACGAGCGATCCTCGGCGAGCTGTCCCCCTCCCAGCGGGACGACTTGGCCGCGTTGCTGCGTCAACTCGTGGCGCCCTTCGACAACCTGGCGGACTGACACCCCGGCGGCCGGAGCACCGGACGGCGCGTCCGCTTCGCTCGCCGTTCCCCTGCTGCACGACTCTTGTCAGCGGTTACCGGCCGGTTGTCTACTCCCTTCCCATGAGTCCGCGACCGAGCGGGCTCCCGAAGGGGGGACCACCCGATGACCGCACTGCCGCGGCTCGCGCGCGTTCTGGCCGCAGCCGCCTGCTCCACCCTGCTCGCCGCCGGCCTGGCCGGCCCGGCCTTCGCCGACGGCTCGACGCCGTCGGCATCCTCGGGGTCGAGCGCCGCGTCACACCACCGAAGCCCCGAGTACTACGTCTCGCTCGGCGACTCGCTCGCCGCCGGCTACCAGCCGAACGTCGGGCACGACACGAACGTCTCCTACACCGACCAGCTCTACGCCCAGCTCAAGAAGCACGACCCGGACCTGGTCCACATCAAGCTCGGCTGCTCCGGCGAGACCACCGAGACGATGATCGACGGCGGCATCTGCCACTACCCCGGCGCGACCTCGCAGCTCGACGCGGCCGTGAAGTTCCTGCGCGCGCACCGCGGCCACGTCAGCTACGTGACGCTGGACATCGGCGCCAACGACGTGGACGGCTGCCTGACGGGCGGCACCGTCGACGTCGCCTGCGCCGCCAAGGGCATCGCCACGGTGGCGGCGCAGGTCCCGCAGATCACCACGGCGCTGCACCGGGCGGGCGGCAGCCACCCGCGCTACGCCGCGATGAACTACTACGACCCCTTCCTCGCAGTCTGGCTGACCGGCCCGGCCGGGCAGCAGGCGGCGCAGGAGTCGGCCCAGCTGAGCGTCGGGCTGAACGGCGCCATCCAGCTCGGCCTGAAGGCGGGCGGCTTCCGGCTGGCCGACGTGTCGACGGCGTTCTCGACGCTGGACTTCACCGACCAGGCCACCCTGCCGGGCATCGGACAGGTGCCCCTGAACGTGGCCCGGATCTGCACCTGGACGTGGATGTGCACGCCGTACCAGGACATCCACGCCACTCCGACCGGCCACGCGGTGATCGCCGGGGTGTTCCTGGACCTCTTCCGGCACCACCGCCGCTGACTCGCCGCTGAGCCGCTCCTGAGCCGCCGCCGCTGTCCCCCGGCTGTACCAGCCGAGGTCTGATTCATCCCGTTCTGGTGTGCAATCATGAAGATTGCCCCAGAACGGGATGGATGCGCACGTGTCGAACGATAGTCCGGCCAGCAACCGTGAGAAATGGCAGCACCGAGCCGCGTGGGCGGCCATCTGGTATCTCCGCCTCGCCGCCGCGCTCAACCTGCTCGGGGCGTTCTCTGCGCCTTTCCGCCGCCAGGTCACCCGATACAACACCGGTGAACTGTTCACCCCTTATCTGCTGACGGCCGGCTTCACCTCCGCCGCGCTCGCCTGGTTCCTGGCGATCATGATGCGGCGGCGCAAGCGGGCCGCCTGGATCTTCAACGTGGGACTGTCCGGCGCCTACCTGGTGCTGGTCGCCCTGGCGCTGATCGTCGCGCCCGAGGTGCGCGAGCACACCTTCAACTGGATCTCCGCTGCGATCAGCACCTTCTTCGTGGCCGCGCTGCTGGTCGGTCGGCGCGAGTTCCACGCGAAGGGCGACCGCTCCAACCCGCTGCTCGCCATCCTGACGCTGATCCTCGGCGGCGCCGTCGGCATGCTGATCGGCACCGGGCTCGTCACCCTCACCAACACCGCCAGCGGCTCCACGCTCTGGGACCGGATGAACTACGCGCTGATGCGCGTCTACACCCTCGCTCCGGCCGGCTCCGAGCACGCGGGCGTGCACATCCCGCACTGGGTGGACATCGCGATCAACGTGCTCAGCGTGATCCTCTTCCTGCTCGTCCTCTACGTGCTCTTCCGCGCCCCCAAGGGCAAGGAGTACCTGTGTGACGACGACGAGCGGCGGCTGCGGGAGCTGCTCGACCGGCACGGTGACCGTGACTCCCTCGGCTACTTCGCGCTGCGCCGCGACAAGAGCGTCGTCTTCTCCTCCAGCGCCAAGGCCGCCGTGGCCTATCGCGTGGTCGGCGGCGTCTCGCTCGCCTCCGGGGACCCGATCGGCGACGTCGAGGCGTGGCCGGGTGCGATCGACCAGTGGCTGGAGCAGGCGCAGGTGCACGCCTGGACTCCTGCGGTGATGGGCGCCAGCGAGGAGGGCGGCACTGTGTACGCCCGCCACGGCCTGAACGCGCTGGAACTCGGCGACGAGGCGATCGTCGAGGTGGACGAGTTCACACTGGACGGTCGCGCGATGCGCGGCATCAGGCAGGCGCACAAGCGCGTCGGACGGGCCGGCTACACCGTGCGGATCCGCCGCCACGCCGCGATCCCCGAGGCGGAGATGGCCGCGCTGCTGCAACTCGCCGACCACTGGCGGGACGGCCAGACCGAGCGCGGATTCTCCATGGCCCTCGGCCGCCTCGGCGACCCCGCCGACGGTCAGTGCGTGATGCTGGAGTGCCACGACGGTGAGGGGCGGCTGCGCGCCCTGCTGAGCTTCGTCCCCTGGGGCCGCGAGGGCCTGTCACTCGACCTGATGCGCCGCGACCGCGAGTCCGACAACGGCCTGATGGAGTTCATGGTCATCGAGCTGATCCGGCAGGCCGACGTCGTCGGCGTGAAGCGGATCTCGCTGAACTTCGCCATGTTCCGCGCCGTCTTCGAGCGCGGCGGCAGGCTCGGCGCAGGCCCCGTGCTGCGCCTGTGGCGGGAGGTGCTGATCTTCCTCTCTCGCTGGTGGCAGATCGAGTCCCTCTACCGGGCCAACGCCAAGTACCGGCCGATCTGGGAGCCGCGCTACCTGCTGTTCGAGCGCAGCAGCGACCTCCCCCGCATCGGCATCGCCTCGGCACGCGCCGAGGGCTTCATCACCGCGCCCAGCCTGCCGGCCCTGTTCAAGCGACGGCACGTCCCGGCCGCCGTGGCCGAAGCCGTGAGCTCGAACGGCCCCGCGGCTGCGGTGACGTCGGGCGCCGCGGATGCGGACGGCTCTCCGCCCGGCGCAGCGAGCGGCGGATCCGGGCCCGGCCCGGGAGGCGCGGCGGGAAACCGACCGGCCACGTCCGACCGTGCAGCTGCCGGGCCGCCTGCCGAACGGACGGGCCGGACCGAACCGGGAGAACGAACCGAACCGAGCGAACGGACCGGACCACCGGAGACGAACGGTCACGGCGGGCGGGACCACCCTGCGGAGCCCTCGCGGGCCTCTGCCGCCCCCGCCGAAGGTCCCGGGTCGAGGGCAGCGACTCCTCCTCCGGAATGAGCTGTATCTCCGTCCGCCCGAGGACCGGCGCGGCGCCATTCCGGATTACCGTGGAGTGAGGGCATTCGTCCTCGAACTTCCTCGCACTTCCTCGAACATGCCTGGCCGCGGAGGAGCAGCGCGCATGCAGAGGGACGGAACGGCAACCGTCGGCGGCGGCACGGGAGCGACCTTGCGGTCGACCTCACATGCCGCCGCGGAGCGGGAATGGGGCGCGCTGACGCGCGCGCTACGCACCGGCCTACGCGGGCGTGGCCTGGCGGCGATGCCGCTCACGATCTGCGCCACCCTCGCCGTCCTCGCGTTCCAGATCTGGCAGCAGGCCCCGTCGGGCGCGGCGATCGTCGAGCAGGTGGGCGTGGTCCGCGCCTCGCTGCCGCTCGGCGTCGCGCTGTCGCGCACTCCCCTCTCGCTCTTCGTGCCCGCACCCGACCTGCCGGTCTGGGGCGCGGCCCTCCAGGTGTTCCTCGTCTTCGGCATCGCCGAGCTCACCCTAGGCCGGGTGCGCACACTGGCCATCGGCTACGCGGCCACTCTCGCCGCGACGATGTACACCCGCCTGGGCATCTCGATGGGGCCGGACCGGTTCTTCGGCCTCTCCTACAACGCCGAGTTCGTCCGGGACACCGGCCCGTCCGTGGCCGTCGTCGCCCTCGCCGTCTGCATCGCCTGGCGCTACCGGGCACTGGTGACGGGCGCGCTGGTCGTCGCGTCGATGGTGACCGAGGCTCTGATCCTGCCGAACATGGCCGGTGCCGAGCACCTCGTCGCCATCCTCACCGCACTCACGATGGCCCTGAGCGCGGAACTGGTCCAGCGGCAGACGCAGCGCACGAGCGCCGCGGTCAACGCCCTCCTGCTGGTGCGCCGCCGAACCTGAGCCCCCCGTCCGACCCACGATGTCCACCGGTCGGAGGCGCGTCAGGCCTCCGCCGCGGGACCGACGCCCGCGCGGCGCGCCAGCGCGACGGCGGCCAGCGTCGAGTGGACGCCGAGCTTCCCGAGGACGTTCTGCATGTGCGTGCGCACGGTGTGCGGCGACAGGTAGAGCCGGTCCGCGACGGCCTGTCGGCCCAGGCCCGCGACCATGCAGCGCAGCACCTGCTTCTCGCGAGGCGTGAGGGTGTCCACCAGCCGCTCGCTCTCGGTCCGGTCCCGGCGTGCGGCGGTCAGCTCGCGTATGACGCCCGTGAGCAGGCTGGGCGGGAGGTGCGTCTCGTCCCGCATCACGCCGCGGATCACGGCCATCAGCCGTCCGAGCGAGCTCTCCTTGGCCACCCAGCCGCCCGCCCCGGCCTGCAGCGCGCGCACGGCGCGGTGCGGGTCGTCCGCAGTGGCCAGCACGATGACCCGCAGCTCGGGATGGGCGGCACGGGCCCGCGATATCAACGCGATGCCGTCGCCACCGGCCGGGGCGGCCGGACCGGGCACCGCCGACAGCGGGGACGCGGCGCCGCCCGTCCGCCGCTGGGCGGGCAGGTGCACGGCACGGCCGGGGGCGGGCGCGGGAACCCCGCCCGCGGGGCCCGCACCCAGATCCGCGTCGACCAGCATCACCTGGAACTCTCGTGCCTCGGCGGCGGCGCGTTCCAGCGCGCGCTCCGCACCCACGACGTTGCCGGCCGCCGCGACCTCGACATCCGGCTCCGCGGCGAGCGCGGTCGCCAACGCCTCCGCGAAGATCCGGTGGCCGTCGGCCACCAGCACTCTGATCCGCCCCACACGCACTCCCCCCGACGCAGCACCGCCTCCTCCAGCACCCAGGGTAGGGTCGCGCCCGCGATGACGCGGCGTTATCACTCGAACGAGTGCGGTCACCAAGGTGCAGAGGGAGCGGCATCGCCCGGCGGTGCGCGGCTCTGCCGAGGGCGGCGCCGCCGTCCGCTGCGGGGGCCGCCACCCCGCGGAGGGCTGACAGCCCTGGTCAGCAGCGGCGGGAGAGCAGTGCCGCGGGAGGGCCTGTGCGTCGGGAGCGGGTGCGGCGAGACCGCTACGCCCCCGAGGCGTCGAGCATCTCGTCGCGGGGGACGATCTTGATGCGCTCGCGGCCCTCCGCGGTGCCGAGTTCGCGCTCGCGCGCGTCGAGGCGCTGCCAGCCCTCCCAGGTCGTGAAGCGGACGCCGCGCTCCCGCAGGAAGGCGTCCAGCGCCTCGGGCTCCGGGAGTGCGGCGGGCGTCAACTCGCCCGCCGCGTGGTCGGACAGCAGGGAGGCGACGGTCTCGTTGGCGTCACCCTTGGTGTGGCCGATCAGGCCGACCGGGCCGCGCTTGATCCAGCCCGTCACGTAGGTGCCGGGCTCGACCCGGCCCGCGTCGTGCGGGACCGTGCCGGAGTCCGGGTCGAACGGGAGCTTCTCGAGCTCCTCGGAGTAGTAGCCGACCGCGCGGTAGACGGACTGGAGGTCCCAGTCCTTGAACTGCCCCGTGCCGCGGACGTTGCCGCTGCCGTCGAGCTCGGTGCGCTCGGTCCGCAGACCGACGACTCGGCCGTCCTCGCCCAGCACCTCCACGGGAGATTCGAAGAAGTGCAGGTAGAGCCGGTGGGGGCGGGCGCCGACATCGCGGATGGCCCAGTTCTCCAGCGTGGAGGCGACCATGTCGGCCTGCTTGTTGCCGCGCCGGGTCGCGATCGAGCCCTCGTCGTAGTCGATGTCCTCCGGGTCGACGATGACCTCGATGTTCGGCGAGTGGTCGAGCTCGCGCAGCTCCATCGGGCTGAACTTCGCCTGGGCCGGTCCGCGGCGACCGAAGACGTGGATCTCCTTCGCCACGTTCTGCTTCAGGCCCGCGTGGACGTTGGCGGGGATCTCCGTCGGCAGCAGCTCGTCCGCCGTCTTCGCCAGGATGCGGGCGACGTCCAGGGCGACGTTGCCGACGCCCAGCACGGCGACCTTCTCGGCCGTGAGCGGCCAGGTGCGCGGCACGTCCGGGTGCCCGTCGTACCAGAACACGAAGTCGGCCGCGCCGTAGGAGCCCTCGAGCTCGATGCCGGGGATGTCCAGGTCCCGGTCCGCGTTGGCGCCGGTCGCGAAGATCACCGCGTCGTAGAACTGGTGCAGCTCGTCCAGGGCGAGGTCGTTCGGGTAGTCGACGTTGCCGAAGAGGCGGATCTGCGGCTTGTCCATGACCTGGTGCAGCGCGGTGATGATGCCCTTGATCCGGGGGTGGTCGGGCGCGACGCCGTAGCGGATCAGCCCGAAGGGGGCCGGCATGCGCTCGAAGATGTCGATGGACACGCCCGGGTCCTGCGCCACGTCCGACTTGAGCAGGGCGTCGGCGGCGTAGATGCCGGCGGGACCGGACCCGACGACGGCGACCCGGAGAGTGCGTGTCATGACGGAGGACTCCTTGGAGTGACGACGGGGACCGGAAAGGAGGGCGATGAGGGATACCCGGTAAGGCAACCCTCACCTCCGCCAGCCTGCCACAGTAGTCAGTCCTACTTTATGACCCCATAAGTTCGGCTTATGTGTACGTCCCCGGTCGGCCCGGCCTCGGGAACGTCCCAGGACGCCCGTGTCGGGCCGCCGCCCCATTCCTGCTCCAGGCCTGCTCCAGGCCTGCTCCAGGCCTGCTCCAGGCCTGCTCCAGGCCTACCGCAGGCGTCGCGCGCCCGGCGCGGGCGTCGCGGTGAAGAACGCGGGGGCGTTCCAGCCGTCCCGGGCAGCGTAGGCCGCCGCGATCGCGGCTGTGATGCCGGGTACCCGCGCGGGCTCGGTCAGCACGATCACGCAGCCGCCGAAGCCGCCGCCCGTCTGCCGCGCGCCGAGGGCGCCGGCCACGAGCGCGGCGTCGACGGCGGTGTCGGACTGCGGGCAGGAGATCGCGAAGTCGTCGCGCTGCGAGGCGTGGCCGGCCGTCAGGACGGGACCGAGGGCGCGCAGTCGGCCGTCGTCGAGGAGCCGAACGGCCTCCAGCACCCGTTCGTTCTCGGTGACGACATGCCGGGTGAGACGGCGCAGTTCCGGCTCGGGGAGCCGGGCGAGCAGCGCGTTCAGTTCAGGACCGGCGGCCTCGACATCGCGCAGCGCCTTCACGCCCAGCAGGTCGGCGGAGCGCTCGCACCCCTCGCGGCGGTGCCGGTAGGCGCCGTCGGCGTGCCCGTGTTCGACGCGGGTGTCGACGACGAGCAGCACCAGTCCGGCTGCGGCCAGGTCCAGTGGGACCTGGCGCTGCGACATGTCCCGGGTGTCCAGGAAGAGCGCCGCGCCCTCGGCGCAGCACAGCGAGGCGGTCTGGTCCATCACCCCGACGGGCGCGCCGACGTAGTCGTTCTCCGCGCGCTGGGCGAGCCTGGCCAGGCGGGGTCGCTCGATGCCGAGCCCGAGCAGGTCGTCGCAGGCCAGCAGGACCGCACACTGCAGCGCGGCGGAGGAGGAGAGCCCGGCCCCGAACGGCACGTCACTGTCGAGGTGCAGGTCGATGCCGGGCACCGCGTGCCCGTCCTCGCGCAGCACCCACAGCGCGCCCGCGGGGTAGGCGGCCCAACCCGCGACGGAGCCCGGCGCGAGCGAGTCCACTGTGAACTCGGCGACGTCGCCGTCGCCCTGTGAACTGTGCACGCGCACCACACCGTCGTCGCGCCGGGCCACGGCCACCCGGGCGGCGTGCGGCAGGGCCACCGGCAGCACGAAGCCGTCGTTGTAGTCGGTGTGCTCGCCGATCAGGTTGATGCGTCCCGGCGCCTGCCACACGCCCTCGGGCTCCCGCCCGTACAGCGCGACGAACTCCTCGGCGACCACGGCGGCGTGCGGTTCGTTCACTGGCGGGCTCTCCTCCGTCTCGGTTCTGCCGGTGCACCGGGGTGTCGGCGCGCCGGCAGGGTCAGGGGTGCTGCGGCGCGGACGTGCTCTCTCCGGCCAGGGAGAGAGCGAACTCCCAGGCGTCGGCGACGATGCCGTCCAGGTCGGCGCGGCGCGGACGCCAGCCGAGGGTCTCGTGGGCACGCTCGGCCGAGGCCACGAGCACGGCCGGGTCGCCGGGGCGGCGTTCGGCGGTGACGGCCTTGATTTCACGGCCCGTCACCCGGCGGACGGCCTCGATGACCTCGCGCACCGAGAAGCCGTTGCCGTTGCCGAGGTTGCAGATGAGGTGCCGGCCCGGCGCCGCGGCGTCGAGGGCGAGCAGGTGGGCCTCGGCCAGGTCGGCGACGTGGATGTAGTCGCGCACGCAGGTGCCGTCCGGGGTCGGGTAGTCCTCGCCGAAGACGGAGATGTGCGGACGGCGGCCCAGCGCGGCCTGGATCACCAGCGGGATCAGGTGCGTCTCGGGATCGTGCCGCTCACCCTGGCGGCCGTAGGCGCCCGCCACGTTGAAGTAGCGCAGCGAGACCGCGGCCAGGCCGTGCGCGTTCGCCTCGCTGGTGATCATGTGGTCGACGGCGAGCTTGCTCGCGCCGTACGGGTTGGTCGGGCTGGCCGGCGCGGTCTCCAGGATCGGCGTCTGCTCCGGCTCGCCGTAGACGGCGGCGGTGGAGGAGAAGACCAGGCGGCGCACGCCCGCCTTGCGCATCGCGGTCAGCAGTTCCAGCGAGCCTGCCGCGTTGTTGCGCCAGTACTTCTCGGGGTCCACGACGGACTCGCCGACCTGGGAGCTGGCCGCGAAGTGCAGTACTCCGTCGAAGGATCCGTCCAGCACCTCGGCGGCGTCCTGGACCCGGCCCTGCACGAAGGTCGCCCCGGCCGGCACCGACTCGCGGAAGCCCGTCGACAGGTCGTCGAGGACGACGACCCGGTGGCCCGCCTCGATCAGGTGCGCCGCGACCACGCCGCCGACGTAGCCGGCGCCGCCGGTGACCAGGTACTGACTCATGCCTTGACCTCCCGCAGGCGTCGCGCTGCGTGCTCGGGCGCGACGTCGTTGATGAACACGTCCATGCCGGATTCCGAACCGGCCAGGAACTTGAGCTTCCCTACGGTACGACGGATGGTGAAGAGCTCCATGTGCAGTGCCAGCTCCTCGGCGCCCTCGACGCCGCCGGGGCCGCGACGCACCGGGGCCTGGTGCCAGGCGGCGATGTACGGCGTCCGATGGGGCGTGCTGTTGACGGCGTCCACGGCTTCGTGAGGTGTGAACAGCAGGTCGAAGCGCTGCAGCAGGTCGAGGTAGAGGTGGGTGAACTCCTCGCGTTCGGCGTCGTCGAGGGCGAGCAGGTCGCCGACCCGGCGGTGGGGATACACATGCACTTCATAGGGCCAGTGCGCGGCGAAGGGCACGAAGGCCGTCCAGTGCTCGCCTGCCACGACGATCCGCTCGCCGTCCCGGCGCTCCGCCTCCAGCTGGTCCTCGAAGAGGTTCCGGCCCGTTCCGGCGCGGTGGGCGACGGCCGTGGCGATCATCCGCTCGGTGCGCGGGGTGACGAAGGGGTAGGCGTAGATCTGCCCGTGCGGATGCTCCAGGGTGACGCCGATCTCCACACCGCGGTTCTCGAAGCAGAAGACCTGCTCGACGTCGGGCAACGTGGACAGCTCGGCAGTGCGGTCCGTCCAGGCCTCCAGCACGGTGCCGACCCGGCGCGGGCTGAGGTCGGCGAAGGAGGCGTCGTGGTCGGAGGTGAAGCAGACCACCTCACAGCGCCCCGCGGCCGGGCGGATCGCGTTCGGCGGCGCGGCCCGCACCTCCTCCGGGTGCGGGTGCGCGGCGAGCGACGGGAAGCGGTTCTCGAAGACGACGACCTCGTAGTCGGATTCGGGGATCTCGCTCAGCCGCCCGTCCCGTGAGGGGCAGAGCGGGCACTCGTCCGCCGGCGGATGGTAGGTCCGTCCCTGGCGGTGCGCGGCGACGACCACCCACTCGTCGAGCACCGGGTCGTGACGCAGTTCGGAGAGGGTCTCGGTGTGGGGCAGCGGCCGCAGGTCCTCGGCGCTGCGGACGGCGTCGTCACGGGAGTCGTAGTAGATCAACTCACGGCCGTCGGCCAGTCGCGTGCTGGTCTTCTTCACTACGGGGATCTCCAAGGTCGGCCTCGCTCGCAGACGTTCACGCTGACGTTCACGCTCGCTCGGTTCAACATAATCGAACATAAACAAGCAGCAGTCAACAGGCTTGCGTGAGGTTCATGGCACAACTGAGCAGCAGGCATCCCCGGGCCCCTGAGAATCGGAAAGCGCTGTGCGGAAGTGTTCGGTTTCGGCGCGGTGTGGAGATTCGACCGGTCCGGCTCAGTCGGCCGCGCGCGCCACCTGCTCGAGCAGGCCGGTCCGGGCCGCGACGGCGGCCGCCTCCAGACGCGTGCGCGCCCCGAGCTTCACCAGCACGCGCTGGACGTGCGTGCGCGCCGTACTGGGCGCGATCCGCATGCCCTCGGCGATCTCCTGGGTGTCCTGCCCGTCGGCGATCCGCGCCAGCACCTCGGCCTCGCGCCGGGTCAGCAGCCGCAGCAGGCGCAGCGCCTCGTCGTCCGGCTCGGCCGCCGGTCGCAGCAGGTGGTCGAACGAGGCCCGCAACAGTTCCGGCGAGACCGCGGCCTCCCCCGCGCGGACGCGCCCGAGCGCACGCTCCACGACCTCGATGCGCTCGTCCTGGCGCACGTACCCGGCCGCCCCGGCGGCGAACGCCGCGGCCACCCCCGCGAGGTGGTCCACGTTGCCCATCACCACGACCGAGACCTCGGGCCGCTCCCGCCGGATCCGCCGGATCGCGTCGAACGCCGCACCGTCCTCGGGCCGCGCCACGCCCAGCAGGCACGCCTCCGGCCGCCGGCTCACCACGAGATCCGCGGCGACCCCGGTCGGCGTCCCGACCGCCAGCACCCGGTGTCCACGCAACTGCAGGGCGGCCGCCAGCGCCTCCGCGAGTAACCGGTGGTCGTCCACGACCACGAGCCGAACGCCCACAGCGCCCTCCGCCCTCCCCTGGCATGATGCGTGACGAACCATCACAACGCATTCTGCCTGCGGACCGCTACAGCGCAGCCCTCGTTCGAGGGATCATTTCGCGAACTCCCGCAAAAACGCCGAAGGCCCGCATCCGAACATCGGATACGGGCCTTTCCGGCGAGCCCC
Organism: Streptacidiphilus melanogenes; assembly: GCF_000787835.1. GTDB lineage: Bacteria > Actinomycetota > Actinomycetes > Streptomycetales > Streptomycetaceae > Streptacidiphilus > Streptacidiphilus melanogenes. The sequence goes on from NZ_BBPP01000002.1 coordinate 215,399, forward strand.
CAAACGGAATCGAACCGTTGACCTTCTCCTTACCATGGAGACGCTCTGCCGACTGAGCTATAGGGGCGAACGAGGAAGACCATACCTGGTCAGCGACCGGATGGGAAATCGGTGATCTTCATCGCCCCCGGCGCTCCGCCGGCGAGGGGCCGCCCACCGAGCTGACGGCCCATCGATTCCAGCCGGCCCCTGCGTTCGGTGATCGACACCACGTCCGACCTGCCACTACGCCGATGTGTACACTTCAACACCCCCGACGAACCGGACGAACCGACGGGGAAGATGGCGACGGGGTTCGACTTCTCGGTGCAGCCGCTGTCGTCGTGTCCGCCGTGGGTGCCAAGCGATGAGTGGGAGCGGGACACCGTCGCGCACCCGAACGAACGGGAGGCACCACGATGAACCTCCATGAACTTGCCGGGGAGATGCTCGGGCTCACACCGAGCTTCGCCCGTTGGTGGGACGACAACGCGGACACATACGCCCTAACGGTCTGGATCAGCCGACTCTACGGCTACGACGTCGTCATCCGTCGGCAGAACCCTGACGACCCAGGGGGCAGGTATCTGACCCTCGTAGCGGTCTTCACCAGGGTCGACGAACCCGGCGCGCGGCGCCGCGCGGAGTGGATGCGCAACCCGGCGGCGGACCCGACCTTTCCACCGCCCGTGGCCTGGCACCTCAACGGCGGACCCGGCTTCCATCCGCCCGGCTGGCACCTCGCAGCGCGACTCGTCGTGACGCCGGATGTCGAGCGCTCGCTGGACTACAACAGGAACCAGTACCTGCAGATGATGCGCGACAGGTACGGCACGCCAAGATTTCTGACGCGCAGGAAGGAGACCCGAGACCTTCCACCGAGCGCGCTCCCCCCACCTCCGCCCGACACCATCGCCTACCCCGACGAGGATCGAACCCGGTGACCGACGCCGCGCCCACCGTCAACCTGCACGTCGAGTTCGAACGGCCCGCCGACTTCCGCCGCGTGACCATCGGCATCGGCCTCGGCATCGGCCTCGACGACGCCCGGGCGCAGCTGCCGGCACAGCTCGGCGAGCGGTCCGGCGAGGTCGCCAGCGCGGCTGTGGACACAAGGCCGGCGTGTTCCACGCCGCCACGTGCCTCGGGCTGCTGGAAGACGAGTTGACGCTCACCACGCTGGCGCCGGCCCGGGCTGAGGTGGACTGCCGGGACGTGGAGGTCGCCGTCGACGGGATCGTCGAGGTGCTGGGCGCGGACCGGCCCGAGGGGCGGCAGGCGAGGCGGTACGACCTGTTGTGCGGTCGGGCGACTCGGCTGGCGCGCGGACCGCTCACGCGTCCTCGGCGAGCTCCAGCCACTGCATCTCGAGCTCGTCCCGCTCGTCCTTGACCGCGCGCAGCTGGGCGTCCAGTTCGGCGATCTTGCCGAAGTCCGCGGCGTGCTCGGCCATCTGGGCGTGGAGCTTGGTCTCCTTCTCCTCCAGCTTCGCGAGCTGGCGCTCGATGCGCTGGAGCTCCTTCTTCGTCGCGCGTGTGTCGCCACCGGACTTTTTCGGGGCCGGGGCCGGGGCCGTGGCCTCGACCAGGGCCGCGCGGCGCTCCAGGTACTCGTCGATGCCGCGCGGCAGCATCCGCAGGCGGCGGTCGCCGAGCAGCGCCCAGACCGTGTCCGTGGTGCGCTCGATGAAGAAGCGGTCGTGGGAGATGACGACCAGCGAGCCGGGCCAGCCGTCGAGGAGATCCTCCAGCTGGCTCAGGGTCTCGATGTCGAGGTCGTTGGTCGGCTCGTCCATGAACAGCACGTTCGGCTCGTCCATCAACAGGCGCAGCAGCTGGAGCCGGCGCCGCTCACCGCCGGAGAGGTCGGCGACCGGCGTCCACTGCTTCTCCTTTGTGAACCCGAACGTCTCGCAGAGCTGGCTCGCGGACAGTTCACGGCCCTTGCCGAGGTCGACGCGCCCGCGCACCTGTTCCACGGCCTCCAGCACGCGCAGCGTGCCGGGGAGCTCGGCCACCTCCTGGGAGAGATAGGCGAGCTTGACGGTCTTCCCGACGACGACCTTGCCGCCCTGCGGCTGCTTCTCGCCGTCGCTGGCCCACGCCTGCTGCATCGCGCGCATCAGCGAGGTCTTGCCCGCGCCGTTGACACCGACGAGGCCGATCCGGTCGCCGGGCCCGAGCTGCCAGGTGAGACGTTCCAGCAACAGCTTGTCACCGGCCTGGACGGTCACGTCCTCCAGGTCGAAGACGGTCTTGCCCAGCCGCGAGTTGGCGAACTTCATCAGCTCGACCTTGTCGCGCGGCGGCGGCACGTCCGCGATCAGCTCGTTGGCGGCCTCGACGCGGAACCGCGGCTTGGAGGTGCGGGCGGGCGCGCCGCGCCGCAGCCAGGCCAGCTCCTTGCGGACCAGGTTCTGGCGCTTGGTCTCCTCCGTCGCGGCGACGCGGGCGCGCTCGGCGCGGGCGAAGACGTAGTCGGAGTAGCCGCCCTCGTACTCGTGGACCTCCCCGGCCTGCACGTCCCACATGCGGGTGCAGACCTGGTCGAGGAACCAGCGGTCGTGGGTGACGACGACCAGCGCGCTGCGGCGCGCCTGCAGGTGGCCGGCGAGCCAGGCGATGCCCTCGACATCGAGGTGGTTGGTGGGCTCGTCCAGGACGAGCAGGTCGTGGTCCTCGATCAGCAGCTTCGCCAGCGCGATGCGACGGCGCTCACCGCCGGAGAGCGGGCCGATGACGGTGTCGAGGCCCTGCGGGAAGCCGGAGAGGTCCAGGCCGTCGAAGAGGCCGGTGAGCACGTCCCGGATCTTGGCGTCGCCCGCCCACTCGTGGTCGGCCTTGTCCCCGACGACCTCGTGGCGGATGGTGGCCTTGGGGTCGAGATCATCGCCCTGCGCCAGCACGCCGATCGCCAGGCCGGTCACATGGGTGACGCGACCGCCGTCGGGCTCCTCCCGCTTGGCCATGATCTGGGTCAGTGTGGTCTTGCCGTCGCCGTTGCGTCCGACGACGCCGATCCGGTCGCCCTCGCTGACGCCGACGGACACGCCGTCGAGCACGGCTCGGGTGCCGAAGATCTTGCTGACGCCTTCGACGGTGACGAGGTTGACTGCCACGAGTGCTGCGCTCCTGAGCGACTACGGATGACCAGACGTCCCAGCCTAGTCGTCCCGCGCCACCCCCGTTCGCGCGGCCGTCCGCTGCGTGCCCGGGGCCGTGCGAGGCGCAGCGGGCTCGCCGACCTTGGCCTGTCTTGTTCTCTCGCCTCGACGAGGTCCTACTCGGTGCGGAGCCGGATCGTCGCGCCGTCCGGCAGGTCGTGCACCTGCTGCGCGATCGGGCCGCGGATGCGCATCGCCGTGACCGCGTCGTACGCGACGAAGTTGTCGAAGTCGTAGGACCCGCCTCCGACGAAGAAGGTGCGCGGGACCAGGCGCTCCGAGGGGTCGAGGGCACCCCTCTGCTGCTGGTACGCGTACGCGAACGACTCGGCCCCGTTCGCGTCCGGGTCAGCGAGCAGCCAAGCCGCCCAGTCCTCCAGGCTCTCGCCCAGCGCTTCGTCCCGAGCGGTCTCCGGGTCGAAGCGGACGACCTCCTTGCCCTCGACGATCGCGAACTGCACGCCGAAGATGTCCTGCGCGAAGCAGAACAGGTCGTCGGCCAGGCCGTCGTAGGTGTCCTTCCAGGCGTCCTCGTTGTTCCAGCTCAGCAGGTCATGGCCGAGCCCCTCCTCGCCCGCGCGAAAGACCTGCACACCGGCATTGAAGAGGAAGAATCCGTTGATCCGGGACAGCACCTTGCCGAGTTCGGCGAGCGGCCCGTCCGGAATGCCGAAGTCGATCTCGATCGCGGGACCCATCGGGCCACGGGCCCGGCCCAGCAGGGTTTCCAGCGCGGACTGTTCGGTGCTCATGCCTCGGTCTCCCCTGCTTCTTGCGCGAGTTGCGTCATGCTTCCGCCTCCGGCCCCACGGGCTGTGTGAGGTAGTACTCCCGGACTCGCGCGGTGATGGCTTTCCCGATGACCGGATCGACCACCTGACTCGTCGGCAGCGTGTCCCAGATCGTGAAAGGCCAGTAGTCGCGGTGCGCCCGAATCAGCAGCTCCTCACCGAGCGTGACCTCGCCCTGCAGGGCGTAGCAGCCGGCCATCCAGCTGCAGAGGTCGAACTGTTCCGGCGACTCACCGAGGGTGCGGAAGATGTCGTCGGCCCGCGGGAAGTCGCGGGTCTCGTACAGGGCCTGCCAGTAGACACGCTTCTGTTTCGGGTTCAGCGTGGAGAAGTCCTCGGAGAGGAGCTCCCCGCCGATCACCGAGTCGTCGACCGGGCGGACCGGCGCACCGAAGTCGTAGGAGCGGTCGGGCGCCTCCCATGAACCGGCCGCCGACTCGTCGGCGGCGCTGAGGAGCCGTTCACGCAGGTAGCTGTCCGGCGCGAGCCGGTCCGCGAGATCCCGCAGCCGCGGTTCAGCCGGCACACCCCCGCGCAGCTGGGCATCGATGATCGCGTCCACGAAGGGGAAGCCCTGATCGTTGACCTCGCTGCCGGGTGGAGCCCCGCGAACCACGCGCTCGGCGAGCTCGGCCGCCTCCACGAACCCGTCCTGCCAATAGAGGATCTCGATCGCTCCCATGGCGGCCTGCCAGGCCTGCTCCGGGTCCGCGTCACTGCGGGCGACGTCGAGCAGTTGTGGCAACACCTCGACGAAGCGCCCCCGTCGTGCCTGCGACGCCAGTTCTGCCGCGTCCATCTGCACCATCCAGTCGGTTGTCGACCGCTACCGTACCGTGATCTTCACTCTAGTTCCCTTGGGCAGACCCCGAAGGGCGTTCCCCATCGCCGAGCCGGATCCTTGGTTGTCCGACGGGTCGATGTACTTGACGCTGGCCCCCGTCCCGCCCTCCATGAACATCGCCGGTGGGTATTCGTCCCGGTCCTTGCCGCTTCGCGTGAGGATGCCGCGCAGCGAGGCAAGCCGGTTCTTGTCGGCCCCGTCGGTGTCGATCCGCAGGATCGAGGGCTGGAGCGTCTTGTTGCGCGGATCAGGGCCTCCGCGCGAGTTGATGCCCCGCTGCGCCTCACGGATGTGCTGCGCCGACTCGGGGTACTTGGAGGAGTCCACGACCATCTCGACGTCGTACTCCCGCGTCCCGCCCAGGGCCTGGTCGATCTTCGACCTGGCGTCGCGCTGCGTCCTGACCCGCTTGCGGGAGCCACGACCGGTCTTGCCGTCGTTCTTGGCGACCTTCTGGGCCAGGGTGATCAGCTCGTGGGCATGCCGTTCGTCGGCCTCCGCGATGTTCTTGACGACCTGCTCCGTGCCATGGCCCACCGAGTGGTACATGTCCGCGACCGCCTCGGCCGCGTCGTGGCTGAGGCTGCGGCCTACGCGCGCGGCGGCTTTCTCCAGGGCCTCCGCTATGGGGTGGGTCATGAGAAGGACACCCCCTGCGCGACCGCCGCGAAGCGCGCGCCGTGGCCCTGGACCTCTTCGGCGTGGCCGTGCATGAGGGCGACGTGGCGCATCATCTCGTCCGGCTGGACGTGGAATCCGTCGCCCGCGCCTCCGCCGCCCATGTCGCCCGGGTCGGGCACGCCGAGCGCAGCCTGGAGGCCCTGGAAGACGAGGCCGGTGAGCGCTCGCTCGACCACCTGCTCCAGGGGGGCGACCGCCTCGTTGATCAGCGCGCCGATCAACTCCTGCTCCGCCTGCTGGATCAGCGCGTTGACGATCTTCTTGGTCGCCTCGACCAGCAGCGCCTCCGCCGCCTCGGCCGCGCCCAGCGTGACCACGGCCGCCGCCTGGTCGGCGACGAACTCCGCAGCCATGATGCCGAGTTCGGTGATGACCGCCATCTTCATCGCGATGATCCCGTCGGCCGCGATCTCCAGCGCGTCCGCGGTCACCGAACAGGCCTCGACCAGCTCGGACATGTGGCTGCTGGACCGCTGCGCCCAGGCCTCGACCAGAGCCTCGTAGGACGAAGCCTGGTAGGCGTCGCCCAACTGACTGATCGTCTGACTTGCCGCGTCGTGCGACGACTGCAGATTCTGTCCGAACTCCCGGACATGGCCGCCGAATTCACGGACCTTGTCCTCGTTGACCTGCGGCCAGTTGAGCCCGAGCAGGTTCATCACCCAGACGAGCTCGCCAGGTAGCTCGATCGCCATGCATCCCCCTTGCCAGCGTCCGCTGGAGGGATTGTATGACGATTCCTCACCACGTCAGCGTGGCGGGGCTGTCACGACCACGCGAGGAAATCGTGGCGTCCGGTTCAGACCAGCGTCGCGCCCGGGACCGGGCCCTCCGCGCGGCGGACCTCGCGGCAGGTGCCGGACTGTGCGAGAGCGGCGGCCACCGCCGAAGCCGCAGCGGCGTCCTTGGCCAGGAAGGCGCAGGTCGGGCCGGAGCCGGAGACGAGGGCGCCGATGGCGCCCGCCTCCGTCCCGACTCGGAGGGTCTCGGCGAGTGAGGGGCGCAGCGACAGCGCGGCGGCCTGCAGGTCGTTGCTGAGCGCGGCGCCCAGCGCGGCGGCGTCGCCCGAGGCCAGGGCGTCCAGCAACGCGGCGTCGGCGGCGGGCGCGGGAACGCGCGACTCGTCTGCGCCACCGGGACCCGCCGCCTCCTCGCGAAGGCGGTCGCACTCCCCGTAGACGGCGGGTGTCGAGAGGCCGCCGTCAGCGACGGCGAAGACCCAGTGGAAGGTGCCGCCGACCGGCACGGACGTCAGCACCTCGCCGCGCCCCTCGCCGAGCGCGACGCCTCCGTGCAGGGAGAACGGCACGTCGCTGCCGAGCTCGGCGGCGAGCGCGAAGAGCGTGGAGCGATCCGTCCCGAGCCCCCACAGCGCGTCGCAAGCGAGCAGGGCCGCCGCCGCGTCCGCGCTGCCGCCCGCCATACCGCCGGCGACGGGGACGTCCTTGTCGATGTGCAGGGCGACGTTCGCCTCGACGCCGTGGTGCGCGGCGAGCGCCCGCGCCGCGCGGGCGGCCAGGTTGCTCTCGTCCGTCGGGACCACGTCGGCGTCGCGGCCGGCGACGGTCAGCGAGAGCCCCTTCGCGGGACGCGCCGTGACGGTGTCCCAGAGGCCCACGGCGAAGAAGACCGTGGCCAGCGCGTGGAACCCGTCGGCGCGCCGACCGCCCACCGCCAGCTGCACGTTGACCTTGGCCGGCACCCGGACGGTGACGCTGTCGGGCGCGGACGCGGACGCCGGGTCGAGCACGGACTCGGACGCGTTCATCGGCGGAGCTCCTGGGACGAGGGAATCAGGTGCAAGGGCAGGCAGGACGGTTGTGCCGCGGGTCAGGCCTGCGGCGAGGGCTGCGGCTTGTGCTCGGCGATCGCGGCGAACTGCTCCACCGTCAGCGCCTCGCCGCGCAGGCGGTGGTCGATCCCGGCAGCGGTCAGCGCCGTCTCCGCCGCGGCCGGGCTGCCGGCCCAGCCGGCCAGCGCCGCGCGCAGCGTCTTGCGGCGCTGCGCGAACGCCGCGTCGACGACGGCGAAGACCTCCCTGCGCGACGCGGTCGTCTTCGGCGGCTCGTCACGCCGGACCAGCGAGACCAGCCCGGAGTCGACGTTCGGCGCGGGCCAGAAGACGTTGCGGCCGATCGCCCCCGCGCGCTTGACCCGCGAGTACCACTGGGCCTTGACCGACGGCACGCCGTAGACCTTGTTGCCGGGCTGCGCGGCCAGCCGGTCGGCGACCTCGGACTGCACCATCACGAGCGTGCGCTCGATGGTGGGGAACGTCTCCAGCATGTGCAGCAGCACGGGGACCGCGACGTTGTAGGGCAGGTTCGCCACCAGGGCGGTCGGCGCCGGGCCGGGCAGCTCGGTGACGGTCATCGCGTCCGCGTGGACCAGCGCGAACCGGTCCGCCTTCTCCGGCATCCGGGCGGCGACGGTGCTCGGCAGGTGCTCCGCGAGCAGCGGGTCGATCTCGATCGCGGTGACCCGGTCGACCGCCTCCAGCAGCCCCAGAGTCAGCGAGCCGAGGCCCGGCCCGACCTCCACGACCACGTCGTCGGGCCGCACCTCCGCCGCGCGCACGATGCGGCGGACGGTGTTCGCGTCGATGACGAAGTTCTGGCCGCGCTGCTTGGTCGGCCGCACTCCCAGCCGACCGGCCAGTTCACGGACGTCTGCGGGGCTCAGCAGTGCGGAGTCGTTCGACGCGGCGGAAGGATCGACGGACTCGGGATCGGTGGTGCTCACCCGCCAAGGATACGGGGCCGACCCCGGAGCGATGCGCCGCCGCTTGCCCCCGGGACGAGGCCCGCGCGCCTCCGTTCGCCGCCCCGCGTCCCCGGCGCCCCCGTGGCGCTCGGTCCGTCGGCCCCCGCCCATGGCGGTTCGCCTGCGGTCATCCGCCGTCGATACTCCGGCCCTCGGCGCTCACGCCTCCCCGCGCGGCTCGGCTCGCCAGTGCGCGGGGCTGGGGCGCGGCTCGGTCCGGCTCGCTCGGGGCTTGGCTTCAGTGCTCGGCGCGGGTGCCGCAGACGGGCCAGGGGGAGATGCCCCGTTCGTGGAAGAGGGCGCGGGCGCGGGTGGTCTGTTCGGCGACGGAGGCGTTCTGGGGCAGGCCGTGGCCGCCGAGGCTGTGCCAGGTGCCGGCGTCGAACTGGTAGAGCCCGCCGTAGCGGCCGCTCGGGTCGGTGATGTGGGGGTTGCCGCCGGACTCGCAGCGTGCCAGGGCCGCCCAGTCGACCTCACCGCTTCCGAAGCGCACCAGCGGGGAGGCCGCACGGTGGCGGCCACGGCTCGCGGCGCGGCCTTCGAGCTCCGGCGGCCGGACCTCCTCGGTCGCGCGGACGCGCGGTCTGGCGTGCCGGGGCCGGGGCTGGGACGGCAGCTGCGGCGCGGAGGGCGCTCCCGGGACGTGGGGCAGCACGAGCCCCTCGACCGTGCGCGGACCGGTCGGCGCGCCGTCGGCACCGGTGGACGCATCCTTCGCCGCGATGCTCGTGCTCGTCGACGGGGCGCCTGTCGTGGGTGCGCCCACGCCCGCGACCGCGCCGTCCGGCAGGACGTCGGCGGCCTCGGTGGCACGGTCGCCCTCTGCGCTCTGCGACTCCTCGACCAGGAACGCGCCGGTGCCGCCCACCAGCAGGGCCAGGATCAGCGCCTGCGGCAGCGTCCGCCTGGAGGTGTCTGAAGAAACGTTCACTCGCGCTCCCACATGGCCGTACGTCCACGCCCGGTCCCCTCGACCGCGGACTGTCCAACGACCTCCCCGCGCGACCGTCACGTCACCTTGAGGGTGGTTCCTTCAGGCGGAGCCACCGTCAGTAGTCGAACGCCCGTGCCGTGTTCGCCGCCACCGCGGCCGCCAGCTCGTCCTCTTCCACACCCTTGACCTGCGCCATCGCGCGCAGCGTGACCGGGATCAGATACGGCGCGTTCGGCCGCCCCCGGAACGGCGCGGGGGTGAGGAACGGCGCATCCGTCTCCACCAGGATGCGGTCCATCGGGGTGACGGCCAGCGCGGCCCGCAGGTGATGGTTGGCCGGGAAGGTGACGGGTCCGGCGAACGACAGGTAGTAGCCCGCCTGCCCGCAGACCCGGGCCATCGCCTCGTCACCCGAGTAGCAGTGGAAGACCGTGCGCTCGGGCGCGCCCTCCTCGGTGAGGATGCGCAGCACGTCCTCGTGCGCGTCCCGGTCGTGGATGACCAGCGCCTTGCCGTGCTTCTTCGCCAGCGCGATGTGCCGCCGGAACGACTCCTGCTGGATCTCCACGCCTTCCGGACCGGTCCGGAAATAGTCCAGACCCGTTCCCCCACGCCGCGCACCTGCGGCAGCGCAGCCAGCGCGTCGATCTCCTCGATCGCGGCGTCCAGGGCGGCCGCCCCGCCCGGCCCGCGCCGCTGCCCGCTCCACCCGTCCGGGTCCCCGAGCACGATCCGCGGCGCCTCGTTCGGATGCAGCGCGACGGTGGCGTGCACGTTGTCGTGCTTCGCGGCGATCTCGGCCGCCCAGCGTGAACCCGGGATGTCACACCCGACCTGCACGACCGTGTTCACACCGACGGACGCCGCCTTGGCGAGGATCTCCTCGGGGGACGCGTCCTGCATGTCCAGGTGCGTGTGCGAGTCCGCGACCGGCACGCGGAGCGGCTCGGGCACGGGCGGCGGTGTGCTGTTGTCACCCTTGGAGCGGGCCACGTCGGAAACCTTCCTCAACCACTCGAAGGGCGCGGAACCGCCACCGCACAACCGCGGTCAGCGGGGCTCCGCGCCCCTGAACCGTGCAACGACCGCTCAGTCCTTCTTCTCTTCCAGGCGCGGGAAGAGGATCTCGCCCTTGGTCACCGTCACCCCGGCCGGGAGACGGCCCCACTGCCCGGCCTCCGCGATCCGCTGGTCGCCGAGAGCGCCCAGCACGGCCTCCGCGCCGAGGGAGTCCCACAGCAGCCCGGAGACGCGCGGCATGACCGGGTTCAGCAGGATCGCCACACCGCGCAGCGACTCCGCCGCCGCGTAGAGGATGGTCGCCAGACGCGCCTGGCCCTCGGGGGACTCGTCCTTGGCGACCTTCCACGGCTCCTGCTCGGTGAGGTAGCCGTTGACCTGCTTCACGAAGTCGAAGATCGCGGCGATGCCGCCCGCGAAGTCCAGCCTCTCGCCGATCTTCTCGTCGGACTCGGCCACGGCCTTGGCCAGCCCCTGGGCCAGCGCCGCCTCGGCCGGGCCGGAGGCCGTCGCCTCGGGCAGGACCCCGCCGAAGTACTTGCCGACCATCGCCGCCACGCGCGAGGCGAGGTTGCCGAAGTCGTTGGCGAGCTCGGAGGTGTAGCGGGCGGAGAAGTCCTCCCACGAGAACGAGCCGTCCGTGCCGAACGGGATCGCGCGCAGGAAGTAGTAGCGGTAGGCGTCGACGCCGAAGTGGGCCGTCAGGTCCTGCGGCGCGATGCCGGTCAGGTTGGACTTGCTCATCTTCTCGCCGCCGACCATCAGCCAGCCGTTGGCGACCACGCGCTTGGGCAGCGGCAGACCGTTGGCCATCAGCATGGCCGGCCAGATCACCGCGTGGAAGCGGAGGATGTCCTTGCCGACGAGGTGGACGTCGGCCGGGAAGGTGTCCTCGAACTTGGCCTGGTCGGCGCCGTAGCCGACCGCCGTGGCGTAGTTGAGCAGCGCGTCGACCCAGACGTAGATGACGTGCTTCGGGTCCCAGGGGATCTGCACGCCCCAGTCGAAGGTGGAGCGGGAGATCGAGAGGTCCTGCAGGCCCTGCTCGACGAAGCGCACGACCTCGTTGCGGGCCGACTCCGGCTGGATGAAGTCGGGGTTGGCGGCGTAGAACTCCAGCAGCTTGGGGCCGTACTCGGAGAGCTTGAAGAAGTAGTTCTCCTCCTTCAGCATCTCCACCGGCTTCTTGTGGATCGCGCAGATCTTCTGCCCCGCGAACTCACCCTCGCCGTCCAGCAGCTCGCCGGGAGCCTTGTACTCCTCGCAGCCCACGCAGTACGGGCCCTCGTAGCCGCCCTGGTAGATCTCGCCCTTGTCGTAGAGGTCCTGGACGAACTCCTGCACCCGGGCCGTGTGCCGGTCCTCGGTGGTGCGGATGAAGTCGTCGTTGGCGATCTCCAGGTGCTCCCAGAGGGGCTTCCACGCCTCCTCGACGAGCTTGTCGCACCACTCCTGCGGCGAGACGCCGTTGGCCTCGGCGGTGCGCATGATCTTCTGGCCGTGCTCGTCCGTCCCGGTCAGGTACCACACCCGCTCGCCGCGCTGGCGGTGCCAGCGGGTCAGCACGTCTCCGGCGACGGTGGTGTACGCGTGACCGAGGTGCGGTCGGTCGTTGACGTAGTAGATCGGCGTCGAGACGTAGTAGCTCTTGCCGGGGTTCTGGACGGCGGTCATGCCGCAATGGTATCGGCCGCCGGGGGTGGGCCTGTCCGGGTGACCGGCCTTCGGTCAGTCGGCTCGACGCGGGCTCCACCAGTGCCGGCGTCGCGACGTCCCCGGCTCCGGTCCCGTTGCCTCTGCCACCGCGGGCGACGGCCCGGCCGCCGCCCTGGCGTCGGACCCGGTCTCGTCCGGGGCGTCGGCCATGTGCTGCGACAGCAGTTCCGCCTGACGGGCGCTCTCGTCCTGGTACCGCCCCGCGTTCGCCCTGGCCACGCGCCCGGAGGCCATGATCCGCACATGCGGGCCGCCACAGCCGGGACAGGCCGGGTGCGTCAGCGGCGAGGCGACAGGTACGCCGTTGGCCTTGTAGCGGTAGACCATCTGGCCGTTGTAGTCGACGACGTGCTCGATCTCGTACGCCTGTTCCCAGACGAAACCGCAGTTCAGGCACGCGAAGGAGTAGGCCTCGTGGGCCGGCTCGAGCTTCGGTCGACGTGTGGGCGCGGAGGTTTCGCTCATGACGTGCTCCCAGTGCCCGGCGGGCGTCCGCCCGGAGCGGGACTTTCTCGTCCTCAATGATTTCCCCGCGACGCAGGCCATCCGCAGTGCCACGGGGTTTCTTTGGGGAGAGTTGGCTCTTCTTGGCGTCCCCGAGACCTCGCGTGGGGATTGCGGGGGCGCCTCTTGGTTCGCTGTTTGCCTATTCCGTCACCGTACGCCCCGTTCGGAGGAAAGGTAAGCGGAGCGTGAGACCGCCAGAAAGGGGGCAACGACCCAGGTCAGGAGCGGCTCGGAAGCGGAGTCGGGATCGGGTCGGGAGCGGCCCCGGCAGCGGCTCGGCAGCGCGTCAGGGGGCCGACTTGGCCGCCACGACGGCGTCGAAGACCTCCCGCTTGGGGAGCCCCGCCTCGACCGCGACGGCCGCGATCGCCTCCTTGCGGTGCTCGCCGGCGTCCACGCGCAGCGCGACACGCCTGGCCAGCTCGGCGGCGTCCACGGCGGCCGGCGCGGCCGCGGGCGCTCCCCCGACCACGACGGTGATCTCGCCCCGCACCCCGTCCGCGGCCCAGGCGGCGAGCTCGCCGAGCCGTCCGCGCTTGACCTCCTCGTAGGTCTTGGTCAGCTCCCGGCAGACGGCCGCGTCCCGCTCGGCGCCGAAGGCCTCGGCCATCGCCTTCAGCGACTCCTCGATCCGGTGCGGCGACTCGAAGAACACCATGGTCCGCGGCTCGGTGCCGAGCTCCCGCAGGCGGGCGGCGCGCTCACCGCCCTTGCGCGGCAGAAAGCCCTCGAAGCAGAAACGGTCCACCGGCAGCCCCGACAGCGCGAGCGCGGTCAACACCGCGGACGGCCCCGGCACGGCGGTGATCCGCACGCCCGCCTCGACGGCGGCGGCGACGAGCCGGTAGCCCGGGTCGGACACGGACGGCATCCCGGCGTCCGTCACCAGCAGCACGCGCGCGCCTCCGAGCAGGGCGTCGACCAGCTCGGGGGTGCGGCCCACCTCGTTGCCCTCGAAGTAGGAGACGATCCGCCCGGTCGGCGCCACGTCCAGCGCCTGCGCGAGCCGCCGCAGGCGCCGCGTGTCCTCCGCGGCGACGACGTCCGCCTCGGCGAGCTCCTTCGCCAGCCTCGGCGGCGCGTCCTCGACGTCACCGATGGGGGTTCCAGCCAGCACGAGTAGACCTGTCACACGCCCATCCTCCCATCTGCCCGAGCCCCGCCCTCGCAGCTCGACCCGGCCCGCACGCGCTGCGGATCCGCCGCATCCGGCGTCCGCGGCGCGGGTCCGCACAACCCGTCCGGCGGAGCCGGGCCCGGCTCCGCCGTGCTGTCCGGTGCCCGCCGGACAGGTGGCCGGGCTACGAGCGCTCCCGCCTGCGGGGGCGCGACGCCGGTCGGCCGGAGGGCTCAGTGCCTGCCCTGGGCGCGAGGGCGGCGGGACGCCCCACCTCAGGACCAGGTCGAGGCGGGCCCCTCTTGCGGGCTGAGGGTCTGGGGGAGGATCTGGGGGGAGGATCGGTTCCACCCTGCCCCGACCGGGTGCACACATCCCCGCCCGCAGGCGCGCCGTCCGCCCCGCCGGACGGAGTCGCGCCCTTCGGAAGCAGCGGGCCGAAGTGTCTCCTTGTGCCGAAGATCCCGTCGATCCTCTGGTCTGGACAGGATCGGCCCCTACGATGCTCGCGTGCATGAAGACAGGACGGACACGCTGACCGCCGCCACCGCGCAGGGGACGACGCCGCCCTCGCCGTGGGCGCGCAGACTCACGCGGTACGGGTACCGGCCGGGTGAGCGGACGTCCCTGCGGGCGCGGCTGGTGCCGCCGATGCCGGACGGGCCCGGCGTGCCGACCGGCGCGCCCTCGCCCGTGCTGGCGCGGCTTGGCCTGCACGTCCCGGCGGGGCTGTGGCAGTTCGTCTGCCGCTGGGCGGGCTGGATCGGACCGCTGATCCTCACCGGGTTCGCCGCCGCGATGACGTTCTGGAAACTCGGCACCCCGAACGCGATCATCTTCGACGAGACGTACTACGCCAAGGACTCCTGGTCCATCTGGCACTTCGGCTACGAGCGCAACTGGGCGGACAACGCCAACACGCTCATCATGCAGACGCCGCAGCACATCCCCACGCCCACCGGCCCCGAGTTCATCGCGCACCCGCCGGCCGGCAAGTGGGTGATCGGGATCGGCGAGGAGCTCTTCGGCCTGAACCCGTTCGGCTGGCGGTTCATGGTCGCGCTGCTGGGCGTCCTCGCCGTGCTGATCGTCTGCCGGATCGGCCGCCGGCTGTTTCGCTCCACGCTGCTCGGCTGCCTGGCGGGCCTGCTGCTGGCCGTGGACGGCATGCACTACGTGATGAGCCGCACCGGGCTGCTCGACCAGATGGTGATGTTCTGGGCCCTGTGCGCCTTCGGCCTGCTGCTGATCGACCGCGACCGCAGCCGCGCGCGCCTCGCCGACGCGGTCGGCGCGACCGTCGACAACCCCGACGCGCCGCCGAACCACGAGCTGGCGACCTCCGCCCGCCTCGGCTGGCGTCCCTACCGGATCCTTGCCGGTGTCTGCCTCGGCCTGGACTGCGCGACCAAGTGGAACGGCCTGTGGTTCCTGGCCCTGTTCGGCGTCATGACGGTGGTCTGGGACGCGACGGCCCGCAAGGCCGCCGGCGCCCGCCGTCCGTACCTGACGGCCGCGCTGCACGACGCACCCTGGGCGGTCGTGTCGATGGTCGTCGTGGCGCTGCTGACCTACGTCGGCTCCTGGTCCGGCTGGCTGGCCACCTCCGGTGGCTACGACCGCAACTGGGCCGCGGGCCGCAAGGGCCTGTCCCCGGACTCCATCGGACCGCTGCACCACCTGCCGCAGTTCGACATGACCTGGGTGCCCGCGGCGCTGCGCAGCCTGTGGCACTACCACTCGGAGATCTGGAACTTCAACACCAACCTGCACACCCCGCACACCTACATGTCCAACCCCTGGAGCTGGCTGGTCAACGCGCGGCCGGTGTCGTTCTACTACGAGTCGCCGACGCAGGGGAAGAGCGGCTGCACGGTCGCGCAGTGCTCCAGCGAGGTGCTCGGCATCGGCACGCCGCTGCTGTGGTGGACGGCCACGTTCGCGCTGCTCTACTGCCTGTACCGGTGGTTCTTCCGCCGCGACTGGCGGGCCGCCGCGATCTGCGTCGCCGTCGCGGCCGGTTACCTGCCCTGGTTCCAGTGGCAGCAGCGGACGATCTTCCTGTTCTACACGATCGACTTCGAGCCCTACCTCGCCCTGGCCGTCGCCTTCATGATCGGCGCCATGCTGGGGCACGCCCGCGCCCGGGGAGACCGCCGTCTGCTCGGCGCGATCGGAGCCGGTGTACTCATCCTCGCGATCATGGCCAATTTCCTGTATTTCCTCCCGCTCTACGACGCCCAGGTCATTCCGGTGGACGACTGGCGCGCCCGAATGTGGTGGCCCTCGTGGATCTGACGGGTCCGGCGGCCTCGGAACCCGAGTCGGAAATGGCGGGCCGTCAGCTGAACGCGGACGAATAACGGTTCTCCGATTCTCCTTCCGGGACTGTGAACGCACACGTACCATCCCTGCGACAAGCTGACGGTGCACGGGGGCACAGGCGTCACAGGCGCACCGTCACGGAGACAGGGGGAACGGGGTCGTGAACAAGGGAGCGAAGATAGCCGTCGCCTCAGTGGTGGCGGCGATGCTCGCGGGCGGGGGATACGCCGCCTTCAACATCGGGCACGCGCTGCTCGGCTCGCCGGGCGGCCCGGCGACCTTCAACGCGTCGGACCTCTCGACGGCGCCGCCTAGCTCCACGGCGGCTCAGGCGCAGGCCACCACGTTCCTGCAGGCATGGCAGGCGGGCCCCGGCCACTACGCGGATGCCGGAAAGGCCTCCGACTCCCCGCTGACCACCCAGGCGGCCCTGCAGAAGTACCACGACGGCCTCGGTCTGACGAGCGTCTCCTTCTCCCACATCACCGCGACCGGCACCTCCTCGGCCGGCGGGGCCGAGACGGTCGGCTTCGACGTCTCCGCGCAGGTCAAGGGCGGCACCTGGACCTACAAGGGCTCGCTCGACGTGGTGCAGAGCGGCAACGGCAAGACGGCGGTCCGCTGGGCGCCGTCGGTGCTGTACCCGTCGCTGGCCGCCGGGCAGTCGCTCCAGGCGGGACCGGTCACGACGAGCGCCGCGTCGACGACGATCACGGACCAGAACGGCGCCCTGCTCACCGCGGCCCAGTTCCCTTCCCTGGGGGACATCCTCTCCACGATCGCCCAGAACGGCACGGCCGCCGGTGGAGCGAGCGGAACCGGCGTCGAGGTCGTGGACAGCTCGGGCTCCAACGTTTCCGCCGCCAAGGTGTTCAGCCAGCCGAAGGCGGCGACGATCAGGACCACGATCGACGCGACGCTTCAGGCCCGGGCGGAGGCCGCGATGCAGCTCCCGCAGGTCAAGGGCAAGAGCACCGGGGTGGTCGTGGTCCGCCCCTCGGACGGTCACATCCTCGCGATCGCGTACAGCGGCGGCGTCGGCGACATCGCCATCAACAACCCTCAGGCGCCGGGTTCCTCGATGAAGATCCTCACCTCGGCCGCCCTCTTCGACCATGCCGGGATGTCGCCCTCCTCGACGGCCCCCTGCAGCACCGAGCAGACGGCGGCGTCCGAGCAGTTCCACAACGAACAGGACGTCCCGAACAACCCGAATGCGTCACTGATCGACGACTTCGCCCGCTCCTGCAACACCGGGTTCATCTGGGCGGGCTACGACAAGCTGGTGACGCACGGTCAGCCCTCCTCCGCCCTCGCCGACGAGGCCACGAACGTCTTCGGCTTCGGCTCGTGGTCCGTCGGCGGCGGCGTGCAGACGGCCGACCCCAAGATCCCGACGGACGAACAGGGGGGCGACAACGCGGCCCAGTTCATCGGCCAGGGACGGGTCGTGCTGACTCCGCTGCTCCTCGCCTCCGTCGCGGCGACGGTGCAGCACGGCTCGTTCGAGCAGCCCATCCTGATACCGGGCCAGAAGCAGACGTCCGCTCCTGCCAGCCTGTCCGGCAGCACGGACGCCTATCTCCAGCAGATGATGCGCGCCGTGGTCCGGCAACCGTACGGCACGGCCAATCCGGTTCTCGGCGGGTTGTCCGGCACGGTCGGTGCCAAGACGGGCACCGCGGAGACTCCGAACAACGGCACGGACGGCTGGATGACCGCGTACAACGACCGCATCGCCGTGTCGTCCGTGGTGATCGGCGGCAGTTCGGGTGCCGGGACCGCGGGCTACGTCGTACAGAAGCTGCTTGAGGCGACCGGCTCCTGAACCGAAGGGGCGAGCCCGGCCCCTCCTCAGGCGGCAGCCCCGAAGGGGTGCTCAGCCGTAGACGGCCTGGACGTTGTCCTTGGGCTCCGGCCGGTGGTTCGCGACCGGGCCCAGGGCGAAGGCGTTCAGCAGGTTCTCCGTGACCTTGGCGACGAAGGCGGCCGTGCGGGCGTTCATGCCGTGGTCGCCGCCGTCGTCGTGACCGCCCGCCATCAGGCCCTCGACCCAGCGCATGGTGCCCGAGGCGAAGACCCCGGCGCCGCTGCGCGCGGTGTAGTAGGCGGAGTCGGAGTGGCTGTGGTCGCCGTTGCAGACCAGCGGCGAGTGGGCCAGGATCTCGATCGGCCGCGGCGTCGGCGCCCCCGGCGTGACCCGGTCGTACTCGACGCCGACAAGGTGGTCGAAGGAGTCGCCGGCACGCACGCCCGTGCCCTCGAACAGCCAGTGGTCGGGGCTGCGCACGACGTAGGGCGCGTCGGTCGGGTAGCCCTCGTAGAGGACGCCCGTCATGGACGACTCCGGGTCGGCGGCCGGGCCGGAGCGGAAGTCTGTCGTGGTGAGCGCGCGGTCCTGCAGATAGGCGGGGTCGTCGCGGTAGTCCGTCTTGTAGCAGACCACGGTGCGGCCCGCGTCCTCCACCCGGATCCGGCGGAAGCAGGTGTTCGCGCCGAGGAAGGCGACGTTGGTGCCCGCGTCCCGGGCCTTGGTGACGGACTGTCGCTGCTGCGGCGTCCAGTACTCGTCGTGCCCGAGGGAGAGCACGGCCGTCGCGCCACCGAGTATCGACGGGTCGGTGTGCACGTCGATGCCCGTGGTGTAGGCCAGCGGCAGCCCGAGGCGTTCGGCCAGGACCACCACGGCCCGCTCGTAGGCGAGGAACTTCTCCGCGCCCTCGTCCGCGTAAGGGCGGTCGAAGGAGACCTTCAGCGCCCGGCTGCCGTAGCTGCCGTTCACACCCTGGTAGAGGCTGGTACCGCCCCACGTGTTGTACGCCTGCCAGGTCGCCGTGCCGTGCATGACCAGGACCCGCCCGTGGGCGTCCTGTGAACGCAGCACCAGCGGCACCCAGCGCTGACTGCCGTTCACGGCGTCGAGCCGCAGCAGGTAGGCGCCCTCGGGCCAGCCGCGGGTGTCCAGCGTCAGCGACGGCTTCCAGCTCGCCTTGACCGTCCGGGTGGCGGACTCGATGACGGGCGCGGCCTGCCGCTCGCCACGGATGCGCGCCGACCGCCACACCAGGCGGGCCTGCGTGCCCCCGTACCAGCCGACACGGTAGGCGGAGACGGTGAACCCGGACGCGGTCGTCGACACACTCAGGGCGACGGGCTCTCCGGGCCGGGCCGACGCCTTGTCGGTGTAGCCCTCGATGGCCTCGGGCGCACCGAGTCTGGCGATCCGCCAGTCGGCTGCCCCGGGCTTGGCGTTCTCGGCGAGCGTGGCCGCCGACTGCACGCCTGTCGGCACCGGCCCCGCCGACAGGGTGTGCCGGTTCCCGTGCACCGAGCGGGGGGTCGCGTCGCCCGACCCGCAGCCGCTCAGGCCGGCCACCCCGACGACAGCCCCCGCGACCGCCGCCGCCCCCAGCACCCCTCGACGTGTCAGTCCGCGTTCCGTGGCGGTGGGCGTGACCGCCCCCGCGTCCGCACTCGCCTCTTCGCCGGTGTTCGCGCCCGCGCCCGCTACTGCGCCGGCTTCTTCGCCCGTCTCGGTGCCATGGTCCACCCGCCCCGCCCTCCTCTCAGCCCATGCTCAGCCTCGGGTCGTCATCGAACGACACTACGCGCACGGGACGACACGGCCACTCGGGAGCGTCGAGGCGGCCACCCACGGCCGGAAGCCTCATCAGGCGAGGTGCGCAGACGGCGCGATGGTGCCGTGGCGGCCCGGTACTTCGGCTACGACCGAGCCGCGGCACTGGCCGCGTGACCGGCCTGGTCCGCGCGGTCGGCGCGTGCGGGTCGGTCACCGTGGGCGGCGCGGTCGGCATGGGCAGCCCGGTCGGTGCGCGTGGCGGCAGGACGCAGCAGGCGGTCGGAGTGGACCGGCCCCGCGTGCACCACATCCCGACTGTGAACCGAGTCGTCGGGCTCGGCCATGCCGTGAATCCCGGCTGGACTGTGAACAGCCAGCCGCGATGCCTCGCTGTGAACCGTGGCGGCATCGCCCGCGGGATCCTCACTGCTCGCCACCAGAACCGGCGGGACGGCAGGACGCCGGGTCCGCAGGGCCAGGCGCGGCCACAGCACGAGCAAGACCGGCAACTGGAGATAGCCGAACCGCCCCGCCGGGGCCAACAGGAAGGCGAGGGCGACACCCAGCGCCAGCCGGTCGCACGCCACACGCGCGTCGCGTGGCGGCCGGGCCACCAGCCAGAGGCAGACGGCCAGACCACTCAGCGCGAACAGGACCAGGGAGGCAGTCCTCCCGTCCGGGCCCATCTGGGCCAGGATGTGGCCCGGGAGCGGGCTGCCCGCAGGCGTCCGCACCTTCGACAGACCCAGCGGGAAACGGACCACCTGCTCCAGCATGGCCTGCGGGAAGGCCAGGGCGAAGGGCAGCACCAGCACGCCTCCCACCAGCCCAGTCCACAGCAGCCCGCGCAACGCCGACCGGCGTCCGCCCACCTGCAGGAGCAGCAGCAGTGCGACGGGCACGGCCGGCCACGCCGTCCACTTGAGCGCGCAGACGAGACCCAGCACCACCCCGGCGCGCGCCGCGTTCCCGCGTCCGGCCAGGGCCAGCGCCAGGATGCAGCCGCCGATCATCGGCAGGTCCACCCCGCTCACCGCCGCGGGCAGCGCGACCAGCGGTGACGCCACCACGGCCGCGAACGGCACCGCGAGCGGTCCGCCCCGCAGGATGCGCCAGGCCAGGACGAGACAGACCACGAAGGCCAGCAGGAACCAGATGCGCGCGTCACCCAGGACGGCGGGGAGCACCAGATGCGGGAAGCCGAACATGGCCATGCCCGGCAGGTACGGCGTGTAGCCCGTCCACTTGGCCGGGTGCGGCAGGTACGGGCTGCCCGTGTGCACCAGCCGGACGGCCGACTGCTGCACCACGAAGACCTCGGACTGTGCCTGACCGAGCACCAGCAGCAGCACGAGTGGGACCACGACCCCGCCCAGCAACGCGATGCCCACCGCGACACGGATCGGCCGGGCGGCGCTCCCCGACCGCCCGCGCGGAAGCAGGGCGGCGACCAGCGCGGCCAGCAGGTAGCCGGAGCCCGCCGACCAACCCCAGGCGCGCTGCGAAGCGAGGTTCGAGATCAGGGGGAACGCGAAGGCCCACCCGGCGCAGACTAGTGCCCCCAGCACCCACGGCGCACGGCCGTACGCCCCCGCCGCGCCGCCTCCCCGCAGCCCTGCACCGAGCTGCTGCACACGCTGACGCGGCAGCGGCAGACGCGCGGCGGCTCGCCGTGTCTCCCCCGAACGGGCATGAGTCGTCGTCACGGTGCCACATTAGGAAGCCCCGGCCCGGCCTGTCGTCACACCACAGGGTTGTTCACCCATCCTTCCCGGGTAGGGGGCACACGCATGCGCGGGCACGCTGGGTGACGACGTGTCCAGCCTGCGCAAAACCGCCATCCGGACGCCACCCGAACGGCGGTTCACAGCCTCCCGCGCGTCACTCCCCGCCCGCGAGGCCGTGTTCGTAGGCGAACACGACCGCCTGGGTGCGGTCGCGCAGTTCCAGCTTGGCGAGGATGCGCCCGACGTGGGTCTTGATGGTCTGCTCCGACAGCACCAGCTCGTCGGCGATCTCCGAGTTGGACAGCCCGCGGGCCACCTGCCGCAGCACGTCCAGCTCGCGGGCGGTCAGGCTCGCCACGGCCTCGGGCCGCAGGTTCCCGGCGCGCCGGCGGCGCGCCACGTCCGCGATGAGACGGCGCGTCACCGACGGCGCGAGCAGCGCCTGACCGGCCGCGATGACACGGACGGCGTTGATGAGGTCGCGCGCCGGGGCGTCCTTGAGCAGAAATCCGCTGGCCCCTCGTGCCAGCGCCTCGTACACGTACTCGTCGAGGTCGAAGGTGGTCAGGATGAGGACACGCGGCCCCTGCTCGCCGCCCGCGTCCACGATCGCGCCCGTCGCGGTGAGCCCGTCCATCCCCGGCATCCGGACGTCCATGACGACCACGTCGGGCGAGAGCTCCCGGGCCAGATGGACGGCCTTGATCCCGTCGCCGGCCTCGCCGACCAGCTCGATGTCGGGCGCGCTGGACAGCAGCGCGCCGAGCCCGTCCCGGACCATCTCCTGGTCGTCGACCAGCAGCACCCGAATCGTCTCCTGTGCATCCCGCGCGTCCCGCTGCCCGCTCTGACGCTGGTCCGCGTGTACGTCCGCGTACACACCCGGGTGCACCTCGGGCACGGTCTCCGTGATGCCCTCGGGCTGTGCCGTGTCCGCGGGCTCCGCCGCCTGTGTCACCGTTCCCCCTGTCCGTTCGGCCGTTCACCGGCGCGCCCGTCCCGCTGTCCGTTCACGTGCCTGTCGCCCATCTCCACGTCGAGGTGGCCACCCAGCGCATCGAGGCCGCCACCGCCGGGGTGTCCGGCTCCGGTGAGGTCGACACCGGCCGGTCCGCCGATTCCGTTCCTGCTGTTTCCGTCCGAGCTGGTGCTCGTGGTGCCGGTGTCCTCGTCACCGAGGCCGTTGGCGGTGAGGTCCTTGATGGTGATGCCGTTCGTGCTCGATTCTCCACGGCCCTCGCGGGTCCGCACACGCGGGCCGTCCATCGGCAGCCACGCCGTCACCGCGAAACCGCCGCTGCGGCGGTGGCCGGCGCGCAGCGTCCCGCCGAGCAGGGCGGCGCGCTCGCGCATGCCCGTCAGCCCGTGACCGCCGTTGCCGCCGGGCGGCAACGGCGCGCGACTGCCGCCGGGGCCGCCGTCGTCGATCACCTCGATCCGCACGCCGCCCGCGGAACGCTCCACCTCGATGGCCACATGCGCGCCCGGCGCGTGCCGGCCGGCGTTGCTCAGGGCCTCCTGGACGATCCGGTACACGGACACGTCCACGACCGACGGAACCCGGTCGGGGCCGCCGGTCAGCGTCAGGTCGACCTGCATCCCGGCCCCGCGGGCAGCTCGGACCATGTCCGGGATTCCGTCGATGCCGGGCTGGGGCGCGCGCTCCGCTCCCTCGTCCTCCTCGCGCAGCAGACCGATGACCCGCCGCATCTCCGTCAGCGCGGTGGTCGACGCCTCCCGGATCGCCGTGAACGTGCGCCGGGTCTGCTCGGGCAGGCCCGGCTCCTTGTAGGGGGCGGCCTCCGCCTGGATGGCGATCATCGACATGTGGTGCGCGACGACGTCGTGCAGCTCCCGGGCGATCCGGCTGCGCTCCTCCAGCACAGCCTGCCGGGCCAGCCCCGCGCGGCGCTGCTGTTCGGCCTGCTCCAGATGCCGTTCGGCCTCGAGCCGCGAGTGGATCGACTCCCCCAGCACCAGCACCAGCGTCACCGCGACGACCGCGACACCCAGCACCACCGGCGGCAGGTCGACCAGCAGCAGGGCGGGCAGCAGCACGGCCCCGGCCGTGAGCAGGTCGACTCCGATGGCGATGTCACGGCCGTAGCGCTGGGCGGTGACGAACACCAGGACCACGAACGCGATACAGGAGCTGACCGGCCACGGCCAGAACGGCGTCGGCGCGTGCCCCACCTCGGCGAAGGTCGCCAGCGTCAGCCCGAGCGTGCTCAGGCGCCAGGCGGCCAGCGGCCGCGAGACCACCAGCAGCAGCGGCAGCGCCTGCAGTGCGGCCAGCGCCCAGGCCAGGCTGCTGGGCACGAGCTGCACCAGCTGCTGGTCCGCGCTGGCCGCGAGCACGAGCACGACGACGAGACCGGTCACACCCAGCGCGAGCCGCGTCGTCCGCCCGAGCTGCGGCGCGAACGGCACATGCCGGTCCGGCGCCGCCCAGGCGGCATCCCAGAGCAGCCGCGCGACGCGGCGACCCCGCCCCCACGCGCGGCTCACAGCGTTCCGCAGTGCGCTCCCCATGACGGGGCCAGCGTAATCCGCTCCCAGGTCGCGGACACCCGGGGCGCAGCCTGAGATCGCCTCCGGCCCGGTTTTCCTTCGGTCGGTGCATCCGTTCACCCACGCGGCCGCTGTCCGAGCCACGGAGGCCGCCGGGCCCCGGCGCCGGAGGGCCGGAGGGCCGGAGGGCCGGAGGGCCGGAGGGCCGGAGGGCCGGAGGGCCGGAGGATCGCCGGCCCGCAGGGTCTACCGATCGCCCGGGCCGTCCGGTGGTCCGTTCGCCCGACCACCGGCCGACCGGCTCGTCGGTTCGTCGGTTCGTGCGTATGCCGCCTGCGCCCACGCTCGTACCTCCGGGCACGCCTGGCCCGGGCGCCGCCCGGAGGCCCTGTCGTTCGGAGGCCGTAGAGCCATTGACCCCTCGCCAGAGAGGCCTATACCTTCCCTCTCATTGGTCTATGCCAATGCTCCGATCTTCGTCTCGTCCGCTCTGTCTCGCTCCTCCCGCGCACCGCCCTTCCCGCGCTGCGCCCCCTTCTGCTTCGAGGCATCCCGTCGAGGAGAGTCCATGCCAGCGAACCGTCGTGCCGCCGTTCGTTCCGCGGCCGTCCGTCGTGCTGCCGTCGCCGCGGCGACCGCCGCCTGCGCCGCCGCGCTGATCGGCACCACGCCCGCCCACGCCGCCTCCCCCGCGTTCGGCGGTGGCGACGACCAGGGTCACTCCCAGAAGCAGCTCATCGGCTACTTCACCCAGTGGGGCATCTACTCCGGCTCGTTCGAGAAGAACCTGATCAGCAGTGGGGAGATCAGCCACATCACCGAGCTCGACTACGCGTTCAGCGACATCTCCACCGACGGCCTCTGCTCGAGCGGCGACAGCTGGGCCGACTACCAACGCCCCTTCGCCGCCTCCGAGTCCGTGAACGGGCAGGCGGATGCTCCGGGACAGGCGCTGCTGGGCAACTTCAACCAGCTGCGCGAGCTCAAGGCGCGCTACCCGCACCTGAAGATCGTGATGTCCATCGGCGGCTGGTCCTGGTCCGGCCAGTTCTCGCAGCTCGCCGCCAGCGCGGCGTCCCGGCAGAAGTTCGTCGCCTCCTGCGTCGACCAGTACCTGAAGGGCGACATCCCCGGCCTCCCGGCGGGAACCGCCGCGGGCATCTTCGACGGCTTCGCCGTCGACTGGGAGTACCCGGGCCTGCCCGGCAACGGCAACCCCTACGGCCCGCAGGACACGCCGAACTTCACCGCGCTCATGCAGGAGTTCCGCCACCAGCTCGACGCTGCCGGACGCGCGAGCGGCGAGCGCTACCTGCTGACCGCCAACACCTCCGCGAACCCCACCGCCGCCGCCAAGCTGCAACTGCCGCAGCTCGCCAAGGTCGTGGACTGGTTCAACGTCATGACCTTCGACTACCACGGCAGCTGGGAGGCGGCCGGCCCCACCGACTTCGCCTCCGCGCTCCACCAGGACCCGCGCGACCCGAATCCGACGGACAACCAGTTCAGCATCGATCAGGCTGTGCGCTACTACGAGCAGCACGGCGTGCAGCCCGACAAGATCGGTCTCGCCATCCCCTACTACGCCCACACCTGGACGGGCGTCGCGCCCGGCCCGCGTGGCGACGGGCTCTTCCAGCCCGCCACCGCGGGCGGCGGCACGCCCAACTACAACCAGGTCGTCACCGCCCCGGGGCAGACCTACTGGGATCCGATCGCCAAAGAGCCCTACAAGTACGACCAGGCCAGCGGCACCTTCTACACCTACGACAACCCGCTCTCCCTCTGGTACAAGGGCCAGTACATCCGGGAGCAGGGGCTGCGCGGCACCTTCGTCTGGTCGATGGACGGCGACACCGCCGATGGCAGCCTGACCGCCGCACTCGGCGCCGCGCTGGGCACCGGCCAGAACCACTGACGTTTCGGAGTCCTCGTCACGTCGCTGACCCCGCACGGTGCTTGCGCCTTCGCCTCGCGCTGTCGCCGCCCAGGCCACGGACAACCCCGGGCCTGGGTGGCGCACCTGCGGGCGTCATCCGGCGCGGCACGGCGGCTGCGGCGCCGGAGCCGGCTTACTCCCCGAGTGCGTGGGCGACTTCCGACCGGGTCGGCAGGGAGGGCTGAGCCCCTGCGAGCGTCGTACTGAGCGCTGCGGCGACATTCGCCCGGCGGACACCCTCGTGGAGTCCGTGACCGTCGACCAGGCTGCAGGCCAGCGCACCGCAGAAGGCGTCGCCCGCCGCGGTGGTGTCGAGCGGGGTGACCGGGTGGGGCGGAACGAAGGCAACCGCCCCGTCCTCGCAGAGCAGCGCGCCCTCCGCGCCCAGGGTGACCACGACAGCGCCGGGGCCGCGCAGTTGCCGGGCCGCGTCGGCGACGGCGTGCAGGTCCGGGAGGCTGTGCCCGACCAGGCTCGCCAACTCCTCGCGGTTCGGCACCAGGATGTCGACCATGTGCAGGAGATCGAGGGTCAACTCGCGGGCCGGGGCGGGGTTCAGCAGGACCGTTCCGCCCGCCAGCCGGGCCGCTGCGGCGACGGTCTCGGGCGGGACCTCATGCTGGAGGAGAGTGACGGTCGCATCGCGGAGCAGTGCTCCCTCGGAGGCGCAGTGCTCCGGGGAGAGAGCGGTGTTCGCACCCGGACTCACGATGATCGAGTTCTCACCGGTCGTGTGATCCACGGCGATGAACGCCCGACCCGTCGGAAGCCCGTCGACCGGCAGGACCCGAGTGGTGTCCACGCCCTCCAGATCCAGCACACGCCGCAGCCGGGCACCCGCGTCGTCGGCCCCGACGCGCCCCAGCATCGCCACCGAGGCGCCCAGCCGCGCCGCGGCCACCGCCTGGTTCGCACCCTTGCCGCCCGGATGCTCGGCGAGATCGCCGCCCAGCACGGTCTCCCCCGGTCGCGGATGCCTGGGCACCGGCACGACCAGGTCAAGGTTGATGCTTCCGACGACAGCGATCTTCGGCATGCAGCCACCCTAGGCCCTGGGCGCCCCGCCCGACCCGTCCGCCGCCGAGTCTTCTGACCGTGGCCAGCCATATCCGGGTCCGGGCCGCCATATCCCGGTTCCGGGCCGCCATGCGTGGGCTCAACCCGACAGGACGGCCTGCATGACGGCCTTCGCGATCGGAGCCGCCAGACCGCCGCCGCTGATGTCGGCACGGTTGGCGTCGCTGTCCTCGATCACCACCGCGACCGCG
Organism: Streptacidiphilus melanogenes; assembly: GCF_000787835.1. Classification (GTDB taxonomy): domain Bacteria; phylum Actinomycetota; class Actinomycetes; order Streptomycetales; family Streptomycetaceae; genus Streptacidiphilus; species Streptacidiphilus melanogenes. Next base: position 242,264 of record NZ_BBPP01000002.1, read on the forward strand.
ACGGGCGAGGCAGCCGTGGCGCTGGGCTTGGCGTACGAGATGAACCACGCGTAGGGCGTGCCGCTGTTGCCGACGCCGTTCTGCGCCGTCCCGGTCTTCCCGCCGACGACCACCCCGGGGATCTGCGCGTTCGTGCCCGTACCGCTGTCGACCACGCCCACCATCGCCTGCTGGATCTGCGCGGCGACGTCCGCCGAGAACGGCCGGCTGAACGTCCTGTTCCCAAAGGTCCGCACGGTACTGCCGTCGGCCCGGGTCAGCTTGTCCACCAGCCGCGGCTGCATCAGCGTCCCGTTGTTCGCCACCGCAGCCGCGACCTGGGCCATCTCCAGAGGCGTGGCGGCGGTGTCGTACTGACCGATGGAGGACAGCGCCAGGAAGGCCTGACTCGTCAGGTCGGTGTCGAAGTTGCTCCTTGCCACTCCCACCGGGATCGTCTGGCTGGACTGGTTGAAGCCGAGTGCCTCCGCCATCCGCACCATGTTCTGCTCGCCGACGTCCACACCGGCCTTGCCGAAGACGGTGTTGCACGACACCTGGAGCGCGTAGGCGAGCGTCGCGTTCGTGCAGGCGTCGCTCGCCGACTCGTTGGTGATGGGGTGGTCCGTGTCCTTGGGCGTGTACGGGTCCGGCGAGTTCGTCGGGACGTCGACCCCGCTGTAGAGCCCGTACTGAAGGGCTGCGGCGAGCGTCACGACCTTGAAGGTCGAGCCCGGCGGATAGGTCTGGCGCAGTGCGCGGTTCAGCATCGGCTGGGTCGTGTCCGCATTCAGCCGCGTCCAGTCGGCGACCGTGGCCGGTCCGGTGCCGGTGATCCCGTTCGGGTCGTAGGACGGGGTGCTGGCCAGGGCCAGGATTCGTCCCGTCGTCGGTTCGATCGCGGCCACGGCGCCGCGTTTGCCGCCGAGCCCCTGGAACGCGGCGCGCTGCGCCTTGGGGTTGATCGTCGTGAACACGTTGCCGCCCGGCACGGTGGCCCGGGAGACCGCGTCCCAGACCGGGTTCGTCGAAAGCCGGCTGTCCTGACCGGTGAGGATCTGGTCCTCGACGCCTTCGAGGAGGGTGTTGCCGTAGGTCTGTGAGGAGAAGCCGGTGACCGGCGCGTAGAGCGGGCCGTCGGTGTAGGTCCGCTGGTAGGCGAGGGTGCCGCCGGTCTTCTTGGACCCGGTGACGGTATCTCCCGCCACCATGATGTTCCCGCGGGGTTGGCTGTACCGGGCGATGACGTTGCGTTGGTTCGCCGAGTTCTCGTTGAGCGACTTGGCCTGAAAGACCTGCAGCCGCGTGGCGTTGGCGAGCAGGAGCAGGATCAGCGCCAGACAGAAGAGCCCGGCCCGGCGGCCGGTTCGGCTCAGCGAGAGCCGCACGGCGCCGGGCGGCGGCCCTGGTCGGCCGCCCTGGTCGCCCTGCCCACGCGTGGTCCTCCGGTTCATGCGTGCGGCACCGCCAGCGTCTCGTCGTCGTCCCTCGCCTCATCGTCGCCCCGGTCTTCGTCGGCCCGCTCGCCTTCGCTGCCGTCGTCGCGGTCGGCGTCGCGGCCGGCGTCGTCGCGGTCGTTGTCGTCACGGCCAGGTCCGGTGCGGGACGCGACACCCGCGTCGGTGCCCGGGGGCGGGGTGATCAGTTGCGGGACCGGCGGGCGGGGGCGGCGTGCCGCGTCCCCGAGCTTCACCAGCAGCGCGATCAGGATCCAGTTGGTCACCAGCGAGGAACCGCCCTGGGCGAGGAACGGCATGGTCATCCCGGTGAGTGGGATGAGATCGGTGACACCGCCGGCCACCACGAAGACCTGGAGTGCCAGCAGGGAGGCGAGGCCGATGGCCAGCAGCCGCCCGAAGGGGTCCCGCAGCTCGCGGCCGATCCGGTAGCCGCGGACCACGACGATCGCGTAGAGGAGAAAGAGAGCGGCCAGGCCGACCAGGCCGATCTCCTCGCCGAAGGTCGCCAGGATCCAGTCCGACTTCACCGCGAAGCCGATCAGGTACGAGTGCCCGAGCCCGAGGCCGGTGCCGAGCAGGCCGCCCGCCGCGAAGGCGAACATGGACTGGGCGAGCTGGCTGGGCCCCTGCCCCAGTCGAATGGTCCGCATCGGGTCGAGCCAGTCGAGAAAGCGGACGTGGACGTGCGGCTCCCACAGCGCCACCGGAACCACCGCGACGCCGACGAGGAGCAGACCCACCGCGATCCAGCCCGTCCGTGCCGTCGCGACGTAGAGCATGACCACGAAGAGACCGAAGAAGATCAACAGGGTCCCGAGGTCCTGTTCCAGGAAGAGGATCACGGCGCCGATCAACCAGATCAGCAGGATCGGGCCGAGATTGCGGCCACGGGGCAGCTCGAGCCGCCAGATCCGGCGTCCGGTCAGGGCGAGGGCGTCGCGGTGCTGGGCCAGGTAGGAGGCGAAGAAGATCGCCAGCGCAATCTTGGCGATCTCGCCCGGCTGGAAGGAGAGCGGGCCGATCTTGATCCAGATCTTGGCCCCGTAGACCGCGGGCAGGAAGGCCGGGATGATCATCAGCAGCAAGGTGCTCAGGGCCAGCACGTAGGCGTAGCGCTGCAGGACCCGGTAGTCGCGCAGCAGGACGACGACGGCGATGAACAGCCCGACGCCGACCATCGACCAGATCAACTGCGTCGGCGCGGTGCTGTCGTTCGGGGTGGACCGGTCGAGGCGGTAGATGACCACCAGCCCGAGGCCGTTGAGCAGAACCGCGATCGGCAGCAGCAGCGGGTCGGCGTAGCGTGCCCACCGCCGGACGGCCAGGTGCGCGAGCAATGCGAGGCCACCCAGGCCGAGGCCGTAGCGCAGGGTGTCCGACGGCACCCTGCCGTCCATGTTCGAGCCGACGTCGGCGTAGCCGTACGCGGCGATCGCAACGGCCAGGGCCAGCAGAAGCAGCTCGACCCAGCGTCCGCTGCGCGGCTCCGGCTGCTCGGCGCGCGCCGTCGTACCCTCCGGCGCCCCGAAGCCGCCGCCGGACAGTGTCGGCGACGCCTCACTCCCCCGCGATCGCAGGAGCGGGCGCCGGCGGCGCGCACTCCGGGACCGACCGGGGTCAGGCGGCGTGGGCGGCACCCGCGCGCACGGCGGCGACCGCCTCGCGGAGGCGGTCCTCGTCGGCCGAGCTCAGCGAGGTCTGGATGATCCGGCCACCGTAGGGCGCCGGCTCCGGCAGCACCTTCTGCACGACTGCGTCGCCCTCGACGAGCTCGGCCCGGACCTGCTCGGCGGGAGCCACGTCGGGATGCGCGACGGCGATGAGGCTGCTCATGGAGGTTCCCTTCGAGTCTCTCCGAGACGTCGGTCAGGAGGGAATCTACCGAGAGGCTCCATATTTGTCCGATTTGTTCTCAGCGTGTCGGGGCCGCTGAACGGACGGGCCCACCTGCTGCTGGTCGGCGCCCTCCGCGCGAACGCCCGGGGTCGCGTACTCGACATCCGTTTCGAGAGTGAATCCGATCTCCGCGCCGCCGCCGACGCGGTTGCGGGCGAAGACCTCCCCGCCGTGCTCCTCGGCCACCTCGCGGACGATCGACAGCCCCAGGCCCGAACCGGGCAGGCTGCGAGCGGCCGTCGCCCGGTAGAAGCGGTCGAAGATCCGATCCAGATCCTCCGGCTCCACCCCAGGACCACGGTCCAGCACGGTGATCCGGTCGGCCCGGACCACCACCCGGATCTCCTCCGGCCCGGAGGAGAACTTGGCCGCGTTCTCCACCAGGTTCGTCAGCGCGCGCTGCAGCGCCTGCGGGCGGACGACGGCCACCACCGGGTCGGCCTCGACCACGATGTCCCGACCTGTTCGACGACGGGTCAGATCGGCCACCCGCTCGGCCAGCTCGTCGAGCTCCGTCTGCGTCGGCACCTCGGTGCTGCGGCGGTCGTTCGCCAGCTCCACCAGCTCGTTGACCAGGACCGTCAGCTCACGGGTCTCGGTCTCCAGGTCGTCCAGCAACGCGCTGCGGGAGGCCGGGGAGAGCCGATCCATCCGGCGCAGGGCGGCGATGTTGGTGCGCAGCGAGGTCAGCGGGGTGCGCAGCTCGTGCCCCGCATCCTGGACCAGTCGGCGCTGGTCCTCCTTGGACCGCGCGAGCCGACCGAGCATGTCGTCGAAGGCGCGCGCCAGTCGGCCGATCTCGTCCCGGCCGCGCTGCGGCACGTCCAGGGTCAGCTCACCGGTCGCCGAGACCTGCTCAGCGGTGGCCGTCAGCCGCACCAGGCGCCGGGTGATCCGCCCCGCCACCCACCATCCGGCCGCGCCCGCCGCCACCATCACGGCGCCGGCCGTCAGCGCGATCCGCACCATCAGCGAGCCCAGCAGATCATCGGTGGCGCTGAGCCGTTCCGAGAGCATCACCGCTCCGCGCCCGCCGCCCAGGGAGACGGTCACCACCCGGTAACGGTCACCGCCGGTCACCTCGGTGACGTTGCCCGTCTTCCCAGCCGCCGCGCTGCGGGCCAGATGCTGGTCCTCCGCGCTGATCGGCAACGGGTCCATCTCGCTGTTCTGCTTGTTGGCGTACTGCAGGACCTTGCCGTCCGAACCGAGCACCTGCAGCCCGATGTCACCGGAGTGCGTCAGCTGGTCCACCAGATGGTCCTGGCTCGCCGGCGTGGAGACGAAGTCGTGGGCGTTGAGGTCCAGGGTCTGCGCGTCCGCGACCAGCGTGCTGAGCGAGGCCTGGAAGTCCTTGGCCCGGTCCTGGCGGATCAGGGACGCGGCCGAGGTGTAGCCGAGCCCGCCGACGAGCACGGTGACCAGCGCCGCGAGCCCGGCGAAAGCGATCGCGAACCGGAGCCGCAGGCCTATGTTGGCCCGGAGCCGACTCACGGCTCTCGCAGCGTGTAACCCACACCTCGGACGGTGTGGATGAGCGGGGTGCGGCCAGGGGTGTCCAGCTTGCGCCGCAGATAGCCGATGTAGACCGCCAGGTTCTTCGAGCCCGGCCCGAAGTCGTAGCCCCAGATCCGGTCGTAGACCGTGCTGTGGTCGAGCACGATCCCCGCGTTGCGGGCCAGCAGCTCCAGCAGGTCGTACTCGGTCCGCGAGAGCTGGATCTCCTCCCCGGCACGCCAGACCCGGCGCGCGGTCGAGTCGATGCGCAGGTCGTCGACCTCGATCAGGTCGTGCCCGGCTGTGACGGACTCCACCTCGACCGGGTCCGCCGAGACCGCGGGCACCGCGGCGCGCCGCAGCAGGGCGCGCAGCCGTGCCAGCAGCTCCTCCGCCTCGAACGGCTTGAGCATGTAGTCGTCCGCGCCGGCGTCCAGTCCGGCCACACGGTCGGAGGTCTCCACCCGCGCGGTCAGCATCAGGATCGGCACGTTGTCGCCCTCGGCCCGCAGCACCCGGCAGACGGCGAGCCCGTCGATCCCGGGCATCATCACGTCCAGGACCAACACGTCCGGACGTTGCTTGTGGACGGAGGCCAGCGCCTCGATGCCGTCGGACACCGGAGTCACCTGATACCCCTCCAGGGTAAGCAGGCGGTCCAGGGAATCACGGATGGCACGGTCGTCCTCGGCCAGCAGCACAGTCGGCGTCACGACATCGATTCTCCACGACGACATGAGGAACCGGTAAGAGGCCTTGTGCCGTAGCGCCCGCGACACGTCCCGGCAGTTCTTCTTCGGGCCCCTCGGGCGCCCTGGGCTCGGTCCGCCCGTGCCCCTCTCGGTGCTCCCCGGCTGCAAGCACCCGTGGGCCGCCCCACCGTGGCAGCTCTCCCCCGCCGGGCCGGCAGCGTCGATGCGGGCCCTGACGAGAGACGACGCCAACCCCGCGTCGAGCCTCTGGCCAGACTTCGGCGCAGGATTCACTCTCCCGATAGCCGAGCCCAGGTCATGGCCTCCGCCACCGGTGCGTGTTCGATTCTGCCGCAGCGTGGCACGGCGCGGGATTGCGGCCGGTCAGCCAAAGGGGAAGCCATTTGTCCGCGCTCGGTGATACACAGTCAGCATGACGACGACTCCAGAATTCGAACAGAATCTGCGCCGCGTCGAGGAGCGGTCCGCCGCTTTCCGTACGGCCCTCGCAGCCACCGTGACAGGAGCCGACCTCGCCGTCCCGCTCGACGCGAAGGTGCCCAGCTGCCCGGAGTGGACGCTGCGCGACCTGGCCGTGCACCTCGGCATGGTGCACCGGTTCTGGGCCGCCACGGTCGCAGCCGGCCCGGCCGACGTGCCCCTGCCGGAAGAGGATTTCCCCGCCCCCGAGGGGCTCGACGCCGAGGAGCTGGCGGCCTGGTCCCGGGCCGGCACGGAGGAGCTGCTGTCCGCCCTGCGTGCGGCCGGTCCGGATGGCGGGTGCTGGACGTGGTGGGGGGCGTCCGACACAGCGCAGACCGCCGCGGCCGTCGGCCGACACCAGGTCGCCGAGGCCCTGGTCCACACCTACGACGCGCAGCTCGCCGTCGGCCGCCCCGAAGCACTGCCCGGCGCGGAGGCGCTCGACGCGGTCGACGAGTTCCTGCACGTCGGATGTGGCGCGGCGGGGCCGTGGCGGTACACACCCGCGACCGTGGCGCTGCGAGCGGCGGAGGGGCGTGGCTGGCTGCTGGAACTGACCGCCGAGGGCTCGCGCGCCCGGCCGCTCCCCGAGGACGGGGCCACGGACAGGGCTCCGGATGTCCCCGGCCCGACGGTGACGGCACGGGGCACCGCGAGCGATCTGGTGCTCGCCCTCTACGGGCGCATCCCGATGGAGTCGCTCGGCATCGACGGCGACGGCGAGGTCCTCGGTCGACTGCGGGTCTGGCAGCCCTCCGAGTAATGAAGTGATCATGTGGTGCGGCGGCCGCGAGGCCGCCGCACCGGTCCGGCCTGTCCGATCGCAGGCGCCGGCGACACGAGAAGAGGACGACGTGCCCGTGCAGCACCACATTCGGCCTGCAGGAATGCCTCCGGTCAACGGCTACAGCCACGCGGTCGCCGCGGTCGGCACGCTCGTGGCCGTCTCCGGCCAGGTGCCCCTCGACGCGAGTGGCGCTCTGGTCGGCGGCCGAGGTCCGGCCGGCACTCCGGCGGATCCGGAGGCCCAGGTCCGCCAGGTGTTCGAAAACCTCGGCGCGGCGCTCACCGCAGCCGGGGCGGGCTGGAATGACGTCGCCAAACTCACCGTCTTCCTCACCGACCTGGCCGATCTGCCGATCTTCCGGGCCGTGCGCGACGAGTTCGTGGACACCGGTCGCCCGCCGGCGTGCTCCCTGGTCCAGGTCGCGGCCCTGGTCCACCCGGAATTCCGGGTGGAGATCGACGCGCTGGCGGTAGTGTCCGGCTGACCTGCCCGTGGCGGCCAAAGGGCCTGAGCCGCCTGAAGCAACGGGCGTCGACGGACGCCGCCTCCGCGAAGTGCCACCGTCCACGAAGACGCCACCGTTCAGAAAGGCGTGCGCATCCGTGACTGACAGCGAAGCCACCGTCCCTCTCGCCGTGCCCGGCCCCCTCGTCGACACCGGATGGTTGTCCCGGCACCTGGGCACGCCGGGGCTGCTGGTGCTCGACGCCAGCGTCGGGTCACACCGGCGTGAGGTCGCCGCGATACCGAGCGCCCGGGTCTTCGACCTGGACGGCCCGCTCTCCGCCCCGGACAGCCCGCTGCCGCACACCATGCCGGGGCCCGAGCAGTTCGAACGCGAGCTGCGCGGGCTCGGCCTCAACGGGACCGGCACCGTCGTGTTCTACGACAACGCCGGTCTCTACTCGGCGGCACGCGGCTGGTGGATGTTGCGCGCCATGGGCTTCGACCGTGTGGCCGTGCTCGACGGCGGCCTGCCCGCGTGGACGTCGGCCGGGTTGCCGCAGCAGGCGACCAGCCCGAGCCCACCCGCGCCCGGGGACTTCACCGCGCGCCCCCGCTCGGGCATGTTCGTCGACAGCTCGGCGGTCCTCGCCGCCCTCGCCGACCCGACGGGCGTCGTCCTGGACGCCCGCGCGGCCGACCGGTTCCAGGGATCGGCTCCGGAACCCCGTCCCGGCCTGCGCAGCGGTCACATGCCCGGCGCGGTCAACCTGCCCTTCACGACCATCCAGGACGACGCCGGCCTGCTCCTCCCCCGGGACACGCTGCGGAACCGCTTCGCCGAGGCGCTGGGCACCGAAGCCTCCGCCGAGGCAACAGCGGCCGGGCCGAGGCGCCTGCTGTTCAGCTGCGGCTCCGGCGTCACCGCCTGCGTTCTCGCCCTGGGCGCGACCGTCGCAGGCTACCGCGAGCTCGCGGTCTACGACGGCTCCTGGAGCGAGTGGGGCCAGCCCTCAGACCTGCCGGTCGAGTGAGCGCCACGTCACTGCCGTCCCCGAACACCCCACAGGGACGGCCGGTGCTGATGCTCGACGTCGACGGGCCCCTCAACCCCTTCGGGGCCATGCCGGACCACCGACCCGACGGGTTTCAGGAGCACTTCCTCATGCCGCCGAGCTGGGCCGCGCTCGAGGACGTCCGCATCGCGGCCTCTCCTCGCCGCCGCGAGCCGACGCCGCTGCCTGTCTGGCTCAACCCCGACCACGGCGCGCAACTGCTCGACCTCCCGTTCCAGCTGGTCTGGGCCACGACCTGGGAGGCGGAGGCGAACGAGTTCATCGCACCGCTCCTCGGTCTGCCCGAGCTCCCCTACATCCCCTGGCAGACGCCACGTCCGGTGCCGCAAGGGCGGGGCTGCTGGAAGACGCCCGAGATCGTCGCCTGGGCGGCCGGGCGGCCGTTCGCCTGGGTCGACGACGAGATCTCCCAGGCCGACGGCGACTGGATCGTTCGGCACCACCCCGGCCCGGCCCTGCTCCGCCAGGTCGATGCCCGCAGCGGCCTCGGACCTGAGGACTTCGCGGACCTGTCCGCATGGGCTGCGGAGCTCGATTGAGCACCCCTGACGGCGGACCTCGCGACGGACGTTCCGTCAACCAGGTCCGCCGTTACAGGCCCTGGTCGCGTTTGCGGGCACAGGAGCAGCCCCGCCCCGAGGCCCTGCGGTGCGGGTCGGGCGCAGCACCGCAGCAGAGCGGGACGCCCGGTCGGATCACGCTCCGTCAGACGCGCGCCTGGGCCCTGGGCCACCGGGGATGGCCCAGGGCCCAGCTTCGACACCGTTCCACCCTCTTCGGAGACCCTCACGGTGCATGTATGACGCACATCACAGTGGCAGGTCGACAGTGGCGAGACGGGGTTGGTTCATCGCCGACACGACAGAGGCCCTGCCCGATTTCTCGGGCAGGGCCTCTGCGTTGGGTGGAGCTGAGGGGATTCGAACCCCTGACCCCCTCGATGCGAACGAGGTGCGCTACCGGACTGCGCCACAGCCCCAACGAGAAGAAACTCTAGCAGGTCCGAGGGGGTGCTTGCGCACGGGTTACTCGTTGGCGGCGCGGGGGGTGCCCTCGGCGTACTGGTCGAAGAGCGGCGTGGCCGGCTTCGGCGCCGGACGGCGGGGCGCAGGGGCCGGGGCCTTCCGCTCCTGTTGCGACGGCGGGGTCGGCCGAGCGCGGGCCGAGGAGTAGGTGTCCGGCGCGGTCAGGTCCAGCCCAAGCGTCGCGCGCGGGGCGACGGGGGCCGTGACGTAGGTCGGCAGCGGAACCGGGACTGGGTCCCAGCCCTGATCCCCGCGGTCTGCCGACGGCGCCGCCCCACCCGCGTGCTCGGGACGGTCGTCATCCGCCCACGACTCGGCGTGGTTCGCGCCGAGCGCCCCGGTGCCGGACGTGGTCGGGCCGACCTGGCCCGGCTCGTCCGCCACGCGCGAGGGCACGGCCTCCGCCCACTCCCGGCCTGACTCCTGCGCCGCAGCGGCCGTCGCGGCCTCACGACGCGCCACGGCCTGCTGGCGGACGCGCTGGGCGGCCTCCGCCGCGCGACGGCGGTCGAGCTTGACCTCGTAGCGGCGGTGCTCCTGGCGCCGCATCTGCGCGATGTAGATCGAGAACAGGACGGCCGGCAGGGCCGGAATCCACAGCAGCGCGACGCCGCCGACGGCCGCGACCACCATCCCGGCCGTGAACGCCGCGAAGAGGATCACCACCATGCGCCGACGCCTCGCAAGAAGCGCCGCCCGGCGACGGGACGCCACGGCCGGCGACGGTCCGACCTGGTGCCCGGCAGGGCTCGACGCGGGCGACGGGGCCGGCGCGGACGGGACGGCGGCGGGTTCGCCGAGCTCCTGCGCCTCGGCAGGGCCCTTCTGTCCGTCACTCCCGGCGGCCGCGCCGGGGCCGTGCGGGGAATGCGGATGCGGGGTCGGCACAGCGAGCGGCTGTGTCTCCTCCAGCTGCCGGGAGATCTTCCGCTCCATGGCGGCCCGGCCGGACAGCAGGCGGATCGCCGTGCTGAAACGCTCCGTCGGCCGGGCCTCGTTGAGCTCGTCCTGACGGCGGAGCCACATGGGAACCAGATACGCGGCCCAGGCCCCGACGATGACCGCGTAAATGAGGCCGCTACTGCTCACGCTTCACACCGTACGGGCGTGAGGGACGGCCCGGCGGCAATTTCGGGCGGTGTGTCGCTGAATCTTCTTCATATCGACCTATTTATGGTGATGATGGCTCTGGAATCCACTGTTGCCGCGCCAGCGCGCGAGCATTCCCTCCGGTACCTCGTCCGCGGTCAACGCGTAGACGAGGTGGTCCCGCCAGCCTCCGTCGATGTGCAGATAGCGCGGGCGGAGTCCCTCCTCCCGGAAGCGGAGTTTCTCGACCACGCGACGGCTCGGCAGATTCTCCGGACGGATGCAGATCTCGATCCGGTGCAGTCCCATCGTGCGGAAGCAGTAGTCGGTGGCGAGTGCGACGGCTGCCGGGATGATTCCGCGCCCGGCGTGCCCCTGGTCGACCCAGTAACCGATATTCGCCGAGCACATCGATCCCCAGGTGATTCCGCCCACCGTGAGCTGCCCGACGAGCTCCCCCTCGTAGGTCACGACGAACGGCAGCATCCGCCCTGCATTCGCCTCCGACCGCAGGAAGCGCACCATCTGACGGTAGGTCGGGCGCGGGCTCTGCGGATGGCCGGGCGGCGGTGGCGGCACGGTGGCCTCCCAGCGGCGCAGCCAGTCCCGGTTACGGCGGCTGACGTCCTGCCAGGCCCGCTGGTCGCGCACCTTGATCGGGCGCAGCCCGACCGGCCCCTCCCGCAACTCCACCGGCCAGAAGGCGTTCAGTGCCGGCCCCCTCTCCCGTCGGCGCCCTCCGACGCCCCGGGCGCGTGGTCGCCACCGCCGACCTGGTCGACGGCGTGGGCCAGCAGCGGCCCCAGAACGGCAAGACCGTCCCTGACCCCGCCGGGCGAGCCCGGCAGGTTGATGACCAAGGTCCTGCCCGCCAGCCCTGAGAGGCCCCGCGAGAGCGCCGCCGTCGGAACGCCGTGGTCGCGCCCGTAGGCGCGGATCGCCTCCGCGATCCCCGGCACGGGCCGGGTGATCACCTGCTGCGTCATCTCCGGTGTAAGGTCCAGCGGCGTCAGACCCGTGCCGCCGGTGGTGACGACGACGTCATAGCCGTCCGCCACGGCCTTCCGCAGCGCCACGAGCACCGGGTCCCCGTCCGGCACCACGACCGGGCCGACGACCATGCAGCCGAGCTCCGCGAGCCCGGACGCCAGGATCGGCCCGCCGCGGTCCTCGTAGACCCCGGCGTGGGCCCGGTTCGACACAGTGAGCACGAACGCGCGCATCATGCCTGCGCTCCCGGCTCCGGCCGGGCGGGCTCGGCGACGGCGGAGGTGTCGCCGAGGTCGGCACGACGCCAGTCGCCGCTCTTGCCGCCGGTCTTCTCCTCGACCTGCACGGCGTCGATCCTGGCGCCCTTGTCGACCGCCTTGACCATGTCGATCACGGTGAGGCCGGCGACCGCCACCGCGGTGAGCGCCTCCATCTCGACGCCGGTGCGGTCCGCGGTGCGGACGGTCGCGGTGATCTCCACGGCGTCGTCGGCGACCACGAGATCCACCGTCACGCCGGAGACGGCGATGGGGTGGCACAGCGGGATCAGATCAGGCGTGCGCTTGGCTCCCATGATCCCGGCGATCCGGGCCACCGACAGCGCGTCCCCCTTCGGCACGCCCTCCCCGCGGAGCAGTTCGACGACGCGCGGCGAGACCAGCACGCGTCCGGTGGCGCGAGCCGTCCGAGCCGTCGTCGCCTTCTCCGAGACGTCGACCATGCGTGCCGCGCCCGAGGCGTCGACGTGAGTCAACCCGGACCCGGACGGAACGGGGCTGGTGCTGTGCACTGGCGCTCCTGCGATCGTGACGGCGGGGGTGCGGCGCCAGAGTATCGCTGCCCGGCCGAAGCGTCCCATCGGCGGCGGGAGCGGATGCCCGCACCTGTGGACCGGCCGCCGAACCGTCGACCGAGCGGCCGCGACCTCAGTCGAGCAGGATCACGCGCACCTCGGCGTCCGCGTCGAGCGAGGTGGTCTCCTCGTCGACCACCAGCAGGGCGTCGGCCTGGGCCAGCGCGCCGAGAAGATGCGAGCCCGATCCGCCCACCGGCGTCACCGTGCCGGTCTCGGCGTCGTAGGCGGCGCGCAGGAACTGGCGGCGACCGGCCGGCGAGGAGGCGACGCCCTCGGTCAGGCGGGCGGTCACCTCCCGGCGGTGGATCTCGGTCAGGCCGAGCATCGCCCGGATCGCGGGGCGGACGAAGAGCTCGAACGAGATGTAGGCGCTGACCGGATTGCCGGGGAGCGCGAGCAGCGGCACACCGCCGTCCGAGCCCTCCAGCACCCCGAAGCCCTGCGGCTTGCCCGGCTGCATCCGCAGCTTGCGGAACGAGATCTGCTCGCCGAACGCCTCCTTGACCACGTCGTACGCTCCGACGCTGACCCCACCGCTGGTCACGATGAGGTCGGCCCGGATCAGCTGGTCGTCGACGATCTCCCGCAACCGGTCGGCGTCGTCCGGCACGCCGCCGACACGGAAGGCGAGGGCACCGGCGTCCCGCGCGGCAGCGGTGAGGGCGAAGCTGTTGGAGTCCGGGATCTGGCCCGGCCCGATCGGCGTGCCCGGCTGGACCAGCTCGCTGCCGGTGGACAGCACGACGACGCGCGGTCGCGGCCGGACCCGGACCCGGTCGTGCCCGGTCGCGGCGAGCAGCCCGATCTGTGTCGGCCCGAGACAGGTCCCGGCGGGCAGCAGCGCCTGGCCGGCCGTGATGTCCTCGCCGTGACGGCGCACGAAGCCGCCGAGCTCGACCGGCTGGAAGATCCGCACCTCGCCACCGGTGGCGACCGGGGCCGCACCCTGCGGGTCCATCGTGGTGGCCACCTCGCCGGAGCCGGTTCCGGCGTCGGTCCACTCGACCGGAACGACGGCCTCCGCTCCGGGCGGCAGCGGCGCACCGGTCATGATCCGCGCGCACTGGCCGGGGCCGATGACCGGCAGCGAGGCGGCGCCCGCGGCGACGTCACCGACGACGGTGAGCACGGACGGGTAGTCCTTCGTGGCGCCGGCGAGGTCGGCCACCCGGACCGCGTATCCGTCCATCGAGCTGTTGTCGAACGGCGGCAGGGCGACCGCCGAGACGATCTCCTCGACGGTCAGGCAACCCTGGGCCTCCAGCAGCTGGAGCTCCAGCGGCGGCAGCGGGGAGACGGCGGCGAGCACCTGCGCGAGGTGCTCCTCGACGGTCCACTGACGCTCGGCGGCTGGCTCCGCGGCACACGGGTCCGCGAGACCGGCGCCGTGACCGTGCTCGTGGCCGTGCTCACGCCGGTGGCCGTGGTCGTGCCCGTGCTGCTCCTGCAGGTCGGTCATGGTGCCTTCCCCCATGGTCGTGCGGTGCGGTCGCCGCTCAGGCGCCGGGTCCCGGGGCTCCGACCGGGGCCGTCAGCCGGCGTGATGCCGGTGACCGCCCCGGCCGTTGTTCCGGTGACGCTTTCGGTCAGATCTTCTGGGCCCCGCCGTCCAGCTCGCCGGTGCCGACGAACTCCTTGAGCCAGGCGCGGAACTCCGGACCCAGGTCCTCACGCTCGCAGGCGAGGCGAACGATCGCACGCAGGTAGTCGCCCTTGTCGCCGGTGTCGTAGCGACGACCCCGGAAGATCACGCCATGGACGGGACCGCCGCGCCCCGGGGTGCGCTGGGCGAGCACCCGCAGCGCGTCGGTCAGCTGGATCTCGCCGTTCTTGCCCGGCGGGGTCTCGTGCAGCACGTCGAAGACGCTGGGGTCGAGCACGTACCGGCCGATGACGGCGTAGTTGCTCGGGGCCTCGCCGGGGGCGGGCTTCTCGACGAGGTCCGTGATCCGGACGATGTCCTCGTCGACCCCGTGGGTGCCGTGGTACTCGGCGGGGCGGATCGAGGCGCAGCCGTAGAGGTGGGCCAGAGCCGGGTCGACCTCGATGAGAGCGACGACGCTGCCGCCGAGCTCGCTCTGGACCTCGATCATCTTTGAGAGCAGCGGGTCACGCGGGTCGATGAGGTCGTCGCCGAGCAGCACCGCGAAGGGCTGGTCCGCGACGTGCGGCTCCGCACAGAGGACGGCGTGGCCGAGGCCCTTCGGGTCACCCTGGCGGACGTAGTGCATGGTGGCCAGCTCGCTCGACTCGCGGACGCGGTCGAGCTTGTGCTGGTCCCCCTTGCGGGAGAGCTGCTCCTCCAGCTCGTAGGCACGGTCGAAGTGGTCCTCGAGCGGCCGCTTGTTCCGACCGGTGATCATCAGCACGTCGGTCAGCCCGGCCGACGCCGCCTCCTCCACCACGTACTGGATCGCCGGTTTGTCGACGACCGGAAGCATCTCCTTCGGGGTCGCTTTGGTGGCGGGCAGGAAGCGGGTGCCGAGTCCGGCAGCCGGGATGACCGCCTTGGAGATCTGGCGCGCACGAGCTTTCGTCATACCGATGACTCTAGCTTCCCCTGCGTGTCGGCCGGCTGTCTCTCCGCTGTCAGAGACTTGTCGGCGGCCCTCAACAGAAGAGCGGCATGCGAACCGTCCTGCGGCAGCAAGCCGATCCCGACACGTGCGGAGAGGCCGTTGCCTGGGAGCGCACCGCCCTCATCCGCGAGCACCGGGACGGAGGGCAGGGCGAGCGGGTGCCGACGGACCGTCCACGCCAGGCGGTCCGCCACCGTGCGAGCACCTGCCTCGCCGGTGTCCGGCAACAGGACCAGGAACTCCTCCCCGCCGTAACGGCCGAAGACGTCCTCCTCGCGGACCTCCATGGCCAGCCGCTGCGCGAGGTCGCGCAGCACCGCCCCGGCCCGCTGGTAGCCGTGTTCGCGACGGATCTCGACGAAGCCGTCGATCTCCAGCAGCAGCACGGCGAGCACCCGCTCCGCCGGACGCCGCTTGCAGCGCGCGACCTCCCGGTCCAGGGCCAGCTGGAGGTACCGGTAGTTCCACACGCCGGTCAACGCGTCCGTGCAGGAGGTCCGCTCGAGCTCCTTCCGCCCGGCACGGAGTTGCGCCAGCTCCGCGGCCTGAGCCGTCCCCCGCGCCCGTGCCCGTGCCCTCCCACGCGCCAACACCGCGACAGCGAGCAGCGCCGGGAGGCAGAGAGCAGCAAGGATGTCCGCGAGGACGGGCGGCATGTCGTCCCTCCGCACAGTGCTGGCCGGTAACGAGACGGAAGGCCGTCCCATCCGATGTTCAACGAGAAGAAGGCGATCAGGACACGGCTGCTCGCCGAACGGGCCGCGATGTCACCCGGGCAGCGGGAAGTGGCTGCGGCCGCGCTGGCCGACGCCGCACGTGCACTGGTCTCGGCCGCGGGCGCCCGGACGGTCGCCTGCTATGTCTCGATGGGCTCCGAGCCTGGAACCCGCCCCCTGCTGGACGCCCTGCGCACGGGCGGGGTCCGGGTCCTGCTGCCGGTCCTCCTGCCGGACAACGACCTGGACTGGGCCGAGTACGAGGGCTTCGGACGGCTGACCCCGGCCCGCCTCGGCCTTCTGGAGCCGTCCGGGCCGCACCTCGGCCCGGACGCGGTCAGCGAGGTGGACGTCGTGCTGCTTCCGGGCCTGGCGGTCGATCCGGCCACCGGTGTGCGCCTGGGGCGCGGCGGCGGCAGTTACGACCGGGTCCTGTCCCGGCTAGCGGCATCCGGCTCGCCCGCGCGACTGGTCACCCTGCTCTTCGACAGCGAGCTCGTCCCGGGCCTCCCGGCGGAGCCGCACGACCGGCCGGTGGACGCCGTGGTCACACCGCGGCAGACGCTCCGATTCCGCTGACGATGCCCGCCGGAACCCGACGGAGCAGCACCTCGCCACGGCGCGCCGCAGCCGACGCATCGGCACCAGGCGCTCCCGAAGCAACGCGCCGTGTTCCCTGAAACGCCAGGGGCGTGGGGAACCTGCTGGTTCCCCACGCCCCTGGGCGGTGCTCACCCCTGCTGGGCCTATGGCGTCAGCGTGAGCTTGTCCTTCGCCGTCGCGTCGATCGCCTGGCGGCTGTACGACCAGGTCAGCAGCTGGCCGTTGACCCAGAGCTGCATCTGGTCGTCGTAGTTCGGGCTGAACGCGTGCCCGGAGGCTCCGCCGATGTTGATCCAGTGCGAGGAGTCGAAGTCGGACAGGTCGACGACCATCCGCATCGACGGCGCCTCGTCCACCGTGAAGCCGTTGGCAGCGTCCCAGCTGGCCGCGTCAACGGCAGCGCTACCGCCGTTGAGCTGGTAGGGACCACGGTTCAGCAGCCAGTGCACCAGCCCCGAGGCGATCGAGGAGTCGTCCGTGCCGAGGGTGCGCTCCTTGAGCTGGAGCGTGTGGATCCGGCCCCAGCTCCAGCCGCTGATGTCCTTGCCCATGAGCGAGGTCAGCTGCTTGCGGGCGTCGATCATGGCTTCCTTGAGCAGGGTGTCCCTGCCCTGGTACTGCTTGCCGTTGCCGTCGGTCCAGTTCCACCACTCGTTGGTGGGATCGGTCAACAGCTTGCCGACGACGGTCGTCCACTGGTCGCTGCCGTCGGGCTGCGCCGTGATGTCGTCGCGCAGACCGCAGGTGCGCACGCGCTGGGCCTTGCCGTTGACGTCGTCCTGCGGGATGCCGGCCTTGTCGGCCGGGACGACCATGATGCAGTCGGTGGTGCTGCGCACCTCGGCGGGGAACTTCTGGTCGAAGGCCAGGTGCAGCAGGTTCGACCAGACCGCGTTGTAGTAGGCCGCGGCGGCCGAGCCGGAGTCCTGCTGGTCGTTCCAGCCGCGCAGCAGATCCTGCGCCTGCTTGTAGTAGGGCTCCGTGATCGGGATCTTGAGCAGGTACGGCACGAGGGTCTTGGCGAAGACGCTGGTGTCGTCCAGCTGAATGGAGGCCATGTCCTCCGGCGAGATCTTGCCGCCGCCGGCCAGCTTGCCCTTGATCAACGTGGTGATCTGCGCGGCACGCGTGCCGTAGTCCCAGTCCTTGGTGATCAGGTACTTGTACGAGGAGTCCACGGCAGCCTGATTGGCCGTAACGATGTAGCCGGAGCTCGGGTTCTCCTCCCAGGGCAACGCGCTGAAGGACACGAACCTGGTCTGCCCCGTGGCGTCCTTCTCCCACTGGTAGCGGGAGTCCCAACCGGGCTGCGGGTAGGTGCCGTCGGAGGCCGCACCGTCGACGCTCGGACGGATCGGGATGTCGCCGGGCATCTGGTAGCCGATGTTGCCCCGGGTGTCCGCGTAGATCAGGTTCTGCGCGGGGACCGCGAAGTCCTGGGCTGCGGAGCGGAACTGGGAGAAGTCGCCCGCCTTGTCCAGGGCGAAGACGGCGTCCATGGTCTTGTTGGGAATCAGGGCCGTCCACTTGAGCGCGATGGCGTAACCGCCCCCGCGAGGCGGGGCCGAGCCGTCGACCGGCGCGCTGACGCCGACGCTCTGCTCCTGCGTGTCGTGGTCGGAGATGATCGGCATGCCGTCGGCGGTGCGCACGGTGATCGTCTGATCCGAGCCGCCCGCCACCTTGATGGTCTCCTGGCGGGTGACGAACGGGACGTTCTTCCCGTCGAGCAGGTAGGTGCCGTCGCTGTTGACCTGCTCCAGGTAGAGGTCCTGGACGTCCGCACCGAGGTTCGTGAACCCCCAGGCGACGTTCTGGTTGTGACCGATGATCACGCCGGGCATACCCGGGAAGGTGAAGCCGGTGACGTCGAAGGGGCACGACGCGCTGACCGTGGTGCAGTGCAGACCCATCTGGTACCAGATGGACGGAATCCCGGGCGCCAGGTGCGGATCGTTCGCCAGCAGCGGCTTGCCGGTGGTGGTGTGGTTGCCGTCGACGACCCAGGAGTTGGAGCCGATGCCCGCGGCCCCGGGGCGGCCGAGCATGGTCGGCAGCACGGACAGGTTGTCGGCGAGCGCCAGCGCTGCCTGCTGCGCGCCCTGGACGGCGGGCTTGCCCTGCGCGGTCCTGTAGGCAGCCGGCACGGTCCCGGATCCGCTGCTGGTCGCACCGTTCGAGGTCGACGTGCCCGAAGCGCCCGTCGCGCCCGAGCTGCCGGTGGGCGTCTTCGCGCCGTCAGCGGGGACGTACGCGTCGTTCTTGACCTCGCCGGTCTTCGCGATGATCGTGCCGTTCGCCGTGGGGTACGGCGGGTAGAGGTCACTGATCTGCTGCGAGGTGAACGTCCCGGCCAGCAGCGAGCGGTCGATCTCCTGCTGCATGTTCCCGCTGAGGTCCCAGGCCATCGCCTTGAGCCAGGAGATCGAGTCCACCGGCGTCCAGGGGGCCGGCTTGTAGCCCCCGTAGACCGTTCCCAGCAGGGCGTACTCGAGCGAGGCGCCCGCACCACCGGGGTGCTGTCCGAGCCAGGCGTTGACGCCGTTCGTGTAGGCCTGCAGGTACTTCTTGGTGGTGTCCGAGAGCTGGGTGTTCCACTCCTTCTGCGCCACCCCCTGCCAGTCCATGGTGCGGATGAACGCGTCGGTCTGCACCTGCCCGGAGCCGAACATCGAGGCGAGGGTGCCCGAGGTGATGTGCCGGTTCACGTCCATCTGCCAGAACCGGTCCTGTGCCTGCACATAGCCCTGGGCCATGTACAGGTCCTCGGGGGTGGACGCGTAGACCTGAGGGATGCCCTTGTCGTCCCGGACGACGTCGACCGGGCCGGACAGGCCCTGAAGGTGGATGCTGCCGGTGGTCTGCGGGTAGGAGGCGTGCACCTGCTGCACGCCGTACCAGCCGCCGACTGCTACACCGGCCACCAGCAGCAGCACGACCAGCACCACCAGCAGGCGCAGACGGCGGACTTTCTTGGAGCGGGGCATCAGGGTCCTTGTGAGGGGCAGTGACTGTACCGCGACGGGCCGCCGGGCAAGGCGGCGGTGCTGACGCTAACACCCGAAGCGGAACCGGTGGTGCGCGGGCGCTGGGAGGGGCGTGTGGTACGCCGCCTCAGCGCGCCTCGGCCACGGGCTCACTTCGTACACCGCGACTGCCCAGCCCTTGGACGAGCCAGGAGTTCCAAGAGGCAGAACGGTAAAATCTTGCTCCAATCAAGCGGAAGCAACGATTCTCCAGCGCGAGGTGCCCCTGCGTGTCCGTCCACCGGCTCGACCTGCTCCTCCTGCTGTTCTCGCTGGTATTGCTGGTGGCCGTGGCGGCGGTCCGGCTCTCCTCCCGCAGCGGGCTCCCCAGTCTGCTCATCTATCTGGGAATCGGCGTCCTGCTCGGACAGGACGGCGTCGCGGGCATCACCTTCAACAACGCCCAACTGGCGCAGGTGCTCGGCTATGCGGCCCTCGTGGTGATCCTGGCCGAGGGCGGCCTCGGCACCCGCTGGCACGACATCAGACCGGCCGTCCCCGCCGCGGCCGTGCTCGCCACCGTCGGCACGGCGATCAGCGTCGGGGTGGTCGCCGTCGGGGCGCGCCTGCTGACCGACAGCGACTGGCGTATCTCGTTGCTGATGGGCGCCGTGGTCTCCTCCACGGACGCCGCGGCCGTCTTCTCGGTGCTGCGGCGCGTACCCCTGCCGGCCCGGTTGAGCGGCCTGCTCGAGGCGGAGTCCGGTTTCAACGACGCGCCGGTGGTCATCCTGGCCGTGGCCTTCGCGACGGCCGGACCGATCGACTCCTGGTGGATCCTGGTCGGCACCGTGCTGCTGGAGCTGGCCATCGGCTCGGCGGTCGGCCTGGCAGTGGGCCGCTTGGGCGCCCTCGCCCTGCGCCACGTGGCGCTGCCGTCGTCGGGTCTCTACCCGATCGCCGTGGTCGCCCTTACATTGCTGGCCTATGCAGGCGGGGCCCTGGGGCACGGCTCCGGCTTTCTCGCCGTGTACGTGTGCGCCCTGGTGCTGGGCAACGCCCGCCTGCCGCACGGACCGGCGACCCGTGGCTTCGCCGAGGGACTGGCCTGGATCGCGCAGATCAGCATGTTCGTCATGCTGGGGCTGCTGGTGAATCCGCGGACGATGGCGGACGCTGTGGTCCCGGCCCTGGTGGTCGGCCTGGTGCTGGTCCTGGTGGCCCGACCCCTCTCGGTGCTGTTGACGCTGACCCCGTTCCGGGTGGCCTGGCGCGAGCAGGCCCTGCTGAGCTGGGCCGGTCTGCGAGGGGCGGTCCCGATCGTGCTGGCGACCATTCCGGTCGTGCACGCGGTGCCGGGCGCCGGGCAGCTGTTCAACACCGTGTTCCTGCTCGTGGTGGTGTTCACGCTGATCCAGGGCCCGACCCTGCCCCTTGTGGCGAAGGTGCTGCGGATCTCGGATGCCGCCCACGCCGACGACCTGGCGGTCGAGTCGGCTCCGCTGGATCGGCTGCACGGTCACCTGCTCTCGGTCTCGATCGGCCCGGAGTCCCGTCTTGCGGGCGTCGAGGTCAGCGAGCTGCGCCTGCCGAAGGGCGCGGCGGTGACACTGGTGGTGCGCGAAGGGGCGAGCTTCGTCCCCGGCCCCACGACCTCGCTCAGACACGGTGACGATCTGCTCGTGGTCACCACCGACCAGGTCCGGGACCGGGCGGAGCGGCGGCTTCGGGCCGTCGACCGGGGCGGCAAGCTGGCTGGCTGGCTCAGCGGCACCCGCGGAGAGTACTGAGCCTCACACCCGGATCAGTGGACTTATCGACCAGGAATACAGCATCATTGAGGATCGTTAGCACTCACAGCCTTAGAGTGCCAGGAGGAAACAAGTGCCGACGTACCAGTACCAGTGCACCGCGTGCGGCAACGGCCTCGAGGCCGTCCAGAAGTTCACGGACGCCGCACTGACCGAGTGCCCCGAGTGCGGCGGCAAGCTGCGCAAGATCTTCTCCGCGGTGGGCGTGGTCTTCAAGGGCTCCGGCTTCTACCGGACCGACAGCCGCTCGTCGTCGAGCAGCAGCATCTCGTCGAACTCCACCTCGTCGAGCACGCCCTCGACGTCGTCCACGCCGAGCTCGTCCGGCTCGTCGAGCTCCTCCTCGTCGACGTCCTCCTCGTCCGGCTCGTCGGGTTCCGCCGCCTGAGCATGCTCCCCCGGCTACGCTGCCGCGCATGACAGACCAGTCAGCAGTCGCGGCAACGGCCGAGATCGGCATCATCGGCGGCACGGGGCTCTATGCCCTCGTGGACGACCTCGACGAAGTCGTCGTCGACACCCCTTACGGGGCACCGAGCGACTCGCTTCTCGTGGGTGAGTTCGCGGGGCGCCGTGTGGCGTTTCTCCCCCGGCACGGACGGGCTCACCGGATTCCCCCGCACGGCATCAACTACCGGGCGAACCTGTGGGCGCTGCGCTCGCTCGGCGTCCGGCAGGTCCTCGGCCCTTGCGCGACGGGCGGCCTGCGGCCCCAGTACGGCCCTGGCACCCTGCTGGTCCCCGACCAGTTGGTGGACCGGACCTACGGCCGGGTCCAGACCTTCTACGACGGCCGGACCCGCGCCGACGGGGTCACTCCCGAGGTCGTCCACGTCTCCGCCGCCGATCCCTACTGCCCGCGCGGCCGGTCGGCGGCCCTCGTCGGCGCCCGATCCTCGGGCTGGGCGCCTGTCGACGGCGGCACGATGGTGGTGATCGAGGGCCCCCGGTTCTCCACCCGGGCCGAGTCGCGCTGGTACAGCTCCCAGGGCTGGTCCGTGGTCGGGATGACCGGTCACCCGGAGGCCGTCCTCGCCCGCGAGCTGGCGCTCTGTTACACCTCGCTCGCGCTGGTGACGGACCTTGACGCGGGTGTGGAGACGGGCCAGGGCGTGACGCACGCAGAGGTCCTGGCCGAGTTCGGCCGCAACATCGACCGACTGCGCGGTGTGCTGGCGGCCACGGTGGCGGCCCTGCCGGCGACGGAGGAACGCGAGTGCATCTGCGTTCACGCGCTGGACGGGGTGACCACCGGTCTTGGGGTGGAACGGGACTCCTGCGCAGCAGCGTAGGACGTCGGCAAGCGACTGCGGAAGGCCCTTCGGGCGGCTTCACTCGGGCGTGGAGAAGTTTTCCACAGGGGCTGGTTATCCACAGCCTGTGAGGGCCTCACTTGGCCCGGTCACCGGTCAGCGGCACCGTGGTGTGCACAGCGGATCCCTTCCCGGAGGGGTTCCCCACCACGGAGGTCAGCATGTCCCTCTCCATTCCGCCCACCTACTGCATCGCGTCCTTCCCGCCGATCCTGGCCGGCCGTGGGCGGCATCGGCTGCCCACGCCGGTACGGCGGCGCCCCGGCCCCATCGCCGCCGGACTGCTCGTCGCGGCCACCACACTCGCCGTGGGATCCATGCGACAGTTCCCCGATTCGAGTGAAAAGGGGGCGACCGCAAGCGCGCGCCCCCATCAGCCGTCCGGAACGTTTCCTCAGGTGGAACCGGGCACGGAAGCCGCCACAGCGCCGCACGGGTGAATCGCTCCCGTGCCCAGGTGTCCGGAGAACTGCCGTAACTTCCGATGCCCATGAAGGGCTTCAAGGCATTCCTGCTCCGCGGCAACGTCGTGGACCTCGCTGTGGCCGTCGTCATCGGCGCCGCATTCACGAAGATCATCAATTCCATCGTCGACGGGGTCATCAATCCCATCGTCGGCGCCTTCGGTACGCAGGACCTCAACGCGTACACGACGTGTCTCAAGGGAACCTGCCTGGTCGACAAGGCCACCGGCAAGGTCGACGGCATCCTGATCCAGTGGGGCTCGGTCCTCGGCGCCGCGCTCAGCTTCGTGATCACCGCCGCCGTCGTCTACTTCTGCCTCGTTCTGCCCATGAACGCGTTCATGAAGCGCTACATGGCCAAGAAGGAGGTCCCGGCCCAGGAGTCCAAGTCGCCCGAGGTCACCGAGGTGGCCATCCTCAGCGAGATCCGCGACCTGCTCGTCGCCCAGAACGGCTGAGACCAACCCGACAGCACCGCCCCGTCACTTTTCCCCGTGGTGCGGCGGGGCCTCGCGCAGGTACCAGTCCCTGTCACGCGAGCCCTCGCCGCGCTCGCCGCCCCAGCCGGCATCCGAGTCGTCCCGGCTGCGGCCGCTCATCGGGTCGTCGAAGACGATCCGGCGCTTGGCCCTCTCAGAGCGCTTCGCATCGCTCTCAAGGCCCGGCTTCATGTTCTGCTGCTCGCCACCACTCACATGTCCAGAGTAGGCGCAGGCGAGGGGCGGCCCGAGTCAGCGGTCACTCGGGCTCGCACGCCCGGCCGGGCCGTCCGCCGGGTCAGTGGTCGCTCGGGCCGAAGCGCCAGACGGCCAGGGCGACAAGGAAGGACAGGCCCTCGAAGCCGGTGCACCACCAGGCGGTCGAGGTGTGCCCCTCCATCCACTCGTCCACGCCGACGCCGAGCGCCCAGAGTTGGCCCGCGACGACACTGAGCACCACGACGAGCCGGCCGGTGAGCATCGCCGAGCGTTCGGGGTTGTGGTCGGTCCCGGCGTCAGGGCCGGGTCCGCTGTGCCGGATCCGGGAGTCTCCGTAGCCGCTGGTCGACCGGATCTGCGGATACCGGTCGGTGACGGGGCGGTTCAACCGCGGCTGGGCGCTGCCCGGGGCGCTCCAGGAGGCCGCGGTCCCGGGGAGAACACCGGAGTGCGGATCGCTCGCGAACCGCTCGGGACGGTCTGCGGAATGTGCCATGGGGGTCAGCTCCTCGCCGCATTGGGGCAGGCCACACGGCCGAGCCGGATGCCCGAATCCTTGGCGTTCAGCTCACGGCAGGCCGCATGGAGCCGGCTCTCGGACACGCCGAAGGCGAGGAAGACCGTCGCGACCGCGTACGGGAGCAGTGCGGAGTCGAAGTCCCTCAGACCGCGGCTGCCGAGCAGGATCGCCACGACCAGCGCCACCGACACCAGGGCGCCCACCAGGGCGGCGCGCTGACGCAGCTTCCGTCTGTCGACCACCGCAGATCCCCTCGTCGTCCATCTGCGGCGAGCCTAAGGGGGACATAACAGCCCAAGCGGGATGAGAAGGACCAAAAGAGCCCCCGCCACACCTGCTCGGCGTAACGGAGGCTCCGAAGGAGACTCGAGAGAGTCGGGGACTACGGCCTACGCGGCCTCGAAGCCCGCATGGTCGGCGATCTTGCGCAGCTCGGCCAGCGCGTGCTTCTCGATCTGGCGGATGCGCTCACGGGTGAGGCCGTGCTGCTTGCCGACCTCGGTCAAGGTCCGCTCGCGACCGTCCTCCATCCCGTAGCGGGAGCGGATGATCGAGGCGGTGCGGTCGTCGAGACGGTCGATCAGGGCGTCCAGCTCCTCACGGCGGAGCATCACCAGCACCGCGTCCTCCGGGGAGGTGGCGCCGGTGTCCTCGACAAGGTCGCCGAACTGGGTCTCGCCGTCGTCGTCGACGGTCATGTTGAGGCTCACCGGGTCACGCGCCCAGTCGAGCACGTCCTTGATGCGGTCCTCGGTGGTGTCCAGCTCGGCCGCGACCTCGGCCGGCTCGGCCTCGCGGCCCAGCTCCTTGGACTTCTCGCGCTGGACGCGCCGGATCCGGCCGAGCTCCTCGACCAGGTGGACGGGCAGCCGGATGGTGCGGGACTGGTCAGCGATGGAGCGCGTGATCGCCTGGCGGATCCACCAGGTCGCGTAGGTGGAGAACTTGTAGCCCTTGCTGAAGTCGAACTTCTCGACCGCCCGGACCAGGCCGGCATTGCCCTCCTGGATGAGGTCGAGCAGCGGCAGCCCACTGCGCGGGTACCGGCGGGCGACGGCGACCACGAGGCGGAGGTTGGAGCGGATGAACACGTCCTTGGCGCGCTGTCCGTCGGCGGCCACGGCCCGCAGCTCGTCCTCCGTCGCCCCGGCCGCGGTCCGCCCCTCCTCGAGCAGCTGCTCGGCGAAGACACCCGCCTCGATCCGGGTCGACAGCTCGACCTCCTGCGCCGCGTCGAGCAGCGGGGTGCGCGCGATCTCGTCCAGGTACATACCGACGAGGTCTCGGTCGGCCTCACCTGCGGTCGGGCGCGCGGTGCGCGTCCGATCGGCCTTGTCGCGGACGACGGCACGGGTGGCCATACGAACTCCCTCGGGTGACCTGACGGGCCTGGCTGGCCCGTACCTGGGAACTGTTTACGTAACGACTGAACGACGATGTCCGAGGAAACATTCCCGAAGCGGTGTTTTTCTTCGCATGTAGCAGTATGCTGTGCGATTCGCCCGCGATCGTCAGCAGAGCGTCATCGCTCGAACACAGCGCGGCGGGCGTCCAGTTCTGTCACTCTCTGGGACGATTGTCCGCCCCGTAACAGTTCCCCGCGCGGTGAGTCGGGGAAGGGGAAAACCCCGGAGTGGAGAGGTGGCAGGCGTGCGTTGGAAGCAGTCCTGGCTGCTCTGGGCGGGTGCGGCGGCCTGCCTGGCGATCTTCGGCCTGCTGCTGGCGCTCATCGAAAGAGGCTGGGGCCCCCTGGTGCGCTTCGACCTGTCGGTCGACCGCGGCCTGCACACGACGGCGCTGCACCACGCCGCCTGGACCGGGTCGATGCGCACTGTCACCTCGGTGCTCTCACCGACGGTGCTCCGCGTGATCCTCGGCGTGCTGGTCGTCTGGCTCTGGTGGCGCGGAGCCCGGATCGCCGCGCTGTGGGCGGCGGCGTGCGGGGTGGTGCAGGCGGCGCTGGAGGTGGGCGTCAAGCAGGCGGTCGCCCGTCCCCGGCCGCTTCTGCCGCAGCCCGTCTCCACGGCAACCGGCTGGAGCTTCCCCTCCGGCCACGCCATGACGTCGGCGACAGTGATCCCGCTGCTGGTCGTCGTCGCCTGGCCTCACCTGCGCAGACGTGCGACACGTGCGGTGACGGCCGGGGTGGCCGCGGCGCTCGTGTTCCTCGTGGGGTGGACGCGGATCGGGCTGGGCGTGCACTGGCCCTCCGACATCCTGGGCGGATGGCTGCTCGCCGGCTTCACGCTCTGCGCCGTGACCGCCGCCGTCGACACCTGGCGCCCGACGATGCGCGAGGCCGAGCTGCACCGGCTGACCTCACGGGCCGCCCAACGGGTGCAGCGACGGCAGGTGCAGCGACGGCAGGCACAACGACGGGGCGCGGCCCCGTCCTGAAGACGGACCCGCGCCCTGTCGGTCGGTCGGCTCCGACCGGACTCAGTGGCTCAGGCGGTGCACTCGTACAGCGTCTCGCCGGAGGCGGCGCTGCCGGCCGACGTGGCGGAGGTGGCGGAGCTTCCGGCACCTCCGGACGTCCCGGCCGACGTGGTCGACGTGGTCGACGACGAGCCGGTCGACGACGTTCCGCCGTAGGCCGAGGCGCTGACCGCCTTGCAGGCCGACTTCACGTAGTTCGTCGCCGCGCTGTTGGCCTGGCCGCCACCGGGGCCGCCGCCCATGCCGCCGACGCCGCCGGAATCGAGCAGCACGTAGCGCAGCTTGCCGGAGGAGACGAGCGACTTCAGCTTGGTCAGGCTCATCGCCGGGTCACTTCCGGTGAAGCCGCCCATGGCGATCACTGGCTTGCCGGACTGGAGGATCATCTCTGACGCCGACTGGGCGCTGGAGACCGCGACCAGCCAGGTGGCCCCGCCCTGGTTCTTCTCCAGGTAGGAAAGAAGCGCCGAGCTGACCGCGCCTCCGCCCATGGGGCCGAAGCCGCCCGCGCCACCGAAGCCTCGGGTGCGCTCGCTCCCGCCGGACGTCCCGCCCGGCATGCCGTCGGCCACACCGCCAGGAAGTCCGCCCTGCCCGGCCGCACCGGCTGAGCCGGACGAGCCCGACGGACCGAACGAACCGGATACACCGGACCCGCCGGGCGCACCGGAGGTTGCGGCCGGGCCGCCTGCGGCGCCGGACGACGTCCCGCCGGGGAAGCCCCCGAATCCACCCGCGCCGCCTGCGCCCTCCGCGCCGCCGCGGCCACCACCGCCGACCGAGCCGCCGAAACCGCCCGCACCGCCCGGGAACTCACCACTGCGCATACCGCCAGGGAAGCCGCCACGCATGCCGCCCCCCGGACCGCCGAAGCCGTCGCCCGAGGAGGGGCCGGCCGTCGGGTTGGTTCCCTGGATGGCGCCCCCGGTCACGGTGTCCGCTGCATAGGCGGCCGGTCCGGCCACCAGGGCCAGCGCCGCCGCGATCGCCCCGACCGCGAGGACCCGCTTGCGCACCGCGCCTGCGACCGAAGCCCCGCCGAAGCGCGCGATCATCAGCGCCGCCACGCCGCCCACCGCCAGCAGGGCGACGACCGGCCACAGCCAGGGCGCGAAGCTCGTGGTCCGCCGGAGCAGCAGCACCGCCCAGATGGCCGACACGACCACGCCCGCCGGCAGCACCGCTGCCCACAGGGCCTTGCGCGAGGGTGAGCGCAGCGCGCGCAGCAGCATCGTGCCGCCCGCGCCGGTGAGTGCGGCGATCGCGGGAGCCAGCATCGTCGTGTAGTACGGGTGGAACGTTCCGGAGGAGAAGCTGAAGACCACGTAGTGGGTGAGCAGCCACATCCCCCACAGCAGCAGGGAGGCCCGCTGCATGTCGGTGCGGCGGCGACGGCCGCGGAGCACGAGCGCGCCGACGAGCGCGACCACCGCGAAGGGGATCAGCCAGGAGATCTGGCCGCCGAGGATGTCGTTGAAGAGGCGCCCCGCGCCGGAGGTACCGCCGAAGTTGGCCCCACCACCGCCACCACCGCCACCCACGCGGCCGCCGGCGCTCCCGGTCACGTTGCCGGCGTTGGCGCCGAGCACGCGCTCCAGGCCGTTGTAGCCGATGACCAGATTCCACACGGTGCCGTCCGAGCTGGAACCGATGAACGGGTGGTCCTTGATCGAGTCGACGATCACCATCCACCAGCCGCTGGAGACCACCAGGACGACCCCGGCGATCAGCAGGTTCCGTGCCCGGATCAGCCAACTCCCCCGCGCCGCCCAGGCATAGGCGAGGAACAGCGCCGGGATCACCATGTACGCCTGCAGCATCTTGGTGTTGAAGGCGAAGCCGACCAGGACGGCGGAGATCACCAGGTGGCGCAGCGTGCCACGGCGGATCGCCTCCAGGCAGAACCACGCCGCGGAGACGGTGAGCAGCACCAGGACCGGGTCCGGGTTGTTGTCGCGGTTGATGGCCACGGTGATCGGGGTGAGTGCCAGCACCACACCGGACACGGTCGCCGCGACGGGGCCGAAGCTGCGGCGGACCGCGCTGTGGAGAACGGCCACGGCGGCGATGCCGCAGCCGGCGATCGGCAGCAGCATCTGCCAACTGCCGAAGCCGAACACGCGGCAGGAGATCTCCATCAGCCACAGCGCGAACGGCGGCTTGTCGACCGTGATGAAGTTGCCCGCGTCGAGGGAGCCGTAGAACATCGCGGACCAGCTCTTCGTGCCGCTGAGCACCGCCGCCGCGTAGTAGGAGTTGGCGTTCCCGTTCTGGCCCAGGCCGTAGCAGTAGACCAGCGCTGCGAGGGCCAGCGTCCCCCAGTAGGCGGGGCGGACCCAACGCGGGCGGCGCGGTCGCCGAAGCGAGCCGGTATGCGGGGGGACGGCGGCCGACTCCGTCGGGGCTTCGATGTAGGCGCTCACCGGCGGGCCTCCTGGTCGGTGCGGTGGTCGGAGTGCTGCCCGGCGTGACGGGCGACCCCGTCGGCGGCGCGGGAGGACGAGGACGGGGAGGACGAAGCCACGGAGGACGCATGCACAGACGTGGGAGCCGAGGACGAGGGCATCGAGGACGAGGGCGCGGGGCACGAGGACGCCGAGCACGTGGACAGCGAGGAGAGCTCCGACAGATCGGCCTCGCGGGCGTTCCTGGCCGTGCGGTGAGGGTTGAAGACCCAGGCGCGCAGCAGGACGAAGCGCACCACGGTGGCCAGTGCGTTCGCCGCGACCAGCCAGCCGAGCTCGGCTGCGTGGGAAGCGCCGGGTGCGACGGCGTGGGAGACGGCGAGAGCGACCGTGCTCAGCACCAGGCCGATCACGAAGGCGATGCCGCCCTCGACCTGATGACGCAGCGCATCGCGCGGGCCGGTGACGCCGAAGGTGAAGCGACGGTTGGCGGCGGTGTTGGCGACCGCCGTCGTCAACAGCGCGAACGCGTTGGCCAGGACGGCCGGCGCCGCCTGTCGCGCCAGAAGGTAGAGCCCCAGGTAGGCGAGGGTGCTGAGGACGCCGATCACCGCGAAGCTGGAGAGCTGCCAGCGCATGCCGGTCGGCAGCTGAGCCTGGAGCACGCGCGGTGGAACGGGCATCCGGGTGGCCCCGAACGCGGCCTTCTTGCCCACCCGCCACATGCCCTTGAGGTCGTCCTTGACCGTGCGGACGATGTCGACGCGGCTGTCGGGGTCGTCGATCCAGTCGACCGGAACCTCGTGGATGCGCAGACCGCTGCGCTCGGCGAGAAGCAGCAACTCGGTGTCGAAGAACCAGGTCTGGTCCTCGACGTCGGCGAGCAGC
Organism: Streptacidiphilus melanogenes; assembly: GCF_000787835.1. GTDB lineage: Bacteria > Actinomycetota > Actinomycetes > Streptomycetales > Streptomycetaceae > Streptacidiphilus > Streptacidiphilus melanogenes. The sequence goes on from NZ_BBPP01000002.1 coordinate 271,940, forward strand.
GCCTGGACGACCTCGGTCCTGGCTGCCTTGAAGCCGCACTGGGCGTCGGAGAACTTGGCAGCGAGCGTGGCCCGGAGCAGCAGGTTGTAGGTCCGGGAGATGAACTCGCGCTTGGGTCCGCGGACCACGGCCGAACCACGGTGGAGCCGGCTGCCGATGGCGAGGTCGCTGTGCCCGGAGAGCAGCGGTGCGACCAGCGGCAGGAAGGCGTCGAGCCCCGTGGAGAGGTCCACGTCCATGTAGGCCACGACGTCGGCGTCGCTGCTGCCCCAGACCGTGCGCAGGGCGCGACCGCGCCCCTTCTGGTCCAGATGGACGGCGCGGACCTCGGGGAGCTCCGCGGCGAGTCCGGACGCGACCTGCCAGGTGGCGTCGACGCTCGCGTTGTCGGCGATCGTGATGCGGAACGGGTAGGGGAAGTGCTCACGCAGGTAGCCGTGCAGGGTGCGCACGCTGCGGGCGAGCACGAGCTCCTCGTTGTAGACGGGGACGACCACCTCGACCAGCTCGGTGCGAGTGCCGTCCCGGCCTGCGACGGGAGGGGCGGCGTGTGCCGCCGGCGAGGACGAATGGTTCATGCCCTGAAGCCTTGGGCGCGGCGCTGTGCCGTACCTGTGGAGCGTTTAGGGCCTGGCTGGCAGATCCTGCGCCGTTCGTGGCCGTGGCGGCGGACAGCTCAGCCCCGGAGCTTGCGCAGCTCCCCCTTGAGGACCTTGCCGGAGGCGTTGCGCGGCAGCTCGTCGACGAAGACCACCTCGCGCGGGACCTTGTAGTTGGCCATCTCCCGGCGGCACCAGTCCACCAGCTCGGACGCCGCGGCCGGTGAGGGCTGCTGACGTGGGATCACGAATGCGCGGCCCACCTCGCCGAGGCGCGGGTCGGGGACACCGACCACCGCCGAGTCGGCGACGAGCGGGTGGCGGGCCAGGATGCGTTCGATCTCGGCCGGGTACGCGTTGAAGCCGCCGACGGTGTACATGTCCTTGAGGCGGTCCGTGATCCTCAGGTTGCCGCCGGCGTCGAGGACGCCGATGTCACCGGTGCGGAGCCAGCCGTCGTCGGTGAAGGTCTCCGCGGTGGCGGCCGGGTCCTCGAAGTAGCCGCGCATCACCGTGTAGCCGCGCACCTGGACCTCCCCCGCTTCGCCGAGCGGGACGTCCTTGCCGTCCGCGTCGCGGACGCGGACCTCGACGTCGGGGATGGCGCGGCCGGACGTCGAGGCCACGGTGGCGGGGGTGTCGTCGCGGCGGCACATGGTGACCATGCCGCAGCTCTCGGTCAGGCCGTAGGCGGTGAGCACCGTGGTGAAGCCGAGGTCGTCGCGGATTCGGTGGACCAGCTCGAGCGGGACGACGGCGGCGCCGGTCACAGCGAGGCGCAGCGAACCGAGTGCGTACTGGTCGCGTGCGGGGTGGTCGAGCAGGGCCTGGTAGACGGTGGGTGCGCCGGGCAGGACCGTGACGCCTTCCGTGGCGATCTTGGCGAGGACGGCCTCGGGGTCGAAGACGGGCTGCGGGAGGATCGTCGCGCCGCGCATGAGGCCGGCCAGGACACCGGCCTTCCAGCCGAAGGTGTGGGTGAAGGGATTGACCACCAGGTAGCGGTCTCCTTCGGCCAGTCCGGCCAGGTCGGCCCAGGTACCGAAGGCGCGCAGGGTCTGGGCGTGGCTGGTCACGGCCCCCTTGGGCAGTCCGGTGGTGCCGGAGGTGAACATGATGTCGGCCGGGTCCTCGGGGCGGACGGCGGCGATGCGCGCCTGGACGGAGCGCTCGGGGATGTCCGCGCCCGCGCCGAGGAAGGCGCGCCAGGAGAGCAGGCCGTCGGGCACGGTCTCGGTGTCGCCGAGGACGACGGTGGTGCGCAGGTCCGGCAGCGGCCCGGCGGCCCGCAGCGCGGACACGTAGCTGACGCCCAGGAAGGTGGAGGTGACGAACAGCAGCGAGGCCTTGGTCCGCCGCAGCAGTTCGGCTGCCTCGCCGCCCTTGAGCCGGGTGCCCAACGGGACCAGCACCGCTCCCGCACTGACCGCGCCGAGGGCCGCGACGACGTAGTCGGGGGTGTTCGGCGCCCAGATGCCGACCCGGTCGCCGGGCCGGACGCCGGCCGCCATGACGCCCGCCGCCGCACGGCGGACCCGGCGCGCCAGCTCGGTGTAGTCGCACCGGGTGCGCGGGCCGACCACCGCCTCGCGGCCGCCGTAGCGGGTGCCCGCCGCCTGGACCAGGTTCGCGATCGTGCCCCACTCCAGATCCCCGCGCATGGCCGTCCTTCCCGTCGTTCGGCTCTGGCGCCGCGCATGTGACTGATCGTCAGATTAGGCTGACGACGGACTTCCCGAAAGATGGCGGTGACCCTATTCTGACGCTACGTCAGAAGATCTTCCTCTGCGGCTGACCGCCGTATCGGAGTTCGGGGAGCCGTCCATGCTCAGGGACCGCACGGCCATCGTCGGCATCGGCCAGACCCGCTTCGCCAAACATCTGGAGGAGTCCGAGAAGGCGCTCGCCTGCCGGGCCGTGCTTGCCGCCCTGGACGACGCCGGGATCGAGCCGCACGAGGTGGACGCCCTGGCCTCCTACACCATGGAGGAGACCGACGAGGTCGAGCTCGCCAAGGCGATCGGCGCCGGGGACGTGACCTTCTTCTCGCGGATCGGCTTCGGCGGCGGCGGTTCCTGCGCCACCGTCGCCCACCTGGCCATGGCCGTCGCCACCGGACAGGCCGGCGTGGGCGTCGCCTGGCGCAGCCGGAAGCGCGGCAGCGGCAGACGGCCCTGGACCAACACGGTCCAGCAACTGCCCACACCGGCCCAGTGGACCCGGCCCTTCGGCCTGCTGCGCCCGGCCGACGAGATCGGCATGCTGGCCCGCCGCTACATGCACGAGTTCGGCGCCACCCGCGACCACCTGTTCAACGTCGCACTGGCCTGCCGCAACCGTGCCAACCAGAACCCCGACGCGATCATGTACGAGCGGCCGCTGACCCGCGAGATGTACATGGACGCACGGTGGATCAGCGAACCGCTCTGCCTGTACGACAACTGCCTGGAGACCGACGGCGCCCTCGCCTGCGTCGTGGTCAGCGCGGAGCGCGCCCGGGACTGCCGGCACCGGCCCGTCTACGTCCACTCCGCAGCCCAGGGACTGCCCGCGCAGCACCACGGCATGGTCAACTACTGGAACGACGACCCGCTGACCGGCCCCGCCTGGACCGCGGCGCGACAGCTGTGGAAGACCGCCGACTTCGGCCCCGAGGACGTCGACGTCGCGCAGATCTACGACGCCTTCACCCCGCTGATCCCGCTCTCCCTGGAGGGGTACGGATTCTGCGGCCGAGGCGAAGGGGCGGCCTTCACCGAGGGCGGCGCGCTGGAGTTGGGCGGCCGACTGCCGATCAACACGGGCGGCGGAGGTCTCTCCGAGGGCTATGTCCACGGGTTCAACCTGATCAACGAGGGCGTCAAGCAGCTGCGTGGCGCCTCCACCGCCCAGGTGCCCGACGCCGCCACCTGCCTGGTCACCGCGGGCGAGGGCGTGCCCACCTCCGCGCTGCTGCTGCGCGGCTGAACCGCGCTCCTGGCTGCACATCCGCGTCCGCTCGTCCGACGCGCGCACGGCAACGGAATTCCTACGCATTTCATGCATTCCGAAGGCGCTTCCCCAGGCGGACGCGCAGTCGGCGTGCAGTCGGAGCGAGCCGAGAGAGAGGGTGCCGGGATGGACACCATGACCGCGGAGGGGCTGCTGCTCCCCTGGCCCGACGACGACGGCGAGCCGTTCTGGGAGCACGCCCGCCGCGGTGAGCTGCGCATACAGGCGTGCGCGGACTGCGGAAGGCTCCGCTTCCCGCCCCGCCCCTGCTGCCCGCAGTGCGGCAGTTTCGACGACGAGTGGCGGCTCATGTCCGGGCGAGGACGGCTCTGGTCCTACGTGGTCGCCCACCCGCCGCTGCTCCCCGCGTACGCGGAGCTGGCCCCTTACCCGGTGGCGCTGGTGGAGTTGGAGGAGGACCCGCGGATCCGACTGGTGGGGACGCTGACGAACTCCGTCCGCAGGCCAGGCGCACCGTGGAACGCGGTGCCGCCCGGAAGGCTGCGGATCGGGGCGCCGGTCCAGGCGGTCTTCCAGGTGCTGACGCCCGAGGTGACCGTCGTACGCTGGGCCCTGTGCAGCGGCTGAACCCCGGCCTCGTACGCCGACTTCGTGCGTACCCGGCCGACGCGGGACCGGACAGGACCGGTCAAGCGTGCGGGCCGCGGAGGGATCCTCCGTCCGGGTGAAACCGAAGCAGTGGCTCCTGGCCTGGGAACAGTGCGTTGCGCAGCGGTGAACTTACCCCACTCCTCACCGAACGTCTGCTTCGATCTACTACAGTGCAACGTCGTCCGAGCCCTGTCCCCGCGCAGTTGCACGGCCGGACCCCGTAATCAGGACCAGGAGTCATCGTGACCATCCCCGCCGCTCTTCCCGACGACTGGGCGGACACGCCCGTCACCGTCGTCATGCCGACGTACAACGAGATCGGCAGCCTGGAGGCGACGGTCGAGCAGGTCATGGCCCTGCCGCTGCCCGGCCTGCACCTCAAGGTCGTCGACGACAGCAGCCCCGACGGCACCGGCGAGCTGGCGGAGAAGCTCGCGCAGCGCCACCTGCTGGACGGAAAGCCCCGCATCAGCGTGCTGCACCGCAAGGGCAAGGACGGCCTCGGCAAGGCCTATGCGGCGGGCATGGCGCTCGCCGTCGAGGAGGGCGCCCGGTTCGTCGTCCAGATGGACGCCGACGGCAGCCACCCGGCGAGTGCGATCCCGCAGATGCTCGGCACCGCCCTCTCCACCGGCGCCGGCGTGGTCGTCGGCAGCCGCTACGTCCCGGGCGGGGAGCTCGCCGAGGAGTGGGGCTGGCACCGCCGCCTGCTGTCGCGCTGGGCCAACGCCTACGCCGGCACCATCCTCTCGACCCGCGTCCGCGACATCACCGCCGGCTTCAACCTGTGGAGCGCGGACGCGCTGCACGCGGTCGACCTGGCCACGCTCGCAAGCGCCGGATACAGCTTCCAGGTCGAGCTGAAGTTCCGTGCCGTGCACGCCGGTTTCAGCGCGCTGGAGATCCCGATCCGCTTCGAGGAGCGCCGCGCCGGCGAGTCCAAGATGAGCCTCTCGGTGCAGCTCGAGTCCGCGGTCGTGCCGTGGCGTCTGCGGCTGCGTGCGCGCAAGTAGGGCGCATCTGACGTAGTCGGTCGCCGAGCGAGCGACGGTCACCCGTTGCCGCCGGTCCGTCACTCCGCGCGTCCGCAATCCGGACGCCGCTAGAGTGTCGGGATGACTTGGCTTGTCACCGGCGGTGCCGGCTACATCGGAGCACACGTCGTCCGCGCGATGGTCGAGGCCGGCCACGGCGTGGTCGTCCTCGACGACCTCAGCACGGGCGACCCGGCGCGGCTGCCAGCGGGCGTGCCGCTGGTCCAGGGTTCGACCCTGGACCAGCCGCTGCTCGCCTCGGTGCTGCGCGACCACGACGTCACCGGTGTGCTGCACATCGCCGCGAAGAAGCAGGTCGGCGAGTCGGTCGAGAAGCCGCTCTGGTACTACCGCGAGAATGTCGAGGGCCTCCGGGTCGTCCTGGAGGCGGCGGCCGAGGCCGGTGTGCGGCGCTTCCTGCTGTCCTCCTCGGCTGCGGTCTACGGCATGCCGGACGTCGACCTCGTCACCGAGGAGACCCCCTGCCGCCCCATGAGCCCCTACGGCGAGACCAAGCTCGTCGGCGAGTGGCTGGTCCGGGCCGCAGGCCGCGCCCACGGCATGGGCACCGTGTCGCTGCGCTACTTCAACGTGGCCGGTGCGGCGACGCCCGAGCTGGGCGACCCTGGCGTCTTCAACCTCGTCCCCATGGTCTTCGAGCGCCTGGACGCGGGCGAACCCCCGCGTATCTTCGGCGCCGACTACCCCACGCCGGACGGCACCTGCATTCGCGACTACATCCACGTGGCCGACGTCGCGGAGGCGCACGTCGCCGCGGTGCGGCGACTCACGGCCGACCCGGACGGCACCGATCTCATCCTCAACATCGGCCGCGGCGAAGGCGTCTCCGTCCGGCAGATGCTCGACGTCATCGGGGAGGTCACCGGTCTCGACACGACGGGAGAGGTCACCCCGCGCCGCGCGGGCGACCCGGCCCGCGTGGTCGCCTCGGCCGAGCGCATCGCCCAGGAGCTCGGCTGGAAGGCGCGGTTCGACGTGCGCGAGATGATCAGCTCCGCGTGGGCGGGCTGGCGCCTGCGCCACTGACGCGCAGGAGCCGCGCCCGCCGAGGCGTCCCGCCCACGTCGCCCCTGCGGTCACCACGGGGCGAGTTCCGGGACCCGCGGCCATGCAGTCACCGCAGCGGCGAGTTCCGGGACCCGCGGCCGTGCAGTCACCGCAGCGGCGAGTTCCCGGACCCGCGGCTGCGCGGTCACCGCGGGCAAGTTCCGGGACCCGCGGCTGTGCGGGAGACCACCCGGCGCAGGCGGGTCCGAACAACCAGACGGCCCGAGACGCCCGACGCCCCGAACGCCCGGAACCGTCGGCGCCCGGCGCCGTACCTCCGGCGGCAGGCGGCCCTGGTGGCCCGCCGCCACTGCTGCTACTCACCCCCGCAGCGGCGCTGCAGCGCTCATTCGCGGGTCGTGGCGGTGCCGCGTGCCGCGTCGAGCGCGTAGACGCAGTGGTCCTTGCTGCAGGCGAAGACGCGGCCGTCGGCGGTGACCGGAGCCCCGGTGATCTCGCCGCCGGTGTCGAGCTTCCAGCGGAGGCGGCCGGTGGCGAGGTCGAGGGTGTGCAGGGAGTGGTCCCGGCTGCCGAGGTGGACGAGACCCTGAGCCGTGGCGGGAATGCCGGCGAGCTCCGCGCGGGCCGCGTAGCGCCAGCGCTCCGTGCCCGTACGGGTGTCGAACGCGAACACCGTGTCGCCGCTCGCGACCAGGACGACGTCCTCGGCGAGGACGGCGGGGTCCGCGCCCTGACGGCCGCCGGTGCGGGCATGCCAGCGGACGGTGCCGTTCGCCGGGTCCAGGGCGAAGACGGTGCCGAGGTAGTCGGCGACGAAGACGCCCTGCTCACTGACGGCGGGTGAGGTGAACAGGACCACGGGGGCATCGAAGCGCCAGCGCTCCGCGCCCGTCTGCTCGTCCACGGCGTAGACGCGGGCGCCGCTGCAGAGGTAGAGCACACCACGCGAGAGAACCGGCCTGGAGGGGACGTCCTCGCCCAGCGGAAACGCCCACTGAAGCTGACCCGTCGTCAACTCGACGGAGCGGAGCGAGCCTCCGCCGTAGTAGTAGACCGAGTCGCCGATCACGCAGGGGCCCGACGCCGGGTTCTCGTACGCCTGCTGGGCGTCGTTGGTGCGCCACATCTCGCTGCCGTCGATGGCGGAGTGCACGTGGACGCCGCCGCCGCGGGTGCCCGCGACGAGAGCCCCGCCGGCCGCGTCGAGGGTGTAGGTCCAGCCGTCGAGGGCCACGCGCCAGCGCTCGGCGCCGTCGGCGGCCTGCAGGGTGAACACGTTCGGCCCGTCGGCGGCGTGGACCCGGCCGTCGGCCACGGCGAGGGCCCAGGCCACGCTCTGGGTGCGGAAGCGGCGCCGCCCGCTGGCGATGTCGAGCGCGTGCACCCCGAAGCTGGCCACGTACAGCACACCGTCGGAGATGATCGGCGCCCCCCACACGTCGTGCGACATGCGGAAACGCCACGGACGCCAGGGCGTCTCCGGGGCCGCCTGCGCCTGCGCGCGGGCAGCGGAGGCCGAGGACGGAGGGGCCGGGGAGGTCTGCGCCTGGGCGGGCGTCGCCGCCGACGGCGGCACGGCTCCGGCAGAACCGGCAGAGGCGGGCGATCCAGCCGCACCGGGAGTGCTCGGCGGAGCGGCCGAGGAACCCTGGACGCCCGGGGCTGCGGAAGGCTGTTCGGCCTGGCCGGCGGGGCCTGCAGGTGAGCCGGTCGAGACGGGACCGGAGGGCGCCGCGTGTGCGCCGCGCTGGACCCAGCCCGTGGTGGGCGGGGTCACCGGCTCGGACGGCGGGTTGGCTGGCAGCCGGACGCCGGGCCCGATGGGCGCGGCCATGCCGGGCAGATGCACCATCGGCCGGGCGGTGGTCGCCGCCTCGGGAGGCGTGCGGTTCGTGGCCCCGGACTCGTGCGCCGGCGGACCCGCGTGCTGCCCACCCCGATGCGTCGCGGGCTCACCCGGTGCGTGACCGCCCGGTGCGTGGCCGCCCGCGCCCGGGCCGACGCCGACGCCGGGACCGCCCGCCGCGGCAGGACCGCCTGGAGCCGCCTCGGACATCGGGTACCCCTGGGGCGCGGAGCCGCCCACGGCAAGCCCCGGACTCATCCGCCCCGGCTGACCCGTCCCAGGTCGACCCGGCTGGCCCGGGAAGCCTGCGGCGGCGCCCTGCCCACCCGACTCCTGCGGAGCCGCAGGCGGCTGGAACGGCGGTGGCGTCCGGCGGCCCTTCTTCTTCTCGATCAGAGAGAGCGCCACCGGAGGCAGCCACTCGCCCGCGTCGTCCTCCGAGCCGTCGCCGGAACCGTACAGGTGCGGGGCCAGCTCGGCGGCGATCTCGGCGGGGACCGGGCGCCGCTCCGGAGCGGTGCGCATGCAGGCGCGGACCAGCGGAGCCAGCTCCTCCGGCAGACCGGACAGGTCCGGGGCCTCGCGGAGCAGCATGAACACCGTCTCGACGGGGTTCGCTCCGTGGTACGGCGGGTGCCCGGTGGCGGCGAAGACCAGCAGCGAGCCGAGCGAGAAGACGTCGGAGGCGCCCCGCACGCCACGGCTGTCGCGGGCCTGCTCGGGCGACATGTACGCCGGGGTGCCCACCGCGACGTTGGTCATCGTCAGGCGGGTGTGCGAGACGCCCGCCGCGATGCCGAAGTCGATCACGCGCGGTCCGTCCTCGGTGACGAGCACGTTGGACGGCTTGAGGTCGCGGTGCACCAGGTTCGCCGCGTGGATGGACTGCAGCGCCTCCGCGATGCCGGCGATCAGCCAGCGCACCGTGGCGACCGGGAGCGGGCCGCACTCGGTGACCAGGTCCTCGAGCGAGGGCGCGGGGATGTAGGCGGTGGCCAGCCACGGCACGGCCGCGTCGGCGTCGGCGTCGACGACCGCGGCGGTGTAGAAGCCGCTCACCGTCCGCGCGGCCGCGATCTCGCGGGCGAAGCGCACCCGGAAGAGCTGGTCCTCGGCCAGTTCCGCCCGCACCGTCTTGATGGCGACCCGGCGGCCCGCGGCCGAGCGTGCCAGGTAGACCAAGCCCATTCCGCCCGCGCCGAGCCGGCCCAGCACCTCGAAGGGCCCGATCCTTCTGGGATCGTGCGCCGTCAGCTGGTCCACGTCCTCAGCACCTCCCCGTTGGGTCGAAAGCGCCGTCGGTAGGAGAAGCAGGACAGACGCAGCACTGATTCTCCACGGCCGGACGCCCCACAGGCCAACCCGCCGGGCGGGACATGGGACACACCCTCGCCACAATCGCGCCACAGACCGGCAACCGTGCGGCGGGGCTGCGGAAACTAGGCCGGTCGGACCGCTAGGGCGGCGCGACGCGCGACCGAGTCGCGACGAATCCTCCACGCCGTGGCGTCGACGATCTAGATTGGTGACGTAGCAACTTCTGCACCGGCTCCGTGGTGGGCCCGCGCCGTTCCGGGTACACGCCCGGCGGCCGCGCTCCGGTGCGCCCCGCACGGCACGAACGACTGCGCACCACCCGCACCACCCGCACCACCCGCATCGCCTGCACCACCTTCGAGCGGCCTGACGATCCTCGAGGAGTCGTGATGAGTGACAGTGCCCTGGCCCTGCGCGCACTGCTGACGGAGTTGATCGGCGTCGAGCCGCCGTTCCGCATCCGCACCTGGGACGGCGCCGAGGCCGGACCGGCCGACGCGCCGCTGCTGGCGTTGACGGACCGGCGGGCCCTGCGGCACCTCCTCTGGGCGCCGAACGAGCTCGGCCTCGTCCGCGCCTATGTCTCGGGCGCCATCACGCTCCCCGGCGAGGACGACGACGCCGACAACACCGAGCTCTACGAGCTGCTGCGCCGCCTCGCCGCGCTCGCCGAGGACCGGCCGGAGCTGTCGCTGCGGCCGACGCTGCGCCCGGTGCCGGGTTCCGCGCTCGCGCCGGGCAACCTGAAGGCGCTGTTCGGCCCGGACTCCCGCCGGATGGTCGCGACGGCGGCCAGGCTCGGTGCGATCGGGCCGCGCCCGCCGATCCCGCCGGAGGAGGTGCGGCGTTCGCGCGGGCCGGTGCACACGCTGCGCCGCGACCGGGCGGCGATCAGTCACCACTACGACGTGGGCAACGACTTCTACCGGTTGGTGCTGGGCCCCTCCATGGTCTACTCGTGCGCCTACTGGCCGCCGGGCACCACCACGCTGGAGGCGGCGCAGGAGGCCAAGCTGGACCTGGTCTGCCGCAAGCTCGGCCTGCACCGGCTGCCGCCGGGCTCCCGGCTGCTCGACGTCGGCTGCGGCTGGGGCTCGATGCTGCTGCACGCGGCGCGGCACTACGGCGTCACCGGGGTCGGGGTCACGCTCTCCGCCGAGCAGGCGCGGATGGCCCGCGAGCGGATCGCGGACGCGGGCCTGACGGACCGGGTGGAGATCCGGCTGCAGGACTACCGCGAGGTCGTTGACGGCCCGTTCGACGCGATCTCCAGTATCGGCATGGCCGAACACGTGGGCTCGGCCATGTACCTGCGCTACGCGAAGACCCTCCACGGCCTGCTGCGGCCGGGCGGACGGCTGCTCAACCACCAGATCGGCCGGCGGCCGACGACCCCCGGCGAGCCCTACCGGCTGAGCCCCTTCATCGCCGCCTACGTCTTCCCCGACGGCGAGCTGGCGCCGATCGGCACCACGGTCTCGCTGCTGGAGCAGGCCGGATTCGAGGTCCGCGACGTGGAGTCGCTGCGCGAGCACTACGCGCTGACGCTGCGCCGCTGGGTCGCCAACCTCCAGGAGGAGTGGACGCAGGCGGTCAAGCTGGTGGGGCTCGGACGGGCCCGGGTCTGGCGCCTCTACATGGCCGCGTGCGCGCTCGCGTTCGAGGAGAACCGGATCGGCGTCAACCAGGTCCTGGCCGTCAGGACGGGCTCGGGAGGCGCCAGCGGACTGCCGCTCAGTCGCGGCGCGTGGCTGGAAGACGCCCCTGCGCGGCCGGAAGAGGACGAAGGCGCCTGAGGGGGCCGGAGTGACAGCCGTGACGGGAGTGGCTGATCAGAGGCCTGGAGCGGCCCGAGAAGGGCTCTAGCAGAGGCCTCGTCAGCCTGACGGAGCATTCACATTTCCCGCCGAATAGCGCCCGGATCTTGCCACGGTAAACTGACGGCATGACAGGACAAGTTCGCACCGTCGATGGGCGTGTCGCCGGGCGACGCGGACAGGCCACGCGGCAGAAGCTGCTGGACTGCCTCCGCGAGATGCTCGCGACCTCGCCCTACCGGGACGTCAAGGTCATCGACGTCGCCCGGATGGCGGGTACCTCCCCCGCAACCTTCTACCAGTACTTCCCCGACGTCGAGGGCGCTGTCCTCGAGATCGCGGATGAAATGGCCAAGGACGGCGCCGGCCTCAAGGACCTGGTCGCCGACAAGTCGTGGGTCGGCAAGGCCGGCTACCAGACGGCGGAGGAGCTGGTTGACGGCTTCCTCTCCTTCTGGCGCGACAACGAGGCCATCCTGCGTGTGGTGACGCTGGGTGCGGCCGAAGGGGACAAGCGGTTCTTCAAGATCCGCATGAAGATCCTCAACGCCGTGACCAACTCCCTCACGGACTCCCTCAAGGCCATGCAGGCCTCCGGCAAGGCGGACAAGTCGGTCAGCGCACCGGCTGTGGCCGGTTCGCTGGTGGCGATGCTGGCCGCCGTCGCGGAGCACCAGAAGGGGTTCGACTCCTGGGGCGTCAAGGCGAAGGAGCTGACGCCCAACCTGGCTCTGCTGGTCTACCTCGGCATGACGGGCAAGAAGCCCCCGAAGTAGGCCTCTCCGGCCACCACAACACCATCACTGCGGAGCGGTGGGGCCCGGTCGCCTGTCCGCCGGCGTGAGCGCCGGGGCTGTGCCTCGGGGGAGGTAGGTCCTGCGCGCCCACGGCCCGTCCCGCTCGGGCGGCATCGTCGATGACCTGACGATGCCGCCCTTTCCTTTGCCTTTTGCACCACCCGGTCTCGCACTGTTCGGGGGCGGCGGCCGCCTGCCGGGAGCCTGTCGTGCGGCTCGGGGCGCGACCGAAGCACCTGCCGCACATTCGGCACCTTCCGCACCTGGCGCACCGCCGTCTGGGCCTCGGGCCCGGCCGGGCCGCCGGACGCGGCCTAGCGCGGCTCCAGGCGGAAGATGCGGATCTCGCGCTCGACCCGAGCCTGGTAGGAGGCGTACGGGGGCCACATCGCCAGCAGTGCCGACCAGGCCGTGGCGCGCTCGTCGCCGGAGAGCAGCCTGGCACGGACCGGGACGGTGCGGCCGCGGTGTTCGACGACGGCGTCGCCGTCGGCGAGCAGGTTGCCGGTCCAGGCGGGGTGGGAGGTGCGGCCGAAGTTGCTGCCGACGACCAGGAAGGTCTCCCCCTGCGGGAGGCAGGCCAGCGGGGTGGTGCGGGGCTCGCCGCTCCTGCGCCCGGTCGTGGTCAGGAAGAGCGAGGGCAGCATCCACTGACTCAGCATGAACTTGCCGCCGCTCAGCCGGTGCACCGCCTTGTCCAGGCGGGGCACGATCGACGGGGCGACCCGGGCGAAGGCCGGCGTCGCCGAGACCTTCTGCATGGCGTTCTCCAGCGCCCTCATCGTGTCGGTCCTCCCGCTTCCGTTCCGGTCCGGGCGAGCACGCCGGCCAGCTCCGCCGCGCGCGCCCGCAGCAGGTGGGGCGGGCCGAAGAACAGCTCGTCCGCCGCGGCCCGCTTGAAGTAGAGATGGGCGTCGTGTTCCCAGGTGATCGCGATGCCGCCGTGCAACTGGATGGCCTCGGCGGCCGCCGCGCGCCCGGCCGTCAGCGCGTGGGCGAGGGCCAGGAGCGCGGGGACGGGGTCGTCGGGATCGGTGGTCGCGGACCAGGCGGCGAAGAGCGTCGCCGAGCGTGCGGTCTCGACGGCCACGTAGACGTCGGCAAGCCGGTGCTTGACCGCCTGGAAGGAGCCCACCGGGCGTCCGAACTGCTGCCTGACCTGAACGTACTCCACGGTTCGGGCGAGTGCCTGGGCGGCCGCGCCGACCGCCTCCGCGGCCACGGCGAGAGCCGCCGCGCGGCCCACCCGGGCCAGGGCCGGGGCCGCGTCCAGCGCCGGATCGCCGAGGGGGCGGGCGGTGACGTCGCGCAGCTCGACGCGGGCGACGCTGCGCGTCTGGTCGATGCCGGCGCTGCGTTCGCGGCGCAGGCCGGGGGCGCCCGCCGTGTCGACGGCGAACAGGACGGTGCGGCTGCGCGGGAAACCGCCCGCATGGGCGGCGACGACGAGCAGGTCGGCGCGGGCGCCGTCGAGGACGTGGGCGGCCTCGCCGTAGAGGATCCACAGGCCGTCGCCCGCCGGTCTGGCCTGGATTCCCCCGGCCCGCCCGCCGCCCGCCGGAACGTCGCCGGGCAGCATGCGCGGGTTCCCGTCCGGCACCAGGCCGAGGGCGAGGGCGGGCGTGCCGGGGAGGGCAAGGGCGGCCGTGCCGGAGCCGGAGGCGAGGGGCGGCAGCAGTTCGTCGCGCTGGTCCTCGGTGCCGCCCGCGGTGATCGCTCCGGCGGCGAGCACGGAGCTGGCGAGCAGCGGCGAGGGCAGCAGGACGCGTCCGGCCTCCTCGCAGGCGAGGGCCAGCTCGACCGGGCCGAGCCCGGAGCCCCCGTGCCGCTCCGGGAGGGCGAGGCCGGCCAGTCCCGGCTGCTTGGCGAGCCGCCGCCACAGCTCGGTGTCGTATCCGGTCGCCGAGGCCGCGGCGCGGCGGACCTCCTCCGGACCGGCCTGCTTGGCGAGCACGTCGCGCAGGGCGCGGGCGATCTCATCCTGTTCCTGGGTGAGCGCGGGATCCATGCCGCCTCCTGGCTTCCAGCCGCTTCGTTGACGTCTACAGGTAGAACGTAGATCTGACGGTTCGTCATACTAGGTTCCACCGTGTGCGCCGGACAGGGGCGCGCGGCAGCGGATCTGATGTACCGTCAGATTTATGACAGCTTCCGGCCCCTCGGCCTCGCCCAGCGGCTCCGGCCCGCTCCGTCACCCCGTCCCGAGCGACGGCGCGGCCCGCGGGCGGCGCCGGGTGGCGGTGGTCGGGGTGGCACTGAGCGACTGCGGGCGGGTTGACGACGCCACGCCGTTCCAGCTGCACGCCCAGGCCGCACGGCGCGCGCTCACCGACTCCGGGCTGCCGCGGGACGTGATCGACGGCGTGGCCTCGGCCGGGCTCGGCATCCTGGCGCCGGTGGAGGTCTCCGAATACCTGGGCCTGCGGCCCACCTGGACCGATTCCACCTCGGTCGGCGGCTCGACCTGGGAGGTCATGGCCGCCCACGCCGCCGACGCGATAGCGGCGGGCCATGCCAACGCCGTCCTGCTGGTCTACGGCTCCACCGCCCGCGCGGACCTCAAGGCGCGCCGTCGCACCGCCGCGCTCTCGCTCGGCGCACGCGGCCCGCTCCAGTTCGAGGCCCCCTACGGGCACACCCTGATTGCCAAGTACGCCATGGCCGCCCGTCGGCACATGCACGAATACGGGACGACGGCCGAGCAGTTGGCGGGCGTCGCCGTCCAGGCCCGCACCAACGCCGCCGCCAACCCGGACGCGATGTACCGGACCCCGATCAGCGTCGACGACGTCCTTTCCGGCCCGATGGTCGCCGACCCCTTCACCAAACTGCACTGCTGCATCCGCTCGGACGGCGGCTGCGCGGTGCTGCTCGCGGCGGAGGACTACGTGCCGGACACCCGGCACGAACCGATCTGGATCCTGGGCACGGGCGAGGCGCTCAGCCACAGCACGATGTCGGACTGGGAGGACTTCACCGTCTCCCCCGCCGCGCTCTCCGGCCGCCTCGCCCTCGAACGGGCGGGCGTCTCCCCGGCGGACGTCGACCTGTGCGAGCTCTACGACGCGTTCACCTACATGCCCCTGGTGATGCTGGAGGACCTCGGCTTCTGCGCCAAGGGCGAGGGCGGCCCCTTCGTCGAGGCCAAGGCGGGCCGTCTGCTGCGCGACGGCGAACTGCCCACCAACACCGACGGCGGCGGCCTCTCCGCCTGCCACCCGGGCATGCGCGGCCTCTTCCTCATCGTCGAGGCCGTACGCCAACTCCGCCACGACTACGCGACCTCCGCGCCCGACCGCCAGGTCCCGGGCGACCCGCAGCTGGCGCTGGTCAGCGGCACGGGCGGCTGGTTCTGCTCCTCGGGGACGCTCGTCCTGGGGCGGTAGCCGCGGGTGCCGGCACCGGCGCCGGATGTGTGAGCGTCACCATCATGGCAGGTCAGCGCGGGTTTTAGTAGGACCGATCGCACACGAGTGGAGCCTTGTTGGGCGGGATCCGCAGGGTCGAACATCTCCGTCATGACTTCTGCCGAGAGCATCCATCCCGACATGGTCATCCGAGCCCGAGTGAAGCTCCTGACGTCCGACAAACCGACCCTGCGAGACAAGGTGTGGGCCTATCGCATCCTCGCCCGCGTCGAGACCGGCTACCTGCCTCGACTCGTGGGCGCCCTGGTGCTGTGGGGCTACCAGGCCCCCGAAGGGCCGTACCGCCTGACCGTGTTCGACGAGGCGGTCGCCGCCGCGCGTCTCGTCGACAAGACGGAACCGAAGCGTGGTGAACTCCTGCTGCAGGCGCTCGACGCCCGGCAGAGGTGCCTCTACGGGTCGGGCCGACGCACCGAAGGCCTTGCCGTCCGCGAGGAGATGGCCTCCCTCGGCCGTCCGCAGCCGCTCGCTGCGGCGCTCGCCGAGGAGGGCCGCCACGACGAGTCCGCGAAGATCCATGACCGGCTGGCCGAGGGCGGCGCCGGCACCCCGTCCGACTGGGCTCTCATCGCACGGTCCGCGGAGTTGGAGGCCTGCGGGCGACTTGCCACAGCCGCCGAGGTCGCGTCGACGCTCGCCTCGCGGACGCGCGGCCGTCTGTCCGGGACGGGCGCGCCGCTGGCGCGTCTGTGCTGGGAACTGACACACCTGTCGCGCCTCCTGGACGTCCAGGGCGAGTCGGACCGGAGGCGCGAGGTCGACCGCGAGACCGTCCGCCGGCTCCAGGAGTTGGCGGCGACCGGAGAACGAAGGAGCTGGAGCAACATTCTGTCGTGGTGGACTGTTCTCCTCGGCGTCTCCGGCCGGGCCGACGAGCCCGTGCGGCCAGGTCGGCCCAGTCCCGCCTTCGGCGAGGACGTGCTCCAGTGGTCTCCCGACGTGCGCAGGGCCTACCTCGACAGCCGGTTCGAGCTCGCCGCAGGCCTCGCCGACCTGACCCCGCGGGCGGAAGCCGATCCGCGAAAGCATCTGCACGCTCTCGTGACGACGCAGCGTCGGCTCACGATCCGCGAGACCTTCTACTGGACCAACCGGACCTACCGGATCGCGGAGCCGCTGCGGCCGGTTTTCGACCGCAGCGTCGACCTGACGCGTCGACTCGCCGCGTCCGACCCGGCAAGGGGAACGGCTCTCCTGACCCGCGCTCTCACGGACCGGTCGGGCTTCCACCTCGCGGCACGCGAGTATGCCCCGGCTCTCGCCGACTTCCGCGAAGCGGTCGACCTCCGGGGCTGATCAGGGCCACGCACGGCTGGTTCTGCCCCTCGGGACGCCCGTCCTGGCACGAGCGTCCCTTCCAGGAGTGAACCCCGCGGAGCCGAGAGGCTTCGACACGCACCCCAACCCATGGCGTCCACGCTGTGGGCTGGGGGAGCCGCGCCTCTGCCGCAGTGGCGAGCGCACACCACGCAGGCGGAGGTGTTCGGGACGCCGCGCCCTGGAACCAGGGCGGCGGGCCGCTCACCCCGCCTGCCGTGACGGGCGGGTCGACCGCGCCGCGTTCAGGGGCAGCGGACGACCTGGCCGGCGTAGGCGAGGCCGCCGCCGAAGCCGAAGAGGAGGGCGGGGCCACCGGAGCGGAGTTCGCCGCGTTCCGAGAGGCGGGAGAGGGCGAGGGGGACGGAGGCCGCGGAGGTGTTGCCCGAGTCGACCACGTCGCGGGCGACGACGCAGTCCGGCGAGAGGCCGAGCTTGCCGGCGATGGCGTCGATGATGCGCAGGTTGGCCTGGTGCGGGACGAAGGCGACCAGCTCGTCCGGGCGAACCCCCGCGCGCTCGCAGGCCTCGCGGGCGATCGGGGCGAGCTGGGTGGTGGCCCACCGGAAGACGGCCTGGCCCTGCTGGCTGATGGTCGGATCCCAGCCGTCGATGCGGACGGCGTCGCCCTTGGTGGGGTCGGAGCCCCAGACGACGGGGCCGACGCCCTCGAAGTCGTCCGTCGCCTCCAGGACGGCCGCACCCGCGCCGTCGGCGAAGATCACGCAGGTGGAGCGGTCGGTCCAGTCGATCGTGTCGGACATCTTCTCCGCGCCCACGACCAGGGCGCGGCGCGCGGCGCCCGCACGCACGGCGTGGTCGGCGGTGGCGAGCGCGTAGGAGAAGCCCGAGCAGACGGTGTTCACGTCGTACGCCGCCGGGGTCGGGATGCCGAGGCGGGCGGCGACCTGGGCGGCGGTGTTGGGGCTGCGGTCCATCGCAGTGCAGGTGGCGACGACGACCAGGTCCACGCTCTGCGGGTCGAAGCCGCTGGCGGCCAGCGCCTTGGCGGCGGCGCGGGAGGCCATGTCGGCGACCGTCTCGTCGGGCGCCGCGATGTGCCGGGTGCGGATGCCCACGCGCGAGGTGATCCACTCGTCGCTGGTGTCGACCAGCGACGCGAGATCGTCGTTGGTGAGGACCTTGGACGGCTGGTAGTGACCCAACGCGACGATGCGGGAACCTGTCATGGCTCCCACTCAAGCTGATTACCGATGGGTCTCCCGGAGAGGCTTGGCACAGGATCCACCGATGGGAGCTGTAGATCCCGGACAAACCCTCACAACGTGCGACGTTCGCGTCACTGTGCGAGCGAGGCCGCGTCGCCCATCACGATCACCGGGTGCTTGGACGGGTCCAGCGCCTGCAGCAGCGCCCGCATGTCCGCCTTGGCCAGCGCGACGCAGCCGTGCGTGGGACCGCCGTGGTCGACGTGGACCCAGATGCCGCCGCCGCGCGAGGCCCCCATCGGGCGCTCCGCGCTCAGCGGGGAGGTGCCGGGGACGTGGTTGTAGTTGATGGCGACGACGTAGTCGAAGGCGTCCGCCAGCGACTCGCCCTCGAAGCCCGTGCCCGGGGCCTGGAACGCGGAGGAGTGCGTGTACGGGAGCTTGGTGCCCGGGTTCGCGTCGAGGCCGCCGGCGTCGGTGAGGGAGAAGACGCCGATCGGGCTGTGCAGGTCGCCCGCGTGGTGATCGGTGGTCCAGCCGTCCTTGGCGTTGCGCGCGACCCAGGTGGGACCGGGCAGCCAGCCGCCCCCGGCGGTACGGGTGAACAGGACAGCCGTACCGGTGTTCTGGTTCTTGCCCTTGCCGGTGACCAGCAGCACCTGCTGCGCGTCGGCCGGCACCTTCGCGAGGAAGGCCGCACCGAGACCGGGCAGTTGCTTCACCTCGGCCGCGGGGGTCGCCCGGTCGACCGAGCGGGAGGCGTCGCCCACGCCGGTGCGCCCGGCGACCGGGACGGCCGAGGAGTCCGCCTGCGCCCCGGGGTTCGCGTCGTGGTGCGGGTTCACGAAACCGGCCACCGCTATCACCGCGACGGCGGCGACCGAGCCGACACCGAGGAAGCTGGTGCGCTTCAGGCGCTTGCGCCGCGCCCGCGCACGGGCCGCGACACGCGCCTGGGCACGCGTCTGCCGGGGGGAGCCGGACTCCTCACGGGGTGCCGCCACGCGCCCCTCGTACGCCGCGTCACGGTAAGTGGCGTCGCCGTAGGCCGTGTCGGCGTACCCACCGTCACCGAAGGCCCCGTCACCGTAGGCCGCGTCGATGTACGCGGCGTCGCCGTAGGCGGCGCTCCCGTCGAAGGGCGCGTCGGGGTGCGGCAGGGTGGCGGGCCGAGGCGCGGAGCCGGGACGGGCGTGGCTGGACATAGCTGGATCCTCGCAGGTGGTCGACGTGACGCGGGCCGGTGAGCCGCAGGCCACCACCTCTCAGTCCCTCCGCCCGCACCTTGCTGTGCAGGCGTCACCGGCGTCACGCTACCCCCATCGGGTGATCGTGGAGGGCATCGGCGTGTCTGGAACCGCAGGTTTCTGAGCGCCGGTCAATCCGCGACACGCCGTGTCCGCCAGGGGCGACCGGGCACTGCCTGCAACCACGCACCGTCAGCACACGGATCACCCGATGTGTCTAAGGTCACAGCTACTACACAGCGTCAGGCTACCGGGTGGGCGCGCCTTTCAGGGCTTTGACGGGGCCCGACGGGCTGTCGGGCGAAACACGGGCACCCTGGGACCCGATTCACCTTCTACAGCAAAAGCGACAAAATCAGCATAGAGCTCCATATCCACCTGAAGGAGCGTCGGATCGCAGTCCACGACCGTCGTCATCATCCGCGGCCCCTCAGCCAACTCGACGACGGCGGCGACGTAGGGCAGCCGGTCCCGGAAGGGCGGCAGGTCGTTGGCGTGGACGACGGACCAGGTGTAAAGGGTGGCCCGGCCGCTCGCCTGCTCCCAGGAGACGTCCTCGCTCCAGCAGCGCGGGCAGAACCCACGCGGGTAGTGGTGCGCGGCCCCGCAAGCCCGGCAGCGGCGCAGCAGCAGCCGGCCCTCGGCGGCGGCATCCCAGTAGGGCTGGGTGAACGCGTCCGGCTCGGGGAGGTCGGTGCGGGGGGTGGACATCAGGCGTCTCCGTCGGTCGGTTCGATGCGGACGGCTCCTGCGCGGGCGCTCCCGGCTCACGCGCCGAAGAGGTGCAGAACCCGGTCGAGGGACCAGCACTGCCAGCTCATGGCGAGCAGGCAGACCAGGGAGATCAGCGCCATCATCAGGTTCTGCCCCTGCTCGGCCCAGTCGTGGATCATCAGCACGAAGTACAGGAGGTTGAGCAGCAGCCCGGCCGCCAGCGCGATCGGGCTGAGCAGACCGAGGGTGAGCCGAGGCCGAGGGCCAGCTCGGCGAGGACGACGACGTAGGCCATCAACCGGGGCCGCGGGGCCACCACGCGGTCGAAGGAGTCGCGGACGAAGGCCCAGCGGTGCCGGGAGGCGACGCCCCTGGCCCACTCGATCCCGCTGGACCGCTGCAGCCAGCCCTTCTTGTCCTTGTGGCGCCAGCTCTCCAGCCACCACAGGCCGAGCCCGATCCGCAGCACCGCGAACCACTGGGCCGCCGACAGTCCGTAGGTGTGCACCGTCTGCACGTGCGGCCTCCCCATCCGGTAGCGCGCCGGTGGCGCGGTGTGCGCGACAGAGACTGTTTACTGACGCTCCGTCAGTTCGGTGTCTTCCTGCAAAGCTCCGCTGACAGTAATCTGATGGTACGTCAGATTCCAGAGAGCGGCACAGACCGGATCGGAGGCGCGCCATGCGGGAGACGGACACCGTGACCGACGCGAGCGGACGGCCGCTCCGACCGCGGCCGGTGGATCTGGACCGCTTCTTCCGGCCCTCGTCCGTCGCCGTCATCGGCGCGTCCGACACGCCGGGCCGGCCCAACACCGGGATCACCCGGCAGCTGCGGGCCTGGTCGGAGCGGGTCGGAGCGCGGATGTACCCGGTCAACCCCGGGCGGGACGAGGTCGACGGCCTGCCCTGCTACCCGGACCTCGCCGCCATCCCGGCCGACCCGGACGCGGACCCGATCGACCTGGCCGTGATCCTGCTCGCCGATCCGGCGGCCGTCGTGCCGCAGCTGGTCGAGGCGAAGGTCAAGTTCGCCGTCGCCTTCGCCTCGGGCTTCGCGGAGACCGGCGAGAGCGGGCGTGAGGCGCAGCGGCGGCTGGAGGGCCTGGTCGCGGAGGCGCCGACGGGCCTGCGGCTGCTCGGCCCGAACACCAACCTCAACGCGTTCGAGCGGTTCCGCGACGACCTGACCGGGCCGGCGATCGCGCTGATCACCCAGTCCGGCCACCAGGGCCGTCCGCTGTTCACGCTGCAGGAGCTCGGCATCCGGCTCAGCCACTGGGCGCCGACGGGGAACGAGGCGGACCTGGAGGTCGCCGACTTCGTGCAGTGGTTCGCCGACCAGCCCGAGATCGGCGCGATCGCCGCCTACATCGAAGGCATCAAGGACGGCCGGGCCTTCCTGCTCGCGGCGGACCACGCGGCCAGACGCGGTGTCCCCGTGGTCGCCGTCAAGGTCGGCCGCACCGACGAGGGCGCGCGGATGGCGCAGTCCCACACCGGCAAGCTGACCGGCGCGGACGACGTCGTGGACGCGGCCTTCCGCCAGTTCGGCGTGATCCGCGTCGAGGGGCTGGACGAACTGCAGGACACCGCGGCCCTGCTGGCGCGCGCCAAGCCGCCGAAGGCGCCCGGCGTGGTCGTCTACTCCATCTCCGGAGGGACCGGCGCGCACCTCGCCGACATGGCCTCGGCGACCGGGCTGGTCCTGCCCCGGCTCTCCCAGGCCAAGCAGGACGAGCTGCACCAGTGGATCCCCGAGTACCTGAGCGTCGCCAACCCCGTCGACAACGGCGGCCACCCGGTGGGCGACTGGCGCGGGCGCAGGATCCTCGACGCGATCCTGGACGACCCGGAGGTCGGCGTCCTCATCTGCCCGATCACCGGGCCGTTCCCGCCGATGAGCGACAAGCTGGCGAAGGACCTGGTCGAGGTCGCCGAGACCACGGACAAGCTGGTCTGCGTCATCTGGGGCTCGCCGGTCGGCACCGAGGCGGCCTACCGGGAGACGCTGCTCGGCTCCTCGCGGGTCGCCGTCTTCCGCACCTTCGGCAACTGCGTCCGCGCGGTCGCCGCCTACCTGGACCACCACGCATTCGTGCGCTCCTACCGCTCCCCCTTCGACGAGGCCCCGCGCGAGCCCTGCGCCGGCAAGGCGAAGGCCCAGCGACTGTTCCGCGAGGGCGAGAAGCTGAGCGAGTTCGCCGCCAAGCAGCTGCTGCGCTCCTACGGCATCCGGGTGCCGCGCGAGCAGTTGGTGACCAGCGCGGCGGGCGCGGTGCGGGCCGCCGGGGTGGTCGGCTACCCGGTGGTACTCAAGGGCTCCGCGCCCGGCGTCGCGCACAAGACCGAACTGGGTCTGGTGAAGGTCGGTCTGACCAGCGCGAGCCAGGTGCGCGAGGCGTTCCGGGAGTTGACGGAGAACGCGCGGGCCGGCGGCATTCCCCGACTCGACGGCGTGCTGGTCTGCCAGATGGTGGAGGCGGGCGTCGAGATGGTCGTCGGCGTCACGGACGACGCGGTGTTCGGGCCGACCGTGACGGTCGGCATGGGCGGTGTGTTCGTCGAGGTGATGCGCGACACCACGGTGCTGGTCCCGCCGTTCGGCCCCGGCGACGTGCGCGCGGCGCTGGCCCGGCTGCGATGTCGCCCGCTGCTGGACGGCGTGCGCGGGCTGCCGCCGATGGACGTCGACGCGCTGGTCGAGGTGGTGCTGCGGGTCCAGCGCATGGCGCTGGACCTGGGCGACCAGCTCGCGGAGTTGGACATCAACCCGCTGGTGGTGCTGGAACGCGGAAAGGGAGTCGTGGCCTTGGACGCGTTGGCGGTGTGCCGATGAGCGGCGACGCCGTGCTGCTGGTGGAGGACGCCGCGACCGGGGTGCGGCGGCTGACGCTGAACCGCCCCGAGGCGCTGAACGCCGTCACGGCGGAGCTGCGGGAGCGGCTGATCGCCGCACTCGACGAGGCCTCCGCCGACCGGGCGGTGCGGGTCGTCGTCCTGACGGGCGCGGGCCGGGCGTTCTGCTCGGGCGCGGACCTCAGCGGCGGCACGGGCAGCGTCACGCGCAGCACGACTGCTCCCGCGACGGCTCCCGCTCCCCCGGTGGCCGGTGACGTGGCGCGGATGCTGCGGCGGGGTGTGCAGCGCATGGTCGCCTCGGTGCTGGACTGCGAGAAGCCGGTGCTGTGCGCGCTGAACGGCGTGGCGGCCGGGGTCGGCGTCCAGCTGGCGCTGGCGTGCGACCTGGTCGTCGCCGCCGAGGAGGCGTCCCTGGTGCAGGTCTTCGCCAAGCGCGGCCTGGTTCCGGACGGCGGCGCCGCCTGGCTGCTGCCGCGGCTCGTGGGCGCGCAACGGGCGAAGGAGCTGCTGTTCTTCGGCGAGAAGGTCCGCGCGGCGGAGGCGGAACGCCTGGGGCTGGTCAACCGCGTGGTGCCGGAAGCGGAGCTGGACAAGGCGGTGGCGGAATGGTCCGAGCGCCTCGCCGCCGGCCCGACGCGCGCGTTCGCACTGACGAAGGCCCTGGTCAACGCATCTCTGGACGTGGACCGCGCCACGTCCTTCGCGGCGGAGGCGACGGCACAGGAGATCAACATGATGACGCACGACGCCCAGGAGGGCGTCCGGGCCTTCGTGGAGCGGCGCGACGCCGGATTCGAGGGCCGGTAGAGGCACCGCCTCCTCTTCAGGGCCACGGCTTCCGCTCTGACAAATCATCAGATTCAATGGGCAGGACCACACCCGGAGGAGCGAACCCATGGGGCACGAAGGAATGGCGGTCGCGGCCGTCCGCTACCTGCGGGCGGCGGGTGCGCCGCTGAGCGTCGCGCCCGTGGTGGCGGAGGCCGTCGCAGGGCCGGAGCTGCAGGCGGACGCGGACGCGCGGGTCCTGCGGGACGCCCTCGGGCACTTCGCCACCGGGGTGACGGTCATCACCGCCGCGGGCGAGGACGGGCAGCCGGTGGGGTTCGCCTGCCAGTCCTTCGCCTCGCTGTCCCTCGACCCGCCGCTGATCTGCTTCAACGTGGCCCGGACCTCCTCCAGTTGGCCGCGCATCGCGCGCGCCGGGGCGTTCTGCGTGAACGTGCTCGCCGAGGACCAGGGCGCACTGTGCCGGTCGTTCGCCGTCAGCGCGTCGACCGGCGCGGACAAGTTCGCGGGCGTGGCCTGGGAGGCAGCGCCCGCGACGGGCTCGCCGCGGCTGGAGGGCGCGCTGGCGTGGGTCGACTGCACCATCCACGCCGTTCACACCGGCGGGGACCACCTGATCGTGCTCGGCCGGGTGCGTGAACTCGCCGCGCCGCGCGGCGGGGAGGCCGGGCCGCTGGTCTTCTACCGCAGCGGCTTCAGACAGTTGCTGGAACCGCAGGACTGAGCACCGCGGAATCGCCGCCGTCCGGTCTGCGCAGCATCAGCGAGCACGCCGCCGCGACCGCACACAGCGCGCCCGCGCCGTACCAGGCGAGGTCGTAGCTGCCGAGCTGGTCGCGGATCACGCCGGCCACGGCGGCGACGATCGCCGCGCCCACCTGGTGGCCGCAGAGCACCCAGCCGAAGACGACCGGCGCGTCCTCGCCGAACCACTCGCGGCACAGCGCGACCGTCGGCGGCACGGTGGCAACCCAGTCCAGGCCGTAGAACATGATGAAGATGACCATGCTCGGGTGCACGGTCCTGGCGAACAGGACGGGCAGCACCAGCAGCGAGGCCCCGCGCAGCAGGTAGTAGACCCCGAGCAGGCGGCGGGAGTCGAGCCGGTCGGTGAGCCATCCGGAGAAGACCGTGCCGACCACGTCGAAGATCCCGACGAGCGCGAGCAGGGAGGCCGCGGCGGTCTCCGGCATGCCGTGGTCGCCCGCGGCCGGGATGAAGTGGGTCCCGACCAGGCCGTTGGTGGTCGCCCCGCAGATCGCGAAGGACCCCGTCAGCAGCCAGAACGCGCGCTTGCGCGCCGCCTCGCGCAGGACCCGCAGGGCACGCAGGCCACGTCCGGCGGCCGCCTGCGGCTCGATGTGGTCCTCGGGCGCGCCGTAGGGCAGCAGTCCGAGGTCGGACGGGCGCTCGCGCATGAGCAGAGCGACGACCGGAACCACGGCCAGTGCGCAGACCGCGACCGTGACCGAGGCGCTGCGCCACCCGTACTGCTGCACCAGCCAGGCCAGCACCGGCAGGAACACCAGGTTGCCCGCGGCGCTCGCCGCCGTCAGGACCCCGGTCACCAGCCCGCGCTGCCCCACGAACCACCGACTGGTGACCGTCGCGCTGAACGCCAGCGCCATCGAGCCGGAGCCGAGGCCGACGAGGAAGCCCCACCCCAGCAGCAGCTCCCAGGGCTGGTCCATGACGACGGTCACCCCCGCGCCGAGCGCCATCACCGCGAGTGCGACGGAGACCACGAGCCGGATCCCGAAGCGGTCCATGAGCGCGGCGGCGAACGGCGCCGCGAGGCCGTTGAGCAGCACGTTGATCGAGACGGCCGCGCCGACCAGGCCGTGCGACCAGCCGAACTCGTGGTGCAGCGGCTCCATCAGGAGCGACGGCGTCGAACGGAAACCCGCCGCGCCGACGAGGACGACGAGCGCGACGGCGGCGACGATCCACGCGTAGTGCAGATGCGGCCCACGCGGGGGGCGTGAGCGGCGCGGCCTGCCGAAGGGGCGCTGCGCGCGCGGGCGGGTGTGGCCGGAAGGCTCGACGGCGGAGGCGGGGGGCAGCTGATCGGTCACCCGCAGAGCTTGCCCGGTGGCCCGTAGCGGCTTCGAGTGGCCGGAAGGCCACCTTGCGCAAAGATCGGGCCACGAGGCAGGCTGACGTCATGGCCCCCAGCACCGCCGAGACCATCGATACCACCGACACGACCCGGGCTCAGGCCCGCCCGCACGAGATCGCCGTCCTGGCGCTGGACGGCGTGGTGGCCTTCGAGCTGTCGACGCCGTCGCGCATCTTCGAGTCCGCGCACGAACGCGGGGACGCGCCCCACTACCGGGTGCGCACCTGCTCGTTGGACGGCGGGTCGGTGCGGACCAGCACCGACTTCAGGGTCCTCGTCGACCACGGCCCGGAGCTGCTCGCGCAGGCCGACACGGTGATCGTCCCGGCTTCCTTCGAGCTCGGCCCGGTCTTCGACGAGGGCCGCCTGCCCGCCGCGCTGGAACGCGCGCTCGCCCACGTCAGGCCCGGCACGCGGATGGTCTCCATCTGCACCGGCTCCTTCGTCCTCGCCGCGGCGGGCCTGCTCGACGGCCGCCGCGCGACGACGCACTGGCGCTACACCGAGCAGTTCCGGCAGCTCTTCCCGCAGGTCCTGCTCGACCCCGACGTGCTGTTCACCGACGACGGCGAGGTGCTGACGTCGGGCGGCGTCGCGGCCGGAATCGACCTGTGCCTGCACGTCGTCCGCCGCGACCTCGGTTCCGCCGTGGCCAACCACGTCGCCCGCCGCTGCGTGGTCGCGCCCTGGCGCGAGGGCGGCCAGGCCCAGTACGTCGACGTCGCCGTCCCCGAGATCGGCGCCTCCGGCACGGCCCCGGCCCGCGCCTACGCGCTGCAGCACCTCGCCGACAACCTCACCCTCGGCCTGCTGGCGGAGCGCTGCGGCATGAGCGTGCGCACCTTCACCCGTCGCTTCCGCGAGGAGACCGGCCAGAGCCCCGTGCAGTGGCTGCTGGTCCAACGCGTGCACCGGGCCCGCCGGCTGCTGGAGGAAGGGGAGCTGACGGTGGACCGGATCGCCCACCAGGTCGGCTTCGGCAGCGCGGCGGGCCTGCGGCAGCACATGCACACGGTGCTCGGGGTCTCCCCGACGGCCTACCGCAGGACCTTCCGCGCGGTCGTCTGACGGCCGGACGGACGCCGGGGCGGGCCCTCCGGGGCGCGAGAAGGAGGCGCGCGACAGGCCCTCGCCGGCCCGAGGCCGACGCCGGGATGCCGCCGCCGTGGGCTCGGCACCGCCCTGGCAGAAGGGCGGCGCAGCGCCACGGGCGGCGGCGTCCGGGCGGCGCTACCCCACCACGGCGAAGTTGAAGTCCCCCGTCCCCAGCAGGCCGTAGAGGCGAACCCAGAGGCCGACCAGTTGCTCGACCGAGCGCGCGCTGGTGAGGTCGCCGAGGTCGAGGATCTGGTCGTCCGACCAGCCGAAGGACTGGAGCAAGGCGCTCACCTCGGCCTTCGCCTCCGCGTCGTCGCCGCTGAGGAACACGTTGTGGTGGCCCGGCACCCGGCTCGGGTCGACCATGACCGCGTTGTTCATCGTGTTCAGCGTCTTCACCACCCGGGCCTCCGGGAAGGCGCGCTGGAGCTGCTCGGCGACGCTGACGCCGTCCGGGGTGACGATCTTCGGCGGGAAGCCCTCCGAGAAGTCCAGCGGGTTGGAGACGTCGACGACGACCTTGCCGCGCAGGTTCTCCGCGCCCGCCGCGGTCAGCGCCGCCAGGGAGACGAGGCCCCCGGTCGCGTTGACGACCAGGTCGGCGCCGGCCGCCGCCTCGGCGAAGGTGCCGTGGGCGGCGGCGTTGGCCTCCGCCCACTCCTTGGCGGCGGCGTTGTCGGCGGTCCGCGAGCCCATGGTGACCTGGTGCTCCAGCCCGGCGAGCCTCGTGGCGAGCGTGCGGCCGACCTCGCCCGTGCCGAGGACTGCGATCTTCATGCGCGTTCCCTGTCTGCTCTGTGGTGTGCCTGACCGGTGTGTCCAGACCGATCATGCAGCGGCGCGGCGCGTCCCGCAGGCAGTTCCGGCGTCGTCGACCGAAAGGGGCCGGGAGTCAGAAGGTGAGCACCGCCCGGGCGACTCCGCCGGTGTGGGTGGCCTCGGCCGCTGCCTCGAACTCGGTGACCGGGAAGGTGCAGGTGACGAGTTCGTCCAGGAGCAGCCGACCGGAGGCGTAGAGCTGGGCGTAGCGGGCGATGTCGCGCTGCGGGCGCGACGAGCCGTACCGGCAGCCGAGGATGGACTTGTCCAGGAAGAGCTCCGCGGGGCGGAAGGAGGCCTCCGCGTCGGCCGCGGGCATGCCCAGCAGGACCGCCTGGCCGTGGCGGTCCAGCATGTCGATGGCCTGGCGGGTCAGCAGGGTTGGGCCGACGCACTCGAAGGCGTGGTCCACGCCGTTCGGGACGAGGGCCTTGACCGCCGCGACCGTGTCCTGGACGGCGCGCGCATCGACGAAGTCGGTCGCGCCGAAGGTGCGGGCGACGCCCTCCTTGCCGGCGACGGCGTCGATCGCCACGATCCGGGAGGCGCCCGCGATCCGCGCGCCCTGGATGACGTTGAGGCCGATACCGCCGCAGCCGATGACGGCGACCGTGTCGCCGGTCTCCACCCGGGCCCGGTTCAGCACCGCGCCGACCCCGGTCAGCACGCCGCAGCCGATCAGGGCGGCGGAGGTGAAGGGGATCGCCGGGTCGATCGGCACGACCTGGACGGCCTTGACCACGGTGCGCTCCGCGAAGACGGAGGTGGAGGCGAAGTTGTAGAGCTCCTGGCCACTCCCGTCGCGCGTGAACGGCTTGGTCGGCATGCCGATCGCCTTGCGGCACATGGTCGGCCGCCCCAGCGCGCACTCGCGGCAGGTGCCGCAGCTGGCGAGGGTGGAGAGCGCGACGTGGTCGCCCGGCTTGACGTGGGTGACGCCCGCGCCGACCGCCTCGACCGTCCCCGCGCCCTCGTGCCCGAGCACCACCGGGACGGGAAAGGGGATGGTCCCGTCGATCACGGACAGGTCGCTGTGGCAGAGGCCTGCGGCGGCGATCCGCACCAGCACCTCGCCGGGCCCCGCGTCACGGACCGTCAGGTCGTCGACCACCGAAGGAGCCTTGCCGTCGAAGATGACACCTTTCATGCTGCCCGAACCTCACTCTCTGCTCTCCAGCCCTGTCAGGACTGCCAGACGATGGCCTGCTGCTCGCTGTAGGCGTGCAGACCGAAGGAGCCGCCGTCGCGGCCTACCCCGCTCTGCTTGAAGCCGCCGAAGGGCGTCTCCGGGTGGCGCTGGGCGGTGTTGATGCCGACGTTGCCGCTGCGCAGGCGTGCGGCGAGCGCGTAGGCGCGGGCGGTGTCGGCGGTGAAGACGTAGTCGTAGAGCCCGTACTCGGTGGAGCCGGCGATGGCCAGGGCCTCCTCGTCGTCCTCGAACGGGATCACCACGACGACCGGACCGAAGACCTCCTCGCGGGCGATCGTCATCCGCGGCGTCACCTCCGCGAGCAGCGTGGGCGCGACGAAGAAGCCGGTGCCAGGGAGTTCGGGCGTGTCCGGGGTGTGCTCCTTGCGGGTGCCGCCGAGCACCAGCCGGGCCCCCTCGGCGAGGGCGCCGGTGATGTAGCCCTCGACACGGTCGCGGTGCGCGGCGGAGATGACCGGGCCGACGACCGTCGTCTGCAGCAGCGGATCCCCGACGGGCAGCCGGGCGGCGAAGCGGGCCAGGCCCGCGACCAACTCGTCGTAGCGGGACCGGTGCACGAGCGCCCGGGTGGGCGCGGTGCAGATCTGACCGGAGTGGAAGGCCCAGGTGGAGCCGATCGCCGGGATCGCCTTGGTCAGGTCGGCGTCCTGAAGGACGATCGCCGCTCCCTTGCCGCCGAGCTCCATCAGCAGCCGCTTCATGGTGGCGCCGCCGTCGGTGGCGATGCGGCGGCCGACGGTGGTCGAGCCGGTGAAGCTGATCATGTCGACGTCGGGCGAGGCGACGAGGGCGGCTCCGGCGGCCGCGCCGGAGTCGGTGACGACGTTGAACAGCCCGGCGGGGGCGCCCGCCTCGACGAAGATCTCGCCGAGCTTGAGGCAGGCGAGAGGGTCCTGCGGGGCGGGCTTGGCAACGACGGTGTTGCCCATCGCGAGCGCCGGGGCGAGCTTTCCGGCGAGGTTGACGATCGGGAAGTTGTAGGAGGTGATGCAGCCGACGACGCCGACGGGCCGCCGGGCTGCGGCGGCGTTGGTGAGGCCGCCGGCGGCGAGGGGCGTGGCCGCGACGGGGTGGGCCGGGAACGACTCGACGGTGGGCTCCAGCGCGCCGCGCGCGTAACGGCGGAAGCGGTCGGCGACGACGGGCAGTTGCATGGTCGAGGCGACGCGCATCGTGGCACCGGTCTCGGCTTGGAGCAGTGGTACGAAATCGGCCGCGTGCTCCATCACGAGATCGGCGATCCGCTCCAAGAGCGCCGCTCGCATCGCGGGCGCGGTCGCCGCCCACGCCCCTTGCGCCG
Organism: Streptacidiphilus melanogenes; assembly: GCF_000787835.1. Lineage (GTDB taxonomy): Bacteria > Actinomycetota > Actinomycetes > Streptomycetales > Streptomycetaceae > Streptacidiphilus > Streptacidiphilus melanogenes. The sequence goes on from NZ_BBPP01000002.1 coordinate 302,053, forward strand.
CACGGGCGGCGGCGACGGCGTCCGCGACGTCCGAGGCGGAGGCCTCGGGCGCGTGGCCGACGAGGCTTTCCGTGCCGGGGTTGATGACGGGATAGGCACCGGCGCCGCCTTCTCGCCACTCGCTGGCGATGAAGAGCCGGTGCGGAGTTGGTTCGGTCATGGTCTGGAGCCCCCCACTTGGAGATCAAGGGTGAGTTGCACGGCCAGGGGCGCGGGGAACTGCGCGACGAGCCACCCACGAAGCAGGTTCGCCGAACGAGCAGGGCCATCCGCCCCCGGTGGTTCTCGCGCCGTTCCCCGCGCCCCTGGCCGTGCAGCTAACGCGGCAGTCCGAGGACCCGTTCGGCGATGATGTTGCGTTGGATCTGGTCGCTGCCGCCATAGATGGTGTCCGCGCGGGAGAAGAGCAGCGTGTGCTGGGCCGGGGTGAGCGGGTACCGGTCCGGATCGTGCGCGCGTCCGTCGGCGAAGGCGCCCGGGAGGCCGCGCACGCGGAGCGCCAGCTCCCCGAGCCGCTGGTGCCAGTTGCCCCACACCAGCTTCGCCACCGCCGCCGTGCCGGGCTCCGCCCGGCCCAGTGTGCGCAGCGCGTTCGCGCGCATCACCCACAGGTCCGCCCACTGGCGCGTCAGCGCCTCCCGCAGGACGGGGTCGCGGTCCGCGCCCGAGTTCGCCGCCGCCCGCAGGACGGCGTCGAGTTCGCGCTGGTAGCCGATCTGGCGACCCAGCATGCCCGCGCCGCGTTCGAAGGAGAGCAGCGTCATGGCGACCCGCCAGCCCTCGCCGACCGCGCCGAGGACGTCGACGGCCCGCGCCCGGTCGAAGAAGACCTCGCTGAACTCGCTGACGCCGTCGAGCTGCCGGATCGGGCGGACCTCGATGCGTCCCGGCTCCTGGTGCATCGGCATCAGCAGCAGGCTGAGGCCGGTGTGGCGGCGTGAGCCGGGCTCGGTGCGGGCCAGCACGAAGCACCAGTCGGCCCACTGGGACAGCGACGTCCACGTCTTCTGCCCGCTGACGAGCCAACCGTCACCGTCCGCCGCCGGCTCGCCCACGGTGCGGACGTTCGCGAGGTCGGAGCCGGCGTCGGGTTCGCTGTAGCCCTGGCACCAGATCTCGGTGCCGTCGGCGATGCCGGGCAGGTAGCGGTCGCGCTGCGCCTGTGTGCCGTGCAGCAGCAGGGTCGGGGCGAGCAGTTGCTCGCCGACGATGCCCAGCGGGTCGGGGGCCCCGGCCCGCGCGTACTCCTCGAACCAGACGACCTGCCGGGTCAGGCTGGACTCGGGCCAGCCGATGCCGATCCAGCCGCCCGTGCCCAGCTCGCGTTCCCAGGTCCGGCGCCGGTCGGCGTCCTCGGGCGTCCTGACGCCGCGCAGGTCGGCGAAGGCCCCGCCGGGGCCGAGCCGCTCGTCGAGCCATTGCCGTGCCCGCGCGCGGAACTCCTCGTCCGCCGCGTCGAAGCCGAAGTCCATCACCGGTCTCCCAACCGTCTACGCATTGGGACGTTCCTTCGCGGCCGCCGCCTTCGCCATGACCTCCAGCTGCTGGAGCATCGGCATCGGGTCGACGCCGACCGTGCCGGGCAGGAAGTCCGCGATGCGCTCCGGGGTCCACGAGCCCGACGCGGCGTACATGGCCCGCAGTTCACGCGGCTGGGCCCAGACGGCGATCTTCGGCCCGGCGACGGTGTAGACCTGCCCGGTGATCTCCTTGGCGGCGTCGGAGAGCAGGTAGACCACGAGCGCGGCCACGTCCTCCGGCTCGCCGATCTCCTTGAGCTCCATCGGGACGTTCGCGGACATGCGCGTGCGGGCCACCGGGGCCACGCAGTTGGCGGTGACGCCGTACTTGTTCAGGCCGAGGGCGGCGCTGCGGACCAGCGAGATGATTCCGCCCTTGGCCGCGCTGTAGTTGGCCTGGCTGACGGAGCCCTGGTGGTTCCCGCTGGTGAAACCGATGAGACTGCCGCCACCCTGCTGGCGCATCAACGCGGCGGCGGCGCGGAAGACGGTGAAGGTGCCCTTGAGGTGGGTGGCGATGACCGGGTCCCACTCCTGTTCGGACATGTTGAAGAGCATCCGCTCGCGCAGGATGCCTGCGACGCAGACGACACCGTCCAGCCGCCCGAAGGCCTCGACGGCCGTGCGCACGACGCGCTCGCCGCCCGCCATGGTGGCGATGTCGTCGGCGACGGCCACCGCCCGGCCGCCGGCGGCCTCGATCTCCTTGACGACCTCGTCGGCGACCTCGCTGGCCGGGGCGGAGCCGTCGATGCCGACGCCGTAGTCGTTGACCACGACAGCGGCTCCCTCGGCGGCGCAGGCGAGCGCCACCGCGCGCCCGATGCCGCGTCCGGCGCCGGTCACCGCGACCGTCTTGCCGCGCAGGAACTCAGCCACGCCGTACCCCTCCTCAAGAATCTGACGGACCGTTAGATTCTTGCCGATGGGAACTCCCAGGGGAAGAGGAGGCGAGGGACCGTGCCCGCACCGTCCGAGTTCGACGAGTTCCGCGAGATCGCCAAGCGCGTCAACAACTGGGGGCGCTGGGGCGCCGACGACGAGATCGGGACACTCAACCTGATCACCCCGGAGGTGGTCCGCGCCGCGGCGGCGTGCGTCCGTTCCGGCCGGCGCTTCGACCTCGCCCTGCCGCTGCGGCAGCAGGGCGTGCAGACGGGCATGATCCCGGGCCGGGTCAACCCGCTGCACACGATGGTGGCGCTGAACTTCGAGATGTTCGGGCCCGGTTCCATCGCCACCAGCGACGACGTCGCCACGCTCGGCCTGCAGGCGGCCACTCACTGGGACGGCCTCGGGCACGTCAGCCACGGTGGCCGGATCTACAACAACCGCCCCGCCGACAGCATCAACGCGCAGGAGGGGGCGACCCGCTCGGGCATCGAGAAGGCCGGCCCGCTGGTCACCCGGGGCGTGCTGCTCGACGTGGCCCGCGTGCACGGGGTCGGGCGGCTGCCGGGCGACCACGTCGTCACGCCCGAGGACCTGGACGCCGCCGAGGCCTTGGCCGGCACGACGGTCCGGGCCGGGGACGTGGTGCTGGTCCGCACCGGCCAGATGCAGTTCTACCTGGGCGGGGACCGCGAGGCCTACGCCTTCCCCTCCCCCGGCCTGGGCCTGCGCTGTCCGGCGTGGTTCCATGCGCGCGACGTCGCGGCGGTCGCCAACGACACGCTGACGTTCGAGACCTTCCCGCCCGAGGTCGACGGCCTCTACCTGCCCGTCCACGCACTGGACCTGGTGGAGATGGGGATGATGCAGGGCCAGAACTGGAACCTGGAGGCCCTGGCCGCGGACTGCGCGGCGGACGGCGTCCACGCGTTCCTGCTGGCCGCCGCGCCCGAGCCCTTCGTCGGCGGCGTGGGGGCGCCGGTCGCGCCGGTCGCGGTCAAGTAGCCGACCGGGCAACGCGGACGAACAACGCGGTCAAACAACGACACACAAGCGGATATGAGCGGGCGATCGGATGGCGGGACGCCGTGCGCGGATGACTCCACGCGTCACGGCGCCCCGCCACCAGCCCCCGAACCTGAGGCCGGGGGTGCCCCCGTCGGCGCCGACGTGCCCTGAACAAGCGCCGACGCGATTCGCACTCGCCAAGGAAGCGGACAGCATGAAGGCCGGGCGCGCCCTTGGCGTCCCCTCGCAACGAATCGCTGAATCCAAGCGTGATCAGGCGGACACGTCACGTCAATGGCTTGTCCGGAATTCGGATTGGTTGCGTACCGTTTGAGACTTCATCTGTTCGTTGTCCGAGTCGGCGTCAACCCGCGTCGGCCGGAGATGTCGATCTCCGCATAACGTCGGCCCATCTCCTGCTGGTGGGCCGCGTCGGGATGCAGACCGTCCGGCAGGACACCGCGGCCTGCGTCGTCGGCGGAGCAGAGTTCGCGGCCGTCGAGCCAGGTCAAGGCGGTGTCACCGCGCCTGCGGTGGAGTTGGACGGCATCGTGCAGCTGCTCCCTGAGCGCTCCGAGCGTCAGGTCCCCGAAGGCCTCGGACATTCCGTCCGTCAGTTCGGACTCGCGCGCTCCGCCGAACACCGGCCCGAGAACGGTCACCGGCACCCCGGGCTGCCGGGAGCGAATTTCGGCCAGCAGACCGTGCACGGCGGGCAGAAAGGTCCGTTCCCGCAAGGCGGCCGAGTTGTAGACGTTGATGCCGAGTTCGAGCGTTATGAATTCCGCGGAGTGATTTGCCAGCATTCGCCCGACCAGCGGATCGAGCAGGCACGCGCCGCCGTAGCCGAGGTTGGTGAGGTTGCGGCCCAACAGGCGTGCGGCGGTGGCCGGCCAGGTCTGCGTCGGCGTGGCCTGGTAGCCGTGGCTGATACTGCTGCCGTAGACCGTCCAGCGCGGCCGGTCGTCGGGCAGCGGGTGCAGTGCCTCCCCGTCGAGCGCGCGCACGCCGCGGAGCCGCACCGCAGGGCAGATCGGCAGGGCGATCTCGACGTCCTTCGGTCCCGGCGGCAGACCGCCGAAGACGACTCCCGCGACGCCGAGGGCGGTGGACCGCACGACCTCGCCGTCCACGGCCAGGTCGCACCAGGCCTCGAAGACCGGCCCGCCCTGGAGCCGCACCGACTCGGCGTCCAGCAGCAGCCGCCGGGACGCGGTCCGCAGCCGCAGCCGCACGCCGCTCGGGCACATCGCGGGCAGCACGAGATCGCGGTGGTGGAGCTCCAGATCCGCGAAGGGGAGCCGCCACGGCTGGAACCAGGACCCGTCCGCGGCCCACTCGAGGTCGATCGCTCCCGCAAGGGCGCGAGCCGTGGCAGCGGCGTTCCAAGCCGACACGGGCGAAACCTTCATGTGGAGGGCCTTCCCGTCGAGCGCGACGATCAACCTTGGCGATCAACCGCGGCGCCTGCGGCTCAGGTGGGGCAGCTGACCGCGGTGGCGGAGGCGGGGGCCGGCTGCTCCTCCGGGACGAGCTCGCACCAGACGCGCTTGCCGCTGCCGTCAGGGAACCAGCCCCAGCGGTCCGTCAGCACGCTCACCAGCTCCAGGCCGCGCCCGCCGGTCGCCTCGGCGGGGGCGACGCGCTGCGCGGGCGGCGCCCCGCTCGCGTCGGTGACCTCCACGCGGACCGGGCGCCGCTCCGCGCCCTGCCCGACCGGGAAGACGAGCCGGAGCACGGCGGGCGAACCGGTGTGCACCACGGCGTTGGTCACCAGCTCGGACACGACCAGAACCAGGGTGTCGGCGAGGGACTCGCCGAGGTCGACGCCGCAGCCGGTGAGGCGACTGCGGGCCCAGCGGCGGGCCCGGCCGACCTCGGCCGGGTCGGCCTCGACCGCCGTCTGGACTTGAAGCACCTGTGCCTGAACCTGCACCTGTCACACCACCCGTGCTTGCGGGATCAGCCGGGCCGGACCGCCGCGCGAGCCGCGTACCGGCAGGTATGCGTACAAGGATGATCCGGCCTCATGGCCAGGAGCATGGTCTTCGGGCATATTCCAGCCGATGGGGCACCCAGGGGTGCATACTGCCCCTGCCGATCTGTCCCCGGCGGTCTCCGGGTCGGCGGCCACGTCGACCTCGTGGGCGGACTGCTTGCTGCGCACCCCCGTGAGCGTAACCGAACCGGACCCCGACGCCCGGAAGCCGGGAGGCGTCGCGGCAAAAACACCCTTACGACACCAGTGCTACAAGTGCGCGGCCAGCTCGTCCAGGCAGCGCTCGCGGTCCGCACCGGCCTGCTCCCACGCCCATGCCCGCTTGAGCAGCCGGTGCACCCGCGCCTCCCAGGTGAACCCCATGCCCCCGTGAACCTGCAGGCAGTCGCGCGCGCCGCGGACGGCCGCCTCGTCGGCGAGCAGCTTCGCCCCCGCGATCTCCTCCACGTCGCCCGACACCGCGGCGGCGTAGACGGCGACCCGGGCCAGCTCCGCGCGGGCCAGCATGTCCGCGCACAGGTGCTGCACCGCCTGGAACGCTCCGATCGGTTGTCCGAACTGGGCGCGCGTGCGCGCGTACCCGACCGCCTCGGTGACGGTGCGGGCGGCCAGGCCCGCCTGCAGGGCGGCGGTCAGCAGCGTCGTGTCGGCGGCGACGCGACGCGCTTCGCCCTCGGGCAGGCCTTCCCCGGCCGGAAGCTCTCCCTCCAGCCGCCACAGCGGCCGGTCCGGGTCGACGGCGGGTGCGGGCGCCGCGTCCAGGGCGGCGGCCGGCAGGACGACGAGGGAGTCGTCCGGGCGCAGCAGGAGGACGTGGTCCAGCTGCGGCAACTGCGGGACGAGCACCGGGCCCCGCGCGGGAACGCGGACCACCTCGGCCCGGCCGCGCAGACCGAGCCTGGCTGCCGCCACCTCCGTGCCGACCAGCGGCCCGGACAGGAGGGCGCGCCCCGCCTCCTCGAAGACCAGCACGGCCTCGGGCAGCCCGAGGCCCAGCCCGCCGTCCCGCTCCGGCACCCGGAGCTGGAAGATGCCGACGTCGGTCAGCTCCTCCCACGTGAGTTGACGGTCCGACAGGATGTCGCGTAGGCCGTGCCGGAGCCGGTCCTGGTCGTCGGTCAGCCGGAACTCCATGCCTCAACGCCCCTTCGGCAGGCCCAGGATGCGCTGGGCGACGATGTTGCGCTGGATCTGGGAGGTGCCGGCGGCGATGGTGTAGGAGAGGCCCTGCAGCCGCTGCGCGGTCCACGGACCGTCCAGCAGCGCGTCGGCGCCGACGACGCGGGCCGCGACGTCGTGGAGCCGCTGACGCGCCTCGCTGAAGCGGAGCTTGAACACGCTGCCGCCTGCTCCCGGGACGCCCCGCGCGGCGGCCTCGGAGACGTTCCACTGCACGAGCCGCCACAGCGCCGTGAACTCGGCAGCCAGCCCCGCGAGTTCGCGACGCAGCTCGAGGTCGTCCCAGGCGCCGTTCGCGCGTGCCACGCGGGCGAGTCGGCGCACCTCGCGGCGGCAGCCGACCGCCTCGGAGGCGAAGGCGGTGCCGCGCTCGAAGGAGAGGGTGACCATGGTGACCCGCCACCCGTCGTTCTCCGCGCCGAGCCGGTCCCCCACCGGGACGCGGACCTCGTCGAGGAACAGCTCGGCGAACTCGGTCGTCCCGGCGAGCGTGCGCAGCGGCCGCACGGTGACTCCCGGCGCGTCCATCCGCATGGCCAGCCAGCTGATGCCCCGGTGCTTCGGCGCGTCGGGGTCCGTGCGGACCAGCAGCTCGCACCAGTCGGCGACTTCGGCGTGCGAGGTCCAGATCTTGCTGCCGGTGACGACGTACTCGTCCCCCTCCCTGACCGCGCGGGTACGCAGGGCGGCGAGGTCGCTGCCCGCGTCCGGCTCGCTGAAGCCCTGGCACCAGATCTCGTCCCCCCGGAGGATCGGCGGGAGGAACCGCGCCCGCTGGTCCGGTGTGCCCTCGGTGGCGACGGTCGGCCCGGCGTGCAGCAGCCCGACGAAGTTGGCCCCGACATAGGGGGCGCCGGCGAGTTCGGTCTCCTCGAGGAAGATCAGGTGTTCCGACGGGGTCGAGCCGCGGCCGCCGGCGTCCACGGGCCAGTGGATGCCCGCATATCCGGCGTCGAAGAGCCGCCGCTGCCAGGCGGTGTCGTAGGAGCGGCGACCAGGCCAGTCGGAGGGGTCCGGCGCGGGCGGCAGCTCCGGGAGGGTCTTGCCGAGCCACTCCCGGAGCCGTCGGCGGAAGTCGGCCTCGGCAGGCGTGTCACTGAGCTGCATGGGTGCACTCCCGTCGGGCCGAGGTCAGCGCAGGTGCCGGTCGAGGTCCAGTTCCAGCATCCTGATCGCGTTCCCGCGCATGATCTTGTAGATCACGTCCGGCGCCAGCCCCTTCACGTGGTCCAGCGCCACCGCCTTCGTCTCCGGCCAGGTGGAGTCCACGTGCGGGTAGTCCGTCTCGAAGGTCACGTTGTCGACCCCGACCGCGTCCAGCGAGGCGACCCCGTGCTTGTCGCGGAAGAAGCAGGCGAAGATCTGCCGGTAGTAGTACGTCGACGGCGGCTCGGGGATCAGGTCGCGGACCCCACCCCAGGCGCGGTGCTCGCGCCAGACGTCGTCCGCGCGTTCCAGCGCGTACGGGATCCAGCCCATCTGGCCTTCGCTGTAGGCGAGTTTGAGCCTCGGATGGCGCACCAGGACGCCGCTGAAGAGGAAGTCCGTCATGGAGGCCATCGCGTTGTTGAAGCTCAGTGTCGCCTGCACGGCCGGAGGGGCGTCCGGCGAGGCCGCGGGCATCTGCGAGGAGGAGCCGATGTGCATGCAGACGACCGTCCCGGTGGCCTCGCACTCGGCGAAGAACGGGTCCCAGTAGCCGGTGTGGATGCTGGGCAGGCCGAGGTGGGTCGGGATCTCGCTGAAGCAGACCGCCCGGACGCCCCGCGCCGCGTTCCGCTTGATCTCGGCGACGGCCAGCTCCACGTCCCAGAGCGGGATCAGGCACAGCGGGATGAGGCGCCCGCCGCTGTCGCCGCACCACTCGTCGACCATCCAGTCGTTGTAGGCGCGGACGCAGGCGAGGGCGACCTCCTTGTCGTGCGCCTCGGCGAAAGTCTGGCCGCAGAAGCGCGGGAAGGTCGGAAAGCAGAGGGAGGCCTCGACGTGGTTGTTCTCCATGTCGAGCAGGCGCGCCTTCGGGTCCCAGCAGCCGCGGCGCATCTCGTCGCGGGTGATGCCCTCCAGCGTCATCTCGTCGCGGTCGAAGCCGACCGCGGCGATGTTGCGCTTGTAAGGGAACTGCAGGTCCTCGTAGATCCACCAGTCCGTCGGCGGGCCGTCGGGGTCCATGGAGATGCGGTACTTGCCGCCGATGTACTCCAGCTGGCCGATGCCCGCGCGCAGCGGCTTCGGACCACGGTCGTGGTACTTGGCCGGCAACCAGGTCTCGAAGAGGTGCGCCGGCTCGATCACGTGGTCGTCGACGCTCACCACCATGGGCAGTTCGGCAGAGCTTTCCATTCAAGGCTCCCTCTCCACGACCCTTTACCTGACGGTCCGTCAGATTCAGACTAGTCACGGACCCCTGAAGCGGCAAGCGAGCGAGGACCGGATGGCCGTCGTACTCACGGAACTTCTCGACCCGGCGGTCACCGCCGTGGTCACCTGCGAGTGCCAGCAGAGCGTGCTCGGCGAGGACGCGGTCTTCCCGGCGCTCGCCGCGGCCGCCGCCAGGACCGACCTGGTCGGAAACGTCGCCCGGCTCTGCGCCGCCGCGCGCGGGCTCGGCGTGCCCGTCGTGCACTGCACGGCGGAGCGGCGCGCGGACGGCCGCGGGGCCAACACCAACGCCCGCCTCTTCGCCGCCGCCGCCCGGGCCGCGACGCCGTTCGACCCGGCGCTCCACCCCGGGCTCGGCGCTGATCCCGCACGCGACCTCGTCCTCCCCCGCCTGCACGGCCTCGGCCCGTTCCAGGACACGGGGCTCTCGTCCCTGCTGCGCAACCTCGGGGCGACCACGCTCGTCGTCACCGGGGTCTCGCTCAACGTCGCGCTGCTGGAGCTGACCCTCGGCGCCGTCGACGCCGGGCTCCAGGTCGTGGTCCCGACCGACGCCGTCGCCGGAACCCCGCCCGAGTACGCGGAAGCCGTCCTCGCGCACACCCTCGCCCTCGTCGCGACCCTGAGCAGCACGCGCGAGGTCATCGGCGCCCTCACCACCCCCGGGACAGACGGGAGAGACTCGTGACCACCACCGACGCGGGAAGCCTGTGGGACCTGCTCGAGCGACGCGTCGTGGCGACGCCGGACGCGCCCATGCTGATCGAGGCCGGCACCGGAAGCACCGGCGAGGGCGAGGGTGAACCCGACCGGCGGCTCAGCTACCGCGAGGTGCGCGACCGGGCCGAGCGGATCGCGGCCGGGCTGCGCGCCGAGTACGGCGTCGAGGACGGGACGCCGGTGGCCTGGCAGTTGCCGACCCGGATCGAGACCGTGCTCGTCTCGCTCGCGCTCTCCCGGCTCGGCGCGGTGCAGACGCCGATCATCGCGATCTACCGGGGCGCCGAGGTCGGCCACATCCTCGGTGAGTCCCGGGCCCGGCTCTACCTCGTGCCGGGCGTCTGGCGCGGATTCGACTACGTGAAGATGGCCGAGGAGCTGACCGGGGGCTGGGCCCGGCCGCCGGCCGTGCGGGTCCTGTACTCCGACGCCGACCTGCCCGACGGCGACCCGTCACTGCTGCCGCCCCCGCCGCGCGCCGACCTGGACGACGCGCACGCTCCCGTGCGCTGGGTCTACTACACCTCCGGGATCACCTCCGCGCCCAAGGGCGCCCGGCACACCGACCGGACGCTGATTGCGGGCGGCAGCGGCTTCGCGCTCGCGCTGGACATGAGTCCGCAGGACGTCGGGTCGATCGCCTTCCCCTACGCGCACATCGGCGGCCCCGACTACCTCGTCGCCGTGCTGGTGCACGGCTTCCCGGCGCTGCTGGTCGAGGTGTTCGCGCTGCCGGACGTGCTGCCCGCCTACCGGCGCAACGGCGTGACCATGGCCGGCGGCAGCACCGCCTTCTACTCCGCCTTCCTCGCCGAGCAACGCACGCTGCCCCCGGGCGAGCGGCTCGTGCCCACCCTGCGCATCCTCTCCGGCGGCGGCGCGCCGATGCCGCCGGAGCTGTACCGGGAGGTGACCGAGGAGATGGGCGTGGTGCTGGCCCACGGCTACGGCATGACGGAGGCCCCCGCCATCTGCATGGGCTCCCCCCGCGACACCCCCGAACAGCTCGCGTACACCGAAGGCCACCCGGTGCGCGGCTGCGAGGTGCGGGTGGTCGACGGGGAGATGTGGCTGCGCGGCCCGATGGTCTGCCGCGGCTACACCGACCCCGCCCTGACCGCTGAGGCGTTCACCGCCGACGGCTGGTTCCGCACCGGTGACCTCGGTCACGTCCGCCCCGACGGGCACGTCCGGCTGACCGGACGGCTCAAGGACATCATCATCCGCAAGGGGGAGAACATCTCCGCCAAGGAGATCGAGGACCTGCTCTACCAGGACCCGCGCGTGGGCGACGTGGCCGTGATCGGCCTGCCCGACCCGGTACGCGGCGAGCGCGTCTGCGCAGTGGTCGAGCGCAGGCCCGGCGTGGAGCCGCCGACGCTGGCGGAGGTCGCAACACGGCTGCGGGCGGCCGGGCTGATGACGCAGAAGATCCCCGAGCAGCTGGAGGTGGTGGACGCGCTGCCGCGCAACGAGACCCTGCGGAAGGTGCTGAAGCACCGGCTGCGGGACATGTTCGCGGCACTGCCGTGGCAGGAACGACAACCCTGAGAACCCCGGACGAGCCCTTAGGGGATCCCCCCGCCGTTCGGGTGTTCGGAGTTCATCCGTTGGTATGAAGAGGTTTTTCAGCCGGTCGGTAGTCTCGAGGGAGCTTGCTTTTTCCACCCGTTAGTCGCACCCGGAGACGGGGGAGTTTCCTGAAGGGGCGGCGATGAGTCTCACCGGCACACCTTTCTTCGTGCTGACCGTCATTGTCACGTTGGGCGCACTGACCGCCCTGTTCGTGTTCTGGAACCGAATACCCGGGCCGAGACCGCTGAGAATGGGCGGTCGACTCGGCTTGGCCCTGTTCAGCCAGTTCACGGCCGTGATCGCGGTGCTCGTCTACGTGAACAACAGCATGGGGCCGTTCTACGAAAGCTGGAGCGATCTTTTCGGAGTCAGCGACTCCCCGCCGGTGACCACCTCCGTCGCCGGCGGAGGTGGTCAGAACGGGCACGACGCCCCAAGGACCGACGGAAAGCTGCGCTTCACCCAGTACAGCGCCGGCGTCATGAAGGCGCACGTGATCGGCGCACACTCCGGTGTCGACGGCAGCCTGTACGTCTGGCTGCCCCCGCAGTACCGCGACCCCGCCTACGCCCAGACCGCCTTCCCCGTCGTCGAACTCCTGCCCGGCACGCCGGGAACGCCCCAGGCGTGGTTCGGGACGATGCATGTCCAGGAGGAGATGCAGAAGCTGATGGCCTCGGGCAAGGTCAAGCCGATGATCATGGTTTCGGCCAAGCTCAACACCATGGGCGGCAACACCGACGCGGGCTGCGCGGACGTCCCCGGCGCGGCGAAGACCGGCACCTGGCTCGCACAGGACGTGCCGGCCTTGATCCACGCCAACTTCCGCGCCGTGAAGGACCCTTCGGGGTGGGGCATCATGGGCTACTCAGCGGGCGCGTACTGCGCGGTCAACCTGACCGTCCAGCACCCGGACACCTTCCGCGCGGCGGTCAGCCTGTCGGGCTACACCACGCCCGAGTCCCCCCTGGTCACCCGCGACCCCGCACTGGCCCGCGCCAACAACCCGTACCTCCGCCTGAAGTTGGCGAACCCGCAGCCGCCGGTCTCCTTCCTGATGGCCGGCAGCCTGCAGGACCAGGGCACGGTCCCGTCGGCGCGCGCCCTCCTGGGCGTGCTCCGCCAGCCGGGCGCCAGCCGCCTGCTGACCGTCCAGTCCGGCGGCCACACCCCGGACGTCTGGCGCGGCATGCTGCCGGAGGCGCTGACCTGGCTCTCCGCCAGGACGGCAAGCCAGGGCGTGAGCAGCTAGCTCCGGTTGCACCCATCCCGGGGGCGCGAGGAACTGCGCGACAGGCCACCCATGCAGGCAGAGAGCCCCTGACGCGCAGGGCCATCCGCCGCCGGTGGTTGCTCGCGCAGTTCCTCGCGCCCGGGTCGTGCAACTTCCTGCGGGAGCATCACCGACTCGTGGGGAAGACCTTGCGGACCACCCGCTCTGCCGCGTGACCGTCGTCCCAGGGGCAGAACTTGGCGCGGAAGGCCGCGCGGAGCTTCGTGGAGTCCGGGGAGTCCGCCGCGCCACCGGGGAGGAGGACTGCGGCGAGCTCCTCCTCGGTGCGGGCGACGGCGCCCGGCGGCTCGGCCATGAGGTCGAAGTAGACGCCGCGGATGCGCTGGTAGTCCTCCCAGTCCGGGGCGAAGACCACGACGGGGCGGTCCAGGACCGCGTAGTCGAACATCGTCGAGGAGTAGTCCGTCACCAGGACGTCCGCCGCCAGGTAGAGGTCCTCGACGACGGGGTGGTCGGAGACGTCGATCACGCCCGCGTCCTCGGGGAGGCCGGCGTCGCCGTAGAAGTAGTGGGCGCGCATGAGGACCGTCGTCGTCGGGCCGAGGCGGCGGGCCAGAGCCACCACGTCGAGGGCGGGGACGAAGGAGTCGTGCTGCTCGCGGTGGGTGGGCGTGTAGAGGACGACCCGGTTGCCCACCGGGACGCCGAGGCGCTCGCGGATGCCGGCGATCTCCGCCGGAGCGGGGTCGGTCAGGCGGTCGTTGCGAGGGTAGCCGGTCTCCAGGACCTCGTAGGAGCCCGGGTAGGCGCGCTGGAACGCCTCACTGGAGTGGGGGTTGGGCGAGACCAGGTAGTCCCAGCGGCCCACGTGCTCCAGCAGGCGGTCGAAGTCCATGCCGTCGGCGGCCAGCGGGCGGTCCCGCAGGTCCAGGCCGAGGTACTTCAGCGGGGTGCCGTGCTGTGTCTGCACATGCACCGAACCAGCCCGCTTCGTCATCGTGTGGGGGAAGTTGACGTTGTTGACCAGGTACTTGGCGGTCGCCATCAAACGCAGGTAGCGCGGGGTGTTGGCGAGCACGTACGGCACGCCCTCGGGCAGCGCCGCGGCCTGAGCGGGGGTGTTCACCACCCAGACGCCCGTGATCTGGGGGGCGAGTTCGCGCATCCGCTCGTAGATCGCGGCGGGATTGCAGCTGTAACCCCGGTACCAGTAGGCGGCGTAGACGGCGAGGTTCTCGTCGAGCGGCAGTCGCCGGTACGTCTCGTACAGTCCGCGGCGGCCCGCTCCGCGGACTGCGCGCTTGACCGTGCCGGGGAGCGTGCGCGGCAGCGCCTGCAGCGGGCGCAGCCGCTGGTACGCGCCCCACGCGCCGCGGTCCACCAGGCGGTACTGGACGCCGCGCAGGCCCTTGGGGAAGGTGTGGCCCGCGGGGCGGTGGCGGCGGAAGTGCTCGGTGGTGCGCCGGAAGAAGTCCTCGCGCAGGTCGTCGGGGACCAGGCCCGGGGTGTCCAGGATGGTGACGGCCTGCTTGACCGTGCGGTCGAAGACGAGGCGGCACAGGCTCGGGCCGATCTCGGGGCGGCGGTCCAGGAAGTCGAAGATCGCGTCGTACTGGGCGAAGGCGTCCGCGTGCTTCGGCGAGGCGGTGTTGGTGATCGCCCCGGCGCGCTGGCGGCGGTAGAAGTACAGGTCCCGGTCCAGGTAGCTGAGCGAGCGGGCGGCGAGCAGCAGCGGGTAGGTGACCGAGATGTCCTCGTAGTAGCCGGCGCCGAAGTGGACGTCGAGCGAGGCGAGGAACTCGCGGCGGACCACCTTGTTCCAGACCGACATGATCATCTGGATCAGTCCGGGCCGCTCGGCGAGCGTGAAGGTCGGCGGGAGCGGCGGCTCGACCAGCAGGCGCCGCCAGGTGTCCGGCTCGGTCGCGCCGTCCGGGTAGACCCGGGCGAAGCCGGTGATCAGCACGTCGGGGCGGACCTCGGCGAGCCGCGCGGCGACCTCGTCGACCGCGCCGTCCGCCAGCCAGTCGTCGCTGTCCACGAACCAGACGTACTCACCGCCGGCCTCCCTCAGGCCCTCCTCGCGCGCGCCGCCGAGGCCGCGGTTGGCGGCCAGGTGCTTCACCTTGAGGCGGGAGTCGCGGGCGGCGTAGGCGTCGAGGATCTCGCCGCTGCGGTCGGGCGAGCAGTCGTCGACCGCGATGACCTCCAGACCCGGCAGCCTGGACGCCAGGATCGAGTCGAGGCAGCGCGGCAGGTAGTCGGCGACCCCGTAGACGGGCAGCACGATGCTGAGGGAGACGGGCGTGGTCACGGCGGTGTGCTGCTCCAGGTCGCGCGGGGTGGGCTCCCTCAGACTCTACTGGGCCCGCGGCGCCCCACGGCCTCGAGTTCGGTCACCGAGGGCCGCCGCCCGCTCACTCAGGGCCGCGCTCGCTCCGGGTCTGCTCGACCACCGTGAAGAGCCGGTGGACGCCCAGCGCGGCGAAGACGCGGTGCACCTGGGAGGGGATCGCCCCGGGCTCCAGATCCGTGCGTGGCAGCACCAGCCGCAACTCGCCGCCGCAGGAGCGCAGCAGACGGCGCGCGCCGATCAGCACGCCCACCCCCGTCGAGTCGCAGAAGCGCACGTCGGCAAGATCGACGACCACCCGCCTCGACCCGTTGGCGACCGCCTCGCGCACCGCCTCCCGGACTTTGCCGCCGGTGCCGAGATCGAGATCACCCTGCACTCTCAGCAGCAGCCAGCCGTCGTTCTCCTCGCGATCCACGCGCAGTGTTGTCGTCACGGTGCCACGATTCTCCAGCATGTTCATGATGTTGTTTCAGGTTAGCGTCGTCGTCCGCGGGATCTGACACTCCGTGCCATCGTGCCTGTCATTCAGTTTCCTCAAACATCCGGACGACACACACGGGTCGGCGCTAGATTTCGTGTGAGGGTTCCTTGAGGATTCCTTGGCTTTGTCTTGTTGGTCGTGGTTTGTGCAAAATCGCACACTCCCTGGGGCGGGACGGTGGTGCCGGTGTCGAGTCCCACGCCGATCCGCTGGGACCGGCAGATCCAGCGACGGCTGGCGCGTGGCGAGGAGTCCGCGCTGGGCGAGCTCTACGACCAGTTCGCCCCGCTCGTCCACGGCCTGGCCAACCGCGTCCTGGGAGACCAGGCCGCCGCCGAGGAGATCACCCAGGACGTCTTCGCCCACGTCTGGCAGCATCCGGAGAGCTTCGACCCGGCGCAGGGCTCGATGCGCTCCTGGATCAGCACGCTGACCCACCGCCGCGCCGTGGAACGCCTGCGCCGCCAGGCGGTCGGCGCGGAGGCGGGCGCCGTCGGCACCGACGGCGCACCGCTGGAACCGCCCAGCGTGGAGGAGGAGGTGCTGGCCGCGGCGACCGCCGCGCGCGTCCAGTACGTCGTCTCCTCACTGCCGCAGGCCCTGCGGGAGACGCTGCTGCTCACCTACTTCGGCGGCCGCACCTATCGGCAGGCGGCCAAGGAGCTGGGCATCGCCCCAGACACGGCGAAACACCGGATGCGGCTCGGCCTGCAGTTGCTCGCCACCGCACTGTCAACGGAGCCGGCGCTGTGAGCGCGGCGGACGTCGAGGTCGGCCGCATCGGCTCGGAGGTCCACGAGGAACTCCGGTCGCTGCTCGGCGCATGGGCGCTCGACGCCTGCACCGTGGAGGAGGCGACCCTGCTGGAGGCGCACCTCGCCGGCTGCTCCGCCTGCCACGAGGAGGCGCGCCAACTGCGCGACGCCGCGGGCTGGCTCTCCACCGACGAGCCGCTCGACCCCGAGCCGAGCCTGCGCCGCCAGGTCCTCGACGGCTGCCTCGACCGGCGGGAACCCGCGTTCCGCGTCCCCGCGTACGCCGAGCCCTTCGTTGCCGAGACCGCCCGTCTCGACGCGCTGCTGCGCGATCTCGGCGAGCTGGACTGGATGGAACCGGCCACGCTGCGCTGGCATGCCGGCACCGAGCAGCGCCGCCCGGCGGACGTGCTGTGTCACCTCGCGGCGGTCGACGGCGTCCTCGCCCGCACGCTCGGCCTCCCCGACCTCACGGACGGCACGGACCTCGCCGAGCGCGACGCCCGGCTGTGCGCGGCGCAGGCCGAGCGCCCGCCCACGAGCGTGCGCGCTCTCTGGCGCGCCCAGACCCGCACGATGGTGGAGACGGCGGCGCTGGCTCCGCCGGCGCTGGTGGAACGTTCCGTCGACTACGGCACGTTCCAACTCCCGCTCGCCGACTCGTTCCTGGACCGCGCGTTCGAGTGCTGGATCCACGCGGAGGACATCGCCGAGGCGGTCGGCTACCCCTACCACCCGCCGCGCGGCGCCCACATCCGCTCACTGATCGGCCTGGCGGCCCGCATCCTGCCCCACGTCTTCCCCGGCGAGCCGGGCGCGGGCCGCGTCGTGAAGCTGATCGTCGAGGGCCGCGGCGAGGGCGAGTGGCTCATCCCCGTCGACGCTCCCGGCTCCCCGCCGCGGGTCGGCGCGGAGCCGAGTGCGACGGTGGCGATCGACGGCGTGGAGTTCTGCCACCTCTGCGCAGGGCGCAGAGATCCCCACCGCATCCCCGCCGGCATCACCGGCGACCGCACACTGGCCCGCGCCCTACTGGCCGCAGCCCCGTTGCTGTCGCGACCGTGAGGTGGTTGCAGTATCCAGGGGGCCCGAGGCTGTGCCGATGTGCGGCTCCGCCGCGTGGGCACGAGCAGCCCGATCATGCGCTCCCGCATGTCGTTGCACTCACCCCGGGGGCGCGGGGAGCGCGAGCAACCACTGGCATGCGATGGCTCTGGGCAGTCCAAGGGTGACCGAATTGCCCAGGTATCAGGCGAAGACGACGGTGCGGGAGCCGTTCAGCAGGACGCGGTGTTCGGCGTGCCACTTGACCGCGCGGGCGAGCGCCTGGCATTCGACGTCGCGGCCCAGGGCGACCAGCTTCTGCGGGGTGACGTCGTGGCCGACGCGGACGACTTCCTGCTCGATGATCGGGCCTTCGTCCAGCGCCGCGGTCACGTAGTGGGCTGTCGCGCCCACCAGCTTCACGCCGCGGGCGTGGGCCTGGTGATAGGGCTTCGCGCCCTTGAAGCTCGGCAGGAAGCTGTGGTGGATGTTGATCGCCCGCCCGGCAAGGGCCTTGCAGAGGTCGTCCGACAGCACCTGCATGTAACGGGCGAGGACCACCAGGTCGACCCGCTCGTCCTCCACGATGCGGAGCAGCTCCGCCTCCGCCTCCGGCTTGGTGTCCGCCGTCACCGGGATGTAGTGGAACGGGACCCCGTACGAGCCCACCAGTTCCTCGAAATCGCGGTGGTTGGAGACGACGCCCGCGATCTCCACCGGCAGCGCGCCGCTGCGGGCGCGGAAGAGGAGGTCGTTCAGGCAGTGGCCGAACTTGCTGACCAGCAGCAGGACCCGCATCGTGTCGTCGCCGGAGCTGATCTGCCAGTCCATGTGGAACGCGTCACCGGTCGCGGAGAAGCTGGCGCGCAGCTTCTCCAGGGTGACCTGCGGCTCGGCCGAGAAGTGGACGCGCATGAAGAAGAGGCCGCTGTCCGGGTCCCCGAACTGCTGGCTGTCCACGATGTTGCAACCCGTGATGAACAGGTAGCTGGACACGGCGTGGACGATGCCCTGCTTGTCGGGGCAGGACAGGGTCAGGATGTACTGCTCGGCCATGCGGAAACTCTGCCACAAACGGACCCGGCGGCGATCCGCCGTCTCACGCTCCGGCCGTGCGTGTGAGGATCGAGAGCATCGCGAGCGAGCGCGGCGCCGCGTCCGGGTCCTCGCCGTCGGCCAGGGCCAGGCGGGCGTGGGCGTCGCGGCAGGCGCGGATCGCCTCCGGCCAGGCATGGTGCTGGAAGTACGCCTCGGCGGGGGCGTCGGGGCCGACCTGGTGCATGATCCGCAGGACGCGGAGCACGGCGGTGTCCACCGCGGTCGCCTCCGCGGAGTCGCGGAAGATCGAGCCGACGTACTTCTCCGCCGACCAGCGGTCCAGCCACGTGTCCTCGACCAGGCGGTAGACGGCGTCGGTGACGTCGCCGTAGCCCTCGCGGCCGGCCGACCAGCACTCCTGCTGGAAGCGGGGGTCGCCGAGCATGTGCAGCGCGGAACGGACCCGGGCCCGCCAGCGCCACCAGGGAAGGTCAGTGAGCGGCATGGCGCCCATCCTCCTGGAGCGGGTACCGGTTCGAGAAGTCCTTGACGCGTCGTGCTCGGCTTGCATGGGTCACGATCCTACGTTCTACGCGTGTCATCACTCTGTGTTCACCTTGATGTGACTCTTTGTTCCCCCTGAGGCCCCTCGTGCTTCCGGAATCGGGATAAGTGTGGCCTTCCGCATGTACTTCCGGTATGCGGGGAGGGCACGGTTCAGATGAAGCTCAAGGGGGCTGATAGCGCCAGGCTATTGCGTCGCACGGGTGCGGCAGTAGCTGCGACCGCGCTGCTCGGTGGGGGACTGAGCGGCTGCGGCGGCGACGCGAGCGCGGACCCGTCATCGCCGGTCACGGTGATGACGTGGGCGCCCATGAACAACAAGGCCGGAGCGGAGCCCGGAATGCCGGGAATCGCTCAGGCCATCGCCCAGTACTTCAATGACAACGGCGGCGTCGCGGGCCACCCGGTGCGGGTGATCACCTGCAACGAGAGGAACACCCCGGACGGCGCGGTCGCGTGCGCCAACAAGGCGACCGCAGAGAACGTGGTGGCCGTCGTCGGCTCCGACAGCCAGTACGGCGACGAGTTCATGCCGCTGCTGGAGAGCGCGGGCATCTCGTACATCGGCGGTTCCGGCGCGTCGACGGCCGAGTTCAGCTCGCCGTACTCCTACCCGGTCAACGGCGGCTACCAGACCCTGCTGGTCGGCAACGGCGAGCAGCTCGCCGCCGCCGGCTGCCACCGGGTCGCCATCGTCCGGCCGGACTCCGCCGTCGGCGACTCGATGTACACCTTCCTGAACAACGGTCTCGCGCAGTACCACCTCACCGCGACCGACGTCCCGACCAAGGAGGGACGCACCAACTACCAGCACGAGGTGCAGGTCGCGGTCGGCTCCGACCGGCCGCACGACTGCGTCACCAGCGCGCTGGACGCGGCCTCGACGCAGACCTTCTTCGACAGCTGGCGTCAGGACGCCCCGGCGAACGCGCACCTCTCGGCGCTCATCGGCAGTTTCCAGCAGTCACTGGTCGACAGCATGGGCGGCGCGGACGGCCCGCTCGAGGGTGCGCTCGCGACCGGCTGGTACCCGCCGGACAGCAGCCCGGTGTGGGGCGAGATGAACGCGGTGATCAAGAAGTACGCGTTCACCAACAACAACATCAACCCGTCCGACCCCGGGGTGCAGACCACCTGGATCGCCTACGAGGTCTTCCGGAAGGTCGTGGACGGCCTCAAGGGACACCCCGTCACGGCGCAGAGCGTGCACGCCGCGTTCGACGCCACCGGCCCCGTCAGCACGGGCGGCGCGACGCCCCCGCTGGCCTGGCAGGACGGCAACCTGGTCAGCCTGGCGGCGACCCCGCGGACGGTCAACACCGACGTGTCCTTCCAGCAGGTCGTCAACGGCGAACTCACCGAGAGCCACGCCGGTCTGGTCAACGTCGGTGCGGCACTGACGCGTTGACGCGTCGGCGTGCCGGCGCCCGCAACCCGGGCGCGGCACGCCGCGTGGCCGCTCGGGGCCGGGAGGCCGCTCAGAGCTGGCTCGGCTCCTTCGTCGGCAGGTTGTTCGCGGAGGCGATCCTGTTCCAGAGCGCCGCGGCCTCGCGCTTCGCGATCGTCGCGTTGCTGCTGGCGCTGACCGCCGCGGTCGACTCGCCGCCGTCCTTGGGGTGGTGCTTCTTCTGGCAGGACGGCGCCGACTCCGCCGCCCACGCGGCGTAGTGGGAGTCGGCCTGCTGGGAGGCCTGCCAGCCGGCGGTCAGCTTGGCGACCAGCGCCGCCCCGGAGGGCAGCGCGCTGACCTGGAGCTGGCCCAGCTTCGTGACGAGCTGGGCCCGCGCCTGGGCGGCCGAGTTGAGCGTCGTCTGGTCCTGCGGCAGCGCCTGGCAGGCCTGCACACTGGCGACGGCGTTGACCACCTCGGTGCGGTTGCTGGACGCCGTCTCCAGCAGCGCACTGAGCGCCTGCGCCTGCTGGAGCTGGGCCGTCTTGTCGCCGGGCCCGGGGCCGCCGGCCGTCGCGCCGTGCTTCGCGCCCGCGCCCTTGTCGCCCGCCGCGCTCGCGGAGGAACCCCCGCCGCTGAGCAGCGCGCCCAGGGCGATGCCGACCACCGCACACCCGGCGACGACCGCAATGCCGAGGGTGCGCATCGACGGGCGGTTGCGGTGCGGCTCGTCGTCGTAGCCGTGGTCGTCGTACGGCTCGTATCCGCCCTGGTCGTACTGCGGCTGGTCGTACTGCGGCTGGTCGAAGTGGGACGGCTCGTACGACGCCCGCTCATAGGGCTGCGTCTGCTCGTACGAGGCGCCGTAGGCGGCCTGCTGGGCCGGCTGCTGCTGCGGAAAGCCCTGGAACGGCTGCGTCTGGGCCGCGTAGCCCGGCTGCGCGCCGTACGGCTGGGGTTCCTGGGCCGGCGCCGCCGGCATCGGGGGCAGGTACTGGGTCGCTGCGGGCTGGGCCTCCGGCGCGGGGAGCTGGGCGCCGTACGCCGCCGTGGGCCCACCGTCGGCCGGACGGAACAGGTCGTCCGGGGTGAGCTCGTCGGGGTTGGGACGACGATGGTTCACGCGCTCTTCCTTAGCTGTGGACGGCGCCCGCGCCGCGCATGGGCGCGCTCACGACGCGGGACACGCTACCTGTTCACACCAACGGGTGACCATCCTGGGGGACGGGGACTCCCCCGTCCCCGCACCCCGGCCGTCCAGGGCTCAGGCCGGGCTCAAGCGGCCGCCTCCGCCATCGCCCGGGCCTGGAACTCCTGAACGGAACGCTGGTGGCGGTAGGGCTCCAGCATCCGCCGGAAGTCGTCCAGGTACTCCGTGCCGCGCGCCGAACGCAGTCCGGACATCAGTTCCATCGCCCGCGCACCCGTGTCACAGGCCTCGTCCACGTCACGCAGCTGGAGTTGGGCGATGGCCAGCAGCACCAGATCGACCGCGCGACGGCGGACCCGCGACTCCGGGTGGCCGCGCAGCGCCTCCTGCGCCTGCCGGGCGCTCTGCCGCGGCTGCTCCAAGTCCCGATGACAGTGCGCGAGTTCGTCGGCCAGATAGGCGTGGTCGAAGTGGCCGATCCAGTCCGGATCCTCCTCGGGGCGGCTGTGGTCCAGCTGCTCCAGGGCGAGCCCGGCCACCGCCTCGCAGCTGCGGCTGTCGCCCAGCAGCGCGTGGCCCCGCGCCTCCGCGGCGTAGAACATGGCCATCGCCGTCGGGGTGGCCTGGCCGCGGGCGCCCTCCTGGGCGGCGCGCGCCAACTGCGCGATCTCCCGGGGGTTGCCGAGCGCGGCGGCGAGATGGCTCATCGAGGAGGCCAGCACGTAGCCGCCGTAGGCGCGGTCCCCGGCCGCCTGTGCGAGCCGCAGCGCCTGGATGTAGTAGCGCTGGGCCAGCCCCGGCTGCCCGGTGTCGATGGCCATGTAGCCGGCCAGCTCGGTGAGCCGGGCCACGGCGCCGAACAGCTTGCGGCCGGTCTCCTCCTTGTACGCGCCCGCGAGCAGGCCGGAGACCACGGAGTTGAGGTAGTGCACCACCACCGGCCGGACGTGCCCGCTGCCGAAGCGGTGGTCCAGGTCGACCAGCATCTGCGTGGTGGCCTGCACGGCCTCGACGTCGGCCGGGCCGACGCGCGGCCCGCCGGTGCGGGCGACCGAGAGGTCGGGCCCCGTGATCAGCCAGTCGCGGCTCGGCTCGACGAGCGCGGCGGCGGCGACGGACGCGCCGCTCAGGAAGTCGCGGCGGCCGACGTCACTGCGCCACAGCTCGCTGACCTGCTCGACGGCGCCCGGCAGGGTCGCCGCGAACTGCAGCCCGACGCTGGACGCGTGGCTCTTGCCGTCGGACATGCCGATCTCGTCGACCGTGACGGTGCGGCCCAGCTTCCGCCCGATCGCCTCGGCGATCACGGAGGGGGCCTGCCCGCGCGGCTGCTGGCCGCGCAGCCAGCGGGCCACCGAGGTCTTGTCGTAACGCAGATCCAGTGCGTGCTCGGCCCCGCACAGGTTGACCCGGCGGGCGAGGCCCGCGTTGGAGCAACCGGCCTCCTGGATCAGGGCCTGGAGCCGTTCGTTTGGCTGTCGTGCGACGAGCGGTCTGGCGGCCATGGACGTCACTGCCTCCCCTGGAGAGTCGGAGGTCGCAGGACAGGAGCATTCCCCTGATGCGTTCCGGTGATGCGTCACGAGGTGTCAAGAGCGGTCAATGGCTGGGAAATAGCGACATTGGGCCGACTGCTGACAGCGTAGCGAAGCATCGGGGGCACACGTACCCGCTCACCCCGGGTGCACCCCCCGTGCGCCCCCTGGCGTGCAACCGCGCGCCCCACTCCGCGCGGCCTGTTGGGCCGACTTTGCCGATCACCCGTAACCACCGGTCCGCGCCCGAGTTGTGCAGCACGTGGAAGACACCCTGGGAGCCACCGAGCAGGACGGCCGCACGGACGCTGGGAGGGGCGTGCGGGATCTCCTGTTGCAGGCGGCCGTGACGTACGCGGAGGACCGACACTGGGAGGTCTCCCCCGGTGCCTGGCTGCTGGAGGACGACGGCCCCCCGCGCTGCTCCTGCGGCGACCTCGCCTGCCCCATGCCCGGCGCGCACCCCGCCACCCGCGACTGGACGCGCCGCGCCAGCTCCGGCCCGGGGGTCGTGCGCCGCTGGTGGACGGAGAACCCCCAGGCCTCGATCCTGCTGCCGACGGGCCGCTCGTTCGACGCGATCGACGTGCCGGAGGTGGCCGGTTGCCTGGCGCTGGCGCGGATGGAGCGGATGGGCCTGCAGCTCGGCCCCGTGCTCGCGATGCCGGGCGGCCCCGGGCGCGGCCGCCGGCTGGTCTTCCTCGTCCTGCCGGGCGCACTGCCGAAGCTGCCGGACATGCTGCGCCGCCTCGGCTGGGGCCCCGGTCGGCTGGACCTGGTCGGCCACGGCGACGGCGGCTGGATCGTCGCGCCGCCGACGCGCATCGGCGCGCTCGGTTACGCGCAGTGGGCCCGGGAGCCCACCACGATGAACCGCTGGCTGCCGGAGGCGGCCGAGGTCATCAACCCCATCGCTTACGCCTGCGGCCGAGAGGCGCCGCTGCCCGCACACGCGGGGCAGTAGCAAAGCCCGGCAACCCCCTGTGCCCCCGAGTCCCGCGGTGTCGCCTCCCGCGGTCGACCGGGGGCACAGTCACATGTGCGATGAAGGAGATGACTACCCGCACGCCGCGGCGGAGAAGCCCCACTTTCGAGTGACCGGGCTCAAGGATTGCCGGGATCTGCCGAGGAAATGAATTCCGGCATCAGCGCCGCAGTCGACCGAGAGGAGCAGGGCGCACTCCAGGGGGCGCCCGGAGGGGAAGCCGGGCACGGTTCGGGGGTTCGGGGGGCGGGGAAACCAGGGGGTAGACGAGGGGCCTCGGCACTCGGGGAAAAGAGCCGAGGCCCCTCGCTCCTGAATTCAGGCCCTGGCGAGTCAGGCCCTGGCGACGAAGACGTGGGCGGCGATGTCCTTGTCCAGCTCCGCCGCCTCGCCGCCGCTGCCGACGAGGATGCCACCCGTGGACTGGGTCACGTTCACGACCGCGCCGGGCTGCACTCCCGCCCGCCGAAGCGTGTACATCAGCTGCGCGTCGGTCTGGATCGGCTCGCCGATGCGGCGGACGATCACACTGCGGCCGTCCTCACCTGAGGCCAGCTCGTCGAGGGTGACCAGGGACTCGGCCTCATCGGCCGGAGCCTCGCCCAGCTCCTCCAGGCCGGGGATCGGGTTGCCGTACGGGGACTGCGTCGGGTGGCGCAGCAGCTCCAGGACGCGGCGCTCCACCGCCTCGCTCATGACGTGCTCCCAGCGGCAGGCCTCCGCGTGCACCTGCTCCCATTCCAGGCCGATCACGTCGACCAGCAGGCACTCGGCGATGCGGTGCTTGCGCATGACGCGGGTGGCGAGCTTGCGGCCCTCCGGCGTCAGCTCGAGGTGGCGGTCCCCGGCGACGGTGAGGAGACCGTCGCGTTCCATGCGGGCGACGGTCTGGCTGACCGTGGGCCCGCTCTGCTCCAGGCGCTCCGCGATGCGCGCACGCATGGGGACGACGCCCTCCTCCTCCAGCTCGAAGATCGTCCGGAGGTACATCTCGGTGGTGTCGATCAGGTGGCCTGACATCGGACCGCGGGCTCCGTTCCTCGGTGGTGAACCGGTCGCGCTCCCGGTTGCTCCTCAATTCTTACGCATCGCACCGACAACCCGAACGGCTTTTGGCCAGCCTCCGAAAACGAGCCGCACGCGGTGTTGACAGCGGCACCGGCGACCGAGCACCGTGCCCAGCACCATAATGCGAGTACCACACAGGTTGAGTCTGCACAGTCGTCTGCTACTCAGGGGAGCCGAAGACCCGATGAGCGATCTCGCCGGTCAGTACCTCGACGCCGCCGTCGCCCACCTCCAGCGGATCAGGGACGAGGAGGCGGCCGGGATCGAGGCGGCGGCCGAGGCGCTCGCCCGGACCGTCAAGGAGGGCGGCCGGATCTTCACCTTCGGTGCGGGGCACTCCTCCCTCCCCGCCCAGGACGTGGTCTACCGGGCCGGAGGCCTGGTGCTGATGAACCTGCTGACCGTCCCCGGTGTGATCGGCGTCGACGTGGTCCCGGCCCATCTGGGCAGCGCGCTGGAGCGGGTGCCGGGGCTGGCGACGGCGACGCTGGACGCGGGGCCCGCCCGCGCGGGCGACCTGCTGTTCGTGATCTCCCTCTCCGGCCGCCAGG
The DNA here is from genome assembly GCF_000787835.1 of Streptacidiphilus melanogenes. Classification (GTDB taxonomy): domain Bacteria; phylum Actinomycetota; class Actinomycetes; order Streptomycetales; family Streptomycetaceae; genus Streptacidiphilus; species Streptacidiphilus melanogenes. The sequence goes on from NZ_BBPP01000002.1 coordinate 327,478, forward strand.
TGATGCCCGTCGAGCTGGCCCGCCACGCGCGCTCGCGCGGGCTGACGGTGGTCGGCGTGACCTCCCTCGCCTACCCGGGCCGGGTCACCTCGCAGCACCCCGACGGGCTCTACCTGAAGGACGTCTGCGACCTGGTGCTGGACAGCAAGATCGCGGTCGGCGACGGCGAGCTGAGCGTCGAGGGCGCGGAGACGACCTTCGGCCCGGTCTCGACGCTGACCACGGTGGCGCTGATGCAGTCCGTCGTCGCGGTCGCCGTCGGCAGGCTCGCCGCGGACGGGATCACCCCGCCGCTCTTCCGCTCCGGCAACGTCGACGGCGGCACGGACTGGAACGCCAAGCTGATGGCCGAGCACAAGGACCGCATCTTCTACACCTTCTGACTGTGTGTCACTCTCCGGCCCCGCGCGTGCCGTCGTTCGACCGGACCGGACCGCTCCGCTCGCCGATTGCGTGAATACGTGTGCTGTGCACGGACGGTGGGCAGGTTGACACTTGTTCAGGGCGGCCAGCGAGGGCGAGGGGGCATTCGGTCATGGTCCAGAACTCTGCTCGGGACTTCCACGAGGACGGACTCATCCCCGAGCCGTACCCCACGATCGATCAGGTCGCCGTCAACGAGCAGCAGCGGGCCACCCGTTGGTACGGCGGCCAGATCCTCGCACTGTTCGCCGCGTCCGCCCTCGGCATCGCCGACTGGCATGCCGGGGGCCTGGACGTCTCACCGGCCCTCTCGCTGGCGGCGTTCCTGGCGGCCTTCTACTACTGGAGCCGGCTGCGGGCGAAGCACCCCCAGACGCTCTGGTTCGAGAGCCGGGCGGCCGCCGAGTCCATCAAGGGCCTGGTCTGGCGCTACTCGATCCGGTCCCGCCCGTTCGACGGCCAGGCCCACTCCCCGGACGCCGACGAGCAGTTCCTCGACGAGATCAGCGAGATCTTCGAGATCTACCGCGGCCTCGGCGTCATCGACGCCGAGCAGCAGCCGTCGATCACCCCCGAGATGACCCACCTGCGCGGCCAGGGCCTCGCGGTCCGACGCGAGGTCTACCTGCGCGAGCGGGTCCGCTCCCAGCGCGTCTGGTACGTGGGCAAGGCCGACGCGTACGACAACAAGAGCACGGTCTGGTCGATGGCGACCCTGGCGGCCATCTGCTTCGGCCTGGCCCTCGCCCTGCTGCAGATATCCGGCGCACTGCACGTCCACGCGCTCGGCACCTTCGCCACCATCGGCGCCGCGATCACCGCGTGGACCCAGCTCAAGCAGTTCCGGCCGCTGGCCGCGGCCTACCGGGTCGCCGCCAAGGAGCTGGAGCAGATCGAGAACCGGCTCGCCAGGCTCAATCCGGCCGAACCGGGCGCGGAGGAGCTCTGGTCCCGCCTCGCCCGCGAGGCGGAGTCCACGCTCGCCAAGGAACAGGCGGTCTGGCGCGCCCGGAGCGACCGCCGGATCTGAACCACACCGTCACGGGACGACGTTGAGGAGCAACGTGAGGGACATCGAGATCAAGACACCGGACGGCCGCACGCTCACCGCGGCGATCTGGGGCAGATCTCCCGAGGACCCGGTGTTCCTGATCCACGGCACGCCCGGCAGCAGGCTCGGACAGCTCCCGGTCGAGCGGCAGCTGGACCGGCTCAACGTCCGGGTCATCACCTACGACCGTCCCGGCTACGGCCAGTCCGACCGCCTCCCGGGACGCCGCGTCCGCGACGCCGCGGACGACGTGGCCGCGATCGCCGACCACCTCCGTCTCGACGCCTTCGGCGTGGTCGGCCGATCCGGCGGCGGCCCGCACGCGCTCGCCTGCGCGGCCCTGCTCCCGGAGCGGGTCACCCGCACCGCGGTCATGGTCAGCCTCGCGCCGCGGGACGCGGAGGGCCTGGACTGGTACCAGGGCATGACGGACTCCAACATCGAGGCCTATCGCGCCGCGGAGGCCGGCCCCCAGCGGCTGCGTCCGCTCCTGGCCGCGCGCATCGACGGCATCCGCGAGCAGCCGCGCACGCTCATCCAGGCGCTGCGCAGCGAACTCCCTCCGGCGGACCTCAACGTGATCCGCGACCCGGGCATCCGCAGCAGCCTCGCCCGCAACTACGCGGAGGCGGTCCGCGCGGGCGACGACGGCTGGAACGACGACGTGCTGGCCTTCGTCCAGCCGTGGGGCTTCGATCCGGCCGACATCAAGGGCCGCGTCGACCTCTGGCACGGCGAGGACGATGTCTTCTCACCCGTCGACCACACCAGGTGGCTGGCGGCGCACATCCCCGGCGCCCACGTGATGGTCGAACCGGGCGCCGCCCACTTCGCAGCCTGGCGACTGCTGCCCGACATCCTCTGCCGCGTCGCTCTGAACGCGGCGTAGCCCCACGCGCGCCGCCGCGCCTCCGCCCGCCCGAGGGCGGCGCGGCGGCGCGGCGGCGCCGAGGGGCGTCAGGCCGGGAGGAGTTCGAGGTCGCGGCCCATGCGGCGCCAGGCGCGGGCGTCGTGGACGGTCTGGTGGTTCTCCCCGAGCACCGCGATGAGCTGGTCGATGGTGCGGCGGCGCAGCTCCTGAGCCTCGGCCTCACGGCCCAGCCCGCGCAGGGTGACCGCCAGATTGCTCTGGCAGACCAGGGTGTCCGGGTGGGAGCCGCCGAACCTGGCCGTCATGCCCTCCAGCGCGGCGCGCCCGAGCGCCTCGGCCCGGGTGAAGTCGCCGGTGTCCCCGTAGGTGTTGGCGAGGTTGAGCATCGCGCAGTGGGTGTACGGGTGGTTCTCCCCGACGATGTGCCGCAGCGCCTCCAACGTGCGCTCGCCGAGCGAGACCGCCTCGCGCAGCTCGGTGGGCTGACCGATGTCGCGCTGGTAGATCGTCAGGTTGTTGGAGCAGATCAGGGTGAACGGATGGTCCGTGCCGACGCTCTCGCGGTAGGTGTCGAGCACCTCCCGCGCCAGGTCCCTGGCCCTTTCCTTGTCGCCGGCCGCGGAGTACTCCGCGGCCAGGTTGAGCGCGCAGGACAGCGCGTCCGGCACCTTGGCGTCGTAGCGCTCCAGGTAGCGGTTGTAGGTCTCGATCGTCAGCCGCCGGGCCTCGTTCTGCTGGCCGACCCGGCGCATGGAGACCGCGAGGGACTTGGCGTAGCGCAGCGAGGCGAGGTCGGGGACCGGGACGGAGTACTCGTCGCGGAACTCGCTGAGCAGGCTGATCGAGCGCCCGTAGTTGCCGAGGGCACGCTCGTCGTCGGCGAGGTTGGCCTTGGAGGTCAGGGTGTACGGGTGGGTGGCGCCGAGGACCGCGCCGCGGAGGTTGTAGACCTCCTCGTCGAGTATCCGGGCCGAGTCGTAGTCGCCGGTGAACCGGTAGTCGATGGCGAGGTTGTTGGCGATGTTGAGGGTGCGCGGGTCCTCCTCGCCGAGCTCCTCCTTCATCTTCAGGTAGGTCTCCTGGTCGCGCTTGAGCGCCTCGGTGAAACGCCCGAGCACGCGCAGGTCGGCGGCGAGGTTGCCGGCGGTCTGCAGGGTGAGCGGGTGGTCCGGGCGCAGCACCCGGCTCTGCCGCTCCAGCGTGTCCTCGTCGAGCTCCAGGCACTCCTGGGCGAGACCCTTGCTGCGCAGCACGCTCGCGAGCTGGAAGCGCAGTTGCAGCGTCTGCCGGTCGTCCTCGCCGAGCTTCTCCGTCCAGGCGACGTTGAGCCGTCGGCCGAGGTCCTCGGCCCGGTCCAGGTCGCCGCGCTTCCACAGGTAGCGCACGCGGTCTATGAGCAGCTGCCGGGTGTCGGCCTCGTCGCAGGTCTCCGCGCTGGACGGGCCGAGGTGCGGCCATATCAGCTCGAAGCGCGGCCAGTTCTCCGGGTCGTCGGTGTCGCCGATGTCCGGGCGGGCGCCGACCAGGACGCGGTGGACCTCGTGGACCAGCTCCTCCTGCTCGTCAGGGCTGAGCCCCGACCGGATGACCGCCTGCACCATGCGGTGGACCTGGAAGGTCCGGCTGCTGTTGTCGACCTTGGCCAGCGCGTACCGGCCGATGGCTCGGATGACGCGGCCCATCATGTTCTTGTCGCGCAGCTCGTCGTCGAAGGGCAGCAGCGCGTTCATCATCTGGTCGCTGTAGAAGATGCTGATGGCGATCGAGTCGGGTGACAGGAACGCGCACAGCTGGAGCAGCCGGACGGCCGCCGGCATCTGCTGCCCGAGGCGCTCGATGGAGACCTTCCAGGCGCGGCCGAAGCTGTCGGGGTAGTCGTCGGGGGTGGCGCCGCCGAGGGCCTTGTCGGGCTGGCTCTGCAGCTCCTCGACGTACTCGGCGACGGGGACGCCGGTGGTCTCCAGCCAGGCCGCGGCGATCTCGACGGCCAGCGGCAGGTCGCCGACGGCCTCGGCGACGAGCCCCGCCTCCTGCTGCGACAGCGCCGGCGCGCGGCGGCACAGGTGCTCGACCGACTCCTCGCGACGGAAGACGTCGACCTCCAGCGCCTCGGCGTGGCTGGTCCACGCCTGGTTCCGGGAGGTGACCAGGACGTCGCCGGAGCCACCGGGCAGGAACCTGACGATCTGCGCCGGGTCGTCGGCGTTGTCGAAGATCAGCAGCCAGCGCTTGGCCTTGGGGTGCATCCCGAGCCGCAGCGTCTCCTTGACCAGGTCGGCGTTCTCGTTCGCGTTCTCGCCCATGCGCAGGTCCAGGCGGCGACCGAGCTCGGAGAGCGAGGTGGCGACCTGCTCCGGCTCCTCGGACTCGATCCACCAGACCAGGTCGTAGTCGGCCATGAAGCGGTAGGCGTACTCCAGGGCGACCTGGGTCTTGCCGACGCCACCGAGGCCGTAGAGGGTCTGCGGGGTCGGCAGCACCACCGTGGAGCGCCGGTCCCGCTGCTGGCCGCGCAGTTGGTCGCGCAGGCGGTCCAGCACGGCGGCGCGGCCGGTGAAGGACGGGTTGCGCAGCCGTAGGTTCCAGATCGCCGGGCGGCGTCCGGGGAAGCGCGGCCCCTCGCCGGGGACGGAGTCCATCAGCACCGTCTCCGGCAGGCCGACGGCCCGCAGCAGCACCACCCGGGCGGCGTCCTCCTCCAGACGGACCAGCTCGACCGAGTTGCCGCCGAAGTTGGAGGCGGACCGCACGTCGCCGACCCGCACCGTGATCAACTCGGGCTGGTCCGGAGTGCGTTCACCGACCAGCAGGTCGCGGGCCTGACGGGACTGGACGGCCTTGGCGTAGGCCTGGCTCCAGACGGCCAGCGTCCGGGTCACCGCCTCGCGCACCCGGTCGGAGTCGACCCGCGGCAGCGAGCCGAGCTCGCGCGGGACGACCCGGAGCCCGGCCCGGGTCAGCACCCACTCGATCCACTCCGCCCACATCCGGTCCTCGGAGGCGTAGGACACGATGATGTCCTCGCGCGCCGTCGGGCGCGGCCGGGTGAACAGGTCCACGTAGTGCAGCCGCACGTCCTCGTCCATCGGCGGCAGGCCGATCACCCGGTCCTTGGTGACCGAGGCGACCAGCCGCTCGACGGCCGAGAGCATGGAGAGCGGCGAACCCGGCTTGTCGCCGAAGGGCGCCAGGATCTCCTCGTAGGCGTAGTAGGGCAGGTAGGGGATCTCGACCGAGTCCCAGTGCCGTTCCCGTCCGCTCTCGGAGAGCCCCTGCGGCAGGCCGCTGAACCGCTTGCGGGCCAGCGCCCGGCCGGCGTCGGCCTTGCCCTTCTCGCCGTCGTCGATGCGCATCGGCACCGGCAGGATCCGGATGCCGCGGTTGTAGTGCCGCTCGGTGATCTTGCGGGCGATCTCGGAGGCGCCCTCGATGCTCTGGTTGCTCAGGGTGAAGCAGATGACCAGGTCGTCCGGCAGCTCGACGGTGCAGATCTCCTGGATGTCGGAGAGACCGGTGCGGCTGTCGAGCAGGATGTAGTCGTACTGGCGGCTCATGTCGGCGCGCAGCGCCTTGAAGAACTCGGCGCCGTGCCGCCGGGCGTAGAACTCGTCCCAGTTGATGTTCGCGACCATCGCGCCGTAGTCGCTGTGCGCCTGGCCGGCGGGCAGGAAGTCCAGGCAGCCCTCGCCGGGGAAGCCGGTCCAGTTGAGCGAGAGCACGTGCGGCAGCACCCGCGCCCACTGCCGCATCGCTGCCGGGTCGAGCTCCTCGCTCTCGAGCGGGGCGTCGCAGTAGTCGTAGATCAGGTCGATGACGCCGGTGGAGGCGTCGAGCGCCGCCTGCTCCAGGAAGGGTGCGAAGAACCGGTGCAGGCCCGGCGCCTCCAGGTCCCAGTCGACGGCGAGGACCCGGTAGCCGTTCGCCGCCAGGATCCAGGCCATGTTGGCCAGGGCCATGGTGCGGCCGGTGCCGCCCTTGTAGGAGTAGAAGGTGACGATCCGTCCGTCACGCTGGTCGCGCAGCGGCAGCACGGGCTCGGCCCCGTCACTCTCGGGCTGAGTCACGCTCATGGATTCCCTCCCCCAGAACCGGTTGACGGCCCCTCGTCGGCAGCGGCGTGGTCGGACGCGTTCGGCGCGTTCGGCGCGCCTTGCGCGCCCGGCGGGGAGCCGTTCGGCCGGCCGTTCCCGCGCTTGATGTGCTCGTCTCGCAGATTCGGGCGCGGCGGCGAACCGCTCGCCTCCGACGGTGCCGACGAGCCGTCCGGCCCCTCCAGCTCCTCGAAGGCGTGCATGGCGCTGAGCGCGACGTGCGGCAGCATCGACTCGAACTCGTTCAGGCTGGAGACCACGTCGACGCCGCGCAGCCGGGCCCGTTGCAGGCGCTGGGCGCGCAGGTTGACCAGGGTGCGCTCGGACAACGCGCGCAGCTCCTCGTGGCGTGAGGCGTTCTCCGGGTCCTGCGGGTCCCAGGGCTCCATCAGGCCGACCCAGGTGGGGTTGCAGGCGTCCATCTGCCGCAGCACCTCCCGGTGCTGGGTGTCGAGCAACGTCCATCGGTCGAGCAGCAGCAGGCCGGGCGCGCTCGGCCGCTCGCCGGCCAGCACGCGGGCGGCCTCGTCGGCGAACGGCTCGATGCTGGCGTGGAACTCCCACTCACGCGCCACGGAGGCGGCGCGGCGGGCGATCGACTCCTCGCTCTGCCCGCCGAACGGCCGCCACTCGTGGGCGCCGGTGCCGTAGCTGGATCCGGAGCGGCCGTCCGGCAGATGGTCGACGTCGCAGGCGGCGACCGAGATCCGCAGTGTCCGCCGACGGTCAGGGGCGGGGAAGGCCGAGTCGAAGTCCTGGAAGTCCCGGCGGGCGCCGATGCGCACGCGCATCCGCTCGGACACGTCGACGATGCGCTGGGCCAGCCGGTAGACGGCCAACTGGTAGTCGGACTGGAACTTGCTGACCTTCAGGAGCGGCTGCATCCCCTCGGTCCGGTAGCCCTCGCCGAAGGCCTGGTGGTCGAACTGCAGGGCCTTGGCCACCGGCGGCAGCCGCTCCTCCTGCACCCGGACCCACTGCACCGGCACGATCGCGGACGGCAGCCCGCCGCCGGGTGTCTCGGACAGCACCTCGCGGGAGGCGAAGGCGGCCCATTCCTGGCCGCACGCCTGGCTCTTGAAGTAGTGAACCGAGTACAGCGGCACGAAGACCCGGCAGTGGGCGAGTGTCTCGCTGATCCGCTCGGACCATCCCTCGCCCACGTTCAGGCCGGAGTCCATGAAACCGGGCGGCTCGTTGGCGTCCCACCCGGACAGGTCCGTCACGGCCTCGCACAGGTCCCTGAATAAGCGAGCTTCCCAGAGGTTCGAGACGCTGCGGGGCCGTCCGGCACCGCGCGGGGAATGCGCGTAACTCAGAAAGAAGATGGGCCGAGGTATGTCCTCGTCCCAGCCCTCTTGGTCGGCCACGCTCGCACCCCCGAACGATGTTGCCCGTTCTGTAGGACGATGGAACCGCTCCTATTGATGGTCCGTCAACACCGTCCACGCGATCTCCGACTCGCGCCAGGGCCGGCTGGTGACCAGACCTGCCCTCAGCACGTCCAGAGCGATGTCGACGGCGGGGCGGATCGGGACCAGCATCGCCGGGGCGTCGCCGACCCTGCCGCGGCTGATCCGCCCGCGGCTCTCCAGTTCGACCTCGACGTATTTGCCCAGCTCCTCGAAGTGCCCCTCGTGCAGGTCGAGGTCGCGGAAGGCGATCCACTCTCCGTCGCGGGCGCCGGGTGTGGCGACCTTGGCGTGGTAGGTCTTCATCGGAAGGGTGGGCGCCTTGTAGTCGGCCAGATGGAACGGCGTGAACCGGGACCAGGACACGCCGATCAGCAGCCCGAACCCGTCCCGGTCGTAGAGCTTGCCCAAGGGGGACCCGAGGCCCAGGTGTTCGTCTCCGTGCTCCGCGGTGACGGATTCGGCCTCACGGCCCAGCGCGGTGAACGATGTCTGCGGATGGTCGCTGCGGTGGGCGCCGGGGCGGTTGCGCAGCCGCTCCGACACGATTCCCACGGCGGGGGAGACGGGCGTGGTGGCACGGTCGAAGGCGGGCAGCGCGGCGTCGTACGCCCGGCGCTCCGACTCGGTCATCGGGGCCGTGGCCCGGGCGTAGTCCGGGGTGGTGCGCGAGTTCTCGGGGGTGGCGGCGTAGGCGACGAGCGTGCCCCACGGGCCGAGGCGGTCCAGCAGCGCGTCGATCAGCGCCTCGGGGCCGCTCCCGTCGCGGGGCCCACGGGCCACGCGGGAGTACGCCGCCTGAACCAGCACCACGGCGTCCTGCGGCAGCCCGAGTGCGCCCAGCTCCGCGGCGAAGGCGGAGCGCAACGCGTCCGCCTCGCGGTCACCGGACCTCGCACCGGATTGCTGAGGCATCATCAGCCCCTCACGGAAGACGCGGCTGCCCCGGCCTCGACCAACTCCGTTCCTGCATCCAACTCGGACATCAGGGGCGCAAGCGTAGCGCGCATCGCGGCCACGAAGCGCTCCCCCTGCGCCGTCAGGCTGCCGGATCCGGCCAAGGTCAGCACCGCGTCGAAGGTGTGGCGCAGCCACCGCTCGTACTCGCCGCGGGCGGCCCGGGCGACGTCCTCCGCCCCGGTCCCGGCCAACTCCGACGCCCTGGCCCGCCAGTACTCGACCACGGCGATGTGCGCGTAGGTCCCTTGGAAGAGACCCTCGAAGGGGCGCGGGTCAGGCCGCCACGGCGCGCGGTAGGTACGGGTGTCGCGCCGGTCGAAGAGGTCGTCCACGTCGAAGACCGCACCCAGCTTCACGTGCTGGAACTCGTGCACCAGAAGCAGCGCCAGATACTCGTCGGAATCCGGGAGGGCGACGCCCACGTTGCCGAAGGCGTCCCGGGCCGCACCGCTGACGGCGATGCCGGCCTCGCCCGGGCACAGCGGCGTGACCGTGCCCAGGCCGACGCGCAGACCGTCGGCGTACTGGGGCAGCCGATCGCGAATCCAGGCCCACGCCCCGGTCAGGCGCTCGCGCCAGAGCGCCGCCTCGGCCTCGGTCAGGCGTCCGGTGGGCGCCCAGTTGTGCCGGGACCGGCGCGGGTCGAGGTCCTCGAGGGCCACGGACCAGCCCGCCTCGGCCCAGACGCGGAGCGGCTGCCACTCAGCGGGCCGGACGCGGAGCGGCTGCCACTCGGCGGGCTGCTCCGCCCGGGCGCGGGGTACCCGGACGGACCCGCCGTCGGCCCCGACCTCGACCGTGAAGCCGTCCGGATCGGTTGAGACCGTGACCGTGGCGCCGGGGGTGGAACCGCAGTCGGTGAGGTCGAGCCGGCCCACCGTCGGGAGCAGCAGCGAACCCTCCCGCAGTGGCACGGCAACCCGCGCCTCCAGGCCGGCCAGGACCAGGGCGGCGGCCGCCGACTCGGCCAGCCCGCCCAGGATCTCCTCGGCGCCCGTCGGGGAGTCCGCGGTGAGCGCCGAGAGGGCCCACGGGCGCAGGTAGGGGTGGCTGAGCACGGCGTCGAGGGCCGCGGGCGCCTCGGCGTCCAGCCGGGCGAAGAGCGGCCACAGCCCGCGGCTTCCGCCCTCGCCGGGAGCCAGCTGCTCAGCCCTGGCGGCGAGTTCGTCCAGGAACTCGCGTCCCAGCTGGACCTGGGCGTCGCGCAGCGCCGAGACCGCCTCGGCACCCCCGTGGCCGGTGCCGAGTTCGTCGAAGAGGGACGGAGGCAGCAGGGCCTGCGCCGCGTCGTGCTGGTCGGCCACGCCGAGTTGCTCCTTGGTCCGGGTGATGAACGCGTACAGGTCTTCGCAGTAGACGCTGGGATGGTCGAACGCGCGACTCGGATCCGGCTCGGCCCGGTATCGGTGCGCGTAGAGGCCGCCGCCGCAGGAGTCCACGACGGGGCAGGTCCGGCACTGGGTGCACAGCCCGGCCAGACCGAGTTGGCGTCCCAGCAGCGCGGGGTGGCGGGCGGCGGCGTCCACCGGGTCGCGCAGGACGTCGAAGCCGGTCTCGGGAGCGCCGTCGTAGGCGGTCTTCAGCGAGTCGGCCTGTTCCAGGGTGCCGTCCGTCTCGATGACCAGGAGGTCGGCGGGGGCCAGCCCGAGGGACTCGGTGAGGCTGTCCTCGCCCGCCAGCGTGCGCAGCACGGAGTCGAAGAAGCGGACCGGCACCGGGCGTCCCTGCGCGTCCCAGCGGGTCAGGATCGTCATCAGCCATTCGGCGTAGGGCGTGGGGCCCGCGCCCGGGGGCCGCAGCGGCGGCTCGGCCCAGGTGGCGTGCGGCAGCAGGAAGTCGATGCGCGGCGGGTCGAGCTCCAGCAGGGCCTCGTAGACCGCCGTCGGGTCGTTGCGGACGTCGATCGTGCACAGCAATCCGGCGTAAAGATGCCGGTAGCGCGGCGTGTTGAGCCGACGCACGGCCCGCACGACCTTGTCGTGGCTGCTGCGGCCGTTCCGGTAACGGCGGTGGAGATCGTTGGCCGCGCGGTCGCCGTCGAGGGAGATGCCCACCTTGACGTCGTACCGGTCGAAGAGCTCGAGGTGGCGTTCGCCGAGCGTGACGCCGTTGGTGTGGATGCGCAGATCGAGCCGGCAGACGCCGGCCAGCGCGGCGGTCAACTGCTCGGCCGCGAAAGCGAGGCGCTCGTGCCCCGCGAGCAGAGGCTCTCCCCCATGGAGGACCACATGAACGGTGGCGAGGCGGTGGCGCCGGGCGTGCTCGGCGATCCGCTGCGCCGTGGCCCGGAGCACCTCGTCCGAGGGCGTCATGGGGCGACGCTCCCAGCTGGTGTCCGCGTGCTCGTAGACGTAGCAGTGATCGCAGGCGAGATCGCACCTGCTGTGCATCTTCAGCACGAACTGGCTGAACGAGGCATCCGTGTCGTCGGTGTTCATGGCAGGGGTGACGGTGCTGAGGAAGAGCCAGAGCCTCCGTCAGATGGACGACGTGAAAGCCGCGACGTCCAGCTTGGCGATGCCGGAGTCCGGCAGCGCACGGTTGATCAGATGGCTGTGGGCGACGGTGTCGCGACGGGAGAGCTGCAGTGGCCGAACCGATTCGGCAGAGGCCTCGGGCGCGGCAGTGTCGGACTGCGTGGTAGCGCGCTCAGTGTTCACGGTACCCCTCGAAGGAGATGTGAGGTGGGGGGCTCAGGCTTCCGCGCGTGACTCCCGCGACTCTCGTCACTCTCGGGTCCTGCTCGCGTCCTGGCCCGCGGTACCCGTGGCCTGCGTTCAAGATCTCTGACTACGAAATTCGCGCGCGCAAACCATCACCTTTGGAGACAGTGTAAAAGTAGCAAACACAGGCCCTCCACGCGCTACATCCCTGAGGCCGACTCGACTCCCCTTTGAGCCGCTGGTCTGGGAATATGCAGCTCAGAGGCTCATGAGATCCTGGCGACGTCGAATCGTTACAAAAATTTTCCATCGAACGGGTTAGCAGCGCGCGCACCACGGGTACTCCGGGCGCATCCTGGGCGGCCTCGCTCACCAGACCGGTCGGTCCAGAAGCACGTCCACCCAACCCCCCTGACGGAGCGTCGACAAAGCCGGATGATCGCGCCCCAGCAGCCGGGACAGCCGCGGCAGCGCCTCGATCCGCAGTCCCTCGCTCTCCAGCCTACGCCCCGCCGACAGTCCGGCATTGCTCAGATTCGCCGCCAGCAGCAGGGAGAGCGGATGGTCGACGCCGCGCCTCGCGTTCATTTCCTCCAGAACTCCGCTCCCCAGATCCAGCGCTGATTTCACGTCACCGCAGATCGCGAGCAGACCGACACGATTGCCGCGGGCCGAGAGCGTCAGCGGGTGCGACGCGCCGAGGCTCCGCTCCATCGCCTCCGCCACCGGCGTGAGCAGGTCGAGCGCGGCGGCCGCGCGGTCCCGGTCCCGGCCGCCGCCGGCGACGAGGACCGCGTGGTTGTGGGCGCAGCACAGCGCCTCCGGGTGGTCTGTTCCGGTCCGCCGCACGGTTCGGTCGTGCGCCCGCGCCACGGCCGAGACCGCTTGCTCGCGCGTTCCGGTGGCGTGCCACGCGGCCGCCAACTCCAGCGGGCATGCCTCGGCCGCCGGGCTCTCCTCGCCGTCCCGGCGCACCGCCGCCGCGTGGGCCTCAGTGGCCACGTCCAGCGCCTCCCGGTGGTGACCGCACCACCGCAGGGCGGCCGCCAGCTCCCGGCCGACCAGGAAGCGCGACGGCAGGTCGGGTGCGGCGGAGAGTACGGCCGGTTCCCTCCCTCGTGCGGGCCGGCGTCCATGCTGGCGTGAGTGCCGCCGACCATGCCGTCGTCCACGTCGCCGTCCGTGCCGCCGACCTTCACCGCACCGCACCCCGACCGGCGTCGAATCCGGGTTCCCATGGTTACCCAGAGCGGGAGTTGACGGAACATCATCCAGGATCGGCGGTCCGGCGGCTCAGGGGCAGAGGCGCTCCACCCGCCAGCCCGTCGGGGCGGTGGGGTCGGCGTCGAAGCGCAGGCGGTCGTGGAGGCGGTTCTCGCGGCCCTGCCAGAACTCGACGGAGGTCGGGGAGACGCGGAAGCCGCCCCAGAACGGCGGGACGGGGACGCCCTCGCCCTCCGGGTAGCGGGTGGCGAGGTCCGCGTAGCGGCGTTCCAGCTCCTCGCGGGAGGGGACCGGCTGGGACTGCTCGCTGGCCCACGCGCCGAGCTGGGAGCCGTGCGGGCGGGAGCGGAAGTACCCGGCCGTCTCGTCGCGGCCGACCCGGGTCGCGGTGCCGGTGACGATCACCTGACGAGCGATCGGGTGCCACGGGAAGAGCAGCGCGACGTGCGGGTTGTCCGCGATCTCGCGGCCCTTGCGGCTCTCGTAGTTCGTGTAGAAGACGAAGCCGCGCTCGTCGTAGCCCTTGAGCAGCACGGTGCGCATGCTGGGCCGGCCGGCCGCGTCGACCGTGGAGACGATCATCGCGTTCGGCTCGTCGATGCCGGAGTGCTGCGCGTCGACGAACCAGCGGGTGAACTGCTGGACCGGGTCCGCGGCGAGTTCCGCCTCCAGCAGGCCCTCGGCCCGGTACTGGCGGCGCATGTCCGCGGGGTCGACATGGCCGAGCGGCGCGAGGGGCCCGTGGTCCGGCGCAAGAGGAGCATCCGATGCGTGCACCTCGCCATCATCCCAGTCCGGGCCGGACAGCTGGGCTGAACGGACCGGGAAGATCGTCCGACGAGTAGGCAGCGGACACGTCATCCTCGCGGGCGCGGCGGACTCACAGGCGCGAGCGTGGATTCTCTCGACATCGAGAGAGTATCGTTGCCGAGCTCCGTCGACGAAGCCGGCAGCAACAGGTGAATACGACGCGTGTGCAGGGCATCACCGACGTGGGATCTGGCGCGATGCACCCAGTGCCTGAGAGGCTGACACCGCGTGCCACGCGCGCCGCACCGTCACCCGCGCAACCGCGCGGCAACAAAAACAGAGACGACTTGGCCACACCACCAAGCCTTCCGCTGATCCGACCGGTCAGAACCGACCGGTCAGAACCGATCCGAGGAGCCGCCTGATGTCCGACTTCGTACCCGGACTCGAAGGAGTCGTTGCGTTCGAGACGGAGATCGCCGAACCCGACAAGGAGGGCGGCTCCCTCCGCTACCGCGGGGTCGACATCGAGGAGCTCGTCGGTCACGTCTCCTTCGGCAACACCTGGGGCCTCCTCGTCGACGGCAAGTTCAACCCCGGTCTGCCCCCGGCGGAGCCCTTCCCGATCCCGGTCCACTCCGGCGACATCCGCGTCGACGTCCAGTCCGCGCTGGCCATGCTCGCGCCGGTGTGGGGCCTTCGCCCGCTGCTCGACATCAGCGCCGACCAGGCCCGTGACGACCTCGCCCGCGCCGCGGTCATGGCCCTCTCCTACGTGGCCCAGTCGGCCCGCGGCCAGGGCCTGCCGATGGTCCCGCAGAGCGAGATCGACAAGGCCGAGACCATTGTCGAGCGCTTCATGATCCGCTGGCGCGGCGAGCCGGACCCGAAGCACGTCAAGGCCGTCGACGCCTACTGGACCTCCGCGGCCGAGCACGGCATGAACGCCTCCACGTTCACCGCCCGCGTCATCGCCTCCACCGGCGCGGACGTGGCCGCCGCCCTGTCCGGCGCCGTCGGCGCCATGTCCGGCCCGCTGCACGGCGGTGCGCCGTCCCGCGTGCTCGGCATGATCGAGGACATCGAGCGCACCGGCGACGCCGTCGCCTACGTCAAGAACGCCCTCGACAAGGGCGAGCGCCTGATGGGCTTCGGCCACCGCGTCTACCGCGCCGAGGACCCGCGCGCCCGCGTGCTGCGCCGCACGGCCCAGGAGCTGGACGCGCCGCGCTTCGAGGTCGCCGCCGCGCTGGAGAAGGCGGCCCTGGAGGAGTTGCACGCGCGTCGCCCCGACCGCGTCCTGGCCACCAACGTCGAGTTCTGGGCGGCCATCGTCCTGGACTTCGCCGAGGTCCCGGCGCACATGTTCACCTCGATGTTCACCTGCGCCCGCACCGCGGGCTGGTCGGCGCACATCCTGGAGCAGAAGCGCACCGGCCGCCTGGTGCGCCCCTCCGCGCGCTACATCGGCCCCGCCGCGCGCAGCGTCAGCGCGATCGAGGGCTACGAGTCGATCTCCAACTGACGGTCCCGTCCGCTCCGGCGGACGCCGCACTTCCCCAGGGGCGCAAGGAACCGTTCTCTCCGTTCCCTGCGCCCCTGAGGTGCGCCAGAGCACCGTCTCACTCGACGGACTCTCTACTTTCGGGCGGCCCCCAGCCGATACGATTCCGTCGTGGCTGATATCCAGATCCCCGCTGACATCAGGCCCGCTGACGGCCGTTTCGGCGCAGGTCCGTCGAAGGTCCGGCCTGAGGCGCTCGGCGCCCTCGCCGCCGCCGGCGACTCTCTGCTCGGCACCTCCCACCGCCAGGCCCCGGTGAAGAACCTGGTCAAGCGTGTGCGCGAGGGCATCAGCAGTCTCTTCTCGCTGCCGGAGGGCTACGAAGTCGTCCTCGGTAACGGCGGATCCACCGCGTTCTGGGACATCGCCGCCTTCGGGCTGGTCGAGAACAAGTCCCAGCACCTCAACTTCGGCGAGTTCTCCTCCAAGTTCGCCGGCAGCGTCAAGGCCGCGCCGTGGCTGGCGGAGCCCACGGTGATCAAGTCGGAGCCCGGCACGCACCCGCTGCCGCAGGCCGAGGCCGGCGTCGACGTGTACGCGCTGACCCACAACGAGACCTCGACCGGTGTGGCCATGCCGATCCGCCGCGTCGCGGGCGCCGACGAGGGCGCGCTGGTGCTGGTCGACGCCACCTCCGGGGCCGGCGGTCTGCCGGTGGACATCACCGAGTCGGACGTCTACTACTTCGCGCCGCAGAAGTCCTTCGCCTCCGAGGGCGGCCTGTGGATCGCCGTCTTCTCCCCCGCCGCGCTGGAGCGCGCCGCGCGGATCGCCGCGTCCGGCCGCTACATCCCGCCGTTCTTCGACCTGCCGACGGCCATCGACAACTCGTCGAAGGACCAGACGTACAACACCCCGTCCATCTCCACGCTCTTCCTGCTCGCGGACCAGCTGGACTGGATGAACGCGGGCGGCGGCCTGGCCTTCACCACCGGCCGCACCGCGGACTCCTCCTCGCGGCTGTACACCTGGGCGGAGAAGTCGTCCTACGCGACCCCGTTCGTGGCCAACCCGGCCGAGCGCTCGCAGGTCATCGGCACGATCGACTTCGACGACGCGATCGACGCCGCAGCGGTCGCCAAGGCGCTGCGCGCCAACGGCATCGTGGACACCGAGCCCTACCGCAAGCTGGGCCGCAACCAGCTGCGCATCGCGATGTTCCCGGCCATCGACCCGGCGGACGTCGAGGCGCTGACGGCCTGCGTCGACTACGTGATCGAGCGGCTGTAGCAGCACACGAACGAACGGAAGGGGCGGGCCGCCAGGCCCGCCCCTTCACGCGTTCACCGGATCAGCACTGCAGTCGGTGAGGCGACGGCAGTCACTGATGCGCCACCGGCAGCGGCACCGGCAGGCTCAGCCCGAGGCTCGCGACGGTCTGGGTGACCACGGCCAGCAGGTCGGTGACGGTCGCCGTGAGGGCCGTCGTCACCTTGCTCAGGTCGAGGGACGTCAGCGCGCTGACCAGGTTGGTGACGTCGCCCTGGAGCTTCGTCAGCGCGTCGCCGACGGCGTCCGCGGGCACCGTGCCGCGCACCTGACGGCCGACGACCGGCACGGTGGTGGGAACGGACTTCTGCAGATCGGTGATGGCCGTGGTGACCTTGGCTGCGGCCGCCTGGACGTCGGCGGCACTGGGTGCCGGCTTCGCCGTGGCCATCGCGGTGAGCTGGGCGATGGCGCCCTGAACGGCACCGAGGTTCCCGAGGACGGTGAGCGCGGTGGAGGGGTCGGCCGCCGGCAGCACGGCGCCGGGCTGGGCGACGTGCTGGGTGGTACCGCCGACGGGCTGGGGTGCGGCCTCCGCGGTCGCCACGAGCGAGCTGCCCGCCAGGACGGCGGCGAGCGTGGCACCGGCGATTACGGAGTGGACGCGACTGAGACGCATGAGCGTGTTTTCCCTAACTCAAAGAGGGTTTGGTCGGACACGCTCAAACCTCGCTCCGCCCGTCACTCCCGGCAACGCGGGAGATCCGAACGGTTATCACCCACATGCCTAGCGCAGGGCCGCACCGATCACCACAGCGATCAGGAGCAGCACCAATGCACCGGTGACGATGCGTGTTCTGGTCTTGGGATCCACACGTTCAGCCTATCCCCCGCCCGTCCCCCGTCCGCCACGGGTCAGGGTCCGGTGGACCCCCGGACCACGAGGTGCGTGGGCAGCGGCTCGGGCTCGGGGAGCGCGGAGCCCGCGCCCGAGCGGGCATCCGCCGCGCCGGGGGCCGGAAGGGCGGTGAGCGCCGTGAGCAGCCTCACGCCCGCCCCGCCGAGGCGTTCGCCGGGCAGGTCGACGGTGGTGAGCGCGGGCGAGAAGAGCGGTGCGGCCACGATGTTGTCGATGCCGACGACCGAGAGGTCCTCGGGGACGCGCAGGCCCAGCTCGGCGGCAACGTGGTACACCCCGGCCGCGACCACGTCGTCGTCGCAGACGACGGCGCGGGGGCGGTCCCCGGCCTCGGCGAGCAGCAGGCGCGCGGCGGCGCGGGCGGCCTCGAGACCGCCGTTCACCGAGACGCCGACCTCGACGACCTGCGCCCCGGCCGCGGCGGCCTCGAACCCCGCCTGACGGGCCCGGAAGGTGTGCGCGGACTCGACGGAGCGCAGGTGCCCCAGCCGCTCGTGGCCGAGCGCGCGCAGGTGGGCCACGGCGGCCGCCATGCCGGCCCCGACGTCCAGCTGCTGCGTGCGGCGGCGCGGATGCCCGGCGCTGAGGGCCGGGTCGGCGTCGAGGAAGACGACGGGGACGTCGTCCGGGAGGTCGCCGCCGAGCTGGCTGTCGTCGGGCGAGCAGATCAGCAGGCCGTCGTACTGGCCGCCGCGGGCGGCGCGGGCCAGCGCGGCGTGGTCCCAGGCCGAGGAGACGACGACGGACAGGCCGCCGTCAGCGGCGCCCGTGGACCCGGCCTGAGCGGCCTCCGTCTGCGCGCCCGCGAGCACGCGGGCGAAGAACGGGCCGAGGATGTTCGGCACCGCGAGCAGCAGCAGCCCGGTGCGGCCGAGCCGCAGCTGGCGTCCGGCCGCCTGGGGGGCGTAGCCGAGCTCGGCCGCTGCGGCGAGCACACGCCGGCGGGTGGCCTCGGAGACCCGGTGCGCGGCCGCGCCGGAGCCGGTCCCTGAGCCGGAGAAGACCAGCGAGACGGTGGCCTGGGACACCCCGGCGCGCTCGGCGACGTCCCGCCCGGTCGGGCGGCGGTTCACCCGCGACGCCCGGCTCGGCCCAAAGGACGGGCCTACTTCTGCTCGGCGCGGACCGCGTCGTCCAGCGCGTCCTCGGCGGCGTTCTGCGCGGCGATGCGGCCGCTCATGCTGCGCCGGTCCGACCTGCGGCGCTCGATGCCGCCGGTGATCTGCTCCGACATCGCGTCGCGCTGCCGACTGAGCACGACGAAGCTGATCGGCGCGGAGACGACACCGGCGATGATCAGCAGCAGGAAGACCCCGGAGGCGCCGGCCGTCACCGGCAGCACACCGACGTGCGCGAGCACGAGAGCGAGCAGGAAGCAGGCCAGGAAGATGCTGGCCCGCATCGCGCTGTAGCGGAGGGTGGCGTGCGACTTGGCGGTCACGGCACGGATTCTCTTTCCCTACGGGGTCCCTACGGGAGGGCAATACCCAACAAGTGAAGCACGCCGCCCGGGGCGATCTTCACAGGGCTGTGGACAACCCCGGAAGCACCCCGGCGGCGTGCCCCGGAAGCACGCCTCAGAAGCGCATCGGCTGCGGCGCCTCGCGGCGGGACGCGTCCGGGCCCGGGTACTCGCGGATGATCTCGTAGCGGGTGTTCCGCTCGACGGGGCGGAAGCCCGCGTCGCGGATCAGGTCCAGCAGGTCGTCACGGGTCAGCTTGTTCGGCGTGCCGAAGCCGTCCGCGTCGTGGGTGATCTTGTACTCGACGACCGAGCCGTCCATGTCGTCCGCGCCGTGGTTCAGCATCAGCTGCGCGCCGGCCAGGCCGTGCATCACCCAGAAGACCTTGACGTGCGGCACGTTGTCGAAGAGCAGCCGCGAGACGGCGAAGGTGCGGATCATGTCCGCGCCGGTGGCCATGGTGGTGCGGGCCTGCAGCGTGTTGCGGATCTTGCCGTCGCGCGAGTCGTGGAAGTCGTGCTGGTAGCGCAGCGGGATGAAGACCTGGAAGCCGCCGGTCTCGTCCTGCAGCTCCCGCAGCCGCAGCACGTGGTCCACGCGGTGGCGCGGCTCCTCGATGTGGCCGTAGAGCATGGTGGAGGGCGTCTTGAGGCCCTTGCTGTGCGCCAGCCGGTGGATGCGCGACCAGTCCTCCCAGTGGGTGGCGTGGTCGACGATGTGCTGCCGCACCTCCCAGTCGAAGATCTCGGCGCCGCCGCCGGTCAGCGACTCCAGACCGGCGTCGATCAGCTCGTCGAGGATCTCGTCGGCGGACAGGCCCGAGATCTTCTCGAAGTGGTGGATCTCGGTGGCGGTGAACGCCTTCAGCGCCACGTTCGGCAGCGCCTCCTTGAGGGCGCGCAGCGAACGCGGGTAGTACCGCCAGGGCAGCGTCGGGTGCAGGCCGTTGACGATGTGCAGCTCCGTCAGCTGGTCGTTCTCCATCGCCTTGGCGAGCTTGACCGCCTCCTCGATGCGCATCGTGTAGGCGTCCTTCTCGCCCGGCTTGCGCTGGAACGAGCAGTACGCGCAGGACGCGGTGCACACGTTGGTCATGTTCAGGTGACGGTTGACGTTGAAGTGGACGACGTCGCCGTTCTTCTGCGTCCGCACGTGGTGCGCGAGCCCGCCGAGCCATGCGAGGTCGTCGGTCTCGTACAGCGCGATCCCGTCCTCGCGGGTGAGCCGCTCCCCGGCGTAGACCTTCGCCTCCAGCTCGCGCTTCAGCCCTGCGTCCATCCGAGTCCCGCCTCCATCAGCGCGTTGAACAATCCGTACGAGCCTACGCCCCTGATCGACGGCTCGGTCGCAGGACCCCTCCGTCACGTCCGTCGCTGGAGCAGGTTCAGACCGCGAGGATCCTCGCCAGCAGCGCCGGTTCCACGTTCCCGCCGCTCACCACCGCGGCGAACCGGCTGCCGGGCAGGTCCTCACCGTGGAAGAGGTAGGCCGCCGTCGCCACCGCGCCCGAGGGCTCGGCGACCAGCCTGCCGCGGCGGGCCAGCACGGCCACCGCCTCGGCGATCTCCTCCTCCGACACCGTCACGATGTCGTCCACGTACGCCTGCACGTGCTCCCACGGGAGTTCACCCAGCGAGGTGGTGCGCAGGCCGTCGGCGATCGTGCGGTAGGTGTCCGCGTGGGCCCAGGCCCGCCGCTCGCCGGCACGGAAGCTCTCCGCCGCGTCGCCGGCGAGGGCCGGCTCGACGCCGACGATCCTCACCCCGGGCATGGTGAGCTTCAGCGCGGTCGCGACGCCGCTGATCAGCCCGCCGCCGCTGACGGGGACCAGCACCGTCTGCAGGTCCAGGTCGAGCGCCGCGGCGTCGTCGGAGATCTCCAGGCCGGCCGTGCCCTGGCCCGCGATGATGTACGGGTCGTCGTACGGCGGCACCCAGACGTAGCCGTGACGCTCCACCAGCTCCAGCGGCAGGTCGTCGCGCTGGGTCATGTCGACGAGGATCACCTCGGCCCCGTAGGAGCGGGTGTTCTCGACCTTCACCTCGGGCGAGGTGTCCGGCATGACGATGACGGCCTTGATGCCGAGCTTGCGGGCCGCGTACGCCACGGCCTGGGCGTGGTTGCCGCTGGACTGGGCGACCACGCCCTGCGCGCGCTCCTCCGGCGTCAGCGCCGCCAGACGGTTGTAGGCGCCGCGGATCTTGAACGCGCCGGTGGGCTGGAGGTTCTCCGGCTTCAGGTGGAGGCTCCGGCCCGGACGGTCGGCCCAGGGGCACGGCATCAGCGGGGTGCGCACCGCGACCCCGGCGATCCGTCGTTGCGCGTCGCGCAGTTCGTCCAGTGTCACCAGGGTCATGTGCGGATCACGCCTTCCGTGTGGCGTCCGTGAACTCGGTGTCGGGCAGCTCGACCGCTCGGTTCTCCCACTTGGTGGAGAGCACGACGGTGGTGCGGGTGCGGGCCACGCCCTTGGTGCCGGAGAGGCGCTTCACGATCGACTCCAGGCCGTCCACGTTGGGAACGCGGACCTTGAGCATGTAGGAGTCGTCGCCCGCGATGAACCAGCAGTCCTCGACATCGGGCAGGTCGCGCAGGCGGCCCGCGACGTCCTCGTGGTCCGCCGCGTCGGTCAGCTGGAGACCGATCAGGGCGGTGACGCCCAGGCCCAGCGAGGCCGGGTTCACCGTCGCGCGGTAGCCGGTGATGACGCCCGCCTGTTCGAGGCGGTTGATCCGGTCGGTGACGCTGGGGCCCGACAGGCCGACGAGCCGTCCCAGCTCGGCGTAGGAGGCGCGCCCGTTCTCGCGCAGCGCCTGGATGAGCTGCCTGTCCACCGCGTCCATGGTCGAAAACCTGGCCTTCCAATCGTTGGGGAACCTGCCGACAGTATCCGGAATCAAAAACTCCAGGCCGATGCGGCCCCCGGTTCGCAAAGAAGATACTCCGACGAGGTGACCTCCATCACGTCGAGGTGGCACCGCCACCCAGTTCACCCGCCCAGCGGAGGTACAGCCGGTGCTCGACCCCGACCGCGTCGAGCACACGTCCGGCGACGAAGTCCACGAGCTGCTGGACGCTGGCCGAGCCCGCGTAGAAGCCCGGCGAGGCGGGGATCACGATCGCCCCCTGCTGGTCGAGGTCCGCGAGTTGACGCAGTGTCACCCCGCTGAGCGGGGTCTCCCGTACGCACAGCACGAGCCGTCGGCGCTCCTTGAGGGTGACGCTCGCGGCCCGCTGCAGCAGGTCCTTGCTCAGGCCGATCGCGATCCCGGCGACGGCCGCGGCGCTGCACGGGACCACGATCATCCCTTTGGCGGGGTACGAGCCGCTGGACGGCCCCGCCGCGAAGTCGCCGGCCGTCCAGTACCGCACGTCGTCCAGCTCGAACGGCTCCGGCTTTCCGCGGTCCAACGGCCGCTCCAGCCACTCCCGCAGGTCCTCGCGCCAGTGCGCGTCCCGGAAGGAGATCCCCGTCTCGTCGATCAACGTCAGCCGTGCGGCCCGGCTGACCACCACGTCCACGGCCTCCCCGGCGGAGAGCAAGCCCCGCACGACCGCCGCCGCATACGGCGTCCCGGACGCCCCCGTCACCCCGACCACCCACGGCTCACGCTTCACAGTTCCGACCCTAACGGGCGAACCGCCGAACGGCGGACCGGCCGGTCAGTCGTGCACGATCCGGATGCCGGTGCGGCGGCCGAAGGTGCCGTAGGCGGGGACCAGGAGGAAGAGCGCCGCGTCCAGGAGATCCGGACGGCCGAGCCCGACGAAGGTGGGGACCAGGCCGACGGCGGTGATCAGGGCCTCGACCGTCGGGGCGTCCGCGGCCTCGAAGACGGTGTAGAAGAGGTTGCCCGGCTCCCCGTCCCAGACCGGGTCGGCGAAGGTCTCCCAGGACTGGCTGTTGAAGGCGCGGGCGTAACGGGCGGTCGGGACCAGGGCCCGGACCAGGTCCGCGCTGTGCAGGACGGGCTGCGGGAGGCGGTTGGTGGCGTCGACGACCAGCCTTGCCCGCGAGCGCGTCCGCGTGGGTGCGCAGGAACTCCTCGACGTCTCCGGCGGGGATGGCCAGCAGCACGGTGTCCGCCGCGGCGACCGCCTCCGCCGGGGTCGCGACCTTCGCGGCGGTGTCCCCCGCGGCGTCGGAGGCCGCCGGGTCGCGGGAGCCGAAGACGACGGCGTGCCCCGCCCGCGCGAAGGCCCGGCCGAGCGTCCCGCCGATGTTGCCGGTGCCGATGACGGCCGTGGTTCCGATGGCGCTCATGACGAAGCCCTCCCCTTGCTCATCCGTCCGTTGAGGGGAACGAGCAACGGGAGGGCCGCTGATATTCCGTCAGCCGCTTCCCGCTACGGGGCGAGTCCGCGCAGGACCAGGTCCAGCAGGGCGAAGCAGAACAGCGAGATCCCGACGAAACCGTTCACCTGGAAGAAGGCGCGGTTGAGGCGGCTCAGGTCGCCCGGGCGGACGATGGAGTGCTCGTAGACGAAGGCGACGCTCACCACCGCCAGGCCCATCCAGAACGCCCAGCCGGCCGCCGTCAGCCACGCGTACCAGCCGAGGAGCAGCATAGTGAGCACATGGGCCGCGCGGGCGCCGTAGAGGGCGTTGGCGACGCCGAAGCGGGCCGGGACGGAGCGGACGCCGTCGGCGCGGTCGGCCATGACGTCCTGGCAGGCGAAGATCAGGTCGAAGCCGCCGATCCAGACGCCGACCGCCAGACCCAGCACACAGGCCTCCCAGGACCAGGTGCCGGTGACCGCGATCCACGCGCCGACCGGGCCCATCGCCTGGGCGAGGCCGAGGATCGCGTGCGGGAAGTCGGTGAACCGCTTGCCGTACGGGTAGACGACCATCGGGATCACCGCGATCGGCGCCAGCGCCAGGCAGAGCGGGTTGAGCAGCGCCGCCGCGGCCAGGAAGACCACCAGCGCGACCGCCGAGCCCGTGTACGCCGTGCGCAGCGAGACCGCACCGGTGACCAGCTCCCGTCCGGCCGTGCGCGGGTTCCGCGCGTCGATCTCGCGGTCGATGATCCGGTTCGCGGCCATGGCGAAGGTCCGCAGGCCGATCATGCACAGCGTCACCAGCAGCAGCTGGACCCAGTGCACGTGCTCGTCCTGCAGGAACATCGCCGTCAGCGCGGCGATGTAGGCGAAGGGCAGCGCGAAGACCGAGTGCTCGATCATCACGAGCCGAAGGAACGCCTTCGTTCTGCCGATGTCGGGGGTGGCGACGGCTGTCGTCATCAGAGCCCGTACTCCTTCCAGCGGTTGTCCACGAGCGAGGCCGTGGCCGGGTCCGACAGGACCATCTCGGGCCAGCCGCCGTCGCGGGTGTAGCCCTCCTCGGGGAGCTTGCGGGTCGCGTCGATGCCCGCCTTGCCGCCCCAGAACTGCTGGTAGGAGGCGTGGTCGAGATGGTCGACCGGCCCCTCCACCACGGACAGGTCGCGGCTGTAGTCCACGTTGCCCAGCGCCCGCCAGGCGACCTCGTGGTAGTCGTGCACGTCGCAGTCGGAGTCCACCACGATGATCAGCTTGGTCAGCGACATCATGTGGGCGCCCCAGATCGCGTGCATGACCTTCTGCGCGTGCTTGGGGTACTTCTTGTCGATCGAGACGATCACGCAGTTGTGGAAGCCGCCGGCCTCGGGCAGGTCGTAGTCGACGATGTCCGGGACGATCACCTTCAGCAGCGGCAGGAAGAACCGCTCGGTGAACTTGCCCAGCGGCCCGTCCTCGGTCGGCGGGCGGCCGACCACGATGGACTGGAGCAGCGGGCGGCGACGCATCGTCACGCAGTCGATGGTCAGCGCCGGGAACGGCTCCTGCGGGGTGTAGAAGCCGGTGTGGTCGCCGAACGGACCCTCGGGCAGCATCTCGTTCGGGTCCAACCAGCCCTCCAGCACGACCTCGGCGTCCGCCGGGACCTGGAGCGGGACGGTCTTGCAGTCGACCATCCGGATCCGTTCGCCGCCGACGAAGCCGGCGAACAGGTACTCGTCGATGTCGCCCGGCAGCGGCGCCGTCGCGGCGTAGGTGACGGCGGGCGGGCAGCCGAAGGCGATCGCGACCGGCAGCTTCTCGCCGCGCTTGGCGGCGACCGCGGCGTGGTTGCGGCTGTCCTTGTGGATCTGCCAGTGCATGCCGATGGTGCGCCTGTCGTGGCGCTGCAGCCGGTACAGCCCCAGGTTGCGCACGCCGGAGTCCGGGTCCTTGGTGTGGGTCAGGCCCAGGTTGAAGAAGGACCCGCCGTCCTGCGGCCAGGTGAACAGCGCGGGCAGCTGCATCAGGTCGACGTCGTCGCCGGTGAGCACGACCTCCTGGACCTTGGCCTCCCCCGGCTTCACCTTCTTCGGCGGCACGTGCGTCATCCCGGCCAGCTTGCCGAAGGCCTCGCGCACGCCGGTGAAGCCGTGCGGCAGTTCGGGCTTGAGCAGCCCCGCGATCTTCTCGCCGATCTCGTCGGCGGACGTAAGGCCCAGCGCCTTCGCGAGCCGCCGCTCGGTGCCGAAGACGTTCATGGCCAGGGGCATCGCCGAGCCCTTGACGTTCTCGAAGAGCAGCGCCGGTCCCTTGGCCTTCTGGACCCGGTCGACGATCTCACCGACCTCCAGGTACGGGTCGACCTCCACCTTGATGCGCCTGAGGTCGCCCTCGCGCTCCAGCGCCCGCAGGAAGGACCGTAGATCGTCGTAAGCCATGGTGCTCAGTATCCGCCACCGGGTGGTGGGGCCATTCCCCGGGGCGGGGCGGCGAACGCGTGTCGCCCGGCCCCGGGCCGGTTCGGGCGGAGCCGACCGAGGCATCGTAAGGACATGCCCACTCTCGACTACCGCGCGCTTCTCTCCGTCGCCGTCGACGAGGCCCGCATCGGCCTCGCGGAGGGCGGCATCCCCATCGGCGCGGCGCTGTTCGGTCCCGACGGCGAGCTGCTGGGCGCGGGCCACAACCGCCGCGTCCAGGACGGTGACCCCTCCATGCACGCGGAGACGGCCGCGTTCCGCGCCTCCGGCCGCCTGCGCGGCTACCGCCGCACCACGATGGTGACGACGCTCTCCCCGTGCTGGTACTGCTCGGGCCTGGTCCGCCAGTTCGGCATCGGCCGCGTCGTCGTCGGCGAGGCCACGACCTTCCACGGCGGCCACGACTGGCTCGCCGACCACGGCGTCGAGATCGTCCTGCTGGACGACCAGGACTGCGTGGGCATGATGACGGACTTCATCCGCACCCATCCGGACCTCTGGTACGAGGACATCGGCGAGTGAGCCCGCGCTCCGGCAGGTCGTCGCACTACCTCGGGGGCGCGGGAAACCACCGGCGTGCGGATGGCCCTGCGCGTTCGGCCGGGCCCGTGGGCGGGTGGCTTGTCGCGCAGTTCCCCGCGCCCCCAAAGATGCGCGTCAGCTGTGGCCGAGTTCCTCGGCCGGGGTGCTCTCCTCGACGGAGCCGCCGGAGCGGTCGGGGTGGAGGGGGAGGGGTTCGAGGCTGAGCTCGTCGAGCACCGGCGGGGCCGGGACCACGGGGGCCGGCATGACCGCGGCCTCGGAGTGCGCGCCGCAGCCGTACGCCAGCGAGA
This sequence comes from Streptacidiphilus melanogenes, assembly GCF_000787835.1. GTDB lineage: Bacteria > Actinomycetota > Actinomycetes > Streptomycetales > Streptomycetaceae > Streptacidiphilus > Streptacidiphilus melanogenes. The sequence continues at coordinate 353,657 of NZ_BBPP01000002.1, forward strand.
CGATGCGGCCGTCCGCAGGGCTGAACTCGTTCGAGCAGACGCCGAAGGCCTGGCTGAGCGACGAACCGCCCAGCGGAACCATGAAGCCGCACGAGACGCACGCCGCCGGTGCCGCCTGCGCCATCGGCGAGTGCGCGCCGAACTCCTTCTCCCAGCGGTCCGCGGCCAGGTTGAGGCCGAGTCTGCTCAGAACGCGGGCGCGGCCCATGCCCAGCTCGTCCGCCACGGACGCGATCTCGGCGCGCTCCGTCTCGGGCGCGACCGCCACGCGGTCGCCGCTGGGCTCGATCGCCACGTCCTCGCCGGCGATGCCGGAGAGACGGTCCTCCGCCAGGACCGAGTTCGGCGCGGGCTCGTCGTCACCGGAGTAGCCGGGCTCCAGGCGCAGGTCGTCCGCCTCGGTGGGGAGCAGGTCGCCGGGGCCGAGGTCGCCGGGGCGCAGGCGCTCGCTCCACGGAACCCACTCCGGCGCGATCAGCGCCTCCGGCCCGGGCAGCAGCACCGTTTCGTCGAGGGTGACCTGCTTGGCACGCGCCGCGCGGGTCACGGTGACCGCCCAACGCCAGCCGCGGTAGGCCTTCTCCGTCGTGGCGAAGTAATGCGTGACCACGCGGTCGCCCTCGACGTCGAGGCCGAGGTGCGCGCCGACTGCGGTCTCTCCGACCGCCGCAACGGCCGCGTGCCGCGCGAACTCCACGGCCTCGGCGCACAGGCGGTCAGGGGTACGGCTTCGCGTCGTCGCAGCACTCATCACGGACTGATTCTCTCCCAACCATCGTCGCGGCCATAACCACGGATTCGCACCATCGCCGAGCGGCGGACTGCGCGCGGTACCGGTCGGACTCCTATTCTTGCCGAACGGCCGGTCCCCTGTCCCGCGCGGACGCGGAACGGATCCGAACGGATGCCGAAAGTACCGCGCCAGGTGCCACGGCTTCTCTTGCCCGTCGTGCACCATGGGAGATATGGCCGAGGCGGGAGTGGGCAAGGCGCGGCGTGCGGCGTCGTCCGTGCACCGGTTCGCCTCGGCTGCGGCGGTGCGCACCGGCAGGGTCGCGAACGCAACGGGTCGGCGGATCCGCCGCGCGACATCCGCGCAGGGCGCGGGCGAGTCGGGGCTGGCCAAGCTGATCGAGCTGCACGCGGTGAACTCCGCGGGCGACATGATGATCACGGTCGCGCTGGCGTCCACCATCTTCTTCTCCGTGCCGACGCACGAGGCGCGCGGGCGCGTCGCGCTGTACCTGCTGATCACGATGGCGCCGTTCGTCCTCCTCGCGCCGGTCATCGGGCCGATGCTGGACAAGATCCCGAGCGGTCGCCGCGCCGCCATGGCGGGCAGCCTGCTGGCCCGCGCCGCGCTGGCCTGGATGATGACGGGCGCCATCGCCGGCGCCGGGCTGGCGATCTACCCGTTGGCGCTGGGCGTGCTGGTCGCCTCCAAGGCCTACGGGGTCATCCGCAGCGTCGTCGTGCCGCGGCTGAAACCGCCGCAGCTGCCACTGGTGAAGGCGAACTCGCGGGTCTCGCTCGCCGGGCTGCTGTCGACCGGCGTCGCCGCCGCGATCGGCGGACTGCTGCACCTGATCGGCCCGGACTGGCCGCTGCGCGGCGCGTTCCTGATCTACATCGTCGGCGCGGGGCTCGCCTTCGCGCTGCCGCACACGGTGGACGTGGCGAAGGGCGAGGAGCGCGCGGTCCTGCACGCGGAGGCCACGCCGGAGGACGGCACCAAGGTCGGGCTGCGGACGGTCGGCCCCGGCGTGGTGCTGGCGCTGGGCTCGGAGAGCGCGCTGCGCGTGCTCTTCGGCTTCCTCACCTTCTTCCTCGCCTTCCTGGTGCGCGAGCATCCGCTGGCGGGGCTGCCGGCCACGGCCTCGCTGGGCCTGGTCGCCGCCGCGCTCGCCATCGGCAACACGCTCGGCACGGTCGTCGGCGCGTGGGTGCGCACGAAGGGCCCTGAGACGCTCGTCACGTTGATGCTCGCACTCGCGTTCGTTTCCTCGCTGGCCGCCGCAATACTCTTCGGCGCGCTCACGGTCGTGCTGCTCGCCTTCGTCTCCGGGTTCACCCAGTGCATGGGCAAGGTGGGTCTCGACGCACTGATCCAGCGCGACGTGCCGGAAGCCGTCCGGACCTCGGCGTTCGCCCGTTCGGAGACGGTGGTCCAGCTGACCTGGGTGGTCGGCGGCGGCCTCGGGATCGTGCTCCCGCTGGTCGGCGAGGTCGGCATGGCCACGGCCGCCGCGCTGATGGGCGTCGCCCTGGTCTGGGCCGTCCGGACCCGGCTCACGCTGCGACCGCGGCACGCAGCGGCAGCCCCCGACGTGGCGTGATCGTCGCGGGGCGGTAGCCTGCCACCATGAGTCTCAACCGCGGTGTCGCCGCCCTTGGAGCCGTCGCCGTCGTGGGCGCCGCGACGCTCGGTATCACGCTTCCGATCGCCGCCCACTACGCGCCCTCGGTCGCCCGGGTCTCGGTCGTGGCCGGCTCCCACTGGACGCAGATCGCCCCGCTCGCCAACTGCTACAACGGCGGCAAGGCCCTGAGCACGACCGACCAGGCCAAGTGCAGCGCGTCCATCAAGGCCGCTCTCAGCGACGACAAGAAGATGCCGACGGCGATCGTGCCGAGCGCGAACGGCAACTTCGGCATCAACGTCGACCAGCCCGTCACCAAGAACGGCTGGGTCGCGCGCACCGGCAGCGGCTTCCTGGTCCAGCACACGACCAACGCCTACGCGGGTCCGCTGTCGATCACCCAGGTGCTGACGACTCAGGACCCGACGACGGGTCAGACCACGACGTCCAACACCGGCCCGATCCTGATCGTGGAGACCGACAAGGACGGCAAGGGCATCTTCGGCGAGTGGCTGCTCCAGCTCAAGGTCGCCGGTAGCTGAACCACGCCCTGACGCCCCGTTGAGCTCCCCGCGCGTTCTCGTCGTCACCGCCGTCGCTCCCGAAGCGGCGGCGGTGCTGCGTGGTGCGGGCGCGGCGCTGCCGCACGCGGGCGAGGACACCCGGACACTGCCCGGCGGGTACCCGCTGACGGCCCTCGGCCCGGTGGACGTGGTGGTCGGCGGCGTCGGCCCCGCGGCGGCCGCGGCGGCCGCCGCGACGGCGCTCGCACTCACCCCGACGGCCTACGGCCTGGCCGTCTCCTCCGGCATCGCGGGCGGTTTCGCGCCCGCCGCACCGATCGGCTCGGCGGTGGTCGCCGAGGCGATCGTCGCGGCGGATCTGGGCGCCGACACGCCCGACGGCTTCGCCGACGTCACCGAGCTGGGCTTCGGACGCGTCCGGCACGCGTGCGCCTTCGTCGACCCCGTCGTCCGCCGTCTGCGCGACGCCGGGCTCCCCGCCGCGACCGGCCCCGTGCTGACGGTCTCCACCGTCACCGGCAGCGCCGAGCGCGCCGCGGAACTGCTGCGCCGTCACCCCGGGGCGGTGGCCGAGGCCATGGAGGGCTTCGGCGTCGCGGAGGCAGCGTCCGGGCACGGCGTCCCCGTGCTGGAGCTGCGCACCGTCTCCAACGCGGTCGGCCCCCGCGACCGCGCCGCCTGGCGCATCGGCGAGGCGCTGGACGCCCTGGCGGCCGTCTTCGCGCGACTGCCGTACGAGACACTGGTCCGGTGACTTCTTCCACCCCGGCCCTCAGTATCGCCTTCTCCCCCTGCCCGAACGACACCTTCGTCTTCCACGCCTGGGCCGACGGCCTGGTCGCGGGGGCGGTGCCGCCCGAGGTCACCTTCGCCGACATCGACATCACCAACGGCCTGGCCGAGCGCGGCGAGCTCGACGTCCTGAAGATCTCCTACGCGCAGCTGCCGTGGGTCCTCTCCGAGTACGCCCTGCTCCCCTGCGGCGGCGCGCTGGGCCGCGGCTGCGGCCCCCTCGTCCTGACCGGCCCCGACGCCTCCCCGGAGCCCGAGGCGCTGCGCGGCGCCACCGTCGCCGTCCCGAGCGAGCGCTCCACCGCCTACCTGCTGTTCCGCCTCTGGGCGGCGGAGGCCGTCCCCGGCGGCCTCGGCGAGATCGTGGTCATGCCGTTCCACGAGATCATGCCGGCGGTGCGCGACGGCAAGGTCGACGCGGGCCTCGTCATCCACGAGGCGCGGTTCACCTACCAGAACTACGGCCTGCGCTGCCTCGCCGACATGGGCGAGGCGTGGGAGTCCGCGACCGGCCTGCCGATCCCGCTCGGCGCGATCGTCGCCCGCCGCGGGCTCGGCGCGGAGCGCCTCGCAGCACTGGCGGACACCATTCGCGACAGCGTCCGCGCCGCGTGGGCGGAGCCCGCGCTCTCGCGGGACTACGTGATGTCGCACGCCCAGGAGATGGACCCCGCGGTGGCGGACCAGCACATCGCCCTCTACGTGAACGAGTTCACCGAGGACCTCGGCGAAGCCGGCTACGCCGCGGTACGCGGCCTCCTCAGCCGCGCCGCAGCCGCGGGCCTGACCCCGGCCGTCCCGGACGGGCTGCTGTCGTTCCCTGCGTGAGTTGCACGGCCGGGGGGCGCGGGGCTCTGCACGAGAGACGGCCGCGCCCCCTGGGTTGCCGCTAGCTAGACGTCCAGCTGGTCGGCGACGTGGTGGAGGAGGGTCGCGATGCGCTTGCCGACGGGCTTGTCGGGGTAGCGGCCCTTCTGGAGGGCGGGGATGATCTTCTCCAGGACGGTGGTGAGGTCCTGGACCATCGCGGCGAGTTCGTCCGGCTTCTTGCGGGACGCCGCCGCCAGCGACGGGGCCTCGTCGAGGAGCGTCACGGTCAGTGCCTGGTCTCCCCGGTGGCCGGCGACCACGCCGAACTCGACCCGCTGGCCGGGCTTCAACGACTCCACTCCGACAGGCAGTGCCTTGGAGTGCACGAACACGTCGCCGCCGTCGTCGCGCGAGAGGAAGCCGAAGCCCTTCTCAGAGTTGAACCACTTCACTTTGCCCGTAGGCATGGGGAGACCTCGTCGTAGGTGAGTCGTTGAGTCGGAGTGTGTCGTACGGGGGTGCGGCGCCCCACCGGCTACCGGTGGTGACCGCTGGGCGCCGCAGGCGAACTAGCGCCGGGCCATTGTTCCAGGTCGGCGCCGAAATGATCGACCGGATTGCTCCGCCGGAGGCACCTGCGGCACGGCCGACCGACGTGTCGTCCAGATCGGGGACATGGCGCACCTCCTCATCGAACTGCCTGGTCACGCCGCAGCGATCCCGCTGCGCGCACGCACGGTCCCCGTGCGTGACGTGCATACCCTGCCGGGGCACTCCGCTAACCCCGCGCGCGCCGCGCACCTGTGCGGACCCGTTAGCGTGGAGGGTGTGAACGCTGACTCCCTCTCCCGCGCGGAAGATCCGGGCGCCCCCGGCGACCGGCTGGTCCGCATCGGGGCGATCCTCTTCGCCGTCGGCGCGGTGGCCACGATCGCCACCGTGCTGCCGCTCTTCCTCGGCCTGCACCGGCTGCCGACGCCTGCGTACTTCGTCTGCATGGTGATGCCGCTCGGCTTCGCCGTCGCGCTCGCGGGCCTGTTCGCCTCGGCCCGCTCGCAGAAGCGTCAGATCGCCGCCAAGTAGTCCGACAGCCAGGCCGGGAACCCGGTCAGGTCCGGCAGGACGACGCCCGCGCCGGCCGCACGCAGGCTCTCGGCGTCGTAAGGGCCGGTCGTGACCGCGACCGGGAAGGCGCCCGCCTCGCGCGCGCCCACGACGTCGCCCAGGTGGTCGCCGACGTACACGCGCACGGCCTCGGCGCGCAGCGCCTCCGCCTTGCCCGCGGCGAAGACGTCGCCGTGCAGGGCGTCGACCTGCATCTCCAGCGCCTCCAGGTTGAGCCGCGCGTTGGGTGTGTGCTTGCCGGTCACCACGACCGTCCGACCGCCGGCCGCGCGCACCGCGGCGAGCGCCTCCAGTGCGCCCGGCAGCGGCGTGACCCCGGCGATCCCGTACTCCGCATAAAGCTTCCGGTACCGATCCGCCATGGCCTGGACCTCGTCGGCCGGGAACCAGTTCGCCATCTCGACCTCCACCGGCGGCCCGAGCCGGGAGCAGACGAGGTCGGTGTCGATGTCCGTGCCGGTCTCCTCCGCCAGGTACGCGTAGGCCCTCGCGATGCCCGGCCGGGAGTCGATCAGCGTCATGTCGAGGTCGAACCCGACAGCCAGCAGAGGGAGCGGCGTCAACGGCGTCATGGCCTTCACCCTAATCGGGCCTGCCGTGGGCGATACTGCGGACTGGGACGAATCGGGAGAGACGGGGACGAAGCTTCGGGAGGCCGGATGCCTGGCGCCTACTCGCGCAGGGCCCTGCTCGGCGCGCTCGGCGCCTTCGGCGCTTCCGCCGCGCTGGCCGCCTGCAAGGGCGACACCGGCTTCCCACCCGACTCCGGCTCGGCCGCCAGCCCGACGTCCAGCGCGGGAGGCGGAGGGCTGCTCGCCGCCCGGGCGTCGAGCGGGACCGGCAGCGCCTCCCCGACGCCGCCGCCCACCCGGACCGTCCACGCCGCGACCGGCCAGGTGCAGGTCCCGGCCGCGCCGCGGCGGGTCGTCGTGCTCGGCACCGCGGAGCTCGACTCCGCGCTCACCCTCGGCTTCACGCCGGTGGGGGCGGCGCGCCCGGCGTTCGACAGCGGCCTGCCGGACTACTACCCCACCGGATGGCTCTCGCCCGTCGCCCACGTCGGCGTCGTCGGCGCACCGGACCTCGCCGCGATCAAGCGGCTGCGGCCCGACGTGATCCTCTCCAGCCGTTCCGTCGACGGCGCGCGCTACCAGCAGCTGTCGGCGATCGCCCCGACCGTCCTGACCGAGTCGACGGGCGCCTCCTGGAAGCAGGACTTCCAGCTCCACACGCAGGCCCTCAACGCGCAGTCCGTCGCCGACGCGATCACCTCCGCCTACCAGGACCACGTCCGCGAGGTCACCGCCGGGCTGGGCGGCTCGGGTTCGACCCGCAAGCAGCAGATCAGTCTGATCCGCTTCGTCCAGGACCAGAACCCGAGCGTCGTCGCCGCCCACAGCTTCCCCGGCAGCCTGCTCGCCGACGTCCAGCTGGGCCGCCCCGACGCGCAGAACGCGCAGACGGAGACGGTCGCCCTCCCCGCGACGGACAAGCTCGACGCGGTGGACGGCACCACGATCTTCTACTCCACCTCCGGAGACCCGGCCAAGGCCCACACCGACGAGGTGCTGAACAGCGACGCCTGGAAGAACCTCTCCGCGGTCAAGGCGGGACGCGCCTACGCGGTCGACGACCAGCTCTGGAACCAGGGCGTGGGCTACCTCGGCTCCGATCTGATCCTGGCTCAACTGCGGCGCTACTTGGGTGGGTAGCGACCGATACGTGCCCAGAGTCTTGTGATGCCCGTCACTCGGGAACACCATGTCACCATGCCGACGACAACGACGCAGGAGCAGCGGGACCACCGGTCGCAACGCGAGCGTGAGCGCGCGGCTGCGACACGCAAGGCCTTCATCGCGGAGGGCTTCGACCTGGTCGCGGACACCTACGGGACGGTGGACGGGGAGTTCTTCCAGGCGAACGGCGCACGCCTGGTCGAACACGCCGGCCTGCGCCCGGGCGACCGGGTCCTCGACCTCGGCTGCGGCCGCGGCGCGGTGCTGTTCGCCGCCGCGACGGCGGTGGGCCCCGACGGCTACGTGGCGGGCCTCGACCTCTCCCCCGGCATGGCCCACGCCACGGCCGCGGACATCGCCCGCCGTGGCCTGCGCAACGTCACGGCCCGCGTCGGCGACGCGGAGGACCCGGGCTTCCCCTCCGGCTCCTTCGAGGCGGTCCTGGCCGGGCTGATGATGTTCATCACCCCCGATCCGGCGGCGGCGCTGCGCGCGGCCCACCACATCCTGGTCCCCGGCGGGCGCTTCGCGATGTCGAGCTGGGGTGCGCTGACCGACCCACGCTGGACCCGCCCGCTGGACGCGGCGCTGGCCTTCCTCGACGACCCCGTCTCCGCGTCCTCCCCGAGGCAGGGCGCGCGTGGCGGCCACCCGGCGTTCGACTCCCGCGAGTCGATCGCGGACCTCTTCCACGCCTGCGGCTACGCCGAGGTGCGGACGGTCGAGGAGACGTCGGTGCGCGTGATCGGGAGCGGCGAGGAGTGGTGGCGCTCGCAGTGGTCGACGGGGCGCCGGATCTGGCTCGAGAAGATCCCCACGGACCGCCGCGCCGCGGCGAAGGCTGCGGCCCTCGACGCCCTCGACGAGCTCCGCGACCACGAGGGGGTGCTGCGCAGCGAGACGCACCTGCGCTTCACGTCGGCACTCCGGGTGCCCTGAGACCTGGCAGCCAGGCGCGCCACCTCCGGGGCGCGGGGCCCTGCTGACCCGCGGCTCCGCCACAGGGCGCGAGAAACCACCCTGTGCGGATGGCCCTGCGCGTTCGGGGGCTCTGTGTGGGTGGGTGGCTTGTCGCGCCCACGCGGTGGAACCGCATATCAGCAGAGCCCCGCGCCCCTGAGGCGGTGCAACGTCCGTCTGCCGGGAACTGACTCAGCGTCGGGTGATGCGCCAGGCGAGGAAGGCAGCGGACAGGGTCGAGGAGCCGCGGAGCCAGAAGGTGTAGGCGTTGTGAGTCGCGGCGGTGACCTGCGCGTTCGTCAGGGCCGGGTGGCCCGGCGTGTGGCCGGACTTGCTGTAGAGCCAGAAGCCGCAGGCCGCGGCCATCAGGCCGGGGATCCAGAGGGCGGCGACCCGGCCGACGCCGTGGCCGAACCTGCGGCCCGCGTAGGCGAGGAGCCAGCCGAGGATCGCGACGTACCAGAGACCCGTCACCGCCGCGCCGACCAGCACCAGTGTGGCCAGCGCCTCGACGAAGGGGATCGATGCCCGCGGCACCGACGTGCCTCCCGGCGCGCCGCCCCGGAGGCGTCGGAGCAGGCCGGGCTTCGGCTGCGTCGGCACCGGTGGGCCGACCTCGCCGGCCCCGTTCACGCCCGTGCCCGCCGCCGCGCCCGCCGCGGGCTGCGCGCTCGGGAGGCCGGTGACCGGGTCGACGACCGCCGTGCCGTCGGGAACCAGGAAGTCGCCCTCGAAGGAGCCGGACCAGCCGGGCGGCTGGATCATCCGGACGCCGCCCCCGCCGGGGAAGCCGCTGCCGCCGGACTCGAAGGTCCACCACTGCGCGCCCGAGGCCGGAACGCTGCCGGCGTCCGCGCGGACGAACTCCGCGCGGCCCTCGATCGCTGGTGCAGGGCCCTGCGTCGGGACGGACGGCGTCGCCGGGCGCGCCGAAGGCGTCGGAGCGGAGGTCGTCGGGACCGCTGGTCCGGACCCGACCGAGGCCCCGCCGCCGCCCGCGGCGCGGCGGACCACCTGCTCAGGCGTGCCGAGGCCCGCGAGGATCTTGCGGACCGAGCCGACCTCCGCGCGCGCGGAGGACCGGGAGGACGAGGAGGACGCGGCCCGCTGGGAGTCGATGGCCTGGCGCAGGTCGTTGACGAGCCGGACACGCTCCGCCGCCGTCAGACCCCCGGTCTGGCCGGCGAGATCGCCCACTCGGCTCAGGTAGTCGTAGACCAGCTGTTCGCTCTCGATGCCCATCGTGCTTCCCCGCCCCTCCCCACAACCACCGCCGGCGTCAGCTTAGGGTGCGTCGTGCGGACGTCACGGCCTTACCCGGAGAAGCCCTCCCGTACTCCCGGGCAGACAGGGGCCGCCCCGCACCGCAGCAAGTAATCTGAGTCGGATGAGCACCGGGAGAACCGAGGAGTCGCACGACGGCGTCCGCACGCTGCCGCGCACCCTCGCCGAGGACCTGCGCGGCCGCGACGACGCCGCGCTCGCCGCGTTGCTGCGGGCGCGGCCGGATCTCGTGCACCCGGTGCCGGCCGACCTGAGCCAGTTGGCGACCCGCAGCGCGACACGAGCCAGCGTGATCCGCGCACTGGAGCGGCTGGACCGGTTCACCCTCCAGGTCGCGGAGGCGCTGTCCGTGGCCGCTGACCCGTGCACGCCGCAGGAGCTGCGCGCGCTGCTGGGCGCGGACCAGGACCCGGAGGTCGACGCGGCCTTCGAGCCCGCCGTGGCGGCGCTGGGTGACGCGGCCCTGGTCTGGGGCGGGCCGGAGCGACTGCGGCTGGTGCGCACCGCGCGGGACGTGCTCGCCCCGGCGGGCGGACAGTCGGGGCCGACCGGGCTCGGCCCCCTGTACGCGGAGGCCGGCGCGGGGCTGTCGCCGGCCCGCCTGCAGGACATGCTCGCCGACGCCGGGCTGCCCAGCACCCACGACCAGGTGAGTGCGCTGGCCGCGCTGAGCAGCCTGTTCGCCCAGCGCGAGCGGGCGGACGCGCTGCTCGCCCGTGCGCCGGAGGGCGCGCGCGGCGTCCTGTCCAAGCTGACCTGGGGGCCGCCGTTCGGCGCGTCCCCGCCCCGCGCGGTCCGGGCCGCGGACGCGCGCACCCCCGTCGAGTGGCTCCAGGCCTGCGGCCTGCTGCTGCCCGCGGGCCGGGACGCGGTGGTGCTGCCCCGCGAGGTCGCGCTCCATCTGCGTGGCGGCCTGGCGCACCGTCAGGTCGAGCCGGTCGCGCCGCAAGTGACGTCGGCCCGCAGCATCGAGCCGGAACAGGCGGACCATGCGGCCGCCGCCCAGGCTTTCACAGCCGTGCGGACGGTGGAGGAGGCGCTCAGCCTGTGGAGCACCGAGTCGCCCGCCGTGCTGCGCGCGGGCGGCCTCGGCGTCCGCGAGCTGCGCCGCACCGCGCAGGCCCTGGACCTGCCCGAGCCCGGCACCGCCTTCTGGCTCGAACTCGCCTACGGCGCAGGCCTGGTGGCTCCGGACGGCGAGGTGGAGGAGCGCTGGGCGCCCACCCCCGCCTACGACGAGTGGCTGCGCCGGCCCGTCGCGGAGCGGTGGCTGCTGCTGGCCCGCACCTGGCTCGCCGCCACCCGCGTCGCCGCGCTGGTCGGCACCAAGGACACCAAGGACAAGGTCCTGCCGCCGCTCGGCAGCGGCCTCGACCGCGCCCTCGCACCGGTTCTCCGCCACGACGTGCTCGGCCTGCTGGCCCTGCTGCCCGGGGGCGCCGCCGCCGACGTGCGGACGCTGACGGCCCGGATCGCCTGGCAGCACCCGCTGCGCGGCGGCGAGCTGCGCGACCAGCTGGTCGCCTGGACGGTCGCGGAGGCGGAGGACCTCGGCCTCACCGGCCGGGGTGCGCTCGCACGCTTCGCCGTACCGCTGCTCGACGATGACGAGGCGTCGACCCTGGAGCGCCTCGCCCCGCTGCTGCCGGAACCGCTGGACCAGGTCATCCTCCAGCCCGACCTCACCGCCATCGCCCCCGGCCCGCTGCGCACGCCGCTGGCGCAGACCCTCGCCGTCGCGGCGGACGTGGAGTCCAAGGGCGGTGCGACGGTCTACCGGTTCACCCCCGACTCCGTACGCCGTGCCCTCGATGCCGGGCGCAGCGCGGCCGAGCTGCACACCTTCCTCGCCGAGCACTCCAGCACGCCGGTGCCGCAGCCGCTGACCTACCTCGTTGACGACGTGGCCCGCCGCCACGGCCGACTGCGCGTCGGTGCGGCCTCGGCGTACCTGCGCTGCGACGACGACGCCCTGCTGGACGAGCTGCTCGCCGACCGCCGCGCCGCGCAGCTGCGGCTGCGACGTCTCGCTCCCACCGTCCTCGCCGCGCAGACGGACCCGGCGACGGTGCTCGGGCAGCTCCGCACGATGGGCTACGCCCCCGCCGCGGAGACCGCCGAGGGCGACGTCATGATCACCCGCCCGGACGCCCGCCGCACGCCCCCGCGCACGCCTCCGGCGCCCGTCCCCGACGGTCCGCCGCCGGTCACGCAGGGACTCCTCGGCGCCGCCATCAAGGCCATCCGCGCGGGCGACCGCGCCGCCACCATCACCCACCGCGTCCCCGCGGCGGGCCCCCTCCCCCGCACTCCTGCGGCGGAGACCCTGGCCACCCTCCAGACCGCCGTCCTCACCGGCGATGCCGTCTGGATCGGCTACGTCAACGCGGACGGCGCGGCCAGCCAGCGCGTCATCGAGCCCGTCCGCGTCGAGGGCGGCTTCGTCACCGCCTTCGACCAGGTCCACGAGGAGGTCCGCACCTTCTCCCTGCACCGCATCACCGGCGTCGCGGAACTTGCCGACGACGAGGCGTAGCAACCGGGCTCGCCTCGCGGACCACGGAAACGGTTCGTCCTCACCCGAAGGCGTGCTGTGCGCGTCGCCGCCCGCCGCTACCGTGGGACCGAGCGCTTGAATCCCGTCCATGGGAGGGACCATGACCGCTGAGCCCATGCACGACTGGCCGTACCCCTGGCCTCGGCCGCCGGATGGCGGCTACACCGTGGACGACCTGCTGACCTTGCCAGACCTCCCGCCGCACACAGAGCTGATCGACGGGAGCCTGGTCTTCGTGAGTCCGCAGAAGGAGTTCCACAGCCTGATGCTCTTCCTGCTGGAAGCCGGTCTTCGGACGCTCGTGCCCGACGATCTGCGGGTGCGGCGCGAAATGGCGGTCGTCATCGACCGCCAGAACTCACCCGTACCCGATGTGTGCGTGGTGAAGGCGGCGGCTACCGGACCTGGCAGAACTCGCTATCGGGTAGAGGACGTCGTGCTGGCGATCGAGGTCGTCTCCCCCGAGTCCGCGTCCCGTGACCGGGACACCAAGCCCCACAAGTACGCCCGCGCGGGGATCGGGCACTACTGGCTCGCCGACAGTCCTGCGGGCGAGAACCGGCCGGTCCTCAGCACTTACCAGCTCGACCCGGACAAGCGCAGCTATGAACTGACCGGCATCCACCACGACCGTCTCGTCCTCGACGTCCCCTTCCCGATCGACATCGACCTCACCGGCATCGACAAGCTGTAGCGGGATCCGCTTTCCGGTCCGCGCCGCGATGCGGGACACTGGGTGTTTGGCCACTTGCCCGGACCGGAGGAGACGCACGTGCACGACGGGCCGCTGATCGTTCAGTCCGACAAGACCCTGCTGCTGGAGACCGGGCACACGCTCGCCGACGAGTGCCGCCGCGTCATCGCACCGTTCGCAGAGCTGGAGCGGGCGCCCGAGCACGTCCACACGTACCGGGTGACGCCGCTGGGCCTGTGGAACGCGCGGGCCGCCGGGCACGACGCCGAGCAGGTCGTGGACGCGCTGGTGCGCTTCTCGCGCTACCCCGTGCCGAACGCGCTGCTGGTCGACATCGCCGACACCATGGACCGCTACGGCCGCCTGCGGCTGAGCAAGGACCCGGTGCACGGCCTGGTGCTGACCGCCACGGACCGGCCCGTGCTGGAGGAGGTGCTGCGGTCGAAGAAGATCGCCCCGCTGGTCGGCCAGCGGATCGATCCGGACACCGTGGTGGTGCACCCCTCCGAGCGCGGGCAGATCAAGCAGGTGCTGCTCAAGCTCGGCTGGCCGGCCGAGGACACCGCCGGCTACGTGGACGGCGAGGCGCACCCGATCGAGCTGGCGCAGGACGGCTGGAAGCTGCGCGCCTACCAGGAGCAGGCCGCCGAGGGCTTCTGGCACGGCGGCTCCGGCGTCGTCGTGCTGCCCTGCGGCGCCGGCAAGACGCTGGTCGGTGCGGCCGCGATGGCCAAGGCCAAGGCGACCACGCTGATCCTGGTCACCAACACCGTCTCCGCCCGCCAGTGGAAGCACGAGCTGGTCAAGCGCACCTCCCTCACCGAGGACGAGATCGGCGAGTACAGCGGCGCGCGCAAGGAGATCCGCCCGGTCACCATCGCGACGTACCAGGTGATGACGACCAAGCGGAAGGGCGTCTACCCGCACCTGGAGCTGTTCGACTCCCGCGACTGGGGCCTGATCGTCTACGACGAGGTGCACCTGCTGCCCGCGCCCGTCTTCAAGTTCACCGCCGACCTGCAGGCGCGCCGCCGCCTCGGCCTGACCGCGACGCTGGTGCGCGAGGACGGGCGCGAGGGCGATGTCTTCTCCCTCATCGGCCCCAAGCGCTTCGACGCGCCGTGGAAGGAGATCGAGGCGCAGGGCTACATCGCGCCCGCGGACTGCTGCGAGGTGCGGGTGACCCTCACCGACACCGAGCGGCTCGCCTACGCGACGGCGGAGCCGGAGGAGCGGTACCGGTTCTGCGCCACGACGGCGACCAAGCGCCGCGTCACCCAGGCGCTCGTCGAGAAGCACAGGGGCACGCCCACGCTCGTCATCGGCCAGTACATCGACCAGCTCGACGAGCTGGGCGAGGCGCTGGACGCGCCGGTGATCAAGGGCGAGACGACGAACGCCCAGCGCGAGAAGCTGTTCGACGCGTTCCGGGAGGGCGAGATCAGCGTGCTGGTGGTGTCCAAGGTCGCCAACTTCTCCATCGACCTGCCCGAGGCGACGGTCGCGATCCAGGTCTCCGGCACGTTCGGCTCACGCCAGGAGGAGGCCCAGCGACTGGGCCGGGTGCTGCGTCCCAAGGCGGACGGGCACATGGCGCACTTCTACTCGGTCGTCGCCCGGGACACCATCGACCAGGACTTCGCGGCGCACCGGCAGCGGTTCCTGGCCGAACAGGGCTACGCCTACCGGATCGTGGACGCGGACGACGTACTGTGACCCTCGGGTGGGTCAGGCCTTCCTGAGCAGGTCCTCGGGGAGGCCGTCGTGGCCGAGGACGACGACGGAGAAGGCCGTGGCGGCGAGGATGCCGACGCCGCGCGCGCAGGCCGTGATCGGGTTGCGCGGGCGGCGCTCCACCTTGGTGGCACCACGGGCGACGACGTGGGGGTGCGGGGCGGAACGGGGTCGGGAGTCGATGTATGCGGTAGCCATGTCTCAACGCTAGATTTCCGGCCCCATGAAATCGTCAGCCCAATGGCCCATTCCGTCAGGCCTTCCAGCTCATCCCGCAGGGGTACACGCCCTCGTCCGCACGTCAGGGTTACCCCTGATATCCCCTGGACGAAAGTGATTCGCCCACCGGTCGTTCGTGGGTATAGGGTGTCCGGTCTGCCGCCTCCCCGGGGACGCACGTGGGGAGGCGCCGCCCGGACGGAAACCGGGTGGCTCTCAAATTCCATCGCAGACTTTTGAGACCGCTGCGCGCCGGACACCCCCGGTGTTCCGCAGCCGGGAAGGCTTCTCCGTGCCTGCGCACACCCCCGCCCCGACAACCCCGCCGGCGAACCCGCTCGACCGCGAACGCGCCCATCTCGCCTCCTCCCGCGCCGCGCTGCGCGCCATGCGCGAGGACGTGGAGGCGCTCGACATCAAGGACGTGACCGGCAACTGGGTCAACGCCGCGATCCTCGCCCGCGAGATCGACAACCGCATCAAGGCCCTGGCCGACCTCGCGGACACCCCCCTGTTCTTCGGCCGGCTCGACTTCCTGCACGCCCCGGGCGCGGAGCTGGCGGAGGGCGGCGAAGCAGGAGGGGCGGCGCGAAGCGCCTCGGACAAGGGTGGTGGTGGGCGAGGGGCAGGCCGCTTCTACATCGGCCGACGTCACGTCCACGACACCGACGGCGACCCGATGGTCATCGACTGGCGTGCGCCGGTCTCCCAGTGCTTCTACCGGGCCAGCAAGAAGGACCCGATGGACATCGGGCTGCGCCGTCGCTTCGGGTACACCGGCGGCGAGTTGACCGCCTACGAGGACGAGCACCTGACCGATCCCGAGGAGTCCACCGGCACCAGCGCGCTGCTCGCGGCGGAGATCGAGCGCCCGCGCGTCGGTCCGATGCGCGACATCGTCGCCACGATCCAGCCTGAGCAGGACGAGATCGTCCGTGCCGACGTGCACGGCACGGTCTGCGTCCAGGGGGCGCCCGGCACCGGGAAGACGGCCGTCGGTCTGCACCGTGTCGCCTACCTGCTCTACGCCCACCGCGAGCGCCTCGCCCGCACCGGCACCCTCGTCATCGGCCCGAACCGCTCCTTCCTCCACTACATCGAGCAGGTCCTGCCCGCGCTGGGCGAGTTGGACGTCGCCCAGGCCACCGTCGAGGAGCTCGTCGCCCACGTCCCGCTGCGCGGCACGGACACCGCCGAGGCAGCCCGGCTCAAGGGCGACGCGCGGATGGCGGAGGTGCTGCGCCGGGCCGTCCGGTCCGGCATCACCCTGCCGACGGAGGGCTGCGTCGTGGTCCGCGGCTCACGCCGCTGGCGCGTCGCCTCCTACGAACTGGAGGAGATCGTCCGGGAGCTGATGGACCGTGGCATCCGCTACGGCGCGGCTCAGGCCGCGCTTCCGCAGCGGATCGCGCACGCCGTCCTGGTGAAGATGGAACAGGCGGGCGAGGCGCCCGACGACCGCGTGCAGGACGCCGTCGCGCGCAACCCCGCCGTGAAGGCGACGGCGAAGGCGCTGTGGCCGCCGGTGGACCCGGCCAAGCTGGTGCTGCGCCTGCTCTCCGAGCCCGAGTTCCTGGCGCAGTGCGCGGACGGCCTGCTGACACCGGAGGAGCAGGCGGCGGTGCTCTGGCCCAAGCCCGGCCGCGGCGTCAAGACGGCTCCGTGGACGCCCGCCGACGCGGTCCTCGTCGACGAGACGCGCGACCTGGTCGAACGCACCTCCTCGCTCGGCCATGTGGTCCTCGACGAGGCGCAGGACCTCTCCCCCATGCAGTACCGCGCGGTGGGACGACGCTGCACGACGGGTTCGGCCACGGTGCTGGGCGACATCGCGCAGGGCACGACACCGTGGTCCACCGACTCCTGGGCCACCGCCCTGCACCACCTGGGCAAGCCAGGCTCGCGGGTGGAGGAGCTGACCACGGGCTTCCGTGTCCCCGGCGAGGTCATCGACTACGCCTCCCGGCTCCTCCCGGCGATCGCCCCCGACCTCGCCCCCGCGACGTCGATCCGCACCGCGGCCGACACGCTGACGATCCGTCGGGTGGACGGCTCCGCCGCGCCGGAAGAAGCCGACGCGCTGGACGCGGCCTCCGCGCTCGCGCCGGCGACCCCGCCCGCCCTGACCGACGCCGTGGTGGCGGCGGCGCAGGCCGCGCTGCGGAACGAGGGCAGCATCGGGCTGATCGCCGCGGACGCGCGCGTCCCGGTCCTGGGCGCGGCGCTGGCGGCAGCCGGGCTGCCGTATCTCGACCCGGGAACGGAGACGAACGCGGAGAGCAGGCTGACGCTGGTCCCGGCCTCACTCGCCAAGGGCCTGGAGTACGACTACGTCGTGCTCGACGAGCCCGCAGCCATCGTCGACGGCGAGGCAGACCTCCGTACGGGCCTGCGCCGCCTCTACGTCTGCCTCACCCGCGCCGTCTCCGGCCTCAACGTCCTCCACACCCGGCCTCTGCCGGAGGCACTCGGGTGACCCTCAGGGGCCAGTCGCACCTCCCGGGGGCGCGAGGCTCTGCTGATATGGCTGATGTGCGGTTCCGCCGCGTGGGCGCGACAAGCCACCCACGCAGGTCGATGCCCGAACGCCCAGGGCCATCCGCACGCCGGCCACGCCCCTCTAGGTGGCGCCACTCGCCAGGTCGTGCCACTCGCCCTGTGCCGAAGTGTTCTACGCAGCGACGGGTTCGGCATCGAGCAGGCGGCGCCACTGCTGGACGAGGCCCGTGTCCAGCGGGCTGCCCCAGCCCGCGCTGCGGACCATCGTGCCGACGTGGAAGCCGTCGATCCCGGCCGCGCGCAGGCGCGGGATGTGCTGGGTCTTGAGGCCGCCGCCGACGAGGATGCGCGGGCCGTAGCCGGGGGCACCGGCGCGGGCCGCCTCCTCGGCGAGGACGTCCATGCCGGAGGCCACCCCGGCGCTGCTTCCGGCGGTGAGGACGGTGTCCAGGCCGGGGAGGCCGTCGATCGCGGCGCGGACGTCCTGGCGGGAGGCCGCGTTGTCCAGCGCGCGGTGGAAGGTCCACCGGCAGCCGGGGATGGCGTCCAGCAGGGTCCGCACGGACGCCAGGTCGATCTCGCCCTCGGGGGTGAGGAAGCCGAGGACGAACTCCTCCGCCCCCTCCGCGCGCAGCGCCTGCGCCTTCGCGCAGAGCGCGTCGAGGTCGCGGACCAGGAAGCCGTCGCCGTCGCGGAGCATGACACGAAGCGGGACGTGCACCGCGGCCCTGATCCGGACGAACTCGGCGAGGTCGGGCGTCAGCCCGTCGGCCGCCATCTCGCCGGCGAGTTCCAGGCGGTCGGCCCCTCCCGCCGCGGCCGCGACGGCGTCCTCCGCGGACGTCGCGATGACCTCGAAGATCGCCCGATCGCTCATGTGCAGCCTCTCTGCTCCGCTTCGACAAACGGCCCAACAGGTCTAGTCCAATGCAGACACCCTAGCCGTTGGCGGGACGTGGCGACAGCGACGGCGCGGCATACGACGCATCGCCAGCGAACGGGGCGGCGTCCGTACCACAATGTGTCTATGCCCGAGTCGTCGTCGCATCCCGACCAAACCCTCGCCGAGGGTCTGCTCACCCGCTGGACCGCGCTCTTCGCGGCACCGGAGGCGGAGCCCTACGGCGAACAGCTGCTGCGGCGCTGGTCGGAGCCGCAACGCAAGTACCACACCCTGCGCCACCTGGCCGCGACGCTGCAGGTGATCGACCGGCTGGCCGGCCACGCCGACGACGCCGACCTGGTGCGCCTCGCCGCCTGGTTCCACGACGCGATCTACGCACCCGACCGCAGCGAGAACGAGGAGCGCAGCGCGCGGCTGGCCGAGAAGGTACTGCCGGAGCTGGGCGTCGCGGACGAGGCCATCGCCGAGGTGGCCCGCCTGGTGCGGCTGACGGCCGCGCACGACCCGGCCCCGGGCGACCGCAACGGCGAGGTGCTGTGCGACGCCGACCTGGCCATCCTCGGAGCTCCCCCGCAGGTCTACGCCGGCTACACCGCTGCCGTCCGCGCCGAGTACGCGTTCGTCCCGGAGGAGGACTTCCGCGCGGGCCGGGCCACGATCCTGGAGCACCTGCTCACCAAGAAGCCCTCCCTGTACCGGACCCAGCCCGCACAGGCCACCTTCGGACCGCGCGCGGAGGCGAACCTCCGTTCCGAGCTTGCACGGTTGCGCGATAAGGTGCCGCCCGTCACGTGAGTCCCTTGGGTCGCCGGGTGGGGTGCATGGATATCGAGGTCGAGTTCGAGTACCAGCACGGCGAGGCACGCCGCTACTGGCTGCGCCAGCAGGGCGTCTACGCCCTGGCCGCGCTGCTGGTGGGGCTCACCTCGGTCGTGGTCGCAGCGCTCCCGGGTGCGGCCCACCCGGCGCGCGGGACGCTCGCCCTGGTCGGTCTCCTCTGCCTGGCCTGGACCGTCTACGGGATCCGCTACGCCGTGCGGAACCTGCCCCGCCCCGGCTCGACGACCAGCCTGCGCTTCACCGACGTCGGCCTGTCCGTGCGCGACCAGTTCCAGTCGACGCAGATCCGCTGGCCCGCAGTCCGCCGGGTGCAGCTGCGACGCGGCTGGCTGCTGCTGGAGGGCACCCAGACGGTCCGCAGCCGGGCCATCCCGGCCCGCGCCCTCAGCGAGGTTCAGCTGGAGGAGCTGCAGAGCTGGCTGACCGCGCAGAAGCTGATGCGGTAGCGGCTCGCCGCCGCTACCGGTGCTTGGGCCGCCGCAGGCCGGCGGCCGAGAGCCGGGCCACGATCTCCCGGCTGCGAACGGGCACGGCGCCCAGATCGACCGCCTGCGCGTACAGCCGCTCCGGCACGTCGTAGTGGTCCCGTTCGAAGCCGCGCTCGGGCACGCCCAGCAGGCGCGCGAACGCGTGCAGCTCGTCGTACGAGACGTCGGACACCAGGTGCGACCAGAACCGGCCGTGGCCCGGCCACGTCGGGGGGTCGATCAGGATCACGGCGCGAGCTCGCCTACGGCGGCGACGGTTCGCCCCTCCTTGCCGCAGACCCAGTGCGGGTCCGGCCCCAGCTCGGGCTCGACGGCGAGCGCGTGCGGATCCCCGTCGGCAGCGCACTCCGTACACAGGGGCCAGCGGCCCCAGCCCTCCAACAGGGCGTCCTGCACGTCCTGCGCGACGAGCCCCAGCAGGTAGTCCACCCCGTCCGGCCACTGCTCGACCCACCACCGCCGCTGCGCGATCGCGTCCTCCAGCACCGAGACGATCGCGGCATCCGCGACGTCCCTCGCGGTCAGATCCCTGAGCAGCGCGCTCCGCGCACCGTGCAGAGCGGTCTCCAGTGCGTTCTCCATCGCTCCAGTCTCGCATTGGGCACAGGGGACATTGCCCTCTCCAGGGGCGCGGGGCTCAGCCGATGTGCGGCTTCGCCGCGTGGGCGCGACATGCCACCGATGAGCAGATGGTCCCGACCGAGGCAGGGCCATCCGCACGCCGGTGGTTTCTCGCACGGTCCCCCTCGGCCCTGAGGTGCCGGCAACAGCAGGAGGGCGGTCATCCAACCCGTCACAGGTTGGATGACCGCCCTCCGGAACTCTTGGTCCTTCAGCGGGAAGCTGAGGATCAGAAGTCCATGTCACCGCCCGGCATGCCGGCCGGCGCGGCCGCGGCCTTCTCCGGCTTGTCGGCGATGACGGCCTCGGTGGTGAGGAAGAGCGCGGCGATGGACGCCGCGTTCTGCAGCGCGGAGCGCGTCACCTTGGCCGGGTCGATGATGCCCACGGCGATGAGGTCGACGTACTCGTTGGTCGCGGCATTCAGGCCGTGGCCGGCGGGCAGGTTGCGGACCTTCTCCACCACGACGCCGCCCTCGAGGCCGGCGTTGGCCGCGATCTGCTTGATCGGGGCCTCGAGCGCGACGCGCACGATGTTGGCACCGGTCGCCTCGTCACCCTCGAGCTCGAGCTTCTCGAACGCGACACCGGCCTGGAGCAGGGCCACGCCACCACCGGCGACGATGCCCTCCTCGACCGCGGCCTTGGCGTTGCGGACGGCGTCCTCGATGCGGTGCTTGCGCTCCTTGAGCTCGACCTCGGTGGCCGCGCCCGCCTTGATGACGGCGACGCCACCGGCCAGCTTGGCCAGGCGCTCCTGCAGCTTCTCGCGGTCGTAGTCCGAGTCGCTGTTCTCGATCTCGGCGCGGATCTGGGCCACGCGGCCCGCGACCTGCTCGCTCTCGCCGGCGCCGTCCACGATGGTGGTCTCGTCCTTGGTGACGACGACCTTGCGGGCGCGACCGAGCAGCTCCAGACCGGCGTTCTCCAGCTTGAGGCCGACCTCCTCGGAGATGACCTGGCCGCCGGTGAGGATGGCGATGTCGCCGAGCATGGCCTTGCGACGGTCACCGAAGCCCGGGGCCTTGACGGCGACGGACTTGAAGGTGCCACGGATCTTGTTGACGACCAGGGTGGAGAGCGCCTCGCCCTCGACGTCCTCGGCGATGATCAGCAGCGGCTTGCCGGACTGCATGACCTTCTCGAGCAGCGGGAGCAGGTCCTTGATCGAGCCGATCTTGGAGTTGGCGATGAGGATGTAGGGGTCCTCGAAGACCGTCTCCATGCGCTCCAGGTCGGTGGCGAAGTACGCCGAGATGAAGCCCTTGTCGAAGCGCATACCCTCGGTGAGCTCCAGCTCCAGACCGAAGGTCTGGGACTCCTCGACGGTGATGACGCCTTCCTTGCCGACCTTGTCCATCGCCTCGGCGATGAGCTCGCCGATCTGGGTGTCGGCGGCGGAGATGGAGGCGGTGGAGGCGATCTGCTCCTTGGTCTCCACGTCCTTGGCCTGCTCGAGCAGCTGGGCGGAGACGGCCTCGACTGCCTTCTCGATGCCGCGCTTGAGGGCCATCGGGTTGGCGCCGGCGGCGACGTTGCGCAGACCCTCGCGGACGAGCGCCTGGGCCAGCACGGTGGCGGTGGTGGTGCCGTCACCCGCGACGTCGTCGGTCTTCTTGGCGACCTCCTTGACGAGCTCGGCGCCGATCTTCTCGTAGGGGTCCTCGAGCTCGATCTCCTTGGCGATGGAGACACCGTCGTTGGTGATCGTGGGGGCGCCCCACTTCTTCTCCAGAACGACGTTGCGGCCCTTGGGGCCCAGCGTGACCTTGACGGCGTCGGCGAGCTGGTTCATACCGCGCTCGAGGCCGCGACGGGCCTCTTCGTCGAACGCAATGATCTTGGCCATGGAAGCGGTCCTCCTGGACAGACTGGCTGCTTCGGACCGCGCCTGCGCCCGCGACGGACGGCTCCGGCCTTCGGCGGTTCCGTCCCGCCTCGCCCGGGGCCTCACCGACCCGGCCCGTTGTCACTCTCTACCTCAGAGTGCTAACGCCAATGATTAGCACTCGACCCCCTTGAGTGCAAGCAGCTCCGCGAAGCTGGGGACGGGCGGCGGCAAGACGAAGGACCCCTGCCCGCGAACGGGACAGGGGTCCTTCGGAAGACCTGCGTGGATGCATCGTTTCGTCTGGAACGAGCTCTGCGGGTCCTGATTCAGTCAGCGATCGCTGCCGAGTCAGCGGTGGTGGTGTTTCAGCCGATGACCTTGACCATGTCGGCCTGCGGGCCCTTCTGGCCCTGCGAGATCTCGAACTCCACCCGCTGGCCCTCTTCGAGCGACCGGTACCCGTCCATCTGGATCGCGCTGTAGTGGACGAACACGTCCGCACCACCGTCGACCGCGATGAAGCCGTACCCCTTCTCCGCGTTGAACCACTTGACGGTGCCCTGAGCCATTCCAAACTCCCCTATTACTGGCCCTTTCACGGTCCGCACACCGCGGACCGGGCCGGAACCGGACGCTGCGGGGTGCAGTGCCGTTGCTCGGCCGACGCTGAATGTATCCACTCCGATGCCCTCAGCAACAGAGCATTCGACGGCCAATTCTCACGGGGAGTAATGAGACATAAGCGGCGAGCGTCGCCGAATAGGAACGATTCGGGCCGGGCATATCGGGCGTTTCCCGACATGTCGCCGAATGAAAAAGAGCACGTCAACCGTCTCGTAGGACGGGACAGGAGCACTCTACTCCTCTTAAACATCCGGAAATGACAGCGGCCCGGCCACCCCCGTAAGGGGTGGCCGGGCCTCCGCACCTGACCGGAGAGTAGGGTTCAGCAGCCGCCGGCGACCGCGGGGATGATCGAGACGCCGGCGCCGTCCGGGGTGGCCGTCTCCAGGCCCTCGGCGAAGCGCACGTCGTCCTCGTTGACGTAGATGTTGACGAAGCGGCGCAGCTTGCCGTTGTCGTCCAGCAGGCGGGCCGAGATGCCCGTGTGGTGGGACTCCAGATCCTTGATCACCTCGGCCAGGGTGGCGCCCTCGGCGCTCACCTCGGCGGTGCCGCCGGTGTAGGTGCGCAGGATGGTGGGGATGCGGACGGTGACGCTCATGCGAGGCCTGCCTCTCGGAACGAGTCAAGGGTGGGGCGGATGACGGCGGTCGGGCGGGCGGCGTCCGCCACGGCCTCCAGGGTCTTCAGGCCGTCGCCGGTGTTGAGGACGACGGTCTCGGCGGCCGGGTCCAGCTGACCGCTCTCGATCAGCTTGTGCAGCACGCCGACCGTCACGCCACCCGCCGTCTCGGCGAAAATGCCTTCGGTCCGGGCCAGCAGCCGGATCGCGTCGACGACCTGCTCGTCGGTGACGTCCTCGACCGCGCCGCCGGTGCGGCGGACGATGTCGAGCACGTAGACGCCGTCGGCGGGGTTGCCGATGGCCAGCGACTTCGCGATGGTGTTCGGCTTCTGCGGGCGGACCACGTCGTGACCGGCCTTGTAGGCCGCGGAGACCGGAGAGCAGCCCTCGGCCTGGGCGCCGAAGACCTTGTAGGGCTTGTCCTCGACCAGACCGAGGGCGATCAGCTCCTTGAGGCCCTTGTCGATCTTCGTCAGCTGGGAGCCGGACGCGATCGGGATCACCAGCTGGTCCGGAAGCCGCCAGCCGAGCTGCTCGCAGATCTCGTAGGCCAGCGTCTTGGAGCCCTCGCCGTAGTACGGGCGCAGGTTCACGTTGACGAAGCCCCAGCCCTCGCCGGACGGGTCGCCGATCAGCTCGGAGCAGAAGCGGTTCACGTCGTCGTAGTTGCCCTCGATGCCGACGACGTCGCCGCCGTAGATCGCGGCCATGACGACCTTGCCGGCCTCCAGGTCGTGCGGGATGAAGACGCAGGCGCGCAGGCCGGTACGGGCGGCGGCGGCCGTGACGGCGCCGGCCAGGTTGCCGGTGGAGGAGCAGGAGAGCGTGGTGAAGCCGAAGGTACGGGCCGCCTCGACGGCGATCGCCACGACCCGGTCCTTGAAGGAGTGGGTCGGGTTGCCGGAGTCGTCCTTGACGTACAGCGAGCCGGTCACGCCCAGCTCGCGGGCGAGGTTGTCCGCCTTGACCAGCTTGGTCAGGCCCGGGTTGAGGCTCGGGCGCTCGGCGACGTCCGGGGAGACCGGCAGCAGCGGGGCGTAGCGCCAGATGTTGTTCGGGCCGTTCTCGATCTGCTTGCGCAGACCCTCCGGGTCGCCGGCCGGGAGCTCGTAGGCGACCTCCAGCGGGCCGAAGCACTCGGCGCAGGCGAAGTTCGGGGCGAGGGGGGTGCGTGCTCCGCACTCGCGACAGGACAGGGCGACGGCGGGGCCGAAGGCGTCGGGTGCGACGGTGCTGCTGACAGGGGCCATGATGGCGAGAACCTCTCTCTCCTCATCTTCCCCGGGGCGCGTCTCGCCACGGGCCGGAATTGGCACCTTCCCGGCCGGGCCGCGGGTCCTCGGACACCGCGCCGCATGGCAGGGGGGTTGCCGGGACGTCAACGGGCCGTTCCCTCAGTCCCTCTGGATGAGCGCTATGGCGCCGCACTGCAGAGCGCGTCGCATTTGTCGGAGGTGGACCCCAATGTGCGATGACCACACCTCGTCCTCAAGACTGTAACCGACGGCCCACCGCGCGCCGACTACCGTCCGAGACGCGAGACGGTCACCGTGGGCGACCGCCACCCGCACGACGAAGACACGACCGAGCACCGAACAGCATCCGAGACGGACCCGAGGGAGCCCCGTGCTGGACCAGGTCGAGGACTGGCTGCGCCGCCGATCCTGGAGCGCCGCCGACCGACCCCTGCCCGAGCTGCTGGAGGCGAAGCGCCGCAGCGGCCTGACGGTCAGCGTGGTGCTGCCCGCGCTCGACGAGGAGGAGACGGTCGGCGAGATCGTCGGCACCATCCGCCGCGACCTGGTCGAGGCGGTGCCGCTGGTGGACGAGCTCGTCGTGGTCGACTCCGGCTCGGTGGACCGCACCGCGCACGAGGCCGAGGCGGCGGGCGCGCGGGTGGTGCACCGCGACCAGATCCTGCCGCAGCTGCCCGTCGAACCGGGCAAGGGCGAGGTGCTGTGGCGGTCGCTGCTGGCCACCACCGGCGACGTCGTCTGCTTCATCGACTCCGACCTGCGCGCCTTCGACTCCGCCTTCGTCTCCGGCATCGTCGGTCCGCTGCTGACCGACCCCGAGGTGGCCTTCGTCAAGGCCATGTACGACCGGCCCTTCGACACCGAGACCGGCTCCATACCGGCCGGCGGCGGCCGGGTCACCGAGCTCGTGGCCCGCCCACTGCTCAACCTGCACTGGCCGCTGCTGGCCGGCTTCGTCCAGCCGCTCGGCGGCGAGTACGCGGCGCGCCGCTCGCTGCTGGAGCGGCTGCCCTTCCCGACCGGCTACGGCGTCGAGCTGGGCCTGCTCGTCGACGCGCTCGGCCTGGTCGGCCTGGACGCGCTCGCCCAGGTCGACGTGGGCGTGCGGCACCACCGCCACCAGGACGCGCAGGCGCTGGGCCGGATGGCGGCCACCATCTACCGCACCGCGCTGGAGCGGCTCAAGGCGCCTGACGCGGACCCGCTGGCCCGCCCCGAGCTGGTGCAGTTCACCCGCACGGCGTCCGGGTTCACGCCGCACAGCACCGAGGTCGCGACGGTGGAACGCCCGCCGATGGCCTCCGTCCCCGCGTACCAGGCCCGACGGGCCGCACCGGCCCGACCCGCTCCGCAGGCCCGGCAGGCGCAAAGGCGCGCCGCCGGGCAGGAGGTTTGCCCGCATCCCTGAGAGGCAAGGGTGACTGATATGGCTTCGACCACCGCCCCCATCGTCCTCGCGTCCAACCGCGGCCCCGTCTCCTTCACGGCCGAGGACGACGGCACGCTGACGCCACGCCGGGGCGGCGGCGGGCTGGTGTCCGGGCTCTCCGCGATCGGCACCGAGCAGCGCAGCGTCTGGGTCTGCGCGGCACTGTCCGACGCCGACCGGGCGGCCGCCCGGCAGGGTCTGACCGAACCCGACGTCCGCATGCTCGACATCGACGCGGGCACCTTCGCCCGTGCCTACAACGGCATCGCCAACTCGACGCTCTGGTTCGTCCACCACCTCCTCTACGACACACCGACCAAGCCCGTCTTCGGCGCGCAGTTCCGCCGCGAGTGGGCCTCCTACGAGGCGTACAACCACTCCTTCGCCGAGGCGCTGGCGGCCTGCGCCGAGCCCGGGGCGGCGGTACTCGTCCAGGACTACCACCTGTCACTGACACCGCTGCTGCTGCGCGAACTGCGACCGGACGTGCGGATCGCGCACTTCTCGCACACCCCGTGGGCCCCGCCGGACTACTACCGCCTGCTGCCGGACGACGTGGCCCCGCGGGTGCTGGAGGGCATCCTCGGCGCGGACCGCGCCGGGTTCCTGACCGAGCGCTGGGCCCGGGCCTTCGCGGACTGCTGCCGTGACGTGCTCGGCGCGACCGTCTCCGACGACCTGGTGGTCACCCACGCCGGACGCGCCACCCGGCTCGGCGTCCACGGGCTGGGCGCGGACGCGGAGTTCCTGCGTGAGCGGGCCCACCGCCCCGACGTGGACGCGCGACTGGCGACGCTGCGCGAGGCCGTCGGCGACCGCCGCACGATCGTGCGGGTCGACCGCACCGAGCTGAGCAAGAACATCGTGCGCGGCCTGCAGGCGTACCAGCACCTGCTGCGGACGCGCAGCGAGTGGCTGGACCGGGTCGTGCACATCGCCTTCGCCTACCCGTCACGGCACGACCTGCCGGAGTACCGCGAGTACACCGCGGCCGTGCTGCGCACCGCGCAGGAGATCAACGACGAGTTCGGGACGCCGAGTTGGCAGCCCGTCATCCTGCACGTCAACGACGACTTCCCGCGTTCGCTGGCCGCCTACCGGCTGGCCGACGTCGCGCTGGTCAACCCCATCCGCGACGGCATGAACCTGGTCGCGAAGGAGGTCCCGGTCGTCTCCGACGCGGGCGTCGCCCTGGTGCTCTCCCGCGAGGCGGGAGCCCACGCCGAGCTGGGCGACGACTCGCTGACGGTCAACCCCTACGACGTGATCCAGACGGCGGAGGCGCTGCACGCGGCGCTCACCATGCCGGAGGACGAGCGGTCCGCCCGCAGCAAGCGCCTGACGGAGGCGAGCACCGCGCTCCCGCCGACGGCCTGGTTCATGCAGCAGCTGCACGCCCTGACGGACGGTCAGCCGGCGCAGGAGTAGGTGAACGTCCCCGTCCCGGTGAGGGCCGGGTGGTCCTGGATCTGCAGGGTGGCCTTCCCGTCGAAGGTGCCGGGGCCGGACAGCGTCCAGACCAGCGGGAGCTGGACCTGCCGGGTCCCGGCCGCGACGGTCTCGGTGAGCAGCCCGCTGTCCGTCCCGTCGTTGCGGGTCCAGCGGTAGTGGAAGGTCCCGGCGCGGCCGTCGGTGGAGACGGTCGCGGTGATGGTGGCCTTGCCGCCACAGCCGACGGTCGCCGGGGCGACCTGTACGGACGCGCCGGTCAGCTTCAGCTGCGGCGGCGCGAGGACACCGTCGAGCCACCAGCCGAGCAGGGCGAGGAACACCAGCAGCACGGGCACCCAGAACAGCCACCCGCGCCGCTTCCTCCCCTCCTCGGCCTGCGGCTCGGAAGCGACCTCGCCCTTCCACATGGCGATCGTCCGCGCGGTCTTGGGGTCCGGCACGCCGGGCCCGAACCTGATCAGCGAGGCGTCCGGCGCGGCCACGGAGGCCGAGGCCTCCACTGCGGGCACCGGCGCGGGCGCGGGTATCGGGGCAGGTGCGGGAGCAGGCGCGGCCATCGGCGCAGGGGCCTCGACGATCGTGGGGCCGACGGGGACCTGCAGGGTCGGCGCGGGCGGCACGGGCGCGGCCTGCTGCTCGAACGGGATCTGCAGCGTCGGCGTCGGAACGGCCTCCGACCCGGCGGGCAGCCGCACGGTGGGGATCGCCTCCGGGTCGCCGCCCAGCCGCACGGTGGGAACGACGTCCGGCGCGGCGGGCAGCCGCACGGTGGGGATCGCTTCGGGGTCGCTCCCCAGCCGCACCGTCGGCATCGCCTCCGGCTCGGCCGGGAACCTCACCGTGGGGATGGCATCCGGGTCGGACGCCTGCGCCGGCTGAGCCGCGCGGCCCAGCCGGACGGTGCCGAGTTCGTCCGGCACGGCGTCCTGCGGCGCGGGCGGAGTGTCCTCCGGCGGCACACGGAGATGCATCGTGCCGCCGTCGGCGGGCACGGCGTCCTGGGGTTCGCCGACGGCGCTCATCCGATGCACGTTCCTCTCCAGGTCTCGGTGACGGAGCCGTTGGCCGCCGCGGGTTTCGTCGTCAGGGTGACGCCATAGGTGAGGCAGTTGCCCTCCGGGGGCGTCCCGGAGTCGAAGCGCACCCGGCCGTAGCTGGTCTTCCCGGACAGCGGCACCGTCGACGAGGAGAAGACCTCCTGACCGCCCGAGGCCGTGTAGTAGAACCAGGTCGCCGTCATGGTGAACGACCCGGTGGTGTTGGTGTCCGCGTAGCCGTAGATGACCTGGGCCAACGTGGCCCCGTTGTAGCTCCAGACGTCGTAGAGCTTGGACACCTGCAACGGCGGCGGGGGCTTCGGCTTCGTGGGCGTACTCGTCGGCGAGGCCGACGTGGGCGAGGCCGTGGTCGGGGACGCGGTGGGCGGTGCGGGCTTGGTCGGGGACGCCGACGGGCTCGCGCCCGGGCTCGGCGAGGAGCTTGCGCCCGGGCTCGCGCTCGGGCTCGCGCTCGGCGAGGTGGACGGCGAGGCCGACGCCGACGCGGACGGGCTGGACGAGACGGAGACCGCGCCGGTCGGGGTGATGGAGGTGACCGCGACCGGGGTCGGACCGCCGGTCACGTGGGGCAGGTTGGGGTTCGCGCCCGCCAGGGCGACGCCGCCGAGGACTCCGACGAGCACCACACCGCCGACGCCCGCGCCGACCGCGACCCGGCGCGGCATCCGGCGGACGATCGGGCGGCCCGTCCGCAGCACCGTGCTCGCCAGTGCCGTCGTCCCGCTCGTCGCCGCGCCGCCGCCCGCCGAGGGGAACAGCAGCGGCAGCAGCGCCGCCATCGCGGCGAGGCGCTTGCGGCCGCGCTCCTCCCACTGCGGGCCGTAGGCCGCGCCCGCGATCGCCTCGAGCTCGGTGACGAACGCCGCTGCGCTCTCCGGGCGTTCGGTCGCGTGCTTGGCGAGGCCGCGCCGGATCAGCGGGCGGACCGCCTCCGGGGCGAGTTCGTCGGGGATGGGCGCGGTGGTGTGCTGGACGACGAGCTCGGCGAAGGTGACCCCGGGGTACGGGCGTGAGCCCGTCAGGCACTCGAAGAAGGTCGCCGTGGCCGCGTAGACGTCCGCGGCGGGCGAGGCGGGGTCGCCCGTCCACTGCTCGGGGGCCATGTACGGCGGGGTGCCGGCGATGCCGCCCTCGTCGCCGGACTTCACCGCGATGCCGAAGTCGACGAGCTTCGACGAGCCGTCAGCGGCGACCAGGACGTTCTCGGGCTTGTAGTCACGGTGGACCACGCCCAGCGCGTGGGCCGCGGCCAGGCCGAGCAGCGAGCCCTTGAGGACGACCAGCGCCGCCTCCGGGCCGGTGGCCCCGGCCTGCTTCAGCAGCGCCCGCAGGGCGATGCCGTCGACCAGCTCCATGACGATCGCCGCGCCCGCCGGGCCCTCGACGTACTCGTAGAGCCGGACCACGTAGGGGCTGTCGAGGTCGCCCAGCAGCCGGGCCTCGTCGCGGAACTCGGTGAGGAAGTCCGGGTCGGCCCGGAGCTCGTCACCGAGGTACTTGATCGCGACAGCCGTGCCGGTGACCTCGTGCAACGCGAGCACCACACGACCGCTCGCACCCGAACCGAGTTCCCGGGTATGCCGATACCCCGGAACGATCCATTCCATGACCTGTCCCCCCTTTTGTCGCGAACGTAGCGAAGAAAGGGGTGCTCAGCCAGCCGCCGTGACATCACGGTTACCGCCTAGGAGCGGAACTCTTATGCTCCGCATACAGCGCGTCGTCGGATATCGCGGGATGTCGCCCGGGCGCTCACTCCCCGCACACGGATCGCCCCGGCCGCCTACCGGGCCCGCCCAGCGCCGACGCGCTCGCGGAACACGTGTGCGGCGAGCCCGAGCGGACCTGCGCGGAGGCAAGGCGGGCCCGGATATGGTCGTAGCCATGGGCATCCCCGAAGGCAGTGCCGAAGGCTTCCCCCACCGCACGGACGACCGGACGAACGAGCGTGCGAGCGACCGGACCGCCGACCGGAGCGGGGCGCAGCCCCCCGCCGGTCTTCCGACGCCGCGCACCGAGGCGGGT
>NZ_BBPP01000002.1:384265-387766 GCF_000787835.1 Streptacidiphilus melanogenes
GCCCCCCGCCGGTCTTCCGACGCCGCGCACCGAGGCGGGTTCCGCCGGGCTGGCGGCGCTGGCCGCCGAGCCGCGGCGGGCGGTCGTCGCCCTGGACTTCGACGGCGTGCTGGCGCCGATCGTCCCCGACCCGGACTCCGCGCGCGCCCACCCGGGCGTCGTGCCCGCGCTGCAGCGGCTCGCGCCGCTGCTCGACGCGGTGGTCGTGGTGACGGGGCGGCCGGCGGGGACCGCCGCCGAGTACGGCGGGTTCGTGGGGGCGCCCGGGCTGGAGCACCTGACGATCCTCGGGCACTACGGCGCGGAGCGCTGGGACGCGCAGACCGGCGAGGTGCGCGCCCCGGCGGACCATCCCGGCGTCGCGGCCCTGCGCGCGGAGCTGCCGCGCGAGCTGAAGCGGGTGGGCGCGCCCGACGGCGCGTGGATCGAGGACAAGGGCCGCGCCATCGCCGTCCACACCCGGCGCACCGAGGACCCGGACGGAACCCTGGCGGCGCTGGACGCGCCGCTGCGCGCGCTGGCGGCCAAGCACGGGCTCACCGTCGAGCCGGGGCGGATGGTGCTGGAGCTGCGTCCACCGGGTGTGGACAAGGGCGCCGCACTGACGGCGTTCCTCGACGAGCGGAAGGCCGGAGCCGTCCTCTACGTCGGCGACGACCTCGGTGACGTGGCCGCCTACGACGCGGTCGAGGACCTGCGGTCCGTCGGCCGCCCGGGTGTGCTCGGCTACAGCGCGCCGACGACGGGCGAGCCGCCGTTGGCGGCGCTCGCAGAGCGGGCCGACCTCGTGCTCTCCGGTCCGGCCGGGGTGGTCGCCCTGCTGGAGGCGCTCAGCGCCGCGCTCGCTTCTCGTCCCTGATCCGGCGCAGCCGGTTGACCAGCACCGGATCGAAGGCGAGGGCGGCCTCGCGGTCGAGCAGGGCGTTGAGGAGTTGGGCGTAGCGGGTGGGCGAGAGGCCGAGCTCCTCGCGGATCGCCGCGTCCTTGGCGCCGCGCGCCCGCCACGGGCGCGCCTCGAAGGCCAGCACGGCGCGGTCGCGCTGCGTCAGCTCCTCCACCGTCGCTCCTTCCAGCACGCTTCCGGGGGACTCACCCGACCATACGACTTGTCATTCTGCCGCCTGCCTGTGACGCAATCTGTCACCCCCACCGGTGACGCGCACGCACTACCGTCGACGCCATGACCAGTTTCGCCGTGCACATCCCCGACGCCGAGCTCGAGCCCGACCCGCTCGACCCGAGCCAGATCGTCTCCGGCACGCCGGAGGTCTCCGGCAAGGTCCTGTGGGAGTCGGAGGACGGCAGGCAGATCCGCGGCATCTGGCAGATCACCCCGGGCGTGGTCACCGACACCGAGGCCAACGAGCTCTTCGTCGTCGTCTCCGGCCGCGCCACCATCGCGGTGTCCGGCGGCCCCACCTTCGACGTCGGCCCGGGCGACGCCTGCGTCCTGCGCGAGGGCGACGAGACCACCTGGACCGTCCACGAGACGCTGCGCAAGGCGTACCACATCACCCTGCCGTAGCCGGGGCACACGCAAGGGCGGCCACCCCGAGGGTGGCCGCCCTTGCGTGTTTGCGTGCGGTTACTTCACCGACCCCGCCGTCAGGCCGGAGGCGACCTTGCCCTCGATCAGGGCGAAGAGGATGATCACCGGGATCGTGGCGATGACGGACGCGGCGAACAGGTGCTGCCAGTCCGTGGCGTACTCGCCGACGAAGTTGGAGATCTTGACCGTGAGCGTGCGCGGGCCGCTCTGGGTGGTCAGGGTCAGCGCGACGATGAACTCGTTCCAGGCCGCGATGAAGGTGAAGATCAGCGCGGTGACGATGCCCGGGGCCGCCAGCGGGAGGATGACGCGGAACATCGCGCCGACGCGGCTGCAGCCGTCGACGATCGCCGCCTCCTCGATCTCCTTCGGGATCGCCGAGAAGTAGGCGTTCAGGATCCACACCGCGAAGGCCATGTTGAAGCCGGCGTTGACCAGGATCAGCGACCAGACCGAGTCGATCAGGTTGAACTGGAGGAACTGCTGGTAGATGCCGACGATCATCGCGGTCGGCTGGAACATCTGGGTGATCAGCACCAGCAGCAGGAACAGGCCCTTGCCGCGGAAGTTGCGGCGTGCGGTGTAGTACGCCGCCGGGATCGCGACCAGCAGCACCAGAGCGGTGGAACCGAAGGCGATCTCAAGACTGGTGCCGAGGTTGGTGCCGAGGCCGGTGGACCAGATGTCGGTGAAGCTGGCCAGGGTCGGGTGGCTCGGGAAGAGGTCGCGGTCGTGGAGTTCGTTGCCCGGCCGGAGGGCTGTGATCACCATCTCCAGGTACGGGAGGAGGAAGATCAGCCCGATCAGGTAGGCGCCGCCGGCGAGCGCCACCGTGCGCGGGCGGGGCAGCCTGCGCGGGGCGGGGGCCTTCCGGGCGGAGGCGGCGGCCGGGGTCGGGCGCGCGGTCACAGTGGTCATCTCAGTCCTCCGCGGTGTTCCACCGGGACGCCCGCAGGAAGAACAGGACGACCACGATGATGAAGCCGAAGTTGACCACGGACATCGCCGCTGCCTCGCCGATGCTGGTCTGCTGGGTGTTGTACATGAACAGCGTCGTGGTGGAGGTCTGGTTGCCCGGACCGCCGCCCGTCATCTCGTAGATGATCGGGAACGAGTTGAAGACGTTCATGATGTTGATCAGGGCCGCCACGAGCAGGGCCGGACGCAGCAGCGGCAGCGTGATCGACCAGTAGGTGCGCACCGAGCCCGCGCCGTCCAGGCGGCAGGCCTCGTAGACGTCCTCCGGCACCCCCTGGAGTCCGGCCAGCAGCGCGTAGGTGGTGAACGGCACCGAGACGAAGATCGCGACGACGATCTCCCAGATGAACGCCGGCGTCTGCTGCGAGAGCCAGTTGACGCTGTTGTAGTTCTTCATGAAGCCCAGGTCGTGCATCAGCACCAGGATCGTGCCGTTGCTCGGGTTGAGCATCCACTTGAAGACGATGGAGGTCATCACGACCGAGGCGGCCCACGGCGCGATCAGCGCCCAGCGGGCGACCTTGCGGCCCGGGAACTGCTTGTTGAACATCTGGGCCACACCCAGCGAGATCAGGATGGTGAGGCCGACCACGGCGACCACCCAGATGACGGTGCGCACGAGCACGCCGGGCAGGTCCGGCTCGTCGAACAGCTTGGTGAAGTTGCCCCAGCCCGCGCTGCCCTGGTCGAAGCCCATGGAGTCGAAGTGCTGACGCGAAGTCAGGAACATCGAGACCACCGGCCAGATCACCACGAACAGGATCAGGGCGGTGGCGGGTGTGATCCACGGAAGGGGCGCGAGCGCGCGTAGCACGCGGCGGCCGCCGCCGACGGTCCTGGCCGTCGGGCGTGGGGTGCCGTCGCTCCCGGGCGCCGGCTCCAGCAGGCCGGCCTGGGTCGATTGCGTCATGGTCTGCTCCATCGCGAACGCGCCGAGGGGCCGGCCGGCGGGTGAGTCCCGCCGGCCGGCCGCC
>NZ_BBPP01000002.1:387797-412319 GCF_000787835.1 Streptacidiphilus melanogenes
GGGGGGGAGGCGCCGCCGGCCGGCCGCCGGCAGTGCGGATTGCGGATTACTGGTTGCTGGTGGCGAAGGTCTGCAGGCTGTTCAGGACCGAGGACGCGTTGTCGGACGCGGCCGTGCCCAGGGTCTGCTTGAGCTTGGCCAGCACCGTGTTCCAGTTGGTGTTCGACGGGTACACCACGGAGTTCGGCACGTTCTTCAGGAAGCCGGCCGCGACCGGGTCCTTGGCGGAGAGCGCCGCGGAGGCCGAGGTGGTGGCGGGCAGCAGGTCGTACTCCTGGTCGAACGCGATCTGGTTCTGGTCGGAGTAGACGAAGTCCAGGAACTGCTTGATCTGGTCCGCGTGGCCGCCCTGCTTGAAGCCGACGACGTCGTCGTGGACGCCCAGGGTCTGGGTGAGCGGGGCGTTCTTGCCCGGCATCGGGACCACGCCGTAGTCGGACGTGGTCAGCTTGCCGTTCTTGACGATGTCCGGGATCAGCGCGCCGGAGCCGCCGACCATGCCGACCTGGCCGGCCGCGAAGGCGTCCCACATCTGCTGGCGGTTGGTGCTCGCCGGGCCGGGCTCGGTGGCGCCGGACTTGACCAGGGTGTTCAGGAACTGGAAGGTCTGCACGTTGGCGGCCTGGTTGATCGCGTACTTGCCGGTGGAGTCGACGTAGCCGCCGCCGTTGCCGAGCATCCACAGGTAGGACTCGCCCTGGGCCTCCTCGGGGCCGAGCGGGAGGCCGTAGCCGATGTCGCCGCCGCCCAGCGCCTTGATCTTCGCGGCGTCGTTCTGGATGTCGGCCCAGGTCTGCGGCGGGTTGGCGATCTTGGCGGCCGCGAACAGCTTCTTGTTGTAGAACAGGCCGCGGGCGCTGGTGGTGAACGGGGCGCCGTAGGCGACGCCGTCGGTGCCGTCCTCCTGCTTGGCGAAGACCGGGATCAGGTTGCTGACGGTGCTGGCCGACATGATGTCGGTCAGCTTGTACAGCAGGCCGTCGGCGGCGAACTGCTGCGGCGCGTCGCCCTCGAGGATGTCCGGGTACTGCTTGTCCTGGATCATCGTCGCGACCTGGGCCCAGTTGGTCCAGGCGATGGTCTGCACCTGCACGGTGATGTTCGGGTGGGTCTTGTGGAAGGTGGCCGCGAGACCCTGCCAGTAGGCCTGGGTGCTGTTCGAGGTGCCGGCGGTGCCGTAGTCGGCGGCCAGCAGCTTGATGGTGACGTTGCCGCCGGAGGACCCGGACGAGGACGAGCTGCTGCTGCCGCACGCCGTCAGCGACATGACTCCGGCGACACCGATGGCTGTGAGGGCGAGCACACGACGCTTCAAGAAAACCTACCGCCTTCGCAAAGTGTGGAGGACGGAGGAGGCGGTCGGCGGAGGTGGGGGCACCGCCGGCCGGCCGAGAGGACCTGCCGTCCCGGTGTGACGGTCAGTCTGGCCAGCCTCCGCTCAAGAGGTCTACACCATTTACCGAAAAGCTGGTCGTCGTTGCATCCTGTGCAACGACAAAACGGACACCAAACTCCAAACTTCGCCGATCGTCATGCATTGACGTCACGTCAGGTTTCCCTCAGTGACCGGGGGGCAACTTCTTCGAATTGCTTTCCCGAACCCTCTTGCCTAAACGAAACAGCCATCACCTGCGCTTCTACTTGGTCTAGACCACCTAGGTCCAGTCCACTGCATGCGCGCAGGTCAGAGCGTCGATCGACTTCGAACACTCTCCGTAATCGTGGGTCGCAAATCGGGTACTCTGTGACATAGTGCGCCGTCAGCGGTACCAGGTCTGGCCATGGACCAGACCAATCTGCAAACTGGACTAGACCTCTGCCGCCCTAACGAGGGAGACTGCTGCGTCGTGAAGCACGTCATCGCTCTCGATGTCGGCGGGACCGGCATGAAGGCCGCGCTGGTCGCCCCCGACGGCACGCTCCTGTACGAGGACCGCCGCCCCACCGGGCGCGAGCACGGTCCCTCCGCCGTGGTCGCCGGGATCATGGACTTCGCCGCGGAACTGCGCGACGAGGGCCGCCGGCGTTTCGGGGAGACCGCGCTCGCGGCCGGCGTCGTGGTGCCCGGCACCATCGACGAGGCCGAGGGCGTCGCCCTCTTCTCCGCCAACCTCGGCTGGCGCGACCTGCCCATGCGCAAGCTGCTCGGCGAGCGCCTCGGCGTCCCGGTCGCGCTGGGGCACGACGTGCGCACCGGGGCGCTGGCCGAGGGCAAGCTGGGCGCCGGACGCGGGATCTCCCGCTTCCTGTTCGTCGCGCTCGGCACCGGCATCGCGGGCGGCATCGGCGTCGACGGCCGGATCGAGTCCGGCTTCCACGGCAACGGCGGCGAGATCGGCCACATCATGGTCCGCCCCGGCGGGCCCGCCTGCGGCTGCGGATCGCACGGCTGCCTGGAGACCATCGCCTCCGCGTCCGCAGTCGGCCGGGCCTGGGCCGCCGCCTCCGGCGAGCCCGACGCCACCGCCGCCGACTGCGCCCTCGCCGTGGCCGCGGACGACCCGCGCGCGGTCGCGGTCTGGACCGAGGCCGTCGCCGCGCTCGCCGACGGCCTGGTCATGGCACACACGCTGCTGGACACCGGCACCGTGATCATCGGCGGCGGTCTGGCCGAGGCCGGCGACACCCTCTTCGCACCCCTGCGTGCGGCGGTGACCGAACGTCTGTCGTTCCAGGTGCCACCCGCACTCGTACCGGCGATGCTCAAAGACACCGCCGCATGCCTGGGCGCGGGACTCCTCGCCTGGGACCTGCTCTCACTGGAGGTGACCGCGTGAGCAACGCGGATCGCACTGTGCTGGCCGGGGCCAGGCTCGTCCTGCCCACCGGCGTCGTCGAGAACGGCAAGATCGCCGTGGAGAACGGCCTGATCACCGAGATCGCGGCGCCGGTCAGCCCTCCGGACGGCGCGGCACCCGCCCTTGACCTCACCGGATACACC
This sequence comes from Streptacidiphilus melanogenes, assembly GCF_000787835.1. Taxonomy (GTDB): domain Bacteria; phylum Actinomycetota; class Actinomycetes; order Streptomycetales; family Streptomycetaceae; genus Streptacidiphilus; species Streptacidiphilus melanogenes. The sequence goes on from NZ_BBPP01000002.1 coordinate 390,739, forward strand.
GTGGTCCCCGGGTTCGTGGACATGCACGTCCACGGCGGCGGCGGGGAGTCCTACCACTCCGGCACGGCCGAGCAGGTCATCAGGGCCGCCGAGACGCACCTCGCGCACGGCACCACCACGACGGTCGCCTCCACCGTCACCGGCGAGATCGACGAACTGTGCCGACAGGCTTCCTTGCTCAGCGAGTTGGTCGAGGACGGGGTGCTCGCGGGCATCCACTTCGAGGGCCCGTTCATCAGCAACAACCGCTGCGGCGCCCACAAGCCGGACCTGCTGCGCGACCCGGACCCGGCGATGGTCCGCAAACTGATCGACGCCGCACGCGGCGCGGCGAAGATGGTCACCCTCGCGCCCGAGCTGGAGGGCGGCATCGAGTCGATCCGACTGCTCACCGAGCGCGGCGTCATCGCCGCCATCGGCCACACCGACGCGTCCTACGACAAGACGATGGCCGGCATCGACGCGGGCGCGACCGTGGCCACGCATCTCTTCAACGCGATGCCGGGCCTGGCGCACCGGGCCCCCGGCCCGGTGGCGGCGCTGCTGGAGGACGAGCGGGTCACCGTCGAGCTGATCGGCGACGGCGTGCACCTGCACCCGGCCGTGGTCGACCTCGCCTTCCGCGGCGCGGGCGCGGAGCGCGTCGCGCTGGTGACCGACGCGATGGACGCGGCCGGCTTCGGCGACGGCGACTACATGCTGGGCCCGCTGGCGGTGAAGGTCCGCGACGGCGTCGCCCGCCTCGCCGCGGGCGGCTCGATCGCCGGTTCCACGCTGACGCTGGACGTCGCCTTCAAGCGCGCGGTGACGGTCAACGGCCTGCCGCTGGAGACCGTCAGCCGGATGCTCTCGCACAACCCCGCGCAGCAGCTGGGCCTTGTCGACCGGCTCGGCTCGCTGGAGGTCGGCAAGCGGGCGGACCTGGTGGTCCTGGACGCGCAGCTCGACGTGGTCGCCGTGATGCGCGGCGGCCGCTGGGCGGTCGGCGCGGACCAGCTCAAGGACCGCGTGCCGGTGGCCAACTGACGACCCGCCTCCTCCTCGCGAAACCGAACGGCCCGCGCTCCGGAGCGGAGCGCGGGCCGTGACGTCTACCGTGACCTGAGTCAGCCCCAGGGGTTGGTACTCGAGGTGGTGATGGTCATCTGGTCGATGTTGACCGGCGGCTGACCGTCGACGCCCTGGATCTGGATGGTGACCTGACCGGCCGGGAGGTTCGGCTGGTTGTAGGTGTGGAACCAGGCCTGGGACGGATCCTTGCTGCCCGGGGTGTAGTTCTGGAAGTCCGTCTGGCGGCTCTTCTGGCCGTTGACCAGCAGCAGATCGCTGGAGTTGCCGCCCGGGTTGTTGTAGCGGATGTGCACGTAGTACTGACCCGCGGTGGGGATGCTGACGGTCCAGGTGATGCTCTGCTGCCCGTTGGTGATCGGCACCGACTGGCCGCCCGCGGACTTGGCCCCCGCCGGGGTGGTGACCGCGGTGGTGCCCTGGAGCTTCATCGTCGCGGCGTCGGTGATGCCGGGGAGCGTGGTCGCGGCCGAGGCCGAGGCGGAGGAGCTGCCGGTGGGCGCCGCGGTCGCGGAGGTGCTGCTGCCGGAGCCCGCGTTGGCCTTGCCGTCGTTGCTGTTGAACAGCGCCATGCCGATGCCGATCGCGATCGCGGCCACGACCGCCACCGCGCCGATCATCACGCCGCGCGAGCTGCCGCCGGAGCCGCCCCCGCGCGACGCCGCACGACCGCCGCCGACCGGCGGCTGGGCCTGCTGCGGAACGCCGGAGTAACCGGACTGCTGCTGCCCGTAGCCCTGCTGCTGCCCGTACCCGCCCTGCTGCTGGCCGTAGGAGCTCTGCTGGCCGCCGTAACCGGCCTGCTGCCCGTACTGGACCCGGCCCACCTGGGTGGCCTGCTGGTACGAGGTGCGCGGAACGCCCGGCATCGGCTGCGTGGGCGCGGCTGCGCCCTCCTCGCCGTTCTCGGCCCGGTAGAGGTACGCGAACGGGTCGTCGTCCTCGGGCACGCCGTTGTTCTCGGCTGTCATCGAGTCCTCTACCCCCGAGTCGTGATCCGTGGATATACGTGCATGGTCGGCTTCCGCGCCCGGAGTACCGCACCGCAGGCACGCGTATCCACCGCAGACTACCCCGACCGGGTGACACGACGGTAAGGACGGAGCGGAGGAGGGCGCGGTTCCACTACCGTGTGCAGGCTACCGGCCACAGTTGGGACGGCGCAGGCCGCCGGGCACGTCCGGCCGGGAATCAACCCGCGCGGCGGTGGGAGCGCCCCCCGTTCGCGCGGGCGCGCTTCTCGACGTACATGAGCTCGTCGGCGGTGTGGAGTACCTCGTCGATGCTCATGCCGCAACCGGCCCAGCCGATGCCGATGCTCACGCCGACCCGCAGGGTGCGGTTCTCCCAGCGGATCGGCGGGGCTATCGCCGTGCGGAGCCGGTCGGAGAGATCCTTGGCGCGGGCGCGGTCGACGCCGTCGGCCAGGACGACGAACTCGTCGCCGCCCATGCGGGCCACCGTGTCGCCCTCGCGCACCGCGTTCTGAAGGCGCTGGGCGACCTCGATCAGCGTCGCGTCGCCGGCCGCGTGGCCGTGGCGGTCGTTGATGCCCTTGAAGCCGTTGAGGTCGCAGAAGAGCACCGCCAGGGCCCGCCCGCCCTGCGGCCCGCCGACTCCGTCCTCCGGCGGAACGGCGTGGACGTGGTCGTAGCCGGCGTCGGAGACGGCCGGGTGGCCGTAGGCGTGGCCACGGCCCTGGTCGGCCGTCTGGCCGCCGCCCAGCGCCTCGGCCAGCCCGCCCGATCCCAGCCCGCCGTGGTCGGCGAAGCCGCCGTGCCCGTCGGGCCAGCTCTGCTCGACCGCCGCGCCGGGCGCCTCGTACGGGTCGTAGCCGGGGGCCTCGTAGGGGTCGAAACCGCCGAAGGCGCCGAGGCCGCCGGGGCGCTGGGCGACGGCCGGGAGCGAGCCCGGGTGGTCGCACAGTCGCATCCGCAGCCTGGCCTTGAGCTCGGCGGCGTTGGGCAGGCCGGTCAGCGCGTCATGGCTGGCCCGGTGTGCCAGCTGGAGCTCGTGGCGCTTGCGGTCCTCGATGTCCTCGACGTGGGTCAGCAGGTAGACCGCGCCCTCGACGGCGTCGGAGATCACCGAGTTGCGCAGGTTGACCCAGAGCCAGCCGCCGTCGCGGCGGGCGAGCCGGACCTCGGCCCGGCCGTTCTCGGTGGCGATGCCGCGCAGTTGGCCCGCGTCCTCCGGGTGGACCAGATCGGCGAACGACTGCCGGTGCAACGAGGATCTCGAACGGCCGAGCAGCCGGCACAGCGCGTCGTTCACGCGGGTCAGCCGCCCACGGGACTCCCCGTGCAGTTCCGTGATGGCCATGCCGGTGGGCGCGAACTCGAAGGCCTGGCGGTAGCTCTCCTCGCTGGCGCCGAGCGCCTGCTGCTCGCGCTCCAGCCGGACCAGCGCGCGCTGCATCTCGGCGCGCAGCCGCGCGTTGCCGATGGCGATGCCGGCCTGCTGCGCGAACATCTCCAGCGCCTCGCGGGTCCACGGCCCCGGCCGCCGCCCGTTGCGCGGCCGGTCCACGGAGAGCACGCCCAGGAGCTCGCCTCCGAAGCTGTACATCGGGGCGAGCAGCATGTCGTCCGGGTGCCAGGCGCCCGCCGGAACGAAGGCCTGCCCGCCGCCCCAGATCGGTATGTCCACGGGCCGGGCCCAGCCGCGGTCGTGCGGCACGAAGACCAGGCTCCCCCAGCTGTCCCCCGCGTTGAGCAGGCGGTTCCAGGACTCACGCGAGCCGATCTGCCCGAGGAGGCTGTTGATGCCCTCGTCGGCCTCACCCTCGACGCCGAGCTCCCACACGGCGGCGACGACCAGATCCCCGTCCGGCCGGACCATGTTGACCACGGCGCTGTTGAAGCCGAGGCCCGTCACCGCCCCCTCGACCACGGCCTGCAGCGTCCCGGCGAGGCTGCGGGCGGCGTTCAGGTCGGCGATGACACGGTGGAGGGTACGCAGGGTCGCGAGACGGACGTAGGGCTCCGGCTCGGTTTCCATCGCCTTGCCTCCCTCCCTCGACGGCTGTGTCCGACGGTACTGCGGGGTGCTGCGAAGGTACTGGAAGCTACTGGGCGCAGATGGTCGGACTGCCAGACAAACTGAATCACAGGGTGCACATCAATAGACACTCTGGGTCAGCAAATCGATGCCACTTGTGACTCAACTCACACGCCTGACGTGTGTAATCCTTGATCGAACCGGAGTTCGCTCCGCTGTCCATCCGCAACGTGAGCAATCAGACGCCCGTCCTAAGCCCAAGGTCCGATGCGAGCCGGGGGCGAGCGCAGATAGCGTGCCCTACGTGTACGACGCCGCAGCCACCGCCACCACCTCCGTCCCCGCGAACGCGCTGGACGGCCCTGAGGCATCCCCGGAGGAGTTCCGGGCTGCCCTGGGCCAGCTCGCCTCCGGCGTCGTCCTGGTGACCGCCCACGACCCCGAGGAGGGCCCGCGCGGCGAGGACGTCGGCATGACCGCGACGGCGTTCCTCTCCGTCTCCCTCGAACCGCCCATGGTGCTGGTCTCCGTCCGCGAGGACTCCCGCATGGAGGAGACCCTCTCCCGCGTCGACCGCTGGGCGGTGTCGATCCTCTCCGCCGACCAGCGCACGACCGCTGCGCGCTTCGCGATGAAGGGCCGCGTCAGCGACCGCCTGCTCTTCGCCGAGGTCCCCCACACCCGCGGCCCGGCGAGCGGCGCCCCGCTGGTCACCGGCGCGCTGGCCACGGTCGAATGCCGCACGGTGGACCGCATACCCGCCGGGGACCACATTCTCGTCCTCGGCCACGTCCTCGAAGCCCACGTCGGCGCACCGACGGGCGGACCCCTCCTGTACTTCCGCGGCCAGTACCGGCACTTGGGCTAGCAGCGCACTCACGCCCGGTTGCACCTGCCCCAGGGGCGCGAGGCTGTACCGATCTGCGGCTCCTCCGCGCGGGCGCGAGAAAGCCAACCCAGGCGGATGGCCCTGCTCGCTCGGGACCTCAACGCCCAGGGTGGCTTGTCGCGCCCGCGCCGGGGCACCTCCCGGCCGAAGGCTGGGGGAGGAGCCGCAGATCGGTACAGCCTCGCGCCCCCTGGGGTGCTGCCAGGTGAGGCGAGTGCCGAACCTCAGTAGTCGCGCACGGAGCCGCGCGAGCGCTTGCGTTCGGCGGTGCGGCGCTTGTTCTCGAGGCGGCGTTCCACCATCCCGCGGCTGGGCTTCGTCGCACGGCGGGCGCGCGGCGGCGGGGCGACGGCCTCCGTCAGCAGCGCTGACATGCGGACCGCCGCCGTCTCCCGGTTGCGCCACTGGGAGCGGTGCTCGGAGGCGCGGACCACGACGACGCCGTCGACGAGGCGGCCTGCCAGCCGCTCCAGAGCGCGCTCGCGCCACACCGGGGGCAGCGCGGCGCTCGCGGCGAGCGGATAGCGGAGCTCGACCTGGCTGTCGCTGGTGTTGACATGCTGGCCCCCCGGTCCGGAGGACCGGGAGAAGCGCCACTGCAGCTCGGCGTCGGGTACGACGACGCCCCGGACGCTGACGGCCACAGGGTTCACGGACATGGGTCACATGATCCCGCCGTCCGCCGCGGGCGCGCGAGCGGTTTAATCGAGTGGTGATCGAGCTCGGCTACTCCCTGTCCCCCCGTTTCCCCGACCCGCCGCAGACGGACTACGCGACCGCGCCCGCGCGGGTGCTCCGGCACGACCTGTTCTGCGGGGACGTGTTCGTCGAGGGCGAGGGCGGCCGGGACCTGTCCACGCGGTGGGGGTGGGTGCCGGTGCTGGACTTCGCCTGGGCGCTCTGCGACATCGTCGAGGAGCTCGACAAGGTGCTGCCGGGGCTGCGGGCGCCCCGCGCCGAGCTGGACTTCACCGAGTCCACGGACCGGCTGCGGTTCTCCCGGCGCGGCGACTGGGTCGAGCTGCGCGCGGACTGGATCCGCGACGAGCGCCCGCTGGTCGTCGACCACGGCGAACTGCGCCGCGAGGCACGGGACTTCCTCCAGGACCTGCTCGCCGACCTGGTCGACCTGCACGACGAGCTGGACCACAACCTCACGTTCTGGGAGCTGAGGTCCCGCTTCCCGCGGGTGCCGTGAGGCCGTCCTCAGCCGTACTGCGGCCGAGGACCACGAGGCTCGGCGTGGGGCGGGCCAACTCCTCGAAGCCGAGGCGGTCGTAGAACACGCGCGCGCTGTGGTTGGCCGCGCCCATGCCGAGATGCACCCGCTGGACGCCGCGCTCGCGCAGCGCGGCGAGGAAGACCCGGATCAACTCTCGCCCGAAGCCCTGCCCCTGGGCCTCCGGGAGCAGGTCGATGTGCAGGTGGGCGGGGTAGGCGTCGACGCCCGGGGCGAGCATCGCCTCGGGGTGGCGCAGCTCGTGGCCGCGGCCGTCCCCGTCGTCGGGGTAGCGGTCGGCGACGGCCGGGAGCCACTCGTCGAGGTATCGGGCGACGAACCGCCGGGTGTCGGCGGTCCCGAGGACGTAGCCGAGCGCGCGGCCCGCGTCGTCGGCCACGACGTACGCCAGCTCGGGCTCCTGCGCGAGGTAGGGACCGACGAAGATGTCCGGCAGGATGCGCGGATCCGGGTACAACGAGCTCGCGTCCGCACCGTTGTCCCCGGTGCGGACGCAGATCCCGTACAGGTCCTCCCGGTCCGCCGGGCGGTACGGACGGATGCTCAGCGGCATCCGCCCAGGCTAGCCGAGCCCGGTCCGGTCCACACCGGCGAACGGCGGCTCCGCGCGGCGAGGTACCGGGCTACTTCCGTGGCTTCGGCGTCGGGACGGCGGCCAGCAGCGGCTGCCAGGCCTTGCTGGTGACGACCGCCCTGAGCTGGTCGGCGGAGAGCGGTGGCGTGGCGCGAGTGACGCCTGCGCCCTTCTCGGCCGGGGCGTTCCACTCGTCCATCTCGACGTGGGTGCCGTCCGGCAGGTCCAGCACGGCGTGCCAGTCCTTGGTGCCGCTCCCGCGCGAGGGGTACTCGTAGCCCTGGTCGATCAGCAGCCGCGCGCCGCCGGGCAGCCGGTAGACATGGCACACGTCGTTGGGGACGTCCGCCGGGCTCCCGCAGGTGGGCACCGGCGCCTCGCCCTTGGGGTAGCGGTCCAGTCCGACCTCGATCGACGAGGCGCCCTTGCCGTCGTCGTAGACGACCGACGCCAGGGGAGCGACGAACGCGGCGTCGCCGCCTGGAACCTTGAGGCTCCAGCGCCCGACGGCGTCGGTGATCCTGCCGCCCTTGGGCAGCAGGCCCTCCAGCGTGCTGACCATCTGCCGGGCCCGCGCCGCGTCGCTCACCGGCCGTGCGGCGGCGGTCAGCGACATCGACGGGCCGGCCGCCGGGTTCGCGACCGTGTGGGCGGTCCTCGAGGCGCCGAGCATCGACGGCGCCACCGCCGCGCCGACCGCGACCAGGGCGAGGGCCGCGGAGCCGCCGGCGACGGCGGCGTTGCGGCGGCGACGGCGCCTGCGGCCGTCGGTGACACCGCCGTTGACGAGTCGGGTCAGGTCGTTGGGGGTGAGGTCCTCCCCCGTGTCGCGCAGCGACTGCGCGAACCTGTCTTCGAAAGACATGGCTGCCACCATTTCTGAGTTGTCGTCATGAACGCGCGAGGTCCGGCAGGGAGTCGCCGAGGACGGCGCGGAGGCGGCCGAGGGCGCGTGAACTCTGCGTCCGCACCGCGCCCGCGGAGGTCCGCAGCGTGCGGGCCGTCTCCTCGACGCTGCGGTCCTCCCAGTAGCGCAGCACCAGCACCGCCCGGTCGCGCGGGCCGAGCCGGGCCAGCGCGTCGAGCAGCATCAGGCGCAGGGTGGCGTCCCCCTCGGCCGCCACCCCTTCCGGCAGCGCCCCTGAGGGCTGCTCCGCCGAGCTGCGCCGGCGCCGGTGGCTGAGGAAGACGCGCACGAGCACGGTGTGCGCGTACGCCGCGGGGTTGTCCGCGGCGGACACGCGACGCCAGTGCGCGTACATCCGCCCGAGCGTCTCCTGGACCAGGTCCTCGGCCAGGTACGCGTCCCCGGAGGTGAGCAGGCTCGCCGACCGGTAGAGCGCCCCCGCCCGCGCGGTGGCGAAGTCCAGATAGTCCTGCTCGTCCGCCGCCCTCATGCACGCCCCCGCCGTCCGGTCCGTCGGTCCCCGTCGTTCCCTTGCACCCCTTCGACGCGACGGGCCGCGCGGGACGTTACAGGGCACACGGAAAGCCCCCGGCCGAAAAGCCGGGGGCCCCAGATCCGCATGACGGACACTCAGTCGTTCGGGCGCAGCTGCTCCGGGCTGAGCAGCGAGAACGCGGTGGCGCCGTCGGTGGCCTCGCGCAGGAAGTCGGCGTGGCCGGCGTGGCGGCCGATCTCCTCGATCAGGTGCAGCAGGATCCAGCGGGCGGAGCGGCGCGCGCCCTTCGGGTTCCAGGGCTTGTCCGGCAGCGGGACGGTGACGTCGAGGCCCGGCAGCGCCCCGACGATCTCGGCGGTCTCGGCGGCGACCTCGTCCCAGAACTTCAGCGTGTCGGCGAGCTCCTCGCCGTCGAGCAGCCGGAAGGAGTCGCCCCAGGTGCTCATGTCGCGCTCCACCAGTGGCTCGCGGCCGGCCAGGATCACCCTGGTCCAGTTGCTCTCGACCTCGGCCAGGTGCTTGACCAGGCCGCCCAGGGTGAGCTCGCTGAAGGTCGGCCGGGCCGTCAGCTGCTCACGTGTGAGACCGCCGACGGCGCGTCGGACGGCGGCGCGCTGCGCCTCGATGAAGTTCAGCAGGGCGTCGCGCTCGTCGGACTCGGCGTTGACGACGGTCGGCATGGGGACCACCTCGGTTCTCTCGGGCTGGCTGGCTCTCGAACTTCCGTGGTCCCCACAGTAGATCCGAACTAGGACAGCAGCTGTCCTCTTTCCCTCCTCCTTTCGACGTGGCTCGGCCGGCTTGCGACGCGTGTCAACGCGGCGGTGGCAGCCGGCTCAGAAACACTTCGAAGGCCGTCGGCTCGACCCTCGTGACGCCGGTGAACGGGAAGTCCATCTCCTTGATCAGGAGCAGCGAGACCACGACCAACGCGGTGAGCGTCAGCACCATCAGGCCGTGGGCCAGCGTGTTGGACAGCCCGAAGAGATAGGTGAACGCGACGGTCAGCAGTCCCCCGGCGATCAGCGCGACCCACATGATGGTCGGCACCGAGTCGTCGACCTCGGTCAGCCGGGCCCTCCGTTCGGAGGCCAGGTCCTCGACGTGGGACACGGCGTGCTCGTAGAGCACCTGCTGCCGCGCGTCGGCCGGGGTGAAACCGAAGATCTTCGCGCGCATGTCGTAGACCAGCTGCGTGGCCTGCGGACTGCTCCGGTGCTCGGCCAGCAGCGGCCACTCGGTGTCCTGGACGGTCTTGGCGTACTCGAGCGTGTCGTGTTCGACCTGCGACCCCACCGGGAGCGGCAGCTCACGGGAGATCCAGTACACCCCGGCCAGCGCGTCGGCCTCCTTGAACGTGGTCTGCCGCGCCGAGTCCACGTTCTGCCAGACCGCGACGACCACGAAGGCCAGCAGCACCGCGTAGAGCACGCCGACCGCCGCGAAGATGAACCCCGCCACGTCGTTGTGCGACTCCCGCATCCGGTGCGGAACGAAGTGCTGCAGCAGCCAGAGCGCGATGCCGCACACCACCAGCGTGCCGACCAGGATGAACGTGTCGGTCCAGCTCACATGCCTCCCTCGGGTCCCCTCCCCTCCGCCTGCCGCTCAGCCGCGCGGCCGGGCGACCTCGACGTTCTCCAGCACCCCGAGCGCGTCGGGGACGAGCACCGCGCACGAGTAGTAGGCGCTCACCAGGTACTGGATGACGGCCCGCTCGTTGATGCCCATGAACCGGACCGAGAGGCTGGGCTCGTACTCGTCCGGCAGTCCCGTCTGGTGCAGACCGACGACCCCCTGCTCGTCCTCCCCGGTCCGCATGACCAGGATCGAGCTGGTGTGGCCGCCGTTGATGGGGATCTTGTTGCACGGGAAGATCGGCACGCCGCGCCAGGACGGGATCCGGTCGCCGGCCACGTCGACCGACTCCGGGTAGAGCCCCCGCTTGTTGCACTCGCGCCCGAAGGCGGCGATGGCCCGCGGGTGCGCCAGGAAGAACTTGTTGCCGCGGCGCCGGGCGAGCAGTTCGTCCATGTCGTCCGGGGTGGGCGGGCCGCCGTGGGTCTGCAGGCGCTGGTCGTGGTCGGCGTTGTGCAGCAGACCGAACTCGCGGTTGTTGATCATCTCGTGCTCCTGGCGTTCGCGCAGGGCCTCGATGGTCAGCTTGAGCTGCTGCTCGATCTGGTTCATCGGCTTGTTGTAGAGGTCGGCCACGCGCGTGTGCACCTGCAGCACGGTCTGGGCGACGCTCAGGTCGTACTCGCGCGGCGCGAGTTCGTAGTCCACGAAGGTGCCGGGCAGTTCCGGCTCGCCGTCGTGGCCGGCCGCGAGCTCGATGGCCGCCTGCCCGTGCGAGTCCTGCGCGGCGGCCCCGGCTGCGGTGAACGCCTCGACCTGGGAGCGCAGTTCGGGCGAGCGCCCGAGGAGGTCCGCGAAGGCCTGGCGGGGCAGCGTCAGCAGCGTGCCGGACGTCGCCGCCTTCACCGTGTACTCCCACAGCGCGTCGTCGCGCACCAGGGCCTCGTCGCCGAAGTGGTCGCCGTTGGCGAGCACCCCGAGCACCGCCTGGCTGTCGCCGAACTTGCCGGTGCCGACCTTGTTGACCTTGCCGTGCGCGATCACCATCACGTGGTCGACGACCTCGCCGTACTCGGCCAGGACCTCGCCCTGCTCGAAGTCCCGCTGCCCGAAGCGCGAGGCCAGCTCGCCGAGCAGCGCCGCGTCCTCGAAGCCGCGCAGCAGCGGCAGTTCGACGAGGGTCGGCGGCACGATCCGCGTCTGTGCCCCCGTCTGCGCGAAGCTCAGCCGCCCGCGCCCGGTGGCGTAGCTCAGCCGGCGGTTCACCCGGTAGGTGCCGCCGGAGACCTCCACCCACGGCAGCATCCTGAGCAGCCACCGGGAGGTGATGCCCTGCATCTGCGGGGGTGTCTTGGTAGTGGTGGCGAGGTTCTTTGCCGCGGCGGTGTTGAGCGCGGACTGCGCGCCCTGCTCTGCGGCGTTGTCTGACGTGGCGTCAATACCAGCGTCGACGGACATGTCTGGGGTCCTCCCCTGGGTGCGGATCGACGCTTCCAGGGTGGGGGGTGGCGCACGGGGGTGGTATTCCCCGAACGAGCGGGAATGGCATGCCCACGGACGGGGTAGCCCCAGCTCACGTGTTCGGCGCCGCGCGTCCGTTGCGACCGGTACGGCGCCCCCGCGGCCTCAGACCTCCAGGGCCGCCAGCAGGTGCGGCCAGGCCACGGAGCCCGGATCGATGACGCCGAAGTGCTCGACGCCCGCCAACTCCACCAGGTGGACCTCGTCACCCGCCTCGCGCGCGGCGTGGGCGTACGCGCGGGACATGGTCGGCGGGACGTCGTCGTCCTCCGCGCCGTGGACGAGGGTGACCGGGACGCCCAGCGGGAGCAGCGCCGCCGGGTCGCAGTCCGCGTAGCGGGAGGGCAGCGCGTCGACGCCGCCGCCCATCATGGCGCGGGCCGCGCCGCCTCCCAGGTTCCACTCGTCGGTGAGGCGCAGCGACGCGCAGCCGGCGAGGGAGACGACCGCGTCGGGCCGTCCCTCGGAGCGCCAGGGCGAGCCGGCCGGGAGACGGCGGCGGGCCGCCGCCCACAGGGCCAGGTGCCCGCCCGCCGAGTGGCCCACATAGACCGTGCGCGCCGGGCGCACGCCCTCCGCGAGGGCCATCATCGCGAGGGCCTCGGTGCAGACCGCGACGTCGTCGAAGATCTCCGGCCAGCCGGGCGTGCGGCGGTACTCGGGGACGGCGACCAGGTAGCCCTCGGCCGCCAGCGCCTCGGCCAGCGGCGCGGTGTGGTGGCGGTCCCAGCGGGGGCGCCAGAAGCCGCCGTGGAAGAGGACCACCAGCGTCTTGCCCTCGCCGCCGCGCCCGCCGCCCTGCGGCAGCAGGAAGTCGACCACCTGCTCCGGGTGGCTCCCGTACGCGTGCGTGCGGTCGGCCTCCAGCCGCAGCGCCCGCAGTGCGTCCTCGTCCGGCATCCCGCCCACTCCCCCTCTGGAGACCTCACACCGGCTCGACCGGCCGCCAGCGCAGCGGGGTCGAGAGGATCATTGTGCTCGACGGCTGGCCGTACTCGGCGAGCCGGTCGATCAGCTCCTCGAACTCCGCCATGGTGGCGACCGCCACCATCAGCACGCAACAGGCGCCGCCGGTGACCCGGTGCAGCTGAAGCACCTCCGGCCACTTCGCGACCGACGGGTCCCGCAGGACGCAGCGCGGGCCGTAGCACTGGACCTGCACCAACGCGGAGACCACCCGGCCGGCCCGGCCGAGGTCGACCTCTGCGTGGTAGCCGGTCAGCACGCCGGACGCCTCCAGGCGGCGGACCCGCTCGGCGACCGCCGGGGAGGACAGGTTCACCCGCCGCGACAGCTCGTTGAAGGACAGCCGGGCGTCCTCCTGCAGCTCCGCCAGCAGGCGCCGGTCGACCGCGTCCAGCACGCCCCTCACCTCACACTTTCCGATCACTAAGCCAATCGGCTCATCACCTTCTCCAGGCTAAGCCGTTTGCCGCCGGGGCAGCCCGTCGCCCATTCAACGAGACGGCCACCGGCAGCAGAATGAAAGTGCCCACCGCGCCTGGAGGACCCACCCATGCCTGCGACGCCCGCAACCACGCTCGGCGAACCGACCACACCCAAGGTCGACTTCGCCGCCGCGACGACGCCCTACGCCGCCTACGCGGGGATCGACACCCTGCACGCGCTGCTCCACCCGCTCAGCGAGGAGCCGGCCGAGACCACCTTCATCGTCGCCACGCAGGTGATGGAGCTGCTCTTCGGCCTGATCCGGCACGAGTGGACCCGCGCGCAGGAGGCACTGCGCGTCGACGACCTGCCGACGGCGATGTCCGCGCTGCGTCGCGGCCTGGGCGCGCAGGACGTGCTGGTCAACTCCTGGGAGCTGCTGGCAACGATGACCCCGGTGGAGTTCAACTCCTTCCGGCCGGTGCTCGGGGAGGCCAGCGGGTTCCAGTCCTACACGTTCCTGCACCTCGAGTTCATGATCGGCAACAAGCACGAGCGGCTGCTGCGCCTGTACGCCGGCCACCCGGACGTCCACGCCGACCTGCGCCGCACGCTGGAATCCCCGAGCCTGTACGACGACGCGCTCGCCTACGTGGAGCGGCGCGGCCTGGACGTCTCCTCCCCCGTCGCCGCGTGGCTGGCCGCGTACGCCGACCCCAAGCAGGTCGACGTGTGCGCCCTCGCCGAGCTGCTGATGGACGTCGCCGAGCGGGTCACCCGATGGCGCCAGCGCCACCTGTCGGCGGTCAAGCGCTGCATGGGCGCGAAGCCCGGCACCGGCGGGTCCAGCGGCCTGAGCTGGCTGCGGCACGCGGCCGAGCAGGACGTCTTCCCGGACCTCTGGGCCGTGCGGGACGCGCTGTGACCGGCCCTGTGAGCGCGCCGACGCGGAAGGACGCGCTGGAACTCGACGCCGCCGACCCGCTCGGCGGGTTCCGGGACCGCTTCACGCTCCCGAAGGACGTCCTCTACCTCGACGGCAACTCGCTGGGCGCACTCCCGGCGCACACGCCGGAGCGGGTGCGCCGCATGATCGAGGAGGAGTGGGGCCGGGGCCTGATCCGCAGCTGGAACGAGGCCGGCTGGTACGACCTCCCACGCGGCCTCGGCAACCGCCTCGCCCCGCTGGTCGGCGCCGCACCGGACCAGGTCGTCGTCTGCGACTCGACGTCGGTCAACCTGTTTAAGGTGCTCAGCGCGGCGCTGCGGCTGAACCCCGGCCGGTCGACCGTCGTCAGCGAGGTGGGCAGCTTCCCGACGGACCTCTACATGACCGAGGGCCTCGCCCCCGCGCGGCGTCTGCTGATCGGACGCGACGCGCCGTCCCTCACGGAGCTGCTCGACGAGGACACCGCCGTGGTGCTCCTCTCCCACGTCGACTACCGCACCGGGCGACTCCAGGACATGGCCGCGGTCACCGAGCAGGTGCACGCCGCGGGCGCGCTGATGATCTGGGACCTGTGCCACTCCGTCGGCGCACTCCCGGTCGAACTGGACGCCTGCGGCGCTGACTTCGCCGTCGGCTGCGGCTACAAGTACCTCAACGGGGGCCCCGGCGCGCCCGCGTTCCTCTACGCGGCGCGGCGTCACCACGCCACGGCGCGGCAGCCGCTCAGCGGTTGGTTCGGCCACGCGGAGCCGTTCGCGATGTCCCCCGACTACCGTCCCGCGGACGGCATCGGCCGCTTCCTGACCGGCACCCCGCCGCTGCTGAGCTTCGCGGGCCTGGACGCGGCCCTCGACGTCTGGGCGGACGTGGACCTCGCCCGGGTCCGGGCCAAGAGCCTGAGCCTCACCTCCTTCTTCCTGCGCCTGACGGACGCGCTCGGCCTGGAGTCGGTCACGCCGCGGGCAGCGGACGAGCGCGGCAGCCAGATCTCGCTGCGCCACCCGTCCGCCTACGCGGTGGTCCAGGCCCTGATCGCCCGCGGCGTCATCGGCGACTTCCGTGAGCCGGACATCATGCGCTTCGGCTTCACCCCGCTGTACGTCTCGCACGCGGACGTCTGGGACGCGGCGGACGCGATCCGTCAGGTCCTGTCCAGCGGCGAGTGGGAGCAGTCGCGCTTCGCGGAGCGGGGCGCGGTCACCTAGAGGCGCGGTCACCTTGAGGCCCTGGCCCGGCGCCTGGGGCCGGAGCACTGAGACGGCTACCGGCGAGTCAGTAGCGTCAGCGTGAGACGCCGCTGTCAAATGGTCCGGCCCCCTGCCACAATGCGGGCATGCACACCCGCTCCTCCCGCTCCAGCCTCGGGCTGCCCCTCGCGCTGGTCAGCGCGTTCGCCTTCGGTGGTTCCGGAGTCGCCGCGAAACCGCTGATCGAGGCGGGGCTCAGCCCGTTGCAGGTGGTGTGGGTGCGCATGGCCGGCTCCGCCCTCGTGCTGCTGCCCGTCACCATCCGGCACCGCGGCCTGCTGCGCCGCCAGCCGTGGCTGCTGCTGGGGTTCGGGCTGCTCGGTGTGACGCTCGTGCAGGTCTCCTACTTCTTCGCCATCTCCCGCGTGCCGGTCGCGATCGCCATGCTGCTGGAGTACCTCGGCCCCTCCCTGCTGCTCGCGTACGTGCGCTTCGTGCAGCGGCGGCCGATCACCCGGGCGGCCGCCCTGGGCGCGCTGACCGCGACGCTCGGGCTCGCGCTCGTCGTCGAGGTGTGGACCGGCCTCGGCGGACTGGACCCGATCGGGGTCCTGTTCGGGCTCGGCGCGGCCTGCTCGCAGGTCGGCTACTTCGTCATCTCGGAGAAGGCCGGGCGTTCCGCCGTGGAGCACCCCGCCGAGCGGATCGACCCGATCGCGCTCAGCGGCTTCGGCCTGCTGATCGGCGCGCTGCTGGTGACCCCACTGGCCCAGCCGTGGACGCTGCCGTGGCACGTGCTGGGCGGCGAGGCCGTGATGGGTTCGCGGCACGTCCCCGCGGTGGTGCTCGCGCTGTGGATGGTGCTGGTCTCGACCGTCGTCGCCTACCTGACCGGGGTCGCCTCCGTCAGCCGGCTCTCCGCGCCGGTCGCCTCCGTGATCGCCTTCCTGGAGGCGGTCGTGGCGACGGTGCTCTCCTGGTTCCTGCTCGGCGAGCACCTGTCGACTCCGCAGCTGCTGGGCGGCGGACTGGTGCTGGTCGGCGCGTTCGTCGCGCAGACCAGCCGCAGGGTGGAGACCACCACCGTGGTCGCCTCCGGTGCGGAGCCCCTTCCGGTGGGCGCGACCGGCGCAGAGGGCGCCGGGGAGACGGCCGACGAGGCCGCGTCCCACTGACGCCGTACCCGACATGCGGGACGGGGCGGGTGCGCGCATCGTGGTCCCATGAGCACGATGCAGATGACGAACAGCAGCACCAACCCGGGCTTCCGCCCCAACACCCAGTTGCTCGCAGCCGGTGCCGCCATGACCGGCTTCGGCGCGCTGGTCGTCGCGGCCGGCGCCGCGATGGTCGGCTTCTCGCTCGCCATGGCCGGACGCCGCTGGGTCCAGAGCTGGGAGACCGCGCCGACCGAGATGGCCCAGCGCACCTTCAACCAGGCCCGGGTCGCCTCCCAGGCCGGCCTCGACGCCTGGCGCGGCGCCAGCCCGTCGCTGAACTGACGGCCGCGTTCGGCCGAAGTGCCCGAACCGCTTGCGCGGGCTCCTGCAACGACGTAATCATGATTACAAAGGAGCCCCCGCAAGAGGAGAACTCTCGTGAGCGAGCACCACGAGAAAGCAGACAGGCCGGCGACCCCTTCGATCCTCGAATGGGCCGGCGGACTGGAGGCCTTGCAGCGCCTCACCGCCACGTTCTACGGCAAGCACGTCCTCAGCGACCCGCTGCTGGCGCCCCTCTTCGCCGGGATGGACGCCGAGCACCCTCAGCACGTCGCCCTCTGGCTGGCCGAGGTCTTCGGCGGCCAGGACGACCCGAGGGGTTACTCCGAGCAGCGTGGCGGCCACCCGCACATGGCCGGCCGGCACCTGGGCCGTCACATCACCGAGGAGCAGCGGCGACGCTGGGTGGCGTTGCTGATGGACTCCGCGGACGAGGTCGGCCTGCCGACGGACCCGGAGTTCCGCGCCGTCTTCACCTACTACATCGAGTGGGGCAGCCGGATGGCCCTGATCTACTCCGGCGAGAACCCGCCGCCGATCGACGCCGCGCCGATGCCGCGATGGTCCTGGAACCAGACGCCGCCCTGGCAGCCGTCCGCCTGAGCGCGGAAATACCCGCGGCGGTCCCCCTGTTGTCGCCTGGGGACGTCACAAGATCGCGGGCAGTGGGAGGGCGGACACCATGCGGATCCTCGTCGTCGGGGCAGGGGCCACCGGGGGTTTCTTCGGCGGGCGGCTGGCCCTCGCCGGGCGGGACGTCGCCTTTCTGGTGCGCCCCCGCCGCGCGGCGGCGCTGCGCGAACGCGGCCTGCGGATCGTCGGCGCGGGCCTGCGCGGCCCCGAGCAGGAGCTCCGCCCGCAGCTCGTGCAGCCGGGCGGGATCGACGGCCCCTACGACGTGGTGCTGCTCTCGGTGAAGGCGGGCGCGCTGGCCCCGGCCCTGGAGGACGTCGCGCCGGCGGTCGGCCCCGGCACCGTGATCGTCCCCTTCCTCAACGGCATGGCCCACCTCGACGTGATCGAGCACCGGTTCGGCGCGGACGCGGTGCTGGGCGGCATGGTCCGCATCTTCGGCGACGTCCGGGTGCTGGACCGCCTCAGCGAGAGCGTCATCGCGGACATGGCGATCGGCGAGCCCGCGGGTGGGACGAGTGCGCGCGTCGAGCGCATCGGCAAGGAGCTGTCCGACGCCGGGTTCGCGGTCACCGTCTCCCCCGACATCCGCGGCGTGATGTGGCACAAGTGGGTCTTCATCAGCACGCTCGGCGCTCTGACCACGCTGATGCGCGGCTCCGTCGGCGAGATCGTCACCGCGGGCGGCGCGTGGCTGGGCCCCGCGCTCCTCGCCGAGGCGGCGGCGGTCGCCGCGGCCGCCGGCCACCCCCTTCCGAACGCCCAACGCGACCGCATCGCGGCAAGCCTCACCCGCGCGGACTCGACGGACACCGCCTCCCTCTACCGCGACACGGCAGCGGGGCTGCCGACGGAGGGGGACCACATCCTCGGCGACCTCACCGCACGCGCGCGGGACCTGGGCGTCGAGACCCCTCTGCTGGACCTGGCCGCCCTCCAGCTCCGCGTCCACGACCTGCGCCTGAAGCGCTGACGGATCGTCGCACCTACCCCAGGGGCGCGGGGCCCTGCGGACATGCGGCTCCGCCGCGCGGACGCCAGCCGCGGATCGACACAGCCCCACGCCCCTACCGGGGCGCCAGCGCCACGGAGATCAGGTACTGGGCGTACTCGTCCAGTGCCGCGCTCGCGGCCTCGTCGTCGCGGTCGATGAGCCAGTTGAGGGTGAGGCCGTCCAGGACCGCGAGGCCGTAGCGGGTGAGGGTGGGGAGGGGGACCGACCACTCGAAGCCCGCCAGGCGGGCCATCGTGGCGAGGGACTCGCGGTTGACCTCGAGGTAGCGGCCGTACTGGTGGCGGGCCACCTCCGCGAGGCCGGGCTGGCGCAGGGCGTACTGGGTCAGCTCGTACGTCAGCAGGTGCTCCTCGGGCGTCGCGCGGATGCGGTCCCAGTAGGCGTGGAGCGTGTCCCGGACGACCTCTGCGACAGACGCGCCCTCGACGCCCGCCGCGACGGCGGGCGCGAGCGCGCCCTGCATGATGCGTTCGACGACGCTCTGCAGCAGCTCCTCCTTGGAGCGGAAGCAGTAGTGGAACGCCCCGAGCGGCAGGCCCGCCTCGGCGACGATCGCGCGGGTCGTCGCCTTCGCGACGCCCTCGCGGATCATCACCTTGATCGCCGCCTCGATCAGCTCCTCGCGACGCTCCTCGGCCGATCGGCGGGACATGAGTGACTCCTGGTGCAGAGAACGACAGAGGGAACGCAGGCGTTCGTGCGGGGCACGCTACAAGAAGGCGTGGCCCTCGCCCCGGTAGGTGGGGGCCTCGCCCACGATGCGGTCGCCTTCGACGAGGTGGAGGCGGTCCACCCGCTCGCACAGCTCGCCCGCCTTGGCGTGGCGGAACCAGACCCGGTCGCCGAGGCGCAGGCCGTCCGCCGCGTCGCCGACGAGGGGCGTCTGCACCTCACCCGCGCCCTCCGTGCCGACGAGGCGCAGGCCGGGCGGGAAGACGGGGGTCGGCAGCCGGTCCGCGCCCGCCGGGCCGGAGGCGATCCAGCCGCCGCCGAGGACGGTGACGTGCCGGGGGGCGGGACGGCGGGTGACGGTCAGGGCGAAGTACGCGGAGGCGTGCGGGGTGAAGGCCCGGTAGTGGTCGAACAGGCGCGGCGCGTACAGGCCGGAGCCGGCGCCGAGTTCGGTGACGGCCTCCTCGGACGAGGTGGCCTCGAGGCTGCCGGTGCCGCCGCCGTTGACGAACTCCAGCGGTGCGACGTCCTGGACGGCCCGCACCGCGGCCGCGCGGCGGATGCGCAGCTCCTGCGCGGACAGGCGCTGCATCAGCCGCACCCCGGCGCGCATCAGCGGCGAGCCGGGCTGGTTGTCCGCGAGCCCGGCGATCTGGCCCTCGTAGGACATCACGCCGACCAACCGCAGGCGCGGCCTGGCCACGACCGCGCAGGCCAGCGCGCCTGCGGCGGCGGGGTCGTGCAGGGGCGAGCGGCGCATGCCGAGGTGGATGCGGCCGCCGAGCAGCCGCAGCGAGGCGTCGAGGTCGAGGCAGACGCGCACCCGCGGCCCGTTCGCCGCCGCAGCCTCGGCGGCGCCGGTGATCAGGTCCAGGTGTTCCACGGAGTCGGCCATGACCGCGATCCGCGCGGCGGCGCGCTCGTCGGCGGCGAGCTCGCGCAGCGAGTCAGCGTCGGCGCACGGGTAGCCGACGAGGATGTCGCCCAGCGACTCGTCCGTGGTGCGCGCCAGCCAGAGGGCCTCGGGCAGGGTGAACGCCAGGATGCCGCGGTAGCCGGGGGTGCGCAGCACGTCCTCGATCAGCGGGCGGCAGCGCAGCGACTTGCTGGCCAGCCGGATCGGCTTGCCCCCCGCGCGGGCCACCATCCGCTCGGAGTTGGCGCGCAGCGCGCCGAGGTCGATGACGGCGAACGGGGGCCGCAGCGCCGCGGTGGCCCGCTGGAGCTGGTCGAAGGTGGCGGGCGACGTGGTCTTCCTGGGCGTCTCGGTCGTCATCGAAGGGCCTCTCGCTGGACCTGCCGGGGCTGGTACGAACCCGCGTTGTGTCCGGCAGCGTGACTTGTTCAGTTGTCCAAGTCAAGGCTCCTGGACCCTTGACTTGGACAACTGAACAAGTTCACCCTTCCGTGTCATGACGAACGCGTGGCGCAACTGGGCAGGGAACGAGCAGGCACACCCGGTGCGGGTCGCGCGGCCGGCCGACGCGGACGAGGTGGCCGCGGAGGTCGCGGCCGCGGTCCGTGACGGGCACCGGGTCAAGGCGGTCGGCTCCGGGCACTCGTTCAGCCCTACCGCCGTCGCGCCCGGCGTCCAGCTCCAGCTGGACCGGATGAACCAGCCGCTCTCCGTCGACGCGGAGTCCGGGCTGGTCACCGTCGGCGCGGGCATGCCGCTGTGGCAGCTCAACCCGCTGCTCGCCGAGCACGGCCTGGCCATGGAGATCCTCGGCGACATCGACCGGCAGACGATCTCCGGCGCGATCTCCACCGGCACGCACGGCTCCAGCACCCGCTTCGGCGGCATCGCGACGCAGGTACGCGCCCTCGAACTCGTCCTGGCCGACGGCTCGGTGACGCGGTGTTCGGCCACTGAGCAGCCGGAGCTGTTCGCCGCCGCACGGGTCGGCCTCGGCGCCCTCGGCGTCATCACCAAGGTGACGCTGCAGTGCGTTCCGCTGTTCGCGATGCGCGCGCAGGACACCCAGCAGCCCGTCGCCGAGGTGCTGCGGGACATGCAGGAACTCGCGGACGGACACGACCACTTCGAGTTCTTCTGGTTCCCGCACAGCGAGGTCTCGCTGACCCGCAGGTTCACCCGACTGCCGGCCACCACGCCGCTCACCCCCGTCGGCGCGCTGAGCGCACGCCTGGACGACGCCCTCAACGGGCCCGGCTTCGAGGCGCTCTGCCGGATCGGGACCCGCTTCCCCGCCACCGTCCGCCCGATCGCCCGTTTCGCGGCGAAGGCGATGTCGGCGCGGGAGTGGACCGACCTCTCCTACAAGATCTTCGCCTCGTCCCGCCCGGTCCGCTTCCTGGAGGGCGAGTTCGCGATCCCGCGCGAGCACGCGGCGGACGCGCTGCGGGAGATCAAGAGTTGGATCGACCGCAACGACGAGCGGGTGTCCTTCCCGCTGGAGATCCGCTTCGTGGCCGCGGACGACATCTGGCTCTCCACCGCGCAGGGCCGGGAGAACTGCTACATCGCCTTCCACCAGTACCACCGCATGCCGCACGAGCGGTACTTCCGGGCCTGCCAGGACATCCTCTCCTCCTACGGCGGCCGCCCCCACTGGGGCAAGATGCACGACCTCGACGCGACCGCCCTGCGCCCGCGCTACGAGCACTTCGACGCCTTCGTCGCCCTCCGCGACAAGCTCGACCCGACGGGCCTGTTCGCCAACCCGTACCTGGACCGGGTCCTGGGCAAGGCGCCGCAGGCGCGCTGAAGGGACCGGCCCCGGCCCCGGGCCCGGCGGGCTAGCGTGGTGCCACTGCCCTCGGTCCCAGGAGGAACGCACGTGAGCACCGGTCCCCTCTTCCCCGCGATCGCCGCCGGCGGCCCCGCGCCCGCGGTGGGCTTCGGCGCGCGCGAGCTCGACTACGCGCGGTTGCGCGCCGCCGCGCTCGCCACCGCGGCGAGCCTCGGCGGGGCGCGGCGGGTCGCGTTGTGGTCGACGC
>NZ_BBPP01000002.1:412676-431848 GCF_000787835.1 Streptacidiphilus melanogenes
CGCGGCGAGCCTCGGCGGGGCGCGGCGGGTCGCGTTGTGGTCGACGCCGACGCTGGAGACGGCCGTCGGCGCGGTCGCCGCGCTCGTCGCGGGCGTGCCGGTGGTCCCGCTGAACCCGAAGAGCGGGGAGCGCGAACTCGCGCACGTCGTCGGCGACAGCACGCCCGAGCTGGTCCTCGCCGCCGCCGGCGAGGAGCTGCCCGGCGCGCTCGCCGGCCTGCGCGTGGTCACCCCGGAGCTCTCGCCCGGCGACCCCGGGGCGGCATGGCCCGCCGAACCGGACGACGAGTCGCCCGCGCTGGTCATCTACACCTCCGGGACCACCGGCCCGCCGAAGGGCGCGGTCATCCCGCGCCGCGCGGTCCGCGCGACGCTGGACGCGCTGGCCGAGGCCTGGTCGTGGACGGGCGACGACGTGCTCGTGCACGCCCTGCCGCTGTTCCATGTGCACGGGCTGGTGCTCGGGATCCTCGGCCCGCTGCGGCGCGGCGGCAGCGTGCGGCACCTCGGGCGGTTCTCCACCGAGGGCGTCCGGGACGAGCTCGCGTCCGGGGCGACCATGCTCTTCGGCGTGCCGACGATGTACCACCGGATCGCGCAGGACCTGGACGCGGGCGACGCGGGGCTGGCCAAGGCGTTGGCCGGCGCGCGGCTGCTGGTCTCCGGCTCGGCCGCGCTGGCGACCCGCGACCACCGCGCGATCGAGTCGGCCACCGGCCGCCGTGTGGTCGAGCGGTACGGCATGACGGAGACGCTGATGAACACGAGCGTCCGGCCGGGCGCGGACCACCGGCCCGGCACCGTAGGGACGCCGCTCGACGGCGTGGAGCTGCGGTTGGTCGACGAGGCGGGAGCGCCGTTCGCGGCGGCGGACGCCTGCGACGGGGAGACCGTCGGCGAGGTCCAGGTGCGCGGCGCGAACCTGTTCAGCGGCTACCTGGGCCGCCCGGACGCGACGGCGGAGGCCTTCACCGAGGACGGCTGGTTCCGCACCGGCGACATGGCCGTGCTCGACCCCGACGGCGCGGTCCGCATCGTCGGGCGCAAGTCGACCGACCTGATCAAGAGCGGCGGCTACAAGATCGGCGCGGGCGAGATCGAGAACGTGCTGCAGGACCATCCGGCCGTCGCCGAGGCCGCCGTGACCGGAGAGCCCGACCCGGATCTGGGAGAGCGCGTCGTCGCCTGGATCGTCCCGGCCGACCCGGCCGCGCCGCCGTCCGCCGACGAGCTCGCGGCGCACGTCGCGGCGCATCTCGCCCCGCACAAGCGCCCGCGCGAGGTCCGCCACGTCACGGCGCTGCCGCGCAACGACATGGGCAAGGTGATGAAGCGCGCCCTCGGCGTGTGACGGCTCTGTGCTCCGCCGATGTCAAGACGGCGACGGCGGCTCCGACCACCTGTCGACGGGCCCCGCGAGGGGCCGGTGAACGACAAGGAGTACGAGATGAAGTTCCTGATCAGTATGCACATCAACCCGGCCGTGCTGGACGCGCTGACCGACGAGGAGAAGGCGGCGATCGGCGCGGGGCACGGCCGGTTCATCGCGGAGCTGAAGGAGTCCGGCGAGCTGATCACCACCCAGGCGCTGGTCGACCCGTCGCAGGCGGCCGTGGTCACCGTCCGCAACGGGCAGCCGGTGGTGACGGACGGGCCGTTCCTGGAGTCCAAGGAGTTCCTCGGCGGCTTCTACCTGGTCGACTGCGAGAACAAGGAGCGGGCGGTCGAGCTGGCCGCCAGGATCCCGGACTGCGCGATCGAGGGTCTGGGCGTCGAGGTGCGTCAGGTGATGTTCTCCGACGGACACTTGGAGGCATGACGGCGCCGACGGCCCTGGAGGACCTGCTGCGTGAGCTCACGCCGCAGGTCCTCGGCGCGCTGGTGCGGCGCTACGGGCGGTTCGAGGGCTGCGAGGACGCCGTCCAGGAGGCCGTCCTCGCCGCCGCCGTCCAGTGGCCGTCCGAGGGCCTGCCGGACAACCCGCGCGGCTGGCTGACCACCGTGGCCTCCCGGCGACTGGTCGACCAGTTGCGCAGCGACCACGCCCGGCGCGAACGCGAGACGGCGGTGGCCGCCGAGTCCCTGGCCGAGGCCACGCCGGAGGAGATCCCGAACACCGACGACACCCTGGTGCTGCTCTTCCTGTGCTGCCACCCCACGTTGACGGCCGCCTCGCAGACGGCCCTGACGCTCCGCGCGGTCGGGGGTCTCACCACGGCCGAGATCGCGCGCGCCTTCCTGGTGCCGGAGGCGACGATGGCGGCCCGGATCAGCCGGGCCAAGCAGCGGATCAAGGCCGCCGACAGCGCCTTCACGCTGCCGCAGGGCCCGGAGCGCGAGGAGCGGCTCCGAGTGGTGCTGCACGTGCTCTACCTGATCTTCAACGAGGGCTACACCGCCTCGTCAGGCGACACCCTGCACCGGGCCGACCTGGCCCGGGAGGCGATCCGGCTGACCCGCCTGGTGCACGCGCAGCTGCCCGAGGACGGCGAGGTGACCGGCCTGCTCGCGCTGATGCTGCTGACCCACGCCCGCCGCGACGCCCGCACCACGGCCTCCGGCGACCTCGTGCCGCTGGCCGAGCAGGACCGCACGCGGTGGGACCGCGCGCTGGTCGACGAGGGCACCGCTCTGGCCCGGGCCTCCCTGGCCGGTCCGTCGCTGGGGCCGTACCAGCTCCAGGCCGCGATCGCCGCCACCCACGACGACGCAGCCTCCGCCGAGGAGACCGACTGGGCGCAGGTGCACGCCCTCTACCTGATCCTGGAACGCATCGCGCCCAACCCGATGGTCACCCTCAACCGGGCCATCGCCCTCGCCGAGGCGAAGAGCCCGCAAGCCGGGCTGGAGCTGCTGGCGACGCTGGACGAGGACGAGCGGATGGCGCGTCACCACCGGCTGCTGTCGGTCCGTGCGCACCTGCTGGAGCGCACCGGGGACCCGGCCGCCGCCTACGACCTGTACCGCCGCGCGGCGAAGGCCACCGCGAGCCTCGCCGAACGCCGCTACCTGGAGTCCCGCGCCGCCCGGGTGCAGCCGTAGGGCCTGTCGTCCCGGCGATAGCGGTCGTACGTCCACGGTGCAGCGGGTACGCTGACGCGTCGCTGTCGCTGGGTGCGCGGGGGAGGAAGCGGGAGTTGGCCACCGTCAGAGCTGAGTCGCAGGAGTCCGCGTCGCACGGGCAGGACGCGTGGACGCGGACGCTGGAGGAGGTGTCCCACAGTGGCCGCCGACTGCGCCGCGAGGAGCTGGAGGCGCTGCGTGCGTACGGCGACCACGCGGCCGAGGAGGGACGCGGACTCGCCGAGCTCGTCGACGAGCGGCTGGTCGCGACCGGCCGGGTGTGGGAGGGGCGTCCGGTGGAGGCCGCCGAGATGGCCGCCCTGCGCGCCGCGGTGGCCGCCCTCGCCGCCGGGCACGGCCTGGCCTACCGGGAGCGGCTGCGCCGCGAGGAGGCAGGGCGCCGGCAGTTCGTCGCGGACCTGCTCAGCAGCCGCAGCGACGTCGGACGGCTGGCCGAGCACGCCGAGCGGTTCGGGCTCAACCTGGCCTGCGCGCACGTGGTCGCCGTCGCCGAGGGCGACGGCTACGGCCTGGACGACCCGCTGGTCCGCGGCCTGGAACGGCAGCTGCTGGGGCGCTTCGGCGACCAGGAGGTGCTGCTCGCGGTCAAGCACGGACGGCTGGTGTGCATCGTGCCCTCCGGCCCCGGGGAGGAGGCGGTGGTCAAGGCGTTCGCCGAGCTGACCAAGGGCCGCCGGGTGGTCGTGGGCCGCCCGCACAGCGGACCCGGCGGGGTGGTCCACTCCTACGAGGAGGCACGTTCGGCCCTGGAGCAGGCCGGTCAGCTGGGGCTGCCCGAACAGCTGCTGCGCGCGGCCGACCTGCTGGTGCTGCCGGTGCTGCTGCGGGACCGCGACGCGCTGGAGGAGCTCGTGCGCAGCGTGCTCGGTCCGCTGCACAAGGCCCGCGGCGGGCCGAGGCCGCTGCTGGAGACGCTGACCGCGTACGCCGACTCGCGCTACGTCACGGCCGAGGCGGCACGCCGCCTGGGGCTGAGCGTCCGGGCGCTGGCCTACCGGATCGCGCACATCGTGCGCCTGACGGGCCTGGACCCGGACGACGCCCTCCAGCGCTACACCCTGGAGACGGCCGTCTTCGGCGCGAGGCTGCTCGGCTGGCCGGACCAACCCGCGTCAACTTCATCTTGACGATCGAGCGGGCGTCAATCTACCGTTGACGCATGAGCCCACTCAACGTCAGTCTTGCCGACCTGATCGCCCGTCTCGACGAAGAGCTCCCCGACGCGGACGCCCTGGCCCGCATCAGCGAGGCCCAGCTGCGCTCCCAGACCCTCTCCGACCTCGGCGACCAGCTCGTCGGCCACTACGTCGGCAAGGCCAAGCAGGCCGGCGCCTCGTGGAGCGAGATCGGCGACGCCATCGGGGTGTCCAAGCAGGCCGCCCAGCAACGCCACGCGCCGAACGCGTTCGAGCGTTTCACCGACCTGAACCGGCACGTCGTCGTGCTGGCGCAGGAGTCCGCCCGCACCCACAAGCACGACTTCATCGGCACCGAACACCTCCTGCTCGGCCTGCTCGGCGAACCCCGGGGTCTGGCCTACGAGTTGCTGACCGCGAAAGCCGGGTCGGAGCAGC
Source organism: Streptacidiphilus melanogenes (assembly GCF_000787835.1). Lineage (GTDB taxonomy): Bacteria > Actinomycetota > Actinomycetes > Streptomycetales > Streptomycetaceae > Streptacidiphilus > Streptacidiphilus melanogenes. The sequence continues at coordinate 417,335 of NZ_BBPP01000002.1, forward strand.
GCGTCCGCGACGCGGTAGCGGAGGTGCTGCCGCCGTCCGGGCGAAAGGCGCTGCGCGGCCACATCGCGTTCCGGCCGGAGAGCAAGCGGGCCCTCGCGCAGGCGTCCCTCGCGTCGGCCGACCTCGGCCACGACTGGGTCGGCACGGAGCACACGCTGCTGGGCCTGATCCGCGTCGAGGAGAGCCCGACCGCGCGGATCCTGCGCGACCTCGGCTTCACGTCGAGCGAACTGCACGAGACGGTCAGGACCGAGGTCGCCGAACGGTTCGGCTCGCACGACGCGTAGCCACCGCACGCCGGGCGAGGCGGGCGCGGCCAGCACAACGCCCGCCCGTCAACTCCCGCGTGGACGCCCGTCAGCTCCGGGCGTGGAACGCCCGTCACTCCCGCGTGGACCTCCCGTCAACTTCCCGCGTGGAAGGCTGGTCAGCTTCCCGCATGGAAGGCCGGTCAGCTTCCCGCGTGGACCGCGCACAGGGCCTGCCAGCGGGCGGTCTGTTCCGGCGTGGCGCGGCCGCGCAGGCGGGCGAGCGCCAGCAGGTTGGCCTCGGCGGCGTTGCCGAGGGTGCGGGCCTCGGCGAGGTAGTGGTCGTCGAGCAGCGCCTCGACCTCGGCGTCGCTCTGGACCGGATCGATCCGGGCGGCGAGCTGCGCCATGGTGCGGTAGGAACCCTGCAGCAGGAACGGCGGCTCCGTCCGGGAGTTCTCCTCCTGTGCGGCGGAGGCGATGTAGGCGCTGTTGACGGCGAGGACCGTCCGCTGCACCCGGCGCAGCCGGGTGAGCGTCGCGACGGCCCGGTCCAGTTCCGGCACGGGCCGGGTGAGCTGGTCCGCCTGGGCGGCGGGGTCGCCGTCGGCGAGGGCGACGAGCAGCCGCAGGTCCGCCGGGTCGCTGCCGACGAGCGGGGCCAGCACCGGGTTGGCGGCGAGGGCGTTCTCCAGGAAGGACAGTGCGAACAGGTCCTGATGTCCCGTCAGCACCTCGCCGAGGTTCCAGACGTCGGCGCGGTTCGCGAGCATGTCGGGGATCTCGAAGCGCTGTCCGTTGGCGGTGTACGGGTTGCCGGCGAGGCAGACGGCGAAGCGGCGGCCGCGCAGGTCGAAGCTGCGGGCGACGCCGTCGCTGACGGCCTCCACGCGTCGCTGGGTGTCGCAGAGCGGGATGAACTTCTGCAGCAGCTCGGCGGAGACGTGCTGGATGTCGTCGACGTGCAGCAGCACGTTGCTGCCGGCCTCCAGAGCGAACACGATCTTGTCGACCTCCCGGCGGGCCGCGGCGTCCGGCGCCCGCTCCGGGTCGAGCGAGGTCGTGCCGGAACCGAGCGCCGGGCCGTCGACGCGGACCATGAGCAGGCCGAGACGGTCGGCGACGTACTCCAGCAGCGTGGTCTTGCCGTATCCGGGCGGCGACAGGAGCAGCAGCAGCCCGCTGCGGTCGGTGGTGGTCGTGGCGTCGAGCGTGCCGAGCTGCTTGGCCAGGTTGTCGCCGACCAGCGGCAGGTAGACCTGGTCGATGAGCTGGTTGCGGACGAACCCCGCGAGCGGCTGCGGCCGGTAGTCGTCCAGACGCAGCCGGGCCCGCTCGGCGGACAGGACCTCCGCGCGCTGTCGCTGGAAGGCGCGGAAGGCCGGGGCTCGCTCCTCGCGGAACGCCCGAGCCCGGTACGGCAGTTCATCGATGCGCACGGTCAACCGCCCGTCCCTGACCCGAGGGTGGGCGCCGAGCAGTCCGGTGACGGTCTCGCTGACGGCCGCGCCGACCTCGTAGCGCGGCAGCTCGGGCGCGCACAGGTGGGCGACGGCCTCGGCGAGTTCCCCTCCGTCCACCGCGGGTTCGTCGTCCGCACCGGCCACGTCGCCAGCGCGGGCGGCCGCGTAGGCGCCGAGCCAGGCGGCGGCGAGCTGGTGCCGGGCGGCCAGGTCCTCGTCGAGGGCCTTGAGATCCGCGCCGAGGGCCGGTGCGGCGTCGGTCTGCCCGAAGCCGTCGAGGAGCGTGCGGGCCGCGACACCGACCGCGAAGCCCTCACGCGGGTCCGCGAGTTCGGCGACCAGGTAGTCGCCCGTCCGGGACGAGGACGGCAGACCGAGCGAGGCCGTGAACCCCGTTGCCGCTATGGAGAGTTCAGCCGCCAGATCGGACAGGGCGGTCCCCGTGCCCTGCGCGCCGAAGTGGGCGCGGGCAAGCACGAGGGAGCGGGCGCGGCGCTGCCATGCGGCGCGCTCGGCGTCGGTCGCGCCGTAGGCCCAGAACAGCTGCGCGGCCGCGCGGACCTCGGCCGGATGCGCCAGCAGTCCGGCCCCGGCGCGCAGTCGCAGCAGCGCGTCCAGGATGAGCGCGGCGTCGTGGTCGTGCACACCGCGCTCGTAGCCCTCGTCGTAGGCGCGCTCGGCTGCGCGACGGACCCTGTCGAGCAGACCCTGCCGAGCGGGGTCCGCGGCGAGGTCGACGGCGGGATCGAGGAGCGGGGTGAGGACTGGGCTGGAGGCGGGGTCGAAGGCGGGGTCGAAGGCGCCCTCCGGGCCGGGCCGCCAGGCGACGTCCGGACCGATGTCCGTGCTCCCCGCCGAGCCTGACCCGGAACCAGGACCGGAGCCGGAGCCGTGACCGGGCGCCGAGCCGCCGCCGTGGCCGAGCCCGGCGCCGCCGTCCGAGCCGAAGCCGGTGCCGAACGCCGCGCCGAGCCCGGTCCCGAGCCCCGTCCCGAGCCCGGTATCGGCACCGCCCGCGTCCGGTAGCAGCGCGGCGGCGAGGTACTCCGCCCGGTAGAGCGCGGGCGACTCGCTGACCAGCGGCTGGGTCCAGAACTCACGGCCGTCCAGCAGCTGCGGCAGCCGCGCGGGGCGGCGGTAGCCGGTGCCGGTGACGAGGAAGGCCAGGCCCTCGCCGTCGGGCTGCAGGGTCAGTTCGACCGGCTCGCGGCGGACCGCGAAGCGGTGCCGGCCCAACCGGACGCTCGCGCCGCCGTCCGCAGAGAGGTCGGCGCGATCGCGCAGCTCGCGCAGGGCGGTGCGGACGGCGCCGGTCAGGCCGTCCTCCAACTCCTGTGAGCGCACCTGGTCGTCGAGCGCGCGCAGCTCCTCGGCCGCCGCGCGCACGCGCACCGCCATCGGGTCGGCGGCCTGCGCGCCGTGGATGTCGGCCGCCGAGCGCAGCCCGGCGAGTCGGCGGCGCAGCGCCTCCAGGGCGCGCTGGGCCGAGGCGGCGACCCGGTCGGCGCGCGCGGCCGCCTCGTCCAGCAGGGTCTGCCGTCGCGCGGTGAAGGCGTGCCGAATCTCCTCGCGGCGCAGGGCGAGGTCCGCGGCGAGGTCCTCGGCCTCGGCGAAGCGGGCCTCCAGCCCGTCCACCCGCAGCAGCAGGCGCGCCAGTTGGTCGTCGCAGGCGGCAGGGCTGTCGGATGCGGTGAGCGCGGCGGTCGTCGCCTGGGCGAGCAGGGCGGACTCGGCCGCGTGGGCACCACGGTGCTCGGCGTCGAGCAGCGCGCGGCGGCGGTTCGCGAGCACGGCGCGGGCGCGGTTGACGGCCGCCAGCACCTCGCCGATGGCGAGCAGCACGGCCGTCCCGGCGGCCGGGTCGGCGGCGACGGCACCGGTCACCAGGTCGGTGACGGTGGCCAGTGCGTCGGCCTGCCCGGTGAGGCGGTCGGCCAGCTGCGCGGCCTCGGCCGCCGTGGCGACCGACTCGGCCTCCTCGGCGGCGTGGCGGGCGGCCGACAGCGCCGCGTCGAAGGCGTCGGGCCCGGCGAAGAAGGCGAACGCGCGCTCGGTCGCGGCCGTCAACTCGGCCGCCAGGTCCGCCTCCACGCGGTCGAGCGCCGCCAGGTCGAGCTGCGGCAGCTCCCGCAGCAGCCGGGTGCGGCCCTGAGCCTGCCGCAGCTCGGCGAGCAGACGCGTCCAGGCGTCGGCGTCGGTGGGCGGCTCCCCGTGCGAGCGGCGGACCAGCGACGCGGCCTCCTCCCTGGCCTGCTCCAGCGCCTGCGCGGCGCGCGCGGCCAGCCCCCTGATCCGCGCCTGCTCGGCGGCCACCTGCTCGGCTGCTTCCCGCAGTTCGCCGAGCGGTTCGAGCAGGCCGGTGTCGGCCAGCCAGTAGTGGCGGTCCGCCGCCTTGGCGCACGCGTCCAGGATCAGCTCAGCGGAGACCGCGGCCGGGTCATCCCCCTCGGTGGCGGCCGTCGCCGTGCGCACGACGTCGAGGCAGTCGGCGATCCCGCGCACCAGATCCGCGTTGCCGATCCGCTCCAGCGGGCCGTCGCCGACCTCTTGGGCGGCGGCGTGGTCGGGCGACTGGAACGGCGTCTGCCACAGCTGGAGTTCGTGCGTGCGTACCGGCTCACGGTCCGGCTTGAGCAGCACGAGCGTGCCGTCCGGGAGCAGGGTGTGCGCCGCCCCGTGCAGCGCTGCGCCGGCCTCGCGGCGGACGGTGTTCCACGGCAGCAGCAGCACCTGCGCGCGACCGGGCCGGTGCAGCACGTAGAGCAGGTCCTCGCCGTTGGGCGAGGGCAGGACGGCGTCGAAGCGAAGCCCGCTCGCGCCGTCGCCGCCGTCCGCAGGACCGCTCTGGTCCATCCGGAAGGCGCGGTGGGTTCCGTCGGCCAGCTCGTAGCCGCCGGGGAAGATCAGGCCCTGCTCGGCCGGGAGCAGCCGGGCGCCGAGGCCCAGCGAGTCCTGCCGACGCACCGATCCGGTGCGGAGGTTGACGACGAGGTGCCGGTCGGCGGGCTCGTTGTAGGGGCGGATCCGCAGGAGCAGCAGCGGTCCCGTCTCCGCGTAGGCGACGGCGGCGTCCGCCAGGCTCTGCAGCGGCTCGTCGACGGGCTCCTCGAAGAGGGTCCGGTCGCCGGGGACGGTCCGCACGGTGAGGCTGCCGCCGGTGGTGGCGACGGAGACCGAGCCACCGCCGCCGTCGATCCGGATCCTGCCGTGGTCGTGGTGCTCACGCCCGGTCGTCGTCCAGGGCAGCTCGTAGACGGGCGGCTGCGGCAGGTCCCGCTCGCCGTGGTTGCCCAGGTACTCGACCCGGTCCTCGCTCAACTGCCAGCTGAGGACCCGCTGGTCGCCGTCGTTCCCGCCGGTGCGCAAGACGGCCAGCAGTCGGCCCGACGCCGTCCGCACCAGGTCGGCGAGGCGGGCGTCGCGGTAGTAGCGCAGCAGCTCGGCCAGGTCGCGGTGGAACCGCTCGTCGTCCAGCAGGCCGGGGACGGCGCCGGGCTCCAACGCCGAGCCGTCCAGGGCGTGCAGGGAGAGCAGTCCGGCGTCGAGGGTCGGCGCCGTCGTCCCCAGCAGCAGGACGCCGGGCCGGACGGCGACGACGCCGCACGCGGCGCCGTCCCCGGCGGTCCGCGGCCGGGCCGAGGCGGCGAGCTCCAGCGTGCGGGAGCCGAACGCCTCCTGCCGCCGGGCGTTCAGCTCGGCCGCCCGCCGCCCCAACTCCGCCGCACGCTCGGCGAGCCGTGCCCGCAGGATCTGGTAGGTGCCGTCCTCGACGCCCATGACTGCTTCCCGTGTCCCTTTGCCCTGTTCCGTGCCCGACGATCCCGCACGCCTCTCGGCGCCTGCTGGAGTCACTTACCCGTGCTGACGGCTGCGGCCGTGCCGGTCGTGCCGTTGACGCCGTTGGCCCCGTTCGCGCCCGCCGCTCCCTTCGCGCTGTTCACGCTGTTCGCGGCGCTGAGGAGTCGCGACGGATCCAGCGGGAGCGAGCCGTCGGCCGCGCCGCCGCCCAGCAGCTTCATCAGCAGGGCCAGGTTCCAAGGCCCGCCGGCCGCCAGCGAGCGCAGCACCTCGGTGGCGTCGTCGCCGAAACTCCGGTCGCCGTTGAGCCACTCGGCGCCCAGGGCCTTGACGGTCTCCGAGCCCTGCACCGCGCCGTCGATGGCCTTGCCGAGGGACACCGCGCTGACGACCTTCTCCAGGAAGACGCTGTCCCCGCCGACGATGTCGATGTCCGCGCTCTCCAGGCCCGCGGCGAGCACCGACGCCTGCGCCTCGGCGACCTTGGCCTGGACCTCCAGCGCGGCGAGCCGCACGTCCTTGTCGGCGGCCAGGCGCAGCCGGAACTCCTCGTGCGCGCGGGAGACCTCGTCCAGCGCGGCCATCGCCGCAGCCTTCTTCTCCAGACCGATCGCCTCACCGAGCAGCTTCTCGCGGATGGCCGCGGCCTCGGCGTCCGCCTTGCGCTCCGCGACGGCGGCCTCGGCCAGGCCGACCTTCTCGATCGCGGCGGCCTTCTCCTTCATGCCGGCCGCCTCGCCCTCCAGCCGGGCGCGGACACCCGCGGCCTCGGCCAGGGCCTGACGCTCCGCCACCTCGGCCTCCGCCAGGCCGGCTGCACCGGCCAGCGCGCGCTCGCCCTCGGCCCGGCGCACGTTGGCGGCGGCCTCCAGCTCGGCGCTCTTCTGCCCGGCCTCGGCCAGCACCAGCTGCTCCTTGGCCTTCAGGTGCGCGGCCTGCTCGGCGGCCTCGGCCGCCTTGATGTCCTTGACCAGCTGCTCCTGCGCCTCCGCCTCGGCGGCGATGATCACGGACTGCCGAGTGCGCTCGGCCTCCTGGACCACACGGACCCGCTTGATCTCCTCCTCCTGCTCCGCGACCGTCCGCTCCACCGCGATCCGCTCGCGCACCACCTCGGCCACGCCGCGCCGCTCGACCTCGACCTCCTTCTCCATCCCGGCCTGGGCGAGCTGCACCTCCCGGTCGCGGTTGACGACCTCCAGCAGCCGGTCCTTCTCGATCCGCTCGGACTCCACCGCGAGCACGCGCTCACGGTTCTTCTCCGCGACGGCGATCTCCCGCTGCTGGTTCTCCCGCTGGACGCCGAGCAGCTCCTCGGTGCGCAGCAGCGCGCTGTGCGCCTTGAGCCGCTCCTCCTCCTGGACCATCGCCGTGGCGGCCTCCTCCTGCGCCTTGAGGGTCTCGATCCCCTTGCGCTGCCGGATCTCCGCCTCGGCCCGGCGCCGCTCCAGCTCCAGCACGGCCTCGCGAGCGTCGACGTCCTGCCGGGTGATCTCCATCTGCTCGTTGCGCTGGAAGTCGTTGGTGCGGATGTGCTCCAGCGCGGTCAGCTCGGTGATCTTCCGAATGCCCTGTGCGTCCAGGATGTTGGTCGGGTCGAGCTGGGCCATCGGGGTCTGCTCGAGGTGGTCGATCGCCGCGTCCTCGAGGTGGTAGCCGTTCAGGTCGGTGCCGATGGCCGCGATGATCCGGTCCCGGAACTCCTCGCGGTGGGTGTAGAGGTCGGCGAAGTCGAGCTGCTTGCCGACCGTGCGCAGCGCCTCGGCGAACTTGGCGCTGAACAGGTTCTGCAGCGTCTCCTGGTGGCTGGCCCGGTCGGTGCCGATGGCCTGGGCCACCTTGATGACGTCCTCGACGGTCTTGTTGACCCGGACGAAGAAGGTGATCTGGATGTCCGCGCGGATGTTGTCCTTGCAGATCATCCCCTCGCGGCTCTTACGGGTGATCTCGATGGTCTTCACCGAGATGTCCATGACCTCCGCGCGGTGCATCATCGGCAGCACCAGCGCACCGGTGAACGTCACGCCGACGCCCTTGGGCCGGGAGACGATCAGGGCCTCGCCCTGCACGACCTTGCGGAACAGCCGGCCGAAGAGCAGCAGCGTGCCCAGACCGATGAGCAGGAGAACGGCGACGAGCACGCCGATACCGATAGTGACAACAGACATGGCTGTTCCCTTGGACTCACCTTGCCGCGAATGAAGTGAAGAGAGTGAGCAGGCTGAAGCGACGCCGCGTCAGCCGCTCGGCGACGGAGCGGGCATGACCCAGAAGAACTCGCCGTCGGCGTCGTAGTCGTAGATGAGCGCGGACACCCCGGCCCGCAGCGTCCCGCCAGGCCCGGCCGCGTCGTCGAGGCTCTGCCGGACCTGCACCACGGCGGAGGAGCCGTCCTCGGACCGGACCTCGGCCTGCCCGAAGTCGGGCCCCACCCGGCCGGTCCGGATCACACAGCCGAGCCCCACGAAGTCCCGCCGTGTCGGGGGCGGAGGCGGCTCCGGCATCATCCGCCGCAACGGCGCCACCAGCAGGCGGGCCCCGGCCCACCCACCGAGCAGCGCTGCCGGCAGCAGATACCACCGGCCGCCGCCTCCGCCGACCCATTCCCGGCCCACCAGCGCGCTGAACCAGGCGAACGCGACCACCAGCGACACCGCCACCGTGATCGGCACCCCGCCCAGCCCCAGCACCCGCTGCAGGCCTCCATGCCCGTGGCGTCCCCCGTCGTGACCATGGCCGTGATGCCCCCCGCCATGCCCACCACCTTGCGCACCGTGGTCCCCATGGCCGCCATGCCCCGCATGACCGCCATGCCCCCCGTGACCACCGTGCCCGCCCCGGGCCCCGTGCAGATGCGCTCCCCCGACGAGCACCAGGACCCAGTACCCCACCACCACGACCAGCGCGAAAGTGAAGACCACGGTCGGATAACCCGTGACCGCCCCCAGAAAGCCCCGCACTTGCTCTCGCCTGCCTCTGCACGTCCCCCGACGGCCACACCCCGTGAACCGCCCGGCGCCAGCGTGGCAGCGCCACCACCGTCCGCACACTGCACGATCCCGGCAGTCTTAGCGCCCTCTTAACGTCCTGGATCAGCTCACATCGCTGTGGCACTCGTCAGCGTTGTGCGGGGCCACGACGACCGTGCGGGAACCCACCCCCGCCGCTTCGACTCACCTCACCGGAGCAGGCTCCGCGCGGCCTGTGACACTGATCAGCGGGACACCTGTCGTCGAGGCCCAGGGGGACGTCCAAATGAGCCTGGAAGTAGCACCGTTCACACCGGAGCGGGCTTCACCGGAGGAACTGCGCGAGTGGTACGAACTCTTAGCGGAGGTATCCGTCGCGGACTTCCCGAACGACCCGGTAGTGCCGCACGACACCTACGTCCGGCGGTTGCGCGAATCCGCCACGAGCCTGAGGGTTCGACGCCACTGGGAGGCACGTGACGCCGGCCGGCTGGTCGGCCCGGCAGCTGCCAACTTCCGGACGGGGGAGAACAGCGGCTACGTCGACGTCGCCCTCCGGGTGCCGACGCAGAACCGTGGGTCCGGAATCGCCACGGAACTGCTCCGGGCGGTGCTGCCGGAGATCCACGCGCACGACTGCCACACGATCTCCGGCGAGGTGATCACCGGGACGGCGGGCGAGCAGTTGACGAACGCCCTCGGCTTCCGGACGGTCCTGCGACTCACCTCGCACCACCTGGACGTCACCACCACGGACCGCGCCCGGTGGCAGGCGGAGCCAGCGCCCGGCTTCCGACTCCGCCAGTGGACGGACGCCGCGCCGGACGACCTGATCCAGAGCTTCGTCCACGCGCGCAACACCATGGCCGACCAGCCACTCGGCGACATGAGCTTCAAGTACCCCGTCTGGACGGTGGAACGGGTCCGTCAGCTCGAGGCCGACCTCCTCAAGGCCGGGCAGTCACGCCGATACGTCGCGGCCATCGACGAACGCAACGGCGTGGTCGCGGGCTTCACCGAGATCGCCATCAATCCCGGGCAGGAGAGCCACTGCCACCAGGTCGACACAGGCGTCCTGCCGGAATTCCGCGGTCTCGGGCTCGGCCTGGCGATGAAGTCCTCCATGATGCGCTGGCTCACCGCCGACCTCCCCCACCTGGCACAGGTGGACACGATGACGGCATCCGAGAACACCCACATGATCGACGTCAACACCCAACTCGGCTACGAGCCCGCCTACACCCTCGCCAGCGTCGAAACCGACCCCGCCACGCTCGAATCCCGCCTGAACCCATCATCTCGGCTCCCCACAGAGGGCTGACACCCAACCCTCCCTGCTGGCAACCGGTTGCCGTCATCTACACCCGTCAGGGCCCGGTCCGGTGTTGCGACGGCGACCGCGATCGGCATCGACGACAGTGGGGGACGGGGAACGAGTCGCCGAAGTGAATCAGGCGCCGGCCGCCGACTCGCACGGCGTTGCCACGTGGATCGGCATTCGCGACTTGGTTGCGCGACCTCACCGACCCCGGGCCGCTCCGACGCGACCCGAGTTGTGCCCACCGAACCCCGAACAACGACGAAGGGCCAGTACGAGAGGTTCACGCCTCCCGAACTGGCCCTTCTCACGTCTTCGCGATCTCTCGCGAGTGGAGCCCCCTGTCGGGTTCGAACCGACGACCCCCGCTTTACAAGCCCCAGATGGATCATGACGGTGCGTGATTACTAATGCCGTGTGGTGCTGTTCCTACTGGTCAGCACCACACGGTCCGTCACGCCGTCCGCTGCGGGCTGCCCCGTGCTGGCACGTCCGCTCACGCATCGCTCACGCAATAGGTGCACCCGCCGGCCGCTCTCAGCCTTGCGAACACGCGCCCCTCGTCTCAAGCGAGGCAAGGACGCCGAGCCGGGCCGTCATTGGAGCGCCGCCTCGATCGCTTCAACGATTCCGCCGTAAGCGGGTGGATCCGGTTGGGCCATGTCGCCGCGTGTTGTACCGTCCAAAGGCGTCTGTCCACCGGCTGTCCACCGGAAGGCATCCCCCTGAGCATGGCTTATGTCTCCCCGACACCAAGCCACTCTTTCCATTCGGCCTGACCGCGATCTTCGAGGCCGCTTGTAGCGAGCCCACAAATTGCATCCAGCGTCAGCAGATCCCGGAATACCGGGGCTGGCCCCTTGCCCGGTCGCCAGCCACGACACCAACCCGGCCACGCGCTCGACCGGGCAGGCCGAACGGGCGCCCAGGTGGACACAATGGCCGCGGGCTTTCCCACCACCGCGCTCGAGACGTGGCGCGGCTCGCAAAGGTCAGATGTCGATGCGGGAGCGGTCGAGCAGGGCCGCGGAGTCGACGATGAACTCCTTGCGCGGCGCCACGTCGTTGCCCATCAGCAGGTCGAAGACCTTCTCGGCGCCGTCCAGGTCGCCGAGGTTGATCCGGCGCAGGACGCGGTGGCGCGGATCCATGGTGGTCTCCGCCAGCTGGTCGGCGTCCATCTCACCGAGACCCTTGTAGCGCTGGATCGGGTCCTTCCAGCGCTGGCCCTTGCGCTGGAGCTCCAGCAGCGTGTTGCGCAGCTCGCTGTCGGAGTAGGTGTAGATGTACTTCTCCTGGCCCTTGCGCGGGTTGGTCAGCTCGATCCGGTGCAGCGGCGGGACGGCCGCGAAGACCCGCCCCGCCTCGACCATCGGGCGCATGTAGCGCTGGAACAGCGTCAGCAGCAGGCAGCGGATGTGGGAGCCGTCGACGTCGGCGTCGGCCATCATGATGACCTTGCCGTAGCGGGCCTGGTCGATCTCGAAGGTGCGGCCGGAACCGGCCCCTATCACCTGGATGATCGCGGCGCACTCGGCGTTCTTGAGCATGTCCGAGACGGAGGCCTTCTGGACGTTCAGGATCTTGCCGCGGATCGGCAGCAGCGCCTGGAACTCGGAGTTGCGGGCCACCTTGGCGGTGCCGAGCGCCGAGTCACCCTCGACGATGAACAGCTCGCTGCGGTCGACGTCGTCGCTGCGGCAGTCGGCCAGCTTGGCCGGGAGCGAGGAGGTCTCCAGCGCGGTCTTGCGACGCTGTGCGTCCTTGTGCTGACGGGCGGCGACACGGGTGCGCGCCGCCGCGACGACCTTGTCCATCACCGAGCGCGCCTGCGCCTTGGCGTCGCGCTTGGTGGAGGTCAGGAACTCCTTGAGCTCCTTGGCCACCACGTTCGCCACGATCCGCTGGGCGGCGGAGGTGCCGAGCACCTCCTTCGTCTGCCCCTCGAACTGCGGCTCGGCGAGACGCACGGTGACCACGGCGGTCAGGCCCTCGAGGACGTCGTCCTTGGTGATGTCGTCCTCGGCGACGCGCAGCAGCTTCATCGCCCGCAGCACCTCGTTGACCGTCTTGGTCATCGAGCGCTCGAAGCCGGCGACGTGGGTGCCGCCCTTGGGCGTGGAGATGATGTTGACGAAGGAGCGGACGGTGCTGTCGTAGCCGGTGCCCCACCGCAGGGCGATGTCGACGCCGAGCTCGCGGACGACCTCCGTCGGGGTCATGTGGCCGAGGTCGTCGAGGACGGGCACGGTCTCCTTGAAGGTGCCCTGGCCGGTGAGGCGCAGCGTGTCGCAGACGGGCCGGTCCGGCGCCAGGAAGTCGCAGAACTCCGCGATGCCGCCGTCGAAACGGAACACCTGCTCGTCCACGGGCGCGCCGTCGACGCCGCGCTCGTCGCGGACCACGATCGTCAGGCCGGGCACCAGGAAGGCCGTCTGCCGGGCGCGGTTGTGCAGGTTCTCCAGGGAGAGCTTGGCGTCCTTGAGGAAGATCTGCCGATCCGCCCAGTAACGCACCCGGGTGCCCGTCTTGCCCTTGACTACCTTTCCGATAACCGTCATACCGCCGGCAGGTCGGAATGGGGCGTCAGGGCCCTCGCTGTCGAAGGTCCCGGCGATGCCACGCCGAAAGCTGATGGCGTGGGTAGCGCCATGCCGGTCTACCTCGACGTCCAGTCGGCAAGAGAGGGCGTTCACCACGGAGGCGCCGACGCCGTGCAGACCACCGGAGGCGGCGTAGGAGCCGCCGCCGAACTTGCCGCCGGCGTGCAACTTGGTGTAAGCGATTTCGACACCGGACAGGCCGGTCTTCGGCTCGACGTCGACCGGGATGCCGCGTCCGTTGTCGCAGACTTCGAAAGATCCGTTTGCGCCGAGGATGACCTCGATCCGGTCGCACACACCCGCCAGGGCCTCGTCCACGGCGTTGTCGATGATCTCCCACAGACAGTGGGTCAGACCGCGGCTATCCGTGGAGCCGATGTACATGCCCGGACGCTTGCGAACCGCCTCCAGCCCCTCAAGAACAAGCAAGTGCCGCGCGGTGTAGGAGGAATCATCCCTGGCTGACTTCTTCCCGGGAGGGATGGACAGGTTGCTCACGCGGTTCTCCTCGGACCCAGGCTGTGTACGGAGTGGACGGCATGTCCAGATCGCACGCACCAACGACGGCGTGCGCACCACTGCGCCACCGCTTCTTCGGACGTCCGTCGGACTCGGCGCACACTACCCCGCGTACGTCCATGCCAGAACGGAACGACTGCCACGCGGAGCGCTCTCCTGAGCCCAGGTGGAGTCATGACAACCCGGCAGATCCGATCACCTTCACCCAGAGGTGAAGTAGCCGCCACCCCCCCTCCCCAGGCCCGCTCGGGGCCTTCCTGGGGCAAGCTGGAGCGGCTTTTTTGGTGGTCCGCCGAGAGATCGACCAGAAGCGCCTGGATGGCCACCTAAACGCTTGACCGCCCACCGCATGTGGGGGGATGAGCAGCTGGGGCTCCCAGAGGTTCCCAGGCGCCTTTATGTCAGCTCTCGACAGACTCTGTCGCGTGTCTCGGGTATGCTGGGCCAGCCAACTGGCCTGCCGGGGGATGTCTCCTGAGTGAGATCCAGTCAGGGGCTGGCATCCCCAGCCGACAGACACCACACAATGCTGCGGACGCTCCGCCAATGCGCCTTGGGAGCGCGGCTGCGATGTGCAAGAAAGGGTGCTTCGTGACCGAGACCAACGAGTCCAACTACACCACTCCAGCTTCTGCCAGCGACGCGGCAATCACGGCGGCGCCCTCGTATGACGCTGGAGCGATCCAGGTGCTGGAGGGGCTTGATGCCGTCCGCAAGCGCCCGGGCATGTACATCGGCTCCACCGGCGAACGCGGTCTGCACCACTTGGTGCAGGAGATCGTCGACAACTCAGTCGACGAGGCACTTGCAGGCGTCTGCGACACGATCGACGTCACGATCCTGGCTGACGGCTCGATCCAGGTCGTCGACAACGGCCGCGGAATCCCAGTGGGAATCCATGCGGGTGAGCAACGTCCGGCCGTCGAGGTCGTGCTGACCGTGCTGCACGCGGGCGGCAAGTTCGGCGGCGGCGGCTACGCCGTCTCCGGCGGTCTGCACGGTGTCGGTCTGTCCGTCGTGAACGCACTGTCGACCCGCCTCGCGGTGGAGATCAGGACGGACGGCTACCGCTGGACCCAGGAGTACAAAGCAGGTGCGCCCGTCGCGCCGCTGGCCCGGCACGAGGAAGTCTCCGAGACCGGGACCACCATCACCTTCTGGGCCGACCCGGAGATCTTCGAGACCACCGAGTACTCCTTCGACACCCTCTCGCGTCGATTCCAGGAGATGGCGTTCCTCAACAAGGGCGTGACCATCACGCTCACCGACGAGCGCCCGGACCACACGGACGACGAGGGCAAGCCGAACGCGGTCCGCTACTTCTACGAGGGCGGCATCTCCGACTTCGTCCAGCACCTGAACTCCCGCAAGGGCGAGCTCATCCACCCCACCGTCATCGACTTCGAGGCGGAGGACACCGAGAAGAAGATGTCGGTCGAGATCGCCATGCAGTGGAGCACCTCCTACAACGAGTCGGTGCACTCGTTCGCGAACATCATCCACACCCACGAGGGCGGTACCCACGAAGAGGGCTTCCGGGCCGCGCTCACGGGTCTGGTCAACCGGTACGCGCGCGACAAGAAGCTGCTGCGTGAC
>NZ_BBPP01000001.1:0-40820 GCF_000787835.1 Streptacidiphilus melanogenes
CGCCGCGCCCGCCGCGCCCGCCGCGCCCGCCGCTCGCGCCGCGCTGGGCGCGAGTGCGCACGCGCCGGAGCGGGAGAGAGCGAGGGAGGCCACGCTGTGCTCGATCTCGGCGAGCAGTGTTCCGGCGCCCGGCAGCGACAGGGCCTCCAGCAACTCGCTCGGGTGAGTGAAGGCGACGCCGTCGAGGTTGACCGTGTACCCCGCAGCGGGGGTGTCGACGTCATAGGCCCGCCGCTCGGGACCGCTGAGGCGTTCGCGCACGCCCGGCGCGAGTGGCAGCGGCTCGATCTGCAGCGCTCGCCACAGCCGTGCCAGTACCGCCGCGCGGGCGCCGGGCAGGGCGGCGGCGAACGCGGCGTCGAGGTCCGGCCGCACGGCGTGGAGCTCGGCGGCGAAGGCCGCCTCCGCGTGGCGGAGTGCGGTGGGCAGCAGATAGTCCGTGGCGCGCATGAAGGTGAGGTACCCCGAATTGGGAAAGGATCCGTCTGGGCAGATGATCGTCTGCCGGTTTCGCGGTGGACGAACCGTCCGCGGCGGCCATGGGGTCGGCCCGCCACAGCGGGGCCGACGGGGTGACGGGGTGCGGAGGCGGCTATGAACGGCGGGGCGGCGCGCGATCGGACGGGCAACCGTCAGGCGGGGACCGATCGCACCGGGAGCGGCGGAACGCCGGGCGCAGGCTCGAGCGGTGCGAGCTCAGGCCTGGGCGCAGGCTCGAGCGGTCCGAACTCAGGCCCGAACCCAGGCTCGAGCGCAGGCCCGAACGCCCGCCCGAGCGGCCCGAACGCCGACCCGGGCGGAGTGTGGAGCGGCTGGGGACCGGGGGAGGCGGAGGCGGCGACGGCGCTGCTCAACTGCCTGACCAGGGAGCTCGCCGAGCCGCGTCCCGGTGGCGGGTCGGGCCACCGCCTGAGCGGGACCGGACGGACACTGACCGTCGGTGCGGGCCGCTGGCCGCAGCCGCCGTTGGCCGTCGACGGGCTCGCGCTGACCGGGTTCGACGCGCTGGTGGGCCTCGTCGAGGAGGAGCTGCGGGCCCGTACCGGGGTGGAGAACGCGACGCTCGGGGCGGAGATCCGCGACAGCCGGGACGTCGTGGCCGCGTTGCTGTCCGCGCGCGCGGCCGCATCGGCGCGGGACGAGAAGCCCGTCGACGACCTGTACCTGCGCTCCGAGCAGGCGCTGCTCGCCGGGCACCGCTACCACCCGGCGCCCAAGACGCGCGGCGGCGGCGTGCGGGAGAGCTGGCTGCCGTACGCGGCGGAGGCGGGAGCCCGATACCCGCTCACGCTGCTGGGGGTGCGTGAGGATCTGCTGGGCGGGGAGGGCGCGACCGGCGCGATCGACGCGTTGTGGGGTGACGCCGCTCCGTCCGGCTACCGCGTGCTGCCTGCGCACCCGTGGCAGTTGGCGTTGCTGCGTGCGCATCCGACGCTCGCGCCGGACACGCTGACGGCCCTCGCCGACGGCAGGATGCGGGTCCTCGGCCGCACCGAGGAGCTCGCGTTCGCAACATCCTCGCTGCGCACCGTCCATCTGCCGGATGCGGACCTCTCCCTCAAGTTCAGCCTGGAGGTGCGGATCACCAATGATGTCCGCCGCCTCTGGCTGCGCGATCTGCGCTGGCTGCAGCCGCTCGGCGAGGTGCTGGCGGAGCTGCCGATCGGAGCTCACCTGCTGGCCGACCAGGGCTACCGCACGCTCGCCGGGCACGGTGAGGAGGGCTGGGAGGCGTACGCCGTGCTGCAACGCGAGGGGTTGGCCCACCGCGTGCGGCCGGGGCTCACACCGTTGCTGGCGGCAGGCGTGAGCGAGGGCTTCGCGGGCAATCCGCTGGACGGTCTGACGGCTGATCAGGCGTTGGTCTGGTGGCGCCGCTACGTCGAACTGCTCGCTCCGCCCGCGCTGGAGGCGTTGCGGGACCATGGCGTCGTGCTGGAGTGCCACCTGCAGAACGTGCTGGTCGCCGTGGACGGCGACGGCATGCCGGGCCAGGTCCTCTTCCGCGACCACGAGGGCGTCAAGCTCACCACCGACCACCACGAGGCCCTGCTCGCCCGCTTCGGCCCGGACACCCCCACGCCGGGGGTCAGCCCGGCCAAGGGCCGGGACCGGCTGCTGTACTGCCTGGTCGTCAACAACCTGTGGGAGATCGCCGGTGCGATCGCCGAACGCCACCCCTCGCTCGCGGCGGAGCTGTGGCCCGAGGCCCGCCGCCTGCTGGCGGACCACGCCGACCTGCTGTCCGTCTCCCACATCCCCGGCAAGACCAACCTCCTGCTGCGGTGGCTCGACGCGGACGGCGGCGACTCGACCTACACCCCGCTGCACAACCCGTTTGCAGGGTAGCGGGGTAGTGGTGGGGCGGTAGGCTGCCGTCGGCCCGCGCGACCGCGTGCGGGCGTCCACGAACCAGTGATCATCAAGGACTGACGCCCATGACCTCGGCGACCCGCAGCGGCCGCCGGTGGCGGGGCTGAGCCTGTCGGCTCGGCCCGGACCTGCCTGAGCGGCCCCACGACGTGTCCAGCGAGCGCTCGCGGCGCTTCGCCATGCCATCAACCGTGAGGTCATCATCGTGGACCTGGATGTCCAGAGCTTTGCCGTCGCCCATCTCCGTCGCCGTCCCGAGGTCGTCGAGACGGGCGGTTTCGTGATCGGGATCGACCCCGCCACCACCAGCCCCCACCTGAACTACGCGACGCCGCTGCCCGGCGCCGAGCCGACGCCCTCGGACGTGAGGGCGCTGGTGCGGGAGTTCCGCACGCGCGGCCTGCTGCCGCGACTGGAGTTCGCTCCCGATGCCGCGCCCGCCGTCGAGGCGGTGCTGCGGGCCGCCGGGTTCGGCACGGAGGCGGAGCACGCGTACCTGGTCTGCACGCCGGACACCTTCGTGCCGCTCACACACGCGGGGGCCGTGCCAGGCGCGGACGCCGCGCCACACGCCGGGGCCGTGCCGCGCGTCGAGACTCCGGGGTCGGACGAGGACTACGCCGCTCTCGACGCCGCGCTGGCGGAGGCGTTCGGCGGCGCGTTCCCGCCTTCGCCCGAGGGCGCGGCGCGACTGCGACGCACCCAGGACGGCGGGGGAGCCGTGCGCTTCGTCCGGGTCGACAAAGAGGTCGCGGGCGGGGCGCTGTGCTCGGCGCCGGCGGTGGGGATGGCGGAACTCGCGGGTGTGGGGACCCGCCCGGCCTTCCGGGGACGCGGCATCGCGCAGGCGGTCACCGCCGAGTTGGCCATGGCGTCGTTCGCCCACGGCGCACGTGGCGTCTGGCTCGAGTACGACGGAGAGGGTTCGCGCCGCGTGTACGAGCGCGTCGGCTTCCGGCCGCGGGGCACCCGGCTCTACGTCTCGCTGCCGGGATGAGCGCGGGGTAGGGGTTTGCCTACCTGAGCTGTAGGTTCCGGCCCATCGCGTCCCGGAGGGCGACCGCAGCAGCATGGGGTTGTGGTCGCAGCGGGCGGTCCGGGAGTCGAGAGGGGGTGGTGGTGATGCCGCCGGTGCTGGTGGACCGGGAGCCCTGGTTGCTGTTCGTGGTCGTGGCGTTGACCGCGGTGTGTGGTGGGGTGGCCGTCCGGGCGGAGGGGTTCAGGGACCGCGGTGAGGGCTCGGTGCGCGCTGAGGCGTTCCGACGGGCCGTCGGGCGGATCGGGTGGCCGGTGGCGCCCGTGCTGGTGGGGGCTGCGGTGTACGCGGCCGTGCAGGCGCTGCTGGTGGACCTGCACAGCACGGGCGGCTCCGGCATGGTGGTGACCGTGGCGGGGTTGGCCCCGTCGGGGCTGCTGGCGTCGCTGGTGCTGCTGACCGGCTTGCTGCTCACCGCACTGCCCCCGCTCGCGGGCACGTTCACGGGGGGCCGTCACCGCTGGACCCTGCCGACGGTCGCGGTGGCGAGTGCCGAACTGCTCATCGGCCTCGATCCGTTCCAGACGCCGCACAGCAGGCCGCTGGCGGACTACCTGGTCGGCGGCGTGCTCGGCCTGCTGCTCGCCCTCGGGGCGTGGGCCGCCCTGCTGCGGCCGGGCGGGGCCGGGGCCACACGGCTCGTGCCTTGGTCACTGCTGCTGCCGGGCGTCGTAGCGACGCTCGGAGACGTGCTGGGTCTGGACCTCTGGGTGCCCGCGCCGCCGGGGACGGGGACCCTGCTCGCCGTGGCCGCCCTGGTGACGGGAGTCGTCGCACTGGTCGGGGCGGGCGCCGTCGTGGCGCGGTGGCCGGGGGCCGCAGCGGACGTGGCGGTGCTCGCACTGGTCGGCGTCGGGGCGTACGGCATCGCCCAGGGGGCGTTCGGGCGGACGCTGGTGGTGGTGGGGACGTTCGGGTCGCCGCGCGGGCCGATGCCCACGGTCCCGGCCGGTTTCGGCCACAACGCGGCCGTGCTGGGCGGGATCCAGGGCGCGTTGCTGCTCGCCCTCGGGCTGTGGCTGCTGCCCCGCACGGTGCTGCCGGACGCCCGGCGCCTGTGGGGGCACGCGGCGGACCCGGCGCTGACCGAGCGTGTGCGGGAGCTGACCGAGACCCGCGCGGAGGCGGTCAGCTCCGCCGCGGCCGAGCTGCGGCGGATCGAGCGCGACCTGCACGACGGGGCGCAGGGGCGGCTGGTCGCCATCGGGATGAACCTGCGCGCCGCCGAGGACATGATCGCGAGCAGCCCGCACGAGGCCACCGCGCTCGTCGCGGAGGCCCGCGCCGCCTCGGCGGTCGCCCTGGAGGAGCTTCGCTGCCTGGTCCAGGGCATCTGCCCGCCGATGCTGGCCGACCGCGGCCTGGGGGAGGCGATCCGGGCGCTGGCCCTGGATCTGCCGCTCCCCTGCGGGACCGAGATCGACCTGCCCGGTCAACGGCTCGCCGTGCCACTGGAGTCGGCCTGCTACTTCGCCGTCGCCGAGGTGGTGACCAACGCCGTGCGGCACGCCGACGCACGCAGCCTGCGGATCCGGGCCGCCTTGGCGGACGGGATGCTGCGCATCGAGGTGACCGACGACGGGGTCGGCGGCGCGGATCCCGCGGCGGGAAGCGGACTGGCCGGAGTGGAGCGGCGGTTGGCCGCCTTCGATGGCATCCTGGCGGTCAGCAGTCCGCCCGGGGGGCCGACGATCGTGGTCATGGAGGTGCCGTGCCCGTAGGCCCCGTCCGGTTGGTCGTCGCGGAGGATCTCTACCTGCTGCGGGAAGGCCTGGTCCGGCTGCTCAAGGCACGGGGGTTCGAGATCGCGGCGGCCACCGACAGCGCGCCGGACCTGCTCGCCGCGCTGCTGGAGCACCGGCCGGAGCTGGCGATCGTGGACATCCGGCTGCCGCCGACCAACACCGACGACGGGCTCCGGGCGGCGCTCGCCGCGCGGGAGCAGATCCCCGGGCTGCCGATCCTGCTGCTGTCGCAGTACGTCGAGCCGGTGTACGCGCAGGAGTTGCTCGCCGACCAGGCGGGCGGGGTCGGCTACCTGCTCAAGGACCGGGTCTTCAGCGACGACCAGTTCGTCGACGCGATCCGGGCGGTCGCGGCGGGCGGGACGGTGATGGACCCGCAGGTGGTGACGAAGCTGCTGGTGCGGCGCAGCCGCAGCGAGCCGCTCTTGCGCCTCTCCGAGCGCGAGCGCCAGGTGCTGGAGCTGATGGCCGAGGGACGTTCCAACAGCGCGATCGCGAACCGGCTGTTCGTCAGCGAGAAGGCCGTCTCCAAGCACAGCACCAGCATCTTCACCAAGCTGGAGCTGGCGCCCTCCGACGACGACAACCGGCGCGTGCTGGCGGTGCTCGCCTACCTGATGGCGGCGCCCAAGCCGTCCTGATGAACGCGGGAGGGCGGGACGCGGGAGGGCGGGACCGGCATCAAGCCGGTCCCGCCCTCCCGCGTTCCTGCACGGGACCTACGCCATGCCGGAGACCGCCGCGATGTCCTTGGCCAGCGGGACGCCGGAGCCGTCGCGGCGCGGGTCGCGAGCCGGGAGCTCGGCGGGGGTGCCGTTGGCCGTGGCCGCGCGGGCGGGGGCGCCGCCGGCCCAGGCGAAGACCAGCTTGTCCTCGCCCTTGAGGAAGCGCTGGCAGCGGACGCCGCCGGTGGCGCGGCCCTTGCGCGGGTACTGCTCGAACGGGGTGGCCTTGGCCGTGGCCTGGCCCATGCCGTCGAGCGCGTCCGAGGAGCCCGCGACGGTGACGACGAGGGCGTCCTGCGCCGGGTCCACCGCCGTGAAGGAGAGCACCTTCGCGCCGTCGGCGAGCTTGACGCCCGCCATGCCGCCGGCGGGACGGCCCTGCGGGCGGACCTGGCCGGCCGGGTAGCGCAGCAGCTGGGCGTCGGAGGTGATGAAGACGAGGTCCTCCTCGCCCGTGCGCAGTTCGACCGCGCCGACGATCCGGTCGCCGTCCTTGAGGGCGATGATCTCGAACTCGTCCTTGTTGTCCGGCCAGTCCGGCACGACGCGTTTGACGACGCCCTGCTCGGTGCCGAGTGCCAGGCCGGGGGAGGACTCGTCGAGCGTCGTCAGCGCGAGGACGGACTCGCCCGCCTCCAGCTTGAGGAACTCGGCGACCTTCGCGCCGCCGGCCAGGGCCGGGGTGTGCGCGCTCGGCGGCAGCTGGGGCAGGTCGATCACCGGCAGCCGCAGCACGCGTCCGGCGTCGGTGACGACGCCGATGTGGCCGCGGGCGGTGGCGGGGACCGCGGAGACGATCACGTCGTGCCGGGCGCGCTTGCCGGCGTCGCCGTCGCCGTCGCCGTCGCCGTCCGGGACCGGGGTCCCGGCGTCGGCGGTGCGGGCCAGCAGGCCCGTGGAGGAGAGCAGCACGCGGCACGGGTCGTCGGCGACCTCGAGCGGGACCGCGATGGCGGCGACCGAGCCGGCCTCCAGCAGCACGGTGCGCCGCTCGGTGCCGAACTTCTTGGCCACGGCCGCGAGTTCGTCGGAGACGACCTTGCGCAGCACGGTGTCCGACTCGAGGATCTCGGTCAGGGCCGCGATCTCGGCGTTGAGCTTCTCCTGCTCCGCCTCCAGCTCGATCCGGTCGAAGCGGGTGAGGCGGCGCAGCGGGGTGTCGAGGATGTACGCGGTCTGCGTCTCGGACAGGCCGAACCGCTCGATCAGGCGCTCCTTGGCCTGCGCCGCGTTGTCGCTCGATCGGATGATGGAGATGACCTCGTCGATGTCGAGCAGCGCGACGAGCAGGCCCTCGACCAGGTGCAGCCGGTCCTGGCGCTTGCGACGGCGGAAGTCGCTGCGCCGGCGGACCACCTCGAAGCGGTGGTCGACGTAGACCTCGAGCAGCTCCCGCAGGCCCAGCGTCAGCGGCTGGCCGTCGACCAGGGCCACGTTGTTGATGCCGAAGGTCTCCTCCATCGGCGTCAACTTGTAGAGCTGCTCCAGCAGCGCCTCGGGCACGAAGCCGTTCTTGACCTCGATGACCAGGCGCAGGCCGTGGGCACGGTCCGTCAGGTCCTTGACGTCGGCGATGCCCTGGATCTTCTTGGCGCCCACCAGATCCTTGATCTTGGCGATCACCTTCTCCGGGCCGACCGTGAACGGCAGCTCGGTGACGACCAGGCCCTTGCGGCGCGGGGTGACGTCCTCGACGGACACCTTGGCGCGGATCTTGAAGGTGCCGCGGCCGCTCTCGTAGGCGTCGCGGATGCCGTCCAGGCCGACGACCAGACCGCCGGTCGGCAGGTCGGGGCCCGGGATGAAGCGCATCAGGGTGTCGAGGTCGGCGCCCGGGTGCTTGATCAGGTGGCGGGCGGCGGCGACGACCTCGGTCAGGTTGTGCGGCGGCATGTTGGTGGCCATGCCGACGGCGATCCCGGAGACGCCGTTGACCAGCAGGTTCGGGAAGGCGGAGGGGAGAACCTCCGGCTCCTGCTCGCTGCCGTCGTAGTTGGGCCGGAAGTCGACGGTCTCCTCGTCGATCGTCTCGACCATGGCCATCGCGGCCTCGGTGAGCCGGGCCTCGGTGTAACGCATGGCGGCCGGCGGGTCGTCGTTGCCGAGCGAGCCGAAGTTGCCGTGGCCGTCGATCAGCGGCAGCCGCATCGAGAACGGCTGGGCCATGCGCACCAGCGTGTCGTAGATGGCGGTGTCGCCGTGCGGGTGCAGGCGGCCCATCACCTCGCCGACGACGCGGGCGCTCTTGACGTGGCCGCGGTCGGGCCGCAGGCCCATCTCGTTGGCCTGGTAGAGGACACGCCGGTGCACGGGCTTGAGGCCGTCCCTGGCGTCGGGGAGCGCCCGGGAGTAGATCACCGAGTAGGCGTACTCCAGGTAGGAGCTCTGCATCTCGTCCACCACGTCGATGTCGAGGATGCGCTCCTCGAAATCCTCGGGCGGAGGGGTCTGCGAACTGCGGCGGGCCATCGCGGCGGCGCTCCCTAGGACGGTATGCACGCCTCCGGTCGGACCGGTCGGTGGGCATGGGTGGGCATGGTCGGGGACCATTCTGGACCAGCGCGCTGACAAACCCGGCCACCGCGTCCCCTGTGGGTGCAGCACAATGGGGTTTTCCGGGGTTCACGCCCCGGCCGATACGAATCTCGATCGTGCGGCAGACCGGAAGGAACGACGCGGATGGCCCAAGGATTCACCATCAGTGAGCACACTCTGGCCAACGGGCTGCGGGTGGTGCTCTCCGAGGACCACCTCACGCCCGTCGCCGCGGTCTGTCTCTGGTACGACGTCGGTTCCCGGCACGAGGTGTCCGGACGCACCGGCCTCGCCCACCTCTTCGAGCACCTGATGTTCCAGGGCTCCGGGCAGGTCAAGGGGAACGGCCACTTCGAGCTGGTGCAGGGGGCCGGCGGCTCGCTGAACGGCACCACCAGCTTCGAGCGCACCAACTACTTCGAGACCATGCCCGCGCACCAGTTGGAGCTGGCGCTGTGGCTGGAGGCGGACCGGATGGGCAGCCTGCTCGAGGCGCTCGACCAGGAGAGCCTCGACAACCAGCGCGCGGTGGTGAAGAACGAGCGCCGCCAGCGCTACGACAACGTGCCCTACGGCACCGCGTTCGAGCGGCTGACCGCGATGGCCTTCCCGGACGGCCACCCCTACCACCACACGCCCATCGGTTCGATGGCGGACCTGGACGCCGCCACCCTCGGTGACGCGCAGGACTTCTTCCGCACCTACTACGCGCCCAACAACGCGGTGCTGGCGGTCGTGGGCGACATCGACCCGGAGCAGACGCTGGCCTGGGTGCAGAAGTACTTCGGCTCCATCCCGGGGCACGACGGCAAGCGTCCGCCGCGCGACGGCTCCACGGTGGTCCGCTCCTCGGAGGCGCCGCTGCGCGAGCACGTCGTCGCCGAGGTGCCCTCGCGCGCGGTGATGCAGGCCTACCTGCTGCCGCTGGACGGCACCCGCGAGTCGGACGCGGCCGACCTGGCGCTGACGATCCTCGGCTCGGGCGAGTCCTCCCGCCTGTACAACCGCCTGGTCCGCCACGACCGTCTGGCCGTCACGGCCGGCTTCGGCCTGCTGCGCCTGTCGGGCGCGCCGTCGCTGGGCTGGCTCGACGCGAAGACCTCCGGCGAGGCGACGGTCGAGGCCGTCGAGGCCGCGATCGACCAGGAGCTGACCCGGTTCGCGGCCGAGGGCCCGACGGCGAAGGAGCTGGAGCGGGCGCAGGCGCAGATCGAGCGCGAGTGGCTGGACCGGCTCGACACCGTCAGCGGCCGCGCGGACGAACTGTGCCGCTACGCCGTCCTGTTCGGCGACCCGAAGCTCGCCGACACGGCGCTGTCGCGGGTGCTGGACGTCACGGCCGAGGAGATCCAGGCCGTCGCGCAGAAGTACCTGACGCCGGACAACCGCGCCGTGCTGACCTACGAGCCCGGTGCCGGTGCTGCCGCTGACGAGCAGACCGCCGACGACCGGACCGCCGACGAGGACGAGGAGGTGCAGGCATGACCATCGCCTCCACCATGACCTTCCACCCGCGCCCCGAGCCGGGGCAGCCCACGCCGTGGAACTTCCCTGCGCCGACGCGCAGCGCGCTGCCGAACGGCCTGACGGTGCTGCGCTGTGACCGTCCGGGCCAGGCGCTGGTCGCGGCCGAGCTGGTGCTGGACGTGCCGCTGGCGGCGGAGCCGCGCGAGCAGGAGGGCGTGTCCACGATCCTGGCGCGTGCCTTCTCGGAGGGCACCGAGTCGCTGACGGCCGAGGAGTTCGCCGGTGAGCTGGAGCGGGCGGGCGCGAACCTGGACGCGCACGCCGACCACACCGTGCTGCGGCTGTCGCTGGAGGTCCCGGCCTCCCGCCTGGAGCGCGGGCTCGCGTTGATGGCGGACGCGGTGCGCGCACCGGCCTTCCCCGAGCACGAGATCGAGCGGCTGGTCGCCAACCGCCTCGACGAGATCGTCCACGAGCAGGCCAACCCGGCCCGTCGTGCCGCGCTCGCCTTCTACTCGGAGCTGTTCGACCAGTCCGACCGCCTGTCGCGGCCGCGCTCGGGCAGCGCGGAGACGGTCGAGGCGATCGACCGGGCCGCCGTGACGACGTTCTACGCCGCGCACGTCCGTCCGGCGACGGGCACGCTGGTCGTCGTGGGCGACTTCTCGGGGGTCGACTTCGACGCCGTGCTGGCCGCGACGATCGGCCGGTGGACCGGCACCCCGGGGGCGCACGTGCCCGCCGCGCCGGTGCGCGGGAACGACACCGGCCGGGTCGTCATCGTGGACCGTCCCGGCTCGGTGCAGACGCAGCTGCTGATCGGCCGGATCGGCCCGGACCGGCACGACGACACCTGGGCGGCGCAGATCCTCGGCACGTACTGCCTGGGCGGCACCCTCACCTCGCGTCTGGACAGGGTCCTGCGCGAGGAGAAGGGCTACACCTACGGTGTCCGCGCGTTCGCCCAGCCGCTGCGCTCCGGCGCGGACGGCCAGGGCCGGGCGCTGCTGGCCATCTCGGGTTCGGTGGACACGGAGTCGACGGCTCCGGCGCTTGCCGACACCTGGCAGATCCTGCGCACGCTCGCGGCGGAGGGGCTGACCGACGAGGAGCGCGACATCGCCGTGCAGAACCTGGTCGGGGTGGCGCCGCTGCGCTACGAGACCGCGTCCGCGGTCTGCGCCACGCTGGCCGACCAGGTGGAGCAGGAGCTCCCGGACAACTACCAGGCCGAGGTGTACCGGCAGTTGGCCGAGACCACCACGGCGGCGGCGACGGACGCGGTCGTGGCCGCGTTCCCGCCGGACCGGCTGGTGGCGGTCCTGGTCGGTGACGCCTCGGTGATCGCGGCACCGCTGAAGGATCTCGGGATCGGCGAGGTCACGGTCGTCTCGGCCTGATCCCGCCTCGTTCTCAGGCCTCTCAGGGGCGCGGGTTTTCCCGCGCCCCTGAGTCATGTCCACGCCCCGCCCCACGAATGTGACGTAGGTCACACTCGCAGCGGGGATTTCCGGGGAGAGATTCCCCGTTTAGGTGTTTGAATGGAAAGCGGGGACAGGCTCCCCACTTCACGCGAGATTCACGAGCCACACCAGTCACACCGGAGGAAGGAGTCACCGTGGTCCAGGCAATCGAGACCGAGAAGCCCGCGGGGCTCCGCCGACGTGCCGACGCGGCCCGTAACCGGGCCCGCATCCTCGACGCCGCGCAGGACGCCTTCATCGAGTACGGCGCGGACGTGCCGCTCGACGAGATCGCCAAGCGCGCCGGGATCGGCAACGCCACCGTCTACCGCCACTTCCCGGACCGTCGCGCGCTGGTGCGCGGTGTCGTCCTGGAGGTCATGGAACGAGCCATCAGCGTGGCCCAGCAGGCCTACGCGGAGGAGAGCGATCCCTTCGAGGCGCTGAGCCGCCTGGTGCACGACTCCGTCAACTGGAAGATCGGCGCCCTGTGCCCGATGCTCTCCGAGTGGACGGACCTGGACGAGCCCGAGGTCTTCGAGACCAAGGAGCGCCTCGACGCCGTCGCCCGGACCATCATCGGCGCCGCCCAGGCGGCCGGCAGCATGCGCGACGACGTCGGCAGTGACGACGTCTTCATGGCGGTCGCCCAGCTGGTACGGCCGTTCCCCGGCGCCCCCTACGACAGCCTCAAGCCTTTCGTCCACCGTCACCTGCAGCTGCTGCTCGACGGTCTCCGGGCCCCCGCCCGGACGCCGTTGCCCGGCAGCCCGCAGTCCCTGGAGGACGTCCGTCGCGAGTGCATTCTCGCGGCCGGCCGACGCGAGTGTCGGTCGTGACCCCCGCGGTCTCGTGACGCCGTGACGGCGCAGCGTTGCTGAGACGCGCCGACTTCCGCCCCGAAACCGCGACTTCACCGGGTCGACGCCAACGCGCCGATTACCAGGTCACGTTCGTACGTCATCGTTTCACGTTCCACATACACAAGTTCGCCCACTGATGACGGCAGCCTGCTGCCGCGCACATACGGGGATATCCTCATGTCTGCTTCCGCACCCGCCGCGTCACTCGACAAGGCACAGCCCGATCCAAGGCGCTGGAAGGCGCTCATCTTCATCGCCATCGCCCAGCTGATGGTCGTCCTCGACGCCACCGTCGTGAACATCGCACTTCCGCACGCCCAGGCGGACCTGCACATCTCCGACGCGAACCGCCAGTGGGTGATCACCGCCTACAGCCTGGCCTTCGGCGGTCTGCTGCTCTTCGGCGGCCGCGTGGCCGACCTGTGGGGGCGCAAGCGGGCCTTCATCGTCGGTCTGATCGGCTTCGCGCTGGCCTCCGCCGTCGGCGGTGCGGCCGTCAACTCGAGCATGCTGCTCGGCGCGCGTGCGCTGCAGGGCGTCTTCGGCGCGCTGCTGGCTCCGGCGGCCCTGTCGCTGCTGGCCGTCACCTTCACCGAGGCCAAGGAGCGCGCCACCGCGTTCGGCATCTTCGGCGCCATCGCCGGCGCGGGCGGCGCGGTCGGTCTGCTGCTCGGCGGCGCGCTGACCCAGTACACCAGCTGGCGCTGGGCGCTGTACGTCAACATCATCTTCGCGATCGTCGCCGTGATCGGTTCCCTGGTCTTCGTGCACGAGCGCGAGGGCGAGCGCAACCGCAACCGTCTCGACATCCCCGGCGTGCTGCTGGCCACCTCCGGCCTGGTCGCCCTGGTCTACGGCTTCACCAAGGCCGAGGAGTCCGGCTGGGGCGCCGGCATCACCATCGGCCTCTTCGTGGCCTCCGCGGTGCTGCTCGCCCTGTTCGTCCTGGTCGAGTCCCGCACCAAGGCCCCGCTGCTGCCGCTGCGCGTCGTCCTCAACCGCAACCGCGGCGGCGCGTACCTCGGCCTCGGCCTCGCCATCATCGGCATGTTCGGCCTGTTCCTGTTCATGACCTACTACCTGCAGGGCATCAAGCAGTACAGCCCGGTCATGACCGGCGTCGCCTTCCTGCCCATGGTCGCCGGCATGATCACCGGCTCCACCCAGATCGGCGCCCGCCTGATGAACCGCGTCCCGGCGCGCTGGCTGATGGGCCCCGGCCTGCTGGCCGCCTCGATGGGCATGCTGATGCTCACGCAGATGCACGTGGACAGCAACTACTGGACGCTGATCCTGCCGGCCGAGGTCCTGCTCGGCCTGGGCATGGGCACCTCGTTCATGCCGGCCATGAGCCTGTCGACCATCGGCGTCCAGCCGCAGGACGCGGGCGTGGCCTCCGCGATGATCAACACCTCGCAGCAGGTCGGCGGCTCGATCGGCACCGCCCTGCTCAACACCATCGCGGCGAGCGCGACGACCAGCTGGCTGGTTTCGCACCACTCCACCGACCCGCGCAACCCGCTCGCGGCGGTGCACGGCTACGACGTCGCCATCTGGTGGGCCGTGGGCATCATGCTCGTCGCCTCGGCGCTGGTCTTCGTCCTGGTCAACGCCGGCCGCCCGGAGCACCACACCGTCGCCGGCTCGAACGCCGAGTCGGACGCGGGCGTCCCGGTCGTCATGCACTGACCCTCGCCTGACGCACAGTCACCGGCGAAGCCCCCGGCCCCTCCAGGGTCGGGGGCTTCGCCATGCCCGGCGATCGAAAATCCGTTGCGGTGATCGTCGCCACCCGGGTTTCATAGGCACAGCGACCGGACGTGACAGGCCGGTCCCCTTCCCAGAAATGGGACCAGACGGTGGAGAGGAGGCAGTCCCATGCGGGTCGAGCAGCGACCAGGGCGTTACATCGGCGCCCTCGCCTCCCCCAGGCGACGCCCCTCCACCGTCTGCGGCTTCCGCCGCTGATCCCGCGAGACCGCGCGCACGTCCGCGACGGTCCGCGCTCAGACTTGTAGCCTTGTTCCCAGGAGAACAATTCCCATGTCGTACACCGAGATCCCGGGCATCAACGTGCCCATCCGCATGTGGACCGACCCCGCGACGGTCGAGGGCCAGGCCCTCCAGCAGCTGCGCAACATCTCCTCGCTCCCCTGGATCCACGGCCTCGCCGTCATGCCCGACGTCCACCTGGGCAAGGGCGCGACGGTCGGCTCCGTGATCGCCATGAAGGGCGCGGTCTGCCCGGCCGCGGTCGGCGTGGACATCGGCTGCGGGATGAGCGCGGTCAAGACCTCGCTCACCGCCCGCGACCTGCCCGACGACCTGAGCCGGCTCCGCTCGAAGATCGAGCAGGCCATCCCGGTCGGCCGCGGCCTGCACGGCGACCCGGTCGACCCCCGCCGCATCCACGGCTTTTCCGCGACCGGCTGGGACGACTTCTGGTCCCGCTTCGACGGTCTCACCCCGGCGGTGAAGGCGCGCCGCGAGCGTGCGCTGCAGCAGATGGGCTCGCTCGGCTCGGGCAACCACTTCATCGAGGTCTGCCTGGACAAGTCGGGCGCGGTGTGGCTGATGCTGCACTCGGGCTCGCGCAACATCGGCAAGGAGCTCGCCGAGCACCACATCGGCGTCGCCCGCTCGCTCCCGCACAACCAGAACCTGGTCGACCGGGACCTGGCGGTCTTCATCGCGGCGACCCCGCAGATGCAGGCCTACCGCTCGGACCTGTTCTGGGCGCAGGAGTATGCGAAGCGCAACCGCGCGGTGATGATGGCGCTGTTCCAGGACGCCGTCCGGGCGGAGTTCCGCAAGGCGAAGGTCACCTTCGACCAGGTCATCTCCTGCCACCACAACTACGTGGCGGAGGAGACCTACGAGGGGGAGGAGCTGCTGGTCACCCGCAAGGGCGCGATCCGCGCCGGCGCCGGCGACTACGGCATCATCCCGGGCTCCATGGGCACCGGCTCCTACATCGTCCGCGGCCTGGGCAACACCGCGGCCTTCAACTCGGCCTCCCACGGCGCGGGTCGCAAGATGTCCCGCTCGGCGGCCAAGCGCACGTTCGGCGTCCGCGACCTGGTGGAGCAGACCCGCGGCGTGGAGTGCCGCAAGGACTCCGGCGTCGTGGACGAGATCCCGGGCGCGTACAAGCCGATCGAGAAGGTGATGGCTCAGCAGACCGACCTCGTCGAGGTCGTCGCGCAGCTCAAGCAGGTTGTCTGCGTGAAGGGTTGATGACATTCAGCTGAACCGGGGCGAGGTCCGCTGACGCGGACCTCGCCCTGTTCGTTGGGCCTGGCTGGTCGGGGTGGGGCCTCGGTGCGCTGCCGCGGCGCTGGCGGGGATGCGCGACGCCTCGCCAACTGCGGCAGTTGTGACGGAAAGAGACGCTGCCTCATATAGGCCCGGGGGGCGGATCATCGGGCCGCGGCGGTTGCGGCCGATGATACGATCACCTCGCTTTGCGGAGCGGGCGGGTCCACCCTGCACTGGCGGGGGATCGGAGGCCGGCTGTCAGACGCCTGAAGAGAGTCTTATGACGGAATACATCGAGAACCCAGCGCTGTGGGCTCTTGTCGTGCTCCTGCTCATCGTGATCGCCGTCGTCGTCCGCCAGCGCAAGGCGGCCATGGCGTTGCGGCAGGAGATAGCGGGGCTCAGGGAGTACTACTCCGATCTGGAGCACCACTACATGCAGTCCGTCGCTGCGGCCCAGGAGCAGGCCGAGGAAGCGACGAAGACCGTGCTGAAGTCGGCCATGCGCACCCTGCAGGGTCTGGCCGCCGAGCAGCAGCTGATCCTCTCCCGGCTGCAGACCAAGCACGGTGAGTCGGTCATCCTCCAGGACCTGCTGGAGATCGACCACACCAACTCCCAGTTCGGCCGCCGCGCCCAGTCCATCGCGGTGCTCTGCGACGGCTGGCTCGGCCGCCACCGTGACAACGCCTCGGTCTACGACGTGGTCCGCAGCGCGCAGGGGCGCGTCCGGCACTTCCGGCGCGTGGAGATCCTCTCCCAGGTGGACTTCGGCATCTCCAGCCGCGCCGTCGAGCCGGTGGCGCTGGCGCTGGCCGAGCTCCTCGACA
Source organism: Streptacidiphilus melanogenes (assembly GCF_000787835.1). Lineage (GTDB taxonomy): Bacteria > Actinomycetota > Actinomycetes > Streptomycetales > Streptomycetaceae > Streptacidiphilus > Streptacidiphilus melanogenes. The sequence goes on from NZ_BBPP01000001.1 coordinate 16,296, forward strand.
ACGCCACCAGCTACTCCAGCCCGGACACGGTCGTCGAGATCAACATCCGCACCGTGCCCAAGGGCGTGGCGATCGTCGTGGACGACGCCGGTGTCGGCATGAACGACGAGGAGCGGGCCCGCGCGGAGCGGCTGCTGAGCAGCGACCGCGTCAAGAGCGTTGCGGGGCTGGGCAATCCGCCGCAGTTCGGCCTCGCCGTCATCGGCGTGCTGAGTGAGCGTTTCGGCTTCGAGGTGTCGGTGGACTCCAGTTCACCGTATGGCGGCGTGCGGGCGGTGGTCCTGCTGCCGCACGAGTTGCTGACGTCCATGCCCGAGAAGAAGGCACCGGCTCCTCCCATGACGCGCTCCTCCGTGCCACCGCCCCAGCCGAACGGGCCCGAGCCCGTGCCGGCCAGCCCGACGACCACCGACGGACTGCCGCTGCGAAGGCGCAAGCGTCCGATGGCGATCGTGCCGGGCTCCGCGCCGACCCCGATCGCCTCAGCCCGGTCCGGCGCGGAGACCGCAGCGATCATGGGAGCGTTCCAGCGGGGCACCCGGTCCGGCCGGGCCGCCCGCGGGGACGACGCGGACCAGACGAGCAGTACACGTGGGTCAAGCAGTGAAGGGCATGAGTTCTCGTGAACGACGATCTGGCATGGATGCTCGACAGTGCCCTGGAGATTCCAGGTGCCCTGCACGCGGTCCTGATCTCGGCCGACGGGCTCCTCATGGCCCGTACCAAGGACTTCGACAAGGACGACGCCGACCGCGTCGCCGCCGCGATGAGCGGCGTGCAGTCGCTCAGCCGTTCCCTCGGCTTCTTCTGCGAGGACACCAGGGGAACCTGGCGCCAGACGCTGGTCGAGTTCGACGGCGGCTGGGTCTTCCTGATCTCCGCAGGTGAGGGCGCCTACCTGGGCGTCTCCGCCACGCCGGAGGTCGACATGCAGGACATCACCTTCCGGATGCAGCAGTTGGTCGGCCAGCTGGGCAAGGTGCTGGTCGCGCCGCCGCGCGAGAACCTCGGAGTGCGCTCGTGAACGGACCTGAGGACTTCGAGCTCGAGGCCGCGGAGTTAGTGCGCCCGTACGTCATCACCAAGGGACGCGGGCTGCCCGACGACGACCAGCTCTCCCTGATCACGCTGGTGACGGCGGCACCGGAGCAGGTGCAGCGCCCGCTGCGGCTGTCGCCGGAGGAACAGCGGCTGCTGGACCTCTGCTCCGCCGGCTACCTCTCGGTCGCCGAGATCGCGGGGCACACCCGGCTGCCGCTGGGCGTGGTGCGGATCATGCTGGCCGGTCTCACCGAGGCCGGCTACCTGATCACCCGTCCGCCGGTGGCCCGCGCCCGGCTCGCCGACAAGGAGCTCCTGGAGGAGGTGCTCAGTGGTCTCCGGGCCAAGTTTGGGTGAACGACCGAGCCTGCAGTCGCGGGACTACGTCGCCGGCGGCGCCACGCAGACCGCCGTCAAGATCCTCGTCGTGGGCCACTTCGCGGTCGGCAAGACCACGTTCATCGGCTCGATCTCCGAGATCGAGCCGTTGTCGACCGAGGAGACGATGACGCGGGCGGCACAGGACCTGGACGACCTGAAGGGGGTCAGGGGGAAGACCACCACCACCGTGGCCATGGACTTCGGCCGGCTCACCATCAGCGACCGCGTCGTGCTCTACCTGTTCGGCACGCCCGGACAGGTGCGCTTCGTGCAGATGTGGGAGGACATGGCCCGGGGCGCCCTCGGCGCGCTGGTCCTCGTCGACCCGGAGCGGCTCGCCGACTCCTTCGCCGTGATCGACCTGATCGAGCAGTACGGACTGGACTACGCGATCGCGGTCAACAACTTCGACGGCAACCCGCAGCGCGCCGAGGCCTCGCTGCGCGAGGCCCTCGACCTCCTCGACGACACGCCCGTCGTCACCTGCGACGCGCGCGACGAGAAGTCGTCGGCCGCCGCACTGACCACGCTCGTCAGTTACCTGCTGGCCCGCGCCGGCTAGAGGATCACCGAGGGCTCTGCCGTCGGAAGGGGCCGTCCCGGGGAGGGACGGCCCCTTCGGGCTTGCTAGACGTTCTCCAGGAGACGTGCCCGCCAGTCGGTCAGACCCTGGGCGAGGTCGCCGTCCGCGGGGGTCAGCCGGGGAAGGCAGCTGTCGATGTAGGAGACGTAGAGCGGGACGAGCTCGGTCCGGAGCAATTCGGTGAGGTGCTCCGGCGAGTCCGGCCGCCCGTGGCGCGCGCGCGTCGCGGCACGGACGAGGTCCCCGGCCACCGGCGTGGGCCCGGCGAGGTGGTGGCGGACGGCGTCGTCGGTGGATCCGCAGTCCGCCGTGGCGGCGGTGTAGAGGAACCTGAGGGGGAGCAGGACGGCCTTGGTGAACCGCCGCGTGTCCCTCGCCAACCGCGTGGGGTTGTGGAAGTCGGCCACGACGGAGTCGGGCGCGAGCACCTGGAGCGCGAAGCGGATGCTGTCGGCCGACAGCGTGTCCACGCCCGGCTGCTCCACGTCCGGGCGGACGTCCTCGCCCAGGAGCAGGACGCCGCTGGTCTTGAGGTCGAGGCGGTCCACCGCGGGGAACCTGCCGTCCTCCCCGTCCGCGCACAGGGCGGGCAGGGAGCTCCAGAACACCGACAGGCGTTCGTAGGAGGGGTCCCTCTGCTGGAGCTCCCGGGTGACACCCCGGATGGTCGCGTCGTCGTCGTGGCGACGGTCCGTCAGGACGAGTCCGAGGTCGATGTCGCTGACGGCCGGCGCGAACCCGCCGTGGGCCAGGCTTCCCAGGGCGTAGGCCGCGATCAGGCGGTCGCCCAGGGTCTGCTGGAACACCGTCGCGCAGTGCTCGGCGATCCTCGTCGCGGAGTCGGGGCCGAGGGTTTCCTCGGTGGCTCTGCTCATGCCGGCACCGCGCTGTCGCGGAAAGCCAGTTCGGCGATCCGGTCGGAGACCATGGTGATGATCTGCCAGGCGTGGTCCAGGAGTTCGATGACCTCGCCGAGGTCCCACTCGCGGCGTTCGGCGAGCAGGCGGTAGCCCATCTCGATGTGCTCCTCGTCCGCCTCGTCGTGCAGGGCGAAGTAGGCGTTGCCGGGGAAGGCCAGGGAGCCGGCGTTGCTGAAGGTGAGGCTGCCGGCCTCCAGCACGAGGTGGGCCAGGACGACCTTGTGCAGTCCGGGCAGGGTGCGGAACTGGTCGACGAACCAGGCGGCCCCGGCTTCGACGACGGGGTCCCAACCGGCTTTCCGGCCGGTGTCGTGACTGTCCGCCAGGATCTTGTTGTGGCCGAGCTCCTCCTGCTCGTGCTCGACGGCGAGTTCCTTGAGCTGAGGGTCGGTCTCGAAGGTCGCCCGGACGCTGATCATCCGCTGGAACGCGTCCGACCACGGGGCCACATGAGCCATGACGGCGTTCCTGGTGGCCGCCGGTGTGGCGGGGTCCTCCAGCAGCACGATCAGGTTGCTGGCACGGTAGGCGCGGATGTGCTGCTGGTTCCTGTCGGCGACGTCCTGCAGGGGAACGGGCACGGTGACGGTCATACGGGTTCGACCTCCTGGAGGATTCCTCGGGACTGCCGCGACGGCGCACTGGGCTGGGCCGACAGCGGGGGGTAGAGCGGAAACCTGAAGTAGACGGACACGTCGCCCTCGTCGCCGCGCGAGCGGTAGCTGACCAGCTCCTGCAGACCGCGGATCTGGTTCAAGGGCTGTGGCGCCATGGCCTGGAGGAGCGTGTGGTGTCGTCGTGGGTCCAGGTCCTCGTGCGCCATCAGCGCACCGATCCTGGCGGCGGCCTCCGCGTCGGAGGCGGTGAAGCTCGACACCCGGAAGTAGGTGGTCGACTCGTCGGCGCGGGTGGCGTCCGACCGGAAGGCGAGGCAGGTCAGTGGGGCGTCTCCGGCGGCTTCGGGCGCCGTGCCGAGCAGGGTCCGGAAAGCCGAGCGGGCTCTGTCCGGTTCATGGGCCCGGGCGAGCGCGGCCATCCGCTCCAGGGCCGCGACGCTGCTGGTGTGGTTGCGGTAGTAGACCTTGGCCCGCGCCCCTGCTCCGGAGTCCAGGTCGAGGGCGAAGAACTCCAGCTCGCGTACGGCTCCGTCCTCCATCGTCGCCCGGGCCACCTGCGCGGTGGTGTCGGCCCAGGCGGTGCCCATCGCGAGGCGGTCCATCGCCTCGGTCACCAGGGCGTAACGTTTCTGCAGGGGCAGGGTGTACAGCCCGAAGTAGATCTTGAAGGCCGGGGGGTGCCCCGGTTTCCAGGCCAGGGAGTGCCACACGGGAACGGGCGCTGCCTCGTGCCCCGCGCCTGGCGCGAACACGTCGGCGACCTTCCGGTACCGGTCCAGGCTGACCTGGGGTCGCGCGGACAGCCGGTCCGTCAGCTCCGCTGCGGTGGAGCGGCTGGAGGCCGCGGTGATGGGCCTGGAGGCACCCAGTGACTCGAAGAGGATGCGCAGCTCCGGTCTGCCCTGGGACCACTTCACCGACATCTCTGCGGGGAAGCCGTCGCCGGAGACGTACGAGGGGAACGGGCAGGCCTGCCCGACGGGTATGTCGGCCCAGGGCCGCAGGAGCTCCCGGACCTCTTCCGTCACGGGCCCGGTCATGGTGGGCGGCAGGCCGAGCCCGTCGCCCATCTCCGTCCAGCGTTCGCGGAGGAACTGCCCGATGGAACGCCCTGCACCCGAGAAGATGCTGTCCACTCACTTATCCGTTCTCCAAGCGCGCCGCCCCCTCCACTGCCGACGATTGACGCACCGTCACACGCGGGACCAGGTCTCCGGCGCTGGGGGATGCCAAGACTTCACGGGAGGTCGACGCGATCACCTTCAGTCAACCTCGCTGGCCTTCCCAACGGAAGATTGCGCAAACGGATCACGACAGGCGCCCGGAGTGCATCATTGCGCACACAAGTGAACTGTCCTGCGGCATGCCGGAACCACTCCCTCCCCATCGGCCCCATCACTGCCCCACGCCCCGCAGGCGCAAACCCAGCGCCCTGTTCTCGTCGAAGTGTGCATGCCACGGGCGCCGCAAAACTACTATGGGTGGATCTTCACGGGCTAGTGCCGACGGCTCGGCGCGGCCGTCGGCCGAGGGCGGGAACAGCGCTTCCCGGAGGTCGGCTGCATCCCCAACGCCCGGCTGTGGAACGGGAACGGACGACTCGTGAACCGGTGATACGATCGCACCGATTTTGCGGAGCAGGTGGGTCCACCCCGCAGTTGCGGGGGTGCGGCACCTGGCCCTTCTGACTAGTCCCGTCAGCTTTTTGCTGGCCCGCCGGCTTAGGAGCCCCAGGCAGACATGGACGTTCGCTCTTCCGCCCCGGTGCCCCCGCCCGGCTGCCCGGCCCACTCCTTCGGCAGCCGTGTTCCGATCTACGGACCGGAGTTCACGGCCGACCCCGAGACCTACTACGCCTACCTCCGCCAGTACGGGCCCACCGCGCCGGTCGAGCTCGCCCCCGGTGTCGAGGCCACCCTGGTGACCGACTACCAGACCGCCCTGCGTCTGCTCCAGGACCCGGCGAACTTCCGTAAGGACTCGCGCCGTTGGCGTGCCCTCGCGGAGGGCCGACTGCCTGCGGACAGCCCCGTCGTCCCGACGCTGACCTACCGGCCCAACGCCCTGTTCAGCGACGGTGCCGAGCACCTTCGGCTGCGTCAGGCGATCACGGACGCCATGGCCCGCATCGACATGCACCGGCTCGCCCGGAGCACGGAGCAGGTCTCGAACTTCCTCATCTCCCAGTTCGGCCCGCGCGGTTCGGCGGACCTGCTCGGCGACTACGCCAAGCAGGCCTCGCTGATGGTCTTCAATGAGCTGTTCGGGTGCCCCGCCGAAATCGGGGACCGGGTCATGTTCGGCACCTTGGGCATGTTCGAAGGCGTCAACGCCGAACAGGCCGTCGGTGTGCTCTTCGGCGCCTGCGGTGAACTGGTGGCGCTGAAGCGCAGCCGGCCCGGCGACGACGTCACCTCCTGGCTGCTGCAGCACCACGCCAAGCTGACGGACGAGGAGATGGTCTACCAGCTCGCGCTGCTGCTGGCCTCCGGGTCCGAGCCGCTGCGCAACCTCATCGGGAACACCCTGCACCGGGTGCTCACCGACGACGGGTACGCCAACAAGGGCGGGCTGATCGACGAGGCGATCGACGACACGCTGTGGGAGAACCCGCCCATGGCGAACTTCGCGGCCCACTACTCCGCGACCGACCTGGAGTTCGCCGGGCAGCACTTCCCGGCCGGCGACCTGTTCCTGGTCAGCATCGGCGCCGCCAACACGAACCCGGCCCTCGCCATGGCGCGGCAGTCGGGCAGCCGGGCACACCTGTCCTGGAGTGCCGGACCCCACGCCTGCCCGTCCAAGGAGCCGGCCCGCCAGATCGCGGTCACCGCGATCGAGAACCTGTTGAACCAGCTCCCCGACGTCGTACTCGCCGTCCCCGAGCAGAGCCTGACGTGGCGTCCGGGGCCGTTCAGCCGAGGGCTGGCCTCCCTGCCGGCCCGGTTCACGCCCGTCGAGATCGCCCAGCACCGCACCGCCTCGGCGCATGCTCCGCAGCCGACCGGGCCGGTTGCTCCCCAGCCCGACGGCAAGGCCGACCGCGGAGGGCGCTGGAGCCAGTTCCTCAACTGGCTCAAGGGGTAGCAGGGCGATCGGCCGCGCTCCACCGGCCCTGCCGTCCGGCTGGTGGCAGCACCGCCCCGTGGCCGAACGTGACCGTGTACTGACTTTTAGTAGCATGTCCCGGGTGGAGACCGACGGGGACCTGAGCGGGACCTCGGGCGTGCGGGTGGTGGTCGTCGACGACCACCCGCTGTTCCGGGAAGGGCTGCGCGCCGCCTTGGAGAGCACGGACGACGTGCGGGTGGTCGCCGAGGCCGAGACGGTGGCGGCCGCACTGGAGGCGGTGGCGGCGCAGCAGCCCGACGTGGTCGTGATGGACCTGTCGCTGCCGGACGCCTCGGGGATCGAGGCCACCAAACGCCTGGGCCAACTGCACCCCTCTGTCCCGGTGCTGATGCTGACCACCTCGGACGACGACGGCAGCCTGCTCGGCTCGCTCCAGGCAGGGGCGCGCGGCTACCTGGTCAAGGGCGCGGGCCGCGACGAGGTGCTGCACGCGGTCCGGACGGTGGCACACGGCGGCGCGGTGTTCAGCGCGGACGTCGCCACGCGGATCTCAGCCCTGCTCACCGGCGGCGTCCGCCGCGAGGCGGAACAGCTCTTCCCGGCGCTGACCTCGCGCGAGGTGGAGGTGCTGGACCTGGTGGCCCGGGGCCTGGACAACCGCCGCATCGCCCGCGAGCTCTTCCTCGCGGAGAAGACGGTGCGCAATCACATCTCGCACATCTTCGACAAGTTGCACGTCGCCACCCGCACCGAGGCCGCCGCGCGCGCCCGCGACGCCGGGCTCGGCGAGCCGCCGCGTCCGGCGGGAGCCTCGGGCGCGCCCGGTACCGCGGGGTGACGGATGCAGGACTGCTGCCCCATGCGCCCGGGACGGACGGCGCGCCACGATGGACGCTCGCCACGGTGGACGGGGGAGGTCGCAAGAGGGGCCAGGGAGTGTGATGGCGGAGCTGAGCACGACGCCGCGCACCGCGTGGAGCGGCAGCCGACGGATGGGGGCCGCCTACGCGGCCTGCGGCGTCGCGCTCGGCGCGTGCTTCGTCTGGCTGGCCCTGGCCTACACGGGCCTGGGCGGCTCGCGGTTGGCCTCGGTGGACTTCGGCATCTTCGGTTCGCACATCCTCTTCATGCTGGCCTGCGCCCTCGCGGGCACGTTCAGCCTCGCCCACCCCTCGGGCGGAGCGGTCGGCCGACTGCTCCTGCTGACCAGTACGGGAGAGCTGGTCGGCCAGGCCATCGGCATCACGGCGGCGGCGCTGGGGTGCGGCGTCGCGGTGCGCACCGGCGTCGTGCTGGTGGGCTACGCCGGTGACTGCCTCTCCATCTTCCTCCTCTACAGCCTTCCGTTCTGGCTCCCCGACGGAAGGCTGCCCGGACGACGCTGGGGCCGGGCGCTCGTCGCCGGGCTCGCCGCGTGGACGGTCTGCGAGGTCTACCTCGACACCGGGACGCAGGACGACTGGTACGGGATGGCCAACCCGCTGGCCACCGGGGAACCCTGGGTCACCGTCAAGAGCGCGCTGTCGTCCGTCGTCGGCGCGGTGCTGGTCTACATGCCGGTCAGCCTCTCCGCCCTGGGCTTCCTGGTGATCGCCGTCCGGGCGTGGCGCTGGCGGGGGCGGCGGCGTCGCGGGTCGAGGCGCCGACCGGGCCGACCGTCGCTGCTGCCCGGCGCCCTGCTGCTGGTGGTGGTCCCGTTCCTGCTGCTGACCGTGGGGAGTTACGTGGACTACTTCTTCCCCCTGCCGAGCGCCGCGACCCTGGTGCTGTTCTACAGCCCGCTGGTGCTGCTGCCGTTGGGCCTGGTCTTCTTCTTCACCCGGGACCGCTCCGCGCACCTCGACCGGGCCACCCGCCGGGTGCTGGCCGTGCTCGTCACCCTCGCGGTCCTGGTGGTGGGGTACTTCGCGCTCGCGATCGGACTGTCCGACGTGCTGCCGGGCACCCGCACTCCCGGCGCCCTGGTGCTGGCCGTGGGATCGCTGGCGATCGGCCTGCTGCTGCGGGCCACCGGCGGCTGGGCGGTGCGCGTCGTCGACCGCTCGTACTACGGCGACCGGGCGCGGCCCTACCACGTGGTGCGGGAGCTGGCGGGACGGCTCAGCCGGACGGTCACGCCGGGGGAGGCGCCCCGGCTGCTGTGCGAGAGCGTCGTCACCACGCTGCGGTTCCCCGCCGCGCGGGTCCTGGTGCACACCAGCGGAGGGAGTCGGGAGACGGCGGCGCTGGGCGAGACGACGCCTGACCGCTCCTGGCACCGCTTCGAGCTCGTCTTCGAAGGCGAGGACGTGGGCGCGCTGGACGTCGCGGCGCGCACGGGCGAGCCGGAGCTGGACCAGCAGGACCACGACGTGCTGCGGCTGCTCGCCGACCAGGCCGCGCCCGCGATCGCCTCGCTGGGCCTGTACCAGGAGCTCCAGGCGAGCCGGGAGCGGATCGTGCTCGCCCGCGAGGAGGCGCGGCGGCGGCTCCGGCACGACCTGCACGACGGCCTCGCACCGGCGCTGTCCGGCCTGCGGCTCCAGGTCGACACGGCCCGCGCGGGCCTCGCCGGGGACGACCCGGCCGGCGGGCGGCTCGGCGGCGTCTCCGAGGGGATCGCGGACGCGATCACCGAGCTGCGCCGGATCACCGCCGGACTGACCCCGGCGGTGCTGGACCGGGACGGACTGGGGCCGAGTCTGCACGGGCTCGCGACCGGCCTCGGGGGCCGGAACCTGCTGATCGACGTCGAGCTGCGCCCGGACCCGCTGCCCGCGCTCCCGGCCGCCGTCGAGGTGGCGCTGTACCGCATCGCCTCCGAGGCCCTGCACAACGTGGTCCGGCACTCGGGTGCCCGCCGGGCGCGGCTCTGCCTGGGCGTCGCCGACGGCGTGGTGCTGCTGGAGGTCAGCGACGACGGCCGCGGCATGGATGCTCCGCCGCGCCAGGCCGGGGTCGGCGGCGTCCAGGCGGGCGGTGTTCCGGCCGGGGGTGCTCAGGCGGGCGGGGTCCACGCCCGCGGGGTCGGGCTGCGGTCGATGTGCGAGCGGGCGCAGGAGCTGGGCGGCACGCTGCGGGTGCAGGGCGGTTCGGACGGCGTCGAGGGGTGGGCGGGTGTGGCCGTCCGCGCCGAGATCCCGGTCCGCCCGGGTGGGTAGCAGCCGCGGCCAGGCCGCTCTCACTGGTTGTTGAAGGTGTGACGGCTTCACGTCCGGGTGCCCGACCGGGACCGGCCCGGGACTCTGGACTCATGTGCCCGGGACCCCCGGCGACGCACATTCGATAGCGGAAGCCGCGCCTGCCTCCCGAGCAGGGGCACGAACGACAGGAGCACACGATGACCGCGAACCCCACACCCACCCCTCGCGGCGGTCTCGCGACCGAGTGCAAGCACCCGGGTTGGTGCCAGCCGGAGGCGGAGCAGCCACCGGCGGCCGCGACGCCGACCGCACTGGAGGAGCAGTCCGCGCCGCAGGAGTCGCCTGCCGCGCACGACCCGGACACCTGCCTGCACCCCGGGCAGTGCCCGCCGATGCCGCACCCGCCGCAGGAGCCGGACGACTGAACCGGCAGGACGCCTCGTCAAGGAGCCTCGCCGGTGGATCCGCAGGGATCCACCGGCGAGGCTCTTCCTGCGCGAGCACCCGGGCGGCCTGCGTCACATGCCGCCCATGCCGCCACCGCCCATGCCGCCCATCCCGCCGACGTCCATGACGGCGCCGGGCATCACCGCGAACTCCCGCATCATCCCGGCGTCCTCGTGCTCCAGGATGTGGCAGTGGTACATGTACCGCCCGGACGCGCCGCGGAACTGGCCCGCCACCGTGACCATCGTGCCCGGCGGCACCCGCATCACGTCCTTCCAGCCCGTCAGGGACGGGTCGATCGGCAGCGAGTCCAGGTGGGCGACCGGGGCGCCGGGCGCGGTGCCGCCTTGAGCCTGGACGAACCTGGCGGTGTCGTAGCCGTCGAAGGACAGCGGCTGGAACCGGGTCAGGTGGATGTGGATCGGGTGCAGGATCCCGCTCAGGTTGAGGATCTTCCATACCTCCCACCCGTCCTGCCGGGCCCGCCAGTTGAGCTGGTCGTCGAAGTGGCGCGCGAGGCGCTGGTAGGTGGTGGTCACCCCGTCCTGGTCGGTGACCTGGATGATGCCGTCCCTGACCCCGCCGGTCGGCGCCTCCGAGGCCGGGACCTCGCCCAGCTCCCACAGCCCGAGCGTGCCGTCGGCGTCGGCGGCGAGCGCCAGCATCCGGTGCATGTGGTCGGGCGGGAGCCGGTCGTGGGTGAGGCGGTAGTACGAGGGGGAGAGCGTCTGCGGCAGCCGGAACGCGTCCGTCGGCGGGACGTCCGCGACGCGGAACTGCATCACGTCCGGTTCCGGCAGCCGGGCGGCGGGCAGGGGATCGCCGGGCTTCACCCCGGCCGGCAGCGGATCGCCGCGGAAGGGCGCCTGTGCGGAGTTGACCAGCCGCAGCGACCGGCCCCCGAAAGCGCCGAAGTCCACGAGCACGTCCGCCCGTTCGGCCGGGGCCAGGGTCAGCCCGGCGGCGGGCACCGGCAGCGGCGCGCCGAGCAGCCCGCTGTCGGTGCCGATCAGCCAGGCGGAGCCGGTGACCACCGTCCCGCCCTCGTCCAGCAGGTGCAACCGGTAGGTGCGCGAGTTGGACGCGTTCAGCACCCGGAACCGGTACCACCCCGGCCGCACCTCCAGATGCGGCCAGATCGTGCCGTTGACCAGCGTGTAGGGGCCGACGAACGGCAGCGTCCCGGTGGTCTTGTGCAGCAGCCGCCCGGTGAACCGCCCCGAAGCGTCGGTCTCCAGGTTGCGGTCGCAGACGATCAGCGGGACCTCGCGGTCGCCGCCCGGCAGCCCGAGGGCCTCCTCCTCGTCGTCGCGCAGCAGGTACATCCCGACCAGCCCGGCGAAGACGTTCAGCCGGGTGACGTTCATCGCGTGGTCGTGGTACCAGAGCGTCATCGCGGGCTGGTCGTTCGGGTACTCGGACAGCTGCGCGTCGCCGTGCAGGACGGCGTTCTCCATCCACCCGTCGTTGTTGCCCCCGGTCACCGCGCCGTGCAGGTGCGTCACCTGCCAGGCGGGCAATGCGGCCACGCCCTTGACGGGCTGGGCGAGCCCGATGCCGGGAGCGTTCATGGCGAGGGAGGGGTTGCCGGGCGCGTCCGCGAGGAAGGCGGACACGGCAGGGTAGGGCGTGGTTGTGCCGTTCTCCCAGGTCACCCGGACACGCTGGCTGCGGTGCAGGTCCAGGACCGGGCCGGGGAAGTGCCCGCCGTAGGTCCACAGCGGGGTCGGCGGCAGCTGCGAGTGCAGCTGCAGGCTCACGCCTTCGGTGCGGAGGGTGAACCGCGCGTGTGGCTCGGCGCGGTCCGCGCGCAGCCGCGGTGGGATCCGCAGCGGGTCGGCGAACTTGGTGAGAACGGTGGTGCTGGTGGGTGTCTCGACGGTGGTCATGACGCCTCCTCGGAACCGGCGACGGTGGTCGTCCGCGGCCGCAGCACAGTGGCGGCCTGGGGGAGCAGGGGCAGCGCGGCGAACGCCGCGCCGAGCAGGCACACGCCGGACCATCCGGCGCGGGCCCAGACGGCGGCGGACAGCGCGGAGCCCGTCGCGCCGCCGGCGAAGTAGCAGGTCATGTAGACGGTGGTCACCCGGCTGTGCGCGCCTGCGGGCAGCAGGGCGTAGATCTGCTGCTGGTTGGCGGTCTGCACCCCGCGCAGCCCCAGATCCAGCAGGACGGCTCCGACACCCAGCAGCACCAGGTTCCCGCGGCCGAGCGCGAGCGGCAGGAACGCCACGACCATCAGGGCGTTGAAACCGAAGCGCGCGGGGCGCACATGTCCGTGGTCGCACCACCGCCCGGCGGGCTGCGCGAGCAGCACGCCGGCGATGCCGGTCAGCCCGAACAGCCCGATGGCGGCCTCGCCGAGCCGGAACGGCGGCCCCGCGAGCAGGAACGCCGTGGGCGTCCAGAACGCGGAGAACGACGCGAACACGGCGAAGCCGCTCATGCAGCAGACGGCCAGTCGCACCATCCGCGGGCGCGGCGCGTGCTGTTGCGCAGCCGGCCGGCTCGCTCCCGCAGGTGGTCGCACCCTCCAGGGGCGCGGGGAACTGGGCGACAAACCGCCAGCCTTCGGTTGGGGGTGACCCCGTCCCTGCGACGCGGAACGCCGAACGAGCAGGGCCATCCTCCCCAGGGGGTTCTCGCGTCCCGCAGCGGAGCCCCAAGTCGGCAGAGCCCCGCGCCCCCGAGGAGGTGCAACCGGCTCGCGATGCAAGAGCGCTCGCACCAGCGTGGCGGCAGCCGCCAACAGGACTGCCGCCGCTGCGTACACCGCGCGCCAGCCCCAGAGCGCGGCGAGCTGGCCGGAGACCACGCGGGCGAGCAGGATGCCGGCCGTCAGGCCGCCCATCACCGTGCCCACGGCGCGCCCGCGCCGTTCGGGGCCCGCCGCCGAGGCCGTGCGGGCGACGAGGACCTGGGCCGCGCTGCCGGTGAGGCCCAGCAGGACGACCGCGACGGCCAGAACCGGCAGGGCCGACGCCGTCGCAGCCAGGGCCGCCACAGGGACGGCCAGCCAGAGCAGCGCCGTGGCCAGACGTTCGCGTGGAACTCGGTCGCCCAACGGGACGATGAGCAACAGGCCTGCCGCGTAGCCGAGCTGACCCGCAGACACCACGATCGCCGCGCTCGTGCGGTGAGCCCGAAAGCTCGCGGCGAGCGCCGGCAGCAGCGGCTGGGCGTAGTAGATCCCGGCCACGGCGACGCCGCAGGCGAACGCCGTCACCACCAGCTCCCCGCGCCGCAGGGGCGTGTTCACCGGGGTTCCACGTCCGGAGGGCGGCGTGCGGCCAGCCACCGGCCGTCCGCTGCACCGAACGCGGCGTCCGCGTCGGCGCTGTCGTCCGGCAGCCGGTAGACGGTCTCGCCGCGTCGGACGGTGTGCCGCACGCGGCCGGTCATCGTCCAGCCCTCGTACGCGGACCAGCCGCATTTGGAGCGGATCGCGCCCGGGTCGAGCATCCACCGCTCGTCCGCGTCGAACAGCACGAAGTCCGCGTCGAGTCCGACCCGCAGGCGGCCCTTGCGCTCGTCGAGCCCGAACAGTTCGGCCGGGCGTTCGGCGAGCATGCGTACCAGGCTGGAGAGTTGGGCGTCCGGCGCATCGTGCGGCGCGCGCCGGCGCAGGCCGGTGTGCACGGCCGGGAGCATCTCCTGCACGCCCGGCAGGCCGGGCGGGGCCTCCGCAGGGACGCGGAGCTTCTCGGCCCGCGTGTGCGGGGCGTGGTCGCTGCCGAGCGTCGCGGCGTGACCGCCCAGGACGGCCTGCCAGAGTCGGTCCTGGTCCGCTGCCTGCCGCAGCGCGGGGCTGAGCCGCGCCCGCGCGCCGACCCGGCACGTTTCCGTTGCCGTGAAGGACAGATGATGCGGCGTCACCTCGAAGGTCACCGGAAGGCCCGCGTGGGCGGCGGCCGTCAGCAGGTCGGCCTCCTCGGCGGTGGAGGCGTGCAGCACGTGCACGGAGGTGCCGTGGCGGCGAACCAGCTCCACCACCCGTGCCACCGCGACGATCGCGCCGCTGCGCGGACGGTGCCGCTCGTACTCGGCGTAGCCGGACGGCTCACCGCGCCACTCGTCCAGCAGTCCGAACACGCCCTCGTCCTCGGCGTGCAGCAGCAGGCGCAGCCCGGACTCGGCGGCGGTGCGGAAGATCTTCTCCAGCTGCACCGGGTCCCGCACGACGTGGGGGGCCGTGTGGTGTCCGGCGAGGAAGACCTTGACGCTGGTCGCCTCGCGCGGGCCCACCTCGCGCAGCGGGGAGGGGTCCTCGCCCGCGACGCCGAGGTGGAGGCGGTAGTCCACCAGCGAGGTGCCGTCGATCAGTTCGGCCTTGCGATGGGCCTCCTCGCCGGTGCGCAGAGGCGGGACCGTGTTGGGCATGTCGATCACCGTGGTGATCCCGCCCGCGACGGCGGCCCGGCTTGCGTGCGCCCAGTCCTCCTTGTGCGTCAACCCCGGGGTGCGGAAGTGCACATGGGAGTCGATCAGGCCGGGGAGCAGATGGCGGCCGCCGCCGTCGAGGGTCCGCCGCGCGGGCGGACGCTCGTCCGGCCCCAGCAGTGCGGCGATCCGGCCGCCCGACACGGCCAGCCCGCCCGTCACCACCCCCTCCCCGCTCACCAGTCGCACGCCGGTGACGACCAGGTCGTAGGGCTTCTCGCCCGTCGGTTCGTTCGTCGTCTCACTCATCGCCGACCCCCATCGCGACCGCGCCCAGCGCCCGCGTCTCCTTGCCGCCGACGCTCACCCACAGCAGCTCGTCGTCCTGCGTGTCGCCGGTCACGGCGTAGGAGGCCACGACCTGGCGTGCGGGGGTGTCGATGACGAGCCTTCCGGGGGCGGCCGACTCCCCGGCCAGCAGACGGTTCGGGATCGTGCCGCGCAGGGCCGAGGCCGCCGCGAGGCAGACCGCGCCCGTCAGCGCCAGCTCGGGATGCCAGCCGCCGACGGTCAGCGCGCGGACGGCCAGGTGACCGGGGGCGACCGGGACCACGGCCGCGACCTTCGGGAACGCTCCGTCCAACGGCCAGCCCAGCCGGGCGGCCTGCCGTCGGCGCATCCGCTCCAGCGTCGCGTACAACTCGGGCTGCTCGCCCCGGAACAGGGTCTCCCGGTCGCGCACGCCCAGCCGCGCGCCGTCGACGAACAGGTAGGGGTTGGCCATCCGCACCACCCGGCCGCCGTCGCGCAGCAGCGTGCCGAGCCGGGTGCCGGGCGGGACGATGAAGTGCGCGGTGAAGACGGTGTGCCGGGGCGAGGCGTGGTCGACCTGGCAGACCACCTGGTCGCCGTTGTTGAGCACCCGGGCGCGGATCCGGTCCCCGGCGCGCAGCGCGGGCAGCCGACCGGCCTGGGCCGCGGCGGTGACGGCGGCGAGCAGGGAGTGGCCGCAGTTGCCGTTCAGATCGAAGTGGTCCGGCGCGTCCGGCATCGCCTGGACGAAGCGGTAGTCCACGTCGAACAGGGG
The DNA here is from genome assembly GCF_000787835.1 of Streptacidiphilus melanogenes. GTDB lineage: Bacteria > Actinomycetota > Actinomycetes > Streptomycetales > Streptomycetaceae > Streptacidiphilus > Streptacidiphilus melanogenes. Next base: position 31,946 of record NZ_BBPP01000001.1, read on the forward strand.
GTGCGTGGAGGGCGCGATCAGCGCCCACTTGAGCACCTCGCCCTTGCCGCCCTTGCCGCCGGTGCCCGGCAGGTCCGGCAGGTCCGGCAGACGGCGGCGGATGCGGGTCAGCGCGGTCACCAGGCCCTCGCGGTCGCGGGGGAGGGCGTCGGCGTCCAGGACCAGGGTCGGACCCGGGGCGCCGATCGCCCGGGCGAGGGCGGCGAAGCCCAGGTCAGCGGTGGGAGCGGTCAGGGTCGTGGCGGTCATGACGCCACCTCCAGCAGTTCTCGTTCCTCGGCCGGGCGGGAGGCGGCGCGGCGCACCGCGAACTCCTCGCGCCACAGCTCGAACATCAGCAGCGACCAGGTCGCCAGGGCCAGGCAGTCGGCCGGCCGGGTCTGCTGAGCGCGCAGCAGCCGCTCGACGGCCGTCGGGTCCAGCTGTCCACCGGTGTGCAGCCGGGCGGGGGAGAGCACCTCGCGCGTGTACGCCCACAGCGGCGTCCCCGGCGCGAGCATCGCCGTGATCGGCAGGGTGAAGGGCTGCTTGGGCCGCTCCAGCACGCTGCGCGGCAGCAGCCCGCGCGCGGCCGCGTACAGGGCGACCTTGCCGCGTCCGCCCTCCGGCGACAGCCGGTGGTGCTGCGGCAGGGCGCGGGCGAGCTCGCGCACCGACCGCTGGCAGAACGGCAGTCGGACCTCGACGGCGTGCGCCATGCTCAGGTGGTCCACGCGCCGCAGGTGGTAGGCGGGCAGCCGGACCTCGGTCTCGAAGTCGGTGAGGACGTCGAGCCGTGACCGGTGCGCGGCCTCCTGCCGCAGCCGCTCCGTGATCGCGTCCGAGGCGCTGCCCCGGTCGGCGACGAACGCCCGGTAGTCGGCGCTGTAGAGGCGCGTCCGGGCCTCGGCCGGGATCGCCGCGAGCGCGTCCACGTACTCGGGCAGCCAGGTGCCGTGCGTGGTGACGGCGGCGTGGATCCGGGCGTACCCGGCGAACACCTCGTCCGCCGCGTCGCCGGTCAGCGCCACCTTGAACCCGGCCTGGTGCACGGCCTCGAACAGGCCGTAGGTGCTGAGCGTGATCGGGTCCGCGTTGGGCTGGCCCAGGTGCCAGGCCACGGCCGGCAGCAGCTCCGGGAAGCGGGCCGCGTCCAGCTCGACCTGGTGGTGCACGGTTCCGGCCCGCTGCGCCACCTCGCGGGCGAAGTGCCGCTCGTCGTGCGGCCAATCACCGCGGTAGGCGATGTTGAACGAGTGCACGTCCTGCACCGGCGCGCCGTCCGCCATCAGCGCGGTGACCAGGCTGGAGTCCAGGCCGCCGCTGGTGATCGCGCACACCCTCGCGTCCGCGACCGTCAGCCGCCGCACCTCCTCGGCCAGCGCCTCCCGCACCTGCTCGCCCGGCTCCCCTCCGGTGACGGCCGGGGGCTCCGGCGCGGGGCGGCGGTACAGCCGCAGTCCGCGCGAGCGCGAGCAGACGGCGGTGGTGCCGGGCGGCAGCACCTGCACGCCCTCGACCAGGGTGTGCTCGCCGAACGGCGTCTTGGTCGCCAGGTAGCTGTCCAGCCCCGGCTCCCACAGCGTCGGCCGCTCCCGCCCCATGGCGAGCAGCGCGGGCAGCTCGGAGGCGAAGTGCAGCCTGCGACCGTCCCAGCGGTAGTAGATCGGCTTCATCCCGGCGTCGTCGGTTGCCAGGACGAGCATCGGCTCGGCGCGCAGGTCGACCAGCGCGACGGCGAACATGCCGTCGAGCCGCTGGGCGAACGCCGTCCCGTGCTCCTGGTAGAGCGCGGGCAGCACCGCGCCGTCGCAGCGGTCCGCGAACCGGTGGCCGCGCGACCGGAGCTGCGTGCGCAGCTCGCCGTGGTTGTAGATCTCGCCGTTGAAGACGACCCTGACGCGTCCGGCGTCGCCCTCGTAGGGCTGCCGCCCGCCGGCCGGGTCGGTGATCGCGAGCCGGTTGCTGCCCAGCGCCCACCCGGCCCCGTGGGCGAGCCGGGCCTCGTCGGGCCCGCCGTGCCGTTGGAGCGCCCCGGCCGCGCGCATGTCGTGCGGTGAGAGATCGGCGTCGAAGTGGCCGTGGATTCTGCACATGATCGCTCGTGCCTTCTGCTCGGGGTCTCGATGCCTCCACGTTCGGCGGCCCGCTGTCCCGCCCGCCTGAGCCCGCTGTCCCGCCCCAGGCCCTCCCCGGTCCCACGCCCCGACCCCGACTCGACCCGACCCCGCCCCGTCCCGGCCGGACCGGAGTGCGGGCGGGTGGTGCGCGGGCGGCCTGGGCTGTGCCACCATGTGCCGCGTGGTCGAGGTTGACATTTTGTTGAAGCAGGCTCGTCCGGGGGGCACGGGATGAGCCGACCGTTGGCGCGGCGGCTGGGTGCGGAGTTCGTCGGGACGCTCGCGCTCGTGGCCGTGGTGGTGGGCTCCGGCATCCAGGCGCAGCGGCTCACGCCGGACGTCGGAGAGCAACTGCTGGCGAACGCGCTGGTCAGCGCGCTTGGGCTGGGAGTGCTGATCGCGCTGCTCGGGCCGGTGTCCGGGGCGCACCTGAACCCCGTCGTCACGCTGACGGCGTGGTGGACGAGGCGTCACGACGGCGCTCGGCCCCGGTTCGGGGAGGTCGCCGGGTACGTGGTCGCCCAGGTCGCCGGGGCGATCGGCGGCGCGCTGCTCGCGGACGGGATGTTCGGCGGACCGGTGCTTCGGTTGTCGCGGCAGGGCCACGACGGCGTCCACCTCTGGCTCGGTGAGGTCGTCGCCACCGCCGGGCTGGTGCTGCTGGTCGTCGGGTTGGGTCGGATCGGGCGGGAGGCGTACGCGCCCGTGATCGTCGCCGCCTACATCGGCGCGGCGATCTGGTTCACCTCCTCGGGCAGCTTCGCCAATCCGGCCGCGACGGTCGGACGTGCCTTCACCGACAGCTTCACCGGCATCGCGCCACGCTCCGTGCCGGCCTTCGTTCTCGCGCAACTCCTCGGCGCGGTGGTCGGCCTGGCGCTGACGGCTGTGCTGTTCGACGGCGCGGGCGACGGCGGGGGCGGCGGCGCAGCCGACCTCGGAGTCGAGGGCGGGAGAGGACGAAGCCGCGTCGGCATCGATGCCGGGCCGTGCTGTCCGGGGCCGCGTCCGGCTGCGGACAGTCAGGCGGTGCGAACCGCGACCGTCACCCGGGCCCCCTCCGCGCCCTCGCCATCTGCTGCATGGTCGTGAGCCGTTGGCTCATCACGGCCCTGACGCACCGTGACGGCGCGTTGGCTGCGCCCGAGCTGCTGGCCGCCCTCCCGCGGACACAGTGGCTGACGCTGCTCTTCCCGACCATGCCGCTGTTCTTCCTCGCGGCTGCTGCGCCGCGGCCGGGTCCTGGACGCGGGCGCAGGGACGCGCGCGGCCGTGGATCCGGCAGCGGACGATCCGGTTGCTGCTGCCGACGGCCGTCCACACCGGCTTTCGCGCTCGTCGGTGTGGCCGGAAAGCGGGTGGGCGACCACGCCGCCTACGGCAGGCCCACTCGGTCGGCCAGCAGCTGCAGGGCCTCGGCCAGCGCCGCCCGCTGGGCGTCGGTCAGCTCGGCGGCGAGATCGGCGTCAAGCTCGCGGCTCGCGACCTCGCAACGGTCGAGGAGGCGGCGTCCGTCGTCGGTCAGTGTCAGCACCTGACGGCGGCGGTCCTGCGGGTCCCGGACCCGCTGCACGGCGTTCAACTGCTCCAGGTGGTCGGCGAGCGAGACGACCAGGCTCGGGGCGACGCCCATCCGCGCGGCCAGTTCCTGCTGGGACGCCGCCGCGCCCGCGCCGAGTGCGACCAGCAACCCGACGTGCTTGGGCTTGAGGCCGAGGTCGAACGTCTCCAGTGCTCGGGTGAACCGGTCGGTGGCCACGGTCCCCAGGGTGCCGAGCTTGAAGACCAGGGTCGTGCTGAGGCCGGGGAGCCGTCGGGGCGTCGTGTCGATGCCATCGCTCATGCAGGGAACGATACTCCGGCAATATCGTTCAAGGTTCAAACGAAGCGCTGCTCATAAATGAGAGCACTGCTCTTGACTGTGACTGTCGCTCTCGCGCACACTGTTCTCAAGCGAGAGCGGTGCTCTCGAAAGGGTTCCCCTCAATGAGGAGCGCGTCATGATCCCCAAGCCGCTGCACCATGCCAACGAGCTGCTCGCGTTCCTCCTCGAACTCGTCGCCCTCGGCGGCCTCGCCTGGTGGGGATTCCGCACCGGCCACAACGTCGCCGTCCACGTGCTCCTGGGTGTCGGTGCGCCGCTGGCCATGGCCGTCCTCTGGGGCCTGTTCGCCGCGCCCCGCGCCCGCCACCCGCTGCCGGTCCCGGCGCTGCTCGTCTTCAAGCTGGTGGTCTTCGGCCTGGCCGCCGCCGCGCTGTACGCGGCCGGCGCCCACACCTTCGGCGTCGTCTTCGCCGTCGTCGCGGTGGCCAACACCGTGCTGGCCACCGCCGACCGCGAGTCGCTCGCCCGCCGAACCCACTGAGGACCGTCGGGGCCCCGGCCGTCCTCGGGCCGGCCGCCTCAGTCGCGCGGGAAGTCCTCCTCCCAGAACTCCAGCTTCCCGCGTACGGGCGTCTCGCCACCGCCCGTCAGCCCGCTGCCGCCGTGCAACTCCTGTTCCCGGCCCCGCAGTTCCACGCGCCGGATCTTGCCGGAGACGGTCTTCGGAAGCTCCGCGAACTCCAGCCGCCGCACCCGCTTGTACGGCGCCAGCCGGCCCCGCGCGAACTCCAGGACCGACCGCGCCGTCTCCGCGTCGGGCGAGGCACCGGGCACCAGCACCACATAGGCCTTCGGTACCGACAGGCGGACCGGGTCCGGCGAGGGGACCACGGCCGCCTCCGCCACCTGCGGGTGCTCGATCAGGACGCTCTCCAGCTCGAACGGCGAGATCCGGTAGTCCGAGGACTTGAAGACGTCGTCGGTGCGCCCGACGTAGGTCAGGTAGCCGTCGGCGTCGCGGAACGCCACGTCCCCGGTGTGGTAGAAACCGCCCGCCGTCGCCTCGGCCTGGCGCTCCGGGTCCTGCTGGTAGCCCGTCATCAGGCCCAGGGGGGCGGTGCCCAGCGGCAGGCAGAGCTCCCCCTCCGCGCCGGGCTCGGTGACCACCTCGCCGCTCACGGCGTCGACCAGCGCGACCTCGTAGCCCGGCAGCGGCACGCCCATCGAGCCCGGCTTGACCACGAGGCCAGGCGGGTTGCCGACCTGGGCGGTGGTCTCGGTCTGCCCGAAGCCGTCGCGCAGCGTCACGCCCCAGGCGGTCTGCACCCGCTGGATGATCTCCGGGTTCAACGGCTCTCCCGCGCCCACGAGTTCACGCAGCGGGGGACGCCACTGGGTCAGGTCCTCCAGCACCAGCATCCGCCACACCGTCGGCGGCGCGCAGAAGGAGGTGACCCGGTGCCGCACCATGGCGTCCAGCAGCGGACGTGCGGCGAAGCGCGGCTGATTGACGATCAGGATCTCCGCCCCGGCGTTCCACGGCGCGAAGAAGTTGCTCCACGCGTGCTTGGCCCACCCGGGAGAGGAGACGTTCAGGTGCACGTCGCCCGGCCGCAGGCCGATCCAGTACATCGTCGACAGGTGGCCTACGGGGTAGGAGCGGTGGGTGTGCTCCACGAGCTTGGGGCGGCTGGTGGTGCCGGAGGTGAAGTAGAGCAGCATCGGGTCGTCGGCGCGGGTCGGCCCGTCGGGGACGAACCCCTCGGGGGCGGAGGCGGACTGCGCGTAGGGGAGCCACCCGGGAACCGGCTCGCCCACGGCGATCCTCGTCCACTCCCCGCCGATGTCGGCGAATCCGCCGGTCAGGCCGGACTCGGCGATCACGTGGCGCACGGCGCCGCGGGTCACCCGGTCGGCGAGGTCCTCGGGGGAGAGCAGGGTGCTGGCGGGGATGACGACTGCGCCGAGCTTGATCGCGGCCAGCATCACCTCCCACAGCGCGACCTGGTTGCCGAGCAGCAGGAGCACCCGGTCGCCGCGGGTCACGCCGAGGCCGCGCAGCCAGTTCGCGACCTGGCCCGAGCGGGCGCTCAGCGCGGCGAAGCTCAGTGCGGTCTCGGTCCGGACCTGGCCGTCGGCGGTGAGGTCGACGACGCGAAGGGCGATGTCGTCGTTGCCGTGCGCCTCGGGGTCGAACCAGTCCAGGGCCCAGTTGAAGTGGTCGCCCTGCGGGCGCGGGAGCCGCCGGGCGGCCTCGATGTCGCCGCGGTGCCGCAGCAGATGGTCGCGTGCGGCGCGGAATTCGGCTGTCGCCTCCCTCGGCGGCGTGCTGTCCGGTGCCATCGCGATCTCCTCCCGCGGGGGCGCACAGCGGCGTGCGCCGAACGGATCACACCGTTTCAGCCACCCAGGAGCGGGTCAAGGAGGCCCAGCGGTCGGGCGGGCCCGGTCCGAGGGGCGCGAGTCGGCGCGGCTCCAGGCCGACTCGCGCCGCTGAGGCGGTGCGTCGGGCGCCCGTGACGGTTCAGGCGGCGGGCAGCTCGTCCAGGCCCTCGCCGACCAGCTTTGCCAGGCGGTCGAGCGCGGCGTCCGCGCCGTCCGCGTCGGAGGCGAGGACGACCTCCTCGCCGCCCTGGGCGCCGAGGCCCAGCAGGGCGAGCATGGACGCGGCGTTGACGGGGGCGCCGCCGTTCTTGGAGATCGTCACGGGCACGCCCACCGCGCCGGCGGCGCGGACGAAGATGGAGGCGGGACGGGCGTGCAGGCCCTCGGGCCAGCCGATGGTGACGCGGCGCTCAGCCATGGTGCGTGCCTTTCGCGTGGTGCGTGGTGCATGGTGCGGGTGACTCGATGATGCGGACAACTCAGGATATTCGTAGCATTCGGCTCCGCTCCGGACCCTGCAGCTCCCATGTTGTCTAGACCATTCTGCCACGGCTCCGCGCACACCGGGCGCGGCCCCCTCCACGACGCCTTCTGCGTCGCACGCTACCCACGCCGGTTCCGCGGTTAACCTGAGCGAGTGAGCGAGACCTACCCGGCCCACTGGGAGGCCGACATCGTGCTGCGAGACGGCGGCACGGCCCGGATCCGCCCGATCGTCCCCGACGACGCGGACCGTCTCGTCGCCTTCTACCAGCGCGTCTCCGACCAGTCGAAGTACTACCGCTTCTTCGCTCCGTACCCGCGGCTGTCCGCCAAGGACATCCGGCACTTCACCCACCACGACTTCGTCGACCGGGTGGGCCTGGCCGCGCTGGTCAACGACCAGTTCATCGCGACCGTCCGCTACGACCGGATCGACGCCACCGGCCGCCCCTCCGGCTCCGGCACCGAGGCCGAGGTCGCCTTCCTCGTGCAGGACGCCCACCAGGGGCGGGGTGTGGCCTCCGCGCTGCTGGAGCACATCGCCGCGACCGCGCGCGAGCGCGGCATCCGCCGCTTCGTGGCCGAGGTGCTGCCCGAGAACCGCAAGATGGCCAAGGTCTTCACCGAGGCCGGCTACACCCAGCAGCGCAGCTTCGCCGACGGGGTGCTGCACTTCGAGTTCGACCTCGCGCCGACCGAGGAGTCCCTCGCGGTCATGCGTGCCCGCGAGCACCGCGCCGAGGCGCGTTCGATGCAGCGGCTGCTCGCGCCGCGCTCCGTCGCGGTGATCGGCGCGGGACGCAACCCCGTCGGCGTCGGCCGCACCGTGCTGCGCAACCTCCTCTCCGGCGGGTTCACCGGCCCCCTCTACGCGATCAACCCGGCGGCCGCGGATCCCGCGGCGGGCCTCACCGAACTGGACGGCGTGCCGGTCCACGCCTCCATCGCCGACGTGGTGGACCCGGTCGACCTCGCCGTGATCGCCGTCCCCGCCGAGCAGGTGCCCGACGTGGTGGCCGACTGCGGCGCGGCGGGCGTGCACGGGCTCGTCGTGATCACCGCCGGCTACGCGGAAACCGGTCTCGACGGTCGTGCCCGCCAGCGCGAACTGGTCCGGCAGGCGCGTGCGGCGGGCATGCGCGTGCTCGGGCCCAACGCCTTCGGCCTGATCAACACCGATCCGGCGGTCCGGCTCGACGCCTCCCTCTCGCCACAGCTGCCCCGGCGCGGACCGCTCGGGATCTTCACGCAGTCGGGCGCGATCGGCGCGGCGCTGCTCGAGGCCGCGTACCGGCGCGGCCTCGGCATCTCGGCCTTCGCCTCGGTGGGCAACCGCGCGGACGTCTCCGGCAACGACCTGCTGCAGTTCTTCGAGGAGGACGAGGCCACCGGCGTCGCGCTGCTCTACCTGGAGTCCTTCGGCAACCCGCGCAAGTTCAGCCGCCTGGCGCGGCGGGTGGCCGCGCGCAAGCCGCTGGTGGTGGTGAAGGGCGGCCGCGACACCCGCAGCATCCCCGCCGGACACGCGGCGGCGATCACGCGGATCGCCGACTCGACGGTCGACACGCTCTTCGAGCAGGCCGGCGTGATCCGCGTCGACACCATCACCGAGCTGTACGACGCCGCCGACCTGCTCGCCCACCAGCCGCTCCCGTCGGGCCCGCGCATCGCGATCGTCGGCAACTCCGACTCCCTCGGCCTGCTCACCCACGACGTTGCGCTGGGCTCCGGCCTCCAGCCCTTGCTGCCGCACGACCTCACCACCAGCGCGACCCCGGACGACTTCCGCAACGGGCTGCGGGCCGCGATCGACCGCCCGGACAGCGACGCGGTGGTCGCCGTCGTCATCCCGCCGATCGGCGCGGGCGGCTTCCCCATCTTTCCCGGCTCCGGCCTCATCAGCCGCACCACCCCACCCCCGCCGACGGCAACCCCACCCCTCGACCTGGCCCCGCTCGCGGCCGCCCTCCGCGACAGCGCCCACCGCGCCCGCCGAGCGGGCAAGCCGCTGATCATCGTCCACCTGGCCATGCCCGACCTGGTGGACCAGGTCATCGTCCCCGCCCCCGCAGCAGTGGCGGAC
>NZ_BBPP01000001.1:41008-112463 GCF_000787835.1 Streptacidiphilus melanogenes
GCTGGAGACCCCGCCGTGCCGGGCGCCGACCGGCCGAGCGCGTCCGGTGAAGCCGCGCCGGGCGGGATGGCGAACCCGGGTGACCTTGCCGCGTCGGGCTCCGGTCCCGCCGCCGAGCGCCGCGCGGCGGGCGACGCAGCTGTCGCGGCGGCTCGCGTCCCCGGCGCCGCCGAAGCCGCCCACGGCGGAGCGGCCGCGCAGGTCGGGCCGTCGGCGGAGGCGGGCACCCCGGTCGGCGTCGGCACCGCCGCCGGGGCCGGGACGCACAGCTCCCTCGGCGGGACCGCCGAAGAGCGCGTGCCCGGGTATCCGCGGCCGGAGCGGGCGGTGCGGGCGTTGGCGCATGTCACGCGGTACGCGCAGTGGCGGGCGCGGAGCGCGGAGCCGCGGACCGTTCCCGAGTTCGAGGACGTCGCCGAGCAGCAGGCGCGGGCCCTTGTGGCCGAGGCCCTCGGCCACGGCAAAGCGGCCGCGCTCGACGCGGCCACCGCAGCCCGGCTGCTGGCCTGCTACGGGGTGCCGGTCGACGCCGACGCCGGGCAGGCGCAGGTGCCGGCTCCCGACGGCGTCTTCGTGGACACCACCGTCTCCGCCTCCGTCGACCCGGCCGTCGGCGCGATCCTCTCCTTCGGGCTCGCGGGCGTCGCCTCCGAGCTGCTCGGGGACGTCGCGCACCGGCTGATTCCGGCCACGGAGTCCGAGGCGGCGTCGCTGGTCCGGGAGATCAAGGCAGCCCCGCTCCTCTTCGGCTGGCGCGGCTCGGAGCCGGTCGACACCGCCGCCCTGGAGCAGCTGCTGCTGCGCGTCTCGCAGCTCGTGGACGACCTGCCGGAGGTGGCCTCGCTCACGCTGGAGCCGGTGCGCGTAGGGCGCAAGCGCCTCGCGGTGCTGGGTGCGGACGTCCGTTTGGCCCGACTGCCCGCACGGACCGACCTCGGACCGCGCGCGCTGGCGTAAGCGGGGCCCGGGTCATGCCAGGATGGTAGGTATGGCGAAGACCGGTACGACGACCACCACCCAGGGGCTGCGCTCCGCGATCGAGCGCAGCGGCTACTACCCGACCCTCGTGTCCGAGGCCGTCGAGCAGGCCGTGGGCAGCGAGAGCGTCGAGGCCTTCCTGGTGCACCAGGAGACCACCTTCGACGCCAACGAGGTCCGCCGCCACGTGACCGTGCTGGTGCTGACCGACACCCGCTTCATCGTCAGCCACACCGACGAGCAGGGCGCCGACGACACATCGCCGGTGCCGTACGCGACGACCTCCACCGAGAGCGTCAAGATCGGCCGGATCTCGTCGGTCGTCGTCAGCCGTGTCGTCGCCAACCCGGAGACGTACGTGCGCGGCTCGCTGCCGCGCGAGGTGGTGCTCACGATCGGCTGGGGCGCGGTCTCCCGGATCGACCTGGAACCGGCCGCCTGCGGCGACCCGAACTGCGACGCCGACCACGGCTACACCGGCTCGACCACCGCCGACGACCTCTCGCTGCGCGTCAGCGAGGCGGGCGACGGCCCGGAGACGGTCGCCCAGGCGCTCGCCTTCGCCCGGGCCCTGTCCGAGGCCACGGCGAGCACCGCGGACCAGTAGGAGCCCGGTCGTGCCGGCAGGTGTCCCCACCCCCGCCTCCGGGCGGGACCGGGGCCGGGAACGCCCCCGTTCGGGGCTCGGCCCGGACGTCGTCGCTGTCCCCGGCCCGATACCGCAGGATCCACTGAGCCCCTCGCCCTTCGCCGCCTGTCCGCGTCCCGCAGAAACGACTTGATGACTCTCCCTCACACCGCCGCGCCGGTCCCCGCCTACGGCTCGGCCGCCCTCGCGGACGTCCTGCCCGCGGTCGCGGCCGGCCTCGGCCTGACCGAGACCGACGGCGTGCCCGCGACCGGTCTGCGGCTGCCCGCCGCGGACCGCGTCTGCGTCTTCCTGATCGACGGCCTGGGCTGGGAGCTGCTGCGCAGCCACCCGGACGAGGCGCCGTTCCTCACCTCGCTGCTGCCGAGCTCGCTCGCGGGCAGCGGGCGTCCGCTCACGGCCGGGTTCCCGGCGACCACCGCGACCAGCCTGGCGTCCTTCGGCACCGGCCGTCCGCCCGGCGAGCACGGCCTGGCCGGATACCTGGTCCGCATCCCCGGCGAGCGGCGGCTGATGAACCAGCTGCGCTGGCAGCCGCACGTCACCCCGCGCAGCTGGCAGCCGTACCCGACCGTCTTCCGGCGCACCCACGCGCACGGCGTGGCGACCTGCCAGGTCTCCTCGCCGACTTTCGAGTTCACCCCGCTCACCGAGGTGGCGCTCTCCGGTGGCGAGTTCCTCGGCCGGCTCACCGGCGAGGAGCGGATGGACCTGGCCGCCGAGCGCCTGGCTGCCGCCGACCGTTCCCTCGTCTACACGTACTACAGCGAGCTCGACGGCATGGGTCACCGTCACGGCGCGGCCTCCGACGCCTGGCGCGGCCAGCTCATGGCCGTTGACCGGCTCGCCCAGCGCCTCGCCGAGCAGCTGCCGCCGCGCTCCGCGCTGTACATCACCGCCGACCACGGCATGGTCGACGTGCCGACGGATCCGGCCGCAGGGGCGCGCATCGACATGGACGCGCCCGAGCAGGAGGACCTGCGCGCGGGCATGCTGCTGCTCGGCGGCGAGGGCCGGGCCCGCCACCTCTACGCCCAGCCCGGCGCGGAGTCCGATCTGCTCGCCGCCTGGCGCGAGCGCCTCGGGGACCGCTTCTGGATCGCCTCCCGCGACGAGGCGATCGAGGCGGGCTGGTTCGGCCCCGTCGTCGAGGACCGCGTGCGCGGACGCATCGGCGACGTCGTCGCGGTCGCCGCGTCCGACGCGGCGATCACCGCTACCCGCCGCGAGCCGGGGGAGTCGTCCATGGTCGGCATGCACGGCTCGCTGCTCGACTCCGAACTGCTGGTGCCGCTGCTGGAGGTGCGCCGTGGCTGAGCTGGTCTTCTTCTCCGGGACCATGGACTGCGGCAAGTCCACGCTGGCGCTGCAGATGGACCACAACCACCGTGCCCGGGGCCGTCGCGGGATCATCTTCACCCGCAACGACCGCGCGGGCGCGGCGACGCTCTCCAGCCGGCTCGGCCTCAGCACCGAGGCCGTCGAGGTCCGCGACGGCCTCGACTTCCACCACTACGTGGTGAAGCTCCTCTCCGCCGGCGAGCGGATCGACTACCTGATCTGCGACGAGGCCCAGTTCTTCGAGACGCCCCAGGTCGACCAGCTGGCACGGGTCGTGGACGACCTGGCGATCGACGTCTACACCTTCGGCATCACCACGGACTTCCGCACCCGGCTCTTCCCCGGCTCGGCCCGGCTGATCGAACTCGCGGACCGGGTCGAGGTGCTGCAGGTCGAAGCCCTGTGCTGGTGCGGCGCGCGGGCGACGCACAACGCGCGCACGGTGGGCGGCGTCATGGTGGTCGAGGGTGCCCAGGTGGTCGTCGGCGACGTGGTCGTCAACGAGGACCAGATCGGCTACGAGGTGCTGTGCCGCAGGCACCACCGCAAGCGCATGACCTCCGCCACGGCGCGCGCCGGCGCCCTCTCCCCGGACGTCCTCCCCTTTGACGGCGTCGCCCCCGTCCCGGGGCAGCAGCACCCCTGAGGGGGAGGCGCCTCCACGGCAGTGCCCGGCGGGGAAGGTGCCCGCCGCCCCGGCCCCGGCCGGGAGGCGCCCCGGCACGGTGCCGGAGCGCGCCCATGTGGTCCGAGCCGCAGGTCGGCGCGGCCTGGTGTTCCCGGGGCGTCCCGCCTGACCGGTGGTCAGATCAGTTCGAGCTCTTCCTTGGTGGCCCGCGCCGCGGATGCGGCGAACGGGAGGCCGTCCAGGGTCCAGTGCCGGTCGGGCTGGAGGCCGAGGGAGGCGAAGACCTGCGGGACGACGTCCACGTGGCGCAGCGGGGCGGTGATCGCGCCCGGCGTGAACTCCGGGCCGCTGCAGGCGATCCAGGCCGTGCGCTCGAGCACGCTGTCGCCGCCGTGACCGCCCTCGTCGACGTGGCCGTGGTCGGTGACGACGATGACGGTCCAGTCCTCCTCGGCGTAGGTCGGCCGGGCCCGGACCGCGTCGAGGAGACGTCCGAGACGCTCGTCCGCGCGCAGGATCGCGTCGCGGTAGTCCGCGTCGCAGCCGCGCAGGTGTGCGGTCTCGTCGACGGCGCCCATGTAGACGAAGGACGCCTCGGGGTCCTCCTCGCGCAGGACGGCGACGGCATCGCGGACCATGCGCTCGTCGACGGCCTCCCAGTCCTCGCACGTCTCCGCCGCCGGGGCGACGAAGCTGAGGCGGCCGGGCCCGTTGAACAGCGGGCCGCCGCTGCGCGCCAGCACCAGCGGCTCCCACGCCGCCGCCACGTACGTGCGGCGGCCGAAGCCGTGGGTGAGGCGGGTGAGGAAGTCGGGGAACACGGCCAGCCGGTGGCCGGTGAAGTCGTTGTTCCACACCGCGTGCTTGGTGACGTGGACGCCGGTGGCGATCGTGGCCCAGCACGGGCCGGACATGGTCGGGGTGCCCGCGTCGATCACGACGGGCGCGAGGAAGCCGGCGTCGGTGACCTCGTCCAGGCGGGGCATGTCCAGTTCGGCGAGCATGTCGAGGCGGACGCCGTCGATGCCGACGACGAGGACACGGCGGGCGCGCTCGTGCCGGTCGGACTGGTGCGGAAGTGGCATGCGGTGCCCCTGAGCTGGGTCGTGCGAACGGTTCCCGTCACCCTAACGGGGGACGCTGCGCCGCATGAGCGCGTACCACACCTCTGCGCCGATGAACTTGTCGGGACAAGTCGGTGAACGCCCAGGGTGGCCGTGCCCGTTCACGCCTCCGAGAGCCGCACCAGCGCGAACGGACCTCCCTGCGGGTCGCGCAGGAACGCCACCTCGCCGTAGCGCGCCGGCGGCAGCGACCGCTCCAGGCTGCCGCCGAGGGCGACCGCCGTCTTGACCGCCACGTCGAGGTCGGCGACCGCGAAGTAGACGCGCCAGCGCGGACGCGGGTCCTCGGGATCGGCCGCGCGGATGCCCGCGACCCGGTGGCCGCCGTAACGGAGCAGTATGGCGTCGTCCTCGCGGCCGATCTCGGCGCGGCCGTCCTCGACGGCCGCCAGGCCGAAGACCTTGGCGTAGAAGTCGGCGGAGTCGAGGACCGAGGGCGTGCGCAGCTCGCTCCAGACCACCGCGCCGGGCTCGCGCCGCACCTGCCAACCCCGGTGCCCGCGGGGCTCCCACACGCCGAAGACCGCGCCCGCCGGGTCCGCCGCGACCACGAGCCGTCCGGCGTCGGCGGAGTCCAGCGGGCCGAGCGCGACGGTGCCGCCGCAGTCGCGGATCCGGTTGGCCACCTCGTCCGCGCTGTCCACCGAGAAGTAGGTGATCCAGTCCACGGGGAAGCCGGCCGTCTCTTCGAACTGCCCGATACCGGCGACGAGGAGCCCGTCCAGGGTCGCCCGCAGGTAGGGGCCGAGGCGGTCGGGACCGCCCAGGTACTCCCAGCCGAGCAGGCCCGAGTAGTACGCGCAGGCCGCGTGGAGGTCATGTGCCATCAGGCTCACCCAGCAGGGGGTCCCCTGTGGCTGCCGCAAGCTCTCACTCACGCCCCCGATGCTCCCACCCCGGGCCCGCGAGCGCTGCCCTTGGCACGACAATGTCCCTATGAATGAGCCCGTCACCACTCTGATCGACCCCGCCGGCCTCGCCGAGCTGCTCGCCGGGGAGCGGCCGCCGACGCTGCTCGACGTCCGCTGGAGCCTCGGCGGCCCGCCGGGGGAGGACGAGTTCGCCAAGGGGCATCTGCCGGGCGCGCACTACGTCGACCTGGACCGTGAGCTCGCCGCCGCGCCGGGTGTGGCGGGTCGTCACCCGCTGCCCTCGCCCGAGGTGCTGCAGGCCGCGCTACGGCGCGCGGGCGTCCGTGCGGACCGTGACGTCGTCGTGTACGACGCGGCCACCTCCATGTCCGCGGCCCGCGCCTGGTGGCTGCTGCGCTGGGCCGGGCACGCGCGCGTGCGCGTGCTGGACGGCGGCCTGCAGGCGTGGAGTGAGGCGGGCCTGCCGCTGTCGACGGTGGAACCGTCGCAGGAGCCGGGCGACTTCACCGTCGTGCCGGGCGGCCTCCCGACGGTCGACGCGGACGGTGCGGCGGCGTGGCCCGCGGTGTCCGGCCCCGCGCAGGTCCTGCTCGACGCACGCGCGGGCGAGCGCTACCGCGGCGAGGCGGAGCCCGTGGACCCCCGTGCCGGCCACATCCCCGGCGCGCTGTCCGCGCCGACGTCGGACAACGTGGACGCCTCCGGCCGCTTCCTGCCTCCGGCGGACCTCGCCACCCGATTCCGCGCGCTGGGCGCGACGGCGGACGCCGACATCGCGGTCTACTGCGGCTCGGGCGTGACGGCGGCTCACACGATCCTCGCCCTCGAACTCGCGGGCCTCCCGGCCACGCTCTACCCGGGCAGCTGGAGCGAGTGGTCCACCGACCCCTCCCGCCCCGCAGCCACGGGCCCGAACCCACGCTGACACACCCTCAGCGACGCGGGCCACCAAGCACCACGGATCATTGACCCACCGACGCACGCTGCCCCCGCCCGGGGACGACGGCCGCCCCCAGCAGTGGCACGAGCGGTCAGGCGTGATCCCGCAGACAGTCGCAGCACACCAGGGGCGCGGGGATAAGCCCGAGATGCGCCTCCGCCGCCTGGGCGCGACACGCCACCCGCCTGCGGGTGGTCCTCCTCGGGCAGGGCCATCCGTGGCGCGGGCCACCAAGCACCACGGATCACTGACCCACCGGCGCGCGCTGCCCCCGCCCGGGGACGACGGCCGCCCCCGGCAGTGGCACGAGCGGTCAGGCGTGATCCCGCGGACAGTTTGCAGCACACCAGGGGCGCGGGGATTAGCCCGAGATGCGCCTCCGCCGCCTGGGCGCGACAAGCCACCCGCCTGCCTGTGGTCCTCCTCGCGCAGGGCCATCCGCACAGCGTGGTTGCTCGCGCAGTTCCTCGCGCCCCTGAGGCGTTGCGTGGCCGCTCGCCTGCAGCTCCTCGCCCCTGAGGTCCTGCATGGTCGCCTGCGTGCCGCGCGGTGGGCCGAGGCTCGCACGGTTGCGTGGTGGGCCCGCCAGCGGCCCCGGCGGAACCGCCGGGGCGTCAGTCCTGCTTCTTGCGGCGGGTGCCGAAGACGATCTCGTCCCAGCTGGGCACAGCTGCCCTGCGGCCGGGGCGGACGCCGTCCGCCTCGGCCTGGCGGTCGGTGGAGCCGATAAGGCGGTCGCGGTGGGGCGTGGCCATGCGGGGCATGAGGACGTCGGCGTAGGCCGCGCCCGCGCCGGCGGCGGCCGCCGCCGGGGGGACCTCCGACTCCTCGGCGAGCGAGGACTCGTCCGGCAGCGCGGACGGCAGCGCCGTCGGCACGACGTCGAGGTCGAGGAAGTCGACCGAGTCCAGCTGGTCCGCGACGGTCGACGGGGAAACGGGCGCCGCCGCGGCCGACGCCGCAGGCGCGGTCGGCTCGGGGGAGCGCTCGACGACGCGCTCCACGCGCTCCACGCGCTCGACCCGCTCCACGCGGTCGAGCGACGGGCGCGGCGGCGAGAGCCGCTCCAGCGGCGGCCGCTCCGGGGCGAGGGGACGCATGCCCATGCCGCGGTCGGCTCCGGGGAGGCGCGCGATGCGGGGGATGAACGGGTGCGTCGGCTCCGCCGCCAGCGCGGGCGACTCGCCGATCAGGGCGCGGGCTTCGTCGTCGCAGGGCTGGACCAGACGGCGCGGCGGGTCGTACGTCCACCGGGCCTCCCGGGCCGCGGAGTCCGCGCGGAAGCTGAGGATGATCTCCCAGGTGCCGTCGTCGCGACGGTAGGAGTCCCAGACCGTGCTGTCCTTCTCCGCACCGCGCAGCAGCAGGCGCTCGGTGACGGCGTCACCGAGCTGCGGGCCGGTGGACTCGCCGGCGCGGCGCACCGGGGTCTTCCGGGCGCGCTCGGCCATGAACGCGCGCTCGGCGAGGACGGGACCTTCGAAGCGGCGGACCCGCTCGACGGAGATGCCGGCCTGCTGCGCGACCTCCTCGGCCGTCGCACCGGCGCGGATGCGCGCCTGGATGTCGCGGGGGCGGAGGTGGCTCTCGACGTCGATCTGACCGAGGCGCGGCCGGTCGCCGCGGACGGCGGCGCGCAGGCGCTCGTCAATCGGAAGGAAGTATTCCGTCGAATCGGCAGCCTTGAGCACCAGCCGTGAGCCGTCATTGCTGACGGCTACGACGCGCAGTTCGGGCACGGTTACCTCCCGGGTGGTGCCTGCCGACGTCACCTGCGTCGCTGCTCCCGTAACGAGTGTGGCGTGCCGACGTCCGGCGGACCACAACATTGCAGAGTTACCCGGCGGGTCAGCCTCGGTCCGCGACTCACCGTTATGGCACAGTTACTTCTTTTGACTGCCTGTCACTGTTCCATTGTTCCGACTCCCGGATCCGCGCCTTTCGCGGCGAGCACCCCGGGACGAGCCTCGCCGACCGCGCGCAGTCGGGCTTCACGCCACACTACTCCAAACGTGGCCCCCGGATGGTGCGGCTCGCGGCTCAAGTCTGCCCCGAATCGCTGGATTCTCAAGGGTCGCCACTCCGATGGCGGTCGTCCGCGCGGCTTACGGTGATCATCTTCACACATTTCGGCCATCCGGAACCGTGGGGTCCTTCGAACGGTCGTACCTGGTGCACCATGGACAAAGGCAGCATCGAGGGGCATTGATGGAGGATCTGGAAAATCAGGGCGGAAAGCCCGAGCGCAGGACCCTCGATCTGAGTCTCGCCCAGGTGACCGCGAGTGCGCTCGCCGCGGTGGTCGGCGCGGTCCTCGCGTCGCAGTTGGGCGTCTACGGAACGATCCTGGGCGCGGCCGTGGTCAGCGTCGGCGCGACCACCGGGACGGCCGTGTTCCAGCACGTGTTCCGGCGCACCGGCGAGCAGTTGCGGGAGATGGCGACGACGCCGACGCCGATCGAACAGGCACGCCCGGTGGCGGGGCCCGCCGAGGCGGAGGAGACGCAGGTCTTCGACCCGTTCGACCCCGGCGGCGAGCACACGCGGATGATGGCGCGAATCAGTCCCCCGGACCGGGCCGAGGCCGTCGCCGTGTACCGCGGGCGCGCCAATCTCAAACCCAAGAGCTGGAAGGTCTACGCCGTCACGGCCGCGATCGTCTTCGCACTCGCGATGGGCACCGTCGGCGTGATCGAACTGGCGTCGGGCAAGCCCGCGGCGAACCTCTTCGGCGGCGGTGACGAGGGCGGCGCCAAGCCGAAGGGCAGCACCTCCGCACCTGTCGACCCGTCACCCGGCGCGTCCACCGGTCGCAACGGCGGCAGCGCCGGCACCGCAGAGAAGAGCGACAGCCGCACCTCGCCGAGCCCGGACGCCTCCACCCGCCCGGATCCGAGCACCAGCCCGGAGCAGGACCCGGCGACCCCGACGCCCACCCCGCACGACTCGACCGCCACGGGCGGCAGCGGCTCCGACGCGTCCCCGGCCGCCTCCGACGCCGCCGCGGCACCCCGGACCGCGCCCTCGCCCTGAGCCCCTGGGCCCGGGACCCGCGCCCGCGCAGCGGTCAGTCGCCCAGGACGCGCCGCAGATAGTCGTTGGCGAAGCGCCGTTCCGGGTCGACGCGGTCCCGCAGCGCGGTGAAGTCGCCGAAGTGCGGGTAGACGCCCGCGAGGTACTCCGCGTCGCGGGTGTGCAGCTTGCCCCAGTGCGGACGGCCCTGGTGGGCCGTCATGATCCGCTCCACCTCCGCGAAGTAGCCCGGCTGCTCCGTCCCCCGATACAGGTGCACGGCGATGTACGCCGTGTCGCGGCCGCTCGCGGTCGAGAGCCAGAGGTCGTCGGCGGGGGCGACGCGCACCTCGACCGGGAAGGAGATCTTCCAGTCCGAGCGCTCGACCGTGCGCTTGAGCTCGCGCAGCAGCGCCGTGGCCGCCTCACGGGGGACGGCGTACTCCATCTCGACGAAGCGCACCCGGCGCGGGCTGGTGAAGACCTTGTAGGACGTGTCCGTGTAGGTCCGCTCGGACCAGGCCCGGCTGGAGATCTTCGCTATCGCGGGGATGGTCCTCGGGAAGGCCCGGCCGACCCGGCAGGCGCCCTCCCAGACGGTGTTGGAGACGAAGTCGTCGTCGAGCCAGCGCCGGAACTCCGGCAGCGGCGCGGCCGGGCCCGTGCTGCGGTTGTTGCGCTTGGTGGTGCAGCCCTCGGTGTGCGGGAACCAGTAGAACTCGAAGTGCTCGTTGTCGCTCGCCAGCTCGTCGAAGCGGTCGAGCACCTCGTCGAAGCGCATCGGCGCCTCGTGCGCCGTCAGCAGGAAGGCCGGTTCGACGCCGAAGGTGATCGCGCTGACGACGCCCAGCGCGCCGAGCCCCAGCCGCGCGCCCTGGAACAGCTGCGGGTCCTGGCTGGGGGAGCACCGGGTGACCGTGCCGTCGGCGAGGACGATCTCCAGGGCCTTGATCTGTGCGGCGATGGAGCCGGAGGCGCGGCCGGTGCCGTGGGTGCCGGTGCTGGTGGCCCCGGCGACGGTCTGCACCATGATGTCGCCCATGTTGGTCAGGGCCAGGCCGGCGTGGTGCAGCAGCAGGTTCAGCCGCTCCAGCGGCAGCCCGGACTCGACGGTGACGGTCCCGCCCTCGACGTCGACCTCGCGGACGGCGGTCAGCCCGTCCGGGCGGACCAGGACGCCGTCGGTCACCGCGATCGGGGTGAACGAGTGACCGCTGCCGACGGCCTTGACCGGAAGCCCGTCGGCCGCCGCCGCGGCGACCGCCTCGGCCAGCTCGGTGACGGAGCCGGGTGTCACCACCCGGCTCGGGCGGGCGCTCTGGTTACCGGCCCAGTTGCTCCACAGGCTCGGCTGGGTCGTTGGACTCGACACGTGCACCCTCCCGCTGCTCCGGCGCCGACCGGAGCCGGCGGGACCCGAGGAACGCCGTGGCGACCGAGAGCCCCGCCGCGGCCACGGTCACCCAGTAGCCGCTGGAGGCGCCCGCGGCGTCCACCGTCCAGCCCGCGGCCGAGGAGCCGAAGGCCACCCCCACGGCCAGCCCGGTGGTGGTCCAGGTCATGCCCTCGGTCAGCTTGGCCGTCGGCACGATCCGTTCCACCAGCGCCATGGTGGTGACCATGGTGGGGGAGATGGACAACCCGGCGACGAACAGCGCCACCGCCAGGGCCACGAGGTTCTTCACGAATAGGAGCGGCAGCATACTCACCCCGAGGGTGACGATCCCCACCAGGAACCGGCGCGAGAGCGGTCCCTTCAGCCTGAGCGCGCCGAAGACGATGCCGGCCACGCAGGAGCCGAGCGCGTAGATCGCCAGCACGACGGAGGAGAGCGCCTTGTGGTGCAGGTGGTCCGCGAAGGCCACGGTGACCACCTCGACGCTGCCGAACACGGCCCCGACGCCGACGAAGGTGAGCACCAGCACCAGCAGTCCGCGCGTACGCAGGGCGGAGCTGCCCGCGGTGGCGTGGGCGTGCGGGTGGACGGGCGGCTCGGTGCGGTCCTGGGCGCAGAACATCAGCGTGCCGAGGGCCAGCAGGACCAGCGCCGAGAGCGGCCCGGCCTCCGGGAACCAGGAGGTGGAGAGCCCCACGGCCAGGATCGGCCCGACGATGAAGACGATCTCGTCGACGACCGACTCGAAGGAGTAGGCGGTGTGCAGCAGCGGAGAGCCCTGGTAGAGGTTCGCCCAGCGGGCGCGCACCAGTGAGCCCATGGCGGGCATGCAGCCGACCACGGCGGCGCAGACGAAGAGCGTCCAGTCCGGCGCGCCGAAGGCGGCGCAGAGCAGCAGCGCCCCCATCGCGATCACGGTCACGCCGGTGGCGCGCAGCGCGATCTTGCTCTGCCCGTACCGGTCGACCAGCCGGGCCACCTGCGGTCCGAGCAGCGCGGCGGCGAGGGCGATGGTCGCCGAGACCGCGCCGCCGAGGGCGTAGTCGCCGCGCAGCGAGGAGAGCATGGTCACCATGCCGATGCCCATCATCGACATGGGCATCCGCGCGATGAACCCGGCGGCGGAGAACGCGAGGCTGCCGGGGGCCTCGGCAAAGATCCGCCGGTAGGCGGAGAGCGCGGACAGCGCGGAGGGCACAGGAGCTCCGTAAGGGATATGGGTGGTTTACACAGCTTACGCGGCTCCTGGCGACCCGCCCAGCGCATATCTCAGGGGTTGGGCACGTCATCCGGCGCTCATCGGGCCCGTCCTCAGGCGGGTTCACGGACGGGCCCACGGACGGGCCCGATGGGCGGCTCAGCGGACGGGGCGTCCGATGGCCGACCGGCTCCACGGGGAGGGCGGTGCGCGTGTAAAGATCGGGGCATGTCCGACGCGCATGCTCCGTACGACGCCCTGCTTCTGCTCTCCTTCGGCGGCCCGGAGGGCCCCGAGGACGTCGTGCCCTTCCTGGAGAACGTCACCCGGGGACGCGGTATCCCCAAGGAGCGTCTGGCCGAGGTCGGGCAGCACTACTTCCTCTTCGGCGGCGTCAGCCCCATCAACGCGCAGAACCGCGAGCTGCTCGCGGCGCTGCGCGCCGACTTCGCCGACCACGGCCTGGACCTGCCGGTCTACTGGGGCAACCGGAACTGGGCCCCCTACCTGGTGGACACCCTGCGCGAGATGGCCGCCGACGGCCACCGCCGCGTCCTGGTCCTGGCCACCAGCGCCTACGCCAACTACTCCGGCTGCCGCCAGTACCGCGAGAACCTCGCCGCCGCACTCACCGCGCTCCGCGAGGAGGGCGCACCCGGCGCGGCCGAGCTGCGGGTGGACAAGCTGCGGCTCTTCTACAACCACCCCGGCTTCGTCGGGCCGATGATCGAGTCCACGCTCACCGCACTCGACTCCCTCCCGGAGGCCGTGCGCAGGGGCGCGCGCCTGGCCTTCACCACCCACTCCATCCCCGACGTGCTGGCCGACTCCTCGGGCGCTCCCGGAGACCCCGCGCGAGGCACGTCCGGCGGCGCCTACGTGGCCCAGCACCGCGAGGTCGCCCGCCTTATCGCCGAGGCCGTCGGCGAGGCGACGGGCGTGGCCGACCGCCCGTGGGAGCTGGTCTACCAGAGCCGCAGCGGCGCGCCGCACATCCCGTGGCTGGAGCCCGACATCTGCGACCACCTGGAGACCCAGCACGCGGACGGCGCGGCAGCGGTCGTCATGATCCCGATCGGCTTCGTCTCCGATCACATGGAGGTCAAGTACGACCTCGACACCCAGGCCCGCGAGAAGGCCGAGGAGCTCGGCCTGCCCGTGGCCCGCGCCGCCACCGTCGGCGCGGACCCGCGCTTCGCCGCGGCGATCCGCGAGCTCGTTCTGGAGCGCGCCGCGCGGACCCGCGGCGAGCGGGTCGCCCCCTGCGCGCTGGGCGCGCTCGGCGCTTCCCACGACGTCTGCCCGGTCGGCTGCTGCCCGGCCGCCCGCGGCGCGGCGCCCGCCGCGGCGGGCGAGGCCTGGACCGACTGACGGCCCGTCCGCTCCACCTCCCGTGTTTCTCGAAGGGGAACGCACCATGACGGATCATCAGAAGCTGTACGCGGAACTCCTCGACGTCGCCGTGGAAGCCGCGTCCCGCGCGGGCGCGCTGCTGCGCGACGGGCGCCCGGCCGATCTCGGCGTCGCGGCGACGAAGAGCAGCGCGGTCGACGTGGTGACCGAGATGGACCTGGCCGCGGAGAAGCTGATCACCGAGATGCTCGCCGAACGCCGTCCGGAGGACGGGCTGTTGGGAGAGGAGGGCGCGTCCCGGGAGGGGACCAGCGGGGTGCGCTGGGTCATCGACCCGCTCGACGGGACGGTCAACTACCTCTACGGACTGCCCGCGTGGGCGGTCAGCATCGCCGCCGAGCTCGACGGCGAGGTCGTCGTCGGCGTCGTCGAGGTCCCGCCGCGCGGCGAACGCGTGCAGGCGGTGCGGGGTCAGGGCGCCCGCCTGAACGGGCGCGCCCTCACGGTTCGCAGCGCGCCCCCGATGGACCGGGCCCTGATCGGCACCGGCTTCGGCTACCTCCAGCAGCGCCGCGCCCGCCAGGCGGAGGTCCTCGCCTCGCTGCTGCCCCGCGTCCGCGACATCCGCCGCGGCGGCTCCGCGGCGGTGGACCTCTGCGACGTCGCGGCAGGGCGGCTCGACGGGTACTACGAGCGCGGCCTCAACCCCTGGGACTACAGCGCCGGCGCGCTCATCGCCGCCGAGTCCGGCGCCCTGGTCTCCGGCCGCCCCGGTCTCCCCCCGAGCCCGGAACTCACCGTCGCCGCACCCCCCGGCCTCTTCGAGCCCCTCCAGACCGCCCTGGAGGCCCTGGGAGCCTGGCACGACTGAGGCCCTCCGGGGCGTCCGGTCCCGGGCGCTTCACGGCAGGGCGGGGGGCCGTCGACGGCGGAGTGCGCCCGCGGTGGCGCAGCTCCCTGCCCGGTACACGGGCTCGCCCCGCACACGAAGGCGCCCCGGACAGGGTCCGGGGCGGGGCCGGGGGTGCGGGGCGAGGGGTTGGGCGGGCGAGGGCGGGGTGGGCCGGGAAGGGTCAGGCCGCGGTGCGCGGAGCGGTCGGCATCAGTTCGATGCCGTGCTCCGCCGCGAGACGACGCAGGTCGTCAAGCTCGGACTGCTCGACCTCGGCCAGGAAGTCGTCTCCCGACTCCAGGGCCCGGTGCAGGTCCTGCTCGGCGTTGCGGATGCGCTGGAGGATGCCGGCGGTGAAGGCGTCCATAGGTTGACCCCCTTGCTGGTGTCGTGGCGGCCCCGGGTTACGGGGGACCCGGCGCGGATGGCCGCACGGCGGGCGGGTGCGAAACACATGACACGCATGTGCCTGCAGCGCACATTGCGCTGGTGCATCGCGGGTGTAATCAGCGTCCTCCCCAAGCGTCCGAGCGGGGAAACCTCGGACGGGGAGCGATTTGCGTCACACCGGGGCCGAGCGCGGCCGGGCCCGGTCACGCCCCGCTTACCAGTGCTTTACGGCGGGTCGAGGCAGGATGGAAGCCTGCCGGACACGGTGGGATGACTCCGTGCGCGCGCCCCCATCCGGCGCGCGCCCGCCCCGAAAGGACCTTTGGTGCGAGTACTCGTGGTCGAGGACGAGCAACTGCTCGCCGATGCCGTCGCCACCGGCCTGCGTCGTGAGGCCATGGCCGTGGACGTGGTGTACGACGGCCAGGCCGCGCTGGACCGGATCGCGCTCAACGAGTACGACGTCGTGGTGCTCGACCGCGACCTGCCGCTGGTCCACGGCGACGACGTGTGCCGCAAGCTGGTCGAGGAGGCGCTGCCGACGCGCGTGCTGATGCTGACGGCCGCCGGTGACATCAGCGACCGCGTCGAGGGGCTGGAGCTGGGCGCCGACGACTACCTGCCGAAGCCGTTCGCCTTCAGCGAACTCGTCGCGCGGGTAAGGGCCCTGGGTCGGCGCGCGACGACCCCGCTGCCGCCGGTGCTGGAGCGGGCCGGGATCACGCTGGACCCGGGTCGCCGCGAGGTGCTGCGCGAGGGCAAGCCGATCTCCCTCGCGCCGAAGGAGTTCGCCGTCCTGGAGGTGCTGATGCGGGCCGGCGGGGCCGTGGTCTCCGCCGAGCAGCTGCTGGAGAAGGCCTGGGACGAGCACACCGACCCGTTCACCAACGTCGTCCGGGTCACCGTCATGACGCTGCGACGCAAGCTCGGCGAGCCCGCGGTGATCATCACGGTGCCGGGCTCTGGATACCGGATCTGAGTCGTGACCACCACAGAGACCAGAGGCCTGCGGGGCGGCGGCAGCGGCAGCCACCCCGACCACGGGAACCACATCGACATCAGGGAGTCGCTGCTCCCCTTCCGGCCCACCCTGCGCATCAGGCTGACCATGTTCTACGGCGGGATGTTCCTGCTCGCCGGGCTGATCATGGTGTTGGCGATGTACCTCTTCGTGAACCAGGCCTTCAGTAGCGCCACCCGGATCCCCTCGATCCACGTGGGTCCGAACGTCACGATCACCACGCAGGACGGCACGCCGCTCACCGGCGACGAGTTCCGCGCGTGGCTCTACGCCTACCAGCACCAGGAGGCGTCCGACGCCCTGCACGTGCTGGTCTGGAAGTCCCTGGCGGCGCTGCTCGCGCTGCTGATCCTTGCGGTCTTCTTCGGCTACGCCATGGCCGGCCGCGTGCTGAGCCCGCTGGGCCGGATCACCCGGACCGCGCGCCAGGTGGCCTCCTCCGACCTGCACCGCCGGATCGAGCTGGACGGGCCGGACGACGAGCTCAAGGAGCTGGCGGACACCTTCGACGACATGCTGGACCGGCTGGACCGATCCTTCGAGTCGCAGCAGAAGTTCGTCGCCAACGCCTCGCACGAGCTGCGCACGCCGCTGGCGATCAACCGCACCCTGCTGGAGGTCCAGCTCTCCGACCCGGCGGCCCCGCCGGAGCTGGTGCAGCTGGGCAAGACGCTGCTGGCCACCAACGAGCGCAGCGAGCAGCTGGTCGAGGGCCTGCTGCTGCTCGCCCGCAGCGACAACGAGCTGAGCGAGCGCAAGCCGGTCGACCTCGGCGAGGTGGCCCGGCAGGCGCTGGAGCAGACCCGCGGCGAGGCCGAGCAACGGGGCGTCCGACTCCGCTCGACGCTGCCGCCGCAGTCGGGCGAGGTCGTGGTGGCCGGCAACGGCGTGCTGCTGGAGCGGGTGGCGCTGAACCTGATCCAGAACGCGGTGAAGTACAACCTGCCCAAGGACGGCTGGGTGGACGTGCAGGTGCACGCCGCCGTCAACGGGGGCGGGGAGCTGGTGGTGGTCAACAGCGGCCCCGTCGTGCCCGGCTACGACGTGGAGAACATATTCGAGCCGTTCCGGCGCGGAAAGGGCCGGGAGCGGACGCACAGCGACAAGGGCGTGGGCCTCGGTCTCTCGATCGTCCGCTCGGTCGTCAGGGCCCACAACGGCTCGATCGAGGCCGTCCCGCGCGCCGAGGGCGGTCTGCTGATCCGCGTCCGGATCCCGGCCGCCAAGGCCCCGACGCTGCCTCCGCTGCCGACCAGGGGCGCCATCGGCTGACCTCTCCCGGTCCCCGCCGCCCCTCGCGTACCCCTCGCTCACCTGCAAGGGGGCGGAACGTGCTGTTCCGCTCGAGCTCCGCGACGGCTCTTTGACGACCGGCAAGTAACTGAATGCCCAGCTTGTGACGTGCGCCCGCGGCCTTGCCAGCGGGCGCATCGTCAACCTACGGTGGCGTAACCTACGGAACCGTAGGTGAGAGTGCTCCACGCCGTACGCGTGCCGTCCCGCAGTGCGTACCGCGAACCGTATTCGAGAGTTGGATTGCCGTGACGATCGCCCCCGACCGCCCCGCCGGCCGCACCGGCTGGACCGACGTGCAGCTCATCCACGCCCTGGACGAGGTCGTCGAGCGCGAGCTCAACCGGCACCTCGGCGTCGCCAAGGAGTGGATGCCGCACGAGTACGTGCCGTGGAGCATGGGCCGCGACTTCGACGGCCTGATGGGCGGCGAGGCCTGGTCGGTCGAGCAGTCCCAGGTCACCGACGTCGCGCGGGTCTCCCTCGTGGTCAACCTGCTGACCGAGGACAACCTGCCGAGCTACCACCACGAGATCGCGTCCATGTTCGGCCGGGACGGCGCCTGGGGCACCTGGGTGCACCAGTGGACGGCCGAGGAGGGCCGCCACTCGATCGTCATGCGCGACTACCTGCTGACCACGCGCGCGGTCGACCCGGTCGCCCTGGAGCGGGCGCGGATGACGCACATGGCCGAGGGGTTCGAGTCGGACAACAACCACTCGATGCTGCACTCGGTGGCCTACGTCTCCTTCCAGGAGCTCGCCACGCGCATCTCGCACCGGAACACCGGCCACAGCTCCGGCGACCCGATGTGCGACCGCATGCTGGCCCGCATCGCCACCGACGAGAACCTGCACATGGTCTTCTACCGGAACCTGCTGAAGGCCGCCCTGGAGATCGCCCCCGACCAGGCCATGCGCGCCATCGCCGACGTCGTGATCAACTTCCGGATGCCCGGCCACAGCATGCCCGGCTTCGAGCGCGCGGCGGTCCAGATCGCCGTCGGCGGGATCTACAACCTGCGGATCCACCACGACGACGTGCTGCAGCCGGTGCTGCGCCACCTGAAGGTCATGGAGATCACCGGTCTGGGCCCGGAAGGCCTCCAGGCCCAGCAGGAGCTCGGTTTGTTCCTCGACGGGCTCGATGCCCAGGCGACCCGCTTCGACGAGCGTCAGGCGGCCATTCTGGCCCGTCGGCAGGCCGCTCAGGAGCGCCGGGCCGGCTAGCCGGGCGGGTTCGTCGTCCTTGGTCGTCTTCGCTGCCCTTCGCCGTCGTTCGCCGTTCATGCGCCGACAAGTCCGGACTTTCCAGAACCGTGACGAACGTCACAAACTGGTATGTCACTGTGGGTGTGCGCACATTTTCAGCCAAAGTGACGCCGAACACCCGATGACGCACAGTGATCGGGCGGGTGGCCGCAGAGCCTTGTGGTTCCGGGGTTTCCACTCGCCATGATCACGGTAAGTGGTCAATGAAGGATAGCCGCCCGGCCCCCGCTGACCTCCCCGAACAGCCCCCGCGATCACCTCTTCGGGGGTCTGATCGGGTGTCGATTGAGTAACGGACCTTGAAGTAAGGCAAAATCTCGCCCTCGGGTCGGGCACAAGTCCGGCCCCCTGCGCGTTACGTGCGCTGGAGACAACCGCAACACGCCCAAAGGGGGAGAGTGATATGGCGACTGACTACGACACCCCACGCAAGACCGACGACGACCTCGAATCGGACAGCATCGAGGAACTCAAGGCACGCCGGAACGAGAAGACGACCAGCTCGGTCGATGTCGACGAGTTCGAGGCTGCCGAGGGTCTGGAGCTGCCCGGAGCGGACCTCAGCAATGAGGAGCTGTCCGTCCGGGTCCTTCCGCGCCAGGCTGACGAGTTCACCTGCTCGAGCTGCTTCCTGGTGCACCACCGGAGCCAGCTGGCCAACGAGAAGAACGGCCAGCCGATCTGCCGGGACTGCGCCGCCTGATCGAGCGGTGTAGGAAGGGGACTCATGGGACCGTTCCGCAAGCCGCAGAGATCCTCAGGCGCCGGGAAGGACCCGGCCGGACCGTCAGCGAACGAACCTGGTGTGACGCTCGACGAGACGACGGCCGACCTCGCCCGGATCGCCGACGAGATGGAGGTCTGGGACGGGTCCGCAGGCGCGGACTCCGTCCCCGCCGAGCAAGGCCGGATGGCCTCGCTCGCGCGGAAGCTGGGGCGCGGCCTCGGCAGGGGAGCCAAGGACGGCGCGACCGGCCTGGCCGACCGGCTGATGACGGCCGCACCCCGGATCAAGGTGCGCGACGTGGCAACACTCCGCGCGCACCATCCCGACGCGCGTAGCGCGGAGGAGCTGGCCGACCGCATCGCGGCCGCCGGCGCCCGCGCCGCAGGCGCGGTCGGCGCGGGCGCGGGTGCGGTGGCGATGATGCCGGTGCCGTTCGCGATGCCCGTCGAGATCGCCGCGGAGCTGCTCGCAGTGGCGGCCGTGGAGTTCAAGATGATCGCGGAGCTGTACGAGGCCTACGGCCAGCCCGCACCGGGCAACACGAAGCAGCGGTCCGTGGCGTACCTCTCGGTCTGGTCCGAGCGCCGCGGCCTGGATGTCGCCTCTCCGGCCACGATCCTGGCCCTCAGCAAGAGCGCGGCGCTGCGGAAGTCCATCCGCCGACGCCTCGCCCGCTCGGGCTTCCGCAAGCTCCCCACGCTGACGCCCTTCATGATCGGCGCCGCGGCGGGCGCCTACGTCAACCGCCGCGACACGGCTCGGCTCGCCGCGGACATCCGCCGCTCCCTCCGCGAACGCCAGCCCGCCGACCCGAACTACTGGCTCACCGCCAGACCGCCCCACGACGAGCCCTAGCCCCCGCACCCAGGCTCCGCCGCGTGGACGCGCGGTGTCGGCCCGAGAACGTGTTCCCGCAGGTGGTTGCAGACCGCTCAGGGGCGCGAGGAACTGCGCGACAAGCCAGCCTGTGTGGTGAGTCGCTCAGCGAGCAGGGCCGTCCCGTACAGGGTGGTTGCTCGCGCAGTTCCCCGCGCCCCTGGAAGGCCGCGTCCCTGGGGTGCGCCTAGCGCGCAGCGTCGAGCGCGGCGGCGAGGCGGTCGGGGGTGCGGGTGGAGAGGTACAGGTAGGGCGTCGGGTCGTCGGGGTCGGTGACCTCGACCCGGAGCGCGGTGTGGATGTACCCCCGCAGCAGCATGAACGCGCGGGCGTCCGCCTTGCGCGTGCGCCAGGCGAAGGCCTCGTCCCGGTCCAGGATCTCCGCCTTGCCGAGCGCGGAGACCGGGATCTTCGCCTCGCCGGCGAGAAGGTGGCCCTGGGTGACCCGGATCCGGGGAGAGCCGTAGCTGCTCAGCAGCACCGCGCCGCCGACCCCGCCCGCGACCAGGCCCAGCAGGGCCGCGATCGGGCTGAAGATCAGCAGGACCAGCATGAAGGAGATGCCCAGGCCCGCCGGCAGCAGCCACAGGACCGCCGGTGCGGAGAGGCGTTCGTCGTACATGGCCACCATTGTGCGCCGCGCGCGCGGCACGCCCGACCGCGGGGCCCTCGCGGGTGCCGCTCCCTGTAGGGTCGCGGGGTGACCGATGCAGCACGGCCCAGCTTGACGCCCCCGCCCGAGGCGGCACCTCCCGTCCGCCACCCCGAGGCCCCGGCACCGGGCGAGCTGATCGGGTCGCACTACGACTTCTGCTTCGCCTGCGGCCCGGCCCAGCCTTCCGGCCTGCACCTCGAGGCGCGGGCCGGCGAGGGCGTGGAGATCTTCGCCGAGTTCACCGTCGCCCCCACCCACCAGGGCGGCCCGGGGCTCGCCCACGGCGGCGTGCTGGTGACGGCGATGGACGACGCTCTCGGCACGCTGAACTGGCTGCTGCACACCGCCTCGGTCACGGCTCGGCTGGAAACCGACTTCCGCCGCCCGGTCCCGGTCGACTCCACCCTCTACCTCCACACCTGGGTGGAGGCCGTGTCCGGTCGCAAGATCTACTGCAGCGGCGAGGCCCGTCTCGACGCCCCGGACGGCCCCGTCGCGCTGACCGCGCGGGCGCTGTTCATCCAGGTCGCCCTGGAGCACTTCGTCAACCACGGCCGTCCTGAGGACATCAAGGCGGCCATGGACAACCCCGACCTGCACAAGCGCGTTCGCGCGTTCGAGGTGAACCCGTGAGTTCCGACCTGCGCCCCGTCGACGTCCTGCTCCGCCGGATCGACGAGGACCTGCCCGTCCCCGCCTACGAGCACCCCGGCGACGCGGGCGCCGACCTGCGCACCACAGTCGACGCCGTGCTGGAGCCCGGCGAGCGGGCCGTCCTGCCGACCGGGATCGCCGTCGCGCTGCCGGACGGGTACGCGGCCTTCGTACACGCGCGCTCCGGCCTGGCCGCACGGTGCGGCGTTGCCCTCGTCAATGCCCCCGGAACGGTCGATGCCGGGTACCGTGGTGAGATCAAGGTGATCGTCGTCAACCTCGACCCGCGCGAGCGGGTGGTCTTCCACCGAGGGGACCGGATCGCCCAGCTGGTGGTCCAGCGGGTGGAGAAGGTCCGCTTCCACGAGGTGGCGGAACTGCCGGGGTCGGCGCGCGCCGCAGGAGGCTTCGGGTCGACGGGGGGCCATGCCGCGGTTAGCATTCCCGCGGCCGGGCAGAAAGACTCTTCGGTACCCGACCGGGAAGGACAGTGACCGTGTTCCGTCGTCGCGCCAAGGGCGAGGACGCTGGCAATCAGCTCGACGAGCTGGCCGACGCCGACAGCAACGAGTTCGAGGACGCCTCCGAGCTGGAGGACGGTGAGACGGGGGAGCGGGTCGGCCTGCCGCCGGCGCCGCGCCCCGAGGGCCCGTTCGACATCTCCGAGGTCGACGACGCCAAGGACGGCCGGGTGGACCTGGGCGGTCTGCTGGTCCCCGGTGTCGACGGCATGGAGCTGCGGGTCGAGGTGGCCGGTGACGCGATCGTCGCGGCGACGCTCGTGCTCGGCAACAGCGCGATCCAGCTGCAGGCCTTCGCCGCTCCGAAGTCCGAGGGCATCTGGGGCGAGGTCCGCCAGGAGATCGCCGACGGCATCGAGCAGCAGGGCGGCGCGATCGACGAGGAGGAGACCGCGCTGGGCTGGGGCCTGCGCGCTCGCGTCCCCGTTCAGCTGCCCGACGGCACGCAGGGGGTCCAGCTGGTCCGCTTCGTCGGCTGCGACGGCCCGCGGTGGTTCCTGCGCGGCGTGATCAGTGGCCAGGCGGCCATGCAGGATGACGCGGCGGCGGTGCTGGAGCAGGTCTTCCGCCAGACGATCGTCTGCCGCGGCGAGGGGCCGATGGCCCCCCGCGACCCGATCGTGCTGCGTCTGCCCGAGGACGCGCAGATGGTCCCGGACGGCATGCCCCAGCAGGGGCGTCCCGCCTCGATGGGCGACCTCAACCCCTTCGAGCGCGGCCCGGAGATCACCGAAGTCCGCTAGACCTTCGCTCCCGCAGGTCGTTGCACTTTGTTAGGGGCGCGGAGAACTGCGCGACAAGCCACCGAGTGTGGTGAGTCGCTCAGCGAGCAGAGCCATCCGCACAGGGTGGTTGCCCGCGCAGCTCTCCGCGCCCCTCAGGCGTCTGCAGCTGCCTGAGGGGCGGGAATCCTGCGGGCTCGCGCCCACGCGGCGGAGCCGCAGGTTTGTGCAGCTCCGCGCCCCTCAGGCGTGGCTACTGAACGATGTCACCACACGCTGGGCTTGCGGGCGGCCCAAGGCCGGGCGGACTCGAGCTGCGCCGAGAGTGAGATCAGCGTCGACTCGTCGCCGTAGCGGCCGCCCAGCATGACGCCGATGGGGAGGCCGTCGGCGGTCCAGTGGACCGGGAGGTTGACGGACGGCTGGCCCGTCGCGTTGTAGAGCGGGGTGAAGGGCGTGAACGCGGCGATCGCGTCGAACTCCGCGGCCGGGTCCGCGTCGTTGCGGAGGCCGCCGACGAGGGCCGGGGGCTGGGCCAGGGTGGGGGAGAGGATGACGTCGTACGCCTCCTGGAGCTGGGCGACCAGCAGACCGACCGCGCGGAACGCGTAGAGCGCCATCGCGAAGTCGGGGCCGGAGACGTTCCCGCCCTGCGCGCGCAGGTGGCGCGTGAGCGGCATCAGCTTGTCCTCGTCCTCGGGGGCGACCGGCGTCTGCGTGGCCATCACGGCCCAGACCTGGCCGAAGACGTTGCGCAGGGTGTCGTCCGCCGGGAGGTCCAGCGTCTCGACGGTGTGGCCGAGGGACGCCAGCAGCTCCGCGGCCGACTCCGTGGCCGCCAGGCAGTCGGCGTGGACCTCGACGCCGGGGACGGGGGCCTGGGTCAGGACGGCCACCCGCAGCGAGCCGGGGTCGCGGTCCGCGAAGCCGCGGAACGTCTCGCCGGGCGCCAGTGACGGCGCCGCGTACGGCTCGCCGGGCATGCTTCCGGCGAGGACGTCCAGCAGGGCCGCGGCGTCGCGGACGGTGCGCGCCAGCGGGCCGGAGGTGGAGAGGCCCGAGATGTCGTAGAAGGTCGGGCCGGACGCCACCCGGCCGCGGCTCGGCTTGATGCCGAACAGGCCGCAGACGGAGGCGGGGATGCGGATGGAGCCGCCGCCGTCGCTGCCGTGGGCGAGTGGCGCGAGGCCGGAGGCCACCGCGGTGCCCGCGCCGCCGCTGGAGCCGCCGGCCGAGCGCTCGAGGTCCCAGGGGGTGCGTGCGGGTGCGGCGACGAGGTTCTCGGAGTAGCAGGGCAGGCCGAACTCGGGGGTCTGCGTCTTGCCGAGCAGGACCGTCCCGGCGGCGCGCAGGCGGGTGACGACGTGGTCGTCGACGGCGGGCACGTTCTCCGCGTACGCGGCGGAGCCCAGGGTGGCCCGCACGCCCGCGACGAAGTTGAGGTCCTTGACGGGCACGGGGACGCCGTGGAGCGGCGACAGCGGGCGCTCCTCGCGGCGTGCCTCGGCCGCGTCCGCCTCGGCCTGGCGGGCCTGCTCCATGGCGATGTCCGGAGTCACCGTGACGTACGCCCCGACCGTGTCGTTGAGCCGGTCGATCCGTTCCAGGTAGTGCTCGGTCAGTTCGACGGGGGAGAGCTTTCCCGTCGCGATCAGCTCACCCTGCTCCAACGCGGTCAGGTCGTGCAGTTGGGTCATCCCCGGCCTCCTCGCCGTGCCTGCGAACCGGCAGCTACCAACGGGTAGCTCCCGGCGCGATCCTCGCACCGGGAGCCGGAGACCCGCCAGGGTCGGGGAGCGAAAAGCCCGCAGCCGCCGTTACAGGCCCTGCCAGTGCGGCTTGGCCGCGTACGTGGCGCGGAAGTAGTCGGCCAGCTTCAGGCCCTTGGCCGCGGACTCGTCGACCACGACGGTCGCGTGCCGGTGCAGCTGCAGAGCCGAGGCGGGGACCAGCGCGGAGACGGGGCCCTCCACGGTGGCCGCCACGGCGTCCGCCTTGCCCGCGCCGGTGGCGAGCAGGACGAGGTGCCGGGCGTCGAGGATGGTGCCGATGCCCTGGGTGATCACGTGGTGCGGCACCTGGTCGATGTCGTCGTCGAAGAAGCGCGCGTTGTCGATCCGGGTCTGGTCCGTGAGCGTCTTGATCCGGGTGCGCGAGGCGAGCGAGGAGCAGGGCTCGTTGAAGCCGATGTGGCCGTCGGTGCCGATGCCGAGCAGTTGCAGGTCGACGCCGCCGGCGTCGGCCAGTGCCTGGTCGTAGGCGGCGCAGGCGGCGGTGATGTCGGCGGCGTTGCCGTCGGGGCCCATGAACGAGGACTCGTCGAGGCCCAGCGGCTCGACGACCTCGCGCAGCACGGTGGAGCGGTAGGACTCCGGGTGTCCGGCGCGGAGGCCGACGTACTCGTCGAGCTGGCAGATCCGGGCCCGGGAGGCGTCGACGCCGCCGGAGCGCACCTTCGCGGCGAGCGCGTCGTAGATCGGCAGCGGGGTCGAGCCCGTGGCCACGCCCAGCAGCGCGTCCGGCTTACGGGTCAGCAGGTCGGCGATCGCCGTGGCGATGAGCTCGCCGCCCGCCGCGGCGTCAGGAACGATCACAACTTCCACGCTGGCCTACCTACCGATCTGGAGAGCTGGAGAGGTATAGACCAATCTAGCAGCAGGGGCGGTCGCCGCGCTCCCCCTCTTCGCGGCGGTGGGCGGCCGCCCCTGCACACCACCGCTTCGCACGAGTGGCCAGGTCACGTACGCTCACAGTCGGGTCGACCGTCGGGTCGGCAAGGAGAATGGTCGACATGGGACGCGGCAGGCTGCGGATCTACCTGGGGGCGGCCCCGGGCGTGGGCAAGACCTACGCCATGCTCGGCGAGGGCCGGCGTCGCGCCGAGCGCGGCACCGACGTCGTCGTCGCCTTCGTGGAGACCCACGGACGGGCCAACACCGCCGCGCAGGTCGACGGCCTGGAGGTCGTGCCCCGCAGGGTCATCACCCACCGCGGCGCGGAGTTCACCGAGATGGACCTCGACGCGGTGCTGGCACGCCGTCCCGCGGTCGCCCTGGTGGACGAGCTCGCCCACACCAACGTGCCCGGCTCGCGCAACGCCAAGCGCTGGCAGGACGTCGAGGGACTGCTCGACGCCGGGATCGACGTCATATCCACGGTCAACATCCAGCACCTGGAGTCGCTGGGCGACGCCGTCGAGGGCATCACCGGCGTGCGCCAGCAGGAGACCGTGCCGGACGAGGTGGTGCGCCGTGCCGACCAGATCGAACTGGTCGACATGGCCCCGGAGGCGCTGCGCCGCCGCCTCGCCCACGGCAACGTCTACGCGCCCGAGAAGATCGACGCCGCGCTCGCGCACTACTTCCGGCCCGGCAACCTCACCGCCCTGCGCGAGCTGGCACTGCTCTGGGTCGCCGACCGCGTCGACGAGTACCTGCAGCGGTACCGCGCCGAGAACCACATCGCCAGCACCTGGCAGGCCCGCGAGCGCATCGTCGTCGGCCTCACCGGCGGTCCCGAGGGCCGCACGCTGATCCGCCGTGCCGCCCGGATCGCCGCCAAGGGCTCCGGAAGCGAGATCCTCGCCGTCTACGTCTCCCGCAGCGACGGGCTGAGCAGCGCCTCGCCCAAGGAGCTGACCGTCCAGCGGGCCCTGGTCGAGGACCTCGGCGGCACCTTCCACCACGTGCTCGGCGACGACGCGGCCGAGGCGCTGCTGGACTTCGCCCGTGGCGTCAACGCCACCCAGATCGTGCTCGGCTCCAGCCGGCGCAAGGCCTGGCAGTGGATCTTCGGTCCGGGCGTCGGAGCCACCGTCGCCCGCGAGGCCGGCGACATCGACGTGCACATCGTCACCCACGAGCAGGTCGCCCGCGGCCGGGTGCGGCCGATCCGGCGGATCGCCAACCTCGGCCTGCCCCGCACCGTGGCCGGCTGGCTGGTCGGCGTCGGCGGGCCGCTGCTGCTCACCTGGGTGCTCAGCTTCTTCCCCTCGACCAGCAACAACCACACCGAGATGCTGCTCTACCTCGGCCTCACCGTCGGCGCGGCGCTGCTCGGCGGGCTCTTCCCCGCGCTGGCCTCGGCAGCGGTCGGGTCGTTGCTGATTAACTGGTTCTACACCCCGCCGCTGCACACGCTGACCATCAGCTCGATGCAGAACATCCTGGCCGTGGCCGTCTTCCTCGCCGTGGCGCTCTCGGTGGCCTACGTCGTCGACCTCGCCGCAAGACGCACCGCCGAGGCCGCCCGCAGCCGCGCCGAGGCGGAGACGCTGAGTTTCCTCGCCGGCAGTGTGCTCGGCGGCACGAGTGGGCTGCCCGCACTGCTGGAGCGGGTCAGGGAGACCTTCCAGATGGAGTCGGTGGCGCTGCTGGAGCGCCCCGACGAGTTCGCTCCGTGGCGCACCGCCGGCAGCATCGGACCCAGTCCGGTCAGCCGCCCCGAGGACGCCGATGTCGACGTGCCCGTGGGCGACCACCTCGCGCTCGCGCTCAGCGGCCGCGTGCTGCCCGCCGGGGACCGCCGCGTGCTGGTCGCCTTCGCCACCCAGGCGGCGGTGCTGCTGGAGAAGCGCCGCCTGGAGGAGGAGGCCGCCGAGGCGCGCCGCCTCGCCGAGGGCAACCGGATCCGCACCGCGCTGCTCGCCGCCGTCTCGCACGACCTGCGCACCCCACTCGCCGGGATCAAGGCGTCCGTGAGCTCGCTGCGCTCCGACGACGTCTCCTGGGAGCCGGAGGACGAGGCGGAGCTGCTGGCGGGCATCGAGGCCGGCGCGGACCGGCTGGACCACCTGATCGGCAACCTGCTCGACATGAGCCGCCTGCAGACCGGCACGGTCGTGCCGATCGTCCGCGAGATCGACCTCGACGAGGTCGTCCCGCTGGCCCTGCTCGGCGTCGCCCCGGACGCCGTGCGCACCGAGATACCCGAGACGCTGCCGATGATCTCCGCCGACGCGGGCCTGCTGGAGCGGGCGCTCGGCAACGTGATCGAGAACGCGGTCAAGTACAACGCGGGCAACCGCGCCGGGCCCGGCGGCGAGGCCTGCCGGGTCGCGGTCTCCGCCAGCGAGCTGAACGGCCGCGTCGAGGTGCGGGTCGCCGACCACGGCCCCGGCATCCCCGACGAGGCCAAGGACCGGGTCTTCGAGCCCTTCCAGCGCTACGGCGACGCCCCGCGCGGCGCGGGCGTGGGGCTCGGCCTCGCGGTCGCCCGCGGCTTCGTCGAGGCGACCGGCGGCACGCTGACCGCCGAGGACACACCAGGGGGCGGCCTGACCATGGTGTTCACTCTTCCGTGTGCGGCATACGCCGCAGCACCACTGGTCGCCCACGAAAGGCAGCAACTCACATGACCCGGGTCCTGGTCGTCGACGACGAACCCCAGATCGTCCGCGCCCTGGTGATCAACCTGAAAGCCCGGGGCTACGAGGTGGACGCCGCCCACGATGGCGCCTCCGCGCTGGAGCTGGCCGCCGCCCGCCACCCCGACGTGGTCCTGCTCGACCTCGGTCTGCCGGACATGGACGGCACCGAGGTGATCCGCGGCCTGCGCGGCTGGACCAAGGTGCCGATCATCATCCTCTCGGCCCGGCAGAACTCGGACGAGAAGGTCCAGGCGCTGGACGTGGGCGCGGACGACTACGTCACCAAGCCCTTCGGCATGGACGAGCTGCTCGCCCGGTTGCGCGCGGCGGTCCGGCGCGGCGCGCCGGTCGGGCTCGAGGCCGAGAGCGCGACGGTCACCACGGCGAGCTTCACCGTCGACCTGGCCGCCAAGCGGGTCAGCCGCGACGGCAAGGACATCCGGCTGACCCCGACCGAATGGCATCTGCTGGAGGTGCTGGTCCGCAACAGCGGACGCCTCGTCAGCCAGAAGCAGCTCCTCCAGGAGGTCTGGGGTCCCGCCTACGGCACCGAGAGCAACTACCTGCGGGTCTACATGGCGCAGCTGCGGCGCAAGCTGGAGGTCGACCCGAGCGCCCCGAAGCACTTCGTCACCGAGCCCGGCATGGGTTACCGCTTCGAGTTGTGATCCGTGCGGGCGGGCCCTCCGCGCCAGGTCCGGGCTGTACCCTTCGGGCATGAGCAGTGAGATCTCCAGCGCGCGCCCGCAGGGGCGACTGCGCCGCATGTTCAGCAAGCTGAGCAGCAGCAACGAGGAGCTGAACGCGGAGCAGCTGCGGCAGGACGTCGAAGAGACCGGTGCCATCCCCATCGTGTCCTGCGGCGACCGCCAGGAGGTCACCGTCAGCGGCACGCTGCGCGCGGTGACGCTGCGCCCGCGCGCCGGCGTCCCGGCGCTGGAGGCCGAGCTCTTCGACGGCACCGACGCGCTGGACGTCGTCTGGCTCGGCCGTCGCTCG
The DNA here is from genome assembly GCF_000787835.1 of Streptacidiphilus melanogenes. Taxonomy (GTDB): domain Bacteria; phylum Actinomycetota; class Actinomycetes; order Streptomycetales; family Streptomycetaceae; genus Streptacidiphilus; species Streptacidiphilus melanogenes. The sequence continues at coordinate 69,889 of NZ_BBPP01000001.1, forward strand.
ATCGTGGGAATCGAGCCGGGGCGCAAGCTCATCGCCCACGGCCGTATCAGCCATGCACGGGGGCGCCGGGTTCTCTTCAACCCGCGCTACGAACTGCGTCCCCACGGACAGGAGTGACCGCGTGAGCCACCGCGCAGCGTCGGCCGAGGCCGCCGCCGACACCTCCCTCATCGACGCGTTCGGCGGGATCCGCGGCATGGTCGACATGACCGTGCCCGGCCTGGTCTTCGTCGTCCTCTACACGATCACGAAGAGCGTCGCGATCTCGTCGTGGTCGGCGGTGGGTGTCACCCTGCTGCTGGTCGTCTGGCGCCTGCTGCGCCGGGAGACGCTGAAGCACGCCTTCGGCGGCGTGCTGGGCGTCGCCATCGGCGCGTTCATCGCCATGGAGTCCGGCAAGCCGCAGAACTTCTACCTGCCGTCGATGATCTACGGCCTGGTGCTGATGGTCGTCTACGCGGTCTCGGCGCTGGTCCGCTGGCCGCTGCTGGGCGTCATGCTGGGCCCGGTGCTCGGCGAGAACATGACCTGGCGCACGCAGAACCCCGGCCGCCTCGCGGCCTACACGAAGGCCACCTGGGTCTGGGTCGCCCTCTTCGCACTGCGCGCGGCGATCCTCTTCCCGCTCTACTGGGCGGGCCAGATCACCTGGCTCGGCGTCGCCAAGATCGGCCTGGGCGTCCCCCCGTGGCTGGTCGCCATCTACCTCTCCTGGTTGATCCTCTCCAAGGCCCCGGCCCCGATCAAGGTCACCCAGGACGAGGACCCGGAGGACTCCGACGCCCCGGAGCACCAGGGCGCCCGCGCGACGGACGACGCCTTGTCCGAGCGGTAGTTGCAAGCCCAAGGGGCGCGGGGCTCTGCTGATTCAGCGACACACCACTTCGGTGGTTTGTCGCGCCCACGCGGCGGAGCCGCAGGTCGGCAGAACCCCGCGCCCCTGGACAGTGCAGCTAACTCTGGGACGCGAACAGAGCCTCGAGCTCCGATTCCCGTTCCGCAGTCGCGACGAAGAGCAGTTCGTCGCCGCCCTCGAGGACGTCGCTGCCGGACGGCACCAGCACGCGGCCCTCGCGGATGATGGTGACCAGCGCCGTGTCGTCCGGCCAGTCGATCGACTTGACCTGGGTGCCGACCACCGGCGCGTCCGCGCCGAGGGTGAGTTCGACGAGGTTCGCGTCGCCCTGGCTGAACCGCATCAGGGTGACCAGGTCACCGACGCTCACGGCCTCCTCGACCAGCGCGGACATCAGGCGCGGCGTCGAGACGGCGACGTCGACGCCCCAGGCCTCGTTGAAGAGCCACTCGTTCTTCGGGTTGTTCACCCGGGCGACGACCCGCGGCACGCCGTACTCGGTCTTGGCCAGCAGCGAGACGACCAGGTTGACCTTGTCGTCGCCGGTGGCGGCGATCACGACGTTGCAGCGCTGCAGCGCCGCCTCGTCGAGCGCGGTGATCTCGCACGCGTCGGCCAGCAGCCACTCCGCCTGGGGGACTCGCTCGACCGAGATGGACTTCGGGTTCTTGTCGACGAGGAGCACCTCGTGACCGTTCTCCAGGAGCTCGCCCGCGATGGAACGACCCACCGCACCCGCTCCGGCGATTGCTACGCGCATCAGTGCTCCTCCGGGCCCTTCGCGAAGACGGCCTCGACGGCCTCCAGATCGGCAGTGCGCAACATCACATGCACCAGGTCGCCCTCCTGCAGCACCATGTCCGGCGCCGGCAGGACGCCCTGGCCGAGGCGGGTCACGAAGGCGACGCGGACCTCGGCCTCCTGCTCCAGCTTGCTGACGCGGTGGCCGATCCAGGCGGGGGAGTAGGGGATCTCGGCCAGCTGGACGGTGCCGCTCGGGTCCTGCCAGTTCGGCTCGGAGCCGGACGGGAGGAGGCGGCGGAGCATCTGGTCGGCGGTCCAGCGGACCGTGGCGACGGTCGGGATGCCGAGGCGCTGGTAGACCTCGGCGCGGCGCGGGTCGTAGATCCGGGCGGCGACGTTCTCGACGCCGAAGTTCTCCCGGGCCACCCGGGCCGCGATGATGTTGGAGTTGTCGCCGCTGCTGACGGCGGCGAACGCGCCGGCCTCTTCGATTCCGGCCTCACGGAGCGTGTCCTGGTCGAAGCCGACCCCGGTCACCCGCTTGCCGATGAAGTCCGACCCGAGACGGCGGAACGCCGTGGGGTCCTGGTCGACGACCGCGACCGAGTGACCCTGCTTCTCGAGGGTGCGCGCGAGGGTGGATCCCACGCGTCCGCAGCCCATGATGACGATGTGCACGATCGTCCTTCCCGTGTCGGTGTTCGAAGTCGATGGTGACACCCTCTTAACGCCCTCTTGTCACCAGGGTGGCACTCCCGGAAGGATTTGGTACCCACAGCGCGGCAGTTGAACAACCTCCGTCGCGGAACCCTCACAGGAGGTAACGGGCCCTCCCCGCCTGCGAAGCCCCTGTTTTTTGGACCCTGCTACCTGCGAACCTTCGGCAGCATCTACCATCCTCTGCGTGCCAAAACTCACGGACCTGTCTAAGCGCATCCTTATCGGTCGCGCGTTGCAGAGCGACAAGCTCGGCGAGACCCTGCTGCCCAAGCGGATCGCTCTGCCGGTCTTCGCCTCCGACGCGCTCTCCTCGGTCGCCTACGCGCCCGAGCAGATCTTCCTGTCCCTGTCGGTGGCAGGCATTGCCACGATCCACTTCTCCTGGTGGGTCGGCGCGATCGTCGCGCTCGTGATGCTGGTCGTCGTGGCGTCCTACCGCCAGAACGTCCACGCGTACCCCAGCGGAGGCGGCGACTACGAGGTCGCCACCGTCAACCTCGGCGGCAACGCGGGCCTCACCGTGGCTGCCGCCCTGCTGGTCGACTACGTGCTGACCGTGGCCGTGTCGACGACCTCCGGCGTCGCCAACATCGTCTCCGCCGTCCCGTCCCTGCACGGACACGAGGTGGCCCTCTCGGTCACCCTGGTGCTGGTGCTGATGGCGATGAACCTGCGCGGTGTGCGCGAGTCCGGCACCGCCTTCGCGATCCCGACCTACGCCTTCATGGGCGGGATCTTCGTGATGATGATCTGGGCCGCGATCCGGAACTTCGGATTCGGCACGCACATGCACGCCGCCAGCGCCGGCTTCTCGCTGGTGCCGGAGCCCGGCCACGTGGACCCGACCGGCATCGCCATGGTCCTGCTGCTGCTGAAGACCTTCTCCTCCGGCTGCGCCGCGCTGACCGGTGTCGAGGCGATCTCCAACGGCGTCCCGGCCTTCCGCAAGCCGAAGAGCAAGAACGCCGCCACCACGCTGCTGATGATGGCCCTGATCGCCGTCACGATGCTCATCGGCATCATCTGGATGGGCAACCTGACCGGCCTGAAGATGGCCGAGAACACCGGCCAGCTGCACGGCGCCCCGGCCGGCTACCAGCAGAAGACGGCGATCGCCCAGATCTCCGAGGCGGTCTTCTCCAACTTCCACCTGGGCTTCTACTTCATCGCCGCGGTCACCGGCCTGATCCTGGTGCTGGCCGCCAACACGGCCTTCAACGGCTTTCCGGTGCTCGGCTCGATCCTCGCCCAGGACCGCTACCTGCCGCGCCAGCTGCACACCCGCGGTGACCGGCTCGCCTTCTCCAACGGCATCATCCTGCTGGCGGGCGTGGCGATCGTCTTCATCGTCGGCTACGGCGCGGACCCGAACCGCCTGATCCAGCTCTACATCATCGGCGTCTTCGTCTCCTTCAACATGAGCCAGACCGGCATGATCCGGCACTGGACCCGTCTGCTGAAGACCGAGACCGACCCGGCCGAGCGCCGGCGCATGATCCGCAGCCGCGTGATCAACGCGATCGGCCTGACCTGCACCGCCTGCGTGCTCGTCGTCGTCCTGGCGACCAAGTTCATGTCCGGCGCCTGGATGTCCTGCCTGCTGATGGTCGTCTTCTTCATCACGATGAAGGGGATCAACAAGCACTACAACCGGGTCTCCGCCGAGCTCGCCCTCGACGACGCCGAGGCTGAGGCGGAGGCGCTGCCGGCCCGCATCCACGGCGTGGTGCTGGTCTCCAAGCTGCACAAGCCGACCCTGCGGGCGATCGCCTACGCGCAGCTGTCCTCGCGCGGCAGCGCGCGGCTGGAGGCGGTCACCGTCGACGTCGACCCGCTCGACACCAAGGCGCTGCAGGAGGAGTGGGAGCGCCGCGGCATCGAGGTGCCGCTGAAGGTGCTGCACTCGCCCTACCGCGAGATCACCGGCCCGGTCGTGGAGTACGTGCGCCAGCTGCGCAGCAGCAACCCGCGCGACGTCGTCACGGTCTACATCCCGGAGTACGTCGTCGGCCACTGGTACGAGCACCTGCTGCACAACCAGAGCGCGCTGCGCCTCAAGGGCCGCCTGCTGTTCAAGCCCGGTGTGATGGTGACCTCGGTACCCTGGCAGCTGGAGTCCTCCGAGCGCCGCCGCAAGCAGCGCCCGTGGAACGCGCCGGGGCAAATCCGGCGCGGCGACGTCGGACGCCGCGAGGAGCGGCCGTCGGCGACCGCCTCCGCCGCACCCGCTCCCGTACCCTCAGCCGCTAAGGACGACCAGGCGTGACCTCCCGCCGCAGCACCGCCACCACCCGCCGCACCGCCCCGTCGGACGCGCCGTCGCTCGTCGGCGAGCGCTACGAGGTCGAGGTGGGCCCGGTGGCCCACGGCGGCCACTGCGTCGCCCGCCACGAGGGCCGGGTCCTGTTCGTCCGGCACGCGCTGCCGGGCGAGCTGGTGATCGCCGAGGTGACGGACGGCACGGCGTCCTCGCGCTTCCTGCGCGCGGACGCGGTGGAGGTGCTGCGGCCCGCCAAGGAGCGCGTCGCGCCGCCGTGCCCGTACGCGGGCCCTGGGCAGTGCGGCGGCTGCGACTGGCAGCACGTCACACCGGGCGGGCAGCGCAAGCTCAAGGTCGCGGTGCTGACCGAGCAACTGCGGAACCTCGCCGGGCTGACCCCGCAGGAGGCGGGCTGGGACGGCAGCGTCGAGCCCGCCCCCGGCGACAAGCTCCCGGCCGGTGAGGTGCCGGCCTGGCGCACCCGGGTGCAGTACGCGGTCGACCCGGCCACGGGCCGCGCCGGGCTGCGCCGCCACCGCTCGCACGAGGTGGTGCCCGTCGAGCGGTGCCTGATCGCGGCTCCGGGCGTGCAGGAGCTCGGGATCGAGCAGCGGGAGTGGCCGCAGATCGCGAGCGTCGAGGCGATCGCCGCCTCCGGCTCCTCCGACCGGGCCGTGATCCTCGTCCCGACGCCGGGCGGCCGTCTGCCGATCGTCGAGCTGGACAAGCCCGTCTCGGTGCAGCGCATCGACGACCAGGGCGGGTACCACCGCGTCCACGGCCGTGCCTTCGTGCGCGAGCGCGCGGCGGACCGCACCTGGCGGGTCAGCAACGGCGGCTTCTGGCAGATCCACCCGGCCTCGGCCGACACGCTCGTGAACGCCGTGCTGGACGGCCTGGAGCCGCGCGAGGGCGAGAACGCGCTCGACCTGTACTGCGGCGTCGGCCTGTTCGCGGGCGCGCTCGCGGACCGGCTCGGCGAGGACGGCGCGGTGCTCGGCATCGAGTCGAGCAAGCAGGCCGTTGCCGACGCCCGCCACAACCTCGCCGACCTGATCGGCGAGCAGCGGGTGCGGATCGAGGCCGGCCAGGTCGAGAAGCTGCTGCCGCGCACGGGCATCGAGGAGACCGACCTGATCGTCCTGGACCCGCCGCGCTCCGGCGCGGGCCGGGAGACGGTGAAGCACCTGGCGGGCCTCGGCGCCCGTCGCATCGCCTACGTCGCCTGCGACCCGGCGGCGCTCGCCCGGGATCTCGCCTTCTTCGCCGCGTCCGGCTACCACCCGGTCCGGCTGCGGGCGTTCGACCTGTTCCCGATGACGCACCACTTCGAGTGCGTGGCGATTCTGGAGCCTCGCGGCGGGGAATGACCCCTGCTACCGGTCCTGTCCGAAAACCGCCCCTTCCTGTGCTAGCAGAAACGCGCTAGCTTCAACGTATGAGTAAAAAACAGTTGAATGTCCGGGTTGACGCCACCACGGCCGAGATCGCGCGCACGAGGGCGGAACAGGAGGGGATCAGCATGAACCAGTACATCGAGAAGCTGGTCCAGCAGGACATGGGTGAGACAGGACGCGCCTTCGTGGACGCCGCGGCGCAGTTCATGAAGGAGTACGAGGCGGTCTTCCTCGCGGAGTTCGGCGGAGACCGAGAGGGCCCGGGACAGCGGCGTTGAAAGGATCCAGTCGTTGACTGTCAATGTCGAGATCGACCTGTCCTGGCTGCTCATGGTCGCCGAGCAGTACACACCGGGCGACCCCCGGGTCACCGACTACGGCTCCCTCGTCGCGGCGGTGACCCGGCATCAGGCCGAGATCTTCGACGTCCTCGTCTACCCCGAACCCGAGGACCGCGCGGCCGCGCTGATGCACCAACTGATCAGGGTGCCCGCGCTGGAGCGCAACAACGAACTGTTCGCGACGGCCGTGGCCTTCGCCTACCTGGTTGCCGGCGGCGCCACGGTGGCCACCACGACCCGCGAGATGCGCGCCCTCTCCCGGGCCGTCCGGGAAGGGCGCCTCGGCGTCGGCGGCACGGCGCAGCGGCTGGCCGGCTGGGTCGTCGACCAGACTCCTGAGGGCGTCTCCGAACGTGCCGACGACGATTCCGACGACCCCGACGAGGAGTCGGGCGAGGAAGGCTCCGGCGAGGACTGACCGGCGAGGACCACCGCACCATGCTCCACGACATCGTCCCCTGGCTGCGCTGCCCGCTCTGCCGCGCCGAGTTGACGCTCGACCAGAGCGCCCTGCGCTGCCCCGCGCGTCACTCCTTCGACGTGGCCAGACAGGGCTACGCCAACCTGCTCCCCGGCGGCGCCCACACCGGCACCGGCGATACCGCGGCCATGGTCGCCGCCCGCGTCGACTTCCTCGGCGCCGGCCACTACGCGCCGATCGCCGACGCGCTCGCCGCCGCCGTCCCGGCCGGGACGCAGCGCCTCGTCGACCTCGGCGCGGGCACCGGCTCCTACCTGGCGCGGGTCCTCGACGCGGTGCCCGCGGCGCACGGACTGGCCCTGGACATCTCCAAGTTCGCGCTGCGCCGGGCGGCGAAGGCCCACCCGCGCGCGGGCGCGGTCGTCTGCGACGCCTGGCGGCCCCTACCGCTGCGGGACGGCGTGGCGGACGTGGTGCTGAACGTCTTCGCGCCGCGCCGGGGCGAGGAGATCCGGCGGGTGCTGCGACCGGGCGGACTGCTGCTCGTCGTGACCCCGACGCCGCGCCACCTGGCCGAGCTGGTCCGGGAACTGGGCCTGCTCGGCGTCGACGACCGCAAGGACGAACGCCTCGCCAAGGCCCTGGAGCCGCACCTGGCCCCGGTCGGCGCCGAGAATCACACCTTCACGATGAAGCTCACGCACACCGAGGTGGCCACCGTCGTCGGCATGGGCCCGAGCGCCTGGCACACGGACGCGGCGGCCCTGACGGAACGGATCGCCGCCCTGCCCGACCCGGTCCCCGTCACGGCGTCGGTGACCCTCAGCCGCTTCGTCGCGCCCGCCTGAGCGGCCGAGAGCCGCGGCTCACCGCCCGCGAGCAGGCGGCCCGGGAGCGACGCCGCACGGCGGACCGGTGCGCCGCGCGAGAGGCGCGGCTCCGCTCGACGGACCGGGCGCGGGTCGCGGCCCTGCCGGGTGTTGGCGCGCAGTGCTCCACTCGCCGCCTGCCACGCGCGCGGCTCCGGTCGGCGGACCGGGGCTCGGGCCCGTACCCTCCCGGGGTGGCGCGGGGGTGCCCTGTTTCCGGCCGCGTGACCGGGCCGGCCGCGCCTCGGGCCGGCTCTCCGCGTTCCTGGCGCGCCCCGGCGTCCTGCGGCGTCCCCCGGCGGGGTGGATCATCCGCTGGCGAGACGTTTCCGCAGGTCATCGTCGTAATAGGCTCGCGCTGTGCCTCTTCGCCCCGCGCTGACCGAGCTGAGACCGACCGCCTTCAAGTCCTTCCGCGACGCCGTTCTCCCGCTCGACGCGGTGACCCTGGTGCACGGCGCGCCGGGCGCGGGCAAGTCCAACGCCCTGGAGGCGCTGGTCGTGCTCGCCGTCCTGGCCGAGGGCGAGGACGCGGGCACGGCCCTGGCCGCCGCCCGCGGCGGAGCGGCGGGGTGCGTGCCCTTCGGGGAGGACACGGTCCGGCTCGGCTGCTCGGTGGACGGGCCGCACGGGGAGGCGCGTCTGGACGTCACCGTGCGGGTCGAGGGTGACGCCGCGGTCGTCGTCGGGGAGCGTCTCGCGCTCGGCGGCCGGCTGCTGGTGACCACGGGCGCGGTCGACCCGGTCGCCGGACGGATCGACGTCGCCTGGCACAGCGACGGGCGTCAGGGCGACATCCGCGCGCCGCTCTCCGCATCCGCGCTCGTCACCGCCCAACTGCCGCTGCGCGTCGCGGGAGCGACGACGGGGGAGCGGCTGGTGCTCGGCGCGGCCGAGCAGGTGCTCACCGCGCTGCGCGAGATCTTCGCCCTCGACCCCGCGCCGGCCAGGATGCGCGCGTGGGTCCGGGCCGACGACGACGCCCGCCTGCGCGGCACCGCCGAGAACCTCTCGGCGGTGATCGCCAGGATCGAGGGCGAGTGCCGGATCCGCTTCGGCAAACTCGTGCAGGCGGCTCGGGAGATGAGCGCCGTCCCGGTCAGCGGCCTCGGCGCGCTGCGCCGCAGCGAGGGCGACGGGGCCGCGTGGGTCTGCGCCGCCTTGGACGAGCCGGGCGGACGCCGCGTCGCGGCGGACACCCTCCCCTCCGGAGCCCTGCGCCAACTGGCCTTCGCCACCGCGCTGCTGACCGGTCCCGGGGTGCTGCAGATGAGCCCGGCCGCCGAGATCCCGGACGCGGAGCGCCTGCTGCAGATCCTCGCGGACGGCCTCGACCTCGGCCTGCCGCCGGAGCGCACCGCCGCGCTGCTCTCGCTCGCGACGGAGGTGGCCGCGCGCGGCCATGTGCGCTTGCTGGCCACGGCGGGCGTCCCGGTCTCCGTCCCGGGCGTGCGCACGCTGCTGTGCCGTCGTGACGAGGCGGGGTACAGCGTGTTTCGGGGAGAATGATCCGCATGGACGCATCCACGCCGCAGGACGAGCAGCCGCAGAGCGAGCAGCCGCAGGGCGGCCAGGGACCGGGCGGGCAGGGACCGGGGCGGCGGGGACCGGCCGGGTCCGAGCAGGGCCTGACGGTCGAGGTGCTCATGGAGCGGCTGCGGGCCTTCGCTGCGGCGCGGAACTGGCAGCCGTACCACACGCCGAAGAACCTGGTCGCGGCGCTCAGCGTGGAGGCGGCCGAACTGCTGGAGATCTTCCAGTGGTTGACCCCGGAGCAGGCCGCCGAGGTGATGAGCCACCCCAGGCGCGCGCATCAGGTCGAGGACGAGGTGGCGGACGTCCTCGCCTACCTGCTGCAGTTCTGCGGTGTTCTGGGCGTCGATCCGCTGGCCGCACTGGCCGCGAAGATCGAGCGCAACGAGCTGCGCTTCCCGGCGGCGGAGCCGCAACCACTGGACTGAGCGGCACGGTCACTCACTCCTGCGGGTGGCCGGGTTTTCCACATCCCCCGGGTTGTCCACAGATCGCGGGCGGCCGCGGACGGCGGTCGGCCCTCGGGCGGAGTCTGGGTCCATCAGAAGGTGGGCGCGGACGGGGATCCCGTCGGCCCGACCCGGACCTGAGGGGTGGGTGGCGTCATGGAAGCACAGCGACTGATCAAGACGACCCGGCACGCGCTGGTGGAGGCGCGGTCCGCGACGGACGTCACGGTGGAGGCGTGGCAGGCGTGCCGCGTCACCGAGGCCGTGGCGCAGGCGGCGGCCCTGGCGCTGACGGACCGGGCGCTGGGGGGCGGCCCCGGCTGCGGGCCGGTGGAGATCGCCCGGGCGCTGGCCGAGGCGGGCGCCCACGCCGCCGAGTGCATCGGCCGTCCGCCGGACGAGCCGGTGACGGGCGACCGGGCCGCCAGGCTCAGCGAGCTGGCGGATCCCCTGGCGACGGTGCGGGAGCTGCGCGTGCTGCTGCGGGAGGTGTGCCAGTCGCTGCTGGTGGTCGCTCTCGGGGCGGAGGAGCAGAGCCTTTACTGGTCCTGCGTGGACGGCGTCGACGCCGCCTTCGAGGCCCGCGAGCTCGCCACCGAGCTGATGGGCGCGCTCGGCGAGGAGCCGCCGGACCCGGCGGCCACCGAACCGGCCGGGGTGACCGAGGCGGCCGAAGGGTCGAGCGAGGAGGGGCTGGCGCGCGTCGGCGTCAGGCTCGATCCGCCTCCGGGGTGAAGGTCCCGCCCTCCAGGTCCTCCTCGGCGGCCCGGGCCGCCGAGGGCTGCAGCTCGGCGTCGAGCTGGACCAGGTCGGCGCTGAGCGCGGCCAGCATCTGCTCCATCTGCGCCAGCAGATTCTGTGGGTTCGGTGGTTCGGACATGGCTGGGCTGATCCTCCTCGGAGCGGGGACGGCACCGGCGTCCAGTGCCGGTCCCGTGCGGCCAACGATCAGACCAACCGACCGGTCACTCCCCGTCACACCCAAGAGCGCACCCGCCCGCGGCAGTTCACCCCCTAGCGGGACGCCGTTCGAACGGGGCGTCCTCGCCTGCTGGAGCCTCGTCAGGGGCGGGGCGCTGCCCCGCGCCCCTGACGGGTCCGCAGCTGACCGAGCGTCCGCAACCGGACGTCCGCCTCAGTTGTGCGCGTGCAGGTCCGCGTTCAGACCGCCCCAGCTGCCGCTGCGGGCGATGACCTCGACCGCGCCCGACTGGGAGTTGCGGCGGAACAGGAGGTTCGACTGACCGGACAGCTCGACGGCCTTGGCCACGCTGCCGTCGGGGGTGGTGACCCGGGTGCCCGCGGTCACGTAGAGGCCGGCCTCGACGACGCAGTCGTCGCCGAGGGAGATGCCGATACCGGCGTTCGCGCCGAGCAGGCACCGCTGGCCCACCGAGACGACCTGCTTGCCGCCACCGGACAGCGTGCCCATGATCGACGAGCCGCCGCCGATGTCGCTGTGGTCGCCGACGACCACACCGGCCGAGATGCGGCCCTCGACCATGGAGGTGCCGAGCGTCCCGGCGTTGAAGTTGACGAAGCCCTCGTGCATCACGGTGGTGCCCTCGGCCAGGTGCGCGCCGAGGCGGACGCGGTCCGCGTGGGCGATCCGGACGCCGGTGGGGGCGACGTAGTCGGTCATGCGCGGGAACTTGTCGATCCCGTAGACGGCCAGCTGGCCGCCCTCCGCGCGCACCGAGAGGCGCGTCGCCTCGACCTGGGCGACGGGGACGGGGCCGATGCTGGTCCAGGCGACGTTGGCCAGCAGGCCGAAGATCCCGTCCAGGTTCTGGCCGTGCGGCTGGACCAGGCGGTGGCTCAGCAGGTGGAGGCGCAGGTACACGTCGTGGGTGTCCAGCGGCTTGTCGTCGAGCGAGCCGATCACCGTGCGGACCGCGATCACCTCGACCCCCCGGCGCGGGTCCACCCGGAGGGCGGCGGCCGCGCCGCTGCCCAGCTCCGCCTCGGCCTGCTCAGCGGTCAGGCGGACGGACCCGGCCGGGCCGGACTCCTCCGACCCCGCCGCGACCAGCTTCGGCGCGGGGAACCAGGTGTCGAGGACGGTGCCGTCGGCGGCGAGGGTGGCCAGGCCGACGCCGGTGGCGCCGCCCGTGGGAGCGGTGGAGGTGGAGGTCTCAGTAGTCACGCCTGAACGCTAACCAATCGGGCGGACGGATGCCGAACCCGTCCCGCTGGACGGACTGCGTGTCCGCCCTGCGGCGACCGCCGCCGGGGGTGACCGGATCGTTCCGGTGCTCGACCCGATGCGGCCTTATCAAAGAGCATCGTTCGAGGCCAGACTAGGTCTCATGAGTCGCGCACTGATCGTCATCGATGTCCAGGAATCGTTCCGCGCCCGTGCCGAGGGGCCCGAGGGGTGGGCGGGGATCGACAACCCCAAGATCGCCGAGCCGGTCAACCGGCTGGTCCGGCTGGCCCGCCGGCAGGGCGACACCGTCGTCTGGGTCCTGCACGAGGAGCCGGGCACCGGGACCTCGTTCGACCCGGCCAGCGGCCACGTCCGGCTGCTGGACGAGCTGGAGCAGCCGGTCGACGGCGAGATCACCGTCCGCAAGACCAGTCACAACGCGTTCACGACCACCAGCCTGCAGCAGCAGCTGACCGAGCGGGGCGTGACCGAGCTGGTCCTCTGCGGCATCCGCACCGAGCAGTGCGTGGAGACCACCACGCGCGTGGGCAGCGACTTCGGCTACCGCTGCACCTTCGTCACCGACGCCACCACCACCCACCCGATCGGTTCGCTGAGCGCCGCCGCCGTCATCGAGCGCACCGAGGCGGTGCTGCGGGGCCGCTTCGCCGAGATCGCCACCGTCGACGAGCTGGTTGCCGCCGCCGGGTGACGAGCAGGTCACACGGGCCGTGGGGGCCATGGGGGGCCTGGCGGGCGAAGGGGGGCGAAGGGGGGTGACGGGGTTGGGCGATGATGGGCCGGTGACGTGCCGCATCGTCTTCCTCCTGGTGCCAGGGGTCCATCTGCTGGACCTGGCCGGTCCCGCCCAGGTCTTCGGGACCGCGGCGGCCTTCGGCCACCCTTACGAGCTCCACTACGTCGCGGAGCGGGAGTCCGTGCTCAGTGCACAGGGCCTCCCGCTCCAGGCCGGCACGGTCTGGCCGGAGCTCGGGGTGGACGACCTGCTGGTGGTGCCGGGTTGGCACGTGCCGGACGATCCGGACCCCACCCTGCCGCTGCCGCTCGGGCCTGCCTCGCTGGAGGCCTTGCGGGCCCACCACGCGACCGGTGGCACCGTCGCCAGCGTCTGCGCGGGGACGCAGGCGCTGGGCGCCGCCGGACTGCTCGACGGGCGGCGCTGCACGACCCACCACGATCTGCAGGACGAGCTCGCGCGCCGCCACCCGCGGGCCCACGTGGTGCGGGACGTGCTGTTCACCACCGACGACCGGGTGGTGACCTCTGCCGGCATCGCGTCGGGGATCGACCTCGCGCTGCACCTGGTCGCCGGACGGCACGGGCCGGCCGTGGCCGCGCAGGTGGCGCGGGACATGGTGGTCTACGCCCGTCGCAACGGCCACGAGCCGCAGGCGAGCGCGATGCTGCGGCACCGCTCGCATCTCGACGACAGCGTCCACCGGGTGCAGGACCTGATCGACGCCCGGTTCGCCGAGGCGCTGCCGCTGAGCCGCCTGGCCGCGGCGGGCGGGGTCAGCGAGCGGACGCTGACCCGCGCCTTCAGCCGGGCCACCGGCGGGCTGACGCCGCTGCGCTACCAGCAGGCGCTGCGGCTCGAGCGAGCGGAGCACCTGATCAGCCACGGTGCCACTGTCGAGGCGGCGGCCCGCGACGTCGGTTTCGACGACGCCAGGATGCTGCGCCGACTGCGCTCGCGGGGCTGACGGGACCGGCCAACTCCGTTGTTCCCTGTGGAACATGAGTGACATTCAGCTTACTTACAGAGAATTCACAGCTCTCGCTCAGTCCTTTCTCTCGCTCCTCTTGTTGTCACCCCGAATCGGGGTGTGTGATGTGGACTCGTCAGAACTCCCTTCCCCAAACAGGAGGTATGAGGATGTTCCGGATACGACGCGGTGCCACCGCGTCCATCGCCGCCGGGTGTGGCATCGCCTTAGCCGCCCTCTTCGCCGGCGCCCCCTCCGGCGTCGCGGCCCCGCGGTCCGCCACCCCGCAGGCGGCCGCCCCGCAGGTGCACGTGCAGACGGGCGACGTCCGCCTGGTCCGCTCCCACGGGCACGTCTACCGGGTGGAGATCCACGGCCGCCACGGCGTGATCCCGATGCGCGGCGCGCGCGGCGACGCCGTGCGGAAGCAGGTGGGCCGGGCCCCCGCCGACAGCACGTTGATCTACAACGGCGGGCCCGTCCAGCACCAGGTGGGTGTCTACCTGGTCTTCTGGGGCAACCAGTGGGACAGCGACGGCAACGGCGTGCAGCAGTACCAGACCGACCTCTTCAACGGTCTCGGTACGTCGTCGGACAGCTGGTCCACCGTCACCTCGCAGTACACCGACGACAGCGGTCAGGGCCCGTCGTTCGGCGGTCCAGTGCTCGGCGGCACCTGGGTGGACGACTCCGCGCCCGCCCCGGCCAATGCCCAGCAGGCCGACATCGCCGCTGAGGCCGACGCCGCCGCGTCCCACTTCGGCGTCTCCGGTCCGGACGTGCAGATCGTCGTGATGAGCCCGAGCGGCACCTCGCCCGACGGCTTCCCCAACAGCGGCTTCTGCGCCTGGCACGACTACGACGGCACGGTCTCCTACACCAACATGCCCTACGTCCTCGACGCCGGTTCGAGCTGCGGCGCGAACTCGGTGGCGAACCAGCTGGACGGTTTCAGCATCGTCGGCGGCCACGAGTACGCCGAGTCGCTGACCGACCCGCAGCCCTCCAGCGGCTGGGTCGCCTCCGACGGCGAGGAGGACGGCGACCTCTGCGCCTGGCAGAACCTGGGCACGATCTCCCTGCCCACGGGCGACTTCGCCATGCAGCCGACATGGAGCAACGCAGCCGGCGGCTGCGCGATGTCGGGCTGACGCACCACCGCACCGAAGCGCCAGGCGGCGGGTCCTGGACGGCCGACAGCGACCCGCCGCCGATCAGGGCTCAGGCCAGCCGTAGCTCGGCGGCCACCTGGCCGTAGATCATCTCGCCGGTCGGACGGAAGCCCAGGTTCAGATAGAAGTACTCCGGGCCGTGGCGGCCCGGCAGCCACAGCACGCTGACCCGGCGCTCGCCGCGACTGCGGGCCTCGGCGCAGATCGCGGCGACCGCGAACCGGCCGTAACCTCGCCCCTGGTGCTCGGCGGCGATGTTCAGCCGCCAGATCCCGCAGCGGAACGCCTCGACAGGGCTGCGCGGGTCGAAACTGCCCATCACGAAGCCGACCAGTAGATCCCGATCGAAGACAAGCCGTGGCCAGGCGTGGGACCCGTGGACGTAGGCGTCGGCGAGCGACTTCATCACCGGGGCGACGAAGCCGTTCTGCTCCGGGCGGACCACCAGAGCGCAGGCAGCATCGACGTTCGCGGCCGTGACCTGTTCCAGTCGCAGCCAAGGTGAGCAGGGCGTCATGGCGGCACGATACGTACTCGGATGCCCGGGCAGAAGATCTGGGATCCGATCCGTCCCGCCAGAACCCCTCGAGACCCCTTCCAGGGCGAAAGTCCGTGGGCGAAAGTCGAACACCTGGTCATACTCATCCCTGTGTTCCTGACGATCAGCACCACCGGCACCGACCAGCGACCCGCCACCGACCTGGGTTTTCTCCTGCACAAGCACCCGGAGAAAGCCCAGTCCTTCAGCACGGCCCACGGCCTCGCGCACGTCTTCTACCCCGAGGCGACCGCCGAGCGCTGCACGGCCGCGCTGCTGCTGGAGGTCGACCCGATAGCCCTGGTCCGCCGGGGCCGCGGCGCCAAGGGTCGCGGGGGCTCCCCGGACTTCGCGCTCGCCCAGTACGTCAACGACCGCCCCTACGCGGCCTCCTCGCTGCTCGCGGTCGCCATGAGCGCCGTCTTCAAGAGCGCCATGAAGGGCGACTGCAAGAACCGGCCCGAGCTGGCCGCCGTGCCGCAGCCGCTGACGATCGAGCTGCCCGCCGTCCCGGCCAAGGGCGGCGCGGAGCTGGTGCGCCGTCTGTTCGAGCCGCTGGGCTGGCTGGTCGAGGCTGATCCGCTGCCACTGGACCCGGCCTTCCCGGAGTGGGGCGACTCCCGCTACGTGGGGCTGCGCCTGACCGGAACGCTGCGGCTGGCCGAGGCGCTCAGCCAGCTCTACGTGCTGCTGCCGGTTCTGGACGACGCGAAGCACTACTGGGTCGCCCCGGACGAGGTCGACAAGCTGCTCGCCCGTGGTGAGGGCTGGCTGGCCGAGCACCCCGAGCGGCAGCTGATCGTCCGCCGCTACTTCTCCCGCCGCTGGTCGCTCGCACGCACCGCCAACGAGCGGCTGGAGCTGGCCCGTCTGGCCGAGGCCGACGACCGCGAGCCGGAGGAGCTCGACAACGCCGTCCCGGAGGAGACCGCGACTGCGGAGGGCGAGCCGGAGGAGCCGAAGCCGACCCCGTTGGCGGTCCGCCGCCGAGCCGCCATCGTCGAGCGGCTGCGCGAAGCCGGTGCCAAGCGCGTCCTCGACCTCGGCTGCGGCGAGGCGGCTCTGGTCGCCGAGCTGCTGAAGGACCGGACCTTCACCGAGATCGTCGGTGTCGAGGTCTCGGCCCGCGCGCTCGCCATCGCCGCCCGCCGCCTCCGCCTGGACCGGATGAACGAGCGCCAGGCTGCGCGGGTCAAGCTCCTGCAGGGTGCGCTGACCTACACCGACGCGCGCCTGACCGGCTACGACGCGGCCGTCCTCGCCGAGGTGATCGAGCACGTCGACGAGGAGCGCCTGCCGGCGCTCGAGTACGCGGTCTTCGGCGCCGCCCGGCCCGGCGTGGTCGTGGTGACCACGCCCAACGTCGAGTACAACGTGCGCTGGGAGTCGCTGCCCGCCGGTCATGTCCGGCACGGCGACCACCGCTTCGAGTGGGACCGGGCGCAGTTCCGGGCTTGGGCGGAGCGCACCGCCGAGACCTACGGCTACGCCGTCGGCCTCGGTCCCGTCGGCGACGAGGACCCCGAAGTCGGCCCGCCCACCCAGCTCGCCGCCTTCACCCGCACCGACGACACCACGACCCCGAAGGGAGCGTGACCCGATGACCGACACCGAGGCGCGCTCGAAGCGTACGCTCGCCGTCCCCGACCTCTCCCTGGTCGTGCTCGTCGGCACCACCGGCTCGGGCAAGTCCAGCTTCGCCGCCCGGCAGTTCCTGCCGACGCAGGTCGTCTCCTCCGACGTCTGTCGCGGCCTGGTCTCGGACGACCCCAACGACCAGGCGGCCACCGGCGACGCCTTCGACGTGCTCCACTACATCGCCGGCAAGCGCCTGGCCGCGGGCCGGATCACCGTCGTCGACGCGACCAACGTGCAGCAGGAGTCGCGGCGCAAACTGGTCGAGCTGGCGCGGGAGCACGACGTGCTGCCCGTCGCCATCGTGCTGGACCTGCCGCCACAGCTGTGCGCGGAGCGTAACTCCCGCAAGCCGGACCGGGCGCACTTCCCGCCGCGCGTGCTGCAGCGTCAGCAGAGCGAGCTGCGTCGCTCGCTGCGCCACCTGGAGCGCGAGGGCTTCCGCAAGGTGCACGTGCTGCGCAGCGAGGCCGAGGTCGACGCCGCCGAGGTCGTCTACGAGAAGCGGTACAACGACCTCAGGCACCTGACCGGCCCGTTCGACGTCATCGGCGACATCCACGGCTGCCGCTCCGAGCTGGTCACCCTGCTGGGCAGGCTCGGCTACGCGGTGACCTGCGACGCCGACGGCCGCGCGGTCGACGCCGCGCACCCGGACGGCCGCACCGCCGTGTTCGTCGGCGACCTGGTGGACCGCGGCCCGGACACGCCGGGGGTGCTGCGCCTGGTGATGGGCATGGTCGCGGCCGGCCACGCGCTCTGCGTGCCGGGCAACCACGAGAACAAGCTCGGCCGCGCGCTCGCGGGCCGCAAGGTGACGGTCAGCCACGGCCTGAAGGAGTCGCTGGACCAGCTCGCCGCCGAGCCGCCGGAGTTCGTGGCGCAGGTGCGGGAGTTCATCGACGGCCTGGTCAGCCACTACCTCCTGGACGACGGCCGGCTGGTGGTCTGCCACGCGGGCCTGCCCGAGAAGTACCACGGCCGCACCAGCGGCCGGGTGCGCTCGCACGCCCTCTACGGCGACACGACGGGCGAGACCGACGAGTACGGCCTGCCCGTCCGCTACCCGTGGGCGGAGGAGTACCGCGGCCAGGCGCTGGTCGTCTACGGGCACACCCCGACGCCGGTCGCGAGCTTCCTCAACAACACCATCTGCCTGGACACCGGCTGCGTCTTCGGCGGGAAGATGACCGCGCTGCGCTACCCGGAGCGGGAGCTGGTCGAGGTCGACGCCGAGCAGGTCTGGTACGAGCCGGTCCGCCCGCTGATCAGCGACGCGCCCGGCGCGCGAGAGGGCCGTCCGCTGGCGCTGACGGACGTCGCGGGCAAGCGCATCGTGGAGACCCGTCACCACGGCCGGGTCGCCGTCCGCGAGGAGAACGCGGCCGCCGCCCTGGAGGTGATGAGCCGCTTCGCGATCGATCCGCGTCTGCTCGCCTACCTGCCGCCGACCATGGCCCCGGTGGCCACCTCGCAGCGCGAGGGCTACCTCGAGCACCCGGACGAGGCCTTCGCCGCCTACCGGGCGGACGGCGTGCGCCGGGTCGTGTGTGAGGAGAAGCACATGGGCTCGCGCGCGGTCGTCCTGGTCTGCCGGGACGCGGAGGGCTCGGCCGGGGAGAAGCGCTTCGGCGTGCCGACCGGCGGCCAGATCTGGACCCGCACCGGCCGGGCCTTCCTCGACGACGTCACCGTGCCTGGCGTCCCCGTCGAGCACGGCGAGCACGGCGAGCACGGCGAGCCCGGCGGGCACGGCAGCCACGGCGCGGTGACGCGCGCGGTGCTGGACCGGCTGCGCGCCGCGGCGGAGTCCGCCGGGCTCTTCGCGGAGCTGGACAGCGACTGGCTGCTGCTCGACACCGAGCTGTTGCCGTGGTCGCTGAAGGCCGAGGGCCTGCTGCGCCGTCAGTACGCGGCGGTCGGCGCCGCCTCCGGCGCGGCGCTCGGCGCGGCCCGGGCCGCGCTCGCGGCGGCGTCCCGGCGCGGGGTCGACGGCCTCGACGTCGCCGAGCTGTCCGAGCGGCAGGCGGCGCGGGCCGCGGACGCCGCCGCGTTCACCGAGGCGTACCGGCGCTACTGCTGGACCGTCGAGGGGCTGGACTCGGTGCGGCTCGCGCCGTTCCAGCTGCTCGCGGCCGAGGGCGCGAACCTGGCCGTGCTCCCGCACGACCGGCACCTCGCCTGGATCGACCGCCTCGTCGACGCGGACGTCTCGCCGTTGCTCCGTCCGACGCGGCGGCTCGTCGTCGACACCGAGGACCCGGAGTCCTGCGCGGCCGGCGCGGCCTGGTGGGAGGAGCTGACCGCGCGCGGCGGGGAGGGCATGGTCGTCAAGCCGATGGCCTCGCTGGTCCGCTCGGAGGCCGGGGGCGGCCGGCTGGTCCAGCGGGGCGTGAAGGTCCGCGGCCGCGAGTACCTGCGGATCATCTACGGCCCCGACTACACCCGCCCGGAGCACCTGACCCGCCTGCGCTCCCGCGCCCTCGGCCACAAGCGCTCGCTCGCGCTGCGCGAGTACGCGCTCGGCGTCGAGGCCCTGGACCGCCTGGCGGCGGGCGAGCCGCTGTGGCGCGTGCACGAGGCGGTCTTCGCGGTCCTGGCCCTGGAGTCGGAACCGGTCGACCCCCGGTTGTAGGCGCAGTCCCGGGGGCGTGGGGCGATCCTTCTCGGGCGGTCGGAGCTCACCGCACCGACCGCTGCGGGAGGATGGCCCCACGCCCGCGGGAGTTGCCGCCGAACCCGTCACGGAACACGGAAAGCAGCAGGGAACAGCTCATGACCTACCGCATCCACCGCGTCCAGCCCGAGGACTGGCAGCGCGTCCGCGACATCCGCCTGCGGATGACCAAGGACACGCCCATGGCGTACCTGGAGTCCCACCAGACCGTGCTGGACCACGCCGAGGACTTGTGGCGGTTCCGTGCCGCGCGCAGCACGCAGCCCGGGAACACCGGCTACGCCGCCGTCCTGGAGGAGACCGGGGAGTGGGTCGGCGTCATGAACGCCTACGTTCCTGCCGCGGACCCCGGGCAGGCGCCGGAACGGGCATGGCTGGTGGGCGTCTGGGTGGACCCGGCCCACCGTGGCCCGGGTGTCGGCCTCACGGACGCGCTGCTGGACACCTGCATCGCCTGGGCCAGGGACGAGGCCGGCGCTCCGGCGCTGTACCTGGAGGTGCACGAGCGCAACGCGCGCGCCATCCACTTCTACCGGCGTCGCGGCTTCCTGCCGACCGGCCACACCCAGCCGTACGACCTCGACCCGGAGACCATGGAGCTGGAGATGAAGCTTCCGCTCGGCACTGCATAACCATCCACTCCTATGCACGTATATGCTGGACGTCAGTCGTCACCGATCCCCGTGGCGCCTCCGTCCGCCCACGTCTGCCAGGAGCCCGGCATGGCCTTCAATCTGCGCAACCGGCACTTCCTCAAGGAGTCGGACTTCACCGCCCAGGAGTTCCGCTTCCTGGTCGACCTGTCGGCCCAGCTCAAGGCAGCCAAGTACGCGGGGACGGAACAGCCGCGCCTGCGCGGCAGGAACATCGCGCTGATCTTCGAGAAGGGCTCCACCCGCACCCGCTGCGCGTTCGAGGTCGCGGCGGCGGACCAGGGCGCGCACACCGTCTACCTGGACCCGTCCGGCTCGCACCTCGGCAGCAAGGAGTCCGTGAAGGACAGCGCCCGGGTGCTGGGCCGGATGTTCGACGCCATCGAGTACCGCGGCCATGGCCAGGAGATCGTCGACGAGCTGGCGCGCCACGCCGGCGTCCCGGTCTGGAACGGCCTCACCGACGAGTGGCACCCCACCCAGATGCTGGCGGACGTGCTGACCATCCAGGAGCACAGCACCAAGCCGCTGGGCGAGGTCTCCCTCGCCTACCTCGGCGACGCCCGCAACAACATGGGCAACTCCCTCCTCGTCACCGGCGCCCTCCTCGGCATGGACATCCGCATCGTCGCGCCGAAGGCGCTCTGGCCCACCGACGAGGTCCAGTCCGAGGCCCGCCGCCTCGCCGCGGACAGCGGCGCGCGCATCACCCTCACCGACGACGTCTCGGCCGGCGTCGCGGGCGTCGACTTCCTCTACACCGACGTCTGGGTCTCCATGGGCGAACCCAAGGAGGTCTGGGCCGAGCGCATCGCCCTGCTCGCCCCGTACCAGGTCTCCATGGACACCGCCCGCGCCACCGGCAACCCCGACGTCAAGTTCCTCCACTGCCTCCCGGCCTTCCACGACCTCGGCACCGAGGTCGGCCGCCAGATGCACGTGGCCACAGGCATGTCCGAACTCGAGTGCACGG
Organism: Streptacidiphilus melanogenes; assembly: GCF_000787835.1. Classification (GTDB taxonomy): domain Bacteria; phylum Actinomycetota; class Actinomycetes; order Streptomycetales; family Streptomycetaceae; genus Streptacidiphilus; species Streptacidiphilus melanogenes. Next base: position 91,003 of record NZ_BBPP01000001.1, read on the forward strand.
ACGAACTCTTCGAGTCCAAGCACTCCATCGTCTTCGACCAGGCGGAGAACCGCCTCCACACCATCAAGGCCGTCATGGTCGCGACGCTGGGCGACTGACGCCTTCGCGCGCTCACGCCGTGCCGAGGTCGCCTTCGAGGACGGTCTCGGTGATCGGCGGCCGGGTCCCACAAGGCGAGGATCTCGTTCGCCAGGACGTCGTACAGACGCAGCACGAGCCGGTCCCCCGGGGAGACCTCCGCCACGAAGGAGACGCTGTCGGTCCCGGACGCCGCGAGTGCGGCGCGCACCCGGTTGACCCCTTCGTGCTCGTCCCGGCTGTCCGCAGCCGGCTGTGCGCTTCCGAGCTGCGGGAGGTGCGGCGCGGTGCGGAGGCTCCACCTGTGCGAGCCGGTTCGTCCCGTCAGGCGCCCGCCGGGTGCGGCCGGCGCCTCCGCATTGGTCTCCCGAAGGATCCTCAGCAGCGGTTCCCGGGTGCCGAAGGCGTGGAGGGCGGAGGCGTCGCGGACGCGGTGTGCGTCAGTCACGCCGCAGACGCCAGCGCTCCGCACTGACGCCCGAGCCGCCGCTAGGCCGTAGCCTCTCGCGCCCGGTTGCCGAGGGTGCGGAGCTGGTCGACAAGCGCTGGGGGCGACTGGACGGTGAAGGGCAGGTCGAGCATCAGCAGCCGGACCGCCATCCAGTCGAGGCGGTCTGCGTCGGCGCTCCAGCGGGCGCGGCCGTCGGGCAGTTGGGTGACCTCGCCCGGGGCTTGGCCGAGCTTCGAGCGGAGCAGGTCCGGGTCCGCGTCGAAGTCGACCACCACCGGGGAGGACGGCCACATCCGGCGCAGCTTGTCCTGGACGAAGGCCGCCGCGTCCGAGGCGGGCAGCTCTCGGGCGGTCGAGCGGGCGCCCGTCGCGGTCGGAGTGAGGAGGCGGTCCACGCGGAAGAGGCGCCAGTCGTCGCGGTCCAGGTCCCAGGCGACCAGGTACCAGCGGCGTCCGGTCGCCACCAGGCGCTGCGGTTCGACGTGGCGGCGCGTCTCCGCGCCGTCCGCCGCGCGGTAGGAGAAGCGGACGCGTTCGTGGTTGGTGATCGCGCCCGCGATCACCGTCAGCACGGCCGGTTCGACCCGAGGGCCGCCGCCCGTCATGGTGACCACGGCGGCGCCCAGCGCGCCCACGCGGTAGCGCAGGCGTGAGGGCAGGACCTGCTCCAGTTTCGTCAGCGCGCGCAGGGACGCGTCCTCGATGCCGTCGACCGCGCTGCCCGCTGCCGCGCGCAGGCCGACCGCGATGGCGACGGCCTCCTCGTCGTCGAGCAGCAGCGGCGGCAGCGCGCGGCCCGCGACCAGCCGGTAGCCGCCGACGGAGCCCATGGTGGCCTCGACCGGATAGCCGAGGTCCCGCAGGCGGTCGACGTCGCGGCGAATGGTACGGGTGCTGACCTCGAGCCGGTCGGCGAGCTCCGTGCCCGACCACTCCCGCGGTGTCTGCAGCAAGGAGAGCAGATTCAACAGTCGTGCCGAGGTGTCCATCATGTTTTCCAGAGTCCGCGACCACTAGGACAAGACCTGTCCTATATCCCGCATAGCTTAGGTCCTGTCAACGCGAGAACAGCAGGCAGCAGGCAGCAGGCAGCTGCAAGTGGCAGGCAAGCGGCAGGGGAGAAGAACAGATGAGCACCACGGATCGCAGGCGGTGGATCGCCCTCGCCGTCGTCATGACGGCCAGTTTCATGGACCTGGTGGACGCGACGATCGTCAACATCGCCATTCCGAGCATCCAGCGCGACACCGGCGCCGGCTTCAGCGCGATCCAGTGGATCACGGCCGGCTACGCGCTCGCCTTCGCGGTCGGTCTGATCACCGGCGGTCGTCTCGGTGACATCTACGGCCGCAAGCGCGTCTTCCTGATCGGTACCGCCGGCTTCACCGCCGCCTCCCTCCTGTGCGGCCTGGCCGCCAACCCGGAGATGCTGGTCGCCACGCGCATGCTGCAGGGCGCGACCGCCGCGCTGATGGTGCCGCAGGTGCTCTCGATCATCCACGCGACGTTCAGCGGCGAGGAGCGCGGCAAGGTCTTCGGGATGTTCGGCGCGATCATCGGCCTCGCCGCCGTCACCGGCCCGCTGCTCGGCGCGGTGCTGACGACGTGGAACCTGTTCGGTCTCGAGTGGCGGCCGATCTTCCTGATCAACCTGCCCTTCGGCATCGCGGGCCTGCTCCTCGGCCGCCGCTTCATCGACGAGTCGAAGGCGCCGCACGCGCTGAAGCTGGACCTGACCGGGGTCGCCCTGGCCACCGCCGGTCTGCTGATGGTGATGTACCCGCTGGTCCAGGGCCGGGAGAACGGCTGGCCGGTGTGGGGCTGGGCGCTGATGGCGGCCGGTCTCGCGACGCTCGGCGGCTTCGTCCGGTGCGAGCGGTTCAAGGGCGCCAAGGACGGCTCGCCGCTGGTCGAGCTGAGCCTGTTCAGGGCGCGCAGCTTCGCTGCCGGAGTCGGCGTCCAGCTGGTCTTCGGCGCCGGGATGGGCATCTTCTTCCTGGTCTGGACGCTGTACATGCAGATCGGCCTCGGCTGGACCCCGCTGCACGCAGGGCTCACCGGCCTTCCGTTCACCGTCGCCTGCTCCGCCGCCGCCGGGATGTCGGTCCAGCTGCTGGTGCCGCGCCTGGGCAGCCGCAGGGTGCTCCAGCTCGGCGCGCTGACCACCGCCGCGGGCGCGCTCCTCTACATCGGCGAGGCCTACCGCTACGGCCAGGGCATCCACTCCTGGCAGATGGCGCTGCCGCTGCTGGTCATGGGCGCCGGGATGGGCATGATCTTCTCGCCGCTGACGGACGCGGTCCTGTCCGAGGTCCCGAAGCAGCACGCGGGTTCGGCGTCGGGGCTGATCAACACCACCAACCAGCTCGGCAACGCCTTCGGTCTGGCTCTGGTCTCCGTCGCCTTCACCGGTTCGACGGTGGTCCGCTCCTTCGGTCACGCGATGTTCTGGATGGTCGGCGCGCTGGCCGTGGTCACCGTCCTGATGGCCGCCCTGCCGAAGCGCGGCGCGCACGCCGCCGAGGCCGGTGCCGACGCAGCGGCAGACTCCGCCGACCAGCGGGTTCTCGTCGGCTGACACCCCTTTCCGCACCGGGCGGCCGGGCTGTGCGCGACACGTCGCGGACAGCCCGGCCGCCCGGTTTCGCACGATGACCCGGCGTGTATTAGGGTGGTATCTCGACATCAAGATATCTGCCGCTACACTCGACTTGGATCGCGTGAGCAGCGCGCCCGGAAGACCCAGAACACAGGGAGAAGTCGTGTCCGCGAACAGCTTCGACGCCCGCAGCACGCTGCAGGTGGGCGACGAGTCGTACGAGATCTTCAAGCTCGACAAGGTCGAGGGCGCCGCCCGCCTTCCCTACAGCCTGAAGATCCTGCTGGAGAACCTGCTCCGCACCGAGGACGGCGCGAACATCACCGCCGACCACATCCGGGCGCTCGGCGGCTGGGACCCGAACGCGGAGCCCAGCGAGGAGATCCAGTTCACCCCCGCCCGCGTGATCATGCAGGACTTCACCGGCGTGCCCTGTGTCGTCGACCTGGCCACCATGCGTGAGGCCGTCAAGGAGCTCGGCGGCGACCCCTCCCGGATCAACCCGCTGGCCCCGGCCGAGATGGTCATCGACCACTCGGTCATCGCCGACAAGTTCGGCACCAAGGACGCGTTCACCCAGAACGTCGAGATCGAGTACGGCCGCAACAAGGAGCGCTACCAGTTCCTGCGCTGGGGCCAGACCGCGTTCGACGAGTTCAAGGTCGTCCCGCCGGGCACCGGCATCGTGCACCAGGTCAACATCGAGTACCTGGCCCGCACCGTCATGGTCCGCAACGGCCAGGCCTACCCCGACACCTGCGTCGGCACCGACTCGCACACCACCATGGTCAACGGCCTGGGCGTGCTGGGCTGGGGCGTCGGCGGCATCGAGGCCGAGGCGGCCATGCTGGGCCAGCCGGTCTCCATGCTGATCCCGCGCGTGGTCGGCTTCAAGCTCACCGGCGCGCTGCCGGACGGCGCCACCGCCACCGACCTGGTGCTCACCATCACCGAGATGCTGCGCAAGCACGGCGTCGTCGGCAAGTTCGTCGAGTTCTACGGTGACGGCGTCGGCTCCGTGCCGCTGGCCAACCGTGCCACCCTCGGCAACATGTCGCCGGAGTTCGGCTCGACCTGCGCGATCTTCCCGATCGACGGCGAGACCATCAACTACCTGCGCCTGACCGGCCGCAGCGAGCAGCAGCTGGCGCTCGTCGAGGCCTACGCCAAGGAGCAGGGCCTCTGGCACAACCCGGCGCAGGAGCCGGTCTACTCCGAGTACCTGGAGCTGGACCTGGCCACCGTCGTGCCGTCGATCGCCGGCCCGAAGCGCCCGCAGGACCGCGTGATCCTGGCCGAGGCGGCCACCAAGTTCCGCTCTGCCGTGCGTGACTACATCACCACCTCGGACGAGGCGGGCGAGGAGTCCTTCCCGGCCTCCGACGCCCCGGCCGCCGCCAACGGCATCCACAACCCCTCCGTGGTCACCGCCCCCGACGGCTCGACCTACGAGATCGACAACGGCGCGGTCGTGATCGCCTCGATCACCTCCTGCACCAACACCTCCAACCCCTCGGTCATGCTGGGCGCCGCCCTGCTGGCCAAGAAGGCCGTGGAGAAGGGCCTGACCGTCAAGCCGTGGGTCAAGACCACGCTGGCGCCGGGCTCCAAGGTCGTCATGGACTACTACGAGAAGGCCGGCCTGCTCCCGTACATGGAGAAGCTGGGCTTCAACCTGGTCGGCTACGGCTGCGTCACCTGCATCGGCAACTCGGGCCCGCTGCCCGAGGAGGTCTCCAAGACCGTCAACGACCACGACCTGGCCGTCGTGTCGGTGCTCTCCGGCAACCGCAACTTCGAGGGCCGGATCAACCCCGACGTCAAGATGAACTACCTGGCCTCGCCGCCGCTGGTGGTCGCCTACGCCATCGCGGGCAACATGAACGTCGACATCACCCGCGACGCGCTGGGCGCCGACGCCGAGGGCAACCCGGTCTACCTGCACGACATCTGGCCGACCGAGCAGGAGGTCGCGGACGTCATCGCGACCTCGATCGACCAGGACATGTTCACCAAGGACTACGCGGACGTCTTCGCGGGCGACCACCGCTGGCAGTCCCTGCAGGTGCCGACCGGCAACACCTTCGAGTGGGACGCCGAGTCCACCTACGTCCGCAAGCCCCCGTACTTCGAGGGCATGGCGCACGAGCCGGCTCCGGTCACCGACATCGCCGGCGCCCGTGTCCTGGCCAAGCTGGGCGACTCGGTCACCACCGACCACATCTCCCCGGCCGGCAACATCAAGGACGGCACCCCGGCGGCCGAGTACCTCAAGGCCAACGGCGTCGAGAAGCGTGACTTCAACTCCTACGGCTCGCGCCGTGGCAACCACGAGGTCATGATCCGCGGCACCTTCGCCAACATCCGCCTGCGCAACCAGATCGCGCCGGGCACCGAGGGCGGCTACACCCGCGACTTCACCCAGGCCGACGGCCCGGTGTCGTTCATCTACGACGCCTCGCAGAACTACCAGGCCGCCGGCACCCCGCTGGTCGTCCTGGCCGGCAAGGAGTACGGCTCCGGCTCGTCCCGCGACTGGGCGGCCAAGGGCACCGCGCTGCTCGGCGTCAAGGCGGTCATCGCCGAGTCCTACGAGCGCATCCACCGCTCGAACCTGATCGGCATGGGCGTGCTGCCGCTCCAGTTCCCGGAGGGCCACACGGCCGACTCCCTCGGCCTCACCGGCGAGGAGACCTTCTCCTTCGCGGGCGTCACCGAGCTGAACGAGGGACGCACCCCGAAGACCGTCAAGGTCACCACGGACTCCGGCGTCTCCTTCGACGCCAAGGTCCGGATCGACACCCCCGGCGAGGCGGACTACTACCGCAACGGCGGCATCCTGCAGTACGTGCTGCGCTCGCTGATCAAGTAAGCGCGCGCCGCCGCATCCGCGCGAACGGCCCTGCTCCCCTCGGGAGCAGGGCCGTTCGGCGTTTTCCTGACAGGGCGTTGACTGGCCTAACCCCAGATGTAACCCTGTATGGGGTTAGGCCATAGCGAACGTCTCCCGGAGGCACGCATGCCCAAGATCAACGTCTATCTGCCCGACGACCTCGCCGCCGCGGTGAAGGCCGCCGAGATCCCCGTCTCGGCCGTGTGCCAGAAGGCACTGGCCGACGCCGTCCAGGCGGTGACGCTCGCCCGCAAGGGCGTCGCCCTGCTGCGCGACCCGGGCTTCGACCCGGACGCCCGTCCGGAACTGGCCGCGCGTCTCGCCGGTCGGATGACGGACCGGCTCAAGGCGTCGGTCGAGCTTGCCCACCAGGCCGCGGGGGAGGGGCCGGTCGGCACGCGGCACCTGCTCGTCGGCTTGATCGACGAGGGCGGCAACCTCGGGGTCCGGCTGCTGCCCGCGCTCGGCGAGGAGCCCGACGCGCTGCGCGAGGCCGCGCTGGCGAGCACCGCGGAGGAGCCGCTGCCGAACGCGACCGGGGCGGCGGGCGCGGCGGGCGGCTTCTGGACGGGCCTCACCATGCCCGCCCGCAGCGCGATCGGCGCCGCGCTGGAGGCGGCGCTCGACCTCGGCCACAACTACATCGGCTGCGAGCACCTCCTGCTCGGCCTGCTCGCCGAGGAGCAGAGCGGCGCGGGCCACCTCCTCGCCGCCGCCGGCCTGGATGCCGCCGCGGTCCGCCGCGCGATCACCACCGCGATGGCCGGCTTCGCCCAGGCTCGCCAGAACACGACCCCGCCCGGCACCGAATCCCTGCTGCGCCAGCTCGCCCAGCGCCTCGATGGCATCGAACACCGCCTCGGTGCGGCGGGCCTCTGAGCGACGTGCATGATCTAGCAGGGCGAAAAAATCGAAAATCTGTTCCTATACTGGTGGAGTGAACACCTCGCCCGTCCCTCCCGGCTGGCCGGAGCGCGTGCAGCCCCCTGGCAGCCCCGGCTGGGAGGAGTCTGCGCGCAGGTGGCTCTACGACCAGGTGCCGGGCGAGTGGCGGCGGTACCACGTGCTCTACAAGCACCCGCTGATGCTCGCCCGGGACGTCCGCTACCTCACCGACGGCTCGCTCCAGGTCGCCCGCACCGCCTACTCGCGTGCCCGGGTGGAGCTCGCCGACCACTTCGAGCCCCATGCCATCGAGGAGCGCCTCCGCGCCTACGCGGAGGAGGGCGCCAGGCTCAGCGTCCTGGCCCGCCAGGTGCAGTTGGTCGAGGACGCCCTCTCGGGCGTGCGATGGGTGCCCAAGCTCTGACGGTGGAGCGCGCAGACGCTTGTTCTCTTGTGTGCGCGGTGGTACCCATGCCGAGGACTGACGCATCGTCAGTTGTCGGACGCCGGAAGGGACAAGCCCGTGACGGTCACCACGCTGCGCTTCAACCAGGTCGCGCCCGGCCTGGACCGCAAGGATGTCGCCGCCCGCTATCGCGCCACCGTCGAGATGGCCGCGCACGCCGAGGCGAACGGCTTCGACCTGATCACCCTGGAGGAGCACCACGGCGTCGTCGACGGCTGGAGCCCGGCGCCCATCGCGACCGCGGCGGCGATCGCGGGGGCCACCAGCCGCATCCCGATGATGCTGTGCGCGCTGATCACGCCGCTGTACGACCCACTGCGGCTGGCCGAGGAGCTCACCGTGCTGGACCACCTCAGCGACGGGCGGGTCACCACCGTCGCGGGGCTCGGCTACCGGCCGGCCGAGTACGAGCTGATGGGCGTCGCGTGGAAGGAGCGCGGTCGGATCCAGGACGAGGTGCTGGCCGCGCTGGTGGCGGCCTGGACGGGGGAGGAGTTCGAGTACCGCGGGCGCACGGTGCGGCTCACCCCGCCGCCGCTGACCGCGCCGCATCCGCCGCTGATCGTCGGCGGCTCGTCCAAGGCCGCCGCCCGGCGCGCGGTCCGGCTGCGGCTGCCGCTGTTCACCGCCGCCTACCTGCCCGAACTGGTCGAGTACTACGAGTCGTTGGCTGCGGCGGCAGACTGGCACGAGGGCTTCGTCCTGCTGCCGCCGGAGCGCACCCGGATGATCCACTGCACCGAGGACCCCGACCGCGCCTGGGCGCGGTACGGCGAGCACTTCCTCCACGAGGCCAGCACCTACGCCTCCTGGCAGACGCCCGACATCCGCTCGGCCGTGGCCACACGGGCACTGACGGTCGACCAGCTCCGCGCGGAGGGCGTCTACTGCTGCCTGACCCCGCAGGAGTGCGTGGCGGTCGCCGAGGCGGAGGGTCCGATGGGCACCCTGCTGCTGCACCCGATGTGCGGCGGCATGCCGGTGGAGGCGGGCTGGGAGAGCCTGCGCCTCTTCACGGACGAAGTGATGCCGCGGATCCGCCCCTGAGCATCGCGCCCGACTGCTTCACGCCTCAGTCCGGGGCGGTCAGGTAGCCCCGCAGGAGCTTCTTGCACTCGGCGATGAGCACCGGGTCGCCCTCGGCGTCCTGGCGGAAGGCGAGGCGCAGGACCGCGTCCGCGCACTCCAGTGCGACCTGCAGGGAGATGCGGGCGGCCGCGCGGTCCTCGCCGCCGATGAGATCGCCGAGGAGGGCCCAGAGCCGGTCGGCGACCGCCGCGTTGTTCTCCAGTACCGAATCGAGCAGGTGGACGCTCTGCGCGTCCTCGCGGCCGACCGCCCCGAAGTCAACGACGCCGAAGCCGGGCACGGCGCGGTGCATGGCGACGTACTCCTCCACCGCGAGGTCGACCATGGTCGCGATGTCGGAGGGCCGCTCCGCCTCCATGCGCCGGGTGAGCCGGTCCATGAAGTGTTCGAGGTTGCGCTCGGCGAGCGCGCCCAGCAGTCCGTCGATTCCGGGGAAGAACTGGTAGAGCGTGCCGATCGGCACCTCCGCGCGACGGGCGACCTCCTTGGTGGTCAGCGCGGTGTAGCCGACCTCGTCGAGCAGGCGCGCGGTGGCATCGAGGATGCGGTCGAAGCGCTCCTGACTGCGTCGCTGCACGGGCCGACGACGGACGCTGCCTTCGGATGGCGCGGGAACGTGCATGGCCTCACTCTGCCTGATCGAGTGCGGCCTTGGCGAGCCACTAACGTGAGTTCTTCTCACGTTCCTTTGGGGGTTGCCGCGTAGTCGTGGAAGCCGCGGCCGGACTTGCGGCCCAGCAGGCCTGCCTGCACCATCCGCGCCAGCAGCGGCGGTGCCGAGTGCAGCGGCTCCTTGTACTCCGCGTACATCGACTCGGCGATCGCCTGCACGGTGTCCAGCCCGATCAGGTCGGCGAGTGCCAACGGACCCAGCGGGTGTGCGCAGCCCTGCACCATGCCCTGGTCGATGTCCTCGGCCGAGGCGAAGCCGGACTCCAGCATCCGGATCGCGGAGAGCAGATAGGGCACCAGCAGCGCGTTGACGACGAAGCCCGCCCGGTCGCCGGAGCGGATCACGTGTTTGGCCAGGACACCGGTGACGAACGCCTCGGCGCGCTGCGCGGTCCGCTCGGAGGTGAGGAGCGAGGGAACGAGCTCGACCAGCGGCAGGACCGGCACCGGGTTGAAGAAGTGGATGCCGATGACCTGGCCCGGTCGTGAGGTCGCCGTCGCGAGCTTGACCATGGGGATCGAGGAGCTGTTGGAGGCGAGGATCGCGTCCGGGTCCTCGACGGCCCGGTCCAGCCGCGCGAAGACCTCGGTCTTGATCCGCTCGGACTCGGCGACCGCCTCCACCACCAGCTCCCGGTCGGCGAAGTCGGACAGGTCGGTGGTCCAGCGCAGGCGGCCGAGGGCCTTCTCGCGCTCCGGCTCGCTCAGCCGGCCGCCGCGGACTGCGCGGGCGAGCGAGTGCTCGACGCGTCCGCGCCCGGCGGCCAGCGCGTCCGCGTCGATCTCGCCGACCAGGACGTCGAGTCCGGCGCGGGCGCAGACCTCGGCCACGCCGGAGCCCATCAGTCCGGCGCCGACGACTCCGACGCGGTGGACGGGCTGGTTCATCTCAGACCTCCGTGCAGCAGGATCCGTTGTTTGACTGATGCGTCAGTTAGCCCGCTGGATGCGCCCAGTGTCAAGGGGAGTCTTGTGTCTGACTGATGCGTCAGTAGGATGATCTGTATGACGGACGAGGACCGGCGGGGAGCGATCCTGGAGGCCACCTGGCAGCTGATCGCCGAGCGGGGCTTCCACGCCGTGCGGATCAGCGACATCGCCAAGGTGTGCGGCACCAGCACGGGCACGGTGCACTACTACTTCCCGGGCAAGGACGACGTGCTGACGCAGGCGCTGAAGCACTGCGTCGAGCAGGCGTTCATCCGGCAGAGCCGGGAGCTGCGCGCCATCGACGACGCCCACGAGCGGCTGCTCAAGCTGATCGACATGCAGCTGCCCCGGACGGGCCGGGTGCGTGACGAGTGGTCGATCTGGCTCCAGTACTGGGCCGAGGCCGTGGTCCGGCCGGAGTTCCGGCCCGCGCACAACGAGTTCTACGCCCGCTGGCACCAGACCGTGGTGCGGATCGTCCGGCGCGGCCAGAGGCAGGGCGTCTTCCGTGCGGACGTGTCGCCGGAGGAGCTGGCCGTCCACCTGACCGCGCTCACGGACGGCGCCGCGATCCAGGTGCTCACCGGTCGCCCCGGCATGACCGTCTCGGTGATGCGGGAGCTGCTGATCGGCTATGTCCAGCGGGAACTGCTCGCCGACGGGCGCACCTTCCCGGAACCCGCATGAGCGCGGACGCCGCCGCGCAGCCCGAGCCCCGGCCGCACCCCGAGCGGCCCCAGCCGCAGCCCGGCGCCGACCACGACGCGATCCGCCGCAACCTCGCCGCCTTCCCGCGTCGCTCGGCCGTGGGCGAGCGTGCCGCCGCCGTCGCGGTCTGCGTGCTGCCGTCGCCGACCGGGCCGCAGCTGCTGATGATCAAGCGCGCGGCCCGGGGCCGCAACGCCGGGCAGTGGGCGCTGCCCGGCGGCCGGGTCGAGCCGGGGGAGACCTCCGTCCGGACCGCCCTGCGTGAACTCGCCGAGGAGACCGGCGTCGAGGCCCCCGCCTCCGCCGTGGCCGGCCTGCTGGACGACTACCTCGCGGGCACCGGCTTCGTGATCACCCCGGTCGTGGTGCTGCTCGACGCACCGCCCGCGCGGCTGCGCCGCTGCCCGCGCGAGGTGCACTCGCTGCACCGCATCCCGCTCGCCCGGCTCTGCGACGCGGACGTGCCGCGCTGGCGGGAGACGCGCGACGGCGGCCGGCTGCTGCAGATGCCGCTGCGCCGCAACATGGTCGTGCACGCGCCGACCGGCGCGCTGTTGTGGCAGTTCCGCGAGGTGGCGCTGCTCGGTCGGCACACCCGGGTGAGCGATCTGGACGAGCCGGAGTTCGCGCGCACCTGAGCGGCTGCCCGAAGGCAGCGCTTGCCTTCGCCCTCCCCCGTGCCGCTCGGGGCAGCACCGGCGCGCTTCCGCAACGTTTCGGGCATCTCTTTCCCTTCAGCCTTGACACGACTTCATCCCATTGGCTCTGCTTGAAGTTCAGAAGTTGTATTCAAGGCCGAAAGCAGGCCGCGAACAGGTCTCCGCCGCAAGGGCGCGGGGAGGATGGATCGATCATGTCCGTGGAAACGCCGGGTTCACAGTCGTCGCTGCACCGGGCCAACCTGGAGCGTGTGCTCCGGGCCGTCCGGATGGCCGGATCGCTGACCCAGGCCGAGATCGCGCGGAGCACGGGGCTCTCCGCCGCGACGGTCTCCAACATCGTCCGTGAGCTCAGCGAGGCCGGGACGGTGGTGGTCACGCCCACCTCCTCCGGCGGACGCCGCGCCCGCAGCGTCTCGCTCAGCGCGGACGCGGGCATCGTGGTCGGCGTCGACTTCGGCCACTCCCACCTGCGGGTGGCCATCGGCAACCTGGCCCACCGGGTGCTGGCGGAGGAGAGCGAGCCGATCGACACCGACGCCTCCGCCGACCAGGGCTTCGGCCGCGCCGAGCAGTTGGTGGCACGGCTGCTGGAGCAGACCGGCTTTCCCGCCGAGAAGGTCATCGGCGTCGGGCTCGGCGTCCCCGGGCCGATCGACGTGGAGACCGGCGCGCTCGGCTCGACCGCGATCCTGCCGGGCTGGACCGGCATCGCGCCGGCGCAGGAGCTCTCCCGTCGCCTCGGCATGGCCGTGCTCGTCGACAACGACGCGAACCTCGGCGCACTGGGCGAGCTGGTCTGGGGCGCCGGCCGCGGGCTCTCGGACCTCGCCTACATCAAGGTGTCCAGCGGCGTCGGCGCCGGCCTGGTGATCGCCGGGCAGATCTACCGGGGTCCCGGCGGCACGGCCGGCGAGATCGGCCACATCACCCTGGACGAGGCGGGCCCGGTCTGCCGCTGCGGCAACCGCGGCTGCCTGGAGACCTTCGTCAGCGCCCGGCACATCCTCGCGCTGCTGCAGCAGAGCCACGGCGCGGACCTGAGCATGCCGAAGGTGGTGCAGCTGGCCCAGCGCGGCGACCTCGGCTGCCGCCGCGTGATCGCGGACGCCGGCCGTCAGATCGGCACCGGCGTCGCCAACCTCTGCAACCTGCTGAACCCGCGCCGGGTCATCCTCGGCGGCGACCTGGCCGAGGCGGGGGACCTGGTGCTCGACCCGATAAGGGAGTCCGTGGCCCGCTACGCCATCCCGAGCGCCGCGCGGCAACTGTCGGTCGTGCCCGGAACGTTGGGCGGAAGGGCTGAGGTCCTTGGAGCCTTGGCGTTGGTCATGTCCGAAATGAGCGATTCCAACGCATTGACCACGGGGTGATGTCCGCATTCCGGGGGCTTGGTTGCCGCCATGTCTTCAGGAAGATAACGAATGGATTCGGATCGCCTGTTCATCGACTTTAATTATTGACGTCAGCCTGGGGTGCGGGGTTGACTCCTCACACCTCGGTCGCAGTGTGGCGACCGCGTCAGGGAGGCACCCCAAACGATGAACAGCACTCTGCGCCGCACGGTCGTGGTAACCACCGCCGTTTCCATCGCGCTCGGCCTGGCCGCTTGTGGCAAGGCCGGCAGCTCCAACGCCAGCTCGTCTTCTTCCTCCAGCTCCGCCGCCGGCGGCTCCCAGGCCATCGGCCTGCTGCTCCCCGAGAACACCACCACCCGGTACGAGCAGTTCGACAAGCCGCTGTTCGAGGCCAAGGTCAAGGCCCTGGCCCCGAACGTCACCGTCCAGTACGCCAACGCCGGTGGCAGCGCCCAGACCCAGGCGCAGCAGGTCCAGACGATGATCAACCAGGGCGTCAAGGTCCTCGTGATCGACGCCCAGGACTCGGCCCAGATCAAGGCCTCCGTCCAGGCCGCCCACGACAAGGGCATCAAGGTCGTCGCCTACGACCGCCTGGCCCAGGGCCCGGTCGACGCCTACGTCTCCTTCGACAACGAGAAGGTCGGCGAGCTGCAGGGCCAGGGCCTGCTCCAGGCCATGGGCTCCGCCGCGACCGCGTCCGCCAAGGTCGTCGAGATCGACGGCGACTCGGCCGACCCGAACGCCGCCGACTTCAAGAAGGGCTTCACCACCGCCGTCCAGGGCAAGGTCGACATCGCCTACGACGCCTCCGGTCTGTGGAAGCCCGACGTGGCCGCGCAGAAGGCCACCGCCGCCTTCAACCAGCTCGGTGCGAAGAACGTCGCGGGCGTCTACTCCGCCAACGACGGCATGGCCGCCGGTATCGTCACCTCGATGAAGAACGCGGGCGTCAAGGCCCCGATCGGTGGCCAGGACGCCCAGCTCGACGCGGTCCAGCGCATCGTGGCCGGCACCCAGGCGTACACGGTCTACAAGGCCTACAAGCCGGAGGCCGAGGCGGCCGCCACGCTCGCCGTCGACCTGCTGAACGGCCAGTCCATCACCTCGGTCGCCACCGCCACCAAGACCAGCCTCTCCGGCAACACGGTCCCGTCCGACCTGCTCACCCCGGTCCTGCTGACCAAGGCGAACATCAAGGACACCGTCGTCGCCGACGGCCTCTACACCGTCTCGCAGATCTGCACCTCGGACTTCGCCACCGCCTGCAAGGCCGCGGGCCTGCAGTAAGAAGTCCGGACGTAGTCCCGACGACTGGTCAGATATCCGCCCGCACACGGGATTCCCGTGTGCGGGCGGACGCGGGACATTCCATTCAAGGCTTTACGCACGACCTCGCAGGCGCCAGGGCTGGCGCGGCATCCCACCCGAGGCACCGGGTGGGGAGAAGGAGTTGGTTCACGTGACAAGCGCGCCCGTACTGGCGTTGCGCGGAGTCTCCAAGCGGTTCGGCGCCGTCCAGGCCCTGACCGACGTCGAGCTGGAGGTCCACGCCGGAGAGGTGGTGGCGCTGGTCGGTGACAACGGCGCCGGTAAGTCCACCCTGGTCAAGACCATCGCTGGGGTGCACCCCATCGATGACGGCCAGATCGAGTGGGAGGGACGCCCGGTCCACATCAACCGGCCGCAGGACGCCCAGCACCTCGGCGTCGCGACCGTCTACCAGGACCTCGCCCTCTGCGACAACCTGGACGTCGTCAACAACCTGTTCCTCGGGCGTGAGTTGAAGCGCCGCGGCACCCTCGATGAGGTCGCCATGGAGCAGAAGGCGCGCGAGCTGCTGGACACCCTGTCCATCCGCATCCCGTCCGTCCGCATCCCGATCGCGTCCCTGTCGGGTGGACAGCGACAGGTCGTCGCGATCGCCCGCTCGCTGATCGGCGAGCCGAAGATCGTCATCCTGGACGAGCCGACCGCCGCGCTCGGCGTCGAGCAGACCGCGCAGGTCCTCGACCTGGTCGAGCGGCTGCGTGAGCGCGGCCTCGGCGTCATCCTGATCAGCCACAACATGGCCGACGTCCGCGCCGTCGCGGACACCGTCGCGGTCCTGCGCCTCGGGAAGAACAACGGCACCTTCCCGGTGCAGCAGACCACGCAGGAGACCATCATCGCCGCCATCACCGGCGCCACCGAGAACGCGGTGACCCGACGCGCGGCGCGCACGGCGGAGGCCGCGAAGTGAGCAACCACACCAAGACCACCTCGCCCACGATGCCGGGCCCGGCCGTCGACCCGCGGCTGCTCCAGCGCGAGTCCGGTCTCTCGGGCTACCTCAACGAGTTCGTCCGCAAGGTCCGCGGCGGCGACCTCGGCTCGCTGCCGGTCATCATCGGCCTGATCGTCATCTGGCTGGTCTTCAGCCTCAACGACGGCAAGTACTTCGCCGCCTCGACGGCCGAGTTCATCGCCTACTACATGGTCGGCATCGGCCTGCTCGCCGTCGGCCTGGTCTTCGTGCTGCTGCTCGGCGAGATCGACCTCTCGGTCGGCGCCGTCAGCGGTCTGGCCGCCGCCGTCTACGCCGTGCTGTCGGTCAACGAACACGTCGACCCGTGGCTCTCGGTGCTGCTCACGCTGCTGACCGGCGCCGCCATCGGCGCGCTGCACGGCTTCATCTTCGCCAAGATCGGCGTGCCGGCCTTCATCGTGACCCTGGCCGGCTTCCTGGCCTGGCAGGGCGTGATGCTGTGGCTGCTGGGCAACTCCGGCACCATCAACCTGGACGACAAGGGCCTCAACCACTTCCTCTCCGGGAACTCCTACTTCCTCGGCGGGGACATCTCCGGCGCCTACATCCTGGCCGTGCTCGCCGTCGCGTCGCTGCTCTTCGGCGGCTTCAGCGAGCAGCGCCGCCGCCGCTCCTCCGGCGTCCCGTTCAAGCCGACCAGCGAGATCGTGCTGCGCGCGGTGCTGCTGGCGATCGGCGCCTTCGGCGCGGCCTACGTGCTCAACCAGGCCAGCGGCGTGCCGAACGCGCTGGTGCTCTTCCTGGCGCTGCTGATCGTCTGCGACTTCGTGCTGCGCCGCACCAGCTACGGCCGCAAGATCTTCGCCGTCGGTGGCAACATCGAGGCGAGCCGCCGCGCCGGTATCTCCGTCCCGGCCATCCGGATCTCCGTCTACGCGATCTCCGGCACCTTCGCCGCGCTCGGCGGTCTGGCCATCGCGGCCACCACCAACGCGGCCGGCCAGGCCGGTGGCGACCCGAACAACCTGATGATGGCCATCGCCGCGGCCGTCATCGGCGGCACCTCGCTCTTCGGTGGCCGCGGCCGGGTCTGGTCCGCCCTGCTCGGCATGCTGGTGATCGAGTCGATCAACGCCGGCCTCTACATGCTCGGCCTGACCCTGGACATCCAGTACATGATCACCGGTGGCGTGCTGCTCGCCGCCGTGGTCGTCGACTCGCTGTCCCGGCGCACCCAGAAGTCCTCGGGACGCGCCTGACGTCCCGCTCGGGGGGTGGCCCGCACCGCCGGCCATCCCCCGAAAGGACGCGCGAAACGCCGTCCGCCCTCCGCAACGTGTTCGGTTCTCTTGAGGGGGAGAGCCGGTCACGGGGCTGACGGAACGCAAAATGACCGCCCGGCACCGATACCGCTCCGGTGCCGGGCGGTCGCGCGCGTGCAGAGGACAACTAGACTGAGCGGACTTGGGCGTCCACGGCTGCCCGGGTGGGAGAGGGCACCGGGCGAAGACGCCCGGCGCCGGACAGAGATAGAGGAGGAACGGGTGGCCCTGCTGACCCGCATTCGGGGACCGCGCGATCTGGACCGTCTCAGCCCGGGACAGCTGGCCGTGCTGGCCGAGGAGATCCGTGGCTTCCTGGTCGAGGAGGTCTCGAAGACGGGCGGCCACCTCGGCCCCAACCTCGGCGTCGTCGAGCTGACCCTCGCCCTGCACCGCGTCTTCGAGTCGCCGAAGGACCGGATCCTCTTCGACACCGGGCACCAGTCCTACGTCCACAAGATCCTCACCGGCCGTCAGGACTTCAGCCGCCTGCGCAGCAAGGGCGGCCTCTCCGGCTACCCCTCGCGCAGCGAGTCCGAGCACGACGTCATCGAGAACTCGCACGCCTCCACGGTCCTCGGCTACGCCGACGGCCTGGCCAAGGCCAACCAGCAGCTCGGCCACGCCGACCGCACGGTCGTCGCCGTCATCGGCGACGGTGCGCTGACCGGTGGCATGGCCTGGGAGGCGCTGAACAACATCGCCGAGAGCGACCGCCCGGTCATCATCGTCGTCAACGACAACGAGCGCTCCTACTCGCCGACCATCGGCGGCCTGGCCAACCACCTCGCCACGCTGCGCACCACCCAGGGCTACGAGCGTTTCCTGTCCTGGGGCAAGGACGCGCTGCAGCGCACGCCCGTCGTCGGCCAGTCGCTGTTCGAGACCCTGCACGGCGCCAAGAAGGGCCTCAAGGACTTCATCGCCCCGCAGGGCATGTTCGAGGACCTGGGCCTGAAGTACGTCGGCCCGATCGACGGCCACGACGTCTCGGCACTGGAGTCGGCGCTCAAGCGCGCCAAGGGCTTCGGCGGGCCGGTCATCGTGCACTGCATCACCCAGAAGGGCCGCGGCTACCGCGCCGCCGAGCAGAACGAGGAGGACCGTTTCCACGCGGTCCCCGTCATCCACCCCGACACCGGCCTCCCGGTGAAGACGGCGGGTCAGGACTGGACCTCCGTCTTCGGCGAGGAGATGGTCGCCATCGGCCGCGAGCGCAAGGACGTGGTCGGCATCACCGCCGCCATGCTCCACCCGGTCGGCCTGGCGCCCTTCGCCAAGGAGTTCCCGGACCGCATCTACGACGTCGGCATCGCCGAGCAGCACGCCGCCGTGTCGGCCGCGGGCCTCGCCACGGGCGGTCTGCACCCCGTCGTCGCCGTCTACGCGACCTTCCTCAACCGCGCCTTCGACCAGGTGCTGATGGACGTCGCGCTGCACCGGTGCGGCGTGACGTTCGTACTCGACCGAGCCGGTGTCACCGGCTCGGACGGCGCCTCCCACAACGGCATGTGGGACATGTCGATCCTTCAGGTCGTCCCCGGCCTGCGCCTGGCCGCCCCGCGCGACGCCGACCAGCTGCGCGCGCAGCTGCGCGAGGCCGTCGGGGTTGAGGACGCGCCGACGGTCGTCCGCTACTCCAAGGGCAACGTCGGCCCCGCGGTCGCGGCCGTCGGCCGGGTCGGCGGCATGGACGTCCTGCGGGACGGCAGCGTCGACGGCGCCGACGCGGACGTCCTCATCGTCTCGGTCGGCGCGATGGCGCAGACCTGCCTCGACGCGGCGGAGAAGCTCGCCGCGCAGGGCATCGCCGTGACGGTCGTCGACCCCCGCTGGGTCAAGCCCGTCGACCCCGAGCTCGCGCCGCTGGCGGCGCGGCACCGCGCGGTCATCACCGTCGAGGACAACGGCCGCGTCGGCGGCGTCGGCGCGACGATCGCGCAGGCCCTGCGCGACGCGGGCGTCGACGTCCCGCTCCGGGATCTGGGGATCCCGCAGGAGTTCCTCGACCACGCGACCCGCGACGAGATCCTCCAGGAGATCGGCCTCACCGCCGAGGGCGTGGCGGAGAAGGCAGCCGCCCTCCTCGCCAAGGTCTCCCTGGACCCCGCGACGGTGCTCTGAGCTCTGGCGCGCGATTGAGTTGCACTCTCCAGGGGCGCGGGACGTGGCTGACAAGCGGCTCCGCCGCGGGGCGCGACAATCCCCCGGCCTTCGGTCGGGGGTGCCCCCGTCTGACGGGCGGATGGTCCCCGACGTGCAGGGCCATCCGCACCGGTCGGTTGCTCGCGCCCTGCGGCGGAGCCGCCTCCTGAGCGGGTCCCGCGCCTCTGAGGTGGTGCTTCTCGCCGCGGTAACCCTGCTCGTCCACCTTCCCGCGTTCACGCGGGCCTTCTGGAACCCAGACGAGGGGTACCTCGCGACCGAGGCGCGGATGCTCGCGCACGGCGGGACGCTCTACGTCGACGTGGTGGACCGCAAGCCGCCGCTGTTGCCGTGGCTCTACCAGGGCACGTTCGCGCTCCTCGGTTCGGACTCGCTGTGGCCGCTGCGCGTCCTAGCGGTCCTCGCCTGCCTTGCGACGGCGCTGTTCACCGCCGCCGTCGCCCGCCGCCGCTGGGGCGACGCGGCCGGGACGGTCGCGGGGCTGCTCACCGTGCTGCTCAGCGTCGCGCTCGCGCCGGAGGACACCCAGGCGGCGACCTTCGAGGTCTTCATGCTGCCCGCCACCGCCGCCGCGTTCTGGTGCGCGAGCACCGGACGCTGGGCCGGTGCGGGGGTCGCCGCCGCCCTCGCGGCGATGGTGAAGCAGACCGGTGGAGTGGTCCTGCTCCCCGCCCTCTACCTGCTGTGGCGGGACGACCGGCGCTCCGGCGCCGTCCTGCGGCTGGGCCTCGGCTTCGCCGTCCCCGTCGCCGTGCTCGCCCTGCTGACCGGCCCGAAGAACTTCCTCTTCTGGGTCGTCTCCGGCTCCGGCGACTACGCCTCGCTCGACGGCGCCTGGGCGACCGCGCTGGGACGGGCCGCCGGGAACGCCGGGATCATGCTCGCCGCCGTCGTCCCGGCGGTGATCCTGCTCGTCCGCCGACTGCGGGTCTCGCTGCGCGAGGACGCCGACGTGTGGCTGTGGCTGGCCGGCTCCGCCGTCGGCGTCGTCGTCGGGTTCCACTTCTTCGGTCACTACTACCTCCAGCTCGTCCCACCGCTGGCCCTGCTGTGCGCCGGGGCCCTGCACCGGGCCGCCGAGCCGCGCTGGACCCGGGCCGCGCTCGCCTGGACGGCGGTCGCGGCGGCGGTCTTCGTCGCGCTCGGCCTGACTGCGTCGACGCAGCCGGTGACGCGGGTGCGGACGGTCGCGCAGGCCGTCGACGCCGACACCGGCCCGCAGCAACGCGTGCTGGTCTGGGGCATGCACCCGGAGATCTACTGGCTCGCCGACCGTGCCCCCGCGAGCCGCTATCTGACCGCCGGGCTGCTCACCAACTTCGCCGGCGGCCGCGGCGGCAGGGGCGTGGGGGTCCAGAAGGCCGTGGCGGGCTCCTGGGCGACCTTCGAGCGCGAGGTGGAGCAGCACCCACCCGCGCTCGTCGTGGACGACTCCCAGGGCGCCCCGTACGCCCCTGAGGCCGTCCCGCCGATCCGGGATCTGCTCGCGGCCCGCTACGAGCGGGTCGGAACCGCCGGAGGCGCGGTGATCTACCGGTTGCGGGGGCGTTGACCCATGATCCAGTTGAAGCCTTCACACGTTCGCATGAGAGGCTGACCCCCGTCCGCCGAACTGAGCAGTAGGCCAGTCGGATACACAGCACGGACCGAGTAGTCGAGGACAGGTGGAAGTGAAGAGCTCCACGGACAACAACCCGCAGCCGGCGGGGGCGTCAGTTCGCAGGACGCCGTGGCGACGCTGGCTCGTGGCCGGCGGTATGGTCGTCGCGATCTTCGTGGTCGCGGGCCTGATCGGCTCCGTGGTGCGGGCCCACAAGGAGACCCAGCTGGCGCCTCCGGCCGGCGCGGTCGGCGAGAGCGCGCTGGCCGTCCCGGAGTACGGCCACGCGGCCGTCACCCTGACCGTCTACGAGGACATGCGCGACCCCGCGACGCTGGCCTTCGAGAACACCTACGGCGCGACCCTGCGCCAGCTGGTCGCCTCCGGCGTGGCCAACGTCTACTACCACGAGACCACCGGCGTGGACCGGACCCAGGGCGGCAGCGGCTCGCTCCAGGCGGGCAACGCGCTGGCCTGCGCGCTGGACGCGAAGCAGTTCCCCAACTACCGGGCGATCCTGCTGGACCACCAGCCGGCCGAGTCGGACGACGCGTTCGCGTCGAAGAGCAACCTGATCACCCTGGCCAAGAAGGTCAAGGGCCTGGACACCGACGTGTTCCGCGCCTGCGTGAACAACGGCGACCACAAGGTCTGGGTGCAGGACTCCACCAAGGACTTCACCGCGGCGAACCTGGGCGCGGTCCCAGTCCTGCTGATGCAGTCCGCGGCTGACGCCACGGCCGGCGGCGCCAACGCGACGACGCTCGTCTCCGCGACGCAGTCGCTGACCCCGAAGCAGCTTCAGGACCGCGTGCTGGCGGCGGCGGTCTCGGCCACCCCGACCTCGACGGACCTGCCCTCCGTCGCAGTGACCAACGGCGCGTCGGCGACGCCGTCGGCGTCGGTCACCCCGAGCACCTCGGCGAGCCCGAAGGCGAAGGCGGCGAAGGACAAGAAGAAGCCGACGGCGAGCGTCTCCCCGTCGGCCTCGGTCACCCCCTGACGCAGGCAGCCGCCTCTTACGGCGGCGCCGCCCCCCTCGAAGGCCCCGGCCCCCGGCCGGGGCCTTCGGCATGCCCCGGAACCCCGCCCGGCCAGTCCGGGGGGCCGCCACGGGGCTGAGCAGCCGAACACCCGCCGGGAGGCCGTCGCGCATGCGAGCCGGCAGGGCCGGAACGGGCGGTCCGGGCAGGCCGCTGGGTGGCGGCAACTGACGGGCCGACTCCGGGCCTGCCCCGGCTGCCGAGGCGGTGGACGCATCCCGGCCGTCAGGCTCGGTTGGTGGTTGCTCTGGCATCGGGCTGCGGGGCCGGAGACCCGGCGGGAGGCTGCGGCGC
>NZ_BBPP01000001.1:113134-116131 GCF_000787835.1 Streptacidiphilus melanogenes
TTGTGCTGCGGGGCCGGAGACGGGCTGGGGGGAAGGGGGCCACCGAGCCCGCGAGCCGGGTGCCGGGGCCGAGGGCCTGGGTGGCGGCACCGTGACTGGTCGGCTGTGGGGCCCCGGGGGGCAGGCTGACGGGGTGAGGGCGGAGCAGGCGGTGGCAGGACGGCCGGAGGCGGGGGGGTGGGGACAAAGCCGAAGGGCGGCTTCCCGAGCCGGGGCTCGGGAAGCCGCCCTTCGGGGTCGGCTGGTGCGTTACGCCGGGACGCTCGCGACGCCCTGGGCGAGGAAGCGCTTGCCGTTGACGCGCTCGGAGACGCCCTCACGGTCCAGGTACGGGGTGATGCCGCCCAGGTGGAACGGCCAGCCCGCGCCGGTGATCAGGCAGAGGTCGATGTCCTGCGCCTCGGCGACGACGCCCTCGTCCAGCATGAGCTGGATCTCCTGGGCGACGGCGCCCAGCGCGCGCTCGCGCACCTGCTCCTCGGTGAGGACCTTGTCGCCGAGCTGCAGCAGGGCGACGACCTCGGGGTCCAGCTCCTGCTGGCCCGACGCCCAGGTGTAGAAGCCGCGCTTGCCGGCCTGGACCACGCGGGCCAGGTTCTCGGAGACGAAGAAGCGCTCCGGGAAGGCGGTGTGCAGGGTCTCCGACACGTGCAGGGCGATGGCCGGGCCGACCAGCTCCAGCAGCACGATCGGGGACATCGGCAGACCGAGCGGCTCGACGCCCTTCTCGGCGACGGCGATCGGCGTGCCCTCGTCGATGATCTGCTGGATCTCGCCCATGAAACGGGTGAGAATCCGGTTCACGACGAACGCCGGGGCGTCCTTGACCAGAACGGCGGTCTTCTTCAGCTTCTTCGCGACGCCGAACGCGGTCGCCAGCGACGCGTCGTCCGTCTTCTCGCCGCGGACGATCTCCAGCAGCGGCAGGACCGCGACCGGGTTGAAGAAGTGGAAGCCGACGACCCGCTCGGGGTGCTCCAGCTTCGACGCCATCTCGCTGACGGACAGCGAGGAGGTGTTGGTCGCCAGGATGCAGGTCGGCGAGACCACGGCCTCGACCTCGGCGAAGACCTGCTGCTTGACGCCCATCTCCTCGAAGACGGCCTCGATGACGAAGTCCGCGTCGCCGAAGGCGGCGGCCTTGTCGAGCGAGCCGGTGACGAGCGCCTTGAGGCGGTTCGCGTTGTCGCCGTTGACGCGGCCCTTGGCGAGCAGCTTGTCGATCTCGCCGTGGACGTAGCCGACGCCCTTGTCGATGCGCTCCTGGTCGATGTCCGTGAGGACGACCGGCACCTGGAGGCGGCGCGCGAACAGCAGCGCCAGCTGCGAGGCCATCAGACCGGCGCCGACGACGCCGACCTTGGTGACCGGGCGGGCCAGCGACTTGTCCGGCGCACCGGCCGGGCGCTTGCCGCGCTTCTGCACCAGGTTGAAGGAGTAGATGCCGGCGCGCAGCTCGTCACCCATGATGAGGTCGGCCAGCGCCGCGTCCTCGGCGTCGAAGCCGGCCTGCAGGTCGCCGTCCTTGACCTGGGCGATGATGTCCAGCGCCCGGTAGGGGGCCGGTGCCGCGCCGTGGACCTTGCCGTCGACGACCGCGCGGCCCCAGGCCACGGCGTCGTCCCAGGCCTGGCCGCGGTCGATCTCCGGACGCTCCACCGCCACGGCGCCGGTGAGGACCTGGGCGGTCCACAGCAGCGACTGCTCGACGAAGTCGGCCGGCTCGAAGATCGCGTCGGCGATGCCGAGCTCGAAGACGTCCTTGCCCTTCAGCTGCTTGTTCTGGGCCATCGCGTTCTCGATGATGACCTGGACGGCCTTGCCCGCGCCGATCAGGTTCGGCAGCAGCGTGCAGCCGCCCCAGCCCGGGACCAGGCCCAGGAAGCACTCCGGCAGCGAGAAGGCCGGCAGGCCCGAGCTGACGGTGCGGTAGGTGCAGTGCAGGCCGACCTCGACGCCGCCGCCCATCGCCGCGCCGTTGTAGAAGGCGAAGGACGGGACGGGCAGGGCCGCGATCCGCTTGAAGACGTCGTGGCCGCCCTTGCCGATGGCCAGCGCGTCGCTGTGCTCCTTCAGCACCTCGACGCCCTTGAGGTCGGCGCCGACCGCGAAGATGAACGGCTTGCCGGTGATGCCGACGGCGACGATCTCGCCCGCCGCGGCCTCGCGCTCGACCTGGTCCAGCGCCTCGTTCAGCTTGGCCAGGGAGCCCGGGCCGAAGGTGGTCGGCTTGGTGTGGTCGAAGCCGTTGTCCAGGGTGATCAGCGCGAAGCGGCCGGCACCCAGGGGCAGGTCGAGGTGACGCACGTGAGCGGTCGTCACGACCTCGTCCGGGAACAGCTCGTGGGCCTTGAGCAGCTGCTCGGTGGTGGTCGTCATCACTTGCTCCCGTGACCGTCGAAGTGCGGGTTCTCCCAGATGACCGTCGCGCCCATGCCCATGCCGATGCACATGGAGGTGAGGCCGTAACGGACGTCAGGACGCTGCTCGAAGCGGCGGGCCAGCTGCGTCATCAGACGCACGCCGGAGGAGGCCAGCGGGTGACCGAAGGCGATCGCGCCGCCGTACGGGTTGACCCGCTCGTCGTCGTCCGCGATGCCGAAGTGGTCCAGCATGGACAGAACCTGGATGGCGAAGGCCTCGTTGATCTCGAACGCGCCGATGTCGGCGATCGTCAGACCGGCCTTGGCCAGCGCCTTCTCGGTCGCCGGGACCGGGCCGATGCCCATGACCTCGGGCTCCACGCCGACGAAGGCGTAGGAGACCATGCGCATCTTGACCGGCAGGCCCAGCTCGCGCGCGACGTCCTCGGCGGCGATCAGGGAGGCGGTCGCGCCGTCGTTCAGACCGGCCGCGTTACCGGCGGTGATCCGGCCGTGCGGGCGGAACGGGGTCTTGAGGCCCGTCAGCGACTCCAGCGTGGTGCCCGGGCGCATCGGCTCGTCGGCGGTGGCCAGGCCCCAGCCGGTCTCGCCGCCCGCCGAGTCGGTGCGGCGG
>NZ_BBPP01000001.1:116353-230015 GCF_000787835.1 Streptacidiphilus melanogenes
GCGGTGGCCAGGCCCCAGCCGGTCTCGCCGCCCGCCGAGTCGGTGCGGCGGATGGCCACCGGCACCAGGTCGGGCTGGATGTTGTTGTCGGCGTAGGCCTTGGCGGCCTTCTCCTGGCTGCGGACGGCGTACTCGTCGCAGCGCTCCTTGGTCAGGTGCGGGAACCGGTCGTGCAGGTTCTCCGCCGTCATGCCCATGAACAGGGCGGACTCGTCGACCAGCTTCTCGGAGAGGAAGCGCGGGTTGGGGTCGACGCCCTCACCCATGGGGTGACGGCCCATGTGCTCGACGCCGCCGGCGAGGGCGATGTCGTAGGCGCCGAAGGCGATGCCACCGGCCACGGACGTCACGGCGGTCATCGCGCCGGCGCACATGCGGTCGATGGAGTAGCCCGGGACGGTCTTGGGCAGGCCCGCCAGCAGCGCGGCCGAGCGGCCCAGGGTCAGGCCCTGGTCGCCGATCTGGGTGGTGGCGGCGATCGCGACCTCGTCCACGAGGGCCGGGTCCAGGTTCGGGTTCCGGCGCATGAGCTCCCGGATCGCCTTGATCACCAGGTCGTCGGCGCGGGTCTCGGCGTAGATGCCCTTGGGGCCGGCCTTGCCGAAGGGGGTGCGGACGCCGTCGACGAAGACGACGTCCCTCGCGGTACGAGGCACGGTGGCTCTCCTCCCAAGCGCCCGTTCGCAGCGGGCACGGTGTGGTCACAGGGGAACGGAGCAGCCGACGGCAGCAGAAGCGCGCGACTGCGGCTCACGACTGCGACGTCCCGAGAGTGATGCTACCCGCCGGTAACCAACGCGCCAAGGAGGGGAAGGATGAGCCGTGGGTCACTCTCCGGCGTCACTCCACGGCGGCGGTGCTCGCAGAGACGCCGTTCGGGCTCACCCGCGCGGTGACGAAGGCCCGGGCGATCACCGGGGAGACCTGCTGCACCTGCCACGGACG
The DNA here is from genome assembly GCF_000787835.1 of Streptacidiphilus melanogenes. Taxonomy (GTDB): domain Bacteria; phylum Actinomycetota; class Actinomycetes; order Streptomycetales; family Streptomycetaceae; genus Streptacidiphilus; species Streptacidiphilus melanogenes. The sequence goes on from NZ_BBPP01000001.1 coordinate 117,299, forward strand.
CGCGCCGAGTGCGGCGAGTGCGTCCGCGACCGACGCGTCGGTGACCCGGGAGGGCGGCGTCCAGGCGACGCGTCGCACCAGCTCGGGCGTGACCAGGTTCTCCTGCGGCAGGTGGAGGCGCTCCGCGAGCGTGGTCACGGCGGCGCGGGCGGCGGAGAGCCGGGCGGCGGCGAGGGGGTCCTTGTCGGCCCAGGCGCGGGGCGGCGGCGGTCCTTCGTGCGCGGCGGTGGCCGGCGGCAGCTGCAGCTCCGGCAGCGCGCGGGCGACCTCGATCGCGGCTATCCACTGGTCCAGCGCACGGCGGTGCATGCGCGGTCCGAAGCCCGGCACGGCCTGCAGCCCGGCGACGGAGGACGGCATCGCCAGCGCGGCCGCCACGATCGCGGCGTCGGAGAGCACCCGCCCCGGGGAGACGTCGCGCTCGCGCGCCAGCCGGTCCCGCACCTGCCACAACTCCCGTACGGCCGCGAGCTGGCGACGCCGACGGATCTTGTGCACGCCCGACGTCCGCCGCCAGGGGTCCACCCGCGGCGCGGGCGGGGGAGCGGCGACGATGGCGGCGAACTCCTGCTGCCCCCACTCGAGCTTGCCCTGATCGCTCAACTCCTGCTCCAGCGCGTTGCGCAGCTCGACCAGCACCTCCACGTCGAGCGCCGCGTAGCGCAGCCACGGCTCCGGCAGCGGACGCGTCGACCAGTCGACGGCGGAGTGGCCCTTCTCCAGGCTCAGCCCGAGCACGTTCTCCACCATCGGCCCGAGGCCCACGCGCGGGAAGCCCGCGAGGCGTCCGGCCAGCTCGGTGTCGAAGAGGTGGGTCGGCCGCATGCCGAGTTCGGAGAGGCAGGGGAGATCCTGGTTGGCCGCGTGCAGCACCCACTCGGTGTCGGCGAGCACGGCTCCCAACGCGGAGAGGTCCGGACAGGCGACCGGGTCGATCAGCGTGCTGCCGGAGCCCTCCCGGCGCAGCTGCACGAGATACGCCCGCTGCCCGTACCGGTACCCGGAGGCCCGCTCGGCGTCGATCGCCACCGGCCCGTGCCCGTGGGCGAACCGCCGGACGACCGCGTCGAGCGCGTCGGCGTCCGCGACGACGGGCGGAATCCCCTCGCTGGGCTCAAGCAGAGGCACCGCGTGGACCGCCTGCCCGGGGGCATCGCTGCTTGCTTGGTCGATGGCGTCTTCACGGGCGTCGGTCACGAACAAAGACTACGCCCGCAGCCGGTGGATGCTCTTCCGGTGCGCCGACCGGTTGCACCGTCAGGGGCGCGACGAACTGCGCGACAAGCCACCGGCCGCGACGGAGCCCAGAGCGAGCAGGGCCATCCGCACATCGTTGGTTTCTCGCGCAGTTCCCCGCGCCCCTGAGGAGGTGCGACCGGAGGTCCGCCGAAACGTTCCCTCCGGGGAGGGGCGGGATCAGTGGATGATGCCCGTCCGCAGCGCCACCGCGACCATGCCCGCGCGGTCGCCCGTGCCGAGCTTGCGGGCGATGCGGGCCAGGTGGGACTTCACGGTGAGGGCGGAGAGGCCCATGGCGACGCCGATCGCCTTGTTGGACTGGCCCTCCGCGACGAGGCGCAGGACCTCGACCTCGCGGCCGGAGAGCTCCCGGTACGCCTGCGGCGCCGGCTGGCCCTGGACCGAGCCGGAGGCCGGAACCCCGCCGGCGCCGGGCGGCAGCTGCATGCCGGGGCGGCGCAGGTGGGACGCCGAGCCGGGCAGGCCCGGGCGCAGCGCGGGGACGCCGTTCATGCCGGGGCGCTGCGGGACGCCGTTGCCGACGCGGGTGCCGGTCACGACGTAGCCCTTGACCCCGCTGGCGAGCGCGCTGCGGACCGCGCCGATGTCGTCGGCTGCGGAGAGCGCGAGGCCGTTGGGCCAGCCCGCGGCGCGGGTCTCGGCCAGGATGGCGAGGCCGGAGCCGTCGGGGAGGTGGACGTCGGCGACACAGATGTCACGGGGGGTGCCGACCCGTGGCCGGGCCTCGGCGAGAGAGGAGGCCTCGATCACGTCGCGCACGCCGAGGGCCCAGAGATGCCGGGTGACCGTGGAGCGAACGCGCGGGTCCGCGATGACCACCATGGCGGTGGGCTTCGTCGGACGGTAGGCGACCAGGTTTGCGGGGTGCTCAAGGAGAACGGACACCAGGCCTCCTGTGGTGAGGTGCCGGGAAGAGGGTCACTGTCTGCTTCGGCACCATCGGTGCCCGGCTTTAGCGAATGATCACGATTGAGTGAGGGGCAAATCGGGCAGTTCGGATGTTTTGTTCAGCCTGATTGAGCCTAAGTCACCCGAAAGTGATCAAAAGCGGTCGACACGCCGAACATGTGGCCCAAATGTCCGAAATCGGATACCCCAGCGTACGCCGAAGCTGACGAACCTTCACCTGATCGGCGTGAGGAACGTGAGAAGAGCGGAGCTCCGGCTCAGGCCCCGCCGCGCGGCTGGCGACGCGTCGGCATCGGCACGACGCTGCTCACCTGCGAGGGCGCGGCCGGTGACGGTGCGCCCGGAGCGGGCAGCGGCAGCGGTGACGGCGGCAGGCCCGCGCACTGGCACAGCAGCTCGCCCCACGCACGCAGGTGCGCGCCCAGGTCGAGCGAGCCGTCACCGCGCGGGACGGGCGTCCAGGACGCACGGATCTCGATCTCGGTGCTGGAGGGACGGTCCGCGATCGCTCCGAAGTACTGCGAGTACGCGCGCGATACCGTGCCGCTGGGCTCGGTGTAGGCGCAGCCGAACTGGTCCAGCGCGTCCGTCAGCCAGGACCAGCCGACCTCCGCGAGCAGCGGGTCGTCTGCGATCTCGCGCTCCAGCTCCGCCTGCGTCAGCGAGACCAGCCGGAACTCGCCCCGCCAGGCCTCGTGCCCGGCGGGGTCGTGCAGCAGCACCAGCCGGCCGTCGGCCAGCTCCTCGCCGTCGGACTCGACGGTCGCGGTCAGCGCGTAGGCGTAGGGCGCGAGACGGCGCGGGGCGGGGGTGTTCCCGAGCGTGATCTCGGACCGCATCCGGGTGCCGAGCAGATCGGTGACGGCCGCACGGAACGCCTCGGGAACGGACTGCTCCCCCGACGCCCCGTCACCGAACCCGGAACCGCCCTCGTACCTCGGCTTTCCGCCGCTCACCCCAGCCATGCCGGAAGACTATGCGCCCGGCCCGTCCGCGCAGCGCAGACACCACGGAAGACGCCCGCTTCGAGCGTGCGAAGATTTCAGGGTGACCCAGAGCGAGAGCGGCCCGATCGGCCAGAGCAGCCCCACGTACGACTCCGCGTTCATGCGCGCCTGCCGTGGGGAGGAGGTTCCGCACACCCCCGTCTGGTTCATGCGCCAGGCGGGCCGTTCGCTGCCGGAGTTCCGCAAGGTCCGCGAGGGCATCGCGATGCTGGACTCCTGCATGATGCCGGAGCTGGTCAAGGAGATCACCCTGCAGCCGGTCCGCCGGCACGGCGTGGACGCGGCGGTCTACTACAGCGACATTGTGGTGCCGCTCAAGGCCATCGGCGTCGACCTCGACATCAAGCCCGGCGTCGGCCCCGTCATCGCCCACCCCGTGCGCACCCGCGAGGACCTCGCGCAGCTGCGTCCGCTGGAGCCCTCCGACGTCCCCTACGTCACCGAGGCCGTCGGCCTGCTCGTCGCCGAGCTCGGCAGCACCCCGTTGATCGGCTTCGCCGGCGCGCCGTACACGCTGGCCAGCTACCTCGTCGAGGGCGGCCCGTCGCGCACGTACGAGAACACCAAGGCCATCATGTACGGCGACCCGGAGCTCTGGGCCGAGCTGGTCGACCGCCTCGCGGTCATCACGGCGGGCTTCCTCAAGGTGCAGATCGAGGCGGGGGCCTCGGCCGTGCAGCTCTTCGACTCCTGGGCGGGCGGGCTGGTGCCGGACGACTACCGGCGCTCGGTGATGCCGGCCTCGCAGAAGGTCTTCGCGGAGGTCGCGTCGTACGGCGTCCCGCGGGTCCACTTCGGCGTGGGCACCGGCGAGCTGCTGGGCCTCATGGGCGAGGCGGGCGCGGACGTGGTCGGCGTGGACTGGCGCGTCCCGCTGGAGGAGGCGTCCCGCCGGGTCGCCCCCGGCAAGGCGCTCCAGGGCAACCTGGACCCGACGGTCCTGTTCGCCCCCGAGTTCGCGGTCCGCGCGAAGACGGACGAGGTCCTCGCCTCGGCGAAGGCCTCCGGCCGCGGCCACATCTTCAACCTCGGCCACGGCGTCCACCCGACCACGAACCCGGACGCCCTCACCCGCCTCACGGCCTACGTCCACGAGCAGACGGCGAAGTAGCCGTTGGCTCCCGGGCACGGTTGCACTGTCCAGGGGCGCGGGGCTCTGCACGATCAACTGTGTGCACGACAAGCCACCCGGTGTGGTGAGTCGCCGAAAGCGCAGGGCCGCCCGCACAGGGTGGTTGCTCGCGCGCGCAGCTGATCGAGTAGAGCCTTGCGCCCCTGGGGTCGGTGGTCACTCCTCGTCCGCCTCCGGCTTTCCCTTCCGGCGGCGGGAGAAGCGGTAGGTGCCGTAGCCCAGCAGGGCGAACAGCACCAGGAACGGCAGGCCGGCCGAGATCGCGACCAGCAGGCCGCGGCCGACCAGGTACAGGCCGTGCCAGCCCGCGCCCAGCGCGTGCCCTGCCGCGCCCCACGCGCCCGAGGGCTTCGGCTTCGCCGAAGGATGCGGGGTCGCGGTCTGGAAGAGCTCGACCGTCACGGTCGACATCGCGACCTGGCTCTGCAGTGACGCGACCTGGGACTCCAGCGAGTTGAGATCGGACTCCCGCTGGGTCACCGCCTGTTCCAGGGTGAGCAGGTCGTTCAGCGAACCGGCCTGCTTCATCAGCGCGTCGAGCCGTTCGAGGCTCGCCTTCTCGCTGGTGATGCGGGCGTCGAGGTCCACCACCTGTTCGGTGACGTCCTGGCTGGCGCGCTCGCGGGCCAGCACCGCGCCGAGCGAGGACAGCTGGGTGAAGACCGCGTCGTAGGACGCGGACGGGACGCGCAACTCCAGGACCGCCGCCTCGCCCGACGCGTCGGACGGCGGAGCGAGTGGTGTGGGCTGCACTGTCCCGGAGTCAGAGCCCGAGCCCGAGTCCGAGGCCACGCCGCCGTACCACGGCATGGTCGTGGCGTCTCCGACCTGCTCGGAGTCGATGTAACCGCCGACCGACCGGACCAGCGTCTGCGCCTGCTGCACCGCCGCGTCGACGTGCGCGGACCGCAGCTGGATCTCCCCGCTGTAGATCACCGACCGGTTCGACGCCGCCGCGCCCGTCGCCCCCGGCGACGGCGCGGAGGACGGTGCGCCGCCTGCCGTACCGCTCTTCGGCTGGGCCTGTGACCCGCCTGCCCCCGATCCCGCCGCACCAGCGGCGGCACGCGGCGCACCCGCCGCACTGCTGTTGCTGCCGCTCGACGCCGAGCATCCGGCGAGCGCCAAGCCCGCCGCCAGGATGCCCGCGGCGACGGATGTCGCCGGCCGACGTCTGTGGTCCCTCGTTCGCATGTGTCCGCTCCCCTCGTCACTCACTCGCGCATTGGATGCCCGGAGCGGGGCGTGGGTTCCCGACGTGGTGTCAACAAGGCCATAACGAAAGGGTTGAGACCCGGCTGCGGTCGGCGGCCCCGACCGGGTGTGCGAGAGTGAGGGACATGCACAGCACGACGCCCGTCCCCTCCGGCGGCACGACCGGTCGACTCCCGCACGTCCTGGTGATCGGCGGCGGGATCGCCGGCCTCGCGGCCGCCGCGCGGCTGCGCGGGATCGTCGACGGGACGGAGCGGGCGCGCGTGACGCTGCTGGAGGCCTCGCCGCGCTTCGGCGGCAAGCTGCTCCAGGGGGAGGTCGGCGGGGTCGGCGTGGACCTCGGTGCGGAGTCGATGCTGGCCCGGCGCCCGGAGGCGATCACGCTGGCGCGGGCGGTCGGCCTCGGCGAGGCGCTGCAGCCGCCGACCACCGCGAAGGCGTCGATCTGGACCCGCGGCGAGCTGCGCCCGATGCCCACCGGGCACCTGATGGGCGTCCCCGGCGACCTCGACGCGCTCGCGGCCACCGGGGTGCTCTCGCCCGAGGGCCTCGCCCGGGCCGCCGAGGACGAGACGCTGCCGCGCACCGAGATCGGAGAGGACATCGGCGTCGGGGAGTATGTGGCCGCGCGGTTGGGTCGCGAGGTCGTGGACCGCCTGGTCGAGCCGCTGCTCGGCGGCGTCTACGCCGGTCACGCCGACGCGATCTCGCTGAGCGCGGCCGTGCCGCAGCTGCTCGCCATCGCGCAGCGCGAGCGGTCCGCGATCAAGGGCGTCCACGCGGCGCTCGCGGCCGCCGCGAAGAACCCCGATCCCGCGCCCGTCTTCACCGGCGTCGACGGAGGCATCGGCCGCCTGCCGGGCGCGGTCGCGGACGCCTGTCGCGCCGCTGGGGCCGAGCTGCGCACCGACACCCCCGTCGCCGCGCTGCGGCGCACCGCGGACGGCTGGACCGTGGTGACCGAGACCGGCCCGTCGTCCGGCGGGCAGACGCTGACCGCCGACGCCGTGGTGCTGGCCGTTCCCGCGCCGGTCGCCGCGCGGCTGCTGGCCGAGCTCGCTCCCGGCGCGGCCGCCGAGCTGGGCCGGATCGAGTACGCGGGCATGGCCCTGGTCACCCTCGCCTACCACCGGGCCGACCTGGGCCCGCTGCCCGGCAGCGGCTTCCTGGTCCCGCCCGTCGACGGCCGCGCGATCAAGGCGTCCACCTTCTCCAGCAACAAGTGGGGCTGGCTCGACAAGGCCGCGCCCGACCGCTTCGTGCTGCGCACCTCGCTCGGACGCCAGGGCGAGGAGGCGGTGCTGGACCTCGACGACGCCGAGCTGGTGGCCCGCTCCCGCGCGGACCTGCGCGAGGCGGCCGGCATCACCGCCACCCCGTACGCGCACGCGGTGACCCGCTGGCGCGCCGGCCTGCCGCAGTACCCCGTCGGACACCCCCAGCGGGTCGCCCGGATCGAGGCGGCCGCCGCCACGCTGCCGGGCCTCGCGCTGTGCGGCGCTGCCTACCACGGCGTCGGCATCCCCGCCTGCATCGCGGACGGCTGGCGTGCGGCGGCCGCGGTGACGGAGGACCTGGTGTCCGGAGCAGAGTGAGCAAGGGAGACAATGAGCCCATGAGTGACGAGCACACCGATAAGGCGAAGCCGAAGGCTCGCGAGCTGAACGACGTCATCCGCTACACCCTGTGGTCGGTCTTCCGTCTCAAGGACGTGCTGCCGGACGACCGCGCCGCGATGGCCACCGAGGTCGAGGAGCTGTTCGCGCAGCTCGCCGAGAAGGACGTCACCGTGCGCGGCACCTACGACGTCTCCGGCCTGCGCGCCGACGCCGACCTGATGATCTGGTGGCACTCCGGCGACAGCGACAACCTGCAGGAGGCGTACAACCGCTTCCGCCGCACGGAGCTCGGGCGCCGCATGGAGCCGGTCTGGTCGAACATGGCCCTGCACCGCCCCGCCGAGTTCAACAAGTCGCACATCCCCGCGTTCCTCGCGGACGAGACGCCGCGCGGCTACATCTGCGTCTACCCGTTCGTGCGCTCGTACGACTGGTACCTGCTGGAGGACGCCGAGCGCCGAGAGATGCTGGCCGAGCACGGCAAGATGGCCCGCGGCTACCCCGATGTCCGCGCCAACACCGTCGCGTCCTTCGCGCTGGGCGACTACGAGTGGCTCCTCGCCTTCGAGGCGGACGAGCTGTACCGCATCGTCGACCTGATGCGCCACCTGCGCGCGAGCCGTGCCCGCCTGCACGTCCGCGAGGAGGTCCCGTTCTACACGGGCCGCCGTCGGCCGGTCGGCGAGCTCATCGCCTGCCTGGCCTGAGAGACCTGCCTGGCCCGAGACGTCCCGCCTGAGAGGTCGGGGCTGTGACGTCGGGTCCGAGGCATGCGAGACACCGGGGCTCGGAGGACCGCGTCAGCGGCCCTCCGAGCCCCGGTGCTTGGGTGAGCGGGTGGTCAACGCCGCCCGGAGCCGCGGGTCGTGGAGCGCCGAGGGCCCGCGCAGGATGACCGCGAGGAGCGGGTCCGCCGCCCGGCGCAGCCGACGGCGGCCCGGGCGGAGCGCGCGCAGCAGGTCCTGGCCCGCGGGCGCGGCCCACGGCGTGATCGGGTGGAACTCGGCGCGGGCCATCAGCAGCGTTCCGCCGCTCAGGAGCACCGGCAGCACGAACCAGGCCGCGGGCAGGAGCAGGCCCTCGTGCGCGCCGGTGAGCAGGTTGCGCGCGCCCAGCACGGCCACCGCCGTGACCAGCAGCGCCACCGAGGCGACCAGCGCGAACCGCACCCCGGCGACCGCTTCGGCCAGCGCCGCGCGTGCGCCGGGAGGAACCGCGAGGCCGCCGTCGGCCAGCGACCGGGCGAGCGCGGCGACCGCGGGGCCGGTGGCGACCTGGCCGCGGACCTCGTCGGTCCGGCGCTGGCCCTCGGGGCCGAGCGCGGCGAGGACCTCCGACTCCAGCGCGCTGTCCGGGTTCGGGCGGGCCACCGAGGTCCAGCCGGTGTGGGCGAGGTGGAGCAGGCCGCGCCCCGTCATGTCGATGAGGGTCACGTCGACGACCCGGTGCGGGCCGCCTGCCAGGTACGCCGCCTCCACCGGCACCGGCCCGCGCGACGCGGACGGCTCAGGCGGCGTGCTCGGCGCCGATGCGTCGGGCGGGAGCACCTCCGGGCCGAGGCCCGGGAGCGGGTCGCTCGCCGCGGCCAGGCGGCACAGGCGGAGCGACGACAGGGCCGCGAGCAGCACCGCGGGCACCAGGAACAGGTACGGCATGGTCGCCAACCAACCCGAGCGCCGTCGGTTGCTCAAGATGCGCAGGTCGACGGATACGCAACCGTGACCCGGCGTCACTGCGCCGACGCGCCGCCACGAGCTGCGCGATCCCGGCCAGCGCGGCCAGGGCGACGAAGCCGGCGAGCGGCGGAAGCCCCGCCGTGGGCGCCGACGGACCCGTCAGGGACGCGGTCGCGCCCATCGTGGCGTCGGACCACCGGAAGGTGGCGACCGCCGCCAGCAGCAGGGTCAGCAGCAGGGAGCCGCCGAGCAGCCGCCGGGCGGCGAGGAAGACTCGCGCGCCGCACCTGGATCGGGAGCTGGTCCACAGGAGCAGCGCGGCCGCCGGAACGACGATGACCGCCGCGGCGACGAAGAGTGGATCGAGGCTCATCCGGACACCTCCTCCAAAGAGGGAAGGAGCCAGGTCCCCCGCACCTGGCTCCATGGGGAGAGCATGTCGGCTGGGCCGTTCACCGGGAAGAGCCGGACCCGATTCTCAGAGGTAAATTTGAGCTTTCCTCAGCTCGGCGGAATGTGCCCGGTGCCGAACTCCTCCGGCCCCGAACTGGTTCGATGCAGGTGACGGCCCGCTACCGTCATCCGGTGCAGCAGCTCATGGGCCTCGGCGGGGGAGAGCAGCCGCTCGCGGACGGCCGCCGCGACGAGATCGTAGGTCTCCAGCGTGGTGATGCCGCGGCGGCGGGCGTAGCGCGCGGCGTCGCGGTCGTCGGAGATCCAGACGGAGCGGCGGAACCCCGGCGCCCTGGTGATCAGCGCGAGCGTCTCGGCCTCGCCGAGGTGCTGGGTGGGGCGACGCCGGTCGCCGCCGAAGACGGCCCGGCGCAGGCGTTCCACCTCGGCGCGGACGTCCACGTCCGTGATCTCGATCGGCTCGCCCAGTGAGCCGCGGTCCACCAGGCCGGTCAACGGCGGCAGTCGACGAGCGGAGAGCCTCGCCTCCCGGGCGACCGCCTCGGACCAGCGGCCTCGCCCGTCGAGCACCTTCTCCAGCAGCGGCAGCCGGTCGACGGCCGCGAAGTTGCAGAGCACCGTGTTGTCGGGGAACCACCACTGGGTCCGGCCGGTCATGGCTGGTAGATCAACTCCCCCTCGTCGGCACGGGGTTCCGAGGGGTTCGGTCCGGTCTCCGAGGCGGCCAGCCGGCCCTCCAGCTCTCGGGGCTCCATGCCGAGGAGCGCTGCGAGCGGACGCAGCGTCGTCTCGCCCGCCTCGAAGGCGGACCACAGGCCGTCGGCGAGGCGCGCCGGCGGGCGCTCCGCGGCCGCGAGTGCGGCCTCGCGCAGGTAGGCGTCCATGGCGCCGGCGGCCAGATGGCACTCGGCGGTGGTGCGGCGTCGCAGCCGGGCGTGCTCGGCGGCGTCGACCAGGCCGAGGCGGCGCAGCCGCGCGGCGAGGGCGCTGGGCGAGACCCGGAACCTGACCACGAGCTCGGCGAAGTCGAGTACGGCGGCGGCCGCGCGGACCTCCGGCCCGGGCATGAGCAGTGCGGCGGCGAAGGCGTTGGCGCGCACCTCGTCCGGTTCGGCCTGGCGGCCGGGCGCGACGGGGGACTCGGCCAGCGGCTCGGCAGCGTCCCCGGCGAGCAGGTGGCCGAGCTCGTGGGCGAGGGTGAACCGCTGCCTGGTCCAGCGCTCGTCGCGGCGGGCCAGCGCGAGCCGGAAGCCGTCCTCCTGCCAAGCGAACCCGTCGACGGCGGCCGGGAGCTCGGTCACCGCGAAGTCCACGCCGAAGGCGTGCTCGAGGACCGAGAGCAGGTCGCCGGTGGGCAGCAGCGCGGCCTCCGCGCCCGCCGCCGCGGGGACGCGGGCGTGCGCCTCGGCTGCGAGAGACTCGCCCTGCTCGTCGGGGCCGCCGCGGGACAGCGTCGGCAGCTCGGGCAACGCGGGCGCGCGGCCCAGTAGTTCGAGCACGTCGTAGGCCGCGGTGAAACGCTCGGCGCTTTCGGTGAGGCTCCGGCCGTGCGCGACGGCGTCGCCGCGCGCGGCGACGCCGGCCGGGGCGTGCTGTCGGCCGGTGAGCAGCCAGTCGACGCTGACCTCGGCCGTCTCGGCGATGAGCGCGAGGTCGAGCGAGCTGAAGCGCCGGACGCCGCCGAGTGACTTGGAGAGCTTGTCGGGCGTGATTCCCGCGCGCGCGGCGAAGGCGGCCTGGCTCATACCGGCCGCCCGGATCACCTCGCGTACCCGCCCGGAGACGGATTCGTCCATGACCCCACGGTACGGCCGTGTTGCGAGAATCGCAACGCTGCTACGGTTCAGCCGACGGGCCCGCGGACGGGCCCATGACCGAAGGGGGAGGCGGCCATGAGCACGCCCGGGTATCAGCAGGTGCAGGTCTCCGAGATCGCGCGCGGCCGCCTCGACGGCTCGCGGCAGGGGCGTCCCTGCTTCACCTCCGACCTGTCGGTCAACGAGTTCGTGCTGGTCACCGAGTCGGGCTTCGAGCCGCTCGGCATGGTGATGGGCACCAGCGTCTACCACGTCGGCGTCCAGAACGGGAACTGGAAGGTCAGCCAGGAGCTCGGCATCCTCACCCAGGCCATGTACAACGTGCGCGAACTGGCCATGGCCCGCATGGAGGCGGAGGCCGCGCAGCTCGGCGCGGACGGCGTCATCGGCGTGTCGCTGCGCCCGATGAACTACGGATTCCTGTCCGACGTCGTCGAGTTCATCGCGGTCGGCACCGCGGTCAAGGCCACCGACGGCGCCAACTACCGCGCCCCGAACGGCAAGCCGTTCACCACCAGCCTCTCCGGTCAGGACTTCTGGACGCTCTGGGAGCACGGCTGGCTGCCCCGCCGGCTCGTGCTCGGCAACTGCGTCTACCACGTGGCCCACCAGACCCTGCGGCAGACCCTCGCCCAGATCGGCCAGAACGCGGAGATGCCGCAGTTCACCCAGGCCCTCTACGACGCCCGCGAGCTGGCGATGGCGCGCATGCAGTACGAGGGCCAGCAGCTGGGCGCGGACGGCATCGTCGGCACCTTCGTCGACGACTTCCGCTACTGGGGCGAGCACGGCGTCGAGTTCTTCGCGGTCGGCACGGCGGTCAGCAAGGTCCGCCCGGACGCCAACCCGATCAAGCCGACGATGACCATGCCGCTCAACGGCTGATCCGCGACTGATCTGCGCTGCGACTGAGCCGCTGCTGACCTGCGCGGACGGCCCCGGGGAGCGGCGGGCGTGGGCCCGCCCTCCCGGAGGCGCGGGGGCGTCCGTCGCCCCGGCCACGCCCGGGTGGCCGGGCTGTGGGAACCCTGTGAACGCTTGGTTCCGTATCTGGAGAATCGGACAGATGCGTGGGTATGGTCGCCCGGCAGTGTTCCCCACGCGAAGAGACAGTCGTGACCAGCACCCTCCTGGACCAACCGACCGCCCCTGCCGCACCCAAGGCCACACCACGGCCTGGTACAGCACGTCCCCGCCTCGCCGTTCTGGACGGACTACGGCTTCTCGCCGCGCTCGCCGTGCTCTCCTGGCACTGGATGGGCGTCCAGCACTGGCCGGCGATATGGCACGGGAAGACCGGCCGGCTGATGCCGGTGGGCTCCGCGATCGGCGCCTACGGCTGGCTCGGGGTCGAACTCTTCTTCCTGATCAGCGGCTTCGTCATCTGCATGACATGCTGGGGCCGCACCGTCGGCGAGTTCGTGACCTCACGCGTGACCCGCCTGTTCCCGGCCTTCTGGGTCGCCGTGCTGCTGACCTCGGCCGTGCTGTACCTCGCCCCGCAGCGCTGGGGCGTCGACGCACACAAGCCGACGCTGGTACGGGTGCTGACCAACCTGACGATGATGCCGTCCCCGGTCGGGCAGTCCAACATCGACCAGGTCTACTGGACCCTCTGGATAGAGCTCTGCTTCTACGTGCTCTTCGGCGTCGTCACCGCCTTCGGCCTGACCTACCGCCGGGTGCTCGCCTTCTGCGGGATCTGGGGCTTCGCCTCGATCATGGCGATCGCCTCGAACTTCTCGCTGCTGAGCAATCTCGTGCAGGCCGACTACTCCTGGTACTTCATCGCCGGGATCGCGTTCTTCCTGATCCACAGGTTCGGTCCGAACCTGCTGCTCTTCGGCATGGTCGGGTTCTGCTGGCTGATGTCCCTGGACCGGATCCAGTCGATGGTCCAGACGAACCAGGGCGGCGCGGAGCGGCCGCTGTCCTGGCGGGTCGCCGCCGTGGTGATCACCCTGTCCTTCGTGCTGGTCGGGGCCATAGCAATGGGGGCGATGAACGGGGTGCGGTGGCGCTGGCTCACCGTGGCCGGCTCCCTCACCTACCCGCTCTACCTGGTCCACCAGGAGATCGGCTTCGAGATCATCAACCGGCTCAGCACCTACCTGCCGCCCTACGCGACGGTGGCCGCCTCGCTCTCGGTCATGCTGGTGACGGCCTGGCTGCTGCACCGGCTGGTGGAGCGCCCGCTCGGCCCGTTGCTCAAGCGCGGCATGGCGCACTCCTTCGACCAGGTCCGCTCGAACGGCCGGCTCTCCGCTCGCTCGTGAGCCCGCCCGTGCGCACGACGGCCCCGGGCTCGTGCCCGGGGCCGTCCTGACGTCACACGTCCGCTGCCGTCACGCGTCCGCGGGGCGCAGCTTCAGGGAGATGGAGTTGATGCAGTACCGCTGGTCGGTCGGGGTGCCGTAGCCCTCGCCCTCGAAGACATGGCCCAGGTGCGAGCCGCACTTCGCGCAGCGCACCTCGACCCGGCGCATCCCGTGGGTGTCGTCCTGGATGTACTCGACCCGGTCCTCGGCCAGCGGCGCGAAGTAGCTGGGCCAGCCGCAGTGCGAGTCGAACTTCGTCTCCGAGCTGAACAGCTCGTTGCCGCAGGCGCGGCAGGAGTAGACGCCCACCGTCTTGGTGTCGGTGTACTCACCCACGAAGGGACGCTCCGTGCCGGCCTCGCGCAGCACCGCGTACTCGGCGGGCGTCAGCTCGTCGCGCCACTCCGCGTCGGTCTTCTCGATCTCGTAGCCCATGGTCGCGCTCCTTCGGTCAGCCGAGGGTGTCCAGGCGGGAGAGGATCTCCGGACCGAGGAAGGTGACGTCCCCGGCGCCCATGGTCAGAACGAGATCGCCCGGCTTCGCGATTCCCGCGACGAGGTCCGGAACCGCCGCGAGCGAGTGGGCGCCCTCCACGTCAGCGCCCTTCGCGCGGGCCGCCTCGATGACGATCTCGCTGGTGATGCCCGGGATCGGGTCCTCGCGCGCCGGGTAGATGTCCAGCACCACGACCTGGTCGGCCAGCGACAGCGCCTCGCCCATCTCCAGGCCCAGCTCGCGGGTGCGGCTGAACAGGTGCGGCTGGAAGACCACCACGACCCGGCCCTCGCCCGCGGCCTCCCGGATCGCCTGGAGGTCGGCGGCGATCTCGGTCGGGTGGTGCGCGTAGGAGTCGATCACCTGCACGCCGGCCGACTCGCCCTTGAGCTGGAGGCGGCGGCGCACGCCCTGGTAGGTGCTGAGCGCCGGGGCCAGCTCAGCGGCCGGGACGCCGAGCTTGACGCCCGCCGCGAGTGCCGCGACGGCGTTGTGCGCGTAGTGACGGCCCGGGACGTTGACCGTGAAGGTCAGCTCCTCGCCCGTCGGCAGCAGGACGGTGACCTCGCTGGTCATACCGCGCGGGGTGATCCCCAGGATCCGGAGGTCCGCGCGCTCGCCCTCCCCGACCTTCACGATGTCGAACTGCCGCCCCGACACCCGCGCGGCCAGCTCGGCCGCGCCCGCGTGGTCGGTGTCGACCACCAGCGCACCGCCCGGCGTGATCCGGTCGCAGAAGGCCTCGAAGGACTCGTAGATCTCGTCCATGGAGGCGTAGTTGGCGTGGTGGTCCAGCTCCACGTTGAGCACGATGGCGACCTCGGGCGTGTACTTCTGGAAGCTGCGGTCGCTCTCGTCCGCCTCGGCGACGAAGATCTCGCCGGTGCCGTGGTGGGCGTTGCTGCCGGGCTCGTTGAGGTCGCCGCCGATCGCGAAGGACGGGTCCAGCCCGAGCGCGGTGAGGCTGACCGCCAGCATGCTCGTCGTGGTGGTCTTGCCGTGGGTGCCCGCGACGGCCAGCGCCCGGCGGCCCTCCATCAGTGCGGCCAGCGCGTCGGAGCGGTGCACGATCGGCAGGCCGCGCCGGCGGGCTTCGGCGATCTCCGGGTTGTCCTCGCGGATCGCACTGGAGACGACGACGGCGCTGGCGCCGGCCGGCACGTTCTCGGCGGCGTGGCCGACGTGCACCTCCGCCCCGAGCTGGCGCAGGGCCAGCACCACGGTCGACTCCTTGGCGTCGCTGCCGGAGACCTGCGCCCCGCGCAGCGCGAGGATCTTGGCGAGCCCGGACATGCCGGCGCCCCCGATGCCGATGAAGTGCGGGGCGCCCAGGGGCGCGGACGAGGCGGTCATGGTGTCGGGCTCCGGTGGGTCGCATCGACGACGGGCGGTCGCCCTCGATTCTGCCGCATCCAAGGATGGACACGATGCAGGCGCAGGACCGTGCACCTAAGGGGGCGCGGGGAACTGCGCGACAGGCCGGCCGCCGCGGTCAGATCCCGAGCGGACAGGGCCGTCCTCCTCGGTCGGGCAGCTCGCACGGCCCCGCGCCCCTCGACAGCGCCACCGCGCCCGGGAGCGACCGTGCCTAGTCCTGCTGGGAGAAGAGCTGGAGCACCGGCACACCGACCTTGTGCCGAGCCTGCGAGGCCCAGTCCCGGTGGAAGAGGCCCTCGACCCAGTGCGGAGCGGCCAGCACGATCACCTCGTCCGCCGAGACCTCCTTGACCAGGTCCTGCAGACCCTCCAGCGGGTTGTGGTCCACCACGGCGCCCTCCGCGCCGGCCGCGCCGGCGTGCCGCAGCGCGCGCAGCGTGTGCTCGAGCGCCGCGTCGGCGGCGCCCAGCGCCGCCTGTCCGTGTGGCTCCTCCCGTTCCTTCGTTGCCTGGTCCAGGTAGCCGAACGCCACGTCGTCGATCGCGCGCAGCAACTCGTCCTGCTTGCCGCGCGGCTGCATCACCACGTGGAAGAAGACGTTCTCGTCGGCATGGAGCGTGGTGACGAGCTCGACGTCGGCTTCCGACAGCGCCTTCTCGATCAACAGAACGGTAGTGAACACGTGAGTCCTTCTTCCCTCGTCAGCCGGAGAAACTGTCGTCCAACCGCCACGGCGTGCTGCTCTGCGCTGCCCCTGCATCCTCTCGCAATATCCGGAGGCAATCCCTCCGTTATTGCGCAATCTTCACGCTACGGGCGTAGCGAGCGAAGAGGAAACCTTTCTCCTCCAGCAGTCCGACCAGTTCCATGCGCTGGGCGATCGACTTCGAACCGTGCGCGATCCGGGGTGCGTCACCGGCCGCGAGCAGGGGTGCGAGGGTCAGACAGAGTTCGTCGAGACGGTCCGCCTCGGCCAGCTGACCCAGGAGCCGGGGCCCGCCCTCCGTCAGCTGCCGCGTCCAGCCGCGCTCCGCGAGCGCCGCGACGGCCCGGCCGACGTCGACCTGCTCCTCGCCGGCGACGACGACGTCCGCGACCCGCCGCGTCGCGGCCAGCGCGTCGGCCGGGGCGGCCTCCGCCGTCACCACCACGGTCGGCACCTTCGGCGAGGTGAACAGCGGCAGCGTGAGATCGAGGTCCAGGCTCCGGCTGACCACCGCGATCACGGGGGCGGGCCCCTGGCCGCGGGCCGCGCGCTCCGAGGCGAACTCGGCGCGGGCCATGGCCGGGCGGTAGCCCTCGGCCCGGACCGTCTGCGCCCCGACCAGGACGACGTCCGCGAGCGCCCGCAGCACGCCGAAGATCCGCTTGTCGGCGGGGGAGGAGAGGCCGTCCGACAGACCGTCCAGACGGGCGGCCCCGTCCACGCTGGCGACCATGTTCGCCCGCAGCCACGGCCGGTCGGCGTCGCCCACCCCGGCGGGATAGGCATACGCGTCGGCCAGCGCCTCGAGGCTCCACAGGTCCTCGTCGGCACCGGCCGGTGCGGTCTCGTTCTGGCCCGGTCTGGAGGTGAGGTCCGTCACATCCGGGGCGTACGGAAGCAGTCTGCGCACATGGGGCAGTCTTCCACGCCCCCGCGGAACGTACCCTTGGGACTCGTGTCGCCTGCCCCTCACATAGCCCTGGCCGAGCGTCGGCCCGTCGTCGCCACGGAGCGGCTGATCGCGGAGATGATCCCGCCGCCCCGCTTCGAGCAGGCGCGCTTCAGCACCTACATACCGGACCAGCAGCAGCCCAGCCAGGCCGAGGCCGTTCGGGTGCTCGAGTCCTTCGCAGCAGGCCTCACCCCGCGCGACGGCGCCCCCAAGCCCGCGAAGAAGCGCTGGTTCGGCCGCCCCGCGCAGCCCGCGGCGCCCGCCGGCCCGGGCGGGGTCTACCTCGACGGCGGCTACGGCGTCGGCAAGACCCACCTGCTCGCCTCCCTGTGGCACGCCACCCCCGGCCCCAAGGCCTTCGGCACCTTCGTCGAGCTGACCAACCTCGTCGGCGCGCTGGGCTTCCAGCAGGCCGTGCAGGCGCTCTCCGGGCACACGCTCCTCTGCATCGACGAGTTCGAACTCGACGACCCGGGTGACACCGTCCTCGTCTCCACCCTGCTGACCCGCCTCGCCGAGGCCGGCGTCAAGCTCGCGGCCACCTCCAACACCCTGCCCGGCAAGCTCGGCGAGGGCCGGTTCGCCGCCTCCGACTTCATGCGCGAGATCCAGGGCCTGGCCTCCCGCTTCCGCAGCCTGCGCATCGACGGCCAGGACTACCGCCACCGCGGCCTCCCCGAGGCCCCGCCGCCGTACAGCGACGCCCAGGTCACGGACCTGGCGACGGCCTACGGCGACGGCGCGTCCCTGGACGACTTCGACCGGCTGCTCGCGCACCTCTCCGAGGTCCACCCCTCCCGCTACGGTGCGCTCCTCGACGGCGTCGACGCCGTCTTCCTGCGCGGTGTCACGGCCGTCCCGGACCAGAGCACCGCCCTGCGCCTGGTCGTCCTCGCGGACCGCATGTACGACCGCGAACTGCCGGTCGTCGCCTCCGGCGTCGCGTTCGACTCCATATTCAGCGAGGAGATGCTGAACGGCGGGTACAAGAAGAAGTACTTCCGCGCCATCTCCCGCCTGGTCGCGCTCGCGCGCGACAGCAGGCAGATAGCCGCCGCGCGTTGATCCACCCGCTGCTGGGCACGCGCTTCAGCCCGACCAAGTTCGACCCCGCGGGCAGGGTCGACGACCAGGCGCTGGAGCTGCTGCTCGAGGCGGCGCGGTGGGCGCCCTCCGCGGGGAACTCGCAGCCGTGGGGCTTCCTGGCGGCGCGCCCGGGGGAGCCCGCCCACGACCAGGTGGCCCCGCACCTCGCGCGCAGCTCCGCCCGCTGGGCGCTGGACGCCGGGCTGCTGGTGGTGACGCTCACCCGGCGCTGGGTCGACGAGCCGGGGATCGCGTACTCGGAGTTCGCCGACTACGACCTCGGGCAGGCCGTCGCCCACCTCACCGTCCAGGCGCAGGCGCTGGACCTCGCCGTGCACCAGTTCCGGGCGTTCGACCTGGACGGGCTCACCGCCGAGCTGCGGCCCGGCCCCGGCTGGGAGATCGTCTCGATGCTCGCCGTCGGCCGCGCGGCCGACGGGCCGTCCCTCGCACGGGAGCGCCGCAGCGTGGCCGACCTGACCACCGCGCCGTTCCTGCCCTGATCCGCCAGACCGTGGCCACCCAGACCGTGGCCACCTAGACCGTGGCCACCGCCATGATGTGCGCGCTCGACGCGATCAACGCCGGGTCCTGTTCGGCCGCGCGTGCCGCGCGCAGGGCCGCCGTGACCAGGTCCTCGCGGTCCTCGACCAGCTCGGAGGCGAGCAGCGGCCAGAGCGGCCCCTCGATGCCGTAGACCCGGGGGTCGCCGAGGCCCGCGTCGCGGTACTCGGACCGCAGCTCCGCGACGGTGTGGAAGTAGGCGACCGTGAAGCCGGTCTCAGGGTCGTTCACTCCGCTCTCGGCCAGCTCGGCGGCGAGGTTCTCCGCCGCCTCGTCGGTCGTCAGCCGACCCAGCGCGGAGAGGTGCAGCAGCGGTGAGTGGCGTGAGATCACGGCCGACAGCACCACGCCCCCGGGGCGCACCACGCGCCGCGCCTCGCGCAGCGCCGCGATCCGGTCCGAGCGCTCCGGCAGGTGGTAGAGCGGGCCGAGCAGGAGCGCCGCGTCGCAGGAGGCGTCCGCCTGCTCCAGGCTCCGGGCGTCGCCGTCCGCGACGGTGAAGCCGCCGTGGCGCGCGGCCTGGGATCGGTGCAGCGGGACCGGGTCGAGCAGCGTGACCTCGTGACCTCGCGCGGCCAGCTCCGCCGCGTAGACCCCCGGGCCGCCGCCGATGTCGAGCACCCGGGCGGGGGTGGGTGGCAGATGGCGGGCCAGCAGCTCCAGGGTGCGCAGCCGTTCCACGCGGCCGCGGGCGTTGCGTTGGAGGCGCATCGACTCGTCGTAGGCGTCGGTGTAGAACTCGATGATCTCTGATTGGACGCTCATGACGGGATGCTGCCAGTGCCGCCGAGGGGGCCGCCTCCCAATTTCGCGGCCGTTTGTCAGTGGCGGGTCGTACGGTTGGTGGCGTGAGACCCATCACCGAGCTTCAGCGGTCCGTGGCGCCCTTCGAGGTCGTCAGTCCCTACCAGCCCAACGGCGACCAGCCCACCGCCATCGCGGAGCTGGAGCGCCGGATCCGCGCGGGCGAGAAGGACGTGGTCCTGCTCGGCGCGACGGGCACCGGCAAGTCCGCCACCACGGCGTGGATGATCGAGAAGCTGCAGCGCCCCACCCTCGTCATGGCGCCGAACAAGACGCTCGCCGCCCAGCTGGCGAACGAGTTCCGCGAGCTGCTGCCGAACAACGCGGTCGAGTACTTCGTCTCGTACTACGACTACTACCAGCCCGAGGCGTACATCGCGCAGACGGACACCTACATCGAGAAGGACTCCTCGATCAACGAGGAGGTCGAGCGGCTGCGCCACTCGGCCACCAACTCGCTGCTCACCCGGCGCGACGTCGTCGTGGTCGCCTCCGTCTCCTGCATCTACGGCCTGGGTACGCCGCAGGAGTACGCGGACCGGATGGTCCAGCTCAAGGTCGGCGACGAGATCGACCGGGACGCGCTGCTGCGCAGGTTCGTCGAGATCCAGTACAACCGCAACGATGTCGCTTTCACGCGCGGCACCTTCCGCGTCCGGGGCGACACGATCGAGATCTTCCCGGTCTACGAGGAGCTCGCGATCCGCATCGAGATGTTCGGCGACGAGATCGAGGCGCTGAGCACCCTGCACCCGCTCACCGGTGAGGTGATCAGCGAGGACGAGACGGTCCACGTCTTCCCGGCCTCCCACTACGTCGCGGGTCCGGAGCGGATGGAGCGGGCCATCTCCGGGATCGAGGCGGAGCTGGAGGAGACCCTGGCCAAGCTGGAGAAGCAGGGCAAGCTGCTGGAGGCCCAGCGGCTGCGCATGCGCACGACGTACGACATCGAGATGATGCGTCAGATCGGCACCTGCTCCGGCATCGAGAACTACTCCCGTCACATCGACGGCCGCACCGCCGGCAGCGCGCCCAACACCCTGATGGACTTCTTCCCTGAGGACTTCCTCCTGGTCATCGACGAGTCGCACGTCACCGTGCCGCAGATCGGCGCGATGTACGAGGGCGACGCCTCGCGCAAGCGGTCGCTGGTCGAGCACGGCTTCCGGCTGCCCTCGGCGATGGACAACCGTCCGCTGAAGTGGGAGGAGTTCGTCGAGCGCATCGGTCAGACGGTCTACCTCTCCGCCACGCCGGGCGAGTACGAGCTCTCCCGGAGCGACGGCCACGTCGAGCAGATCATCCGCCCGACGGGTCTGATCGACCCGGAGATCGTGGTCAAGCCGACCGAGGGCCAGATCGACGACCTGGTCCACGAGATCCGGCTGCGCACGGAGAAGGACGAGCGCGTCCTGGTCACCACGCTGACCAAGAAGATGGCCGAGGACCTGACGGACTACCTCCTGGAGCTCGGCATCCGGGTCCGCTACCTGCACAGCGACGTCGACACGCTGCGCCGCGTCGAGCTGCTGCGTCAGCTGCGCGTCGGCGACTACGACGTGCTGATCGGCATCAACCTGCTCCGTGAGGGCCTCGACCTGCCCGAGGTCTCGCTCGTCGCGATCCTGGACGCGGACAAGGAGGGCTTCCTGCGCTCGCCCCGGTCGCTGATCCAGACGATCGGCCGTGCCGCGCGCAACGTCTCCGGCCAGGTCCACATGTACGCGGACCGGATCACCCCGGCCATGGAGCACGCGATCTCGGAGACCAACCGTCGTCGCGAGATCCAGCAGGCGTACAACACCGAGCACGGCATCGACCCGCAGCCGCTGCGCAAGAAGATCGGCGACATCCTGGACACCCTCACCCGCGAGGACATGGACACCGCCGAGCTGCTCAGCACGGGCTACCGGGGGAGTGGGGGCGGCGGTCGCGGTCAGAAGGCCGCGGTTCCGGTGCTGGGCCTCAAGGCGGACGTCAAGGAGGCGAAGAGCCTCCCGGCCGCCGAGCTCGCGGAACTGATCGGCGAACTGACGGAACGTATGCACGCGGCGGCGGCCGAGCTGCAGTTCGAGGTGGCCGCCCGGCTCCGCGACGAGGTGAACGAACTCAAGAAGGAGTTGCGCCAGATGCGGGAAGCCGGAATCGCCTGAGTGACGGACGCCCGTTTACTCCACCCCAAGCTCCGACGGAGCGCCTATGGTGCTCGATAGAAGCTGCATGGAACGGACACAGGTCCACGGGCGTCCGACAAAGGGGAGGGCCGAGCCATGTCGGTGAGTCTGAGCACGGGCCAGAGCATCCGCCTCGACCACGCGGACGGGGAGGGCGGCCCGCCCGCGATCCGGCTCGACCTCGACTGGCAGGGTGCTCCGCGCCGGGGCATGTTCGGTTCGCGCCGGCGCGAGGTTGACCTCGACGCGTCCGCGGTGCTCTTCGCCGGCAGGGTCCTGGCGGACGTGGTCTTCTTCCAGCACCTGGTCAGCAACGACGGCTCGGTGCGGCACACCGGCGAGAGCGAGTCGATCACGGTGGACCTGGCCAGGGTCCCCGACCGGATCACGCAGATCGTCTTCACGGTGAACTCCTACAGCGGCCAGAGCTTCGCCGAGGTCCAGCACTTCAACTGCCGCCTGGTGGAGCAGAGCACCGGGGCCGAGTTCGCCCGCTTCACGCTGAGCGGCGGCGGCGAGCACCGCGGCCAGGTGCTGGCCAAGGTCGGCCGGGACGAGGGGGGCGCGTGGGAGCTCACCGCGATTGGCGTGCCCAGCCAGGGGCAGACCTTCCGGGAGATGCTGCCCGTGATCGAGAACCACCTGTGAGCACGCCCATGTCGACGTCACGTCAGGACCCGTCCTCCACTTCCGACACCCCCTCCACCTCCGGTACTCCGACCGCCGCCGCCACACCGTTCATTCCGTCCCCCGCCTCTGCGCCCGACGCCGCCACCGCCGCCGTCCCGCCCCGGGCGGCCTCCTGGGGCACGCCCTTCTGGTCAGAGGAGTTCAGCGGCCCGATCGCCTGGGGCCGACGCTGGGTGGGCGACACCACCTCGGCGTACCAGTACGGCAACCACAACCCCAACGACAACAAGCTCGACTGGCTGGATCCGAACGAGGTGTCCGTGGCGAACGGCGTCGCCACCTTCACCGCGCAGCCCAGCTCGCACCTCCTGCGGAACCGCAGGCACGCCTGGACCACCGGTCTGCTCACCACCGAGGGCTCGCAGGAGGGCTTCCAGGTCCAGGCCGGCGACCACATCGAGACCCGGGTGAAGCTGCCGACCGGTCTGGGCGCCTGGCCGGCGCTGTGGACCTGGAAGGACGGCAACGGCGAGATCGACTCCTTCGAGTACCACCCGGACAACCCGAACCTGCTGGAGCTGACCAACCACGTCAACGGAGGCGGCACCTACTACACCGACGCGAACGCGATCACGCCGGGCGCCTGGGTCACCGTCGGCACCACGTACGGCGCGGACTCGGTCGACTGGTACGTGGGCGGCGTCAAGGTCTACTCGGACGACACCGGTGTCGGCGAGGACTGGTCCGCCTACCTGATCCTCAACCTGTCCGTCTGCGCCGGCCGGTACCACCCGGCGCCGAGCGGCAGCGCCCCGATCACCTTCGCGGTCGACTACCTGCGCGTCTACCGCTGACACCGTCCTCCCCGCAGCTCGTCGGCCCCTGTTTGTTAGGCTGGTGGAGCCAGCGGAGGGGAGTACTCCCTGAAACGGCGTTCCCGTCATCACGACGGTCCACGGACCGTCCGGGTTCGTCGGCCCGGCTCGTGAGAGCGGGTGGAGGAGACCTCCGGCAGACAAGCGTGTCTTCTGCCGGAGGAGTAACCGTCCATGGACGTTTCCCTGACCATGTGGGTCGCCACCGTCGTGGTGCTCGTGGTGCTGATCGCCGTCGACTTCTTCGTCGGCGGGCGCAAGCCGCACGAGGTTTCGCTGCGCGAGGCGGGCATCTGGTCCGCGATATGGATCGGCCTCGCCGGGCTCTTCGCGGGCTTCCTGTGGTGGCACTCCGGCTCGGCGCCGGCCGGGCAGTTCCTGGCCGGCTGGGTCACCGAGAAGTCGCTCAGCGTCGACAACCTCTTCGTCTTCGTGCTCATCATGGCGAAGTTCGCGGTCCCGCGCGTCCTCCAGCAGCGGGTGCTGCTGATCGGCGTGCTGATAGCCCTGGTGCTGCGCGCGGTCTTCATCGCCGCCGGGGCAGCCGTCATCGCCTCCTTCTCGTGGATCTTCTTCCTCTTCGGCGCCTTCCTGATCTGGACCGCCTGGAAGCTGATCAAGGAGGCCAGGGGCGGGGACAAGGACGAGGAGTACGAGGAGAACAAGCTGCTCCGCTCCGTCGAGCGGCGCTTTCCGACCACGGACGGCTACCGCGGCACCCGGCTCACCGTCGTCGAGGGCGGGCGGCGGCTGGTCACCCCGATGCTGCTGGTGATCCTGGCGATCGGCACCACGGACGTGCTCTTCGCGATGGACTCGATCCCCGCGATCTTCGGGCTGACGCAGGACGCCTATATCGTCTTCACCGCCAACGCCTTCGCGCTGATGGGCCTGCGCCAGCTCTACTTCCTCGTCGGCGGACTGCTGGACCGCCTGGTGCACCTCTCCTACGGCCTGTCGGTGATCCTCGGCTTCATCGGCGTGAAGCTCCTGCTGCACGCCCTCCACGAGGCGGGCGTCCACGGCGCGCCGGAGATCGGCACCCCGCTCTCGCTCGCCGTCGTGGTCGGCGTGCTGGCGGTCACCACCGCCACCTCGCTGCTCTCCTCCCGTCGAACGGCGCGGGCAACCCGTGCCACCTCCGGGGACGAGGCGCAGGAGCTCTCAGACGCGAGGCAGCGTTAGCTGTTGCTCCAGCTCGGCGGCCGGGACGATCCCGGCGACACGCGGCGGATCCGCCGGCTCCAGCAGTCGGCTGGCCTGCCCGTCGACGCCGACGGGGATGTCTCCGTCGAGGGTGATCCGGCGGACCAGCCGCGGCTCGTCGCCGTAGTCGTTGACGGCGTAGTGCTGCGTGGCGCGGTTGTCCCAGATCGCGACGTCGCCGACCTCCCAGCGCCAGCGGACGGTGTGTTCGGGCTTCTCGACGAAGCGCTGGAACAGGGCGATCAGCTCCCGGCTGTCGTCGCTGGAGAAGCCGACCAGGCTCTGGGTGAAGGCGCCGAGCAGGATCGTCTTCTCGCCGGTCACCGGGTGGACCCGCACCACCGGGTGCTCGGTCTTGAACGCCGTCGCGACGAACACCTGCCGGAACAGCTCCGCCACCTCGCGGTTCTCCGCGAGCTCCGGGCGCAGCCCGAGCCGGGCGGCGTAGTCGAAGTCGTTGGTGTGGACGGCGCGCAGGTGTTCGGCGAAGACCTTGAGCGCGGGCGGCAGCGACCTGTAGGCGGCGGCGGTGTTGGCCCAGACCGTCTCGCCGCCGTAGGGCGGCAGCTCGACCGCCCGCAGGATCGACGCGGCCGGGTAGGCGGGGACGAAGGTGACGTCCGTGTGCCAGTTGTTGGCCCGCACGCCCTTGGTCGCGTCGAGCTCGAAAACGTACCGCCCGTCGGCGGCGGGCACGGTCGGGTGGCCGACCGGCTGTCCGAGCAGCCGCGCGAAGTCCTCGTGGCTCACGTCGTCCAGGTGCTGCTGGTTCTTGAAGAAGATCACCTTGTGGGTGTGGAGCGCGGCCCGGATCGCTTCGACGGTCGGGCCGGACAGCTCGCCACCGAGCCTGACGCCGTGCACGAGGGCACCGATGCGACCGCCGAGTCGGGTGATCTGCACGGGATTTGGTGCCGTGGCCATGGCCTTCGTCCTTCCAACGAGAACGTGTTTCAGGACATCGTGGACCTGTCCTGTTGCAGAGTCATGGCCCGTGCATGAAGGATCATCCGACGGCTTCGGCCAGGATGGGGGCATGAGCGAGAAGGAAGAGGCCCCGAGAGCTGCCGCAGCCCGCCGGACCGGCCGCCGGCCGGGAGGGGCGGACACCCGCGGCGCGGTGCTGGAGGCGGCTCGCGCGGAGTTCGGCGCGCGTGGCTACGACAAGGCGAGCATGCGCGGCATCGCGCGGGTGGCCGGGGTGGACGCGGCCCTGCTGCACCACTACTTCGGCACCAAGGAACGGTTGTTCCTCGCTGCGCTCGACTTCCCGATCGAGCCTGCCGCCGTCGTCCCGCTGATCACCTCCGGCGATCCGGAGCAGATGGGCGAGCGGCTCGTGCGCTTCCTGCTCACGATCTGGGGCCAGCCGGAGATCCTCGACCGGCTGTTGGCCGTGCTGCGGACCGCCGTCGGCAGCGAGGAGATCGCCGCGCTGCTGCGGGACTTCATGGTCCGGGAGCTGGTGACCCGCCTGGCGGCCGAGCTGGACCTCGAACACCCGGAGCTCCGCGCCGAGTTGGTGCTCTCCCAGATCCTCGGGCTGGCCGTGGCCCGCTACGTGATCCGCGCGGAGCCGATCGCCTCCGCGACGGAGGAGGAGCTCGTCCCCCTGCTGGCCCCCACGTTCCAGAGGTATCTGGCCGGGCCGGTGGGTTGACGGCGGTCCTCCGGCACGCAAAACTCAACACATGATGAATTCAGCTCCCGCCGTCGACGTGCGCGCCCTGTGCGTCGTGCGGGGCGGCAGACCCGTACTTCAGGGGATCGACCTGACCGTCGCGCGGGGCTCGGTCACCGGGCTGCTCGGGCCGAGCGGGTGCGGCAAGACGACGCTGCTGCGCAGCATCGTCGGCGTGCAGCGGATCGAGAGCGGGGAGGTGCGGGTGCTCGGGCTGCCGGCCGGGGCGCCCACCCTGCGCGATCGGGTGGGGTACGTGACCCAGGCGCCGTCCGTCTACACCGACCTCTCCGTCCTGGCCAACCTGCGCTACTTCGCCGAGGTGCTCGGTGCTCCCCGCACCGACCCCGACCGCGTGCTCGACGAGGTCGGGCTGGGCGAGCACGGGAAGGACCTGGTCGGACGCCTCTCCGGAGGACAGCGGGCACGGGTCTCCCTCGCGGCGGCGCTCCTCGGCACGCCCGAGCTGCTCGTGCTCGACGAGCCGACCGTCGGGCTCGACCCGGTGCTGCGGCAGGAGCTGTGGCGGCTGTTCCACCGGCTCGCCGCGGGCGGCGCGACGCTGCTGGTCTCCAGCCACGTCATGGACGAGGCCGCCCGCTGCACCGCACTGCTGCTCATGCGCGAGGGGCGGCTGCTCGCCCACGACACCCCGCGGGCCCTGCTCGACGCGACGGGCGCCGAGGACATCGAGGGCGCGTTCCTGTCGCTCGTCGCCGATGCCGCCCCCGCCACCTCGGAGCGTGCGCGATGAACATCCGCCGGACCCTCGCCACGGCCCACCGGGTGCTGCTCCAGCTGCGCAGCGACCCGCGGACCGTCGCCATGCTGCTGCTGGTCCCGTGCCTGCTGATCGTGCTGCTCAGGTACGCCTTCGACGGCCGGCAGGAGGTCTTCGACAGCCTCGGCGCGCCGCTGCTCGGGATCTTCCCGATGATCGTGATGTTCCTGGTGACGGCCGTGGCCACGCTCCGCGAGCGCACCACGGGGACGCTGGAGCGGCTGCTGACGATGCCGCTGGGCAGGCTGGACCTGCTGCTCGGCTATGCGCTCGCCTTCGGGCTGGTCGCACTGGTGCAGGGGCTGCTGGCCTTCGGGCTGACGGTCGGGCTGCTGGGGCTCGACATCGCGGGGCCGAGCTGGGCGCTGCTCGCCGTCGCCGTCGCCGACGGGCTGTTGGGGATGGCGCTCGGTCTCTTCGTCTCGGCCTTCGCCGCCACCGAGTTCCAGGCCGTCCAGTTCATGCCGGCCTTCCTGCTGCCGCAGCTGCTGCTCTGCGGTCTGTTCACGCCGCGGGACACGATGGCCGACTGGCTGCACGCGATCTCGGACGTGCTGCCGCTCAGCTACGCCGTCGACGCGATGAACCGGCTGACCTCCGAGACCGGCTTCGGCGGGGCGGTGGCGGCGGACCTGGCCGTCGTGCTGGGCTGCACCCTGCTCGCGCTGGGCCTGGGGGCGGTGACCCTGCGGCGCCGGACCGCGTGACGGGACGGCTCGGGTCGGACTGGCAGGGGCGCCCCTGGGGGCCTAAGGTCCGAAGGGACGAAAGGGGCGAGACGTGAAGATCCTCGAGATGATCGCATTCTCGATCGTCGTCATGGCCTTCTCCGTGGGGCTGCTGATCTTCCTCATGGGCGGCCTGAAGTACCCGGACGAGAGCAAGCGCAAGAGCGCGCCCGACAATTGAACGACACGAAAGAGCCCCGCACCGGCAGGCCGGAGCGGGGCTTTTTCGCGCGTGCTGCTGAGATCAGCTCTGCGGGACGATGTTCTCGGCCTGCGGACCCTTCGGGCCCTGCGTGACCTCGAACTCGACCTTCTGGCCCTCGAAGAGCTCGCGGTAGCCCTGAGAGCTGATGTTCGAGTAGTGGGCGAAGACGTCGGCGCCGCCGCCGTCCTGCTCGATGAAGCCGTAGCCCTTTTCGGCGTTGAACCACTTCACGGTACCGGTGGCCATAGGTTTCCCCATTCTCCAGAGTTGGTCGGCCGTCGCAGGAGCGCGCAGGCCGAGCTGCCAGAATGATCACCCTGGTCGGAGAGACCTCAGAAAGCACGAACGCCCGTGATCGGGACCACGGGCGGTGAAGCTTAGGGAACCACGACTGCAACTGCGGCAAGCCTACAGGATGGGCTCCTATCACTCTTCGGCGTGGCGCGCCGCGAGCTTCGTGGTGAGGTGATCGCCGAACGTGTACCGTCGTGGCTTGCATCACCGCAGAACGGAGAAAGACACAATCATGGCGACCGGTAC
Source organism: Streptacidiphilus melanogenes (assembly GCF_000787835.1). Taxonomy (GTDB): domain Bacteria; phylum Actinomycetota; class Actinomycetes; order Streptomycetales; family Streptomycetaceae; genus Streptacidiphilus; species Streptacidiphilus melanogenes. The sequence goes on from NZ_BBPP01000001.1 coordinate 145,471, forward strand.
CGTCAAGTGGTTCAACGCTGAGAAGGGCTTCGGCTTCATCGAGCAGGACGGCGGCGGCGCCGACGTCTTTGCTCACTACTCGAACATCAACGCCCAGGGCTTCCGTGAGCTGCTCGAGGGCCAGAAGGTCGAGTTCGACGTCACCCAGGGCCAGAAGGGCCCGCAGGCGGAGAACATCACGATCATCAACGCCTGAGCCGTCGTCCGACGGTCCCGGTTCACGTCGACGCCCCGCCCCGGTTCGCCCCGGGCGGGGCGTCGCCGTCTCCGGCCGGGGTCACACCGCGTAGCGCAGGAATCCGCTGGTCGCGCGCTTCGGCAGCGCCGGGTCGGGGAGGATCGCCAGGGCTTCGAGGTCCGGCTGCCGCCCGGCCCAGGCCAGACCCTGCTCCGCGCCCATCGCGAAGGCCGCCGTCGCGCAGGCGTCGGTGTGCGCCAGCCGGGCCGGGCCGGAGCTGACCAGCGTCAGCGAGAGCAACCCGGTCGGCGCCTCGCCCGTGCGCGGGTCGAGGATGTGCGCGCCACGCTCGGCGGTGCCGGAGGTGGCCACCACCAGGTCCCGGCCGACCAGCACACTCGCCAGCTCGCCCGGCCGGAACGGGTCGGCCACGCCGATCCGCCAGGGCCCGCCGACGGACTGCACGTCACCGCCGCCGTTGACGCAGTGCTCCGTCGACCCGGCCTCGCACAGCAGTTCACAGGCTTGCTCGACGGCCCAACCCTTGACCCAGCCGCTCGGGTCCAGCCGGCCCTCGGGGTAGGGGCTGAACCAGCCGCCGGTCAGCGCCTCGATCTCCGCGCAGCGCGCCATCACCTCGACCAGCTCCGGGCTCGCGTCCGCCAGCGCCGACTCGCCGTGCGCGATCCGGCTCACCTCGCTGTCCGCCCGATACGGGGAGAAGCGCGCGTCGATCGCGTGGAGCCGGGCGACGGCGGCGTGCAGCGCCTCGTCGACGGCCGGGCTCGGGTCGCGCACGACGAACGAGAAGACCGTGCCCATCACGTGCTCCGCATGACGGGTGATCACTTGAGACCCGCCTGGTCGAGCGCGCTCTGGAGTGACTGCGTGTAGCCGTCGCTGGTGTAGGTCGCGCCGGAGACGGAGTCGATCTGCGCACTCTGCGCGGAGAGGGCCTCCTGGTTGAGGACGGGCAGCGCGTAGCTGTTGATGTCCTGGTCCCGCTGCATCTCGTCGGGGTACTGGAGTACGTCGATCTTGCTGATTCTGCCGCCGCTCACGTCGATCCGGACCTGCACCGGGCCGTAACGGGTGTCGACGGCCTGGCCGGTGTAGCTGGCCTTCGTCGACGTGCCCGAGGAGCCGCCGACGGCCTTGGTGGAGCTGGAGGGCCCGGCGGACGGCGAGGCGGCGGCGGACCCGCCCGCACCGGAACCGGAGCTGTTCGTGCTGGTGGTGCTGTTCGTACTGCTCGTGTCGCTCCCGGAGCTGATGACGGGCGCCTGGGCCGACGCGGTCTGCCCGTGCGGCTTGAGGGACAGCAGCAGGACCACGCCGGCCGCCGTGGCGGTGGTGGTGACGATGGCGCGGCGCATGGGGCCTCCCGGAGAGCGCAGGGCGGATCAGAAGGATCAGAAGCTGAACGACTCGTGGTGGATGTGGTGGCGCGGCACCCGCGCCTGGCGCAGCGCCGTGACGGCCTGCTCCATGAACGCCTCCGGCCCGCAGACGTACACGTCGTGGCCGGCCAGGCCCGGGACGAGGTTGCGCAGCACGGTCGGCTGGATCGGGTCGCCGACCTCGCTGCGGCGTCCGACCAGGAACTGCAGCCGCGCGCCGCGTGCCTCGGCGATCGCGGTCAGCTCCCGTCGGAAGAGCAGCTCCTCCTCGGCGCTCGCCCGGTAGAGCAGCGTGAGCTCGCCGGGCGCGGCAGGCAGGGTCTCGAAGAGCGCGCGCAGCGGGGTGATGCCGACCCCCGCCGCCAGCAGCAGCACCTGCCGCGAGCGACGCCGCCGGGCGGTGAACGCCCCGTACGGGCCTTCGGCGCGGACCTTGGTCCCGGGCCTGAGCCGGGCCACGGCCGCGCTGTGGCCGCCCAGGTCCTTGACCGTGAAGCGGAGGTAGTCGCGGCTCGGCGGGGCCGAGAGGGAGTAGGGGTTGGCGGCGAAGCGCAGACCCTTCGCCTGGAACTGCAGCCGGAAGAACTGGCCCGCCTCGGCGCCCAGCTCGTCCAGGTGGCGTCCGGTCAGGAAGAGCGAGACGGTGCCGGGGCCCTCCGGGCGGATCTCGGCGACGCGCAGCTGGTGCCGCCGGTCGAGCCGCCACGGGCGCAGCAGCCGGTACCAGCCGATCAGCCCGGCGGTGCCCAGGTAGAGCCCGTACCAGAGCAGCCTCTCCGGTCCCTCGCCCAGGTCGGCGCCGTTGCTGAGCTGGTGGGCGAAGCCGAGGGTGACCGCCAGGTAGGTGGCCAGGTGCAGGTAGTACCAGGTCTCGTAGCCGAGCCGCCTGCGTGCGGCGCGCGCGGAGAAGAAGCCGGTGGCGAGGAGCAGCACGGTGCCGAAGGTGGCCTTGAGCATGTCCGGGTAGGTCAGCACGATGCTGACGCCCTCGCCGACCACGTTCCTCTGGGCCGTCAGCGCGTAGCCCCAGATGATCGTGATCACGTGTGCGGTCACCAGGCCGACCAGGTACCGGCCGCCCATCGCGTGCCAGCGGGCCAGCCGGTCCGCGCCGACCTCGCGCTCCAGCAGCGGGATCCGCGCCATCAGCAGCAGCAGGACCGGCGCCGCGTACCCGGCCAGCAGGCCGGTGATCCGTCCCGCGTTGGTGAGCCACTGGTCGAGGCCGACGACGCCGAGGGTGTTCTTCCACCAGATCGCGACCACGGCGAGGGCCCCGAGGGCGATCGCGGCGAGCACCAGCCGGGGGACGGTGTCCGCCGGCAGCTGGGACCCGGAGGGGGCGCCGCGGTGCGCGCCGGTGCGTACGGCGCGCTGCTGCGTGACAGCGCTCATCTGCGGCTCCTCTGTCCCTGACTGTCCTGGTTCGGTACTGCAGCAACCCTGACAGCGCAGGTTCAGAATTCCCTATGAGTAAGAGCTGGCCAGGGGGTCGTCGTTGTGGTATCTGTGCAGGTCAGCAGCTTGTTCGTGTGGAATTCGGTGCGCGTGGCGGGCGGGGTGATCTCATTGCATTCTCATGGCGGCCCGCCCGACTGGACCACAATGGCCCCCATGTCCCAGGAGACTCTCATGCCGACCCAGGCCCCGACGCGACGCATCCTCGTCGTCGACGACGAGCCCGACCTCGTCGAGGTGCTGTGCGGCGCCCTGCGCTACGAAGGCTGGGAGACGCGCGCCGCCGGAAGCGGCGAGGAGGCCGTGGCCATCGCGGACCACTGGCGCCCGGACGCGATCGTCCTGGACGTGATGCTGCCCGACTTCGACGGCCTCGAGGTGCTGCGCCGGGTCCACGCGGAGCAGCCCGAGGTTCGGGTGCTCTTCCTGACCGCGCGCGACGCGGTCGACGACCGGATCGGGGGGATCGCGGCCGGCGGCGACGACTACGTGACCAAGCCGTTCAGCCTGGCCGAGGTCGTGGTCCGGCTCCGCGGTCTGCTGCGCCGGGCCCAGCCCGTGTCCGCGCCGTCGGAGGAGACGGAGGCCGAGGACGTGCTCACCCTGGCCGACCTGGTCCTCGACGAGCGCGCGCACGAGGTGGTGCGGGGCGGCGAGCTGATCGAGTTGAGCCCGACCGAGTACGCGCTGCTGCGCTACATGCTCCGGCATCCGCGCCGGGTGCTGAGCAAGGCGCAGATCCTGGACGCGGTCTGGTCCTACGACTTCGGCGGCCAGGCCCACGTCGTCGAGCTCTACATCAGCTACCTGCGCAAGAAGATCGACCACGGGCGGGAGCCACTGATCCACACCGTGCGCGGCGCGGGCTACCTGATCAAGGCCCCCCACTCGTGAGCGTCCGGTGAACGGCCGGACGGGCCTCGCCCGGACGCACCCGAGGTCGCTCCGTCCGGGGTCCCTGCGCCTGCCGCGCACGCTGCGCGGCCGGCTCGTCGCGGGCCTGCTCGCCCTGCTGGTGCTGGCCGGGACGGCGATCGGCCTGGTCACCGTCGCGGAGCTGCACCGCTTCCTCGTCGACAAGCTCGACCAGCAGCTCGTCCAGACCGGCGGCCGCTATGCCATGAGCCTGCAGACGGACCCGCACGGCGACACCCGAGCCCAGGCCGTCGGCACCCTCGGCGTCGCCCTGCGGGACGGGCGGGTCGAGGCGGACGGGGTCGTCGACGGGGACGCGGACGACGCCGTCGGCGGCAGCGCCCGCGACCATCCCGTCCTGGGCGCCCGCGTCCAGGCCGCTCTGCAGACCATCCCGGTCGGCGGCGCCCCCACCACCCGCGACCTCGGGCCGCTGGGGAGGTACCGCGTCATCGCACAGCGCGGCAAGGAGGGCGACACGCTCGTCAGCGGCCTGCCGCTGAACCAGGTCGAGAGCACGGTCCGCCGTCTGCTCCTGGTCGAACTGCTGGTCTTCGCTGGGCTGTTCGCCCTCACCGCGGCGGCGGGCACGTTCTGGGTCCGGTTGGCGCTGCGCCCCCTGGAACGGGTCACCCGCACCGCCGAGCAGGTCAGCGCGCTGCCGCTGGCCAGCGGCGAGGTGACGCTGCGCGAGCGCGTCCCCGACGAGAACCCGCAGACCGAGGTCGGCCGCGTCGGCGTCGCCCTCAACCTGATGCTCGGTCACGTCGAGGACGCCCTCGCCCAGCGTCAGGCCGTCGAGGAACGCCTGCGCGAGTTCGCCGCCGACGCCAGCCACGAGCTGCGCACCCCCGTCGCCTCGATCCGCGGCCACGCGGAGCTGGCGTTGCGCAACCCCGAGCCGACGCCCGAGCCCGTGCGGCACGCGCTGCGCCGGATCGAGGCGGAGTCGCAGCGCATGGGCGCGATCGTCGAGGACCTGCTGCTGCTCGCCCGCCTGGACGCGGGCCGCCCGCTCGCCTCCGCCGAGGTCGACCTCACCCGTATCGCCCTCGACTGCGTCACCGACGCCCGCGCCGTCGGCCCCGACCACAAGTGGCAACTGGAGCTCCCCGCGGAGCCCCTGCTGATCCGCGGCGACGCGAACCGCCTCCGCCAGGTCGTCACCAACCTGCTCGCCAACGCGCGGGTCCACACCCCGGCGGGCACACAGGTGGTGCTCGCGCTCCAGGCCGTGCCGGACGGCGTCCGGCTGAGCGTCACCGACACGGGGCCCGGCATCCCTGACCACCTCACCGCCCACGTCTTCGAGCGCTTCGTCCGCGGCGACCGCGCCCGCTCCCGCGCCACCGGCTCCACCGGCCTCGGCCTCGCCATCGTCCACGCGGTGACGACGGCCCACGGCGGAACGGTCGCGGTCGACTCCGAGCCGGGCCGCACCGCCTTCGAGGTCCGCCTGCCCCTCCGGCCGGGCCCGGCCGTGCAGCCTGCGCTCTAGCCCTGTTCGGCAGTACACCCTTACTGCCGCCCTGGTCTAGCCGTACAGCCGGCCCTCGGTCGCCGCGGCCTGACCCAGCAGGGTGCGGAGCTCGCGGAGGCGGACATGCTGTGCGCCGAGGCTCTGCTCCGTCGGCGTCAGCACGGCGTGCAGCACCTGCACGGCCTCCTCGCGGCGGTGGAGCGCGAGCAGCGCGCGGGCCTGCGTGATCGCGGTGGCCGCGGCGGTCTCCGTGGTGAGGCGCGGGGGACGGGGCATGACCGCGAGCAGGTCCAGCGCCTCCTGGTGCCGTCCCTGCGCGTTCAGCGCGTCGGCGAGGTTCACGTGCAGCACGTGGGAGTTGGTGGTGGCGGAGAAGCCGCTCTCCGACATGGCGATCACCAGGCCCTGGCGGGCCGCCGACTCCGCCTCCACCGCGCGGCCCTGGCCGGTGAGGGCCACGGAGAGCAGGATCAACCCCGAGAGGCGGATGGCGACACCCGCCGGGCCCGTCGCGGTCGCGGCGGACTCGAGGAGCCGATGGCCCTCCGCCTCCGCCTCGGCGAAGCGCTCGGCGTGGCACAGCGCGGCGGCCCGCTGCGCGCGGCAGATCCGGACCAGGTCACTGCGCTCGATGCAGTTCCTCGCCAGCTCGCCGAGCGCGTCCCAGGAGTCGGCGGCCTCGTGGTGGCGGCCCTGGTTGTCGAGCGCGTCGGCGTGCAGCACCCACGCCTGGAGCAGCGTCTGGCTCGTGCCGAGCCGCTCGCGGGCGGCCACGACCGCGGCGGCCTGCTCGCCCGACTCCGCGACGGCGCCCGTCGCCCGCAGCGCGGCAGCCAGCCGGTAGCGCAGCTCCAGCGTCACGTCGTGCTCCGCACCGAGCCCGGCCAGAGCCTGCTCCAGCCACGCCCGCAGCGGAGGCACCATCTCGGCCTGCCGCCCGCTTTCGAAGTACGGCTGCGTCCCCAGCACCTTCGCCGTCAGATCGGCCGCAAGCCGCTGCCGGGCCCTCCAGTCCTGCAAACGCCCCATGCCCACCCCTCCTTGATCCCCGGCGCGCCATTGTGCCAGCCGCCGGAGTCGGGATCGTCTCCGGCGTCTATGACGTGGCGGAAGCGGTAGCGGACTCGAGCAGCCCGCGCAGCTCGCGCACGCGGGTGTGGTCCTCCCCGTAGGCGCTGAGCGCGGCCGTCAGGCCCGCACGGGCCGTGTCCTGCGCCTCGTCGATCCGGCCGAGGGCCAGCAGCGCGGTGGCCCGCGCCTTCGCGATCGCGCTGGCCCCTCCCAGGTTGCCGACGGTGTCACGGACCTGTTCGGCCTCGGCGAGGGCGTCCAGCGCCTCGGTGTGGCGGCCCTGCGCGTTCAACGCGGAGGCCAGGTTGACCCCGAGGACGCGCTGGAAGCTGCCGGCGACCGCACCGATGGAGCGCGCCTCGGCGATGGCCTCGCGGGCGAGGGCTTCGGCCTCGGTCGCCCGGCCGAGGTGGGGGAGGGCCATCGCCCGCGTGTTGAGCCCCGACAGCCGGGTACGGAGGTCGTCCGGCGGCAGGAGCGTTCCGGCCGCATCGACGACCTCCTGAGCCTGCGCGTCGGCCTCGGCGAACCGCTCCAGGAAGCAGAGTTGAACGGCCCGGTTGGTCAGGGCGAGCATCCGTACCGGGTGGGCCGACTTCTTCTGGCCGGCGGCCTCGGCCACGGCGAGGAACTCGTGCTCGGCCTCCGGGCCACGCCCGAGGTCACCCAGGGCGTGGGCGTACAGCTGCCGCAGCTCAAGGGTGAGCGGGTCGCCTTCACCGAGCTCGGCTCGTGCCCGGTCCCGGGCGGCCCGCATCCGCGGCTCCGTCAGGCGGAGCCGTTCGGCTCGCAGCATTCTGGAGAACTCGTCGTACGCGGCCTGCAGTTCGGCTCTCGCCCGCTCGCGTCGGCGGTTGCCGAACAGTCCCATCGCCGAGTCCTCCCGCGCCTGTCAGCAGAGACAGCACTGCCCGTCCGCGGCAACGGGGGAGTGGCGCGGACGGGCAGGCGGGAGTCATCCTGCACGGTGGATGATCATTTGTCGATACCCTGCGGAGCCTGATCTTCCGCCGCCGCGAAGCCGCGGCACTCGCGCACCGGAAGGCGCGGGTAGCGCGGCAGGGTCTCGTCGGTCGTGGCGAGGCCGCAGCGGAGGTAGGCGGTGCCGCGGCGGGTCTCGTTCAGGAGGCGGTGGCGACAGCCCAGACACAGGCCCGGGTGCGCGCCGAGCTTGGCGAGGGCGCTCGCGGCGTCGCTCACCAGCCCCGGGCCTCCCACTCGGCCAGGTGCGGGCGCTCCGCGCCGAGCGTGGTGTCGTCGCCGTGGCCGGGGTAGACCCAGGTCTCGTCCGGCAGCGGCTCGAAGAGCTTGGTGCTGACGTCGTGGAAGAGGCTGCGGAACGCGGCCGGGTCGCCCCAGGTGTTGCCGACGCCGCCGGGGAAGAGGCAGTCGCCGGTGAACAGGTGGGGGTGACCCTGCGGGTCGTCGTAGAGGAGGACGATCGCGCCCGGGGTGTGGCCGACGAGGTGGCGGACGGTGAGGGAGACCTCGCCGACGCGCAGCGTGTCACCGTCGTCCAGCAGCAGGTCCGTCGGCACCGGGATGCCGTCGGCGTCGATGCGGCCGGCCGCCGTCCGCGCGCCGGTGGCACGGACGACGTCGGCGAGGGCGTTCCAGTGGTCCTGGTGCCGGTGCGTGGTGACCACGGTGGCGAGGCTGTCGCCGATCGTCTCCTGCAGCACCGGCGCGTCCGCGGCGGCGTCGATCAGCAGTTGCTCGTCGGTGGCGCGGCAGCGCAGCAGGTAGGCGTTGTTGTTCATGGGACCGACGGCGATCTTGGTGATCACCAGGTGGGCCAACTCCCGGACGTCGGGCGTGCCGCCGACCTTCACCGCTCCGTGGTACGTCATGGGATCAGCCTAGCGGCGGGAGCACCGGGAGGGCGGCCTTCGGATCCGCTGCCACGACGCGGCCCACCAGCACCTCGAGGTCGTGGCCGTCGGAGCGGCCCGAGAGCCAGGCGAGCAGGGCCGGGCCGGGGCCGGTCACGCTGACGTCGGCGTCGGCGCCGGGCGAGTGTCGCGGCGCCCCGGTGTCGCGGGCCGCCCGGGGGTCGGCGTCGGCCTCCGCGTCGTCCGGGTCGGAGGCGTGGTCCGTGTCGATCAGGCGGAGACTCGGCAGGTCGGGATGGTCGGCGAGGCGCTCCGCCAGGCGGCTCAGCTCCAGGTCGACGAACGCCTGCGGCCAGTCCCGCGGAGCGTACGCCTGGGGCAGGCCGAGGTCGACGTGGTGGTACTCGACCTCCTGGATCCGCTTGCCGACCACCCCGCTCGCGGGGAACGCGCCGAGGCGGTGCGGGACCTCGACCGCCCACGCGGCCTCCGGCATCGCGGCGACCGCCGCGTCGAAGCGGGCCGCGCTTGCGCGCAGGTCCGCCGCGTGCTGGGCGAGCGAGCGCTTCGCGCCCGCCTCGATGTCGTGCTCGCGGGCCTCCGGGCCGGCGTACATCGGGGTGGGCACGCCCGTGCGCGCACCGGTGAGCAGGTTGCCGAGCCCGTCCGCGTTGCGGGCGAGGTGGGCCAGGACGTGGCCGCGCGTCCAGCCCGGGAGCAGCGAGGATTCGGCGAGCTGCTCCTCGCGCATGCCGTCCACGGTGGCCAGCAGGCGGGCCGTGGCGGCGGCCAGGACGGGAATGTCAGTGGCGGGTGCGATGCTCAAAGGATGTCCCCCATACCTGTTCGGTCGTGACTCGGAGCACTTGTCCGTCGTTCCCACGAGCGGAGCGTTCCACGCGCTAGCGTTTCATCCGTTCGGGCGAACACGGTCGATTGCCTGAAGAATCGAACACGTGATCCCATTACTCTTGACTACCGATGGTTCCCCGTACATCCCGCTTTTGAAGGGCGCAGTAGCGTGGCAGACCGCCTCATCGTCCGCGGTGCTCGCGAGCACAACCTCAAGAACGTCTCGCTCGACCTGCCGCGTGACTCGCTCATCGTCTTCACCGGCCTCTCGGGCTCCGGCAAGTCCTCCCTCGCGTTCGACACGATCTTCGCCGAGGGCCAGCGCCGGTACGTCGAGTCGCTGTCCTCCTATGCCCGGCAGTTCCTCGGGCAGATGGACAAGCCCGACGTGGACTTCATCGAGGGCCTCTCGCCGGCCGTTTCCATCGACCAGAAGTCGACCTCGCGCAACCCGCGCTCGACGGTCGGCACGATCACGGAGGTCTACGACTACCTCCGGCTCCTCTTCGCCCGCATCGGGCACCCGCACTGCCCGGAGTGCGGCCGTCCGATCTCGCGGCAGTCGCCGCAGCAGATCGTCGACAAGGTGCTGGAGCTGCCCGAGGGCACCCGGTTCCAGTTGCTCAGCCCGCTGGTCAAGGGTCGCAAGGGCGAGTTCGTCGACCTCTTCGCCGATCTGCAGACCAAGGGCTTCTCCCGTGCCCGCGTCGACGGCAAGACGATCCAGCTGAGCGAGCCGCCGACGCTCAAGAAGCAGGAGAAGCACACCATCGAGGTGGTCGTCGACCGCCTCACGGTCAAGAAGAGCGCGCAGCGCCGCCTGACCGACTCCGTGGAGACGGCGCTGGTCCTCTCCGGGGGCACGGTCGTGCTCGACTTCGTCGACCTCGCCGAGGACGACCCGGAGCGCGAGCGCATGTACTCCGAGCATCTCTACTGCGTCTACGACGACCTGTCCTTCGAGGAGCTGGAGCCCCGCTCCTTCTCCTTCAACTCGCCCTTCGGCGCCTGCCCGGAGTGCACCGGCATCGGCACCCGGATGGAGGTCGACCCGGAGCTGATCGTCCCCGACGAGGAGAAGAGCCTCGACGAGGGCGCCCTCCACCCCTGGTCGCACGGGCACATCAAGGACTACCACCTGCGCCTGATCAAGGCGTTGGGCAAGGAGCTCGGCTTCCGCACCGACATCCCGTGGGCGGGCCTGCCGGCGCGCGCCAAGAAGGCGCTGCTGTACGGGCACAAGACGCAGATCGAGGTCACCTTCACCAACCGCTACGGCCGCGAGCGCTCGTACACCACGGGCTTCGAGGGCGCGGTGCCGTTCGTGCAGCGCCGCCACGCCGACGCGGAGAGCGACAGCGCGCGCGAGCGCTTCGAGGGCTACATGCGCGAGACGGCCTGCCCGGCCTGTCACGGCGCCCGCCTGAAGCCGGTCGTCCTCGCCGTCCGCATGGCCGGCAAGTCGATCGCGGACGTCTCCTCCATGTCGATCGCCGACTGCGCCGAGTTCCTCGGCGCGATGGAGCTGTCCGACCGCGAGAAGGCGATCGCCGAGCGGGTGCTGAAGGAGGTCAACGAGCGGCTGAGGTTCCTGGTCGACGTCGGCCTGGACTACCTCTCGCTCGACCGCGCCGCCGGCACGCTCTCCGGCGGCGAGGCGCAGCGCATTCGCCTGGCCACGCAGATCGGCTCGGGCCTGGTCGGCGTGCTCTACGTGCTGGACGAGCCCTCCATCGGCCTGCACCAGCGCGACAACCACCGCCTGATCGAGACCCTGGTCCGGCTGCGTGACCTCGGCAACACCCTGATCGTGGTCGAGCACGACGAGGACACCATCCGCACCGCGGACTGGGTCGTCGACATCGGCCCCGGCGCGGGCGAGCACGGCGGCAAGGTCGTCCACTCCGGTTCCCGCGAGGGCCTGCTGAAGAACAAGGAGTCGCTGACCGGCGCCTACCTGTCCGGCCGCAGGGCCATCCCGCTGCCGGAGGTGCGCCGCCCGCTGGACGCCAAGCGGCAGATCACCGTCCACGGCGCCCGCGAGCACAACCTGCGCGACGTCGACGTCTCCTTCCCGCTGGGCTTGTTCACCGCCGTCACGGGTGTCTCAGGCTCGGGCAAGTCGACGCTGGTCAACGACATCCTGTACACGCACCTGGCGCGTGAGCTGAACGGTGCGCGGAGCGTGCCGGGCCGGCACACCCGGGTGACGGGCACGGATCTGGTCGACAAGGTCGTCCACGTCGACCAGTCGCCGATCGGTCGCACCCCGCGGTCCAACCCGGCCACGTACACGGGCGTCTTCGACCACGTCCGCAAGCTCTTCGCGGAGACGACGGAGGCGAAGATCCGGGGTTACCTGCCCGGCCGCTTCTCCTTCAACGTCAAGGGCGGTCGCTGCGAGAACTGCGCGGGCGACGGCACGATCAAGATCGAGATGAACTTCCTGCCGGACGTCTACGTCCCCTGCGAGGTCTGCCACGGCGCCCGCTACAACCGGGAGACGCTGGACGTCCACTACAAGGGCAAGTCCATCGCCGAGGTCCTGGACATGCCGATCGAGGAGGCGCTCAGCTTCTTCGAGGCGGTCCCGGCGATCGCACGCTACCTGAAGACGCTGTCCGAGGTCGGCCTCGGCTACGTGCGCCTCGGCCAGTCCGCGACGACGCTCTCCGGCGGCGAGGCGCAGCGCGTCAAGCTCGCCTCGGAGCTGCAGAAGCGCAGCAACGGCCGGACGATCTACGTCCTGGACGAGCCGACCACGGGCCTGCACTTCGAGGACATCAGCAAGCTGATCAAGATGCTGACGGGCCTGGTCGACAAGGGCAACACGGTGATCGTCATCGAGCACAACCTCGACGTCATCAAGACCGCGGACTGGGTCATCGACATGGGCCCCGAGGGCGGCTCGGGTGGCGGCATGGTCGTCGCCGAGGGCACGCCGGAGGCGGTCGCGGCCGTGGGCGAGAGCCACACCGGCAAGTTCCTCCGCGACATCCTGGGCGAGGAGCGGGTCTTCGACTCCGTTCCCAAGCCGCGGAAGAAGCCGACCGCACGGAAGAAGGCCGCTGCGGCGTCCAAGGCGTAGGCCGGAGCGCGGGCCGAGGCTGCGGGCCCGGCAGCGGATCGAGGCCCGGGAGCTGCGGCGGGGCCCTGAGCTCCTTCACAGGCCCGCCGCATAGGGTGGTGGGCGGTTCCCCGCGAGGGCGGGGGCCGCCCCAGCCTGAGGAGACCCTGCCGCCGTGAACAGTGTGACTGCAAACCCCTCGACCGGCGCCGAGGCAGCGGGTTGCTGCCGTCGCCAGCTGCTGCGCGGCGCGGCGGCCGTCGGGATCGCCGGTGCGGGCGTCGCGGTGCTGTCCGCCTGCGGCGGGGCGTCCTCGGGGTCGACGCAGAAGGGTCCGGTGACCCTCGGCCCGACCAGCGATGTGCCGGTCGGCGGTGGCAAGGTCTACCGGGAGCAGCAGGTGGTCGTGACCCAGCCGAGCGCGGGCACGTACAAGGCTTTCAGTGCGATCTGCACGCACGCGGGCTGCGTGGTGGACGGGGTGCAGAACGGCCTGATCACCTGCCCCTGCCACGGCAGCCAGTTCAAGACCACCGACGGCTCGGTCGCCCAGGGCCCGGCACAGACGGCCCTGCCCTCCATCCCGGTCGCCGTCCAGAACGGCAAGCTGGTCGCGACCCTGAGCTGAGGCCCCGCGGGGGCGGCTTTCCAGGAGCCGGGGCAGCCACCAGCGGGGCCCGGCCGGCCAGAGCCGGGGAGGCCGGCCTCGCCGAGCGGCGCACGTCATCCCGATGTCGACCGCGGCCATGAGCCGAGGGGCCCCGAGTCGACGCCCGCAGGCCCCCTGGGGCCGCGGGTCGTTGCCCGCCCCGGCGCTCTGAGGACTCCGCTCCAATGTGGCTGGGTCCCGGCCGTTCGCACCGTGGCCGGAGCCGGGCTCGCGTGCCGGCGGCCGTCCACGCGGCAGAGCAGAGGGTCGCCGGTCGGGGCGAACGGCCGCAACGGCCGCAACGGCCGCAACGGCGGCTCGGTACCGCTACCCGAACGGCAGCGTTCCGAGCAGGGTCTCCGTGACGTCGGCCGCGTCCGCGGCGCCGATGCGGCGGTAGAGCTCCAGGGCCTGCCGGAGTTCGGTCTCCGCCCGGGCCGGATCACCGAGGGCGGCGTGCGCGCGGCCCAGGCCCTCCAGGGCACGGGCCTCCTCCAGGGGGCTGGGGACGCGGCGGGCCAACCGCCGTGCCTCCTCGTAGCAGGGCAGTGCCGCCTCCGGCCCGGAGACGTCCGAGCGCAGCGCGCCGGTGCTGTTGAGGACCTCCGCCTCGCCGTGGGGGTCGCCGAGGTCCCGGAAGAGGGCCTGCGCCTGGGCCAGCAGCTCCGCCGCCTCCGCCGTGCGGCCCTGCGCGTGCCGGGCCCGGCCGAGGTCGTGGCGGGCGTTCGCCTGGCCGTTGCGGTTGCCGGTGGTCTGGAAGATGGCGAGGGACTGTTCCTGCAGATCGGCTGCGCAGTCGACGTCGCCCGCGGCGAAGCGGACCCGCCCGAGGTCCCACTGGGAGCGGGCGACCGCCGACTCGACCGCCATGGCCCGGAACAGCAGCAGCGCGCGTTCGAAGAGGTCCGTCGCCGCGTCCAGCTCGCCGAGGTCCCGGTGGACGCGACCGAGCGTCTGGCAGGCGATGGCCTCGCCGAGCTGGTTGTCGATGGCGCGGAACGCGGCGAGTGCCTGTTCGCCCAGCTCGACCGCCGCGCGCATCTCGCCGCTCAGCTGGCGCACGCGCGCCAGATCACAGAGGACGTGGCCCTCACCCCACCGTTTGCCCAGGGCGGCGTAGAGGCGCAGGGCGCGCTCGCCGCGCTCGCCGCCCCGCGCGAGGTCGCCGGTGAGCCGGTAGGCGCGGCCGAGTTGGAAGAGCGTGTTGGCCTGGCCCAGGTCGCTGCCGATCTCGCGGTAGAGCTCGAGGCACTGCTCGAGCAGCGGGGCGGCCGCCGCGTAGTCCCCTCGGTAGATGTGGACGGAGCCGCTCTCGTAGATCGCGTTCGCCTCGCCCAACTGCGAGCGCAGGGCGCGGTAGAGAGCGAGCGAGACGTCGTGGGCGCGCTGCGCGTCGGCGAAGTCGCCGCGCTGCATGTGGATCCGGCCCAGCTCGGTGAGGCACTCGGCCTGGCCGAGCCGGTCTCCGGAGGCGTCCGCGGCGTCGGCGCACTGCCGCAGGAGCTCCGCGGCGTCGGGCAGCGGGCCCTCCTGGTGCAGCAGCGGCGCAAGCGCCAGGGCCAGGGCGATACCGCCGCCGCGCCGGTGCGCGGACCGTCCGTCGACGCCCCCGTCAGCGCTCCCGCCGGTGACGGGGCCGGTCGCACCGTCGGAGATGGCGGACCGTGCCGAGGCCAGCAGGTTCTCGCGCTCGGCGCGCATCCAGGCCAGCGCCGACTCCTCGTCCCAGTCCGGCGCGTCCCCGCCGCCCCCGCCCGGCGCCGCCACCGCCCGCGGTGAGCGGCGCAGCAGCACGGCGGCCCGCTCGGCGCTGCGCACGTAGTGAGCCAGGAGCCGGTCGAGCGCCGTCTGGTGCTCGTCCGCCTCCCATCGCCGCGGCTCGCGGCAGTAGAGCCGGATCAGGTCGTGGAAGCCGTAGCGGCCGGGGACGTGCTGGATCAGCAGGTTCTGGTCGAGCAGCGAGTCGAGCGACTGCTCCGTGGCGAAGGCGTCCTCGTCGAGCAGGGCCGCGGCGGCGGTGGCGTCGACGTCCGCCCCGGGGATCAGGGCGAGCAGGGTGAGCAGGCGCTGCTCGGCGGCGGGCAGCGCGGTGAACGAGGTCGCGAACACCGCGCTGAGCCCCCGGTCCTCCAGCGCCTCCGAGGCGTCCGCCCCGTCCGTCGGAGAGCCGTCCGCGCTCAGCGTGGGCCGGTCCGGGCCGTTCGTACGCGGGGTGTCCGTGTCGGAGCCGTCCAGCTGGTCGAGCCGGGGGAGCCGGTGGTGCTCGTCGCGCAGGCGCTCCACCAGGTCCGACAGCCGCAGTGACCGGCGTCGGCGCAGCTGTGCGGCCGCGATGCGCAGGGCCAGCGGTACGAAGCCGCACAGCTCGGCCAGTTCCCGTGCCTCGGGCTGATCCGAGGGGACCCGTTCCGCGCCCGCGACGCGGCGCAGCAGGGTCAGCGACTCGGGCTCGCTGAGCACCCGCAGCGACACGGCGTGCGAGTCGTCGAGCCCGGTCAGCCGCTTGCGGCTGGTCACCAGCACGAGGCAGCGCGAGGAGGCCGGGAGCAGCGGCCGGATCTGGGCGCTGCTGAGCGCGTTGTCGAGGACGATCAGCGTCCGGGTCCCGGCGAGACGGTCGCGGAGCTGCACCGCGCGCTCGGCCGGGTCCTTGGGGATCGTCTGCGGTGGCACGTCGAGTGAGCGCAGCAGCGCGTCGAGGGCCTCGGCGGTGCTCATCGGGGCGGCGTTGGGCGTCCAGCCGCGCAGGTCCAGGAAGAGCTGGCCGTCGGGGAAGTCCGCGCGCACCTGCTGCGCGACGTGGACGGCGAGGGCCGACTTACCGACCCCGGCCATGCCGTCGACGGCGGCGACCACGGCCCAGCCGGTCTCGTCGCCCTCCACGGCCTGCCGGGCGCAGTCGAGCAGTCGCTGGACCTCTCCTTCGCGGCCGGTGAACGCGCGAGCCTCAGAGGGGAGTTGGCAGCGCGCCGATGGGATGGTGGGCGCGGCGCCGGTCTTCGCGGGGGAGGAGGCGGTCGGTGTGTCCGGAACGACCGGGGCGTCCTCGGCGAGGGCCTGGAGGTAGACCTCCTGCACGGCGGCGCCCGGGTCGACGCCCAACTCCTCGCTCAGGCGCAGCCGCAGGCGGCCGTAGACGTCGAGCGCCTCCGCCCGGCGGCCGTCGCGCAGCAGCGCGGTCATCAGGTCGCGCTGCAGCTCCTCCGCGAGCGGGTGCTCCGCGGCCCAGCTGGTGAGCTCGGGGATGAGGTCGTGGTGGCGTCCGGACCGCAGCTCGGCCGCAGCCCGCCAGGAGCGCAGCTGGAGGCGGGAGTTCTCCAGCGCGTGCTGGAAGGTGTCGGCCGCGTCCGCCTCGGCCAGCGCGGGGAGGTCCTCCAACAGCCGTCCGCGCCAGAGCCGCAGGGCCAGCGCAGCCTCGCTGCTGACGGCCTCCCAGTCGCGCTCGACCCTGGCCAGCCGGGCGCCCTCGGCGCGGCGTTGGAACTCCTTGAGGTCCAACTCGTCCGGCTCCACCCGGATCAGGTAGCCGGAGGGGGTGGTGCGGATGCGGTCCTGCTCGGCCGGGCCGAAAAGGCCGCGCAGCCGGGCGACATGGTTCTGCAACGAGGCGCGCGCCGTCGGCGGCACGGCGTCGCCCCACAGCGCGTCGAGCAGGCCGTGCGTCGGCACCGTCTCGTTGGCGCGCAGCAGCAGCGCGCCGAGCAGCAGCCGTCCCTTGGGCGAGGTCAGCGGCACCGTGCCCGCCGCACCCTCGACCATGAGCGGCCCGAGCAGCCCGAATCGCATCTCCCACCCCTCACCTCGCCCGGCGACCTGGTGCGCGAAAGGGAGGCGCGAAGGATGCTAACAGTCCGGTTCGACTGCGGCCGACCCGCGCCCAACTGGGGTTTCCCCCGCGGGGGCGTGGACTGTTGGTGATCCGTTGGCGTGTGCGTGGAATATTCCGTTATCGGCTCGGCCGACGGTCCGGGGGGAGCGTCGGCCGGCCAGACGGGGGCATGGGCGTGCCCCGACGTCACCGTTGCACCGAGGCGGGGGGATCGCCGGGACTCGGTGCTCGCTCCGGGGCGTCGGAACGCCGCCGCACGGGCTCGGATCGGGGGATACGAGCCCGTGCGGCTGAGTGCTCCGTGCAGGCCGGACAGCGCGGTTCGCACTGGCCGGCCTGCACGTGCGTCACGCCGCTCGCGCACGGTGGAGCCGTGCCCCGGTGCGGCGCTGCGGGCGCTACTCGACGATCGTCTCGACCGCGCCGGCCGCCACGGTGCGACCGCCCTCGCGGACCGCGAAGCCGAGCCCCGGCTCCAGCGGCACGGCCTGACCGAGCGTCACCGTCATCTCGACCGTCTCGCCCGGGAGCGCGACCGCCACGTCCTGCGGCAGCAGCACGTCGCCGACGACGTCACCGGTCCGCAGGTAGAACTGCGGGCGGTAGCCGCTGGTGATGGGCGTGCGGCGGCCCCCGTCGGCGCCGGAGAGCAGGTGCACGCGGGCGGTGAACACCCGGTGCACCGAGGCGCTGCCCGCCGCCGCGACGACCATCCCGCGCCGGACCTGGCCGCGTTGGACGCCGCGCAGCAGCAGCGCGACGTTGTCGCCCGCCTCCGCGCTCTCCATGGTGCGGCCGAAGGTCTCCACACCGGTGACGACGGAGCCAAGCTCCGAGCCGTAGCCGAGGACGTCGATCCGGTCGCCCATGCGCACCGTGCCGCGCTCGACCGCACCGGTCACCACCGTGCCGCGGCCGGTGATGGTCAGCACGTTCTCGACGGGCATCAGGAACGGCGCGTCGGTGTACCGGACGGGCGTGGGCACGTACGCGTCCACGGAGTCCAGCAGCTCCAGCAGCGCCGCCGACCAGGCCGGGTCGCCCTCCAGCGCCCGCAGCCCGGACACCCGCACGACGGGCAGCCCCGCGCCGTCGTAGCCGTGGGCGGTGAGCAGCTCGCGCACCTCCAGCTCGACCAGGTCCAGCAGCTCCGGGTCGCCGGCGTCGGCCTTGTTCAGCGCGACGACGACGTGCTCGACACCGACCTGCCGGGCCAGCAGCACGTGCTCGGAGGTCTGCGGCATGACTCCGTCCTGCGCGGAGACCACGAGGATGGCGCCGTCCAGCTGGGCCGCACCGGTGATCATGTTCTTCACGAAGTCGGCGTGGCCGGGCATGTCGACGTGGGCGTAGTGCCGGGTGGCCGTCTCGTACTCGACGTGCGCGATGTTGATGGTGATGCCGCGGGCGGCCTCCTCCGGGGCGCGGTCGATCCGGTCGAACGGCACGAAGGCGGCGCCGCCGTGCTCGGCCAGCACCTTGGTGATGGCGGCGGTGAGGGTGGTCTTGCCGTGGTCGACGTGACCCATGGTGCCGATGTTGAGGTGCGGCTTGGTCCGCACGAAGGCCTGCTTGGCCATGACGCTTCTCTTCTCCGGGGGTTCGCTCCTGACGGGACCTCAAAGGCGGGGCCGACCTTCCCCGGCAGAGGTCCCGGGGGATCGACCCGGGGAAGGTCAGCTTCGCGCGCCGCCGAACGCGGCAGCACCTGCGAGTGCCAGTGCGCCTGCGTCTGCGTGTGCGGCGGTCGCCGCCGTCAGGGCAGCAGCCATCGCGCCCGCGAGTGCGGGGAACTGGGCGATGGCGACCGGGAACATGCGCACCATCGTGCCGTCCGGCGACGGCTCGCCGCCAACGGTTTTCGGGCTGGCTATTCTGAGGACATGACCTACCAGGGCGACGAGGAGCGGGAGATCCTGCGCCTGTGGGACGAGCTGGAGCTGCCGGGCGGAGCCTGGGCGGAGCTGCTCGACTCGCAGATCGTGATGCAGGCGAACCCCACCCACCTGCACGACGTCCCCGGCCGGGTCTTCGTGCGCACGACGCCCGAGCCGTTCCAGGCGTTCTCCGAGCGCGGCATCGACATCGGCCCCACCGACAAGCCGCGCCCCGACGTAGCGATCGCCCACGGCGACGACATCCCGGAGGACGTCCGCGACTGGCCGGCCGCGATCGTCCGGGCAGTGGTCGAGACGGTGGGTGCGGGGCGCGGGGCGGCCAGGCGTGACTACGAGGACAAGCGCGCGGCCTACGAGCGCGCGGGCATCCCGGTCTACGTGATCGTCGACCCGCGCGACGGGACCTGGCTGGTCCTGCGTCTCGTCGACGGCGTCTACGCCGAGCACGCCAAGGGCGTCTTCGGGCAGCCCATCCCGCTGCCCGAACAGCTCGGCTTCCCGATTCCCACGGTGGCCTTCCACCCGTACCCCGCCTGAGGACTCCCGGCGCCCGGACGAAGCGCGGACGAAGCCGGGACGGAGATCGCACACGGGACGCGACCCCGTCGTCACACCTGGTCGGTACGGTAGGACGCATGGCCGACCCCTCCACCTACCGTCCCGCGCCGGGGCAGATTCCGGACTCGCCCGGGGTCTACAAGTTCCGCGACGCCGACTCGCGCGTGATCTACGTCGGCAAGGCCAAGAGCCTGCGCCAGCGTCTGTCGAGCTACTTCCAGGATCTGGCGAACCTGCACCCGCGCACCCGGACGATGGTGACGACGGCCGCGTCCGTCGAGTGGACCGTGGTCGGCACGGAGGTCGAGGCGCTCCAGCTGGAGTACACCTGGATCAAGGAGTTCGACCCACGCTTCAACGTGAAGTACCGGGACGACAAGAGCTACCCGTTCCTCGCCGTCACCATGAACGAGGAGTTCCCGCGCGTGCAGGTGATGCGCGGGTCGAAGAAGAAGGGCGTGCGGTACTTCGGACCCTACGGGCACGCCTGGGCGATCCGCGAGACGGTCGACCTGATGCTGCGCGTCTTCCCCGTCCGCACCTGCTCCGCCGGGGTGTTCAAGCGGGCGGAGCAGATCGGGCGGCCCTGTCTGCTCGGCTACATCGGCAAGTGCTCCGCCCCCTGCGTCGGGCGGATCTCGGGTGCGGAGCACCGCGAACTCGCCGAGGAGTTCTGCGACTTCATGGCCGGTCACGCCGGCACCTACGTCAAGCGCCTGGAAGCACAGATGCGCGAGGCGGCCATGGAGATGGAGTACGAGAAGGCCGCCCGGCTGCGCGACGACATAGAGGCGCTGCGGCGCGCGATGGAGAAGAACGCCGTGGTCCTCGGCGACGGCACCGACGCCGACCTGTTCGCCCTCGCCGAGGACGAGCTCGAGGCGGCCGTGCAGATCTTCCACGTGCGCGGCGGCCGGGTGCGCGGGCAGCGCGGCTGGGTGACGGACAAGGTCGAGCAGATCGACACCGCCTCCCTGGTCGAGCACGCCCTGCTCCAGCTCTACGGCGAGGAGCGCGGCGAGGGCGTCCCGCGCGAGGTGCTGGTGCCCGCGCTGCCCGAGCCGGTCGAGCCGGTGCTGGCCTGGCTCGCGGAGCGCCGCGGCAGCCGGGTGGACCTGCGGGTGCCGCAGCGCGGCGACAAGCGCGAGCTGATGACCACGGTGGAGCGCAACGCGGCGCAGGCGCTCGCGCTGCACAAGACCAAGCGGGCCGCCGACCTCACCACCCGCAGCGTCGCGCTGCAGGAGATCGCCGACGCGCTCGGGCTGGAGAGCGCGCCGCTGCGGATCGAGTGCTACGACATCTCCCACCTCCAGGGCCAGGACGTGGTCGCGTCCATGGTCGTCTTCGAGGACGGGTTGGCCCGCAAGTCCGAGTACCGGCGCTTCTCGATCAAGGGCTTCGAGGGCCAGGACGACGTCCGCTCCATGCGCGAGGTGATCACCCGCCGCTTCCGGCACCAGGAGCAGGCGCCGGCGAAGGCCGAAAATCTCAAAGACCCGGAGACGGGCCGGGCCCGGCGCTTCGCCTATCCGCCGCAGCTGATCGTCGTCGACGGCGGCCAGCCGCAGGTCGCCGCGGCACAGCAGGCGCTGATGGAGGCCGGCGTCACCGATGTGGCACTCTGTGGCTTGGCCAAGCGCCTGGAGGAGGTCTGGCTGCCGGACGAGGACGACCCGGTGGTCCTGCCGCGCTCCAGCGAGGGGCTCTACCTGTTGCAGCGCGTGCGCGACGAGGCGCACCGCTTCGCCATCGCCTACCAGCGCCAGAAGCGGGGCAAGCGCGCCACGAGCAGCGCTCTCGACTCCGTCCCGGGCCTCGGCGAGTCCCGTCGTCAGGCGCTGCTGAAGCACTTCGGCTCGCTGAAGAAGCTCAGAGCGGCGACGATCGACGAGATCTGCGAGGTGCCGGGGGTGGGGCGGCGTACGGCGGAGGCCGTTGCCGCAGCGTTGGCCTCGCGTACACCGAGTGCTCCGGCGGTGAACATGGCGACGGGCGAGATTATGGAAGAGTCGGACATCATGGGCGTCACTCCTGAGATTCTGGTCACTCCGGAGAGTGATGAGGGGAAGCCCTAGACGACCACGCGCGTTGTTTGTACTGATGTGACCGAAAGCGGGGAGAAAGAAGTGAGTACGCCTGAGAGGCTGGTGCAGACCGAGCCACAGGACAGTTCCGAGGTGCCTGAGCTGGTGATCATCTCGGGCATGTCGGGGGCCGGTCGCAGCACGGCAGCCAAGTGCCTGGAGGACCTCGGCTGGTTCGTCGTCGACAACCTGCCGCCGGCGTTGATACCGACCATGGTCGACCTCGGTGCGCGCTCCCAGGGCGCGGTGGCCCGGATAAGCGCCGTGGTGGACGTGCGGGGGCGCAGCTTCTTCGACGACCTGCGCACGGCCCTGGACGACCTGGAGAAGGGCGGCGTCCGCCTGCGCGTCGTCTTCCTGGAGGCCTCCGACGAGGCGCTGGTCCGCCGCTTCGAGAACGTCCGCCGCCCGCACCCGCTCCAGGGCGAGGGCCGGATCGTCGACGGCATCGAGCGCGAGCGGGAGCTGCTGCGCGAGCTGCGCGGCGAGGCCGACCTCGTGATCGACACCTCCAACCTCAACGTCCACGAGCTGCGCGCCAAGATGGACGCGCACTTCGCCGACGACGAGGAGCCGGAGCTCCGGGCCACGGTCATGTCCTTCGGCTTCAAGTACGGCCTGCCCGTCGACGCCGACCTGGTCGTGGACTGCCGCTTCCTGCCCAACCCGCACTGGGTCCCCGAGCTGCGCGCCCACACCGGCACCGACGAGGAGGTCGCCCGCTACGTCTTCGACCAGCCGGGCGCCAAGGAGTTCCTCAACGGCTACGCCGAGCTGCTGCGGATCGTCACCGAGGGCTACCGCCGCGAGGGAAAGCGCTATATGACGATTGCCGTAGGCTGCACCGGAGGAAAGCACCGCAGTGTGGCGATGTCGGAACGGCTGGCCAAGCGCCTGATCGCCGACGGCCTGGAGACGGTGCTCGTCCACCGGGACATGGGGCGTGAGTGACGAGGCGGCGGCACGGGCGGTAACCGGGCCGCGTCTCGCCACGCTGAGGCGATAGGGGCGCGGGTTGGCGGGAACCTACAGCGGCGCGGCCGGCGGGCCGGGCGGAGCGTTCCGAGCGGCACGTCGTCGTGACAGACGGGCCCCGCGGATCGTCGCGCTCGGCGGCGGCCAGGGGCTCTCCGCCTCCCTGCGCGCCCTGCGGCGGCTCACCGACGAGCTGACCGCGGTGGTCACCGTCGCGGACGACGGCGGCTCCAGCGGTCGGCTCCGCGACGAGCTGGGGGTTCTCCCGCCCGGTGACCTGCGCAAGGCGCTGGCCGCGCTGTGCGGCGACGACGAGTGGGGCCGCACCTGGTCCGAGGTCATCCAGCACCGCTTCCAGAGCGACGGCGAGCTGCACGGCCACGCCCTGGGCAACCTGCTGATCGTCGCGCTGTGGGAGAAGCTGGGCGACCCGGTCGCCGCGCTGGAGTGGGTCGGCCGACTGCTCGGCGCGCACGGCCGGGTGCTGCCGATGTCGGCCGTCCCGCTGCACATCGAGGCGACGGTGCGCGGGCTGGACCCGGCGGAGCCCGATGGGGTGAGCATCGTCCACGGTCAGGCCGAGGTCGCCGTGACGCCGGGTACCGTGGAGGCGATCAGGCTGCTGCCCGAGGATCCGCCCGCGGTCCCCGAGGCGGTGGAGGCGGTGCACGCCGCGGACTGGGTCGTGCTCGGCCCCGGTTCCTGGTTCACCAGCGTTCTGCCGCATCTGATGGTCCCTCAGCTGCGCGACGCGGTGACCGGGACGCAGGCCCGCAAGGTGCTGGCGCTCAACCTGGTCGCCCAGCCCGGCGAGACCGAGGGTTTCTCGCCGCAGCGGCACCTGGAGGTCTTCCTGGAGCACGCCCGCGGCGTCGAGCTGGACTTCGTCCTCGCGGACTCCGCGGCGGTGGGTGCCGTCGCGGACTGCGAGGCGTTGCGGGACGCGGCCAAGCGCCTCGGCGCCGAGCTCGTCCTGGCGCCCGTCGCGGCGAGCGACGGCGCGCGACACGACCCGGAGCTTCTGGCCGCCGCGTACGACCGGATCTTCAGAACGCATGGAAGGATCGCGCCATGGCGATGACGGCAGCTGTGAAGGACGAAATCAGTCGGCTTCCCGTCACCCGGGCTTGCTGCCGCAAGGCAGAGGTGTCGGCGATCCTCCGCTTCGCGGGCGGTCTGCACATCGTGAGCGGACGCATCGTGATCGAGGCCGAGCTGGACACCGGGGTAGCGGCAAGGCGGCTGCGCAAGGACCTGCTGGAGATCTTCGGACACTCCTCGGACCTGGTGGTGATGGCCCCGGGCGGGCTGCGCCGCGGCAGCCGGTACGTGGTGCGGGTGGTCAAGGACGGCGATCTGCTGGCGCGGCAGACGGGCCTGGTGGACGGGCGCGGGCGCCCGATCCGGGGTCTCCCCCCGGCGGTGGTCTCCGGCGCGACGTGCGACGCGGAGGCGGCGTGGCGGGGCGCGTTCCTCGCGCACGGCTCCCTGACGGAGCCGGGTCGGTCCTCGTCGCTGGAGATCACCTGCCCGGGTTCGGAGGCGGCGCTGGCGCTGGTCGGCGCGGCCCGCCGGCTCGGCATCCCGGCGAAGGCCCGCGAGGTCCGCGGCGTGGACCGGGTCGTCATCCGCGACGGTGATGCGATCGGCGCGCTGTTGACGCGGCTGGGTGCGCACGAGTCCGTGCTCGCCTGGGAGGAGCGGCGCATGCGCCGCGAGGTCCGGGCCACGGCGAACCGCCTGGCGAACTTCGACGACGCGAACCTGCGCCGGTCCGCGCGGGCCGCGGTGGCCGCGGGCGCGCGGGTGCAGCGGGCGCTGGAGATCCTCGGCGACGACGTGCCGGAGCATCTGGCCGCCGCCGGGCGTCTGCGCATGGAGCACAAGCAGGCCTCGCTGGAGGAGCTGGGCTCCCTTGCCGACCCGCCGCTCACCAAGGACGCGGTCGCCGGCCGGATCCGGCGCCTGCTGGCCATGGCCGACAAGCGCGCGGGCGAGCTGGGGCTGCCGAACACCGAGCAGAGCCTGACGGAGGAGATGGTGGCCGGCTAGCGCGTCGGTCGGGGCGCCCGCCCCCTGGGAAGTCGCCTGGTGCACCGCTGGTGCGCCGGGCGACTTTTGTTTGACACGCCTGCCGCTCCTGACTACTTTCTCTAATCAATTAGTGAAAGGGGTATCGCGGTGGAGTTCCGGCTGCGCAAGGGGAGCGGCGTCCCGGCCTATCAGCAGATCGTGCAGCAGACCCAGCAGGCCCTGCGGGTCGGCACGCTGCGCCTCGGCGACAAGCTGCCGACCGCCCGCGAGGTCGTGGCCGCCACGGCGGTGAACCCGAACACCGTGCTGCGGGCCTACCAGGAGCTCCAGCGGGCCGGGCTCGTCGAGTCCCGCCAGGGGCTGGGCACGTTCGTGGTCCGCACCCTCGGCCGCGCCGAGGGCGCGGCGACCGAGGAGCTGCGGGAGGAGCTGGACGCCTGGGTCGCCCGGGCACGCGAGCACGGCCTGGAACGTGAGGACGTGCTGGCGTTGACGGCCTCCGCCGTCGAGCGGCTGTTCCAGCCGTCCCACTCGGGCAACGGGGAGCCGGCGTGATACCCGGGTCCGCCGCCCTGGAGGCGGTGGAGCTGACCCTGCGCCACAGGCGACGCACCCTGCTCGACGCGTGCTCGCTGCGCCTGCCCCGCGGGGCGGTGTGCGGAGTCGTCGGCCCCAACGGTGCGGGAAAGAGCCTGCTGCTGTCGGCGGCCGCCGGACTGGTCGGCCCGGACTCCGGCCGGATCACGGTGCTCGGCAGGCCTGCGGGAAGCGCCCAGGCGCTGCCCGCGGTCGGCTACCTCGACCAGCGCCGCAGTCTCTACCGGCGGATGACCGTCGCCGAGCTGCTGGCGACGGGGCGGCGGACCAACGTCCGCTGGCACCAGGACCGGGCCCTGGAACTGCTCGGCCTCGGCCGGGTGCCGCTCGACGCCAGGATCGGCGCCCTCTCCGGCGGGCAGCGCACCCTCGCCGCCCTCGCGACGGTCCGCGGCAAGGCGCCGCAACTGATGCTCCTGGACGAACCGCTGGCGGAACTCGACCCGCTGGTGCGGCGCGCCGTCCTGGGCCTGCTCCTGGCCGACGTGGCCGACCACGGCGCCACCGTGATGCTCTCCACGCACATCCTCACCGACCTGGACGAGGTCGTGGACCACCTGGTGCTGCTCGACGCCGGACAGGTCAGGCTCGCGGGCCAACTGTCCGAGCTGCTCACCGCGCACCGGTTCGTCGACCGGGACGGCAGCAGCGTCCTGGTCCGGCGCGAGCGGCCGGATGCCGCCGCGGCGGACGCCGACGGCCCCACCCTCGACGAGCTCGTCGTCTCCTACCTGCACGCCCCCGGCCCGGGGCGCTGGCTCGCGCCCGGAATGCGCCCCGACGCGCCCCATGGAGCGCTGATCGCATGAGCGTTGATCGCATGAGCGCGCCGACGCTGGAACAGGTGCCGCTGAGGGTGCGCGAGGAGCGGCCCGTGCGCGTCGGCCTTCTCGCCGTGACCGGGGAGGCCCTGCACCACCACCGGCGCCTGCTCGCCCTCCTCGGCCTGGGCCTGCTGGTGCTCGCCGGTCCGGTCCTGACCACGGCCGACTCGGTCGCCTCGGCGCACAGCGCCTGGTCCGCCGCGAACTGCGGCGGGGCCCGCCTCGCCGACGTCT
The DNA here is from genome assembly GCF_000787835.1 of Streptacidiphilus melanogenes. Lineage (GTDB taxonomy): Bacteria > Actinomycetota > Actinomycetes > Streptomycetales > Streptomycetaceae > Streptacidiphilus > Streptacidiphilus melanogenes. The sequence continues at coordinate 171,409 of NZ_BBPP01000001.1, forward strand.
GCCAGGCGCTCAACCTCGACCTGACCGGGGCGGTCCTGTCCGCCGAGGACGTGCAGCTCGCCCTCCTGGCGGTCCCGCTGCTGGTCGGTGCGCTGCTCGGGGCGCCGCTGCTGGCCAGGGAGTACGAGCAGGGAACGTACCGACTGGCCTGGACCCAGGCCGTCCCCCGCGGCCGCTGGCTCACCGGCCGACTGCTGGTTCTCGGCGGCGCGTCCGTGCTGACGGGAGCCGTGGCGGCGCTGCTCGGCACCCGGCTGTACCTGGCCGCGAGTCCGGCCGTGCTGCGGGAGTCGTCCGGCTACGCGCCGCTGCCCTTCAACTCCTTCGGCCCGGTGCTCGCCGCCGGCACGGTACTGGCCTTCGCCCTCGGGGTGCTGTGCGGGGCGCTGTGGCGGCGCACCCTCCCGGCGATCGCCGCCAGCGTGGCCGGATTCGGCGGTGTCGCACTGCTGTTGACCGCACTGCGGGGCGACCTCCAGCCGGCCCGGACCATCTTCCCGCCGCACGGGTACGACCTGCGCCCGGACGACTGGCTGATGGCCGACGGCGTCGTCACCACCGACGGCCACCGGCTCTCCTACGCCCAGTGCGAGCCCGGCGGCTGTCCTGCCGGATCGCGCACCTTCGAGATCTACCACGACGCCGGCCAGCTCTGGGCGACGCAGTGGACCGCCGCCGCGATCATGCTGGCACTGGCCGCCACCGCCCTGCTGCTGAGCTACCGCACCGTCGGCCGCAACCGCCTCTGAGCCCGCAGCGGCCCCCATGGGCCGGGGCCGCCCACCTCCTCGTCACCCCCCTCGTCCTCGCCTGCGTGCCGGAGGAGTACCTCGCCATGCCCTTTTTCCCTCGCTCCGAGCCTCGCTCCGAGCCGCTCCGCGCCAGGCTCCGGCCGCGCTCCGCCGTGGCCGCGCCCCGGTTGGCGGCCGTCGACGGGCTCCGGCTGCTGGCGGCCGCGGCCGTCGCCGCCTACCACTACCTGGGCACGCCGACCCCGGACTTCTGGGGCAAGGGCCGCGACCTGCCGCAGGCCGCACCGCTGTTGCACGCCGTCAGCGGCTACGGCTGGCTCGGCGTCGAGGCGTTCTTCCTGATCAGCGGCTTCGTCATCTGCATGAGCTGCTGGGGCCGCACCCCCGCGCAGTTCGCCGTCTCCCGGATCGCCCGGCTCTTCCCGCTCTACTGGACCGTCGTCGTCCTGATCGTGCTCGTCGGCAGCCTCGCCGTGCTGGCAGGCCAGCGTTCGGGCGCCCCCACCGATCTGCGCACCAGCCTGGGTAATCTGACGATGATTCCGGGCCCGCTGGGGCTGCGGGCCACCGACGGCGTCGCCTGGACGCTGTGGGTGGAGGCCCGCTTCTACCTGCTGATGGGCGGGCTGCTGCTGGTCGGGCTGACCTACCGGCGCGCCGTCGCCTTCGGCTTCCTCTGGCTGACCCTGGCCGCCATCGGCCGCGAGCTGCACTCGGCCGTCCTGGACGAGTTCCTGCTCAGCCAGTACACGGGCCTCTTCGTCACCGGCATCGCGCTCTATTTGATGCACCGCTTCGGCGCCAACCTGCTGCTGTGGCTGCTGGCCGGCTTCGCGTGGTGCTACGCGCTGACGGTGCTGCACGACCGCGTCGCCGAGCACGTCGTCCCCGCCGGGCGCGGCGCGAGCCCGAGCTGGCCCGTCAGCGCGGCCGTGCTGACGGGGTTCCTGCTCCTGCTGGCGCTGGCCGGCCCCGGGCCGCTCCGCGGGGTGCGCTCACGGGTCCTGGTCGTCGCCGGTGCGCTCACCTACCCCTTCTACCTGGTCCACCAGAGTCTCGGCGTGCCCGTGGCCCGCGGTGTGCTCAAGGTGCTGCCCGGTGTCGGGCTGCTGCCCGCGGTCGCGTCGGGTCTGGCCTTCTCCCTGCTGCTGGCCGCGGGGTTGGACCGGTGGGTGGACCGCAGGCTGGGCCCGCCGCTGCGCCGGCGCCTCACCGCGGCCATGGACCCGGCGCCCGACCCGCGGCTCGAAGTGGATCACCCGGCCATCCGCAACTGTCTGTACTGCCAAAACTCAGCTGTCCACAAGCCGGGCGGATGTGCTCAAGAACACCTTGCGGAGGTAGGGTCGTAAGCGGTCGGGGACATCCCAAAATTTCCAGCTCGTCGGCCGGCGAAGGCCGACGTACCAGCGAGGAGATCGGTTCGTGACGATCCGGGTAGGCATCAACGGTTTTGGCCGAATCGGCCGCAACTACTTCCGAGCGATCGCGTCCCAGGGCGCCGACATCGAGATCGTCGGTGTCAACGACCTGACCGACACCAAGACCCTGGCGCACCTGCTGAAGTACGACTCGACCCTGGGAACCTTCCACGCGGAGGTCACCCACACGGATGACACCATCACCGTCGACGGGAAGACCTTCAAGGTCACCGCCGAGCGCGACCCCGCCAACTTGCCCTGGCGCGAGCTGGGCGCGGACATCGTGATCGAGTCCACCGGCCACTTCACCAGTGCCGACGGTGCGAAGAAGCACCTGGAGGCCGGCGCCAAGAAGGTCCTCATCTCCGCCCCGGCCTCGGGCGAGGACATCACCGTCGTCATGGGCGTCAACGACGACAAGCTCGACGTGGCCGCGCAGAGCATCATCTCCAACGCGTCCTGCACCACCAACTGTGTTGCGCCGCTGGCGAAGGTGCTGCACGAGGCGTTCGGGATCGTCACCGGCTTCATGACGACCGTGCACGCGTACACCAACGACCAGGTCACGCTGGACTTCCCGCACAAGGACCTGCGTCGTGCGCGCGCCGCCGCGCTGAGCATCATCCCGACGTCGACCGGCGCCGCCAAGGCCACCGCGCTGGTGCTGCCGGAGCTGAAGGGCAAGCTGGACGGCACCTCGCTGCGCGTCCCGGTGCCGACCGGTTCGATCACCGACCTGGTGGTGACCCTGCAGCGCGAGGTCACCAAGGACGAGGTCAACGCCGCCTACCAGAAGGCCGCCGAGGGGCAGTTGAAGGGCATCCTGTCCTACAACGAGGACCCGATCGTCTCCCGCGACATCGTCAACTCGCCCTTCTCCTGCATCTTCGACGCGCCGCTGACCATGGTCCAGGGCAACCAGGTCAAGGTCTTCGGCTGGTACGACAACGAGTGGGGCTACTCCAACCGCCTCGTCGACCTGACCGTCGCGGTCGGCAACCAGCTCTGACGAGCGAGGACGACGGGTAAGCCAGTGTGAAGCAGACAGGGTCCGGGCGATATCGTCCGGACCCTGTGTGCGTGCGCTGCACTCATTGACCGAGTTGACCTAAGTTGACCGAGAAACGCCCACGCCCCCGAGAACCAGAAGAGGGATTCAGCCCGACCATGCAGACCATCGACGACCTGATCGCCGGCCCCGGTGTCGCCGGCAAGCGCGTCTTCGTCCGCGCCGACCTGAACGTGCCGATGTCGGACGGCCTGATCACCGACGACGGCCGCATCCGCGCCGTGCTGCCCACCATCTCCAAGCTGGTCGAGGCCGACGCCAAGGTGATCGTCGCCTCGCACCTGGGCCGCCCGAAGGGCGCCCCGGATCCGGCGTTCTCGCTGCTCCAGGCAGCCGAGCGGCTCGCCGAGCTGCTCGGCAAGCCGGTGGCCTTCGCCCAGGACACCGTCGGCCCGGCCGCCCACGACGCCGTGAAGGGCCTCGAGCCCGGCCAGGTGGCCGTGATCGAGAACCTGCGCTTCAACCCCGGCGAGACCAGCAAGGACGACGCCGAGCGCGGCGAGTTCGCCGACCAGCTCGCGGCCCTAGCCGACCTCTACGTCGGCGACGGCTTCGGCGCGGTGCACCGCAAGCACGCCTCCGTCTACGACCTGCCAGCCCGTCTGCCGCACGCGGCCGGCCTGCTCATCGGCACCGAGGTGGGCGTGCTCAAGCGCCTCACCGAGGACGTGGAGCGCCCCTACGTCGTCGTGCTCGGCGGCGCCAAGGTCTCCGACAAGCTGGCCGTGATCGACAACCTGCTGGGCAAGGCCGACCGGATTCTGGTCGGCGGCGGCATGATGTTCACCTTCCTCGCGGCCCAGGGCCACGAGGTCGGCAGCTCGCTGCTGCAGGAGGACCAGATTCCGGTGGTCCGCGAGTACCTGGCCCGTGCCGAGCGCGAGGGCGTGGAGTTCGTGCTCCCCGTCGACGCGCGCGTCTCGGGCAGCTTCCCCGACCTGAAGACCAAGGCCCCGGTCGGCGACGTCGAGGTCGTCGGCGTGGACGCCATGCCTGCGGGCAAGATGGGCCTGGACGTGGGCCCGAAGACCGAGGAGCTGTTCGCGGCCAAGCTGGCCGACGCGAAGACGGTCTTCTGGAACGGTCCGATGGGCGTCTTCGAGCACCCGGCCTTCGCCGACGGCACCCGCGCCGTCGCACAGGGCCTGCTCGACTCGGACGCCTTCACCGTCGTCGGCGGCGGCGACTCGGCCGCGGCCGTGCGCCTGCTCGGCTTCGACGAGTCGAAGTTCGGCCACATCTCCACGGGTGGCGGCGCCAGCCTGGAGTACCTCGAAGGCAAGGCCCTGCCGGGTCTGGCCGCACTGGAGAAGTGAGCACCTCAGACATGACCGACACAGGCGTCACCCGCAAGCCGCTGATGGCCGGCAACTGGAAGATGAACCTCAACCACCTCGAGGCCATCGCCCACACCCAGAAGCTCGCTTTCGCGCTCAACGACAAGGACTACGAGGCGGTGGAGGTGGCGGTGCTGACCCCGTTCACCGACCTGCGCTCGGTGCAGACCCTGGTCGACGGCGACAAGCTGAAGATCAAGTACGGCTCCCAGGACATCTCCGCGCACGATTCCGGCGCCTACACGGGCGAGATCTCCGGCCCGATGCTGGCCAAGCTGAAGTGCGCCTACGCGGTGATCGGCCACTCGGAGCGCCGGCAGTACCACGACGAGAACGAGGAGGTCGTGAACGCCAAGGTCAAGGCGGCGTTCCGGAACGGCATCACGCCGATCCTCTGCGTCGGCGAGGGCCTGGACGTCCGCAAGGCCGGCAACCAGGTCGGCTACACCCTCGCCCAGGTCGACGGTGCGCTCGCCGACGTCACGGCCGAGCAGGTCGCCACGATCGTCATCGCCTACGAGCCCGTCTGGGCCATCGGCACCGGCGAGGTGGCCACGCCCGAGGATGCGCAGGAGGTCTGCGGCGCGATCCGGACCCGACTGGCCGAGCTGTACGACCAGGGCGTCGCGGACGCCGTCCGCGTGCTGTACGGCGGCTCCGTCAAGGGCAGCAACGCGGCCGGCATCATGGCCAAGCCCGACGTGGACGGCGCGCTGGTCGGCGGCGCCTCGCTCGACGCGGAGGAGTTCGTCCGCATCGTCCGGTACCGCGACCAGGCCGTCTCGTAGCCGGGCTGCCCCGCAGAGGTATCTGGGGGCGGCCGCTTTCCCGTAGGCTGTCGCACGCCTAAGGTGGTAGGGCCCGAACCAACAGGCTCGGGTCCTTACCGCCAGCAGTCCCGCATCGACAAGATAGGTCCGGCTGTGATCCTCGGTTTCTCCATCGCGCTGATCTTCTTCAGCGTGATGATGGTCATCCTGGTCCTGCTCCACAAGGGCAAGGGCGGCGGCCTGTCCGACATGTTCGGTGGAGGCATGTCCTCCACGGGTGGTGGTTCGGCGGTGGCCGAGCGCAACCTGGACCGCATCACCATCTTCATGGGCGTCGGCTGGTTCGTCTGCATCATCGTCCTGTCGCTGCTGATGAAGGCCAAGAACGGCTGAGTTCCAGCAGCTCAGCGGGGTGAAGTCAGGAGTTCTGACGGAGCGTCGCCTCCACGCCTATCATGGGTGACGGTCGTCACCGACGCGGGTGTGGGGCGACGCTTATGCGTTCCGTACACTAGGACGACCTTCGCCCGGGGCGAGCCACCGGGACGACTTTCGCAGTACCGCACCATCACGCAGGGAGTCAGACCGTGGCAAGTGGCAACGCCATTCGTGGCAGCAGGGTCGGGGCCGGCCCGATGGGAGAGGCCGAGCGCGGCGAGTCCGCCCCGCGCCTCCGGATCTCCTTCTGGTGCGCCAACGGGCACGAGACGAAGCCCAGCTTTGCCTCCGACGCCCAGATCCCGGACACCTGGGACTGCCCGCGCTGTGGCTTCCCGGCCGGCCAGGACGAGGAGAACCCGCCCGCGCCGCCGCGTACGGAGCCGTACAAGACCCACCTCGCCTACGTGCGGGAGCGCCGCAGCGACGCCGACGGCGAGGCGATCCTGGCCGAGGCGCTCGCCAAGCTCCGCGGCGAGATCTGAGCGGTGCCCCCCGAGGGCCTTCTCGGACGGGACGTCACCTCCCTTGGCATCCCGCGAAGAGAAGGCCGCTTGTCGGTGCACCTAAAATTTCTTGGTGGATGCTGAGTCGCTGCCGACGACTTCCTGGGCCGTGCTCGGGCTGCTCTCCTTCGGGCGAGAGCTGACGGGCTACGAGCTGAAGAAGTGGGCCGGGCAGACGCTGGCTCACTTCTACTGGAGCCCCTCGTCCGGCGACATCTACCGGGAGCTGTTCCGCCTCGAGGCGGCGGGCTACGTCGCCGTCGAAACCCTCCCGGGCGAACTGGGCGCCAGGCGGCGCTACCGGCTCACCCCATCCGGGGAGGACGCGCTCCGTGGCTGGCTCGCCCGCGCGCCCCTCCCGGCCGCCTTCCGCCTCTGGCTCGGCCATCTCCAGGACCCCGCCCGCCTGCGCGAGTCCCTCCGCGCCGCCCGCGCCGTCGCGGACAAGCTCCGCGCCCACGCCGAGGCGGACGCCATCAGCCTCTCCGACAGCCCCGAGCTGTCCCACGCCGCCCACGCCCTCCGCCTCGCCGCCCGCGCCCATGCCGCCGAGCGCGACCGCCTTGACGCCGCCCTCGCGGAGTTGGACGTCGAGGGGCACCCGTCCGCCTGAGTCCCGCCGGGCCATCCCGGCCGTTGCGTGCTCAGCGGCCCGCTGCCCGGGCCCGGTATGCGGCGACGGTGGTGCGGCTCGCGCAGGAGTTGCCGCAGAAGCGGCGGGTGCGGTTGCGGGACTGGTCGACGAAGAACCGCGGGCAGCCGTCCGCCGCGCAGCGGCCGAGCGTGAGTCCGGGGTCGCGGGTGGCGAGATGGGCCAGCGTCGCGGCGACGGTCCGTCCGATCCACGGCGCGGCAGGGGAGTTGTCCGGGGCGAAGTGGATGTGCGGCACTCCGGCCCCGTCGTGGTCGGAGAGGCGCAGCTGGGGCGGGTGCAGGTCGAGCAGCCGCTCGACGGCCTTCGGCGGCGCCTGGTCCACCAACTGCTGGAGCGCCTCCTGGATCAGCCCCACCAACGGCGCGAGCTCCTCGCGCCCGGGGCGGGCGATCCCGTGCTGTGAGAGCATCTCGGCCGAATCGGCCGTCAACTCGTCCGCGTGGCCCGTGTTCACGAGCTCGACCGCGAAGCGGGTCACGTTGCCCAAGTAGTCGACGTACTGCACTTGACCGCCTACACGAAGATCCATAGCGTAGGCGCCATGGTATCTGACGACCCCTACACCGCGGCGCGGGTGGCGGCCGCCGGACGGCTGTCGCTGTCCGGCGCCTGGGATCTTGCGCTGGCCCTGCTGGACGGAGCCGACCCGGACGGCGCGCCCGAGGTGCGGGCGCAGATCCTGGTCGAGCGGAACTGGTGGTGTCTCGACGATCCGGCCGCCGCGCTGGCCGCGGTGCGGGCGCTGCCGGAGACCTCGCCGCAGGCGGCCTTCCTCGGCGCGCAACTCGCCTACACGCGCCTGCTGTTCGGCCTGCAGGCGCAGGGCGGCGACGAGGCGGTGGCCGAGGCGGGATTCCGGGCTGCCACGGAGGAGCCGACCACGGCCGACTGGGGGACGTTCTGGCTCGGCGTGCTGCGGCAGAACATCGCCGAGGACGAGGAGGCCGCGCGACCGTACTTCGACGAGGCGCTGGTGCGCTGTCGCGCGGACGGCGACCTGCTGCTCGAGTCCTATGTCGTCCGCCACCTCTCGGGCTACGAGCCGGATCCCCTGCCGCTGCTGCGCCGCTCGCTGCACCTGCGGGCCGCGCTCGGTGCCCGTCCGCAGGTGGCGGCGGCGCAGATGACCCTCTGGCAGGAGCTGCCCGAGGGCCCCGAGCGCGACCTGATGCGGGAGGCGGCTCTGTCGACGGCGCAGGAACTCGGGCTGACCTGGATGCTGAAGTTCCTCGACTGAGCCGCGGTCAGAGCGACACCGTCTCCGGCTCCCGCACGGTCTCCGCGCCGGTCTCCGCGCCGGTGTCCACGTCGGCCGACGGTGCCGCAGCCGCGTTGCGCCGCCTGCGCCAGGCCAGCGGGAAGTACAGCAGCGTCGAGCCGCCCACGGCGAAGAGGCAGTACGTCACCGCCTGCGTGCCGTTCTGTACGTACTGCTGCCAGGCCGCCCAGGCACACACGCCGGTCAGGCTCAGCGTGATCAGGGAGAGCGAGAGCGCGCCGCCGGGGATGCGGTAGGGACGCTCCAGCTCCGGCTCGCGGATCCGCAGCGCGATCAGCGCGGCGACCTGGAGCAGCAGGGAGATGTTGGTCAGGAAGACGTCCACGATGATCAGGTTGCTGAAGCTGCTGAGGCAGAACAGCGCGTAGATCACCGACGAACCGACGATGGAGACCACCGGTACCTGACGCCGGGCGCTGCGCCTGGCGACCCACTGCGGGAAGTAGCCGTCCTCCGCGAGGACGAAGGGCAGGCGGGCGTTGGAGGCGAGCAGCGCGGAGAACATCGCCACCGAGGCGAACATGCCGCCGACGGTGACGGTGATCTGCAGCCAGGGTCCGGCGAGGGCCTTGGCGACGTCGGAGAAGGAACCGCTGTCCCAGTTCTTCCAGCCGGCCGGGCCGTCCGCGCCGACGGCGAGGGAGGCGAGGGAGGGCAGCAGGTAGCCGACGGCGATGAGCACGACGGAGACGGCGAGGGCCTTGGGCAGGTGCTTGCGCGGGTTCTCCATCTCGCCGGCGACGGTCGACACGCTGTCCCAGCCGCTGTAGTTCCACATGGCCAGGAACAGTCCGGCGCCGGAGGCGTTCCACATCGACTGGCCAGGGGCGCTCGTCATCGCCCCCACCGGGTCGGTGCCGTGGGCGAGCAGGTGCACGAAGCCGACGACGCTGAGCAGCAGCATCGGGGTGAGGCAGACGATCGCGAACAGCACGCTGGAGTCGCCGACCCAGGCCGCGCCCATCAGGTTGACCAGCGTGAAGACCGCGATGACGGCGAGGCAGATGAACCAGTTCAGGTCGAAGGCGAAGTGGCCGACGGTGAACAGCACGTGTCGGCCGGGGGCGACCCAGGCGGCCATGGACTGCAGGTAGCTGGTGAACAGCACCGGATAGACCGCCATGTCGACAAAGCTGCACAGCCAGCGCAACACGCCCTGCTGGAAGCCCCAGAAGTCGCCCAGTCCGCGGCGGACCCAGTGGTAGAAGCCGCCGTCGACGGGGATCGCGGTGCCGAGCTCCGCGCAGACCAGCGCATGCGGAATGCTGTAGATCAGCGGCGTGAGCACGATCAGCAGCAGGCCCATCCCGGGCCCGGAGGTGGAGAACAGCCCTTCGACGCCGTAGGCGCCGCCGGAGACGCTGAAGAAGATCAGCGCCACCAGGGGCATCAGCTTCACCCGGCGGGGCGAGGGCAGAGACGTCACGGCCGGAACTGCGGCGGTCGGTGGCATTCCCACCCCGATCTAGCAAGCGATGAACAGACGAGCGGAAGGATTATCTCCGTCTTTTCGCCGGTCAGGGCAGTTCGCACCCCGTCAGCTGTCTGTCCGCATCCCTGACACCTTGTCGACGGGCCGCCACATCGTCGGGATCTCCGGCGCGCCCGGCGGCAGGGCCAGCCTCCCCGTGACGGTGAAGCCGAAGTGCTGGTAGAGGGGCACGTTGGCCAGGTTGCTGGACTCCAGGTAGGCGGGCAGTCCGGCCGCGTCGGAACGCTCCAACCCGGCCCGGAGCAGCGCGGCGCCGACGCCCCGGCCCTGGAGGTCGGGCTCCACGCCGAGGATGTACAGGTACCAGTGCGGCTCGCGCGGGTGCGCCTTCCAGCAGGCCCCCTGGAAGGCGTTGCCGTACCCGATCCGCCGGCCGTACCCGCGCAGGAAGCCGGGCGCGGTGATCAGCTGCCGGCTCAGCGGGTCCCGCCAGTGGTGCGGCGGCAGCCAGACCGCACCGCCCAGGGTCGTCCCCGCATCGTCCTCGGCGAGCTGCACCGTGCCGTGCCGCAGCGCCTCGTGACGCAGGATGGTGTCGAAGATCCGCTCAATCCGCCGCAGCCGGCCCCGCTGGTCCGGCAGCGACCACAGGAACTGCGGGTCCTCGTAGAACGCGCGCGCCAGCACGCCCACGAGCCCGGCCAGGTCCGCCCCGATTGCCTGACGTACCGTCACCTCTCCCATGGGGGAGCAGTCTAGGCCGGAAACGCCGCAGGGGGACCGGTCAGAACCGGTCCCCCTGCGGTCGGACAGCCGTCGTCCTACGCGACGTCCGGCGGGTAGAGCTGGGGCGGGATCCTGGACGCTGCCGCGCGGTCCAGGAGCCAGAGGGTGCGCTGGCGGCCGGTCGCCCCGGAGGCCGGGGCCTGGATCGGGCCGGGGCCCGAGAGGGCCAGGGCGACGGCGTCGGCCTTGTCGTCGCCGGCGGCCAGCAGCCAGACCTCGCGGGCGTTGCGGATCGCCGGGAGGGTGAGCGAGACGCGGGTCGGCGGCGGCTTGGGCGCGCCGCGGACGCCGACGACGGTGAGCTCGGTCTCCCGCACGCCCGGGTGCTCCGGGAAGAGCGAGGCCACGTGCGTGTCCGGCCCGACGCCGAGCAGCAGCACGTCGAAGCTCGGCACCGCCACTCGGTCGGTCGGCGACGCGGCCTTGGCCAGCTCCCGCGCGTAGGCGGCGGCCGCCGCCTCAGCGTCGTCGCCGAACGCGCCGCCGGAGGCCGGCATCGGGTGCACCCGCGCCGGGTCCAGCGGCACCGCGTCGAGCAGCTCGTCGCGCGCCTGGGTGTAGTTGCGCTCAGGGTCGCCCTCCGGCAGGAACCGCTCGTCGCCCCACCACAGGTCCAGCCGGGACCAGTCGATCGCGTCCCGGGCCGGGGAGGAGGCGACGGCCGCGAGCAGCGCGTTGCCGTTCCGCCCGCCCGTCAGCACCACCGAGGCGGAGCCGCGCGCGGACTGGGCGTCCACGATCCGGGTGATCAGCCGTGCCGCCGCGGCAAGGGCCATCAGCTCCTTGTCGCGGTGGACGACCAGCTGCGGCGTCACTTCCGCGTCCGCGAGGGCGAAGCGGTCTTCTTCGCCGTCTTGGACGAAGTGGGAGCGGTGGCCGCCTCCGGGGCCTCGACGACCTCGCGGACGGACGAGGCGGAGTGGAGGTTCTCCACGCCGTAGCGCACCGCCGACGCGTAGATCAGGTCCGGGTCCAGGCGGCGCAGCTCCTCGGCGATGAGCTCCGAGGTCTCGCGCCGCTTGAGCGCGACCATCCGGTCCGGCTGGCCGGGCATGGACAGCTTGGCCAGCAGGCCGTCGGGGCGGTCCAGGCAGACGTCGCCGTCCACGGTGTGCATCCGCACGGCCGTGATGCCGGGGCCCTCGCTGACCTTGCGCTCGACCTTGATCTTCAGCCGCTCCGCCAGCCACAGGGCCAGCAGCTCGGTGGAGGGGTTGTCGGACTCGCCCTCGACCGTCGCCGAGTCGACGCGGACGTGCTTCTGGTCCAGGGCCGCGGCGAGCATCGAACGCCACGGGGTGATCCGGGTCCAGGCCAGGTCGGTGTCGCCGGGCGCGTAGGACGCGGCCCGCGTGGCCAGCTGCTCGACCGGGCTCTCCGCCGCGACGGCGTCGGTGATCCGGCGCTGGGCCAGCGTGCCGAGCGGGTCCTTCTCGGGGTTGACCGGCGCGTTCTCCGGCCACCAGACCACGACCGGCGCGTCCGGCAGCAGCAGCGGCAGCACGACCGACTGCGCCTGCGCGGCCAGCTCGCCGTGGAGCCGCAGCACCACCGTCTCGCCGGTGCCCGAGTCGGAGCCGACCCGGACCTCGGCGTCCAGACGCGCCTGGGACCGTGCCCGGGGCGAGCGCCCCGGACGCTTGATCACGGCCAGGATGCGCGAAGGGTGCTCGCGCGACGCGTCGGAGGCGGCCTTGAGCGCGTCGTAGGCGCTGCCCTCGTCGGTGACGATGACGAGGGTGAGCACCATGCCGACGGTCGCCGTGCCGATGGCGCGGCGGGCGTCGATCAACGTCGCGTTGATCTTGCTGGAGGTGGTGTCGGTGAGATCGATCTTCATGGCCGGCGCCAGCTCCTGCCGTCTCGTGCGAGCATCTCGTCCGCCTCGGCCGGGCCCCAGGTGCCGGCCTCGTACTGTGCGGGCTTGCCGTGGGCGTCCCAGTACTTCTCGATCGGGTCCAGGATCCGCCAGGACTCCTCGACCTCCTGGTGGCGCGGGAACAGGTTGGCGTCCCCGAGCAGCACGTCCAGGATCAGCCGCTCGTAGGCCTCCGGGCTGGACTCGGTGAAGGACTCGCCGTAGGCGAAGTCCATCGTCACGTCCCGCACCTCCATGGAGGTGCCCGGCACCTTGGAGCCGAAGCGCACCGTCACGCCCTCGTCCGGCTGGACGCGGATGACCAGCGCGTTCTGGCCCAGCTCCTCCGTCGCCGCGGCGTCGAAAGGCAGGTAGGGGGCCCGCTGGAAGACGACCGCGATCTCGGTGACCCGGCGGCCCAGCCGCTTGCCGGTGCGCAGGTAGAACGGCACGCCCGCCCAGCGGCGGTTGTTGATCTCCAGCTTGATGGCGGCGAAGGTGTCGGTCTTGGACTTGGGGTTGATCCCCTCCTCCTCCAGGTAGCCCGGCACCTCCTCGCCGCCCTGCCAGCCGTGCGCGTACTGCGCCCGCACGGTGTGCTTGCCCAGGTCGTCGGGGATCTTGACCGAGGTCAGCACCTTGAGCTTCTCCGCCACCAGCGCCTTGGGGTGGAAGGAGGCGGGCTCCTCCATCGCGGTCAGCGCCATCAGCTGGAGCAGGTGGTTCTGGATGACGTCACGGGCCGCGCCGATGCCGTCGTAGTATCCGGCGCGACCGCCGATGCCGATGTCCTCGGCCATGGTGATCTGCACGTGGTCGACGTAGCCGCGGTTCCAGATCGGCTCGAACATCGCGTTGGCGAAGCGCAGCGCCAGGATGTTCTGGACCGTCTCCTTGCCCAGGTAGTGGTCGATCCGGAAGACCTCGTCGCGCGGGAAGACCTCGTGCACGACCTTGTTCAGCTCCTGCGCGGAGGCGAGGTCGTGACCGAACGGCTTCTCGATGACGGCACGGCGCCAGGAGCCCTTCGGCGGGTCGGCCAGGCCGTGGGCCTTGAGCTGCTGGACCACCTGCGGGAAGAACTTCGGCGGGACGGAGAGGTAGAAGGCGAAGTTGCCGCCCGTCCCCTGCGCCTTGTCGAGCTCCTCGATGGTCTCGCGCAGCTTGTCGAAGGCCTGGTCGTCGACGAACTCGCCCTGGACGAACCGCATGCCCTTGGCGAGCTGCTGCCAGACCTCCTCGCGGAAGGGCGTGCGCGAGTGCTCCTTGACGGAGTCGTGCACGACCTGGGCGAAGTCCTCGTCCTCCCAGTCGCGGCGGGCGAAGCCGACGAGCGAGAAGCCCGGCGGCAGCAGGCCGCGATTGGCCAGGTCGTAGATCGCCGGCATCAGCTTCTTGCGGGACAGGTCGCCGGTGACTCCGAAGATGACCAGGCCCGACGGCCCCGCGATACGCGGGAGCCGTCGGTCCGCCGGGTCACGCAGCGGGTTGATCCATACATTGGTCTCGCCGAAGTTCTCCGGCGCCACGTCGTCGAGGACGGGGTCGTCGGACACCGCTGCGGGGTCGGTCACTTCGTCGCGCCACCCTTCGCGTCGAGGGACTGCTGCACGGTCTCCAGCAACTCCTTCCAGGAGATCTCGAACTTCTCGACGCCCTCGTCCTCCAGCACCTGGACGACGTCGTCGTAGGAGATGCCGAGGGCCTCGACCCGGTCCAGCACGGCCTTGGCGTCGGCGTAGTTCGGCGTCACCGTGTCGCCGCTGACCACGCCGTGGTCGGCGACGGCGTCCAGGGTGGCCTCCGGCATGGTGTTGACCGTGCCCGGGGCGACCAGGTCCACGACGTACATGGTGTCGTCGTAGTTCGGGTCCTTGACGCCGGTGGAGGCCCACAGCGGACGCTGGGGCTTGGCGCCTGCGGCGGCCAGCGCCTTCCAGCGGTCGGAGGAGAAGACCTCCTCGTACGCCTGGTAGGCCAGGCGGGCGTTGGCGATGGCCGCCTTGCCCTTGAGGGCCAGAGCCTCCTCGGTGCCGATCTTCGTCAGGCGCTTGTCGATCTCCGTGTCCACGCGGGAGACGAAGAAGGAGGCGACCGACTCGATCGTGGAGAGGTCGTGGCCGTTGGCCTTGGCCTGCTCCAGACCGGTCAGGAAGGCGTCCATGACGGCCTTGTAGCGGTCCAGCGAGAAGATCAACGTGACGTTGACGCTGATGCCCTCGCCCAGCACGGCGCTGATGGCCGGCAGGCCCGCCACCGTGGCCGGGATCTTGATGAAGGTGTTCGGACGGTCGACCAGCCACCACAGCTGCTTGGCCTCGGCGATGGTCGGCGCCGTCTCGTGCGCCAGACGCGGGTCCACCTCGATGGAGACCCGGCCGTCGCGCCCGTTGCTCGCGTCGTAGACCGGGCGCAGCACGTCGGCCGCGTCGCGGACGTCGGCGGAGGTCATCATCCGCACGGCCTCGTCGACGGTGACGCCGCGCACGGCCAGGTCGGCCAGCTGGGCCTCGTAGCCGTCGCCGGAGCCGATCGCCTTCTGGAAGATCGACGGATTGGTCGTCACGCCCACCACGTGCTTGTCGCGGACCAGCTCGGCCAGGTTGCCGGAGGTGAGCCGCTTGCGGGACAGGTCGTCCAGCCAGATCGCCACGCCTTCGTCGCTGAGGCGCGCCAGGGAGTCAGTCATTTTGAAGCTCTTTCCTCTGCGATACGTAAGGTTCAGCGACCGGCGGCGGCCAGGGATTCCTTCGCGGCGGCGACCACGTGCTCGGCGGTGAAGCCGAACTCGCGGAAGAGCACCTTGGCGTCGGCGCTGGCGCCGAAGTGCTCCAGGGAGACGATGCGGCCGGCGTCGCCGACGAAGCGGTACCAGGTCAGCGCGATGCCGGCCTCGACCGCCACGCGCGCCTTGACCGACCGCGGCAGCACGCTGTCGCGGTACTCCTGGGTCTGCTCGTCGAACCACTCGACGGACGGCATCGAGACCACGCGGGTCGGGACGCCCTCGGCCTGGAGCGCCTCGCGGGCCGCGACGGCGAGCTGGAGCTCGGAGCCGGTGCCGATGAGGATGACCTGCGCGGTGCCGCCCTCGGCCTCGGTGTGGACGTAGCCGCCCTTGGCCGCGTCCTCGTTGCGGACGTAGGTGGGGACGCCCTGGCGGGTCAGCGCCAGGCCGTGCGGGGCCGGGTCGGCGGTGTGGCGGCGGGTGATCTCCTCCCACGCCACCGCGGTCTCGTTGGCGTCGGCCGGGCGGACCATGTTCAGGCCAGGGATCGCGCGCAGCGCGGCCATGTGCTCGACCGGCTGGTGGGTCGGGCCGTCCTCGCCGAGGCCGATGGAGTCGTGCGTCCACACGTAGGTGACCGGCAGCTTCATCAGCGCGGCCAGGCGGACCGCACCGCGCATGTAGTCGGAGAAGGTCAGGAACGTCCCGCCGTAGACGCGGGTGTTCCCGTGCAGCGCGATGCCGTTCATCGCCGAGCCCATGGCGTGCTCGCGGATGCCGAAGTGGATCGTGCGGCCGTACGGGCTCGCCTCCGGCAGCGGGTTGCCGACCGGGAGGAACGACGAGGAGGCGTCGATGGTGGTGTTGTTCGAGCCGGCCAGGTCGGCCGAGCCGCCCCACAGCTCGGGCAGCACCTTGCCCAGGCCCTGCAGCACCTTGCCGGACGCCGCGCGGGTGGCGATGGAGGAGCCGACCTCGAAGGCCGGGACGGACCGCTCCCAGCCCTCCGGCAGCGCGCCGGCCTGGACGCGGTCGAAGAGGGCGGCGCGCTCCGGGTTGGCGGTGCGCCAGTCGGCGAGCTGCTTCTCCCACTCGGCGTGGGCCTCGGCGCCGCGCTCGCCCACCTTGCGGGCGTGCGCGAGCACCTCCGGCTCGACGACGAAGGACTGCTCCGGGTCGAAGCCGAGCACGCGCTTGGTGGCGGCGACCTCGTCCGCGCCGAGCGCGGAGCCGTGGGCCGCCTCGGTGTTCTGCTTGGTCGGGGCCGGCCAGGCGATGATCGTGCGCATCGCGATGATCGACGGCTTGCCGGTCTCGTTCCTGGCGGCGGTCAGCGCGTCGTTCAGGGCCTTGACGTCGATGTCGCCGCTCGCGGACGGCTCGATGCGCTGCACGTGCCAGTCGTAGGCCTCGTAGCGCCGAAGGACGTCCTCGGAGAACGCGGTCTCGGTGTCGCCCTCGATGGAGATGTGGTTGTCGTCGTACAGGAAGACGAGGTTGCCCAGCTTCTGGTGGCCGGCCAGCGAGGAGGCCTCGGAGGCGATGCCCTCCTCCAGGTCGCCGTCGGAGACGATCGCCCAGATGGTCTGGTCGAACGGAGAGGCGCCCTCGGGCGCCTCCGGGTCGAACAGGCCGCGCTCGTAGCGGCTGGCCATGGCCATGCCGACCGCGTTGCCGACACCCTGGCCCAGCGGGCCGGTGGTGGTCTCGACGCCCACGGTGTGACCGTGCTCGGGGTGACCCGGCGTCAGCGAGCCCCAGGTGCGGAAGGACTCCAGGTCCTCAAGGGTCAGGCCGTAGCCGGACAGGTAGAGCTGGATGTAGAGCGTGAGCGAGGTGTGGCCGGGCGACAGCACGAAGCGGTCACGGCCGACCCACTGCGCGTCCGCCGGGTCGTGGCGCAGAAAGCGCTGGTAGATCAGGTAGGCGGCGGGGGCCAGGCTCATCGCCGTGCCGGGGTGACCGTTTCCGACCTTCTGGACCGCGTCCGCCGCCAGAACGCGCACGGTGTCCACCGCGCGCTGGTCGAGTTCGGTCCATTCGAAGGTGTTACTCGGCGTCGTGCTCACCCTGAATCAGGGCTCCTTCCGTAACGTCTTCCGACTCGCGCCAAGTCCGACAACGGCGGCGGTTACTTGTCACAGTGCGTTGACCCTCTTTACAGACGCGAGCCTACCGCTGATGGATGCGTGCGTTCCCGCTGAACATGGCAGACCGGTTACGGGGCGCGAGCGCTGTTCGCTCCGCGTTCACCCTGCTGAACACGGCGTTTGTCCCGACACGGCCCCCCGCCGCAATAGCGGAGATATGGAGCGTCTAAGGTGGCGTGGTACTGCTGAGCTTCATCAACCAGGGGTGTTCGTGACCGCCGTCGAATCCCGTCCGGCCGGTCTGGTCGAGGGGACCCCCGGGCATCGGCCGCTGACGGCCCGCCTCGGGGCCTTCATCGCACTGACCAAGCCGCGGATCATCGAGCTGCTGCTGATCACCACCGTTCCGGTGATGTTCCTGGCGCAGCGGGGTGTCCCCGACCTGCTGCTGGTGCTGGAGGTGGTCGTCGGCGGTTACCTGTCCGCCGGTGGCGCCAACGCGCTCAACATGTACATCGACCGCGACATCGACGCGCTGATGACCCGCACCGAGCGGCGCCCGCTGGTGACCGGCATGGTCTCCCCGCCTGAGGCCCTGGTCTTCGGCATCGCGCTCGCGATCGGCTCGACGCTGTGGTTCTGGGCCCTGGTCAACCCGCTGAGCGCGGCGCTGTCGCTGGCGGCGCTGCTCTTCTACGTCGTCGTCTACACGATGGGCCTCAAGCGCCGGACGGCGCAGAACATCGTCTGGGGCGGGATCGCCGGCTGCATGCCGGTCTTCATCGGCTGGTCCGCCGTCACCAACTCGCTGGCCTGGCCGCCGGTCGTGCTGTTCCTTGTCATCTTCTTCTGGACGCCGCCTCACTACTGGCCGCTGTCGATGAAGGTGAAGGACGACTACGCGAACGCCGGCGTGCCGATGCTGCCCGTCCTCGCGACGAACGAGGCCGTGGCCAAGCAGATCGTCGCGTACAGCTGGGTCATGGTCGCGGTGTCGCTGACGCTGTGGCCGCTGGGCCACACCAGCGTGGTCTACCCGGTCACGGCGGTGCTGCTGGGGGCGCTGTGGCTGAAGGAGGCGCACGGTCTGCTGGCCCGCGCCAAGGCCGGGATCGTGGGCGCGAAGCTCAAGGAAATGCGGCTGTTCCACTGGTCGATCACCTATCTGACGCTGCTGTTCGTCGAGATCGCGATCGACCCGTTCCTGAAGTAGTTCTTCGCTCTGGGCCCCGATGTGCAATAACGCACATCGGGGCCCAGTCGTATGTCGCCATACCGCTGAGTAATCTGCTGCTATGACCACCGAAGAGACCACCGCCGTCCTCTCTCCGAAGGACGAGAAGCGCGCGCAGCGCATCGCCAAGAACGTCAAGGCCTTCGCCGCCGCGCACGGTGGCAGCGCCGACGGCGTCGTCGAGTACGTCGGCAAGATCGCGACCCGGATCGCGCTGGTCGGCGCGGACGGCGCGTGGGGCGACCAGGTCGCCCCGTCCGTGGCCGTCGCGGAGCGTGCGGTGGAGCTGGCGGGCGTCACCAGGCACGAGAACTTCGAGGGCGAGTTGGGCCTGAAGGTCAAGACCGGCGCGTACGAGTGGAAGCGGATGGCCGGCATCCAGATCTGAGCGATCCTCCCGCGCGTACGACGGAGCCCCCGGCCACTGGCCGGGGGCTCCGTCGTACGCGCGGGTCAGGCGGTCGCGACCAGCGTCTCGATGTCGGCCGGGCGGTCCAGCGAGCCGACCTGGGGCCGCACACGCAGCGAGAGGTGCAGGCGCAGCACGGCGACCCAGCACAGCGCCGCGCCGAGCATGTGGATGCCGACGAGCAGCTCGGGCACGTGCGTGAAGTACTGGACGAAGCCCAGCACGCCCTGGGCCAGCAGTACGACCAGGAACTCCTTGGCCAGGCGGCGCGGCGCGGCCGGGGCGTCCACCGCCAGCAGCACGAAGATCATGGCGACGGCCAGGCCGACGGAGATCATCGCGAAGTCGGCGTGGAACTGGGTGATCTTGTCCCAGTTGAACGGCATGCGCTTGACGTCGCTGCTGTCGCCCGGGTGCGGACCGGAGCCGGTGACCAGCGTCCCGGCGGCGATCAGCAGGGCCGTCATGGCGACGGTGACGCGGGACACGTGGATGATCGGGCGGCCGACGGTGCGGACCGGCTCGCCGTCACCCTCCCGGGTGCGCTGCCACATCGCCAGCGAGGCGAGGATCTGCAGCATCGACAGCAGGAAGTGACAGGACACCACGTAGGGGTTCAGGTGCGTCAGCACCGTGATCCCGCCGACGACCGCGTCGCCGACGATGATCCAGAACTGGTACCACCCGAGGCGCGTGACCTCCTTGCGCCACGGCTTGGCGCACCGCGAGGCGAGGATCGCCAGGCCGACGACGATGCAGATGACGTCGGTCAGCATGCGGTTGCTGAACTCGATGACGCCGTGCACGCCCATGGCGGACGTCGGGGCGAGCGTCGTCGAGGTGCAGGTCGGCCACGTCGGGCAGCCGAGGCCCGAACCCGTGAGGCGGACCGCGCCGCCCGTCACGATGATCAGCACGCTGCACACCAGCGTGGCCAGCGCCGCGCGGCGGACCCACTGGTCCGGCACGGTCACCCGCTCGGCGAGGTAGGAGAAGGGGGTACGCACGACGTCCATCGTAGGTGTCGCTTTTCTTGAACTTTGCCCGGGGTGACGCGTCCCACGAAACCCGACGTCAGGCTCCGTGGGGCGCGTCACATCGAGGACGCGTCAGGCAGTGTGGCGACCGCGGCGCTTGCGCACCACGAGGACCGCCGCGCCGCCGACCAGGACGAGGCCTGCACCGATGGCGGCGATCACCGGGGTGGCGCCGCCGGCGCCGGTCTCGGCCAGCGGCGGGTGGGAGGACGAGGCCGACGGGGTCGGCATGGGGCTCGGCAGGTGGCTGCCGCCGGTGGGCCGGCAGGTGAGCGCGCCGGTGAAGGTCCTGGTGAGGTTCGGGCCGGTGACGGTGATCGTGTACGTCTGGCCCTCCTTCTCCTTGACCAGCACGGTCTTCGTCGCGCCCGGCGCGACGGTCTCGGTGAGGGTGCCGACCTTCGCGGTCCAGGGCTGGTCGCCGCCGTTGGTCAGGGTCACGTCGACGCCGCTCCTCCCGCAGTCCTCCCTGGCGACCGCCGCCGGGACGGGACCCTGCGGGGCCCACTGCGCCTGCGCCGCGGCCTTGACCGAGACCGGCGCGGTGCCCGCGAGGATCATCGTCTGGCTGGAGCCGTCGACGGCCTTGAAGGCGCGGCCGACCGGGAGGGCGGTGGTGGTCGACGCGTCCACCTCGGCGGAGCCGGCCGCCGCGCCCTTGGGGACGTCGACGTAGAGCTTCTCGCCGTCGACCGCGCCGGTGACCAGCCTGCCCGCGGCGTCGACCAACCGCACGCCGGCCGGGCCGGTGAGCGAGACGTGGACGGAGGAGCCGCTGGTGGCGACCGTCACCGGGCCGAGCATGCCGCCGCGGCCGGCGACGGAGGCGGGGGAGAGGGCGAGCGAGGGAGCCGGCTCGGCGGTGTCCCGGGCGTGCTGCTCCAGCCAGGCGGTCAGCTCGGCGGCGGCCGGATTCTCCGGCTGCGCGTCGACGTGGTCGGAGTAGTGCCAGATCGCGGCCTGGGTCGCGGCGGCGGCCTGGTCGTCCGTCAGGTGGGACGCGCCGATGTCCCCGGCCAGCGTGGCGGCGGTGACCACCGGGTAGGAGTGCTCCAGGATCCACTGGATCTTGCCGCGGTCCGGGTTCTGGGAGAGCGTCGACCGGGCCCAACCGGTCTCCTGGTACCGGACGCCGTCATGCGTGTCGTGGTGCAGGTCGATGCAGTAGACGGCGAGCTGTCGGCCGTCGTCCTGCAGGGCGACCGTGCCGCCGTAGGCGACGCCGCCGTCGACGTCGATCCTTCCGGCGTGCAGGAAGTCGCCCAGTACCGCGGTGGCACCGCCGTTCTGGTCGGCGAGCGCCGTGCCTGCGACCGCGAGCGTCGAACCGAGCGCGAAGACTCCCGCGGCCAGCAGGCCCGCTGCGGCGCGGACCGCCCTTCCACGGGCCGAGAATCCCAACATCTGTTACGTGCCCTCTCCCCTTGCGCGGCCCGAGGCGCCGGCGGCTCGTTCCGCGCCCATGCCCCGGATGTTCTTGGACATGACAATGTCGGCGGGATGCGGCTGGGTCGTCACAGCGCTCTCGGTGATGCCGGGATCGTAGTGAAATGGAGGGTTTCGCGTGGCCCGTTGGCGGCCGATCTGAGGAACTGTTACACAGCCGCCGAAGGCGTCGAATCTGACGACCCGTCTGACCTCGGCAGATAACAAATGGACTCAATCCTTCCGGACAAAAGGGATATCGGCTGACGATTGCCACCGCAGAACGTTGACACTTCGTTCACATCTTCCTTACGTTCCAGGTTCGCGGTGGTGCGCGTGTGGCCGCCGTTGCACCTGAGCACGACATGGGGAGGCGCGGTCATGCGCGTACTGGTCACCGGCGGGGCAGGATTCATCGGCTCGCACCTCTGCGAGCGACTGATCTCACGCGGGGACCAGGTGGTCTGCGTGGACGACCTCTCCTCCGGCCGCCACGACAACATCGCCGACCTGCTCGGCTCGGACCGCTTCGAGTTCCTGAAGCAGGACATCACCGAACGGCTCGACGTCGACGGTCCGGTGGACGCGGTGATGCACCTCGCGAGCCCCGCCTCCCCGCCGGACTACCTGCGCCGCCCCCTGGAGACCCTGGCGGTCGGCAGCCGCGGCACGGAGAACGCCCTGCGCCTGGCCCGCCGCCACGGCGCGCGCTTCGTGCTCGCCTCCACCAGCGAGGTCTACGGCGACCCGGCGATCCACCCGCAGCGCGAGGACTACTGGGGCAACGTCAACCCCATCGGCCCGCGCAGTGTCTACGACGAGGCGAAGCGCTACGCCGAGGCGGTCACCTCCGCCTACCGCCGCACCCTCGGCGTCGACACCGGCATCGTGCGCATCTTCAACACCTACGGCCCGCGCATGCGGGCCGACGACGGCCGCGTCGTCTCCAGCTTCCTGGTGCAGGCGCTCAGCGGCGAGCCGCTGACCATCTACGGTGACGGCAGCCAGACGCGCAGCTTCTGCTACGTCGAAGACCTGGTCACCGCCCTGCTCGCGATGATGGAGAGCGACGAGGCCGGCCCGATCAACTGCGGCAACCCGGCGGAGCGCACCGTGGCCGAACTGGCCCGCCTGGTCGGCGAGATCGCCGGCTGCCCGGTGGTGACGGAGCATCACGACCTGCCGCAGGACGACCCGACCCGCCGCCGCCCGGACATCGCCCTGGCCCGCACCCGCCTCGGCTGGTCCCCGCAGGTCGAGATCGAGGACGGGCTGCGGCGCACCGCCGCCTGGTTCGCCTCCCGCCCCGAGGAGGTCGCGGCGGCCGCCGCCGACCTGCGCGGCGGCCAGCTGGGCGAGGCGCGCGGCGGACACGACCAGCACGCCGCGCTGCTCGCCGGCTGAACCGGGGCCGTACGTGGTGATGTCGTCTCCTTCGCGACAGGACGAGAACCAGCGGTCCGAGCCCGACCGGCTGGCCCGCGAGATCCACGAGCTGTCCGGCGGCAACGTCAGGGACATCCGGCCCAGCGGCCCGACCTTCGGCGAGAAGCTGGAGCTCCGCGCGCTGGACGCCGGCCTGATGACGCCCGCGCTGCGGCGCGGCGACCGGATCCAGATCGCGCTGATGTCCGTCGGCTGGATGGTCTGCTTCGTCTTCTTCTGGCAGTGGTGGCTCGAGCCGCAGAACCGCAGCAGCTGGACCGGCATGGTGCTGAACAGCGCCGTGCTGCTCTACGTCACCGCGATCCCGCTCTACTTCCTGCTGTCGGTGGCCTGGCTCCGCAAGCCGGACCCCAAGTCGCCGGTGCCGGAGCTGCGGGTCGCGTTCGTGGTGACCAAGGCGCCCTCGGAGCCCTGGGACACCGCGCGGCGCACGCTCGAGTGCATGCTGGCGCAGGACTACCCGCACGCCTACCACGTCTGGCTCTGCGACGAGGACCCCACCGACGAGGTGGTGGAGTGGTGCCGCAACCACTACGTGGGCATCTCCACCCGCAAGGGCGTCGAGGCGTACCACCGCACCACCTGGCCGCGGCGGACCCGCTGCAAGGAGGGCAACCTCGCCTACTTCTACGACGGCTACGGCTACGAGTACTACGACGTGGTCGCCCAGCTCGACTGCGACCACGTGCCCGAGCGCGGCTACCTCGCGGCCATGGTGCGCCCGTTCGCGGACCCCGCCGTCGGCTACGTCGCGGCGCCCAGCATGTGCGACGCCAATGCGGACGTCTCCTGGGCCGCGCGCGGCCGCCTCTACCGCGAGGCGGTCTGGCACGGTCCGGTGCAGCTCGGTCACAACGGCGGGCTGGCGCCGATGTGCATCGGCTCCCACTACGCCGTCCGGACCCAGGCGCTGCGCGAGATCGGCGGCATCGGCCCCGAGCTCGCCGAGGACTTCTCCACCACCTTCCTGCTCAACTCGGCCGGCTGGCAGGGCGCCTTCGCCATCGACGCGGAGGCCCACGGTGACGGCCCGCTGACCCTCGCGGACGCGCTGACCCAGGAGTTCCAGTGGTCGCGCAGCCTCACCACCGTGCTGTTCGGTCTGCTGCCACGGCATCTGCCGCGGATGCGCGGCCCGTTGAAGGTGCGCTTCGGCTTCTCGCTGGTCTACTACCCGCTCAACGCCACGGTGCTGACGTCCGGCCTGCTGCTGGCGCCGGTCGCGGTGCTGGCGGGCATCCAGTGGGTGCACATCGACTACCTGTCGTTCGTGCTGCACATGGCGTCGGTCTCGGTCTGGCTGCTGCTGCTGGTCCGGCTGCTGCGGCGGCGCGGCCTGCTGCGTCCGGTCTCGGCGCCCGTGCTCAGCTGGGAGAACTGGCTGTTCACGCTGACCGGTTGGCCCTATGTGGTGCGCGGCGTGGTGGCCGGGGCGATGAGCGTGATCCGGCCGAAGCAGATCACCTTCAAGGTCACCCCCAAGGGGTTCGACGGGATGCCGGAGCTGCCCG
Organism: Streptacidiphilus melanogenes; assembly: GCF_000787835.1. Taxonomy (GTDB): domain Bacteria; phylum Actinomycetota; class Actinomycetes; order Streptomycetales; family Streptomycetaceae; genus Streptacidiphilus; species Streptacidiphilus melanogenes. Next base: position 195,592 of record NZ_BBPP01000001.1, read on the forward strand.
CCAAGCTGCTCACCCCCTACCTGGCCTTCACGCTGTTCCTCTCGTCGGTGGCCCTCTACGGCGAGTACCGCGGCCACGTCCTCGGCTACGTGCTGCTGTGCATCTTCGCCGCGACCTCCTACAGCGTGGTCAGCGTCCTGGTCCCGCTGCTGCACATCCGCGAGGCCGCGAAGGCCGCCGGGGCCCGGTGGAGCAAGGCGCTGCGCACGGCCCGGCTGCCGCTCCTCCTCGGCCTCGCCACCCTGGTTCCGCTCGGCTTCGCGGTGGCGCACTACGTGCCCCACATCGCGGCCGTGCTGAACGTGCACCTGCCCTAGCCCTCCCGAGAGGCCAGAGATGTCCACGCTTTCCCCGTCGTCCGACCCGTCCGGCGCGCCCACGGTGCTGGTCACCGGCGGCGCCGGTTTCATCGGCAGCCACACCTGTGTGGAGCTGCTGGCGCACGGCTACCGGGTGGTCGTCGTCGACGACCACTCCAACAGCTCGCCCGAGGCGCTGCTGCGGATCGAGAAGACCGCCGGACGGCCCCTGCACGCGGTCCACATCCTCGACATGCGGGACGCCGAGGCCCTCGCCGAGGTCTTCCGCGCCCACCCGATCGACGCCGTGGTGCACTTCGCCGCGAAGAAGGCCGTCGGCGAGTCGGTGCAGATCCCCCTCGACTACTACGAGGTCAACGTCGGTGCGACCGTCTCCCTGCTGCGGGTGATGCGGGAGCACGGCGTGGAGCGGCTGGTCTTCTCCTCGTCCTGCTCCATCTACGGCGACGCCAGGCCGGTGCCGCTGGACGAGAACGAGCCCGCCCGGCCGACCAACCCCTACGCCCGTTCGAAGTGGATGTGCGAGCAGGTGCTCGCCGACACCTGCCGCGCCTGGCCGGAGCTGTCCGCGCTGGCGCTGCGCTACTTCAACCCCGTCGGCGCCCATCCCTCCGGTCTGCTCGGCGAGGACCCGCGCGGGGTCCCCAACAACGTCATGCCCTTCGCCATGCAGGTGGCGGTGGGACGCCGGGAGCTCCTGAACGTCTTCGGCGGCGACTACCCGACCGAGGACGGCACCGCGGTGCGCGACTACATCCACGTCGTGGACGTGGCCGACGGGCACCGGGTGGCACTGGAGCAGCTCGGCATCCGCCCCGAAGCGGACGGCGAGCCGGGCGCCGCGACGACCGGCCTGCGCGTGCTCAACCTCGGCACCGGCGTCGGCACCTCCGTGCTGGAGCTGGTCGCGGCCGTCGGCCGCGCCTGCGGACAGCCGATCCCGCACGCGATCGTCGGACGCCGCGAGGGCGACGTCACCCGCCTGGTCGCCGACCCCGGCGCGGTCGCCGCCGCCTGGGGCTGGCGGACCACCCGGACCCTCGACGACATGTGCGCCGACGCCTGGCGCTTCCAGCAGGCGAACCCCATGGGCTACGGCGCGTAGGGCCGCGCCCGCCCCCGTCCGAACCATCTGCCCGAACCACCGGCTGAGGAGAACAACCATGCGGATCACCGTCATCGGGACCGGCTACCTGGGCGCGGTGCACGCGGTCTGCATGGCCCAGGCCGGTCACGAGGTGCTGGGCCTCGACATGGACGCCGCCAAGATCGACGCGCTGTCGGCCGGGCGGGCGCCCTTCTTCGAGCCCGGCCTGCCGGAGCTGCTCGGCGAGGGGCTGGACTCCGGCCGCCTGTCCTTCACCACGGACCCGGCCGAGGCCGCGGCCTTCGGCGAGGTGCACTTCCTGTGCGTCGGCACCCCGCAGCAGCCCGGCTCGAACGCGGCCGACCTGCGCTACCTGCACGCCGCGGTGGAGGCGCTCGCCCCGCACCTGCACCGGCCCTGTCTGGTCGTCGGCAAGTCCACCGTCCCCGTCGGCACGGCCGCGGTCCTGGCCGCGAAGCTCGCGGAGCTCGCCCCCGTCGGCGCCGAGGCCGAGCTGGCGTGGAACCCGGAGTTCCTGCGGGAGGGCTTCGCCGTGGAGGACACCCTGCGGCCGGACCGGCTCGTGGTCGGCGTCACCGGCGAGCACGCCGAGGCGGTGCTGCGCGAGGTGTACGCCCCGGTCCTGGCCCTGGGCACGCCGTGGATCAGCACCGACCTCGCCACCGCCGAGCTCGTCAAGACCGCCGCCAACTCCTTCCTGGCCACGAAGATCTCCTTCATCAACGCGATGGCGGAGATCTGCGACGCCACCGGCGCGAACGTCACCACCCTGGCGGACGCCATCGGCCACGACGCCCGCATCGGCCGCCGCTTCCTCGACGCCGGGCTCGGCTTCGGCGGCGGCTGCCTGCCCAAGGACATCCGCGCGTTCCACGCCCGGGCGCAGGAGCTCGGCGTCGGCTCGGCGCTGGACTTCCTGTCCCACGTCGACACGATCAACCTGCGGCAGCGGACGCGTACCGTCGAGGCCGCCCGCGAGCTGCTGGGCGGAGAGTTCGCCGGTCGACGGGTCACGGTCCTCGGCGTCACCTTCAAGCCGGACAGCGACGACATCCGCGACTCGCCCTCCCTGCACGTGGCCCGGATGATCGCGGCCGAGGGTGCCGAGGTGCGCGTGCACGACCCCGAGGGGCTGGCCAACGCCAAGTCCGCGCACCCCGAGCTGGAGTGCGTCGAGTCGGTCGAGGACGCCTGCGCGGGCGCGGACCTGCTGCTGCACCTGACGCCGTGGCGTCAGTACCGCGAGCTCGACCCCGCCGAGGTCGCGACCTGGGTGCGCGCCCCGCGCCTCCTCGACGGCCGCAACGCCCTCGACGCCCCCCGCTGGGCCGCCGCCGGCTGGACCCTCCGCCTCCTCGGCAAGCCGGCCCCCGCCCCGGCCTCCTGACTCCACCTCAGCACTGCTTCGGCCCGGCCCCGCCTCGCAGCGGGAGCCGGGCCGTGCCTGTCAGGCGGCGATTCCCGCCGGGGGAACCGTCGGCGAGGAGATGGTCGCCCCGGCTTCGGCAGTCCCGGAATGGCGGCAGTCCCGGAATGGCGGCTCCCGCCGCCCAAGGGGCGGCCGTCGCCTCGCGGACCCGGCCGCGACCTCGGTCGGCCGGCTCGTCCGTCGGGGGGCGTCAGTTCGCCGGCTGGGCGGCGCCCACGGCGGTGCCGTCGGTGATCGCGGTGCCGAAGTAGTCGGCGGGGCCCGGGTCCTGGGCGAAGAGGGTCTTGAGGTCCAGGCCGGCGGTGCCGAGGGCGGAGCCCGCGGGGAGTTCCGGGGCCGGGGTGTGGGTCGGATCCCAGGACGCCGCGCGGGTCCAGAGCAGCTTGGCCGGGGCGATCGTCGCCGAGGGCTTGCCCTGTGCCAGCTCCTGGTGGGTGACGGCACGCCAGGCCGTCAGCGTGGAGTAGGTCTGCGCGCCCCAGGTGACCTGCCAGGCCGCGGCGGGGGTGTCGTACTCGTTGCCCTGCAGCAGCAGTTCAGCCGTGGTGTACGCCTGGTGCGACGCGGCGACCGCACCGCCTCGCGGGGAGAGCAGGTTGTCGCGGACGGTGGACTGCGTGATGTGCAGGCCGAACTTGAGCAGCGGCGCCTTGGAGCCGGTCTTCGTCTGGACGACGGTGTTGTGGTGGACGTCGATTCCGCTCAGCCAGCCGGACAGGTCGACGGAGCCGTAGCCGGCGAACTTGCGCGAGTCGTCCCGGCTCACGTTGTAGCGGATCGTGTTGCGCTGCGAGGGCTGGGTCTTCACCGCCGAGAAGTCCATGTACCCGGGGCCGTCGTTGTCGAACGACAGGTTGGCCTGGAGGACGGAGTCGGTGGTGTTGCGGTCCAGGTCGAAGCCGCCGCCGTCGGCGCTCCCGCCGGTGTGGTTGTCGTGCGAGACGTTGTGCTGCATCACGACGCGCGTCGCGTCGTAGGCCCAGATGCCCACGGGGCCGTTGGAGGCCACCCCGTGGGTGCCGTTGCCGTAGGCGACGCAGTTCTGGACGGTGGCGCCGTCGGTGCTGCCGACGGCGATCCCGCTGCCGGAGTTGCTGGTCTTGTTGTGCGGGTCGCCGAGGTTCGCGTAGGCCTGGACCCCGGTGATCCGCAGGTCCTGCACCGCGTACCGCGGCGCCGCGGGATCCAGCGGGCTGCCGTAGCTGACCATCCCGTTGTCGCGGTTGCCGTGCAGGGTGCTGTCGCTCACCTCGACGTCGCGGAAGCCGACCGCGTTGTCCGCGGCGCTGACGGCGATCCCGTCACGGAATCCGGAGACGTCGACGCGGGTGACGGCGACATGGGCCAGCCGTTCTCCGGTGGTCAGGTCCGAGTAGACGTCGATGCCGGCCGCGAGGCTCCTGGTCACACCGGGCCCGGTGAGCACCAGGTCGTCGATCTCCACGCCCCCGGTGTCGAAGACCGACACGGCGGGCGTGTCCGTCCCTACGACGGTGGCCCGGCCGCTCCCGTACGAGCCGACCTGCACCGGTTTGGCGGCCTGGCCGGCCTCACCGGCCCTGAGCGTCAGATGGCCCGTGAACCGGTCTCCGCCGTGCAGCAGCAGCCTCTCGCCGGGCTTGAAGACGTGCTGGTCGACGCGGGACAGGGTGCGCCACGCCGTCGCAGGCGTGGTGCCCGCCGCGCTGTCGCTCCCGTTCGCGCTGACGTAGTACGTCGGCACCTGCGGTCCCGCGGCCTTGGCGCTGGCGTCGCCGTGGTTCTCGACGGCGAGGTTCACGCCGAGGACGGCCACGCCGGTGCCGATCAGCAGCACCAGCGTGCGGCGGCGGGGATTGCCGCGAAAGGGCTGGAACCAGGCGTGCCGACCCGACGGTCTCGGACCGTCCTGGGTGCCACCGCGCTCCGGGTGAGAGGACTCTTTCACCGGTGCCACCCTCCTGAACGTGCTCCGGGCGCGGGCAGTTTTTCAGGTGACCGCAGCGGCCGTCAACGCGGGTCCACATGACGTGAGCACGGCTTTTGCCGTCCCGGACCCTCCTGCGCTCACCGTCTCGGCTCCCGCCCGGGTTGCCGGTCGGTTCCGGGGAGTGTGCAGGGTGGCCGGCTCGTTGCTCGTCGACGGCGTGGTCGCGGACTCGGTCGTGGTGCCGGTCGTCGTGGCGTACCTGTCGCCGGTGCTCGGCCGCCCGGTCGCAGCCGTCCCGTCCGGCGCGGTTCCTACGAGTCGGGCGTGCTCGGCGCCTTTGTGGTCTTCCTGGTCGTCGCGGTCTCCGGCTGCGCCTGGAGCGACAGCCGACCGTGACGGCGCGCGCCTACTCCCAGCGGAAGAAGCGCGCCGCGGCGGCCAGGCCGAGGACGGCCCAGACGGCGAGGATGCCGAGGTCGCCCCACGGCATCGCCGCACCCTGCTGGAGGACGGCGCGGAGGCCGTCCGAGAGGGCGCTGATGGGCAGCGCCTCCAGCACCGGGCGGACGGCGGAGGGGAACTTCGAGAGCGGGACGATCACGCCGCCGGCCAGCAGCAGCAGGATGAAGACCAGGTTCGCCGCGGCGAGGGTCGCCTCGGCCTTCAGGGTCCCGGCCATGAGCAGGCCGAGACCGGAGAAGGCGGCGGTGCCGGCCACGAGCAGGAGCAGGACCGCCAGAGGGTTGCCCTGCGGGCTCCAGCCGAGGGCGAGGGCGATGACGGTGAGCAGGACGACCTGGAGCACCTCGGTGACGAGCACGCTGCCGGTCTTCGCGGTCATCAGCGCCCAGCGCGGCAGGGGGCTGGCGCCGAGGCGCTTCAGGACGCCGTAGCGGCGCTCGAAGCCCGTCGCGATGGCCTGGCCGGTGAAGGCGGTGGACATCACGGCCAGCGCCAGCAGGCCCGGCGCGAGGAAGTCGACGCGCTTGCCAGGACCGGTGGTGGACACGATGTCCACGGCGCTGAACAGCACCAGCAGCACGCTCGGGATGACGACGGTGAGCAGCAGCTGCTCGCCGTTGCGCAGCAGCAGCTTGGTCTCCAGCGCGGTCTGCGCGCGCAGCATGCGGCCCAGCGGGGCCGCGCCCGGAGCGGGGGTGTAGGTCGTCACGAGCGCAGGTCCCGTCCGGTGAGTTCGAGAAAGACGTCTTCGAGGGTGCGGCGCTCGACCGAGAGGTTCTCCGGGAGCACACCGGCCTGGGCGCACCAGCTGGTCACCGTGGCGAGCAGCTGCGGGTCGACCGGGCCCTCGATGAGGTAGCTGCCGGGCGTCAGCTCCGCGGCGGAGGAGCCGTCCGGCAGCGCCTTCAGCAGCGCCCCGAGGTCCAGGCCGGAGCGGCCCTGGAAGCGCAGGGTGTTCGCGGCGCCGCCGCGGCAGAGCTGCTCCGGGCTGCCCTGCGCGATGACCTTGCCCCCGTCGACGATCGCGACGTCGTCGGCGAGCCGCTCGGCCTCGTCCATGTGGTGCGTGGTGAGCACGATGCTGACGCCGTCCCGGCGCAGGTCGCGGACCAGGTCCCAGGTCGCGCGTCTGGCCTGCGGGTCCAGCCCCGCGGTCGGCTCGTCCAGGAAGACCAGCTCCGGCCGTCCGACGACGGCCATGGCGAGCGCGAGCCGCTGCTGCTGGCCGCCGGAGAGCCGCCGGTAGACGGTCCGCCCGCAGGAGCCGAGGCCGAGGCGCTCGGCGAGCTCGTCGACGTCGAGGGGGTCCGCGTGCAGGGCGGCCGTGTGCCGCAGCATCTCCATCGCCCGCGCGCCGGGGTAGACGCCACCCGACTGGAGCATCACGCCGATCCGGGGCTTCAGCTCCGCCGCCTGGGCCACCGGATCCAGCCCGAGCACCCGCACCGTCCCGGCGTCGGGACGCCGGTAACCCTCGCAGGTCTCGATGGTCGTGGTCTTCCCCGCGCCGTTGGGACCCAGCACCGCGGTCAGGCTGCCGCGCCCGACGGTCAGGTCCAGCCCGTCCACGGCGGTCTTGGCGCCGTAGCGCTTGATGAGGCCCCGAATCTCTACGGCGGGGGCGTGGTCATGCATGCGGACGAGTCTACGAACCACCGGGCCGCGTCCGGCAGATTAGGTAACCCTTAGTGACGGAGTGCACTTTCCGCGCCGACCAGCGCCGCTTGTTTGTCCGGAAGGAATTACGCAACAATGGTGTTGTGAAAAACGTGCGCGAGATGGCTGAGGGGCACGAGGCGGTCGATGCGACCGCCCGCGTCACGTCGTCGCGCGAACGTGTGGCCCGGTCCATTCTCGACCACGGCCCCTCCAGCGCCGCCGACCTCGCGGAGCGCCTCGGCCTGACTCAGGCCGCCGTCCGCAGGCACCTGGACGCGCTGACCGCGGCCGGCCTCGTCACGTCGCGCGAGCAGAAGGTGTACGGCCACCGCGGTCGCGGACGCCCCGCGCGGGTGTTCCTGCTGACGGACTCCGGCCGCAGCACCTTCTACCAGGCTTACGACCAGCTCGCCGCCGACGCCCTCGGCTTCCTCGCGGAGGCGGCCGGCGGCGGCGAGAAGGGCAAGGAGGCCCTCGCCGCCTTCGCCCGCGCGCGGCTCGCCCGCGACGCCGAGCGCTACCGCAGCACCCTGGGGGACTGCGGGGACGCCGAGGCCAGGGCCCAGGCCCTGGCAGGCGCGCTCACCGAGGACGGTTACGCTGCCACGGTGCGCAGCGCGCCGCTCGGGGAGCAGCTCTGCCAGCACCACTGCCCGGTCGCGCACATCGCTGAGCAGTTCCCGCAGTTCTGCGAGGCCGAGACCGAGCTGTTCTCGCAGCTGCTGGGCACCCACGTGCAACGGCTGGCCACCATCGCCCACGGCGACGGGGTCTGCACCACCTTCGTCCCCAGGGCGGCTCCGCCGCCCCACCACGAGACCGCTACGAACGACGCAACCGCCGCATCCGGGAGGAACCCCGCATGACCACCACCGCTCACCCGGAGCTCGAAGGCCTGGGCAAGTACGAGTACGGCTGGGCCGACTCCGACGCGGCCGGCGCGGCTGCCAAGCGAGGTCTGAACGAGGACGTCGTCCGGGACATCTCGGCGAAGAAGAACGAGCCCGAGTGGATGCTCAAGCTCCGCCTCAAGGGCCTGAAGCTCTTCGGCAAGAAGCCCATGCCGACCTGGGGCTCGGACCTCACCGGCATCGACTTCGACAACATCAAGTACTTCGTGCGCTCCACGGAGAAGCAGGCGGAGTCCTGGGAGGACCTGCCCGAGGACATCAAGAACACCTACGACAAGCTCGGCATCCCGGAGGCGGAGAAGCAGCGCCTGGTCGCCGGTGTCGCCGCGCAGTACGAGTCGGAGGTCGTCTACCACCAGATCCGCGAGGACCTGGAGGAGCAGGGTGTCATCTTCCTGGACACCGACACCGCGCTGAAGGAGCACCCGGAGCTGTTCCAGGAGTACTTCGGCACCGTGATCCCGGTCGGCGACAACAAGTTCGCCTCGCTGAACACGGCCGTGTGGTCCGGCGGATCGTTCATCTACGTGCCGAAGGGCGTGCACGTCGAGATCCCGCTGCAGGCCTACTTCCGGATCAACACCGAGAACATGGGCCAGTTCGAGCGGACGCTGATCATCGTCGACGAGGACGCCTACGTCCACTACGTCGAGGGCTGCACCGCCCCGATCTACTCCTCGGACTCGCTGCACAGCGCCGTCGTCGAGATCATCGTCAAGAAGGGCGGCCGCTGCCGCTACACGACGATCCAGAACTGGTCGAACAACGTCTACAACCTGGTCACCAAGCGCGCCGTGGCGTACGAGGGCGCGACCATGGAGTGGATCGACGGCAACATCGGTTCCAAGGTCACCATGAAGTACCCGGCCGTGTACCTGATGGGCGAGCACGCCAAGGGCGAGACGCTCTCCATCGCGTTCGCGGGCGAGGGCCAGCACCAGGACGCCGGCGCCAAGATGGTGCACATGGCGCCCAACACCTCCTCCAACATCGTCTCCAAGTCGGTGGCGCGAGGCGGCGGCCGCACCTCCTACCGCGGCCTGATCGAGATCGGCGAGGGCTCCAAGGGCGCCAAGTCCAACGTGCTCTGCGACGCCCTGCTGGTGGACACGATCTCCCGCTCCGACACCTACCCGTACGTCGACGTCCGTGAGGACGACGTCTCCATGGGTCACGAGGCGACGGTCTCCAAGGTCTCCGAGGACCAGCTCTTCTACCTGATGAGCCGCGGCCTGACGGAGTTCGAGGCGATGGCGATGATCGTCCGCGGCTTCGTGGAGCCGATCGCCAAGGAGCTGCCGATGGAGTACGCGCTGGAGCTCAACCGGCTGATCGAGCTGCAGATGGAGGGTGCTGTCGGCTGACGCACAGCCCGACGCCCACCCCAGCTGCCCTTAGTCCTTTCCAGAAAGCGAGTAGCACGACAGCCATGGCTGACGTCACCACCACCCCCGGAGGGGCCACCACCTCCGGCTCGATCCAGGTCGCCGGTGTGCCCGGCGAGTTCTCCGCCCAGCCGGGCGACGCGCGTACCGAGGTCCTCGCGTCCTACGACGTGAACGACTTCCCGGTCCCGCACGGCCGCGAGGAGAACTGGCGCTTCACGCCGCTGCACCGCCTCAAGGGCCTGCACGACGGCACCGCCGAGGCGACCTCGGACGCGGTCAAGGTCGACGTGACCGCCCCCGAGGGCGTCCTCGTCACCACCGTCGGCCGCGACGACGCCCGCGTGGGCGCCGCCGGCAAGCCGGTCGACCGCGTCGCCGCGCAGGCGTTCAGCAGCATCGACAAGGCCGGTCTGGTGTCCATCCCCAAGGACACCCAGCTGACCGAGCCGATCCGGATCACCGTCCACGGCCAGGGCGGCGTCCGCTACGGCCACCAGGTGATCGAGGTCGGCGCGTTCGCCGAGGCCGTGGTCGTGATCGAGCACACCGGTGACGCGGTGGTGGCCGCCAACGTCGAGTACCTGATCGGCGACGGCGCCAAGCTGACCGTCGTCTCGGTCCAGGACTGGGAGGACACCGCCGTCCACGTCGCCCAGCACACCGCGCTGGTCGGCCGCGACGCGACCTTCAAGTCCGTCGTCGTCACCTTCGGCGGCGACGTGGTGCGTCTGCACCCCCGGGTGATCTACGGCGGCACCGGCGGCGAGGCCGAGCTCTACGGCCTGTACTTCGCCGACGCCGGCCAGCACCTCGAGCACCGCCTCTTCGTCGACCACGACACGCCGCACTGCCGCTCCAACGTCGCCTACAAGGGCGCGCTGCAGGGCCAGGACGCGCACGCGGTGTGGATCGGCGACGTGCTGATCCGCGCCGAGGCCGAGGGCACCGACACCTACGAGCTCAACCGCAACCTGCTGCTCACCGACGGCGCGCGGGTCGACTCGGTCCCGAACCTGGAGATCGAGACCGGCGAGATCGTCGGCGCCGGCCACGCCTCCGCGACCGGCCGCTTCGACGACGAGCAGCTCTTCTACCTGCAGTCGCGCGGCATCCCGGCCGACGAGGCCCGTCGCCTGGTGGTCCGCGGCTTCTTCGCCGAGCTGGTCCAGCAGATCGGCCTCCCGGAGCTCCAGGACCGCCTGATCGAGAAGATCGACGCGGAGCTGGAGGCGTCCGTCGGCGCTGGTGTCGCATGACCGCCGGTTTCGTGCGCGTCGCGGCGCTGAGCGAGCTGGAGGAGGACACCCCGAAGCGGGTCGAGGTCGACGGCGTCGCCGTGTCGATCGTCTCCGCCGAGGGCGAGGTCTTCGCCATCAACGACGTCTGCTCGCACGCGAACGTGTCGCTGTCCGAGGGCGAGGTGGAGGACTGCATGATCGAGTGCTGGCTCCACGGCTCGCGCTTCGACCTCCGCACCGGCAAGCCCTCGGGCCTCCCCGCGACCCGGCCCGTCCCCGTGTACCCCGTAAAGATCGAAGGGGACGATGTGCTCGTCTCCGTCACCCAGGAGTCCTGAGTCCATGGCAACGCTTGAAATCCGCGACCTGCACGTCTCCGTCGACGCCGAGAACGGCCCGCGCGAGATCCTCAAGGGCGTCGACCTGGTCGTGAAGCAGGGCGAGACCCACGCGATCATGGGCCCGAACGGCTCCGGCAAGTCGACCCTGGCCTACTCGCTGGCCGGCCACCCGAAGTACACCATCACCTCCGGCGAGGTGCTGCTGGACGGCGAGGACGTGCTGGCCATGTCCGTCGACGAGCGCGCCCGTGCCGGCGTCTTCCTGGCCATGCAGTACCCGGTCGAGGTCCCCGGCGTCTCGGTCTCCAACTTCCTCCGCACCTCCGCCACCGCGATCCGCGGCGAGGCCCCCAAGCTCCGCACCTGGGTCAAGGAGGTCAAGGAGGCCATGGCCGACCTCCAGATGGACCCGGCGTTCGCCGAGCGCAACGTCAACGAGGGTTTCTCCGGCGGTGAGAAGAAGCGCCACGAGATCCTCCAGATGGAGCTGCTCAAGCCGAAGATCGCGATCCTCGACGAGACCGACTCCGGCCTCGACGTCGACGCGCTGCGCATCGTCTCCGAGGGCGTCAACCGCGTCCGCGAGACCGGCGAGGTCGGCACCCTGCTGATCACCCACTACACGCGCATCCTGCGCTACATCAAGCCGGACTTCGTCCACGTCTTCGCCGGCGGCAAGATCGTCGCCTCCGGTGGCCCCGAGCTGGCCGACCAGCTGGAGGAGAACGGCTACGAGCAGTACGTGAAGGGCGGTGCAGCCGAGTGATCCCTACCTCTCGCACGCTGGACGTGGACGCGATCCGCAAGGACTTCCCCGTCCTCGGCCGGATCCTGCCGAACGGCAAGCCACTGGTCTACCTGGACAACGCGGCCACCTCGCAGAAGCCCAAGCAGGTCCTCGACGCGCTGACGGCCTACTACGAGCTGCACAACGCCAACGTCCACCGCGGCGTGCACACGCTCGCCGAGGAGGCCACGGCGCTGTACGAGGGCGCGCGTGACGCCGTCGCGTCCTTCATCAACGCGCCGAGCCGCGACGAGGTCGTGTTCACCAAGAACGCGTCCGAGTCGCTGAACCTGGTCGCGAACATGCTCGGCTGGGCCGAGGAGCCGTACAAGGTCGACGCCGACTCCGAGATCGTCATCACGGAGATGGAGCACCACTCCAACATCGTGCCGTGGCAGCTGCTGGCGCAGCGCACCGGCGCGAAGCTGAAGTGGTTCGGCCTGACCGACGACGGCCGGCTCGACCTGTCCCACATCGACGAGATCATCACCGAGAAGACCAAGGTCGTCTCGTTCGTGCTGGTCTCCAACATCCTGGGCACCGTCAACCCGGTCGAGGCGATCGTGCGCCGGGCCCAGGACGTGGGCGCGCTGGTCGTCATCGACGCCTCGCAGGCCGCCCCGCACATGGTGCTGGACGTGCAGGCGCTGGAGGCCGACTTCGTCGCCTTCACCGGGCACAAGATGCTGGCCCCGACCGGCATCGGCGTGCTGTGGGGCCGCCAGGAGCTGCTGGAGGACCTCCCGCCGTTCCTGGGCGGCGGCGAGATGATCGAGACCGTCTCCATGCAGTCCTCGACCTACGCCCCCGCGCCGCACAAGTTCGAGGCGGGCACCCCGCCGATCGCGCAGGCGGTCGGGCTGGGCGCGGCCATCGAGTACCTCAACGGCGTCGGCATGGACGCGATCGCGGCCCACGAGCACCGGATCACCGAGTACGCGCTGAGCCGGCTCGCCGAGGTCCCGGACCTCCGGGTGATCGGCCCGACCACGGCCGAGGACCGCGCCGCGGCGATCTCCTTCACCCTGGGCGACATCCACCCGCACGACGTGGGCCAGGTGCTGGACGAGCAGGGCATCGCCGTGCGCGTCGGCCACCACTGCGCGCGTCCGGTCTGCCTGCGCTACGGAATTCCGGCGACCACGCGGGCGTCGTTCTATCTGTACTCCACCGAGGCGGAGGTGGACGCCCTGATCGACGGGCTGCACCACGTCCGCGCCTTCTTCGGTTAGTCGGCTGGTCAGTCGGATGAGGAGCGGCGGTCGATGAAGCTCGACTCGATGTACCAGGACATCATCCTGGACCACTACAAGCACCCACACGGCCGTGGCCTGCGCGACGGCGACGCCGAGGTGCACCACGTCAACCCGACCTGCGGCGACGAGATCACGCTGCGGGTCAAGCTCGACGGGAACGTCCTCACCGACGTCTCCTACGAGGGCCAGGGGTGCTCGATCAGCCAGGCCAGCGCGTCGGTGCTGAACGACCTGCTGGTCGGCAAGGAGCTGGGCGAGGCCCAGCAGATCCAGGAGGCCTTCCTGGAGCTGATGCAGTCCAAGGGGCAGCTGGAGGGCGACGAGGAGGTGCTGGAGGACGCGATCGCGTTCGCCGGCGTCTCCAAGTACCCGGCGCGCGTCAAGTGCGCCCTGCTGAGCTGGATGGCCTGGAAGGACGCCACGGCGCAGGCCCTGGCCGGAGCGCCCGTCAAGGAGAGCGCATGAGCGAGACCGAGGCTGCCTCGACTGAGGCTGCCGCAACCGAGGCAACCGAGTTCGAGAGTGTCAGCAAGGGCTCCGTCGCGGTCGACGACCTGATGGAGGCCCTGATGGACGTCGTCGACCCGGAGCTGGGCATCGACGTCGTCAACCTGGGCCTGATCTACGGCGTCCACATCGACGAGGGCGACGTCGCCACCGTCGACATGACGCTGACGTCCGCGGCCTGCCCGCTGACCGACGTCATCGAGGACCAGGCCCGCACGGCCACCGACGGCCTCGTGAAGGACCTGCGGATCAACTGGGTCTGGATGCCGCCGTGGGGCCCGGACAAGATCACCGACGACGGCCGCGACCAGCTGCGGGCGCTCGGCTTCAACGTCTGACCTCGCTCGAGGTAGTCACACCGTTATGGGCGCGGGGCTCTGCTGAGCCCCGCGCCCGTGGCGTTTGCAACACAATGTGACTCATGAGGTTCCTGTGTGTCGCCCTCGGCGTCCTGCTGCTCGTCACCGTCGTCAGCAGCGTGCTCCGGACGCTCGTGGTCCCGCGCGGCCTCTACTCGGCGCTCGTGTTCCGCCTGACGAAGTCGCTGCGCACCGTCCTGCGCTGGACCGCCGCGCCGCTCGGCACCTTCCGGGCCATGGACCGGGCGCAGGCGTGGCTCGCGCCGCTGGTGCTGCTGGGCATGCTCACCGCCTGGCTCGGCGGGATGCTCGTCGCCTACTCGCTGCTGCTGTACGGCCTGTCCGACCTGAGCTTCGGCACGGCCCTGCGCGAGGCCGGGTCGAGCCTGTTCACCCTGGGCTTCGCCAGCGGCGCGCGACTGAAGCTCTCCGGGCTGGACTTCCTCGCCGCGGCCACCGGCCCGCTGGTCATCGCGTTGCAGATCGCTTACCTGCCCACCCTCTACAGCGCGTACAACCGCCGCGAGACGGAGGTGACGCTGCTGGAGTCCCGCGCCGGCGAGCCCGCCTGGGGCCCCGAGCTGCTGGCGCGCCAGTGGCTCGTCGACACCCAGACGGCCCTGCCGACCCTCTACCGCGACTGGGAGCGGCTCGCCGCGGACATCGGTGAGAGCCACTCCAACTACCCGCTGCTGCTCTCCTTCCGCTCGCCCAGGGCCCAGCGCAGCTGGGTCGTCGCGCTGCTGGCGGTCATGGACGCGGCGGCGATCCAGCTCGCCATCGCACCCAAGTCCGCACCCGCCGAGGCCCGGCTCGTGCTCCGCGCGGGCTTCAGCTCGCTGCGCGACATCGCCCGGACGATGCGGGTCCCGTTCGACCCGGACCCGGAGCCGTCCGCACCGATCCGGCTCACCTTCGCCGAGTTCGACGCGGCCGTGGCGATGATCGTCGCGACGGGCTTCGCCAAGGAACGCACGGTCGAGGAGGCCTGGGGTCACTTCCGCGGCTGGCGGATCAACTACGAGGGCATCATCTACGAGCTCGCCCGCTGGACCGACGCCGTCCCGGCTCTGTGGAGCGGCCCGCGCGACTTCCCGGCCACGCCCATCCCGCCGCGCCGCCCGCAGGACCGTCGCCCGGTCGAGCGGTACTGACCTCCGCGTGTTCGAGCCCCGGCCCGGCGGGTAGGGGGTCCAGCAGGAGGCGGCCATGCACATCGCTCTCGGCCGAGCCCACCACGGCGGTCCCGGCCGCCCTGCCCTCACCACCCCTGCGGGGGTACAGCCCCCGCCTGCGCGCGGGTCCCACGTCCGCACCCACCGCCGCTGGCTCGCCCGCACGGGCAGCGAACCGAGCACGGCACTCAGCGATCTCCCCGCGCGACGGATGCTGGCGGGCATCTTCGGCCCCGTCTACCTGGCCGGCGCGGTGCTGTTCGCCTGGATGGCGGCGGTCGCGAAACCGGGCGACGTCGCGGCGCGGAACACGTGGATCGGCTTCGCCGCGGTGTGCGCGGTGCTCGCACTGGTCGCGGCGGTGGACCTGCTCGTCATCCACGCCCGCATGGCGGCTGAACGCCGCGCGGGCCTCTCCTGGCGCCACGACCGCCCCTGGGTCGTCCGCGGCGACGTCCTCCAACGCCGCGAGGACCGCCCGGGACCAGAGGGGTGAGTCGCCGCCGCGTGGACGCGACGGGTCGAGGCGCTGCCGTCTGTGGTTGCACCGCCAGGGGCGCGCGGCTGTGCCCGACAGGCGGCTCCGCCGCGTGGGCGCGACGGGTCGGAGGCGCTGCTGCCTGTGGTTGCACCGCCAGGGGCGCGCGAAAGCGCGAGAATCCCTCAGCCTTCGGCCGGGCGGTGCCCTCGTCCGATGAGCAGATGGTCCGGGGTGCGCGGGGCCATCCGCACGCGGTGGTGTCTCGCGCAATTCCCAGCGCCCCTGAGCGGGTTGCGACGAACTGCGGTAGCGCATCCCCGGGTCGGTCGCGCCCACGTTGGGGCACCTCCCGGCCGGAGGCTGGGGGAGCCGTGCTTGGGCAGAGCCCCGTGCCCCCGGCGTGCTGCGACTACCTCTTCGCGCGCAGGGTTGCTGCGCCGAGGGTGAGGCAGGCGGTGGCGGCGATGGCGGCGAAGGTGGCGAACGCCGGGAGGATGCCGTACGCGCGGGCGAGGAAGCCGACAGCGATGATCGGCAGGGAGCTGCCCAGGTAGACGACGACCCACAGGGTGCTCAGCTGCGAGCCGCGCAGGTCCGGTTCCAGGGCCGCAGACGCCCGGGTGAAGAGGGCGCGGAAGGCGATGCCCTGGCACGCGCCAGCGAGCATGCTGCCGGCGAACAGCAGGGCGGGAACGTGGGCGTAGCCCGCCAGGACGACCAGGCCGAGGCCGAGGGCCAGGCCCGTCATGCCCAGGGCGGGGACCGCGCGGGCGCGGGTGGGGCGGGCGAGCAGCTGCGCAGCGGCCGAGCTGCCGAGCAGCAGCGCGGCGACGCCCGCGCCCGCCAACGGCGCGCGGGTGTGCAGGAGCGACGCGGCGTAGCTGGGGGCCAGGCTGAGGTAGACGCCGAACACGGCGTAGGAGACGAAGCCGGTCGCCGCGGCCAGCAGGAAGACGCCGCGGCCCTGCCGCGGCAGGCTCAGCGCGCGCGGGCGCAGGCTGGTGCGGGTGAGGGCGGGCGCGGCGACCGCGTCCTGGCCGGGGGAGCGGGGGTGGAGCAGGGCCAGCGGCACGCACAGCGCCAGCAGGGCGATCGCGTGCAGCAGGAACGGGGTGACCACCGGGTCCTTGCCGCTCGCCAGCGCCGCGCCCAGCAGTGGGCCGAGGGCGACGCCGCCGGCGGACGCGGCCAGCGTCAGCTTCGCGGCGACGGAGGGGCGGTCGGGCAGCAGGTCGGCCAGGGCCGCGCCCGCCGCGCCGGTGGCGAGGCCGACGGCGATGCCCTGGACGGCCCGGCCGAGTGCCAGCTCGCCGAGGTTCGACGCGGAGGCGAAGACCAGGTCGCCCACGGACGCGAGCACCACGGCGGGCAGTACCAGGGCGCGTCGGCCGAGCTGGTCGGACCAGTGGCCGACGGCGGCGAGGACGGGGACGAGCGCGAAGACGTAGACCGTGAACAGGACGGTCGTGTCCACCGGGGTCAGGCCGAGGCGGGCCTGGAGCGCGGGGTAGAGGGGCGTCGCCAGGTTCGCGCCGATCAGCAGGAGCAGCAGGACGGCGACGGTGAGGCCGACACGGACGCCGCGCAGCGCGTTCCAGCGGCTCAGCGAACGGAGGCGCAGGCGCTCGCGCGGGGCGAGTTCGAGAGGGAGCAGGGCCTCGGTCAGACGTGCGCCGACCGGGGTCAGGTCCGCCATGGCAGGGATCTCCTGGCGTCAGGGCTCCGGGCCGTTCCGGCGGGGTGTGCCGGGGGCGGTCCGGGTGGAGCGGGTGTGCGGGGGGCGTGCGGGTTGTCAGCGCGTGGGTGTGCGCTTCAGCCCAGCGGAGGATACGTGCTGGTCACACGTCAAGGGAAACGACGCCCGCCCCCGCCAGGGACTACCCTCGGCGTCAGGAGCGGTGTTTGTGCGTCACCAGGTGCGAAGGACGGTCGGGAACATGGCAACGCGCAGTCGTAAGGACGGCCCCGTCGGCGAGGGCGTACCCCTGCCCGCCGACCTGGATCTGGAGACCCTGTACGGCGCGGGTGCGGTGGCGGAGTACGCCGACGAGACGGATCCGGACGCGACGGACGAGGACGACCTCGTCCTGGTGCCGCCGGTGCGCCTGGCCCCCTCGGAGGAGCTGGCCGCAGCGGCGCTGGCCGCGCCGCTGGTCGGGCACACCCTCAAGCTGGCGCGCTGGGTCGGCGACGGCAAGCCCGTGGACGAGTGGGGCGAGCTGTCCGAGGAGCACGCCGCCCAGGCGGCTGCCGCGATGGGCGTGGAGCCGGACGACGTCGGCGAGGTCGAGCGGGCCTGGGCGCTCGCCGTCGACCTGGAGCTGATCGCGCTGGAGTCCGGTGCCGACTCCGCCGAGGACGCGCCGGAGCGGGCGCTCGCCGGCCCGGAGCTGGCGCGGCTGGAGGCGGGCGAGCCGGAGGCCGTTCTCGATGCGTGGCTGACCGCCGCGTCGGTGATCGCACAGACGGCGGTCGAGGCCGCGATCGAGGACATCGAGGCCGCGCAGCGCGAGGACGAGGACGAGGACGAGGCGGACGGCGAGGAGGCGGGGGCGGAAGCCTCGGCCGGGGCGACGGAAGCGGCCGGCACGGCCGCCGAACTGGACGCCGAGGACGAGTCGGAGGAGGAGTACGCCCGCCTGGAGGAGGCGCGCGAGGAGGCGCAGGGTCTGCTCGACGACGCTCTCCAGGTGCTCTACGAGACGCGTGCGCTGGCCCCGACCCCGGTCGAGCAGACGCTGCCGCTGGGCGTGCTGGCCGCGCTTCTCGTCGTCCCCGAGGGCGAGGACCCGACCGAGGAGCTGCTCGGCGAGATCACCGAGACGATGGTGCTGCTCGACCCGATGCTCCAGGAGCTGGCCGACCTGGGCATGCTCGACTACCGCCCGATCGACCCGAGCCTCTTCGAGGAGAGCGAGGAGGACGGCGCGGCGGCCGAAGGGGTGGAGCTGGAGGAGTTGGACCCGGAGGAGGTCGACCGCTTCGGCCACGTCCGGCTGACCGATCTCGGCCTCTTCGGCGTCCGCGAGTGGCTGCTGGAGGACGGCATCGACGCCCCGCTGGTGGGCGCGCACGCCCAGGGCGACGCTGCGGAGCTGCTGCGCGGCATCTGCGAGTCGGCGAACGTGCTGCCCGAGGAGGAGATCGTCGAGTGGCTCCAGGGCAAGGAGCCGCAGACCGCGGCCGCCGAGTTGCTGGCCGCGGCGCGCGGTGACGACCTCGTCGCGCCGGTCCGCCGGCTGTACTGCCAGGTGGCGCTGCGTCGCCTCGGCGAGCCCGCGGTGCCCGCGGTGCGGGAGGTGCTGGGAGATCCGGAGCTGGTCGGCATCGCCGGGGCCTGGCTCACCGAGCTGGGTGCGACGGACCTGCCGCAGCCCGAGCGCGCCACCGTCCTGTGGACCACCGTCGACGCGCTGGCCGCCCAGCTGATCGACACCGGCGGCCAGGCGGAGGCGATGCGCGAACTCGTCGAGATGCTGCCCGGCCCGGACGGACCGGACCGCTTCTTCGAGGACCTGTGGCGGGTCGACCACACCTACACCCGCGCCGTGCTCGAGGCGGTGGGGGAGCTCCACCCGGACAAGTCGGTGGCGAAGATGGCACGGAAGGCGGCGTACAAGGCCAAGTCGCAGGGGCGGTGACGATCATCACAGCCTCTTCGCGCCGCAGGCCGGAGCCGGTCGTCGGGGTACGGACTACTGCATAGTAGGGTGCGCGGGTCGAGCAGAAAGAGGCCCTCTTGTCCCGCCCCTCGTTCCCCGAGTCGCCCACCGCGCAGTTGCGGGAGCTGACGTCGCCTCAGCCGCGGCCCGCGTCGGGGCGGATCATCCCGCAGTCGCGCCGGCCGCGGCTCTACGCCCTCGACGGGCTGCGGTTGGTGGCGGCGCTGGCGGTGGTCGTCTTCCACTTCGTGGGATACGACCACCTCGGCTACCAGGGCGCCTGGCACAAGCCGACGGGTGTGGTCTTTCCGACGCTGCACCGGGTCGCCTCCTACGGCTGGCTCGGCGTCGAGTTCTTCTTCCTGCTCAGCGGGTTCGTCATCTGCATGTCCTGCTGGGGCCGTTCGGTCCGGGACTTCGCGGTCTCCCGGGTCATGCGCCTCTACCCGGCGTACTGGTGCTGCGTGCTGGTCACCGGCGTCGTGTGCCGCCTGAACGGTGACTGGACGATGACCCCGGAGCGGATCCTGACCAATCTGACCATGCTTCACGAGCCGCTCGGAGTGGGGCATGTGGACCCGGTCTACTGGTCCCTCTGGGCGGAGATGCGGTTCTACCTCATCTTCTCGGTCGTGGTGCTGATGGGCCTGACCTACCAGCGGGTGCTGGGCTTCTGCGCGATCTGGCTGGTCGGCTCGGTGCTGGCGCCCGCCTCCGGGCTGCCGCTGCTGGTGACGCTGTTCCAGCCGGAGTACGCCCCCTTCTTCGTCGGCGGCATCGTGATGTTCCTGATGCACCGGTTCCGGCCCAGCCCGCTGCTCTGGCTGATGCTGGGCGCGTCCTGGCTGCTGGCGCAGCACCAGTTGCTGGCCCTGCTCAAGGAGGAGGGCGGCTGGTCCGCCCACCTACACCTGTCCTGGACCGCGGGCGTGGTGCTGGTGTCCGCCTGCTACGCCGTGATCCTCGCGATCGCGCTCGGCCGGCTGAACGTTCTCAACCGCCGCTGGCTGGTCACCGCCGGGGCGCTGACGTACCCCCTCTACCTGCTGCACGAACAGCTCGGCTGGCTGGTCATCGGGCGGCTGGCCGGCCGGGTGCCCCCGACGGAGCTGCTGGCCGGTGTGATCCTGCTGATGCTGCTCGGCGCCTATCTGGTCCACCGCTTCGTGGAGCGGCCCCTCGCCGGCCGCCTCAAGACCTGGCTCACGCTGCCCGTCCCCCGCCGGGCGTGACTCCGGGGCGTCGCGCTCCGCCTGAGCCCCTCACCTCGGTCAACCCCCGGGTGAAGCTGTTCCCGCGCGAACGGAACTGGCCCCGGTCCGAGCGCGTGTGCCACAGTGTGCGCCGGTTCTGTGGAGGGGGCGAACAGGGATGAACGGTCAGAACACGCCGGGCGAGATCTATTTCAGCAACAACTACCACGACCTGTGCCAGCAGTACGGCACCGGTGCCGGTTTCCAGTTCGAGTTCGGCTGCTCGCGCTGCCACGACACGTGGCGTTCCGCGTTCCAGCCCTACGCCAGCGGCCGGGTCTCCGGCTGGCTGGACAAGGCCGTCGGCAGCGCCTGGGGCGCGCTCGGCCGGGCGGGCAGCGAGGCGTCGGCCGCACTGGACGGTTTGGTCGGCGCCAACTGGGGGCCCGCGAAGGACGCCGCCTTCCGGCGGGCGATCGCGGACGCCCAGGGGCACTTCAACCGCTGCGCCCGGTGCACCAGTTACGTCTGCGAGCGGTGCTTCAACCCGGCCCAGGGCCTGTGTCACGGCTGCGCGCCCGACACCGCCGCCGAGGTCGCGGCGGCCCAGCAGCGGGGGCTGAACGACGTGGCCACCTCGCGCGCGTACGACCTGGGCGGCAGCCAGGGCGCGCAGTACAACCTGGACCGCCCGTTCCAGCTCGTCTGCCCGCAGTGCCACACCGAGACGCACGGCGCCAACTTCTGTCCGGGCTGCGGTCACAAGCTCGGCGGGCAGGACGCCTGCGGTTCCTGCCAGAGCGAGCTGCCACAGGGGGCCGCGTTCTGTCCCCACTGCGGCACGCGACGGTAGCGGGCGGCACGACTACAGCACGGCGGGGGCCAGTTCGTCGCCCAGGGGGCGGTCCTGGTCCCCGTCGCGCATGCGGCGGTCCGGGCGGCGCAGCAGCAGGTAGGCGCCGCCCGCCAGGGCGACCGTGCCGACGCCGAGGACGGCGGCCCAGATCTGGTACCAGGGCGCGCCCGCCGGCGCGAGGATGCTGCGCGGCCAGCAGATGTTGACCACCTCGAAGCCGGTCCACAGCACCGCGAGCAGGTTGAGCGGGGTGCCCAGACGCCCGTAGCCGACCGCGCCGGCCGGCTTCCAGGCCCCGCGCAGCCGTGCGACCAGCGAGACGAGCGTGAGCAGGAAGAACGGCACGAAGGTCGCCGCGCTCCCGAAGGTGATCAGGCTGCCCATGGCCGAGGTGCTCAGGCCCAACGGCAGTGCGGCGCAGCTGATCAGCGTCGCCGCGGCGAGGCCGCCGATCGGCGCCTTGTGGCGGTTGACCCGGCGGACCTGACGTGAGAACGGGAAGACGTCGTCGCGGGCGAGGGAGTACAGCCCGCGCGCGGCGCCGCCCTGGGAGGCCATCAGGCACGCGGTGAAGCTGACCAGGACGACCACGACGAACGGCTTGTCGGCCCAGCCGCCGAAGGCATGGGTGACCGCCGTGGTCACCGGGTCGAGGTCCTTGCCGGAGACGACGTCGGCCGGGTTCGGGTGCGCCAGTTCGACCGAGATCGCGTTGAGGATCACCACCAGTCCGACGCTGAGCAGCGACCACCACATCGCCCTGGGCACCTGCCGGGCGGCGTCCTTGGTCTCCTCGGCCGTCGACACGCAGGCGTCGAAGCCGATGAACGCCCAACCGGCGACGGCCACCGCGGCCAGCAGCGCGCCGGTGTCGCTGACGCCGAGCGCGGCCGGCGCGTGGAGGAAGTCGGTCAGCAGCGAGAAGCCGTGCTGACGGAAGACCAGCAGCAGCGTGAAGCCGACCAGGACGGACGCCACCGCCTCGGCGGCGATGCCCAGGCTGACGAACCAGCGCAGGAAGTCGATGCCGTAGGCGTTGACGAAGGTGCAGAAGAGCATGAAGCCGACCGAGGCCAGCACCTGCTCGGTGGGCGTCGGGACGGCTCCGAAGAGCGCGAACAGCCAGGGTGAGGCGAGGTAGGCAACCGTGGTGTTGCCGAACATCACCGCGAACTGCCACATCCAGCCGCTCAGCCAGGCCACGGCCGGGCTCGCCAGCCGTCGGCTCCACTGGTAGGCGCCGCCCGCCAGCGGCCACTGCGAGGCGAGCTCCGAGTAGACCGCCACGACCAGGCACTGCCCGAGCAGGCACAGCGGCAGCGCCCAGATCCAGGCCCCGCCCGCGACGCTCATCCCGACCTGTGCGGCGGCGTAGAGCCCGACGACGGGAGAGACCACGGCGAAGCCCATGGAGATGTTGCCGAGCACGCTCAGGCTGCGTCTCAGCTCCTGGCGGTAGCCGAGGGCGGCCAGCCGGTCGGCATCGGTGGGGACGTGGTCGGCCATGCGTGGCGCCTCCTCGAAAAACTAACTAAGTTAGTCACTGGTGTTGAGGTGGGACGATAGCCGCCGGAAGCGGAGAGCGGAAGAGGGGATTTCGGGGTGGGCCGACCGAGCAGGGCGCTGCTGACCCGCGAGCGGATCGCACTGGCGGCGCTCCAGGTGGTGGACGAGGAGGGCCCCGACGGCCTCACCATGCGGGCCCTCGCCGAGCGGCTCGGGGTGAAGGCCGCGTCGCTCTACAACCACGTCGAGAGCAAGGACGCGCTGGTCGACGCGGTCTCGGAGCTGGTCAACGAGGAGATCGACCACACCCCGCTCGCCGACCCCGACTGGCGCGCGGGCCTTGCCGCGTACGCGCGGGGCTATCGCGCGGTCTTCCTGCGCCACCCGAACACCATCGCCCTGCTCGCCCGCCGCCGTGTCGAGGCGGACCGCGCGCTCCGCGGCTACGACGCCCTCCTCGCCCTCCTCGGCGGCGCCGGGCTGCCCGCGGCGGACGCCGCGGAGGTCGCGGCGGCCCTGGACTACCTGGTCCTCGGCTCCGCCCTGGAGACCTTCACCGCGGGCTTCACCCGTGCGCCGGCCGTCTACCGTCCGGACTACCCGGCGCTGGCCGACGCCCTGGACGCGTCCTTCGCCCGCGGCGGGGGCGCGGCGGGGCTCGACGACCGGGGCTTCGAGCTGGGCCTGCGCCTGCTCCTGGACGGCGTCGCCGCGCGGACGGGGTAGCAGGGCCCTCCGTGGTCGCCCCCGGGGCCCCGGCGCTGCCGCGCGGTGGCGGGGCTCACCGTCAGCGTTCGGCCTTCGGCCGGCGGGTGCCGTTGCGTGGCATGGGCTCGTGGCCCTGCGCGGTCTCACCCCGGCCTCCGTCCGGGTGGTGTTCTGGCCGTGGGCGTGTGCGCCGGTCCGGGCCGGGTTCGGGCTCGGCCTTTCGTTGCTGGGCGGTGGCGGGGCCCCATCGTCGGCGTTCGGCCAGGTGGTGTTTCGGCCGTGGGCGTGTGCGCCGGTCCGGGCCGGGTTCGGGCTCGGCGCGGCGTTGCTGCGCGGTGGCGGGGCCCGCCCTCGGCCTTCGGCCGGCAGGGGTCCCTGCGCGGCCTCACCCGCGGTCTCCGGCCGGGCGGCGCCCCTCTGCGGGTGTGTACGCCGGCTCGAGGGCAGACCGACGGGGCGAAGGAGCCTCATGTCTCCTCCCGTCCGTCGCGGTGACGCGCCGTCGGGGTCTACGTGCGGAGCCGGGGACGCGCGTCAGCCGATCGGGGGAGGGGTATCGAAGAGCATGGTGCGCGCGGGGCCCGAAGGTCCCTAGGGTGGACCGCGCGGACAGAAGGGGAGGCACGGTGAGGTATCGCAGCGGCGGATCCGGCCCGGTCGACGGCCCGGACGACCTCTGGCGTCAGGCCGCCGGGCGGGACGAGGAGCTGCTGGCGGGGGCCGCGTTCCCGCTCTACCACCCCTCCGCGCCGGCGCTCTCGACCGCCGCGCTGACCGAGTTCCAGCTGACCGACGGTGAGTTGGTGAAGGTCCAGCTCTGCCGGGGCGACTGGTTCGCCGCTGAAGGGCCGGTGGTCCAGGTGGCCACGATCCGGGCGGTCGACCCTGGGACGCCGGACGCGTGGGCCCCGCTGGAGCACCTGCTCGGCGCCGAGCGCGAGCGGCTGCGGACCTGGGACGCGGAGCCGGGCGGGCCCGTCGCAGGCCCTGCGCAGCTGGTCGTGGACGGCGCCCCGCTGCCTGCGGAGCTCCGTCTCGAGGGACGGCTCTGGGTGGCGCGGCTGCGCCCGCCGGGAGGCCGGGTCGTGCTGGTGGTGACCGCCCGCGGCGTCGCACCCGAGGACGTCGAGCTCGGCGTGGTCACCGACATCGCGCCCTACACGCAGGGGCGTCAGCTGCTGCTCAACGAGATGGCCCTGCGGCGTGCGGCGCAGCAGAAGCGGCAGGACGACACCGGCGGCCCCGTGGTCGAGGAGCCGCTCGGACTGGCGGACCACCGCCGACTGGTCGACTACTCCGTGGCCGAGTCGCTCCGCCTCGAGGCGGACGTGCGCGCCCACGGCTATCCCGTCCCGCGCCCGGGCCCGCCGGGCACGGAACGGCGCGCACTGTGGGACAAGGCGGTGCGTCAGCAGATGCGCCTCGCCGGGGAGGAGCGCCAGGAGGCGGAGGAGTCGGTGACCGCCCTGGTCAACCAGATGGTCACCCTCGCCCAGGCCGCCGACTGGTTCGCCGCCCCGGCCACGGCCGCCGCGGCGGAGGCCGCCGTGGAGGAGAGCATCCGCTTCACCGCCCTCGCCAGCGAGGTCGCCAGCGCCCCGGCCCAGCGGGCCTGGCTCCGCCAGTGGCACCGCCTCGACGAACCGCCCTTCCCCGACTCCCCGCAGGCCACCCCGGAGGAGCTGCGCCTGCGCCACGAGCTCACCCTCCAGGCCCGCGCGAGCTGGCTCGACCTGTGGCGGGTGTGGCTCGCCCAGCAGTGAACGGCAGTTGACGCTGCGTCGGGACAGGGATTTGGCTGTGGGCATGATGCGACGCCTCGATCTCGGCTACTTCGTCCGCCCGGCCGAAGAGGCGGGAACGGAGCACCCGCGGGTGGAGCCCGTCCTCGCCTACCTGGTGCGCACAGGCTCCGGGCTGGTTCTGTTCGACACCGGCCTCGGCGCGGCCGATCCGGAGACCGAGGCCCACTACCGGCCGCGTCGGCGTCCGCTGCCCGAAGCACTCGCGGACGCCGGGGTCGCCGTGGGCGAGATCTCCCTGGTCGTCAACTGCCACCTCCACTTCGACCACTGCGGTGGCAATCCGGCGTTCGCCCGGACCCCCATCGTGGCGCAGGCGGCGGAGCTCGACTCGGCGCGAGGCGACGGGTACACCTTCCCCGAGCTCGTCGACTTCCCTGGTGCGCGCTACGAGGCGCTGGACGGTGAGGCCGAGATCCTGCCGGGCGTGTGGATCATCCCGACCCCGGGTCATACGGCGGGTCACCAGTCCCTGGTCGTCCGGCACCCCGACGGGACGGTGATCCTGGCCGGTCAGGCCCACGACTTCGCCTCGGGCTTCGGCGGCGACCACCTCGCCCTCCAAGCCGCGGCAGCGGGCTCAGCGCCGCCGCTCCCGCCGTACTCCCCTTGGCTGCCCCGCCTGCTCTCCTTCGACCCGCGCCGGGTCCTCTTCGCCCACGACTGCGCGGTCTGGGAGCCGCCCGCGTAGGAGCCGGTCCGGATGGGCGGGCGACGCCCTCAGCGAGCTGTGAGGTTGAGCCGGAGATCTGGTCACGCTTCGGGCGGCAGGCGGAGCTGGAGCATGGCCAGGAGGCGTTCCTCCGGGCGGGAGAGGTCGAGCGAGGTGAGCTGTTCGGCGCGGCGGACGCGGTAGCGGAGGGTGTTGGGGTGGATGTGGAGCGCCGCGGCCGCCTCGCGGACGTCGCCGAAGGCGTCGAGCCAGGCGAGGACGGAGGGGGCGAGGCGGCCGCCGTGCTCGGCGTCGTGGGCGAGGAGCGCCGTGAGGCGCGGGTCGCGGACGGCGGGGGCGGTGGCCAGGAGGCCGAGGGTCTCCGCGAGCAGCACCTGCGCGCGGACCTGCGCGAGGTCGGCGACCTGCGCGTCGACCCGGCCCGAGGCCATGGCGTCGAGGATCCGGTCCGCCTCGCGGCGTGACGCCGCCGTGCCCGAGAGCGCCGGGGTCACCTCGCCGACCGCGCCGCTGACCAGCACGGGCGGGGAGCCCGCGGGGGAGAGGTGGCGGGTGGCCGCCTCGGCCAGCTCGCGGGTCCAGCCGAGCAGCGTCGCCGGGGCGACCCCGCGCGGGAGTTCCGGCAGCAGCACGTAGACCCGCTCGTCGACGGCGGCCGTCAGCGCGCTGCGGTGACGGGCGGCGGCGTGGACGGCCATCAGGCTCAGCGTCTCCTCGCGGTGCAGTTCGTCCGAGCCGGGCCCGGAGCCCGGGAGGGCGAAGCCCAGGACGGCCGCCGGACGCTTTGCGTCCAGGCCGAGGTGGCCGGCCAGCGACTGCGCGCCCGTGGTGCCCTCCAGCACCCCCGAGAGCAGGCTCTGGGTGAGCCGCAGCTCCGAGCTGACCGAGCGGCGCCGCCGCATCAGCTGCAGCGCCGCGACGCGCGCCGCGCCCAGCAGTGCCTGGTCGGCTCGTTCGGCGAGCGGGGTCGCGCCCTCCTGCACCCAGATCGTGCCGAGCTGCCGTTCGCCCGAGCGGATCGCGACCACCAGGCGGCGGCGCAGGCCGAGCTCCGGGTGCTCGTCGATGGAGACGACGGAGTCGCCCGCCCGCAGCTGCTGGAAGACGCCCCACTCGCGCAGCTTCGACAGGTACGGCTCGGGCCCCTGCCAGCCGAGGATGGTGAGCCGGCGCAGGTCGTCGATCTCGTCGGAGTCCGCCGAGCGGGAGTAGGCGAGGATCCGGTTGGCGGTGTCCTCGATGCTGACGATGCCGCCGGTCAGCACTGCCGTGGTCTGCGCGAGGGCGAACAGGTCGCCCTCCTCCGCGCCCCCCTCGGCGGGCAGCGGACGCCCGCCGCCGAGCGCGGCGCGCGCCAGCGCGTCGAGGTGCTCCCAGCGGACCTCGCGGCGCACCGACAGCAGGGCGACGCCCGCCTGCTCGGCGAAGTCGCGCAGCGTGTCGCGCTGGGCGGGGGAGTCGATCCGCACCGCGACGGCCGCGGCCCCGGCCGACGCCGCGGCGCGCAGCGCCGGGATCGCGGCACGTCCGCGCACGCCGATGGCCAGCACCAGCTCTCCCGGCCGGGCCGCCGGGGGGTCCTCCGGATCCAGCAGCCCGACGTCGACGGTCTCCACGTCGAGCCCGGCCGGCGCGCACTGGAGCTCGACCACGGGCTCGCCCAGCGACATCAGCAGCTGCCGCAGGGTGATCCCGACGGCGGCCGGTGCGGGCAGTGGGACGCCCTCGGCCTCGTTGTCCGATCCGACATGCTCCATGCCTGGATGCTATGCGACCGGACAAAGAGGAGCCGTGCCCGCCGGGCCTAGCGTGAGCATCGACGCGAGAACCGCGTCGTCCAGATCCGTTCGCGGATGTCCACCGCATGCACCACGACTGCATGCGGCGGACGTCCGGCGGTCCGATCCTGAGGACAACCCGAACCCTCCAGAACTCGACGAGGAGCACGCGCGTGTTGGACGCTGTGACCCAGATTCCGACGCCGGTCAACGAGCCGGTGCACAGTTACGCACCGGGCTCCGCCGAGCGGACCCGTCTCGAGGCGGAGCTGAAGCGTCTGGGCAGCCAGGCGCCGGTCGAGCTCACCATGACCATCGGCGGCGTCAAGCGCCTCGGCGGCGGCGAGCCGATCGACGTGGTCCAGCCGCACCGTCACGCCGCCGTCCTCGGCACCATGCGCAACGCGACCCAGGACGACGCCCGCGACGCCGTCGAGGCCGCCCTCGCGGCCGGCCCCGCCTGGCGCGCCCTCTCCTTCGACGACCGCGCCGCCGTCTTCCTGCGCGCCGCCGACCTGCTCTCCGGCCCGTGGCGCGAGACGCTGGCCGCGGCGACCATGCTGGGCCAGTCCAAGACCGCGCAGCAGGCCGAGATCGACACCCCCTGCGAGCTCGTCGACTTCTGGCGCTTCAACGTCCACTTCGCCCGCCAGATCCTGGCCGAGCAGCCGATCTCCTCGCCGGGCGTGTGGAACCGCACCGACCACCGCCCGCTCGAGGGCTTCGTCTACGCGATCACGCCGTTCAACTTCACCGCGATCGCCGGCAACCTGCCGACCGCCCCGGCCCTGATGGGCAACACGGTGGTCTGGAAGCCGTCCCCCACCCAGCAGTTCGCCGCGCACCTGCTGATGCAGCTGCTGGAGGAGGCGGGCCTGCCCAAGGGCGTCATCAACATGGTGACCGGCGACGGCCTGGCCGTCTCCGAGGTCGTGCTGAAGCACCAGGACCTGGCCGGCATCCACTTCACCGGCTCGACCGCGACCTTCCAGCACCTGTGGAAGTCGGTCGGCGAGAACATCGCCTCGTACCGGACCTACCCGCGCCTGGTCGGAGAGACCGGCGGCAAGGACTTCCTGATCGCCCACCCGTCCGCCGACCCGGCGGCGCTGGCGACCGCGCTGGTCCGCGGCGCGTTCGAGTTCCAGGGCCAGAAGTGCTCGGCGCTGTCCCGCGCCTACGTCCCGGCCTCGCTGTGGGCGCAGATCAAGGACGACGTCAAGGCCACCACCGAGTCCCTGACCATGGGCGACGTGGCGGACCTGTCCAACTTCATGGGCGCCGTCATCGACGCGCGCTCGTTCGCCAAGAACAAGGCCGCGCTGGAGCGCGCCGCCGCCGACCCGCAGGTCGAGATCCTCGCCGGCGGCACCTGCGACGACTCCGAGGGCTACTTCGTCCGCCCGACCGTCCTGGTCGGCGCCGACCCGGCGGCGGAGTACTTCCGCGACGAGTACTTCGGCCCGATCCTCGCCGTCCACGTCTACGAGGACGACGCGTGGCAGGCGACGCTCGCGCAGATGGAGTCGGTCTCCTCCTACGGCCTGACCGGCGCCGTCTTCGCCACCGACCGTGCGGCGATCGCGGAGGCCGCCTCGGTGCTGCGCTTCGCGGCGGGCAACTTCTACGTCAACGACAAGCCGACCGGCGCCGTCGTCGGCCAGCAGCCCTTCGGCGGCGGTCGCGCCTCCGGCACGAACGACAAGGCCGGCGCCGCGCAGAACCTGCTGCGCTGGACCTCGGCGCGCTCCATCAAGGAGACGTTCGTGCCGCCGACGGACCACCGCTACCCGCACATGGGCTGACGCCTCGTCGCGTCATCCCTCCCATCGTCGCTGCCCCGACGTCGACCGTTCCAGGTCGCTCGAAGGCGACGCCCTGAGCCGCCGCGCCCCCTCAACTCCCCCCGTGGAGGGGGCGCGGCATCCAGGTCCTCTTCTTGCTTCTCCTCCCCTCCGTGCCCTGGAGTTCTTGACATGCTCCGTTCCACCCTGCTGGCGGCGTCCCGCTCCCCGCGCTCCCGCAAGCTCATCGAGCAGCTGCCCCCCACCCGCGCCATCGTCAACCGCTTCGTCGCGGGCGAGACCCTGGTCGACGGCGTCTCCGTCACCCGCGACCTGGTCGCCACCGGCCGCCGGATCACCCTCGACCACCTCGGCGAGGACACCTCCGACGCCACCCAGGCCGCGGCCACCGCGGAGGCCTACGAGAAGCTGCTCGCCGCGCTGTCCGAGAGCGGCCTCGCCGACCGGGCGGAGGTCTCGGTCAAGCTGTCGGCGGTCGGCCAGTTCCTGCCCCAGGACGGCGAGAAGGTCGCGCTCGACAACGCCCGCCGCATCTGCGAGGCGGCCGCCGCGGTCGGCACCACGGTCACCCTCGACATGGAGGACCACACCACCACCGACTCCACCCTGGGCATCGCCCGCGACCTGCGCGCGGACTTCCCCTGGCTCGGCGTCGTCCTCCAGGCCTACCTGCACCGCACCGAGGCCGACTGCCGCGAGTTCAGCGGCCCGGGCAGCCGCGTCCGCCTGTGCAAGGGCGCCTACCAGGAGCCGGCCTCGGTCGCCTTCCAGAAGAAGTCCGACGTCGACCTCTCCTACGTCCGCTGCCTCAAGGTCCTGATGGCGGGCGAGGGCTACCCGATGATCGCCTCCCACGACCCGCGCCTCATCCGCATCGCGGGCGAACTGGCCGCGTCGAACGGCCGCGCGGCGGACTCCTTCGAGTACCAGATGCTCTACGGCATCCGCCCGGAGGAGCAGGAGCGCCTCACCGCCGAGGGCAACACCATGCGTGTCTACCTGCCCTACGGCAACGAGTGGTACGGCTACTTCATGCGCCGCCTCGCGGAGCGCCCGGCCAACCTCACCTTCTTCCTGCGCGCGCTGGCCACCAAGAGCTGACGGTCCGTTCCTGAACCTGCGCCTGACGCGGGCGGGTGAGGTGGGCGCCACGCCAAGGGCGCCGAGGCAAGGCGGCCGCAGTGCTTCCCGGCGGGAAGACACTGCGGCCGCCGTCTCGGGGCAGCCGAGGCGAGCAGCCTACGACGGGGCACCGACAACGCCGCTTGAGGACGGCCGGGGGCTGCTCTCTCGGAGGGAGCCCGTAGGCTGGTCCTTCCCATGCACATCCGAGGCGTGGACAAATGGCCGAAGGAGAGCAGCGTGGCGCAGGGAAGTTCTGGCATCAGGGGTGCGCGGGTCGGTTCGGGACCGCTGGGAGAGCCGGAGCGCGGTGACCTCGCTCCGCGCACGACGGTCTCGTTCTGGTGCGGCAAGGACCACCACACCCAGCTCAGCTTCGCGATCGAGGCGGAGGTCCCGCAGACGTGGGACTGCCCCCGATGCGGTCTGCCCGCAGGCCGCGACCGCGACGACGCGCCGGTGGCCGAGGGTCACGCCCCCTACATGACCCACATGGGCTACGTCCGGCAGCGCCGCACCCAGGAGGAGGGCGAGATCCTGCTCAACGAGGCGCTGGCCAAGCTGCGCGGCACCATCTGACGGGGAGGCCCCGTCTGCGGGGGATGGCAGGGCCTCACAAGTTCGGCGGGTCAGGAGCACGCGCCGGCGCTGCATGCGTGGTACACGATGCAGAACGCGAGGGCTGGCCAGAGGATGGCGACCGCCGCGCAAGCTGCTGTGATCCGCCAGTACCGCCTGCGGGCGAGCTGCCTCACGCGCTGCTGCTCCTCGGGCGTCGCCGCCCGGGTCGACTTCGGTCGGGTGGTGGCGACGGCCCATATGACGAACAGAAGGAACCAGACAAAGAAGTCCACTTGTCCTGAAAACTCGCTGAGCTGATAGGCGCTGGGGCCGCCGGCGTAGATGACCACGCGCCAGAGTGTAGAAGTCGCGGCTGCTGTTGGTTCATCCGAAAGCGGCCGCGGGACGGCGAGCCGACCCCCTAGGATGTTGGTCCAGACCAATCCGTCGTTCTGGGGGCCAGGTGCGTCGTGCCGTCGTCTTGACAGTCCTGGGAGCCGCCGCGGCCTCCGCCTTGCTCGGCGGCTGCGGCTCTGCTGCACCGAAGCCCGGCGCGGTGGCGGCCGAGCCGGCCCGGCTGACGGTCACCAGCAGCGCCTTTCGGCAGGGTGGAGTGATCCCGGACAAGTACACCTGCAAGGGGGCCGGGGTCAGCCTCCCCGTTGCCTGGTCGGGCGTCCCCGCCGGGACCGGATGGATCGCGCTGTACATGGAGGACCCGACCGCGAGCGACTTCACGCACTGGTACGTCGTCGACATCCCGCCCGGGACCACGGGGCTGACCGAGGGCGGCCCCTCGGCGGGCCGCGTCGTCGCCCACTACTACCCGCCCTGCCCCCAGGACGGGGCGACGGATGACTACGTTGTGCGCGTCTACGCGATGCCGCGGGGCTATCAACCCGCGAGGCTCGGCGGCGCGCTCGTGGTCGACGCCGCGGGACTGCGAGCCCATGCTCTGGCGCTCGGCGAGGTCGACGCGACGGTCACCAAGCCGGCCTGAGGGCGTGCTGGAGGGCACGCGGCGAACGACGGGGCGAGGCAGGAGCCGTCCGGCATTCGCGCGCGACGGAGTGGAGGCGAGTGCGCCGCATCGAGTCTCACGCGCCGGGAATCCCGTTCGGTCGACGCAGGCCACTTCCCTGGGGCGGCGCCGAGCCTCACGCTTCCGAGTGAGTGGGAGCCGGAGACGCCGCGAGGGGGTCGCGGGGTGGGCCACGATGGAGTCCTCCGGGTACGAAGCGCGCTGACGGGAGATCACCATGTCGAATCCGCCGGACTGGAGACGCCTGGTCGACCATGTCGCGTCGATCCCCGAGCGGGTCTACGAGCACTGGGTGCCCGGGACGGGGTGGGACAACATGACGCCGTTCGGCGTCGAGTACGGGTGGAACGGCGTGCCGTGGTGCGCGATCTTCGAGTGGTGCATGTTCCATGACGTGGGAATGGACGCGATCGTGCCGAAGACGGCGGCCGTCGCGGAGTTGGCGTCGTGGGCGCAGGCTCACGGGCAGTGGTCGGAGTACCCGTCGGTCGGGGCGCTGACGATCTTCGGTGGGGACGTGCACACCGAGATCGTGATGGGGTTCGACTCCGTGGACGTCTACACCAAGGGTGGCAACTCCGTTCAGGCCGGGGCGACGGACGGCGGCCAGGGGAACGGGGTGTGGTCACACCAGCACACGCGGCGGGATCCGTATGTCACCGGGTATCTCGCGCCGCACTTCCCGGACGGGGTGTGCCCGCCGACGGCGGATCCCGCGGACCCGCGGGGCGGGCGGGCGGTGGGGGCGTGGCGGTGGAGTCCGCTCCCGGCACCGGTTCCCGCGCCCGTTCCCGCGCCGCAGGCCCCGCCCGGGTATGCGGAGGAGGCGGTGCTGGCCTATCTGCCGCCGATTCCGGCCGGCGCCGACACCGACGTGCCGGTGGAGCCGGCCGGGACGGAGGCAGTGCCGGGCGGTGCGGCGCGGAACGGGCCGATGTGGCTGTGCGTCACCCCGCAGGGCGCAGACGGAACCGTCGCGGTGTCGATGCGGACGGGCGGCGCCTGGGGCGCTCCGGTGGAGCATCCGGTGGCCGTCGCGTCGGGCAAGCTGGTGCTCCCGCTGCCGGCGGACGGCTCGGTCGACGTGGTGCGGCTGCGCCCGACGGTGCCGTTGCAGGGCTATGTGACCGGACGCCAGGTGGTGTGACGGGGGCGGGGGCGCTCGACCGGCGCGGCACCGGCACGGCCGGGCTGTGGCGGGCTGTCAGCCGGCCACTTGGGTCGCCGTGCCGAGCCAGATCTGGGCGGCGGTCTGGATCGGGAGCTGGAGGGCCTCACAGAGGCCGACGATGGTGCCGAAGCCGGGGCTCGGCATGCGGCCCGCCTCGATCTTGCGCAGGGTCTCCGGCGAGATGCCCGCGGTGCGGGCGATCAGCTCCGGATCGCGTCCCGCGCGTGCTTCGCGCAGCAGCGTGCCGAGGCGGCGGCCGGCTTCGACCTGCTCGGGGGTGAGGGGGATGCGGACCATGGCCCCATCGTAGTCGGTATTAAAGTACCGGGGCTGTGCTACGCTCGAGCCAAGCGAGGTATTTAAATACCGACCACCTGCGAGGAGGGGGCTCGATGATCGAGCTGAAGACCGCCGAGGCGATCGACAAGATGGCGGTCACCGGCCGTTTCGTCGCCGAGACGCTGGCAGAGCTGTCCGCCCTGGCCCGCCCCGGCGTGAACCTGCTCGACCTGGAGCGTCGTGCCCGCCGCCGGGTCGAGGAGCGTGGCGCGGTCTCCTGCTACTGGGACTACGCGCCCTCCTTCGGCCGCGGGCCGTTCCGCAACGTCATCTGCCTGTCGGTCAACGACGCCGTGCTGCACGGTCGTCCGCGCCACCACGTGCTGCGCGACGGCGACGTGCTGAGCCTGGACTTCGCGGTCTCCGTCGACGGCTGGGTCGCGGACTCTGCCGTGACCGTCCTCGTCGGAACGCCGCGTCCGCAGGACCAGCGGCTTGTCGAGTCGACGCGGGCCGCACTCGACGCCGGAATCGCGGCCGCCGTTCCGGGCGCGCGCATCGGGGACGTGTCGGCGGCGATCGGCGCGGTGGCCGCGTCGCACGGCTACCCCGTCAACATGCAGTTCGGCGGCCACGGGCTCGGCCGGACCATGCACGAGGACCCGCACGTCCCCAACAAGGGCCGCCCGGGGCGCGGCCTGAAGCTCCAGCCGGGCATGACGCTCGCCCTCGAACCGTGGTGGTCGGCGAGCACGGACGAGCTCCAGGTCGACGACGACGGCTGGACGCTCCGCTTCGCGGACGGCTCGCACGGCGCGCACTCCGAGCACACCATCGCGATCACAGAGGACGGCGCGCGGGTGCTGACGCGGCTGGAGCGGTAGCGCGGGCAGGCGGCAACCCGTGGCGGGGCCCCGCCCGTTGCGGGGGGGGGGG
>NZ_BBPP01000001.1:230035-267337 GCF_000787835.1 Streptacidiphilus melanogenes
GGGGGGCGGGGGTGGGAGGCGGTGGGCGGGGTGGGGGGGGGGGGGCACCCCGGGGGGGGCCCCCGCCTGTGCGTGACGGACGGGGGCCCGGCTCGGGGATCAGGTCCCGGCCTGCGTCAAAGGCCGCGTCAGCGGGCCTGCGTACGGACGGGCTCAGGAACCCGCCGGCCAGCTGATCTGGGTGGAGTGGTAGTAGTTCACCCCCATCGCCTTCCAGCGCGGGCCCTGCGCGCCGAGCCGCGCGTCGAAAGCGGTCTGGCTGTGGGTGGACCAGGGCGACCAGCCGAGCTCGGCGAGGGCGGGGAGGCGGGGGAAGGCCATGTAGTCGATGTCGGCCGAGGTGACGATGGTCTCCGTCCACAGCGGGCCCTCCACGCCCGCGACCTCCGAGCCGGTGACGCCGGTCAGGTAGTTGCCCGGGTCCCAGCCGTAGGCGGTGTTGACGTCGATCAGGCCCGCCCAGGTCTGGCCGAGCTTGGTGCGGTGGTTGTACTTCATGTCCAGGTAGGCGTGGTTGGCGGGGGACATCACGACCTTGGTGCCGTTGGCCGCCGCGGCGGCCAGGTTCGGGGCGCTGGTCGTGGTGTCCCAGAACTGGGCCTGCGCGCCCGCGGGCGGGGTGCCCGCGTCGGCGATGTTGTGCCAGCCCATCACGGACTTGCCGTGCGCGGTGACGATCTGCTCAACCTTGCCGATGAACGTCGCGTAGTCCGACGCCGAGGTCGAACTGGCCTCGTCCCCGCCGATGTGGAGGTAGGGGCCCGGGGTCAGCGCGGCGAGCTCGCCGAGCACCTGGTCCACGAAGGTGTATGTGAGCGGCAGCGACACGCACAGCGAGCTGAACCCCACGTTGGTGCCGGTGTAGAGGGAGGGGGCCACCCCGTTGCAGTTGAGCGGCGCGTAGGAGGCGAGCGCGGCGTTGGTGTGACCCGGCATGTCGATCTCGGGGACGACGGTCATGAAGCGGGAGGCGGCATAGGCGACCACGGCGGAGTAGTCGGCCTGGGTCCAGTAGCCGCCCGGGCCGCCGCCGACCTCGGTGCTGCCGCCGTAGACGGCCAGGTTGGGCCAGCTGTTGATCGCGATGCGCCAGCCCTGGTCGTCACTCAGGTGCAGATGCAGGTAGTTGATCTTGTAGAGGGCCAACTCGTCGACGTAGCGCTCGACCTGGGCCACGGTGAAGAAGTGACGGGCGAGGTCCAGCATCGCCCCCCGGTATCCGAACCGCGGGTAGTCCAGGATCGTGCCGCCGGCGACCGTCCAAGGGCCCGGTTGCACCGTCGGGCTCATCACCGCGCCGGGCAGCAGCTGCAGCAGCGTCTGCACCCCGTGGAAGAGCCCCGCGGCCTGCTGTGCCTGGATCAGCACACCGGTGCGGCTCACCGTCAGCTGGTAGCCCTCGGCTCCGACGGTCGCCGGTGCGCCGGAGAGGGAGAGCGCGATCGTACCGGGGCTGGTCGCCCCCACCGTGAGCGGGAGCGCGTAGCCGGTGGAGGCACGCAGGATCCCGGCGAGGTAGCCGCCGGTGCCGGCGTCGTCCGAGGTGAGGGTGGCCCCGGCGGGCAGGGTGAACGTCGTGCCGTTCGCGGTCTCGCTGACCGGGGCCGGCACGACGGTGTCCGGGAAGGCGCTCGCTGCCGTGGCCGGGCCCGCGCCGGAGCTGAGGCCGGCGCAGACGAGACCGAGGGCGGTCAGCACCACGACGAACAGGCGGCGCAGGAACAGGCGGCGCAGGACCGGGCGGGACGCAGCGGATCGCGACATGTCGGCCCTCACCCCGCCACCGTGTCGCTCTTGGCGACGTTCCACCCCGAGAGGCTCACGACCGGCGTCGCGCCCTGCAGGTCCGCCGAGTTGTAGCTCGCCGTGAGCGTCTCCGACTCGCCCGGCCACAGGGTGACGTCGTTGTCGCTCCAGATCGATGACTGCAGCTCGTTGTCGCCGGACAGCTCCGTTCCGCTCGCCGTTCCGCGGCGCAGGTCGGCACGGAGGAAGAAGCCGACGGCGGGCGCGGTGGAGGTGTTCGTGACAGTGACCGTCACCAGCCTGTCGGAGCCGTTCGGGCCCGCCTGGTTGCTCGTGGCGGCGGTGACGGACACGGTCGCCGGAGCCAGGTTGCGCAGTGCGGTCAGGTTGGCGTACGAGGACATGGACGCCTGCGGCTGGCCGATGGTCTTGTTCCAGTTGACGACGTCGGACGTGGTGTTGTTCCAGTAGACGTTGCGGTCCACCAGCGCTCCGTTCTGACGCAGCAGCAGTTCGACGAAGTAGACCGTGCCCGAGGCCGTCGGGATCTTCGGCGTGAGCACCTTGTTCCGCACCTGCTGGGAGGCGAGGGAGAACGAGCCGCTGGTCCGGTCGTCGAGCAGGGAACCGGCGGTGTTGTAGACCTTCGCCTCGACGGTCAGTCCACTCTGCGCCGTGCCGCCGAGGTTGTCCACGGTCACGGTGTCGTTGTCGAGGGCGTAGAGGGCGTGCAGCGGACGGTTGGCCTTCTGTGCGCCGAAGTAGGCGCCGGCCTGGTCGCCGTCGTTGTTCCACAGCGACCACAGCAGCGTCGGCCAGCCCTTGTTGATCTGCCAGTAGACGGTGCCGGTGGCCGGTGCGGCGGTGTTGGTGGAGTGGTCGACGAAGGCCTCGAACTGGGCGCGGGTGTCCTCGTAGTTCTGGACCTGCGCCTCCTCGACGTACTGAGCGAGGCTGGTGGGTGCGCCGTAGCGGTCCGTCACGGCCTGGTCGAGGTTGTAGTCGGTGCCGAAGTGGTAGCCGGTGTGCCGGGTGCCCTCGTAGTTGTCGTGGTACTGGTTGGCCCCGGGGCTCTGCCACAGCGCGGTCTGGTCGGCGGCGGACAGGAAGCGGTTGATCGAGTCGAGAGTGGGGATGGTGTTGCCCGCGCTCTGCTCGCTGTCGAAACCCCAACTGCCGCCCGCGTTGGTCAGGGTGGAGTCGCCGCTGTCCTCGTGGCTGGTGTCGTACCAGTAGCTGGGCGGCACCCAGTCGTACGGGCCCTCCTTCTCACCCGAAGCACCGAGCTGCGGGCTGGAGTTGTACTCGGCGGAGGAGATGAACGGTCCGGTGTAGTCGGCCGCGGCGAAGCCCTTCAGGGCCAGGCTCTCCTGCGTCGCGGTGGGCGCGTTGTCGCTCCACTGGAAGCTGAACACCGAGGGGTGGTTGCGCAGCACCTGTCCGACCGACTGGGCCGTCAGCTGGTAGTTCGCCTGCTGGGCGGTGGTGTAGCTGGTGTTCTCCCAGAAGTCGCAGCACTGGTAGCCGGCGTTGACCAGGATGCCGGCGGCGTCCATCTGCTGGTACCAGTCGGCGGGCATCAGGTGGCCCTCCAGACGGATGGTGTTCACGCCCATCGCCTTGAACAGCCCGATCTGCTTGGCGGTGTCGGCCGGGTCGTAGCGCAGGAAGAGATCCGGATCCCAGCCGCCGCCG
Source organism: Streptacidiphilus melanogenes (assembly GCF_000787835.1). Taxonomy (GTDB): domain Bacteria; phylum Actinomycetota; class Actinomycetes; order Streptomycetales; family Streptomycetaceae; genus Streptacidiphilus; species Streptacidiphilus melanogenes. The sequence goes on from NZ_BBPP01000001.1 coordinate 233,477, forward strand.
CGGATCACCAGCGGCACGTTGTCGATCCTGAACGCCCGGACGCCGCTCGGCGCCATCGTTCCGGCGGCCGTCAGGGAGGAGGTGACGGTGCGGATGCCGAAGGTCTCGCTGGTCGTGTCGAGTGTGGCGCCGTTCTGGACGACGGAGGTGGACAGCGTGTAGAGCGGCTGTCCGCCCAGCTGGTACGGCCACCAGATCTGCGGGGAGGCGATGGTGAGGGAGGGGAAGGCGCTGGGCGTGAAGGTCACCGTCTGCGTGCTGCCGGCCGGGACCGTCACGCTCTGGCTCACCGTGATCGGTGTGCCGCCGGTTCCGGGCGGGGTGACGGTCGCGTCGACCGTGCCGGTCTGCGCCGTGCTGCTGGTGTTGGTGACGGCGGCCTTGACGGTGAGGGCGGAGCTGGAGAGATCGGCCGCGGTGTCCTGGTCGACGTGGGCGTCACCGATGACCAGCGGTCCGCCGGTCTGGAGCTGGACCGGGAACTGGATGCCGGTGTTGTTGTCGGGAGGGATCTGCGACCAGTCGACGTCGTCGAGGGTCGGCATCGTGGTCGGGTTGTTCGGATAGACCTCGACGGCGACGGAGTTGGCGCCGGAACGGAGCAGCTTCGTCACGTCGAGGGCGCTGCGGGCGTAGTCGCCGCTGATGGTGGCGGAGGTGGCGACCTCGGTGCCGTTGACCCACACGTCCGCCTGTCCGACGACGCCATTGATGATCAGCTTGGCGTCCTGGCCTGCGGGCGGCGCGGTGAAGTCCGTGCGGTACCACCAGGGGACGGAGAACTGGGCGATGGTGTCCGCGCCCACCTTGGTCATCTGGCCGAAGCAGGACTTCATGGTGGTGGAGTAGAAGACGTTCGGGCAGGAGCCGTTCTGCAGCAGGGCGTTGATCTCGGTCCCGGGCGCGCCGCCGCCGTCGTTGCCGACGGAGAGCCAGCCTGCGGTGCTGAAGCCGGGGGTGGAGATGGCAGCCCCGCCCTGGGTCGCGGTGGCGGAGGTGAGCACCCTCCACCCCGTGCCGGCGCCGAGGTTGCTGATGGCGGTGGACCCGGTGGCGGGATCGGCGAAGGCGGCGGGTGCCGCTGCCTGAGTCCCGTGGGAGGCGGGGGAGTTGTGGGCGGTGCCGGGTGCGGCGAGGGAGACGGCGGCGAGACAGGCCGCGGCGGCAAGGACTCCGGTGCGTGGGGCTCGTACTAAGGACATGGTGCACTACCCCTCTCTTGTTAAGTTAATTAACTTAACTTTGCCCGAGCGGAGAGGGCAAGAGGCGGGGAGGCCGGAGTGCGGTCCTTCGTCGTGGACGTCGTCGGTCAGGCTGCGGCGGCCATCTCCTGGACGCGGGCACGGCTCTCCGCGCTGCGCGCGGAGAGGTAGGCGTCCAGGAGCAGCGCATAGCGCTCGCGCTCGGAGGGCGTGAGCGCACGGCCGCGCGCGCCCTGAACGAGGGCGCGGATACGGGCGTTGGCCACCTCCACGGGGGAGAGCGGCGTGAGGACGTGCGCGTTCAACATGGGAGAAATCTATCGGTCGGGACTGACAACGCGCCTGCGAGTATTCTCGGCGGGGGTTGAAGACGGCCCGGGCGGGGAAAAGGAGTTGGCCGACACCGCCCCGCGTGGTCGGATCGGAGGGTGGAGACCCCCGAGATTCTGCGGACCGAGCGGCTGCGGCTGCGGCGCTTCACCCGCGCGGCGCGGGACCTCGACGCACTCGCCGCGCTGCACGGCGACCCCGAGGTGATGCGGCGCATCGACGACGGCCGTCCCGTGCCGCGTGGAGCCGTCGCCGAGCGAACCCTCCCCGCCATCCTGCGCGAGTACGACGAACCACCGTCGGGGACGGGCTGTTTCGCCGCGGAGAGCCGGGCCGACGGCCGCTTCCTCGGCTGGTTCGCGCTGCGGCCCCCGACCGGCGTGGGGCTCGACACCGGACCGGGCAGCGGCGGCGATCTCGAGCTCGGCTACCGCCTGCTGCCCGCCGAGTGGGGCCACGGCCACGCGACCGAGGGAGCCCGCGCGCTCGTCCGCCACGCCTTCACCGCCCTCGGCGCCGAACGCGTCGTCGCGACGACGATGACGGTCAACACCGCGTCGCGGCGGGTGCTGGAGAAGGCCGGCCTGGCCCTGGTGCGGGTCTTCTTCGAGGAGTGGCCGGAGTACATCGAGGGCGCGGAGCACGGCGACGTGGAGTACGCCCTCTCCCGGGACGCGTGGGCGGCGCGAGCCGGGGCGCCGACGTCGTGAGCACTGCCGTGCCCTGCGCCGCCCGTGGCGGAGTCGACCGGCACCGGCTCGCGCACAGGTCTGTCCTGTGGATCGGGCCGGACCCTGGACTCCCCTGGCCTTCGGCCGGGGGCACCCCTCCTCTCCGCCTTGCGGTCCACGCTCCCTGGCGTCGTGGGCCCACGCGGCGGAGCCGCAGGGGCCGCCGTCGGCCTGATCCACAGGACAGGCCCCGCCCTGCTCCTCGTCCGGTCGGGCCGACCGCGCCTCATGTCGCCCTCGGTGGGGGAGGGGCGGCAACCGGCCGGGACCAGCCCGAGGGGCGGGGTGGCTGGCGTTCGTTCAGTTGGCGGCGGCATTCGGTTGCGAGATGCGGGTAGGCCGAGCCGATGGCCTCGTAGACACGACGGCGGAGGAGCTGTTCGGCCTCGATGCGGCCGGTGGTGCCGTGGAGCCCGTCGAGGACGGCGTCGTAGTCGGTGAGGGCGTGGCGCAGGTAGTTGACCTGCCAGCGGCGCAGCGCGCCGGGCTCGGCGGCGTCGATCCGGGCCGGGGCCGCCGGGTGCTGGTCGCCGAGGCGGCACGCGCGCCGGGCGTCGCGCTCGTTGCGATGGACGACGGCGCGGCGGGTGAGGCACTCCGGCGCGAGCCGGGGGACGCGGATGTGCAGGCCCGCGACCTCGGCCAGGATGGCTCGGCGTCGGCGATCCGACGCTGCGCGGGAGCAGGCCGCCCGCCGGGAGGCGGCGCTCGCGAGTGCGGCGAAGGCGTCGGTCGCCTCGGCGGACTCGACGCGTGCGGCGGAGTAGCGTCGGGAGGGCGCGGCGGCGCGGGTTGCGCACGGTCAGGTCGGGCGCGCCGAGCAACTTGGCGACCATGCTGGGTGTCCAGCCGCGGTGGCGCAGGTCCGCGAGCGAGAGATGGCGCAGCTCGTGCCCGGTGGCGGGCGACGTAGGAAGGCTCGGGTCCAGGCGCGAGTCCAGGTGCGGGTTCGGGTCCGGGTGCGGGTTCGGGTCCGGGCTCGGGCTCCGGTCCGGGGGAGTGTGGGCGTTCATGGCGACCCCGACGGTTGGCGCGGTTGCGTGCGTGGTCCGGTCTAGCGGGGCCCACTGACAGCGTCCGCGCCAGCGACTAGAGTCGAGAAGTCAAGAGTCATGTGACATTGCATTCAGCTGACAGCATTTCCGGCAGGAGGCACGACGGTGGGCGCTGAGTCGGTGTGGAGTGTGGATCCTCGTACGGGTGAGCCGCGCGGGGACAGGCGTGTGGCGGAGGCCTCCGGCCCGGTCGCGGTGGACGCGGCCGTGCGGGCCGCGCACGCGGCGCTGCCGGCGCTTGCTGATCGCGCGCGCCGGGCCGCGCTTCTGCGCGCCGCGGCCGAGCGCCTGCACGCCGCCGCTCCCGAGCTGGTCGCCGCGGCCGACGCGGAGACCGCCCTCGGGGACGTCCGGCTGACCGGCGAACTCGCCCGCACCGTCTTCCAGCTGCGCTACTTCGCCGATCTCGTCGACCGTGCCGCCGAGCCCGGCGGCTTCCTCGACATCCGCCGCGACAGCGCGGACCCGGGGCTGACGCCGCCCCGCCCCGACCTGTACCGGGTGAAGCTGCCGCTCGGCGTCGTGGGTGTCTTCGCGGCGAGCAACTTCCCCTTCGCGTTCAGCGTCCCGGGCGGCGACACGGCGAGCGCGCTCGCCGCCGGCTGCCCCGTGGTCGTCAAGGCGCACCCCGACCACCCGGAGACCTCCGAGCGCATGGCGGCCGCGCTGCGGGAGGCGGCACGCGAGGTGGGCCTGCCGGAGGGCACGATCGGGCTGGTCCACGGCTTCGAGTCCGGCCCCGAGCTGGTCCGGCACCCGCTGCTGGCCGGTGTCGGCTTCACCGGCTCGCCGCGCGGCGGGCGCGCGCTGTTCGACCTGGCGGCGGCCCGGCCGCGTCCGATCCCGTTCCACGGCGAACTCGGCAGCCTCAACCCGGTGCTGGTCACCGAGGCGGCGCTCGCGGGCGCGGGAGCCGGCGCGGGCACGAGCGCGGCCGAGGAGCTGGCGCACGGTCTCGTCGGCTCGTTCACGTTGGGGATGGGCCAGTTCTGCACCAAGCCCGGCCTGGTGCTGGTGCCCGCCGGAGCGGCCGGCGACGCGTTCGAGAAGGCGGTCGCCGACGCGGCCGCGCAGGCCCGCACCGGGGTCCTGCTGGACGCGCGGATGCGCGAGGCCTTCCTGGGCGGCTTCGCCCGCCGGGCCGGGCTCGCCGACGTGCAGACCGTCGCCCCGGCCGGTCCCGCCCCGACGCCCGAGACCCCGCTCGCCGTCCGTCCGGGCGTGCTGAGCGTCCCGGCCGCGAGCGCGCTCCGCGGCTCGCACGAGGCCCTGCTGGAGGAGTGCTTCGGCCCTGCCACGGTCCTGGTCCGCTACGCGGACCCGGCCGAGGCCGACGCGGTCCTGTCCCGCCTCGACGGCTGCCTCACGGCGACCCTGCACACCCCCGCGGCCGACCCCGACGCGGCCGCCCTCCTCGCCGTGCTCGCCCGCTTCGCCGGCCGGGTCCTCTTCGGCGGCTGGCCGACGGGCGTCGCCGTCGCCGACGCCATGCACCACGGCGGCCCGTACCCGGCCTCCACCTCGACGGCCACCTCCGTCGGCGCCACCGCCGTCGAACGCTGGCTCCGCCCGGTCTCCTTCCAGACCGTCCCGGAGGAACTGCTCCCGCGATGACCGGAACGGGCACGCGGCCGAGCGGGGAGTGCGCGCCGGCCGGCAGGGCGCGCCCCGCGGCGGGGCGGACAGCCGCCCGTGACGTCACGGGGCTTGACCGGTGGCTCGTCCGCGTAAGTCCGACGCATGCAAGCCTGTTCCGGCCGCACCACCGTCGCCGCGTGCCGGGCCCGGGCGGAGCGGCCTGTTCCGGGGGCCATGCCTGCCTTCGGAACCGGGCCCGGCGGGAATAGCATGATCCCCATGTCTGCCCTCACTCGCGCCGAAGCGGAGGGACGTCGACGGCTGCTCGATGTCCGCGCCGTGTCCGTGGACCTCGACCTGACCGTCGGAGCCGAGGTGTTCCGGTCCGTCACGGTCATCGCGTTCGGGTGCCGGACGCCCGGGGCCGGGACGTTCGTGGACGTGAAGCCCGCCGCGCTGCGGCGGGTGGTGCTGAACGGGCGGGAGCTGGACCCGAGGGCGCTGGAGGACGGAAGGTTCCCGCTGGAGGGGCTGGCCGCCGACAACGAGCTGCTGGTCGAGGCGGACATGGCCTACTCGCGCACCGGCGAGGGCATGCACCGCTACGTGGACCCGGCCGACGGCGAGGTCTACGTCTACACGCAGGCCTTCCTCGACGAGGGCCCGCGAATCTTCGCCGCCTTCGACCAGCCGGACCTGAAGGCGCCCTACCAGGTCGGTGTGACCGCTCCCGCCGAGTGGACCGTCGTCGCGAACGCGAGCGCCGTAGGTGAGCGCGAGCCGGTGCCGGGACGCAGCGACGCGGCCGTGACGCGCTTCGTGCCGACCGCGCCGATCAGCAGCTATCTCGTGTGCGTGGTGGCCGGGCCGCTGCACTCGGTGCGGTCCGAGCACGACGGCATCCCGCTCGGCCTGCACTGCCGCCGCTCGCTCGCGCCCTTCCTCGACGCGGACGCCGAGGAGCTGCTCGCCGTCACCCGGCAGTGCTTCGACGCCTACCACGCGCTCTTCCGCCAGCGGTACCCGTTCGGCGGCTACGACCAGTGCTTCGTGCCGGAGTTCAACGTCGGCGCGATGGAGAACCCCGGCTGCGTCACGCTCCGCGACACCTTCCTCTTCCGTTCCGCCGTGCCGGACACCGAGCGGGAACACCGGGCGATCGTGGTCGCCCACGAGATGGCGCACATGTGGTTCGGCGATCTGGTCACCATGCGCTGGTGGGACGACCTCTGGCTGAACGAGTCCTTCGCCGAGTACATGGGCTTCCGCGTCGTCGCCGACGCCACCCGCTACGGCGGTGCGTGGACCGGCTTCGCGGCCACCAAGGCGTGGGGGCGCGACGCCGACCAGCGGCCGTCCACGCACCCCGTCGCGCCGGAGGCCGTCGCCGACACCGCAGCGGCGCTGCAGAACTTCGACGGCATCTCCTACGCCAAGGGCGCCGCGGCCCTCCGGCAGCTCGTCGCCTGGCTCGGCGACGAGGCGTTCTTCGAGGGCGTCAACCGCCACTTCGAGGCGCACGCCTTCGCCAACGCCACCCTCGACGACCTGCTCCAGTCGCTCGCCGCCTCCGGCGGACGCGACGTGCACGCCTGGGCCGAGCAGTGGCTGCGCACCACCGGTCTGGACACCCTGCAGGCGGTCGACGGCGCGCTGCGCCAGAGCTCCGCGGACGGGGTGCTCCGGCCGCACCGCATCACGGTCGGCAGCTACGACCGGATGGCGGACGGGGTGCTGATGCTGCGTCAGCGCACGGCCGTGGAGCTGCAGGACGACAAGCCGGAGCCGCTTCCGGAGCCACGCGGCGAGCTGCTCGTGCCGGACGACACCGATCTCGCCTTCGCCAAGATCCGCCTGGACGAGCGGTCCTGGGCCGTCGTCAGGGAGTCGCTGGGCCGGATCCCCGACGAGCTGGCGCGCGTGGTGATCTGGAACAGCGCCCGCGACCTGGTCCGGGACGGCGACCTGCCCGCCGAGGAGTATCTCGACCTGGTCGCCGCGCACCTGCCGGGCGAGTCCTCGGTCCATCTCGTGCAGGACGTGCTGGCGTTCGCGCGCCGCGTCGTGGTGGACCAGTACCTTCCGCCGGAGCGCCGCCCCGCGGCGCTGGCCCGCCTCGGCGAGGTGTGCCGCAGCCTGCTGCGCCGGACCGAGGGGGACGCGCTGGCGGCCGGGCTGCGGCTGGTGGCCGTGCGCGGGTTGATCGACGCAGCGTTCGCGCCCGTCGAGCAGGCCGAGCTGCGGGAGTGGCTGGCCGAGGGCGCGGTCCCCGGCGGCCCCGAACTCGACCCGGCCCTGCGCTGGCAGCTGCTGCTGCGTCTGTGCGTGCTCGGATCGGCCGACGAGGCCGAGATCGCCGCCGAGGCCGAACGCGACCCGAGCGCGACCAGCGCGGAGGGCGCGGCCCGCTGCCGCGCGGCGCGCCCGGACCGCGACGCCAAGCAGGCCGCCTGGAAGGCGGTCTTCGGCGGAGAGCTCTCCAACTACCTGCTCGCAGCCACCATCGGCGGCCTCTGGCAGCCGGAGCAGCACGAGCTGCTCGACGAACTCGGCCTGCCGGAACGCTTCTTCCCGGCTGCGAGCGAGGCCGCGGCGCAGCGTGGCGCGGCCGTGGCCCGGCAGCTGACCTCCGCCGGAGGCTTTCCGGCCTACGCCGCGACGCCGCAGGTGCTGGTCGCGGGCGAACGCGAACTCGCCCGTGAGGACCTGAGCGTCGCGTTGCGGCGCGGACTGACGGACCGCCTGGACGACCTGCGTCGCGCCGTACGCGGCCGGACGACGGCGGGCTCCGCCGGGTCACCAGCGGAGGACCACGCCGAGGAGGGGGAGCGATGAGCACGATCCTGCACGTGAGCGGGCGGGTCCTGATCGGGCCCGAGGAGGTCCGCGACGAGCTGTGGGTCGTCGACGGACGGATCAGCTTCACCGCGCCGACCGGTGGCGAGGTACGGACGGTGCACGGCTGGGTGCTGCCCGGTCTGACCGACGCGCACTGCCACGTCGGCCTCGACGCCCACGGTGCCGTCGACCGGGCGACCAGCGAGAAGCAGGCCCTCGCCGACCGGGACGCGGGCGCCCTGCTCCTGCGCGACGCCGGTTCCCCTGCGGACACCCGCTGGGTCGACGAGCGCGACGACCTCCCGCGGATCGTCCGGGCCGGCCGCCACATCGCGCGGACCCGCCGGTACATCCGCAACTACGCGCACGAGATCGAGCCCGATCAGCTCGCCGACTACGTCCGCCAGGAGGCCCGGCGCGGCGACGGCTGGGTCAAGCTCGTCGGTGACTGGATCGACCGCGACCTCGGCGACCTCGGTCCCTGCTGGCCGCGCGAGGCGCTGGAGGCCGCGATGACGGCCGCACACGAGGAGGGCGCCCGCGTCACCGCCCACGTCTTCGGCGGGGACTCGCTGCGCGACCTCGTCGAGGCGGGCATCGACTGCATCGAGCACGCGACGGGCCTGACGGAGGACCTGATCCCGCTGTTCGCGGAGCGCGGTGTGGCGATCGTCCCGACGCTGGTCAACATCGCCGGGTTCCCCGAGCACGCGAAGGCGGGCGAGGCGAAGTTCCCCGCCTACGCGCGCCACATGCGCGCGTTGCACGCCCGCCGCTACGACACCGTCGCGGCGGCGTACGAGGCGGGCATCCCCATCTACACCGGCACCGACGCGGGCGGTTCCCTCCCGCACGGGCTCATCGCCCAGGAGGTCGCGGAGCTGGTCCGGGCCGGCCTGCCGACGCAGGCCGCGCTCTCGGCGACGACCTGGGGCGCGCACGCCTGGCTGGGCAGGCCGGGCCTGGAGGAGGGCGCGCGGGCGGACTTCGTCGTCTACGAGGAGGACCCGCGCAAGGACGTGCGGGTGCTGGCGGCCCCTCAGCAGATCGTCCTGAACGGACGGGCGCTCAAGGCGTGACCGGGGCGGCCTCGGGCCGGGGTGACCGTCGGCCCGGCCATGCGCGCCACGCCCGCCGGCCCCTGCGTGGCCAGGCGTGGCGTCAGGCGGTTCCCCTCCGGCTCTCCCGGCTCAACCAGCCGCATCGGCCGCAGGATTGACAAGGGTTGTGCGGGACGGTCGGGGCGGGGGCCCGGGGTCTGTGGGGTTGCATTTCACACCGACCCGGGGCGCAAGGGACGAATGCGCGCCGGGTACTCGGCACATGGGCGGCTGCTCGCGCCCCTGACCTGTGCAAGTGCATGCGGCGGCGGAGGGCGCAGGTCTACGCTCGAACGCGAAGCTAGGAGGCTGGCGTGCTGGGTCTGCTCGAACGCGAACACGAACTCGACGCCGTGCGCGCCGCGGTCGCGACCTTGCGCGCGGAGCGTGCGGGCGCGCTGCTCGTGGTGACCGGGGCGGCGGGGCTGGGGAAGACCAGCGTGCTCGCGGCCGCGCGGGAGGCCGCGCTGGACGAGGGGCTGCTGGTGCTCGCCTCCCGAGGCGGCGAGCAGGAGCAGGGCTCGGCGTTCACGGTTGTCCGGGGGCTGCTGCGGCCGCTGCTGGAGGACGTCGACGACGAGGCGCGGCAGGCGGTGCTCGGCGGCTGGAACGCCATCGTCGGCGCCGCGTTGGGCGTCGGCCCGAGTACCGGCGCCGCCCCCGACCCCCAGGGCGTGCGGGACGGCCTGGACTGGGTCGTCACCAACCTCGCCTTCTCCCGCGGTCCGGTGGTGATGGTCGTCGACGACGCGCACTGGGCCGATGCGGAGTCGCTCGCCTGGCTGGCGGGGTTCGCGTCACGCGTCGCGGATCTGCCGGTGCTGCTGGTCGTCGCCTACCGGCCGGACGAGCTTCCGGACTGGGCTGACGCGTTCCGCGTCATGGCCGACGACAACGGCGGCACCCCGCTGGGGCTCTCCGCGCTCACGCCCGAGGCGGTGGACGCGCTCGTGCGCGCCCTCTACTCGACCGAGCCGTCCGCGGCGATGACGGAGGCCGACGCAGAAGCCCGAGCCGAGGGCTTCCCTGACGACGACGACCCGGACGCGGCCGACCTGATCGGCGCGTTCGCCCGCGACGTCTGGGCCGTCACCGGTGGAAACCCATTCGAGACGGTCCAGTTGGCGGCCCTGGCGCGCTCGCGCGGCATCGTGCCGAGTGAGGACTCCTGGGCCAGGCTGCGTGAACTGGCCGCGGAGAACACCGGCAGCGGGCTCATCTCCCGTCTGCGCCGCCTCGGTTCCGGCCCGGTCCGGCTGGCCCGCGCGGTCGCGGTGCTCGGTATCGCGACGCCGGTCGAGCAGGCCGCGGAGGTCGCGGGCCTCGGCCCGGCCGAGGCGGACTCCGCCGCCGAGCGGCTGCGACACGAGCGTGTACTGACGGGGCGCCAGATCCTGGAGTTCGTGCACCCGTTGATCGCTACCTCCGTCTACCGGAGCATTCCGGAGGAGGATCGCACCGACTTGCACGCCCGCGCGGCGAGGACGGTGCTGGAGGCCGGACGCAGTCCGATGGTCGCGGCCAGGCACTGGCTGGAGGTGCCGCCGGTCGGCGACGCCCGCGTCGTCGAGCAACTGCGGGCGGCGGCCGAGCTGTTCATGCAGTCGGGTGCCCCGGAGACCGCGCAACGCTGCCTGGCGCGGGCGGTGGAGGAGCCGCCGCCGGTGTCCGAGCGGGCGCACGTGCTCTTCGAGCTCGGCTGCTCCACCCTGCTCTACGATCCGGCCGCCACCGCGGACCAGCTGCGGATGGCGCTCGCCCAGCCGGTGATCCCGGACCTGCTGCGTCACGAGATCAGCGTCCGTCTGGCGCAGTCGCTGGCGCACAGCAACAACCTCGCCGAGGCGGCGGAGACCATGGCGGCCGAGGTGCAGCGCGCCGAGGACGAGCACGTGCGCCTCAAGATGCAGGTCTGGCAGTTCATGTGGGGCGCGTTCGACGCCTGGGAACAGGGCTCGGAGGAGCGCTCCAAGCGCCTGGCGGACCTGGCCGAACGCCTGGACGTCGAGGGCGACCGCTCCATCGCCGCCCGCTACGTGCTGGGCCTGCGGGCCTGGGACGCGACGGTGCGCGGCGAGCCCGTCGACCTGGCGCTGCACTACAGCGACTGCGCCCTGGAGGGCGAACTGCGCTGGGCCCACCCGGAGTGGGGCTTCGAGGTGCCGGTGCTGGTCGCCCTCACCTACATGTACGGGGACCGGCGCGAGCGCGCGCTGGAGCTGTTCGCGAAGGGCATCGAGGAGTACGAGCAGGCCGGCTGGCGCGGCGCGCACCTCTCCTTCGGACACACCATCCTCGGCTACGTCCACTACCGCACCGGCGACTTGGCGGAGGCGGAGAAGGAGGCCCGGTACGGCCTGGAGCTGGCCAACCGCGTCGGCGAGGGGACACCCGTCCACTGGTACGCGGTCGGCACCCTGGTCGCGGTCCTGACGGCGCGCGGCGCGACGGCGGAGGCCCGGACGCTGACCGAGCGCTACAGCTTCCGCGCGCCGTACTCCAACGCCGTCGTCTTCCCGGACGCGCAGACCGTGCGCGGCGTGTTCCTGCTGGGGCTCGGCCAGTTCGTGGACGCGGAGGCGGAACTGTCCGCGGCCGGTGCCCGCCTGGACGCCCGTGGCATGCGGAACCCGGGCTGGTGCGGCTGGCAGCGCGGCCTCGCCGCGGCCTGCGCGGGCCTCGGCGACCTCGACCGGGCGCGCGAGTTGGCCGAGGACCAGCTGGCGCGCGCCGAGTGCTACGGCACCCTCTCCGCGATCGGCACGGCCCTGCGCGCCTCGGCGGAGCTCGAACCCGACCCGCGGGCGCGCCTCGACGGCCTCCGTCATGCCGTGCAGCTTCTCGACGGCGCGCACGCGCCGTACGAACGCGCCCGCGCCCTGCACGAGTTGGCTCTCGCGCTGGCCTCCGTCGGCGAGGACGCGACCGAGGCCTTCCGCAACGCGACCCAGGCCGCGGAGTCCTGCTCCGCGGACACCCTGGCGCGCAGCGCGCGGGAGCGCATCCCCGTCTGACCGCGCGCCCCGAACTGCCCCCGCTGTCGGGGTCCGTCATCGCGTGTCGGCGGGGGCCACTAGGCTTTCCGCGTGGCAGCGCGTCCTTTGCATGAGATCGTCGAATCAGGTTGGGCCCAGGCCCTCGCCCCCGTCGCAGGCGACGTGGCGGTGATGGGTGATTTCCTCCGCGGAGAGAACGCCGCGGGCCGCGGCTACCTCCCCGCGGGCGCGAACGTGCTGCGCGCATTCCAGCAGCCCCTCGCGGACGTCCGCGTGCTGATCGTCGGGCAGGACCCGTACCCAACCCCGGGCCACGCCGTGGGGCTCTCCTTCTCCGTCGCACCGGAGGTGCGGCCGCTGCCGGGCAGTCTGGTCAACATCTTCACCGAGTACCAGCGCGACCTCCAGCTGCCCGCGCCCACCAACGGCGACCTCACGCCCTGGACCCGCCAGGGCGTGCTGCTGCTCAACAGGGTGCTCACCACAGCTCCGCGCAAGCCCCGCGCCCACAGCGGCAAGGGCTGGGAGTCCGTGACGGACCAGGCCATCCGCGGTCTGGTCGCCCGGGGCACGCCGATGGTGGCCATCCTCTGGGGCAAGGACGCCCGCGGCCTCAAGCCTCTGCTGGGCGACGTTCCCTGCATCGAGTCCTCCCACCCGAGCCCCTACTCCGCCGACTACGGCTTCTTCGGCTCCCGCCCCTTCAGCCGGGCCAACGACCTCCTGGCCAAGCAGGGCGCCCAGCCCGTCGACTGGCGCCTGCCCTGACGGCTCCGGGCCCAGGGGGCCGTCAGGGTTATGCGCGAGCCTCGATGCCGAGGTCGGCGAGGAGGCCGCGGATGCGGTGTTCGATCTCGTCGCGGATCGGGCGGACGGCGTCGACGCCCTGGCCGGCGGGGTCCTGGAGTTGCCAGTCCAGGTAGCGCTTGCCGGGGAAGATCGGGCAGGCGTCGCCGCAGCCCATGGTGATGACCACGTCGGAGGCCTGGACGGCGTCCGTGGTGAGGAGCTTCGGCTTCTGGGCGGACAGGTCGATGCCGACCTCGGCCATGGCCTCGACCACGGCAGGGTTGACGGTTTCGGCGGGTGCGGATCCGGCCGAGCGGACCTCGACGCGTCCCTCGGAGAGGTGGGTCAGGAAGGCGGCGCCCATCTGGGAGCGCCCCGCGTTGTGGACGCAGACGAAGAGCACGGACGGTCGGGACAGGCTCACGGTGCGACTCGTTTCGAGGAGGTGGCGGGACGGGTCATCGGCCGGACGGGGCGAGTTCACGCTCGTCCTGCGTCGGGACCGCCGCGGCTTCGGTGGCGCGAAAGGGGGCGAAGAGGACGGCGACCAGGCCGAGGCCGATCGCGGCTCCGACCAGCTGGGCGGCGATGAAGCCCGGGGCGGAGGAGGGGGCGATCCCGGCGAAGGTGTCGCTGAACATCCGGCCGATGGTGACGGCGGGATTCGCGAAGCTGGTGGACGAGGTGAACCAGTAGGCGGCCCCGATCCAGGCGGCCACCGCGAGCGGGGCGAACCGTTCGCGTCCGGTCCGGCCGAGGCCGAAGATCAGTAGCACCAGGCCGGCGGTCGCGACGGCTTCGGCGAGCCACAGGTGCCCGGCCGAGCGGTGATGGGTGGACCAGGCGACCAGCGGCTTGGCGAACATGGCGTTGGCCAGGACCGCGCCCCCGATCGCCCCGGCGGTCTGCGCGAGCGTGTAGACGCCGACCTCGCGCGGGTCGGGGCCGCTCCGGTCGCGGCGGCCGTTCCACCAGGCGGCCAGGGTGACGGCCGGGTTGAAGTGGGCACCCGAGACCGGGCCGAGCAGAGCGATCAGGACGGCGAGGACGAAGACGGTGGCCAGGCAGTTGGCGAGGAGTTGGAGCCCGACGTCCGAGGTCAGACTGGTGGCCTGGATACCGGAGCCGATCACCGTCGCGACGAGCACGGCCGTCCCGACCGCCTCCGCGGCGGCGCGGCGGACGAGCGGGGCGGGCGTGGTCATCGGGCGTCTCCGAGCGGTGACGGAGCCTCGGCGGGGGCCTGGAGGAGCGAGGAGAGCTTGGCCAGAGCCGGAGGCAGCACCCAGTAGTAGACCCAGGTGCCGCGTCGCTCGCTGTCGACCAGCCCGGCTTCGCGCAGCACCTTGAGGTGGTGGGAGATGGTGGGCTGGGAGACGTCGAACGGGCCGGTCAGATCGCAGACGCAGGCTTCGCCGCCCTCGAACGAGGCGATGAGGGAGAGCAGGCGCAGTCGGACCGGATCGCCGAGGGCCTTGAACATCCTGGCCAGGTCGACGGCCGCGGTCTCGTCCAAGGGCTCGCGGACCATCGGCGAGCAGCAGGCGTCCGCGGTCTGGTCGATGACCGTCAGCTCTGATTTCGACATGCGTCTATGTTGACATCCGTCGATCCAGGAGAGCAAGCTCAACTGTATCGACGGATGTCGAAACAAGCCGATCACGACCGTGGAGGTTCGCCATGTCCCGCGTCCAGCTCGCTCTCAATGTCGCCGACCTCGACGCTTCGGTGGCCTTCTACTCCAAGCTCTTCGGCACCGAACCCGCCAAGCGCCGCCCCGGCTACGCGAACTTCGCCATCGCCGAGCCCCCGCTCAAGCTCGTCCTCATCGAGGGGCAGCCGGGTCAGGAGACCCGGCTCGACCACCTCGGCGTCGAGGTCGCCAGCACCGACGACGTCACGGAGGCCACATCCCGCCTGAAGGACGCGGGCCTGGCCACGTTCGAGGAGAACGACACCTCCTGCTGCTACGCCCTCCAGGACAAGGTGTGGGTCCACGGCCCCGGCCGGGAGCCCTGGGAGGTCTACGTCGTCAAGGCCGACGCCGACACCCGCGACAGCAGCCCCGCCGCTCCGCAGGCGTGCTGCACGCCCGCCGCGCAGTCCGTCGAGATCTCCTCTGGCCCCGGCGAGGCCGGGGCTGCGGCCGGTTGCGCCTGCGGGGCCTGATGGTGGACCGGCTTCGCCGGGGCCGCGGCGGCGTCTTCAGACCGTGGTGCCGATGCCTCCGTCGACGGGGATCACCGCGCCGGTGACGTAGGAGCCGGCGCGGCTGGCGAGGTAGACGGCGACGCCGGCCATGTCGTCCGGGCGGCCGATGCGGCGCAGGGGAGCGGACGCGGCGATCTGGTCGCCGACGGCGGCCAGGGTGGCGGCCATCATCTTCGACTCGAACGGGCCGGGGGCGATCGCGTTGACCGTGATGTGCTGCGGCCCCAGCTCCTTCGCCAGCACCCGGGTCAGGTGGTGCAGGCCGGCCTTGCTCGCCGCGTAGGAGTAGGTGGGCAGCGGGCTGACATGGAGACCGTCGATGGAGCCGACGTTGATGATCCGGGCGGGGGAGTCCGGCGTGCCGGCGGCGCGGAGCAGCGGCAGCAGGGCCTGGGTGAGCAGGAAGGGGCTCCGCAGGTTGAGGTCCATGACCTTGTCCCACCCGCTGACGGGGAACTCGTCGAGCGTCGCGCCCCAGGTGGCGCCCGCGTTGTTGACCAGGATGTCCAGCCGCTCCTCGCGGGCGGACAGCTCCTCGGCGACGCGGGCGATCTCCGTTTCCTCGGAGAGGTCCGCGGGCAGCGCGACCGCGTCGCCGTACTGCTTCAGCTCGGCTGCGGCGGCCTCACAGGCCTCCGGCTTCCGGGAGCTCACGTAGACCTTCGCGCCCGCCTCGACCAGGCCGCGGGCGATCATCAGACCGATGCCCCTCGTCCCGCCGGTGACCAGGGCCGTCCTGCCGGCGACGGAGAAGAGATCACTCACAGCTGCTCCCGGAAGTCCTCGTGGTTGGGAGCACCACGCTAGTCCAGCCCTGAACTGCTAGGTCGGTTGGTGATCGTGAGGAATTGTCACCCTAAAGAGTGAACTGACTGCGTGTGCTGACCTGGTGACACACGGTTCGCAAGAATAAGCGGCGTCCGATCCCGTGCATCGCCCAACCGTTCCCGGCGTGCACGTACGTTCCCAGGTGGGGGTTACACCGTGCTGTCCCTGTCCCGTCGTCGCTTCGCCACGCCCTTCGCCCTGTCCGGCGCACTCGCCGCGGTCTCGCTGATGGGGGTGGCCGAACCCGCGCACGCGACGACGGGATCGGGCACCGCCTCCGCCACCACGGCGGAGGTCGCCCTGGACGTCCGGCTGCTCAGCGCGGCCGACATCCCGGTCGACGTCTCGCTCAACAAGATCTCCGCGCCCGCGTCGCGCAGCGGCGCCGCGCTGACCACCGTGGTCGGCAGCGGGGTCGAAAACGACCAGCCGGTCAACCTGCTGATGGCGCAGGTCGGTCAGACCGACGCCGTCGTCGACGCCCACGGCTCGCGCGCCTCCGTCACCCTCGCCGACGCGCACCTGCACCTGCCCGGCCTCCCGCTCAACGAACTGCTGGGCGTCAAGGCCGTCAGCGCCGAGGCCGACTGCCCCGTCGACGGCGCGCCGAGTGCGAGCGCGGAGGCGCTCGGTGACATCACGATCCTGGGCCTCCAGTTGCGGCTGAGCGCCCACGGCGACACGGTGGTCCGGGTCCCCGCCCTGGGCGTGGTGGACCTCAAGCTCTCCCAGCACAGGACGACGTCGGACACGGCGGCGGCGACGGCGGTCGAGTTGGACGTCGACGTGAACCCGCTGGCGCTGAACGTCTCGGCGGTCCGAGGGAAGATCGTGCTCGCTGACGTCTCCTGCACGAAGGGTTCGGGAAACGGGGGCTCGGGCGGCGGCTCCAACGGCGGCGGCTCCAACGGTGGGGCCACGGGTGGGGATTCGGGTGGCTCGGGCGGCTCGGGTGGCGGAACGCCGTCGAGCGGACCGTCGCAGGGCATGAGCGGCGGCGGCAACGGCGGCTCCGGCGGTGCCGGCACGGCAGGCGCCAGCGGGACCGGCGGCACGGGCGGCGCGAGCCCGGTGGCCGCGGTGTCCACCCCGCCGGCCGCGCCGAGCGGTTCGACGCACCTGGCGGAGACGGGGAGCAGCAGCTCCACACCCGTGATCGCAGCTGCGGGCCTGGTCGTCCTCGGCGCCGGTGGCGGCGTCGTCGCGCTGGCACGCCGCCGCCGCCGAGGCTGAGCCGAGGTGCTGCGACCTGGCCTCCCGTCCCGGCGATCGGCCCCGGCCTCCGGCCTGTCGGCCCGGCTTGGGGCGGGGGGCCCGGCAGCTCGGCCTCGCGGGCACGGGGTCACGGCCCGGCCTCCGGTCTCAGGGGTGAGGGCCGTATGGGGTGCGGCCCCATCGGCGGCACGGCCTCCTGGGTCGGCGTTCGGCCGCGGCCTCCGGGCTGTCGGCCCGGCTTGGGGCGGGGGGCCCGGCAGCTCGGCCTCGCGGGCACGGGGTCACGGCCCGGCCTCCGGTCTCAGGGGTGAGGGCCGTATGGGGTGCGGCCCCACGGCGGCACGGCCTCCTGGGTCGGCGTTCGGCCCCGGCCCCCGGCGTCTCGATCCGGTTGCTGGTACGGCTTCCTTGCGCGGCGGCAGTGCCCGGGGCCATGGCCTGGCCTCGGAGCCGGCTGGATGGCACTCGGCGCGCTCGGCACCCCGTACTGGGCCTTCGCTCAGATGCGGGGCGAACGCCAGTACCTGGGCCATCCGACAACGCAGCACGGGGCGCCCGCCGGCCGGAGGCCGGGGCGTGGCGGGCCTGCTGGGAGGGTTCGGGCTACCGGCCGCAGCAGTGCAGCAGGGCGGTGCAGAAGGCGTCCGTCGTGGTGCGGTCGCGGACCGCGATGCGGAGCCAGTTCGGGCCGAGGCCGGGGAAGGTGTCGCCGCGGCGGACGGCGAAGCCGCTGTCGCGCAGGCGGAGGCGGACCTTGTCCGCGTCGGGGAGCGAGACAAGCACGAAGGAGCTCGCCGGGACGCCGTGGACCCGGATACCGGGGATCTCGGCGAGCAGCGTCAGCAGGTGCGCGCGGTCGACGGCGGTCGCCCGCGCGGCCGCGTCCGCCTCCGCCAGCGCGTTCGGCGCGCACGTCGCTACGGCCGCGGCGAGCGCGGGTGAGGAGACCGGCCAGAGCGGTTGCGCGGCCTCCAGCCGCGCGATCAGCTCCGGTGCGGCCAGCACGTACCCGATGCGCAGGCCCGCCAGGCCCCAGGTCTTGGTGAGGCTGCGCAGCACGACCAGGCCCGGCAGGTCGCGGCGGCCGGCGAGGCTCTCGGGCTCGCCGGGAACCGTGTCCGCGAAGGCCTCGTCCACCACCAGGACGCGGCCGGGACGGGTCAGTCCGGCCAGCGTCGCGGCCGGGTGCAGGACGGAGGTGGGGTTGGTGGGGTTCCCGACCACGACCAGATCGGCAGCGGAGGGGAGCGCCGAAGGGTCGAGGCGGAACCCGGCCTCCGGAGGGAGCACCAGGCGGTGCACCGGGTGTCCGGCGTCGCGCAGCGCGGCCTCGGGCTCGGTGAACTGCGGGTGCACCACGACGGCGTGGCGGGGGCGCAGGGCTCGTGCGAGGAGCACGAAGGCCTCCGCCGCGCCGGACGTGAGCAGCACCTCCTCGGGCGGACGCCCGTGCCGCGCGGCGACCGCCGCGCGCGCGGCGGTGCCGTCGGGGTAGGCGGCGAGGCCGCCCAGGCTGTCGGCGACGACCTCGCGGAGCCACGCGGGCGGGGTCCCCGTCCGCACGTTGACCGCGAGGTCGACGAGACCGCCGCCGACCTCGCGGTCGCCGTGGTGGCGCAGCAGGTCGCCACCGTCGCCGAGGTCGGCGTCGTCAGTGCGCATGGCTGTGGTCGTGGTGGTGACCGTGGTGACCGTGCCCGCCATGGCCGTGGTCGTGGGCCGGGTCGTCGGGGTGGTGGTGCGGGCGCTGCGGCGCGCCGACCTTGGCTTCGAAGCCCGGCATGGCGATGCGGTAGACGCAGGTGTCGCAGTTCATCCGCAAGTCGCCCTGCTCGGTCTCGCGGTAGCGCTCGAGGACCAGTTCGGCCAGCTCCTCGGTCGCGCCCAGCACGCCCGCCTGCCGCACGTCCACGTCCGGGTGCGCCTCCGCCCACTCGCGCGCCTGCTCGGCGACGCGGTCCGGCAGGATGCCGGTGAACAGGAAGTACGGCAGCACCACGATCCGCTTCGCGCCCAGCAGCCGGCAGCGGGTCAGACCGTCGGGGACGTTCGGCGCGGCGAGCGAGACGAAGGCCGTCTCGACGCCGGCCAGGCCCCGGCCCTCCCAGAACAGCCGTGCCACCTTGGCGACTTCGGCGTTGGCGTCCGGGTCGGTAGAGCCGCGGCCGACGAGCAGGACGGTCGTCCCGGCCCGCTCCTCGGGCGTGACGACCTCGTCGAGTCGGCGCTCCAGCACGGTCAGCAGGGACGGGTGCGGGCCGAGTGGGCGGCCGTAACGGAAGCTGGTGCCGGGGTGACGCTCGCGCTCGCGCACGAGCGCGGCCGGGATGTCGCCCTTGGCGTGTCCGGCGGAGACCAGGACCAGCGGGACGGCCGCGAAGCGGCGCGCACCCTGCCCGACCAGCTCGGCGACGGCGTCGGCGAGCGGCGGTGGGGAGAGCTCGATGAAGCCGCCGCCGACCGGGGTCTCCGGCAGGCGGGCCTTGAGCAGCTCGACGAACTCGCGGAAGGCCTCCGCGCCGTCCTCGTCACGGGTGCCGTGGCCGACCAGCAACAGCGCGGGGGAGGTCACAGGTTCTCCTCAGAAGTCGTGGTGTTGTCATACAGGTCCGGGTAGAGCAGGGCGTTGACGGCGGCGGCGGCCACGGCCGAGCCGCCCTTCTCGGAGATGTTGCTCACGCCGGGCAGTCCCGATGCACGCAGCGCGGCCTTGGACTCGGCGGCGCCGACGAAGCCGACCGGCAGGCCGATCACGAGGGCCGGGCGGGCGTCGAGAACGAGCAGCTCCTCCAGGGCGGTCGGCGCGCAGCCGATCACCCAGACGGCGCCCTGGCCGACCTCCTCCAGCGCCATCCTGACGGCCGCCGCCGACCGGGTCAGCCCGGCCGCAGGGTCGGCCTTCGCCTGGCGGACGCGGCAGACGGACTCGCGCGCGGTGACGCCCGCGGCCACCATCTCCACGTCGGCGACGATCGGCGCCCCCGCGGCGAGCGCGTCGGCGGCGGTGCGCAGCACGGACTCCTCGGCGATGACCAGGTCGTCGAAGTACTCCAGGTCCGCGCTGGCGTGGACCACCCGCTCCGCCACGGCCCGGGTGAGCGGCGGAAGGTGGGAGGTGTCACGGCGGGCGCGCAGACGGCGGTAGGACTCCGCCTCGATCGGGTGGACCTGACGGCGGCTCATGAGACGTGCTCCTGGTGGAAGTCGACGGACAGCAGTGCTCGTTCTTGAGCTGCGCGGAGCGCCCCGCTCACCCCTGCCACCGGTAGCCGCGCGGGGTGACGAACCGACCGGCCACCTCGCGGGAGGCGGTGTTGCCGACGGTGACCACGGTGAACATGTCGACCTCGGTCGGGTCGAGCGCCGCGAGCGTCGTCACCTTGTGCCACTCGTCCGGGCGGGAGACGCTGCGCGCGATGCCGACCGGGGTCGCGGGCGCGTCGCGGTGCTCCGCGAGGATGGAGAGCGCCTTGGGCAGCTGCCAGTCGCGGGCGCGGCTGCGCGGGTTGTAGAAGGTGACGACCAGGTCGGCCTCGGCGGCGGCGCGGACGCGGCGCTCGATGACCTCCCACGGGGTGTGCAGGTCGGAGAGGCTGATCGAGACGTGGTCATGGCCGAGCGGCGCGCCCAGCAGCGAGGCGGCGGCCATCGCGGCGGTGACGCCGGGGACGCCGACGACGTCGATGTCCGCGCCCGCCTCGGCCAGGGCCGGGGAGGCCATCGCGTAGACACCGGCGTCGCCGCTGCCGATCAGCGCGACGGCCAAGCCCTGCTGGGCCAGGCGGACGGCGCTGCGGGCCCGCTCCTCCTCCGCGCCGAGGCCGGTGGCCTCGATGCGGACGCCGGGCCGGAGCAGGTCGCGGATCTGGTCGACGTACTGGTCCAGGCCCACGATGACGGAGGCGCGCCGCAGTTCGGTGCGGGCACGCCCGGTGAGCAGGTCGCGCGCGCCGGGGCCGAGGCCCACGATCGCGAGCCGGCCGCGCACCGGGCGGCGGGCGACGGCGACCGTGGCCATCGCGGCGCGGCCCTCGGGGGCCGACTTCCGCTTGGGGACCAGGAGTTCGGTCGCCCCCGCGCCGAGCAGCGCGGCGGCCTCGGCGACGCTCGGGGTGCCGACGGCGGCCAGCGGCGCGTCGGAGGGGTTGGGCACGGCGACGGCGGCGAGCTCGTCGGCGGTGAAGAACCGCACCGGGACGCCGAGTTCCGCCGCGGCCGCGAGCAGGCCCGGCTCGTCCGCCTTGGCGTCGACGCTGCTGAGGCCGTGCAGGGAGCGGACGTCCAGGCCGGCGTCGGCCAGCGCCGTGCGGACCAGCTCCAGGATCTCCTCCGCCGGTGCGCCCTTGCTGGCGCCGACGCCGACGACCAGGCTCGGCGGGAACAGCCGCAGGGTGGGCACCCCAGCAGCGGCGGCCGCCTCGTCGCCGACGACGATCGTCGGCGCGTCGGCGGGCGCGTCCGCGGAGACGTTGGCGGGCAGGGCGGGGAGCGGGAAGCGGTCCGCGCCGACGAGGCGGACCGGCTCGCCGTCCAGCAGCGCCCGGCTGACGGCGGCCAGATCCCCGGCGACCGGAAGACCCAGCGTGTCCAGGCCCGGGACGTCGGTCGCGTCGGTCGCCGTGGTGACCACGGCCTGCGCGTCCAGGGCCGCGGCGACGCGGACGGCGAGCGCGTTCGCGCCACCCTCGTGGCCGCCGACCAGCGCGACGGCGAAGCGACGGGCCTCGTCCACGCAGACGACCCCGGGGTCGGTGTGCTTGTCCGAGCCATCGGCGGACAGCAACGGCGCGAGCAGGCGGACGGTGGCGCCCGTGGCGAGGAAGCAGACCAGCTGCGTGCACTCGGCGAAGGCGGCCCGGACGGCGTCGCCGACCGGGCCCTCGTACAGGCGGCAGTCGTCGGCCGCGAGGGCCTCGGCGAGCTGCGCGGCGGCCTGGCGGCCTGCGGCAGTGGCGGCGATCAGGCCGATCACGTCTGAACTCCCTGCGAGACGGTTGGTGCGGCGGGGCGGGTGCCCCAGAGGACGAAGACAGGGTTGGTGGCGGCGAGCCGGGTGACCTCGCCGGGCAGCGGCGCGAGGCGGTTGGCCTGCAACTGCACACCCTCGACAGCCAGTCCGGCGTCGAGCAGGGCGCGGCGCGCCTCCGGTACGCGGTCGAGCGCGGCCAGGGTGACGACGACGGTGCGGCGGGCGCGCGCGGCGGCGAGGGCGACCAACCCGGCGAGGTCCGCCCCGCCTCCGCCGACGAACACGGCGTCGGGGTCCGGCAGTTCGGCCAGCGCCTGCGGCGCCTTTCCGTGGACCACGGCGACGGCGTGCGCGACGCCGTGCGCGGCGGCGTTGGCGCGGATGCGTTCCACGCCGTCCGCGTCGCGCTCGACCGCGACGGTCGCCGCTCCGAGGCGTGCGCACTCGACCGCGACGGAGCCGCTGCCCGCGCCGACGTCCCAGACCAGCTCGCCCAGCCGTGGCCCGAGCCTGGCCAGCGCGAAGGCGCGGACCTCGGCCTTGGTGAGCATCGCGTCGCGGTGTGCGAAGGCCTCCTCGGGCAGCGCCCAGCCGCCCTCCGGCGGGCCCTCGTACCCGGCGACGGCCCGCATGGCCTGCGCGACGGGCGGCGCGTCGTCCGCCAGGCTCAGCACGACGTTGACGGCGGGCCAGTCGCGGGCGGCGGCCTCGGCGGGCGTCAGCTCGACGATGCCCTCGCCCGGTCCGCCGAGGTCGGTGGCGACGACGAGGCGGCGGCGCAGGCCGGGCATCGCGGCGAGGGCCGCGCCGATCTGGGCCGGGCCGGCGCCCGGAGAGGTGAGGACGGCGACCTTGGGCTGGGAGCGGCAGATGTTGAACGCCCGGCGCGGGTCCCGGCCGTGGGCGCTGACGGCGACGGCGTCGTCCCAGGGCACCCCGAGGCGGGCGAAGGCGCGCGCGATGCTGCTGATGCCGGGTCGCACGTCGAGCGCGTCCGCTCCGAAGCGCTTGGCGAGCACCCGCACGATGCCGAAGAAGCCCGGATCGCCGGAGGCGAGCACGACGATGCGCGCGTCCGGGTCCTTCTCCACCAGCAGGGCGACGGCGTCGAGCGCGGGCATGAGCGGCCCGAGCGCCAGCGCGCGGTCGGCGGGGACGCGCGCGGCGTCCAGGTGGCGCCGGGCGCCGATGACGAGCGCAGCCTCGGCGATGAGAGCACCGCTCTCGTCCGTGGTCCCTGCTCCGAAACGTGCTGCTTCGAACTGCGTCTGTCCCAGGACGGTGATTTCAGCCATGACCGTGGCCGGCGTCGGCCGTCGTGCCGGCCTCGCCGCCTGCGGCCTCGTTCGCGCCGACCGACCGCAGCCGTCTGCGGGCGGCCCGGTCCGCCTTGCGGAAGGTGTGGAAGTGGCCGGGGTGGTAGAGGTGCGAGCGGGTGCCCTGGGCGCCGAGCGCCGGTCCGACCAGGAAGAGCGTGTGCTTCCAGAGCCGGTGCTCCTTGACCGTCTCCTCCAGGGTGGCGACGGTGCAGCTCAGCAGCAGCTCGTCGGGCCAGGTCGCCTGGTAGGCGACGACGACCGGCGTGTCCGGCGCGTAGCCGCCCTCCAGCAGCTCCTCGACGAGCTGCTTGCTGCGGGCCGCGGACAGGAAGATCGCCATGGTGGTGCCGTGGCGCGCGAACTCGCGGACCTCCTCACCGGGTGGCATCGGCGTCTTGCCGCCGCCCAGCCGGGTGAGGATGACGCTCTGGGCGACCTCCGGGATCGTCAGCTCCCGCTGCGCGAGCGCCGCGACGGCCGAGAACGAGGAGACCCCGGGGATGATCTCGGTCTCCAGGCCGAGCAGGCGGCAGCGCTCCAGCTGCTCCTGCACCGCGCCCCACAACGAGGGGTCGCCCGAGTGGATCCGGGCCACCTTCGTGCCGTCCTGCGCGGCCCGCTCGTAGACGGCGAGGACGTCCTCCATGGGGATCAGGGAGGAGTCGAGGATCGACGCGCCCTCGCGGGCGTGCTGCAGCACCTCCTCCTGCACCAGGCTCGCGGCCCAGATCACCACGTCCGCCTCGGCGATGGCGCGCGCGGCGCGGAAGGTCAGCAGGTCGGCGGCGCCGGGGCCGGCCCCGACGAAGGTGACCTTGCCGTTCCCTGGCCGCTCGTCGGTCGTCACAGCGTCCGTCGTCACAGCGTCCGTCGTCACAGCGTCGGTCGTCACACCGTCGATGGTCACAGCTTTCCCCCTCGGCCTTCGCGACGCACTGGGGCGATCAGCGTGGACAGATACGGCAGTTCGGCGGGCAGCGGCGTCCCGGGCGTGCTCAGCTGTTCGGCCTCCAGGCCGAGCGCGGCGCCCCAGACGGCCTCGCCCTCCCGGCCCGACTCCCGCAGCGCGGCGGCGACCTGCTCGGCCAGGCGGCCGAACTTGTAGGCGACGACGGTGCCCGGGCCCTTGAGGGCCTCCTTCAGTACCTCGGCCCCGGCGGTGACGGGCACCAGCGTCAGCGGCTCGGTGCCCTCGGCGAGGACGGTGCCGCTGCGG
Source organism: Streptacidiphilus melanogenes (assembly GCF_000787835.1). GTDB lineage: Bacteria > Actinomycetota > Actinomycetes > Streptomycetales > Streptomycetaceae > Streptacidiphilus > Streptacidiphilus melanogenes. The sequence continues at coordinate 257,854 of NZ_BBPP01000001.1, forward strand.
GCGGCCAGGTCCTGCATCGCGGTGATGCCGGGGACGGTCTCGACGGTGAGGTCGGCGACGAGCTCGCGCAGCGTGTGGGCGAGGTAGGTGAAGGTGGAGTAGACGTTCGGGTCGCCGATGGTCGCGAAGGCGACCGTCTGCGCGTCACCCGCCCGCAGCAGCTCGGCGACCCGCGTCCCGGCCGCGTCCCACGCGGCCTCGCGCCGCGTCCGGTCCTCGCGCTCGTTCAGGGCGAACACCACGCGGACGATCTTCGCGGAGTCGGCGTGGTGCAGCACCGTCGCCTCGGCTCGCCCGACCTCGCCGGAGTCCATCACCGGCACGACGACCGCGTCGGCCTCGCGCAGCACGCGCACGGCCTTCACGGTGACGAGCTCGGGGTCACCCGGGCCCATGCCCACGCCGACCAGGCGTGGGCCAGACGCGCGTTCGCGCACGGCAGCAGTCCTCACTCGGGGTCCGCGCCCCGGCTCGTGGTGACGGCGGCCAGAGTTCCTGGCTCACGGCGAGCGTCTCCGCTCTCCGCTGACAGTGGCGGGACCGCGCCGGAATCGCACCGGACTTCCTCGACATTGCCGCCGTGTTCAGTTCTCTCAGGTCGAGAAATCCCACCATGGTGCGCGTATGGCAGTCAACCGGACCTGTTGTGGGGTGAGCCACGTCCGCGGGGCGGGACACAGGGCCGTCCACATGCGCTTCACCTGTCGTCAGGACCCGGCTCGCGCGGCGACCGCGGCGGCGATCCGGGCGGACGCGAACTCCGTTCCGCACACGAAGCGCATGAAGGGGCCGAAGCTCGCCGCGGCGGGCAGCCCGGTGAACCACAGACCCGGCACCGAGCTGCCCATTCCGGCGTCCAGAGCCGGGAAGCCGCCCAGGACGGCGACGCGGGTGCGCAGTTCGGGGGAGAGGAAGGAGAGCGCGCCGAGGTCGACCCGGTAGCCGGTGGCGGCCAGCACGTGGTCGACGGCGAACTCGCGGGCGGTGCCGTCGGGCGTGTCGGTGGTGACGACGGCTTGGTCCCCCTCGCGTCGGACGGTGCGCAGCGGGCTGCCGGAGTGCAGCGGCAGGACGCCGTCCGCGCGCGGCCGCAGCCACCAGGCGCCGCTCGGACCGAGCACCTCCTTGACCAGCCGCAGTCGTGCCTGTGCCGGAAGCGAACGGAACGCCTGCGGATACCGGGCCATGGCCCACAGGGACCAGGCCGGCCCCATGGGCGACTCGGGCTGCCAGCGCGGGCCGCTCGCCGGGGCGGCTCCGAAGCGGATCCGGCCGCGCGCCGCCAACTCCACCTGGCCGCCGCACTCGTGCAGCAGCACCGCGCCCTCGAGCGCCGACTGCCCGGCCCCGACGACCAGCACCGACCGGCCCTTGAGCGCCGTCATGTCGGCGTGCTGGGAGCTGTGGGAGAGGAGCCCCTCGGCGGACGGCCCGTCGGATGACAGGACGCGCAGGCGTCCAGGCACGTGCGCGAAGCCGGTGAGGCCGCTGGCGACGACGACGGCGGCGCTCGAGAAGACCTCGCCCGAGGCGAGTTCGAGGTCGAAGGCGTTGCCTGACGGCTTCTGGCGGATGCTCACCACACGCTCGCGTTCCAGGAAGGGGACCAGCTGCTGCTGGAACCACTCGCCGTAGCGGGTGAACAGCTCGACGGGCACCCGGTCGTGGCCGCGCGGGGCGGTCTCGCCGACGGCCCGGCAGTAGTCCGCGAGGCTGTGGCCGGAGCGCGGTGCGGACAGGTTGGAGGCGTCGGGCGTGGACTTGAGCAGCATGCCGCCGGGCATGGTGTCCCGCCAGCTGTGCATCGGATCGCCGAAGGCGCGCACGGAAAGGCCCGCGGCGCGCAGATGGGCTGCGACGGACAGGCCGTAGGGGCCGGCCCCGATGACGACGACGGTGCGGCGGTGCGGACTCCCGGGCGCGGGAAAGGACATGGATCTGGCTCCTGTTCACGTTCGGGTGATGGGGCGGTCGGCAGCGGCCGGACACGCGTGGGCGCGTCCGGGGCAACGGTGTGGCGAAGGTCAGTGGGTGCGGCGGGCGTGACGGGCCCGGCGGGCGCGGGTGTCGGCGAGGAACCTGAGGCCCGGCGGGACGGAGCGGAGCAGCATCGCGGGGAAGGGCAGCGGGTCGTCCGCGGCCCACCAGCCGAGTTCCCGTTCGGTCCACTGCGACGCCGGCCACGCCGAGGGCGTCCGGTAGTCCGTGCGTCGGTAGAAAAGGCGGGCCGGCAGGTCGATGTTCTCCACGACGATTCGACGGCCCTGGATCTGCGGCGCGACGGGTATCGGCCGCCCGGTCAGGTGCAGGTGCAGGGCGCGCACGAGATCGACCCGGGCCTCGGTTTCGAAGAGGCGGAACTGCGCACCGATGCGCGGATTGAAATCCAGGAGTTTGTAGCGGCCGTCGCGGCGGTCGAATCTCCAGTCGAGATCGCACACGCCTGCGAATCCGACCTCCTTGCAGAAGTCGGCGGACGCCTGGGCGAGTTCCTCGTTGGGAGTGGTCACCGCCATGGCCGTCATTCCGGCATGGGGCGGCCAGGAGCGGACTTTCACCGCGGTGAAGAGAACTCGGGCGTCCTCCTCGGAACTGGTGTGCAGGTGCACGATCCAGTCCTCGGCGTCGGCGCGCGGCAGGTACTCCTGGAGGACCACGCCCGGTTGGTCACCCCACGTGTCGGCGAGCGCCGCGAGCTCCTCCGGCGAATCGATCCGGGTGGTGCCGGGCACGGCGGGACGGGAGCGGCGGGTGAACGGATCGCGGTTCTTGGCCACCAAAGGGTAGGTCGCGGACTCGGCGAAGGCGAGCACCTCCGCCCGGCTCCGCGGGGCCGCGGTGCGGGCTGTGCCGACGCCGTGCCGCAGGCACAGCTCGTGCAGGCCCTGCTTGCTGGCCAGGGCTCTGACCAGGCCCTTCGGCGTCCGCGCGAAGAGAAACCGGCCGTCAAGACCGTCCTGGTGCTCGGCCACCAGGACGGCGGCCTCCTCGTCGGTCGGGATGAGCAGCGCGGGCCGGCCGATGCGGTCGCCGATCCGCAGCAGGCCCCGCAGCAGCTCCTCGTCGGGTTCGGCCCCGGTCGTGGGCCACGGGTGTGCCCGCCGGGTGTAGCGCGAGACGGCGGCCGGGGTGAACCGGTCCTCGGTCACGGCGTGGACGGGGACGCCGAGGCGGCCGAGCGAACGGATCGCGCCAACACCCCCGTGGTGAACCGGATAGTGGCCGAATTTGAGCAGGAGAGCGGGAACGCCGATGTCCGGCGCCAAAGGCCGAAGACCCACAAGTCCCCCCCGGGATACGGCAACGGCGCCTTTTCGGCGCCGGATCCGAATCGCAAGGTACCCCCGGTCTTCCGGCGTTCACAAGGCACCTCGGGTGAGGTGCGGGGCGCACGGGCGGCGCACGTGGGGCGCTCGGTGAACGGGGCGGTCGCGGGTGATTCATGGGGCTGGTGTCAATCGATTTCGCCACACAGCTGGATGGTGTCGCTCCGATTGTGATGCTTCTGTTTTGGGGCGATGCCGGCCCGTGATGCTGCGGATTGCGCCGGACTGCTTTCGCGCGGCGGCGGGCCCCGTTACCGTGCTGGAGGCGGCGCGGGCCGGAAGGGCCGGGGGAGCCGCCAGGGGGCAGGGATATTCGCTTACGCACCTTCATGGCACCGTGCCGTGCCGTGTGGGGGGACCGAGGTGCATCAGTCATGGAAGCAGCAACAGCCAGCACAGTCGAACGGTGCAGCAGCGAGCGGCCGGACGGGGCGCCGGGCGGGACGGTCAGCCTGGTCGTGCCGGCCAGGAACGAGGCCGCCAACATCGCCTGGGTCCTCAGCCGGATCCCGGACTGCGTCGACGAGGTGATCCTGGTCGACGGGGAGTCCAGCGACGACACGGCCGGGCGCGCCCGCGCCTGCCTGCCCTCGCTGCGGGTCGTCCCGCAGAGCGGGCCGGGCAAGGGCAACGCGCTGCGCACCGGATTCCTCAACGCCAAGGGCGACTACATCATCATGATCGACGCGGACGGCAGCATGTCGCCCCGCGAGATCCCGCGCTACGTGCACTTCCTGGAGAACGGCTACGACGTCGTCAAGGGCTCCCGGTTCACCGGCGGCGGGGGCTCACTGGACATCACCACGCTGCGCCGAGGCGGCAACCGCGTGCTGCTCGCCCTCACCAACCTGCTCTACCAGGCGTCGCTGACCGACCTCTGCTACGGCTACGTCGGCTTCCGTCGCGAGGCGCTGGCCCGCCTGGACCTGCGTTCCTCCGGGTTCGAGATCGAGACGGAGATGGTCTGCCGGGCCCTGCTGGAGGGCCTGCGGGTCGCCGAGGTGCCGACCTTGGAACTGCCGCGCCGGACCGGGCAGTCCAACCTGCGCACCTTCCGTGACGGCCAGCGGGTCCTGCGCACGCTGCTGCGCGAGCGCGCGGCCGCCGCGGGGGCCGCAGGAGGCTCCGTGCGCGGTGTGCCGATCGGCGCCGGGTCGGGCGGCAACCGTGCGAGCGGCGGTGCGAGGTCCCGCGGGGCTGCGGTCGTGGGCGGGGGCGCGGCGGTCGGGGGGACGCCCGGACGGTGGAGGCACGGAGATGGCTGAGGCGATCGCCGACGCGTGGGCGCTGCCGGACGCCGGCGCGTCGGCCCTGGCGCGCCGGGTCGTCCACGCCGCCGACCGGGAGGACGCCGCGGTCGCCTTCGCGGCCGCCGCGGCGCTGGCCCAGTTGACGGCCGACCGGCTCCAGGGAGCGCGGCACCGCCTGCGCCTCCCGCCCGGCGCGCCGCTCGCGGTGCGGGCCGGGTTGCGCGCGGTGCGCGTCGGCCAGGACCGGATGGCCCGTGGCGCGGCCCTGGTGCGCGGGCGGCTCGGCCTGGAGCAGTGGCACGTGACGATCCGTGACCTGACGAACGTGCTCGCCGAGGCCGTGCTCGTCGAGGACCAGGAGGAGCGGTCCATGGTGCTGGCCGGCTTCCGGGGCGCGCTCGCGCCGCTGCGCGGCGGGGTGCCCGCGCCCCCTGCGCGGTGGCTTGCGGACGGACGCGCCGAGCCCTCGTGGTGCTTCACGCGCCTCGGCCTGCGCCCCGCCGACTGCGTGGCTCTCGCCGGCCGGTTCGCCCAGGCGCACCCGGACCGCGACCGTGTCCTGCTCGTCGTCGGCCTGCGTCCCGAGGGCTCCTATCTGGCCCCGCTCGTCGCCGCCGCGCTCACGGCGCTGGACTACCGCCACGTCGTCTGCCGCAGTGTCCGCGCGGACGGTCCGCTGCTGCCGGAGGAGCCCCGACTGATCGAGAGCGTCCGCAGGATCGGCGGTGTGGCCCTGCTCTGTTCAGGTCCGCCACGGACGGGTGCGGCGATCGGCCGGGTCGCCGCCCGGCTGGTCACCTCCGGCTTCGCGCCGGACCGGGTGGTCCCCGTCTATCCCTCGCTGGCCCGCTCCGACGCGGCACCCGTGCCGGGCCCGCTGCGCCCGTTCCCGGCCGTGGTCCTGTCCGCCGAGGAGTGGCACGCTCACCGCGCGCCGACCGCCGGAACCGGACCGACCGCCGCCCTGACGGGCGAACCGGGGTGACCCCCGCCATGCCCGCCGAACCGGAGAACCCGGGACCTGGGCGCTCCGCAGCCGAGAGCGCCGAACTCGGGAGCCCCCCGCCCGGGAGCCCCGCGCCCCAGAACCCCGGACCGGGGCCTGGGCAGCGTGGGACGACAGGCAGCGAGGGGCGCCCGGCGTCCGGTGCGCGCGTCGGGCCGGCGGGCATCGTCTGGGCCTCGCTCGGCGCGACCGCCGTGGCCGCCGCGCTCAGCGCGGCGGGAGTACGCGGTCAGCCCGTCCCCGGGCTGGCGCTGCTCTTCCTGCTGGCCGGACCGGGGGCGGCGCTGGGGTGGGCGCTGTCTTCGCAGCCACTCCGGTTGCGGCTGCTGGCCGGCCTGTTCGGCGGCCTCGTCGTCGACACGCTGATCGCCCAGACGATGCTCCTGCTGCGCCTCTGGTCACCCCGGGGCGCCGCACTCGCGGCGCTGGCCGTGACGGCCGCGCTGCTGTGCTGCGGCGCCTTCGCCACCGGACGCCGTACGACCGACTGAACCCTGAACCAGAACCGTCGCTACCGGGGAGACCAGACCGCTCATGACCGTCGCGTTCACCTCCACCGAACCCCACCGGCCCGCCACCGCCCGCACCGCTTCCGTCGTCATCTGCGTGTACACCGAGGACCGCTGGCAGCAGCTCTGCGCCGCGGTCGACTCCGCGTGCGGGCAGACCCTCACCCCGCTCGACGTGCTGGTGGTCGTGGACCACAACGAGGGCCTGCTCGCCAGACTGAGAGAGCGGCATCGCGACGACCCGCTCGTCCGGGTGCTGCCCAACGCCCACGGCAAGGGGCTCTCGGGTGGCCGCAACACCGGTGCGCAGCAGGCGCGCGGCGAGATCGTCGCATTCCTGGACGACGACGCCATGGCCGAGCCGGACTGGCTCGCCGTGCTCACCGCAGGTTATGAGGACCCGGAGGTCATGGGGGTCGGCGGAAGGACCCTTCCGGTGTGGGCGTCCGGGCGGCGGCCGGGCTGGTATCCGGAGGAGTTCGACTGGGTGCACGGGGCCAGCTACCGGGGGATGCCGGTCGGTCAGGCCCGCGTGCGCAACGTGCTCGGCGGAAACGCCTCCTTCCGGCGCAGCGCCTTCGCCGTCGCCGGCGGGTTCCCGGCCGGGATCGGGCGCGGCGTGGGCGGCGGGACCGGCGCGGGCGCCGGCGGCGGGGAGGAGACGGAGCTCTGCATCCGGATCCAGCAGGCGCGTCCCGAGGCCAGGTTCTGCTACGACGACCGCGCCGTGATCCACCACCAGGTCTCGCACGAGCGGGAGCGCTTCCGCTATCTGTGCCGCCGCAGCTGGGCCGAGGGGCTCTCCAAGGCACGGGTGACCGAGAGGGTCGGCGCGGCCGACGGACTGGCCACCGAACGGGCCTACGTGCGGCGGGTCCTGCCCGCCGGGATCGTGCGCGGGCTGGTGGACGCGCTGCGCGGCCGGCCGGAGGGCCTGGGACGTGCGGCCGCGATCGGCGCGGGCGCGCTGATCACGGCCGCGGGCTACGCCGAGGGCCTGCGCCGGCGCCGGGCCGGGGAAGGCCGGAGGAGATGAGCGGCCAGAGCACGAGCGACCACGCGACGCCGGGCCGGGTCACGGCGCGGTCCGACGTGCCGGTGCTGATGTACCACTCGGTGCGCGCCGACCCGCCGTCCGCCACCCGTACGCTCTCGGTGCACCCCGACCGGTTCGCCGCGCAGTTGGACGCGCTGCTCGAACTCGGCCTCACCCCCGTCCCGTTCGGCGCGCTGGTGGCCCACTGGCGTACGGGCGCGGGGCTGCCCGCGCGGCCCGTCGTGCTCACCTTCGACGACGGGTACGCCGACTTCCACGCGGAGGTGCTGCCCCGGCTCGTGGAGCGGGGGCTGACCGCGAGCCTCTTCGTGACCACCGGCTGGCTCGCCGACGCGGCCCCGGCCGACCGCGCGGGAGCGCCCTTGGACGCGACCCTGTGCTGGTCGCAGCTGAAGGAGATCGAGGCCGCAGGCATCGAGACCGGCGGACACAGCCACAGCCACGCCGCGCTCGACGCGGTCCGCCCGGGCGTGCTCGGCGACGAACTGGCCCGCTGCCGTGACCTCCTGGAGGACCGCCTGGGCCGCGCCGAGCAGGTCTTCTGCTACCCCTTCGGCTACTCCGACGCCCGGGTCCGCACGGCGGTCCGCTCCCGCGGCTGGGCCGGTGCCTGCGCCGTGGCGAACACCCTGGCCCGGCCCGCGCAAGGCCCCTACGCGCTGGCTCGGCTGACGGTTCGTCGGCGTACGGAGCTGTCGACGTTCCGCCGACTGGTCCAAGGCGTCGGCGTGACCCGCCACTACCTGGCCGACCGCGCGCTGACCAAGGGGTACGCCGTCGTCCGGCGCACCCGCACGTCCCTGGTGCCGGTACGGACGTGGGAGCGGGACCGGCCGTGACCACCACCACCGCGCAGGGCGCGGCCACCGAGCCCGAGCCGTCCGGCAGGGGAGCCCCCGACGGCCGGGCCCCGCTGTTCCGAAACGGCTACGCCCTGATGCTCAACACCGTGGTCTCCGGCGCTCTCGGGCTCGGCTACTGGTGGCTCGCAGCCCTGCACTACAGCAAGGCGGACATGGGGGAGGGCTCGGCCGCGATCGCCGCCATGAAGCTCCTCGCCAGCCTGACCGCCCTCGGCTTCACCGGCGCGCTGGCCCGCTTCGTGCCGGTCGCGGGGCGCACCACCGGCCGCCTGCTGGCCCGCGCCTACGCTCTCAACGCGCTCGCCTCGACGGTCATCACCGTGCTCTTCCTGGTCGCCCTGCCGCTGTGGGGCACGCACTACGACTTCCTGCGCGGCTGGCTGCGCGCGGGCGGCTTCCTGGTCGCCGTGCTGGCCTGGTCCTGGCTGACGCTGCAGGACGGGGTGCTGATCGGCCTGCGGGCCGCCGTATGGGTGCCGGTCGGGAACCTGTCCTTCTCGGTGGGCAAGGCGGTCCTGCTGGTGGTGCTCGCCGGGGCGATCCCGGCCACCGGCGTCTTCGTCTCCTGGGTGGCGGCCATCGCGCTGTCGGTCGTGCCGCTGGGCCTGCTGATCGTGCGCCGGCTGGTGCCCCGTCAGATCGCCGCCGCCGAAACCGGGACGCAGCCGCCGAGCACCCGGCAGATCGGACGCTTCATCGCGGGGGACTACACCGGCTCGCTGTTCAACCTGCTGGTCACCTTCTTCGTCCCGGTGCTCGTGGCGGCACGGGTGACCCCGGACCAGAACGCCGTCTACTACATCATCAACACCATCGGTGGCACGTTGGACCTGCTGGCGGTCAACATGGCCGCCTCGCTCACCGTCGAGTCGGCGCGGCAACCAGCGCTCCTCGGCGCCAACACCCGGGGCGCGCTGGCCCGCATGGCGTGGGTGACACTGCCGTGTTTCGCGCTGCTGGGCGCGGGAGCCGACCCGATCCTCGACGTCTTCGGTCCCGGTTACGCCTCGGCGGGCGCCCCGCTGCTGCGCTGGCTCGCGGCGGCGGGGTTCACCCGTGTGATCGTCGAGGTCTACTTCGGCACCCTGCGCGCCCGCAGCCGCACCCGGCAGGTCGCGCTGCTCCAGGCGCTCATGTGCGCGCTCGTGCTCAGCCTGTCGCTGATGCTGATGCCGCGCATGGGCATCGCGGGCGTCGGTCTGGCGGTGCTGCTGAGCCAGTCCACGGTCGCGCTCTGCGCGCTGCCGGGCCTGGTCCGGGTGCTGCGCGGCCGGGCGGACCCGCCGGCCGGGGCGACGCCCGCGCAATCCCGGGCCACGACCGAAGGAGCATCGTGACCGCACCGCCAGCCACCCGGGACCGAGGCCCGGACAGGGAGCCGGACCGCGACCGGGACAACAACCGCGACCGCGACGCGGGCCCGGGCAGGGACCAGGACCGGGGCAGCAACCGCGACCGCGACGCGGGCCCGGG
>NZ_BBPP01000001.1:267926-354422 GCF_000787835.1 Streptacidiphilus melanogenes
TGGGCCCGGATCGGGACGGCGGACGGGACCGGGACGAGTCGCCCGCGTCCGGGCCTGCCGCCGTGCCCGCGTCCTGTGGCCCGGACCGCGCGTCGCCCGCCTCCGGCGCAGCCGCGCCACGCCTTCGGATCAGCCGCTTCGGCGTCGCGCTGTGGGCCGCCGGCCTGCTCGCGCTCGCCGCCTACCTGTGGGCGCTGACCCGGGTCGCCCCGGCTGCCCTGGACCGGATGGGCGGACTCGGGCTCGTCTCCGTGCTCCCGCCGGTCGCGCCGGCCGCGGCCTGCGCGCTGGGCGTGCTGTTCTTCCTGGCGCTCAACTCCGTCGTGGCGCGACCGGGACTCCAGCTCTTCCTGCTGCTGGCGGCGGTTCTCGCGCTGCACGGCGCGGCCGCGCTGGTCGAGCCGGTGCCGCGCTTCCCCACCGCCTACCAGCACCTGGGTTTCGTCGACTACATCGAGCGCACCGGGCACACCCTGCCGCTCTGGGACGCCCGCTTCAGCTGGCCCGGCTTCTTCGGGCTGGCCGCACTGCTGCTGCGCACGGGCGGCGTCGACGACCCGCTGCCGGTGCTGCGCTGGAGCCAGGTCGGCTCCCAACTGCTCTGCCTGGCGGCGCTCGCGGTGCTGCTGCGCTCGCTGGGCCTGCCGCGGCGGACGCGCTGGTGCGCGCTGTGGTTCTTCGTGGTGGCCTCCTGGGTCGGCCAGGACTACTTCTCGCCGCAGGCGTTCACCTACGCGCTCTACCTCGCCTTCCTGGCCGTGGTGTCGACCGCCTTCCGGGCCCCGGAGGCGGTGGGTTCGCGGAGCCTCGGCCGGTTCGAACGGGCCCTGCTGCTGGGCCTGTTGACCGCGCTGTTCCTGGCCGCCGTCACCGCGCACCAGTTGACTCCCTTCGTGATGATCGCGGCCGTCGGGACGCTGCGCCTGGCCCGGCGCACCACGCTCAGCCTCTGGTTCGCCGTGCTGCTGGCCGCCCTGGCGGCCGGTTGGATCAGTCTCGCGGCGGAGGGCTTCTGGTCCGGCCACCTCGACACCATCTTCGGCGGCCTGGGGCAGCTCGGCGGCAACGTCAGCAGCGGCGTCGCGGACCGGGTGAGGGGCGACCCGGCGCACCAGGCCGTGCTCTACCTGCGCGTGCTGCTCAGCGGCGCGTGGTTCGGCCTCGCCGTGCTCGGCTGGTGGCGCCGCAGGCGCGCCGGCCACGGCGAACGAACGCTGCTGGTGCTGGCGTTCATGCCGTTCTTCACCCTCGGGATGCAGAGCTACGGCGGCGAGATCGCCCTGCGGGTCTTCCTGTTCGCGCTGCCCGGCGTCGCCCCGCTGGCCGCCTGCTTCTTCTACCCCTCCGAACGGCGGCCGCGCCCCGGCCGGGCGATGTCCGCGCTGGCCGTCGGCTGGGCCGTGGTCGCGGTGGCGGGGTTCGGCGTCGCCCGCTACGGCAACGAGCAGTTCGAACGGGTCACCGGCGGCGAACTCGCGGCGCTGGGCTGGGTCTACCGGCACGACCAGCCCAGTGCGCGGGTGCTGTACCTCGGACCGGTCGGGAACCCCAGCACCACGCCCGCCATCCCGTGGAACCAGCGCGGCATGGACACCATCGCGTACGTGGGCGCGGCGGCCCCGGTCGACCCCGCCGACGTCGGATCGCTGGAGGCGGCGCTCCGGGCGGCTGGACCGCAGAGCTACCTCGTCGTCACCAGCACCGAGGGAGCCGACCTCACCGCGAACGACGGCTACGCCGCCGACTGGTACGCCCGCGCCCGCACGGCCCTCGACACCGACCCTCGTCTGGTCCCCGTCGTCAGCGCTCCCGACGCGGCCCTCTACCGTCTGGCCGCGCCCCCGCCCGGTCCGGTGCCGACGGACATCGGCGTCGGTCCTGTCGGTCCGCTCGTCCACTGGACGGCTTGGACGATCGCGGAGGGGGCCCTGCTCGCGGTCCTGGCGCCCCTGCTGCTCTGGTACGAGGCGGTCCGGCTGCGGGCGGGCGCGGCGCCGGCCGGGCGCGCGAGGTGGGCGTTCCTGCTGCTGGGCGGAGGGCTGGTCGGCGGGTTCCTGGTGGCCGTCGTGGAGCGCTTCCTCACCCTGCGGTAGCCGTGGCTCTCACGGGGTGAACCAGACGATGCCGTACGGGGGGAGAGCGAGTGTGCGGCCGCCCACGGAGGTGCGGACGGCCTGCGCGGTGGTGTTCACGGCGACGCCGCGCGCGGCCTGGGCCAGCACCAGGACGCGCGGGTCGGCCGCTTCGAGCGGCACCAGGTCCGCCGTCGGCGGGAACCAGCGGGCGAACCCCTGCAGCAGCGCGAGGGGCGGCAGAGCCGTCCCCGTGCTGCTCCACAGGCAGCCGGGGCAGGCGGCGGTGCCGGTCTCCGGGTTCCAGTAGAACGCGGCGGCGACGTGCCCCTGCGCGAGGGCGATCATCCCGGCGGCCAGGACCGCGTCCCGCTCCGGCTCCGACCAGCCCGAGCCGGACGGCTCGACGTACCACTCCGTCCACCACAGCGGCAGCGACGTGCGGGCGTGGATCCACTGGCTGACGGCGGTGAACTTCGCCGTGGCGGCGAACGGGCCCTGCTCGGCGTCGCGGGCGTCACGGGGCACGGTCGAGCCGTCGACGGCGACGAAGTCGGCCCCGGCCTTGTGCTGGAGCCAGTAGTCGAACGCGGTGACCACTCGCTCGTCCAGCATCCCCCAACGGCCGTTCACCGACGAGCCGTGGCCCTCGTCCTCGGCGGCGGTTCCGGAGGCGAAGCTGTCCATGGGGAGATAGGGGCCGCCCACCTCGATGTCCTGCCGCACGGCTTTGAGCGCGCGGTACACGTCGTTGTAGAGCGCGGTGTACGCGGCCGCGTCCCACTGGTCCGCGCCATTGTCGAAGAAGCCCTTGAACTCGTTCCACACGACGAAGTCGCGCACCTGCGGGTACCTGCGGGCGACGGTCGCCGCGAGCGCGGCGAAGTCCGCGTCGTGGGCGGGGGAGGGCGCGGTCTCCAACGTCGACCAGTCCGTGGCGCCGGGCTTGCCGCCCTTCATCCAGTCCGGCGCACAGCAGAGCGTGATGATCGGCGTGCCGCCGCTGCGGGTGATCAGCGCGACCCGCGCGTCGAGCCGCGCGAAGTCGTAGACCCCGGGCGACGGCTCGGGATTGTCGGCGCCCCAGCCCATCAGCGCCTGCACCTGCGGCAGCGGCTGCTCCGCGATCAGCCGCTGCGCGGCGGCGTTGCCGTCGGCGCTGTACTGGGTGTGCGTGAACCCCCACCCGGGCGCCGTCGCGCCAACGCCTCCGCCCCCAGCGACCGGCGTCCCACTGGCCCGCCACAGCGCGAGCAGGCAGCCGAGCACCACCAGCCCGACCACCACCCCACCGCGCCTCCGGCGCCGCCCCCCGGCGTGCTCCCCCACACCTCCCATGAAAACACGTCAGATGCGCCCACCGACCAGGGCGTGAAGGGTCATTCGGTCGCTTTCGGGTGTCCGGTTCCCGCGTAGGCGATCCACGCCACGGTCAGTCGCGGATGTCGCCGTCGATGTAGACCCATGCGCCGTGGTCGCGGCGGAAGCGGCTGTGTTCGTGGAGGGCGCCGGTTGACCTGCCCTCGCGGTAGTGGGCGCGGAACTCGACCGTGCCCTCCTGGTGGAAGGGGCCGCCCTCCGTGGTGCAGAGGATCTCCAGGCGCTCCCAGTGCAGGCGGTGGTCGAGGTCGAGGGAGGCGGGGCGGGTTTCCGGGGCCCAGGTGCGCAGGAGGTAGGGGGCGTCGTGGCGGGCGAAGGCCGCGAAGCGGGAGCGCATGAGCTGTTCCGCCGTCGGGGCCTGGGCGGTGCCCGCGTGGAAGGGGCCGCAGCAGGAGGCGTAGGGCTTGCCCGTGCCGCAGGGGCAGGGCGCGGTGGAGCTGGTGGTCATGGCGTCATTCTGCCGCGTGGGCGGCGGCGTGCTGGACGAGGCGGAGGGCGACGGACGGGGCGGCCGTCCAGTGGAGGTGGAGGTAGGAGGCGTGGAGGGACGCGGCGGTGAAGCCCTCCGTGGTCAGCTTGCCGTCGTGAGTGCGCCAGCCCCACGCGGGGGAGGGGCCGGAGCCCGGCGTGGTGCGGGTGCGGTGGAACTCGTGGCCGGGGAGGCGCAGGCCGGCCGGGGCGAGGGGGCTGTCGCCGAGGGCGACGGCCTCCCGGTAGCCAAGGGTGAGGCGGGGGGACATCTCCGCCTCGGCGTCGAGGACGCCGCACATCGGCCGGCCGTCGAGTGCACGGCAGAGGTAGAGGAGACCGGCGCACTCCGCCGCGATCGGTGCTCCGGACGCGGAGAGAGCGGTGATCTCGTCGCGGAGCGCCCGGTTCGCGGAGAGCTCGGTGGCGTACACCTCAGGGAAGCCGCCCCCGATGACCAGCGCGGACGTGCGCTCAGGGAGCTTCTCGTCGTGAAGCGGGTCGAAGGTGACGACCTCCGCGCCCGCCGCCGTCAGCAGCTCCGCGTTCTCGGCGTAGGAGAAGGAGAACGCTGCACCGCCCGCAAGCGCGACCACCGGTCGCGGTTGTGACGGGGCGTCCGAATGGAGAGCAGCGATCTCGTCAGCCGCATCCCAGGGCAGGTCGGGCAGTGCGGGGGCACTGCGGGCGAGCGCGAGCAGCGCGTCCAGGTCCACCCCCGCCGCGACCAGCTCGCCCATCTCCCGGACCGCCTGCAACGCGGCGGAGTCCCGCTCCACCGCGGGCACGAGCCCGAGATGGCGCGACGGGGTCGCCACCGCGTCGGACCGCCGCAGCGCGCCCAGCACCGGCACGCCGCCGCCCTCCTCCAGGGCCTCCCGCAGCAGCGCCTCGTGCCGGTCGGAGGCGACCCGGTTCAGGATCACCCCGCCCAGCCGCACCTCCGGGTCCCAGGAGGCGAAGCCGTGCACCAGCGCCGCCACCGAGCGGCTCTGCGAGGAGCCGTCCACCACCAGCACCACCGGCGCCCGCAGCAGCTTCGCGACATGCGCCGTCGAGGCCAGCTCGCCCCGGCCGCCCGCGCCGTCGAACAGGCCCATGACGCCCTCGACCACCGCGACGTCCGCGCCCGCCGCGCCGTGCAGGAACAGCGGCGCGATCCGCTCCGGACCGCTCAGGAAGGCGTCGAGGTTGCGCCCCGGACGCCCGGTCGCGAGCGCGTGGTAGCCCGGGTCGATGTAGTCCGGTCCGACCTTGTGCGGCGAGACCCGCAGCCCGCGCGCCGTGAGCGCGGCCATCAGGCCGGTCGCCACGGTCGTCTTGCCCGTGCCCGACGCGGGCGCGGCCAGGACGACGCGCGGCACGGCCGTTACCACTCGATGCCCCGCTGCCCCTTGCGGCCCGCGTCCATCGGGTGCTTGACCTTGGTCATCTCCGTCACCAGGTCGGAGGCCGCGACGAGCTTCTCGGGGGCGTAGCGGCCGGTGATCACGATGTGCTGCGAGCCGGGCCGGTTCGCCAGCACCTCCAGCACCTCGTCCACGTCGATCCAGCCCCAGTGCAGGGGGTAGGTGAACTCGTCGAGCACGTAGAAACGGTAGGTCTCGGCGGCCAGGTCGCGCTTGACCTGCTCCCAGCCCTCGCGCGCCGCGTCCTCGGACTCGGCGATCTCGCGCTGGACCCAGGACCAGCCCTCGCCCATCTTGTGCCAGGCGACGGTCCCGCCCTCGCCGCTCGCGCCCAGCACCTTCAGCGCGTGCTCCTCGCCCACCTTCCACTTGGCGGACTTGACGAACTGGAACACCCCGATCGGCCAGCCCTGGTTCCAGGCGCGCAGCGCCATCCCGAAGGCTGCGGTCGACTTGCCCTTGCCGGGGCCGGTGTGGACGGCGAGCACGGGCAGGGTGCGGCGCTGACGCGTGGTCAGGCCGTCGTCGGGAACGCTGGTCGGCTGTCCCTGGGGCATCGCTACGCCGCCTTCTTCTGCATCGTCATCGTCTGTACCAGCGCGGTCATCGTGTCCGCGCGCAGGTCGTCCAGCCGGACGGCCGGGGCCTGCAGGTGCCTGGCCAGCTCGCCGGCGAGGCCGAGCCGCACCGGACCGCTCTCGCAGTCCACCACGACGCTCGCCGCACCCGAGGAAGCGAGCAGCCCGGCGGCGCGTCGCGCGTCGTCCAGCGCGGAGCGGGCGCCGGTGGCGCGGCCGTCCGTCACCAGCACGACGAGCGGGCGGCGCAGCGGGTCGCGCAGCCGCTCGACGCGCAGCGTCTCGTGGGCGCGCAGCAGCCCGGCCGCCAGCGGGGTCCTCCCGCCGGTGGGCAGCAGCTCCAGTCGAGCCGCGCCCGCCTCGACGGACGACGTGGGCGGCAGCAGCAGCTCGGCGGACCCGCCCCGGAAGGAGATCATCCCGATCTTGTCCCGCCGCTGGTAGGCGTCCATCAGCAGCGACAGGACCGCGCCCTTGACCGCCGACATGCGCTGCCGCGCGGCCATCGACCCGGAGGCGTCGACGACGAACAGCACGAGGTTGCCCTCACGTCCCTCCCGGACCTGTTGGCGGAAGTCGTCGCGGCGCAGCACCAGCGCCCGCCCGCTGCGGCCGCGCGCGAGCTGGTGCGGCGCGGCGGCCTGGAGCGTGGCGGCCAGGTGCAGGCGCTGGAGCGCGCCCGAGGGACGCGCGGCGCGGATGGTGTGGCCGCCGTCCGTCTCGGCACGTGAGCGGCGTCCCTGGACGCCCTGGCCGGTGCCGGGGACCTTGAACAGCCGCGTCCGGTAGGGCTGGTCGGCCGCGACGGGCGCCGCCTCGCGCGGCGCGGGCGCACCGGCGGCGGGCTGCTGCGGCTGGTCGGCGGGCGCCTCGGCCGGGCTCTCCGGGGCGGAGGACTCCAGCTCCGGCCCGTTCGGCGCGTCCTGGCCCCCGCCTCCGCCGCCCCCGTTGTCGGGACCGTCCGGCCCGTCGCCGTCGGGATCGCCCTCCGGATCGGTCTCGGGGTCCTCCCCGGCGAACTGCTGGAGCGTCTCGTCCAGCTTCTCCTCGTCCAACCCCGGTGCGTCGAACGGGTTGCGACGCCGCCGGTGCGGCAGCGCGAGCTGCGCGGCGACGCGCACGTCCTCCGCCAGCACCTGCGTCCGCCCGGCCCAGGCCGCGAGCGCGACGGCGGTGCGCGCCATCACGATGTCCGCGCGCAGCCCGTCCACCTCGAACGCCGCACACACGGCGGTGATCTGCCGCAGCGCGGCGTCACCCAGCAGCACCTGCGGCAGCAACTCCCGCGCCGTGACGATGCGCTGAGCGAGCGCCCGCTCGTCCTCCCGCCAGCGGGCGGCGAAGCCGTCCGGGTCGGCGTCGTAGGCGAGACGCCGCCGCACGACCTCGGCCCGTTGCTCCGGCTCGCGCGTCGCCGCGATCTCGACGGTGAGCCCGAAGCGGTCCAGCAGCTGCGGCCGCAGCTCGCCCTCCTCGGGATTCATCGTCCCGACCAGCAGGAAGCGCGCCGCGTGCCGCACGGAGACGCCTTCGCGCTCGACGTAGGAGCGGCCCATGGCGGCCGCGTCGAGCAGCAGGTCGACGAGGTGGTCGTGGAGCAGGTTGACCTCGTCGATGTAGAGCACGCCGCGGTGGGCGGCCGCCAACAGGCCGGGCTCGTAGGCCTTGACGCCCTCGGCGAGCGCGCGCTCCAGGTCCAGCGAGCCCACGATGCGGTCCTCGCTGACGCCGACGGGCAGCTCGACCAGCGAGGTCGGCCGCTCGCTCACCGAGGAGACGACGTGCGGCCCGTCCGGACACTGCGGGTCCGGCGCGGCCGGGTCGCAGGCGAACCGGCAGCCGGCCACGACGCCGATCGCTGGCAGCAGCCCCGCCAGCGCACGGACCATGGTCGACTTGGCGGTGCCCTTCTCGCCGCGCACCAGCACGCCTCCGACCTGCGGCGAGACCGCGTTCAGCAGCAGCGCGAGCCGTAGGTCGTCCATGCCGACGACGGCGGTGAAGGGGTAACGGGCATCGGTCAGGTCGGTCATCACTCGTCCCCTTCCAGATCGCCTTCGAGCTCCAGGTAGGTGGCCCGCAGCTGGTCCAGGGTCTCCTGGTCCGGCTCCGCCCAGAGCTTGCGCTCCGCCGCCTCCAGCAGCCGTTCGGTGATGCCGCGCAGCGCCCAGGGGTTGGACCTGCGCATGAACTCCTGGTTGGTGGGGTCGAAGACGTACTCGGCGGCGAGCTTCTCGTACATCCAGTCGTCGACCACGCCCGCCGTGGCGTCGTAGCCGAAGAGGTAGTCGACGGTCGCGGCCATCTCGAACGCGCCCTTGTAGCCGTGGCGGCGCATGGCCGCCATCCAGCGCGGGTTGACCACGCGGGCGCGGAACACGCGGTGCGTCTCCTCGCCCAGCGTGCGGGTCTTGACCTGGCTGGGCGTGGCGCTGTCGCCGACGTAGGCGGCGGGGGACTCGCCGGTCAGGTGGCGGACCATGGCCACCATGCCGCCGTGGTACTGGAAGTAGTCGTCCGCGTCGACCAGGTCGTGCTCGCGGGTGTCGACGTTCTTCGCGGCCACCGAGATGCGGCGGAACGCCTGCTCCATGTCCCCGCGCGCCGCCTGGCCGTCGAGGCCGCGTCCGTAGGCGTAGCCGCCCCAGACGGCGTAGACCTCGGCCAGGTCGGCGTCGGAGCGCCAGTTGCGGGCGTCGATCAGCGGCAGCAGGCCGGCGCCGTAGGCGCCGGGCTTGGAGCCGAAGATGCGGGCCGTCGCGCGGCGGCGGTCGCCGTGCTCGCCCGTGTCCTCGTCGACGTGGGCGCGCACGTAGTTGGCGTCGGCGGGCTCGTCCAGCTCGGCCACGGCCCGCACCGCGTCGTCCAGCAGGGCGACGACGTGCGGGAAGGCGTCGCGGAAGAAGCCGGAGATGCGGACGGTCACGTCGATGCGCGGACGGCCGAGCTCGTCCAGCGGCACGACCTCGAAGCCGGTGACCCGGCGCGAGGCGTCGTCCCACACCGGGCGGCAGCCGAGCAGCGCCAGGATCTCGGCGATGTCGTCGCCCTGGGTGCGCATGCAGGAGGTGCCCCAGACCGTGAGGCCCACGGACTTGGGGTAGGCGCCGGTGTCGTCCAGGTAGCGGGCGACGAGTGAGTCGGCGAGCGCCTGCCCGACCTCCCAACTCAGACGCGACGGGATGGCCTTGGGGTCGACCGAGTAGAAGTTCCGGCCCGTGGGCAGCACGTTGACCAGCCCGCGCGTGGGCGAGCCGGACGGCCCGGCCGGAACGTAGCCGCCGCGCAGCGCGCGCAGGATGTGATCCAACTCGTCCGTGGTGCGGGCGAGTCGCGGCACGACCTCCTCGGCTGCGAACTCCAGCACGGCGACGGCGGTGTCCAGCGGGCCGCCGAGCACCTCCAGGACCAGGGAGGGCGCGGCCTCGACGGCCCAGTCCCGCGCCTCCATGCCCTCGGCGAGCCGGCGGCACAGCTGCTCCAGCAGGTCCAGCGCGTCCGCACCGGTCCGGGCGGGGCCGTCCACCAGTGCGCCCAGCGCCTCCGACACGGCGACGACGGCGCCGGGCTCGGCGAGCAACTCCTTCTCGACCAGCCCGAAGTGGGAGGCGAGCGCGGCCCGCAGACCCGGTAGCGCGTCGGCGCGCCCGCCCCAGATCTGCGCCGAACGCAGCACCGCCAGCACCAGGTTGACCCGCGCCTCGCCCTCCGGGCCGCCGCCCAGGATGTGCAGGCCGTCGCGGATCTGCACGTCCTTGATCTCGCACAGGTAGCCGTCGATGTGCATGACGAACTCGTCGAACTCGGCGTCGTCCGGCTGCTCGTCCACGTGCAGGTCGTGGTGGAGCTCGGCGGCCTTGACGATGGTCCAGATCTGCGCGCGCACGGCCGGGGCCTTGGCCGGGTCCAGGTCGCTGACGAGCGCGTACTCGTCGAGCAGCTGCTCCAGCTTGGCCAGGTCGCCGTAGGTGTCGGCGCGGGCCATGGGCGGCACCAGGTGGTCGACGATGGTCGCGTGGCCGCGTCGCTTGGCCTGCGTGCCCTCGCCCGGGTCGTTGACGATGAACGGGTAGATCAGCGGCAGTTCGCCCAGCACCGCGTCCGGCGCGCAGCCGCGCGACAGGCCGAGTCCCTTGCCCGGCAGCCACTCCATCGTGCCGTGCTTGCCGAGGTGGACGACCGCGTCGGCGCCGAACCCGCCCGACGACGTCGCAGCCTCCAGCCAGCGGTAGGCGGCCAGGTAGTGGTGGGACGGCGGCAGGTCCGGGTCGTGGTAGATCGCGATCGGGTTCTCGCCGAAGCCGCGCGGCGGCTGGATCATCAGCACCACGTTGCCGAAGGCGAGCGAGGCGAGCACGATCTCGTCGCCGTCGACGTAGAGCTGGCCGGGGGCCTCGCCCCAGTGCTCCAGGACGCCCTCGCGCAGCTCCTCGTCCAGCGCGTCGAACCAGAGCTGGTAGTCCTTGAGCGGGACGCGCGCGGGCGCGGCCCGCAGCTGCTCCTCCGTCAGCCACTCCACGTCGTGGCCACCCGCCGCGATGAGCGAGTGGATCAGCTCGTCGCCGCCCGCGGGGTAGCCGTCGACGGTGTAGCCCGCGCCGCGCAGCGCGTCGAGCAGGCGGACGGCCGAGGCCGGGGTGTCCAGGCCGACGGCGTTGCCGACGCGGGAGTGCTTGGTCGGGTAGGCGGTGAAGACGATCGCGAGCTTCTTCTCGGCGTTCGGCTTGTGGCGCAGCGCCGCGTGCCGCAGCGCGATCCCGGCGACCCGCGCGGCGCGCTCCTCGTCGGCGACGTAGACGGGGATGCCGTCGGCGCCGGTCTCCTTGAACGAGAACGGGACGGAGATCAGCCGGCCGTCGAACTCGGGGATGGCGACCTGCATGGCCGCGTCCATCGGCGACAGCGCGGCGTCCGACTCGTCCCAGACCGCGCGCGAGGTGGTCAGGCAGAGCCCCTGGATCACGGGGATGTCCAGCTCGGCGAGCTGCCCGATGTCCCAGCTCTCCTCGCCGTCCCCGCCCGCCGACGCGTCGGCGGCCACGGTCCCACCGGCGGCCAGCACGGTCGCGACCAACGCGTCGCACCTCCCCACCAGCTCGAACAGCCCGGCGTCCGCGCCGCGCAGCGAACCGCAGTAGATGGGCAGGGCGTTGCCGCCCCGGGCCTCGATCGCCTCTGTCAGGGTGTCCACGAAGGCGGTGTTCCCGGACAGTTCGTGGGCGCGGTAGAAGAGCACCCCCACGGTGGGGCGGCCATCCCGCAGTTCAGCGTCCCCCCGAACGCCGAACTGCGGCATGGCCTCGGGCGGGGCGAAGCCCTCGCCGGTCAGCAGGACCGTGTCGGACAGGAACCGGGCCAGCTCGGCGAGGTTGGCCTGGGCGCCCTCGACGAGGTAGCGCAGTGCCTCGGCGACGACACCGGCCGGGGCCGAGGACATCCCCATCAGCTCGGCGTCGGGCACCGCCTCGCCGCCCAGCAGCACGGTCGGCAGACCGGACGCGGCGATCGCCGCCAGTCCGTCCTCCCAGGCGCGGCGGCCGCCGAGCAGGCGGACCACGACCACGTCCGCGTCGGCGAGCAGCCCGGGGAGCTCGGCGGCCACGTCCGTCCTGGTCGGGTTGCCGATCAGGTAGCGCGCGCCGGACGCGCGGGCCGCGAGCAGGTCGGTGTCGGCGGTCGACAGCAGCAGGACGGTGGTCCCGCGCTCCGCCGCGCCGTCCTGCCGACTCCCGGCTTCCTGGGACCTGGCTTCCTGGGTAGGGGCCACCCGGTCAACTCCCTTGTTCACAGTGCTTGTCGATGTGGTCTCGGTGCTCATGCGGGCGCCCCCGGGGGGACGAACGGCAGGCCCTGCGGCGCGCCGTCCTCGATCAGCCGCCACAGCGCGTCGGTGTCGGCGTGCTCGGCGATCAGGTCGCCGAGCCGGTCCAGCCGCTCCTCGCGGGCGGCGGCGAAGCAGGTGTCGGGCGCGGGGACGAAGTCCCGTCCGGAGGCCGCGGCGATCTCGCGCAGGAAGGCGCGGCGGAAGCCGTCGTTCTCGAGCGCGCCGTGCCAGGTCGTGCCCCAGACGGAGCCCGCGCGGCAGCCGTCCAGCCACGGTTCCCCGCCCTCGACGGCGGCGACGCCGTGGTGGATCTCGTAGCCGTGCACGACCTCGCCGTAGCCCTCGCCGACCGGCCGGGCCAGCGTCTTCTCCCGCGCGAACGTGATGTGCACGGGCAGCAGTCCGAGCCCGTCCACCGCGCCCTGCTTCGACTCGAAGCGGTCGTCGATCGTCCGCGCCAGCATCTGGTAGCCGCCGCAGACGCCCAGCACGGGCAGGCCGCGCGCCGCCCGCTCGGCGACGGCCCGGTCCAGGCCCTGGTCGCGCAGCCAGGCGAGGTCGGCGACGGTGGCGCGGGTGCCGGGCAGGACGACCAGGTCGGCGTCGGCCAGCTCCTCGGGCCGGGTCGCCCAGCGGACCAGCACGCCCGGCTCCTGCGCGAGCGCGTCGATGTCCGTGAAGTTCGACAGACGCGGCAGCCGCACCACGGAGACCCGCAGCACGTCGGAGCCGACCGCAGGACCGGAGGAGCCGCGCGCCATGACCCCGGCCAGGTCGAGGGAGTCCTCCGCGTCCAGCCACAGGCCGGGCAGCATCGGCAGCACACCCAGCGCCGGACGGTGCGTCACCTGGCGCAGCATGTCCAGGCCGGGCCGGAGCAGCCGCGCGTCGCCGCGGAACTTGTTCACCAGCCACCCGGCGATGTGCGCCTGGTCCTCGGCGGAGAGCAGCGCGAGGGTGCCGAACATGGATGCGAAGACGCCGCCGCGGTCGATGTCACCGACTACCACCACGGGCAGGTCGGCGGCGACGGCGAGGCCCATGTTGGCGATGTCGCGGTCGCGCAGGTTGATCTCGGCGGGGGAGCCGGCGCCCTCGCAGATCACCACGTCGTGACGGCTGCGCAGGTCGGCGAGGCAGTCGAGGGCGATCCGCAGCAGCGCGGGCTTGCGGTCGCGGTAGTCCAGCGCGCCGACCTCGGCGACGGGCTTGCCCAGCACGACGACCTGGCTGCGCCCGTCGCCGCCGGGCTTGAGCAGCACCGGGTTCATCGCCGCCTCCGGCTCGAGCCCGGCCGCGGCCGCCTGCATCGCCTGCGCGCGGCCGATCTCGGCGCCGTCCAGGGTGACGAAGGAGTTCAGCGACATGTTCTGTGCCTTGAACGGCGCGACCTTGACTCCCTGCCGCCTCAGCCAGCGGCAGATGCCCGCCGTGACGACGCTCTTGCCCGCGTCCGATGTCGTCCCGGCGACCAGCAGTGCGCCGCTCACTTCCTCGCCCCCTTCAGCAGGGCCACCGTCACGGTGGCCGCCAGCGCCAGCGCCCCGACCCGGCGCGACAGCCGGCAGGCGCGTTCCACGTCCGCGACCGCGACCGGTCGCAACTCGGCCCCGAGCACCGGTCGGTGTTCGGTTCTGTCCCCGTACTGGAGCGTGCCCCCGAGGCGGACGCCCAACGCGCCCGCGAAGGCCGACTCGGCATGCCCGGCGTTCGGGCTCGGGTGTGACGCGGCGTCACGCCGCCACACCCGCCAGGTCCGGCCCCGGTCCTCGCTCGCGGCGACGGTCAGCAGCGCGGTGAGCCGCGCGCCCGGCCACCCCACGACGTCGTCCAGGCGGGCCGAGGCCCACCCGAAGCGGATCAGCCGCGGCGAGCGGTGACCGACCATCGCGTCCAGGGTGTTGACGGCCCGGAAGGCGAGCAGGCCGGGCGTCCCGGCGAGGGCGCCCCAGGCGAGCGCGTTGACGACGGCGTCGGCGGTGTTCTCGGCGACGGACTCCACGACGGCGCGTGCGAGCTGCTGCTCGTCCAGCCGGCTCGGGTCGCGCCCGCACAGGTGCGGCAGGCGGCCGCGCGCTGCCTCGACGTCCCCGCGCTCCAGCGCGCCCGCGATGACGCGCGCCTCACGCGTGAGCGACGCGCCGCCGAGCACGGTCCACGTCGCGGCGGCGGCGAGGGCCGCCTGCGCGGCGGGGGAGCGCCGCGTCGCGCACTGGGCGACGAGCGCGGCGGCCGTGACGCTGCCGACGGCGGCGAGTGTGAAGGCGGCTCCCGCGCCGCGATGGTCGCGGTACAGGCGCTTCTCCAACGCGCCAGCGAACCGTCCGAAGCCCGCTACGGGATGACCACGTCGGGGGTCGCCGAACACGGCGTCGGCGGCGTAACCCGCCAGGGCCCCGAACGCGAAGGCATAAGCGCTGCGCGCGCGACTGCGCACCGGTGCGTGTCCTCACTCAGGGTCCGCGCCCTGGATCGACGATCCGAAGGCGAGAGTCTCCTGGCTTCCGGATCGACGCACCGGCGGGCCTTCCAGCAGCATGGCGCTGCCGTGACCGTCGTTCGCAGGTGCTCCCCGGTGACAGTGGCGGGACCGCGCCGGATTCGCACCGGCTTCCTCTCCTTGCCTCCGATTGGCGTAAAGATCCCACCATGTCGCCGGAGGCAGCGTCAACCGGCCCCGCCGGTGTCACCGGTCACTGTCAGGAGCGCGGCTTGTTGAGCAGTTCCACGGCCTTCTGGAGGGCCTGATCGGCGGGGCTCGCGGGCGGACGGAGGACATGATCCTCGAACCAGGAGAGACCGAGGATGAGGAAGAGTCCCAGCGGGGCGACAAGCAGGCACAAGATGACAGACATGGGCACCCCAAGGTGTCGAATGCTGCTGCGGCCTGGACGGACCCCGATCCGTCCTTCCACAAGCGTCCGACAAACGGAACATTTCTGCACCTTGGGGAACCACCAGGGGCGGGGGGTCGCGCCCTGCGGTCAGTACCTGCCTGAGATCGCGTCCGCGACCTTCGCCACGGGGGAGGTGTGCGCGCGGCCGTCGCGTTCCTGGCGGTCGGCGAAGTGGTAGGCCGCGTACATACCGTGGACACCCATCCAGCGCAGCGGCTCCGGCTCCCACTTGCGGACCTTGTGGTCCACCCACGGCAGCGCCGTCAGCTCCGTGTGCTCGCCCAGCACCAGGTCGCGCAGCGTCCGCGCGGCGAGGTTGGTCGTGGTGACGCCGCTGCCGACGTAGCCGCCGGCCCAGCCGAGGCCGGTCGCGGGGTCGGCGGCGACCGTCGAGCACCAGTCGCGGGGCACGCCCAGCACGCCCGACCAGGCCTGGTCGACGGCGACGCCCTCGGCCGCGGGGAAGAAGCGGGTCAGGATCTCCGTCAGCTGCTCGACGGTCTTCGGCTGGGTCGAGCCGTCGTTGTCGGTGCGCGAGCCGAAGCGGTAGGGGACGCCGCGCCCGCCGAGGGCGATCCGGTCGTCCGCGGTCCGCTGCGCGTACATGTACGCGTGCGCGAAGTCGCCCAGCGTCTCGCGGCCGTCCCAGCCGACGGAGTCCCAGAACGAGGCAGGGAGCGGCGCGGTGACGATCATGGAGGAGTTCATCGGCAGCCACGAGCGCTTCTCGCCCTGCAGGTTGGCGGTGAAGCCCTCGGTGCAGCGCAGCACGAACTTCGCGGAGACGGTGCCGCGTCCGGTGACCGCGCGGGCGGGGACCGTGCCGCGGGTCGGGTGGATCTCGGTGACCGCCGTCTGCTCGTAGATCTTCACGCCCAGGCGCTCGGCCGCCCGCGCGAGGCCGAGGACCAGCTTGGCGGGCTGGATGCGGGCGCCGTGCGGCGTCCAACTCCCCCCGAGGACACCGGAGACGGCGATCCGCTCGGACGCCTCCGCGGCCGTCAGGCGCTGCACCTCCGTCTCGCCGTAGGCGTGCTCGCCGGCCACGAAGGCGTCGAGGCGCTCGACCTGCGCGGGGGTGAGCGCGACCTCCAGGACGCCGCCCTTGGTCTGGTCCGCCTCGATGTCCTCCGCGGCGCAGACGCGCAGCACCTCGTCCACGGAGGCGTTCATCGCCTGCTGCATGGCGACGGCGCGCGGCTTGCCGTAGCGCTTGGCGAAGACCGAACGCCCCGCGAAGCCGTTGTAGAGCCAGCCGCCGTTGCGCCCGGAGGCGCCGTAGCCGCAGAAGCGCTGCTCCAGGACGGCGACCCGGAGTGCGGGATCGGCCTGCTTGAGGTAGTAGGCCGTCCACAGGCCGGTGTAGCCGCCGCCGACGACGGCGACGTCGACCTCGGTGGAGCCCTCCAGCGCGGCGCGCGGCACGGGGAGGCCGATGGCGGAGTACCAGAAGGAGACACCGCCGTTGACGGTGGTGGACGTGGCCACGTAAGACCTGCTTCCGTCTGCAACTCGGCTGAGCTGTCTTGGCTGTCTTGCTGCTGTCCTGCTCGGGTGCGGGCACGCTATCCGGGCCTGCGAGCTGCGGCAATGCACAGAGTGTCAAGGTCCGGGCGAGTTCTTCGGACAAACCGTCGACTGGACGGGCGGCGTGTCGACCCGCCCCGTTAGGACCTCTCCCGGTGGCGGGCGGCTTCCCGGGGTACTGGGATGGAGAGAACATCCGCGAGCGTCCATCGGGAGAGCGACATGCGTTGGGGCAAGGCAGCCGTCGTGGTCACCGCCTCCGCCGTCGGCGCGGGTGTGGTGGCGCTCATCGCGGGACGAGTGGTCTCGGAGATCTCGGTGCGGGCCGGCGGCGCGGCGCCCGCCTCGGCCGGGGGCCTGCGCGTGCACTCCGTGGAGCCGGACCGGGTGGAGCTCACCCGCGCCCCCGAGACGGAGCGCCCGGGCGTCTGGGCGCTGGAGTGGGGCGCCGACGGCCATGTCGTCGTCGGCGACGTGCTCGCCCGGACCGCGCAGACCGTCGTCCGCGCGGTCCTTCCGGGCGGCACGGCGCTGCCGGAGCCCGGCGAGAAGGTGGTGCTGACGCCGTGGGTGCTGCGCGGGGATCCCCGCTCCGCGCTGGGGCTGGACTTCTCCGAGACGGCCGTCGCCACCGAGCTGGGCGCGATGCCCGCGTGGTACCTCCCGGGCCTGCGCGACCCGTGGGTGATCGCCGTCCACGGCATGGGCGCGGACCGGGCCCAGGTGCTGCCGCTGCTGCCGGTCTTCGAGGACTTCAAGCTGCCGGTGCTGAGCGTCAGCTACCGCAACGACCCCGGCGCCCCGCCGTCGCCCGACGGCATCGGACACTTCGGCGAGACGGAGTGGCGCGACGTCGAGGCGGCGATCCGCCTGGCCGTGGACTCCGGCGCGAGCCGCGTCCTGCTGTACGGCTGGGGCCTCGGCGCGACGATGGCCATGTACGCCGCGGAGCGCTCCGCCTGGCGCGACTACGTGCGCGGCCTCGTCCTCGACTCCCCGGTCCTCGACTTCCGCACCTCGACGCGGCGACGGGCCACCCGGCTGGGCGTCCCGCAGCCCCTCGCGGAGCTCGGCACACTGGCGGCCCAGGGCCGCGCCGACGTCGACACCGCCGGCTTCGACCACCTCGCCTCCGGCGACGGCCTCCACGTCCCGGCCCTGGTCCTGCACAGCCCCGACGACACCATCGCCCCGATCGAACCCGTCCGCCGCCTCGCCCGCCGCCGCGACGACCTCGTCCTCTTCCGCGAGTTCCCGGGCACGGAGCACGAGGCGTTGTGGAACGCCGACCCGCACGGCTACGAGGACGTCCTGCGACGGTTCGTCACGCCGCTGCTGTAGGACCCGGCGCTCCTTGGGCGGCCGCGGAGGTCCCTTGCCCGGTCGGCGCCGAGGTTCGTGCCGGGCCCGCGGTGCGCGAACCCTACTCCCCGGTCACGGTGTGCGGAGTGCAACTTCCCTGCTCTCTCGTCCCGCCCGCCGCAGGCGGAACTGCGCCACGCCTGAGAATGTGACAAGTTGCCGTATGACGGGGAAGACTGCACCGCGTGACGTCCCGGAATCCGCGTGACCGTGATGCCGATATCCCTGCCGCCCGTGTGGCCCGGCTGCCCCGCCCGAAGGGGCAGGTGCGCCGGACGCCGCCGGCTGATCTGCCCGGACCGGGCAGCCTCGCGCCCCCGGCGCGGCGTCTGCTCGCCGACGCGGTGCGCGTCGCCCGCTGGGCGGGCGAACTCGCCGCGGTGGACCGGCGCGGGGACCTGCTGCCGACCGATGCCGCGGAGGCGGCGACGGCGCTGGACCTGACCGTGGACCAGGCCCTTGCGGCCTGGGAGCGGGCGCGGCTGACCGGGCTGGTCGAGCTGCGGGGCGCCGGGGCGGGCCCCGGCTGGCGGCTGCACGCCTGGGCGCACGACGACGAGGCGGTGCTGCGCGGCTGGGCCGCGCTGTTCGACGCGTGGACGCTGCTGGTCTCCGTCCCGGACCGGGCGCTGACCCGGCTCGCCGGACAGGCCGTGGACCACGCGCCGCAACTGCTCTCCTTCCTGCACCTGGTGGACGCCCCGGTCGCCGAGACCGAGCTGCTGGAGCTGCTGCGCCGCGGCCTGGAGGAGCAGTGGCACGCCGGTCTGCACCCGACCGCAGCCACCCCGGTGCCGCACGCCGCCCTCGCCGTCTCCGCCGTCCGCGCCGACGCGCGGGACGGCGAGGCGGGCCAACCCCCCTCGCAGGGCGAGATCGTGGCCGTGCTGCGGTGGATGCTGGACGGCTTCAGAGCCGTCGGGGCCGTGGTCCGCAGAACCGGACAGCAGGATGTCGAGGACAGCTTCGAGCTGACCCCGCTCGGCCACTGGGCGGTCCGCGCCAAGCTGGAGGAGATCTGCACCGTCGCGCAGACCGCCGCCGGTCACATCGAGCAGTCCGCCCACGAGCTGCTGGCCGCCTGCGCCGGCTACTCGCCCGGGCCGGCCCGCGCCGAGTACCGGGCCTGGCTGGCGGCGCGTCAGGTGGACCGCGCCGTCGCCGACCTGCTGGACGTGGCCCGCGGTGAGGACGCGCTGCTGCGCGGCCTCGCCTTCGAGGCGCTGCGCGTCGCCGGGCAGTCGGCCGAGCCGTCCGTGCGGCAGGCCGTCGAGGAGGCGATGCTGCGCCCGTACGCGCTGCTGTGGCTGGCCGAGCACAGCGACGAGGGCGTGCTGCCCGCGGACGTGCTGGGCAAGCAGGACGCCGCCTGGCTCTGGGTCGACACGGGCGCGGCGGTGCTGGAGCACGGCGACACCGGGATGCTGGTCCGCCACGTGCAGGGGGCGGCCGACGGCGACCCCGGGCGCCTCTTCGCACTCGCGCGCCAGGTGGGTCACCCGCGCGCCGGGCATGTCCTGGCCGCCGTGGCGTCCGCGCACCCCGATCCTGGAGTGGCGAGGGCCGCCCGGCGCAGCGCGTTCAGCGTGCACGACGGCGGCGCCTGACCACCGGCCCGACGGCCGGCATGACGACCGGCCCGACGATGGTCGGGTCGCGACCCGGAGAGGGGCCGACGGTGGACCAGGACGGAGTGTCGCGCGGGCCGGGCTCGTCGCGTGGGCCGCAGAGGCCACGCGTGCCGGAGGCGCCGCACGACCAGTCACGCGAGGAGGCCCGCGCGGAGGCGCGACTGACCGCCGCGCGGCTCAGCGACGAGGGCGTCGTCGCGCTCGCCCTCACCTGGATCGACAACGCGGGCGTCGCCCGGGTCAAGGGCCTGCCGCTGCGGCGGCTGCCGGAGGCCGCGGTGGAGGGGGTCGGCATGTCGCCGGTCTTCGACGTCTTCCTGGTCGACGACGCGATCACCAGCAGCCGCCACCTGGGCGGCCCCGACGGCGATCTGAGGCTCTTCCCGGCGCTGGACCGGGCCGTCGCGCTGGCGGCCCAGCCCGGCTGGGCTTTCGTGCCCGCCGACCGCTACCGGCAGGACGGTCTGCCGCACCCCGCCTGCCAGCGCGCCTTCGCGGCGCGGACCGTCGAGCGCGCCGAGGAGCGCGGGATCACCTTCCGCGCCGCGTTCGAGACCGAGTGGATCGTCCAGCGCGCCGAGGACGGCTCCTACCCGACCGACGGCCCCGCCTACGGCCTGCACCGGATCACCGACTGCTCCGACTACCTGCGCGATGTGCTGCTGGCACTGGAGGCCGCCGGGCTGACCGTCCTCCAGGTCCACCCCGAGTACTCGCCGGGGCAGTTCGAGGTCTCCGTCGCCGCGGGGGACCCGCTCGGCGCGGCGGACGACGCGGTGCTGGTCCGCACCACGATCCGCGGGGTCTCCGCGCAGCACGGCCTGCGCGCGTCCTTCGCCCCGGCGTTCGAGCCCGGCGGCGTCGGCAACGGCGGCCATCTGCATCTCAGCGCCTGGCGCGACGGACGCAACCTGCTGGCCGCAGCGGA
Organism: Streptacidiphilus melanogenes; assembly: GCF_000787835.1. GTDB lineage: Bacteria > Actinomycetota > Actinomycetes > Streptomycetales > Streptomycetaceae > Streptacidiphilus > Streptacidiphilus melanogenes. The sequence goes on from NZ_BBPP01000001.1 coordinate 288,003, forward strand.
GCCCTCCGGGGACGGCGCGGCGTTCCTGGCCGGGGTGCTGCGGGAGCTGCCCGCGCTGCTGGCGCTCGGCGCGCCCAGCCCCGCGAGCTACCTGCGGCTGGTTCCCTCGCACTGGGCCGGCTGCTTCCAGTGCTGGGGCGTGGAGAACCGCGAGGCTGCGCTGCGGCTCGTCCAGGGCGGGGACGAGCAGGCCAACGTCGAGGTCAAGTGCTTCGATCTGGCGGCCAACCCGTATCTCGCCGTGGGCGGCGTGATCGCGGCGGGTCTCGCGGGCCTGGAGGCCGGGGCGACGCTGCCCGAACCCGTCCAGGGGGATCCGGCCCTGCTGCCACCGGAGCGCAGGCCCGCCCGTCTGCCCACCACCCTCGACGAGACCCTGACGGCCTTCCGCGCCTCCACCGTCCTCCGCGACGCCCTCGGCGACGTCCTCTTCGAGGCGATCGCCTCCGTCCGCGCCGCCGAGAGCGCGGCCTACGGCACGCGTCAACCCGAGGACGTCGTCGCCGCCACGAAGTGGCGCTACTGATGTGCCCGGCCGAGCCGCCCGTGGTCGCCCATCAGGCACGATCCGGTGTGCCCCGGCTGCCGGGACGGCCTGTGCTGGTCGATCAGCACTGTCACAGCGTGGTCGGGGCCGAGCTCGGGGCGGGGGCGTTCGCTTCGCTGCTCAGTGAGTCGGACCGGCCGCCAGCGGTGGGGGCGACACCGTGGGACTCGGCTGTCGGGCTGGCCGTGAGGCGGTGGTGTGCGCCGGAGTTGGGGCTGGAGCCGTTCGCGTCCGTCGAGGCGTACCTGGAGCGCAGGCGGGAGCTCGGGGTCGCCGAGGCGACCCGGCGGCTGCTGCGGGCGGCGGGGCTCGGCGTCTGCCTCGTGGACACGGGGCTGACGGAGGCCGCCGGAGTGCCGCTCCTCTCCCCCGAGGAGCTCGGCGGCCTCGCGCACGCGGACGTGCGCGAGATCGTGCGGATCGAGCGGGTCGCCGAGCAGGCCGCGCCGCCCGGCACGGGCGCGCACGCGTGGGCCGCGACCGTCGGCGCCGCGCTGAGGCGGGCCGCCGGGCGCGCGGTGGGGCTCAAGTCCGTGGTGGCGTACCGCTGCGGGCTGGACTTCGAGCCGAGGCGGCCCGCCCCCGCCGAGGTCGCCAACGCCGCGGCGCTGCACCTGGCGTCCGGCGGCGGGCGGCTCACGCACCCGGTGCTGCTGCGCCATCTGCTCTGGGAGGCGCTGGAGCTGGGTCTGCCGCTCCAACTGCACACCGGCTTCGGCGATCCGGACCTGGTGCTGCACCGCAGCGACCCGTCGCTGCTGACCGGTTTCATCAGGGCCGCCGAGCCTTTCGGCACGCCGCTGGTGCTGCTGCACGGCTGGCCCTACCACCGCCAGGCCGCCTGGCTCGCCCAGGCGTTCCCGCACGTGTACTGCGACCTCGGGCTGACCCTCACCTACGTCGGCACCGCGGCACGCCGCGTCCTCGCGGAGACGCTCGAACTCGCGCCGTTCCACAAGCTGTTGTTCTCCACCGACGCCTACGGCCTGCCCGAGCTCTACCTGGTGGGCGTGGCGGCCTTCGCCGACGCGCTCGACGCCTGGCTCGCCGAGGCCGTGCCGGTCCCGGCCGAGGCGGCCCGGATCGCCGCGCTCGTCGGCGGCGGGAACGCCCGCAGACTGTACGGACTTTCTTGAACGCGCTGGAACGTCCCATTTGAAGCTGAATTGATATCCCGTCACTTCATCACCCGGCATAACGGTTGGGTAACCCGTCGTTCCTTCCCGTAGCTGCCACCCCCGTGAGTGTGGTCGAGTCCCTTGCGGCCTGTACGCAGGCCGGCACGGCGCAACGAACCGGTGGACATCCACACTTCCGGGGAGGACCCGTTGACGATCCCGCACCACGGCCGCAGGCGCCTTGTCCTGCTCGCCACCGCCACCGCCGCAGCAGGCGCGCTGGCGGCCACGACTCCCGCGATCGGCATGCCGGTCCACCACGTGCACCCCGTGAGCGGCGGTGTGCACGCCCAGGTGAGCACCGGCGGCGACGGTGACGGCGGGGAGGAGTCGGACGAGATAGCCGAGGGCGCCGACCAGCGCGCCGAGGAGCGCAACTCCCCGGGCGTCGTGCAGCCGGGAGCGTACGGCGCGGCCTGGGCGGCGATGGAGAACCTCCAACGCACCGGCGGCGACTGGCGCCAGGTGACCCGGCTCCCGTACAACTCGGACGACCCGCGCTACCGCGACTACAACTCCAACTCGACCGCCGGCATGGGCCTGGTGACCGGCCGCGCCGCGGCCGTCGCCGCGGACAGCCACGGCGACGTGTACGAGGGTGCGGCCGGCGGCGGCGTGTGGCGCTCGACCAGCGGTGGCGGCCACTGGCAGTCCATCAGCGACCGGCTGCCCGCGCAGGCGACCGGCGCGCTCACCCTGGACGGCAGGGGCCGGCTCTGGCTCGGCACCGGTGAGGCGACCACCAACGCGGACGCCTACCTCGGCAGCGGCGTCTACGTGCTGGACGACCCCTCCCGCGGCAGCTTCTCCCCGCGTGAGCGCGTCGGTGGCGACGAGCTGCAGAGCAGCAGCATCCACGAGCTGCGCATCTCGGGCGACAAGATCTGGGCGGCCACCACCGAGGGCCTGTGGTCGCACTCGGTCACCAACCTCCGTGGGCCGTGGAAGCTGGAGTTCGCGCCGAACCCCGACTACCTGCCGGGCCACTCCCTGGCCGGCGACTCCAACGCCGCCTACGAGAACATCGTCAGCGACATCGCGTTCGACCCGGCCGACCCGAACCACGTGCTGGCGGCGATCGGCTGGCGCTCGGGCGCGCTGCCCAACGGCTCCGACTACGGCGGCTACTACAGCAACACCGGCGGCACCTGGCAGCGCGTCACCTCCGGGCTCGGCGACCTGCCGACGGACGCCGACGACGTGGGTGCGGTCACCTTCGCCGCCTCCGCTGACCACCAGCGCTACTACGCCCTCACCCAGTCGCCGAACTCGCTGAACGCGGGCGCCGGGCTGGGCGGCATCTACGTCTCCAAGTCGGGCTCGCCGTTCGGCCCCTGGACCAAGCTGGCGGACGCCTCCTCGCTGGCCGGGTCCGGATCGGTGCTGGACAGCCCCGGGAACCAGTCCTGGTACGACGAGTCGCTGATCGTGGACCCGAAGGACCACGACCACGTCTACGCGGGCCTGGAGGAGGTCTTCGAGACCAAGGACGGCGGTGCCACCTGGACCACCCCCGGCCCGTACTGGAACTTCCCGCTGTCCTGCTGGAGCCTGGACCCGAACGCGCAGAGCGGCACCTGCCCGCAGACCACGCACCCGGACCAGCACGGCCTGGCCATCGGCAGCATGAACGGCCAGAGCTACGTCTTCGCCGCCAACGACGGCGGCCTGTACAAGCGTCCGGTGGACGGGCAGGCCAACTCCCTCGGCCACGCCACCGACTGGACCTCGCTCAACGACGGCACCATCGACACCCTGCAGTTCTACTCGGTCGGCGTCGGCGCCGACCCGGCGGGCAAGGGCGAGGTCGTCACCGGCGGTCTGCAGGACAACGGCCAGTCGGTGCTGCGGGGTTACGGATCCAGGGCCGTCGACACGGTGATGGGCTCCAACTTCGGCGGCGACGGCGGCATGACGCTGGTCGACCCGACCAACGGCTGCAACGAGGCCCAGGAGTACGTCTACCTGGAGATCAACGTCACCCAGGACTGCGCCGCCAACAACGGCCTGGGTGCGCCGACCACCTACGACGTGCCGCCGCCGGACAACGCCACCTCCGCGGCGCGCTTCATCGCGCCGCTGGCGACCGACCTGAAGAACCCGAACCTGTGGGTCGCGGGCGGCCAGCACGTCTGGGTGCAGAACCAGGGCTTCGCCATCCGCTCGTCCTCGGCCTGGACCAGCGCCTTCGACCTGGGCGCCGGGCACGTGGCGACGGCGGTCGCCTCCTCCGGCGGCAAGGTCTACGCGGCCTGGTGCGGCCCGTGCAACAGCCAGGGCTTCACGCACGGCGTGGCCGTCGGCAACGCGGACGGCACCGGCTGGCAGCAGCTCGCCCTGCCGGCGAACCTGCCGAACCGCTACATCAGCGACATCGCCGTCGACCCGGCGGACAGCTCGCACGCCTACCTGACCTTCAGCGGCTTCTCCCGCGACTGGAACGAGGGTCCGGGCTCGGGCGTCGGCCACGTCTTCGAGACCCACGACTCGGGCGCGACCTGGACGGACGTCTCGGCCAACCTGCCGGACGTCCCGGTCGACTCGATCGCGCTGACCCCGGCCGGAGGCCTGCTCGTCGGCACGGACCTCGGTGCGGTCTACCGCGCCCCGGGCCGCAGCCAGTGGCGCGCGATCGCCGAACTCCCGGCGGTCTCGGTCGACCAGATCCTGCTCGGCCCCGACGGCCGCGTCTACGCGGCCACCCACGGGCGCGGCATCTACGCGATCGACCTGCGCGACCTCGGCCGCGGCTGAACCCCCGGCGCGCCCACGCGGCCCGCGTCCGCCTTTGGCGGACGGGGGCCGCGCGGTTTCCGGTAGCGTCGAAGCACCCTGTCGCCTGCCCCGGGAGGCTCCCGTGCCGCAGATCCTCGTCGACCACTCCGCCGAACTCGCTTTCGACCGCAGGGCTTTCGCCAAGGACCTGCACCCGCTCATCGCCGAGGTGATCGACGCCAGGATCTCCGAGTGCAAGACGGTCTTCCGTCCGGCCCCCGAGTCCTTCGTCGGCGACGGCTCCGCCGGGCACCCCGTGGTCCTGCTGGAGATCAAGCTCCTCTCCGGTCGCAGCGCCGACCTCCGCGCGGACCTGTCCGCCCGCGTCCTCGCCCTGCTCCAGGCCCATGTGACCGTTCCGGCCTCGCTGGCGGTCGAGATCACCGAACTCGACCGCGCCACCTACCGCTCCGTCCACCCGGTCGGTGCGTAGCAGCCCGCAGGCGGTCGAGAGCGGCCCCCGAGGGCGCTCACGGAAGGAGATCCGCACCCTTGACCGCATACGAGCTGCGCCCGGTCGGGCATGTCGAGTCCGTCCTGGCCGACCGGGCGGGGGCGCCGCGCCAGCCCGACGAGGGGGCGCCCGACGCCTGGCTGGTCTTCGACGACGTGTACGCCGCCGCCCTGGACGGGCTGGCGGCGGGCATGGACGTGCTGCTGCTCACCTGGCTCGACCGTGCGGACCGCGACACGCTGGCCGTGCGCCCGCGCGGGGACGCCGCGCGGCCGCTCACCGGCGTCTTCGCCACGCGCGCGCCCGACCGGCCCAACCCGATCGGTCTGCACGACGTGCACGTCCTCGCCGTCGAGGGCACGCGGGTCCACGTCCGCAACCTCGAAGCGATCGACGGGACGCCGATCCTGGACGTCAAGCCGCTGCTCACCAGGGATCGCTGAGCAGGTCGCCGGAGCCGGAATTTATCTGAGTAGTCAGATGTTATGAGGGGCGGAAGCGCGGAGATTCCGTCGCTCATGACATGGAGGCGCAGCTCATGGCCAAGATCGCCGTTCTCGGAGCCAAGGGTGCCATCGGGTCCCGGGTCGTTGCCGAGGCCCTGCTCCGGGGCCACGAGGTCACCGCCGTCGTACGGGACCCCGCCGCCTACCGCCCGGAGGACGGCGTCGCCGCCGTCCTCGCCGGGGACGCACTCGACCCCGCGTCCGTCGCGAAGATCGCCGCCGGGCAGGACGTACTGGTCAGCGCCGTCGGCGGCGGTGACGGCCCGGGGCACGCCGCACTCATCGAGCCTGCGGCGCAGGCGCTCGTCGAGGGCCTGCGCGGGCTGGGCACGGGCGCGCCGCGCCTGATCGCCGTCGGCGGGGCCGGCAGCCTGGAGACCGCGCCCGGTGTGCGGGTCTGGGACGCGCCCGGCCTGCCGGACTGGCTGCTGCAGATCATGCACGCCCACGGCGACGCGCAGGCGTACTACAACACCGTCGACGACGTCACCTGGACCGTGCTCAGCCCTGCCGCGCTCATACAGCCCGGCGAGCGCACCGGCGCTTACCGCACCGGCACGGAGCAGCTGGTCGTGGACTCCGCGGGCGAGAGCCACATCAGCACCGAGGACTACGCGGTCGCCCTCGTCGACGAGATCGAGCGGCCCGCCCACCTCGGTCGTCGCTTCACCGTCGGCCGATAGTCACCGACCCGGACTCGCCCCGGAGGGTAGTCGGCGACGAACGGGCGGTAACGTTTGCACGATCCCCTGGGGAAGGAGCCGCACGATGACCGCTGCCAGCATCAGCATCCAGACCGCCGCCGACGCCGTCGCCGACGAACGCGTCCAGGCGTTCGGGGTTCTGCTGACGGCGGCCGCAAGGTTGGAGCGACTGCTCGGGGCGGCGATGGAACGCGAGAGCGGCATCTCGCACGCGATGTTCGAGGTGCTGCTCCGGCTCGCCGCCGCGCCCGAGGGCGCGACCATGGGGGACCTGTCCCGTGACGCCGTCCTCACCAGCGGTGGGGCGACCCGCCTGGTGGACCGGATGGTCGAGGCAGGCCTGGTGCTGCGCGAGCGCTCCCGGACGGACCGCCGGATCCAGATCGTCACCATCACGCCGCTCGGCGAGCGCAAGCTCGCCGAGGCGGCGCGCCGACATGCCGCCGCCATCGACGAGCACGTCTTCGAGGTCCTGAAGCCGGAGCAGCTCGCCGCCACCATCGCGGGCCTGGACGAGCTCGGCCGCCACGCCCAGGAGGCGCTGCCCCCGCTGGGGTGAGCGGGCGGCTCCGCCCTGCGGGGGCGGCGAGTGAGGCTTCCGCGCCCGTCGTCGGCCCGGGCGGGCTCGGCGCCCTGCCCTGCGCTGCTCCCGCTGGTTCGAGCGGGAGGTCGCGCCCGCTGCGGACGTCTAGAGCCGGAGGCCCGGCCCGGGCGGCTCGGCGCCCCGGTCTGCGCTGCTCTCGCTGGTTCGAGCGGGAGGTCGCGCCCGCTGCGGACGTCTAGAGCCGGAGGCCCGGCCCGGGCGGCTCGGCGCCCCGGTCTGCGCTGCTCCCGCTAGTTCGAGCGGGAGGTCGCGCCCGCTGCGGAACGTCGAGAGCCGGACGCCCGGCCCGGGCGAGTGAAGGCCTTGGAACGCCGGTGACCGCCGTCCGCGAAGCGGAGGCGGTCACCGGCGGCCTGCCGAGGGGTCAGACGCGGCCCTCGGCCGGGAGCGGCGCGTCGGGCGTGACCGGCTCGCTCGCGGCGTCCGTCGCCGCGGCCTGCGGCAGGCGCTGCTCGCGGCGGGTGACCAGGTAGAGGGCGCTGACGGCCAGCAGCGCGGCGGCCGCGTAGGCGATGTCGCGGTAGAAGACCGCGGTGATGAGGGCCGAGCCGGTCGCCATGCCGAGGGCCTGGCCGCACGTCGTCAGGAAGATGTCCGCGCCGGACACGCGGCCCAGCAGCTCCTTGGGAGTGGTGAGCTGAACCGCGGTCATGGAGCCGACGATGATGCACGGCAGGGCGAAGCCCATGCACAGGGCGCCGAGCAGGACGACCGCCGTCAGCGGAGCCGCGAAGGCGAGCGCTCCGGCGCCGCAGAGGGCGAGACCGAGGGCGGTCAGCCGCCCGGGGCCGAGGGGCTTGATCAGCGAGCCGACCAGCAGTCCGCCGACGATGCCGGAGACGCCCATCACCGTCACCAGCACGCCCATCCACGTCGGGGCGCGGTGCAGGCCGACGGTCACCACCGCGAAGCCCAGGGTCTCGAACATGCCCGCTACGAACAGTCCGACGAAGAGCGTGGTGCTGAGCTGCCGCAGCGACGGGGTCCGCAGCAGGAACCGGAAGCCGGCGGTGGTCTGCCCGCGACGGCTGACGCCGTCGGCCGCCGGACGCGGGTCGTCGACCTTGACGAAGGCCCAGCACAGCAGGCCCGCCGCGAACGAGGCGGCGTCGATCCCGGCCACCGCGCCGCCGCCGAAGGCGGTCAGCAGACCGATGCCCAGAGCGGGCGTGATCAGCCGCTGGCCCTGCGTCAGCGCCTGCGACAGCCCGTTGGCGGCGGCGAGCTGCTCCGGCTCCACCATGGCGGGCAGCAGGGCCGTCATCGCGGAGTCGGTGAGCGAGACGGCCAGGCCGTTGACGAACATGACGGCATATATCAGCCATACGTCGTCCGGACCGTGCACCTGGGTGAGCGCGAGCACCGCCAGACCGGTCACGGCGTTGGTCGCCATCAGCAGCGGCTTGCGCCGCGTCCTGTCCACGACGTATCCGGTGACGGGGGAGAGCAGCGTCCCCAGGATCAGGCTGAGCATGCACAGGCCCGCCTGGGCGGTCGACCCGGTGAGCTCCTTCACCCACACGCCCGAGGCGAGCCAGAGGGCGTAGTCGCCGATGGTGCTGAGGGTGTTGCCGAGGAAGTACAGGCGCATGCGGGGTTGCGAGAGCAGGGTGCGCATGGGTGGGTGATCCCCTCCGGGAGACATGGGCAGGGCATGGGCATGACAGACAGACCCTCGCCGGGAGACGGGGTTGGTGCTGGACGTTCGGCGGAGCGCTCGGCTCTCCGGTGCTTACTCCGGTTCTGACTCCGGTGCTGACTCGGGCTCGAGGGCGAAGGGGATGTTCGAGACGACGACCTCGAACGGCACCGTGCCCTCCGGCCTGGCGGCCGGATCCTCGATCCGGTCCTGGTAGCGCAGCAGGATGGCGACGATCTCGTCCTTGACCTGCGCCATCTCCTCAGGGGTGACGAAGAGCAGCGCCTGCCCCTCGCCGGTCGCCCGGCGGACGGTCTCGGGGTACTGGTCGCGCGTCGCCTGGTACCGGCGCCGCCGCTCGTCCCAGCGCTCGCTGAACACCGCGGTCAGGGCGCGGGCTGCCTGCGCGACGTTCGGGTCCTCGTCGTTCTCGTCGATGCTCATCCCGGCGCCGTCCAGCCGCCAGGGCCGCTCGCGGCCCACGCCGCCCTCGGCCTGGGTGACGTAGCCGTGCGAGGCGAGCGTCCGCAGGTGGTACGAGGCGTTCGAGGCGTTCCCGCCGATGATCTCGGCGGCCTCCGTCGCGGTGAGCGTCCCGCGCAGCGCCAGGGCCTCCAGCAACGCGATCCGTGCGGGGTGCGCCAGGGCCCGGAGGCTCCGCGGATCGCGGACGGACCGGAGGGGAGGGTTCGGCTCGGTGCGGCTCATGGGTTGAGCGTAGCGAGTCGGCACGCCAATGGAAAGACTTCTTTCGAAAGAAGTCTTTCCATTGCGTTCCGCCGGTCTCAGCTCAGGACGAAGCAGCCCCGCGTCTCCAGGGCGGCCAGCAGCTCCGGAGCGGGCTCCACTCCGGTCCAGCGCAGGTCGAGCTTCTCCAGGGCGGGCAGCTCGGCGATCCACCCCGGCGGGGCGGTGAGGCGGTTGCCGCGAAGGTCGAGGTGGCGCAGCCGCGGGAGCCCCCGCAGGGCCCCGGGCACGGCGTCCAGGCGGTTGTCCCGCAGCTCCAGCACCCGCAGCTCGCGCAGCGCGCGGAACGAGTCCGGCAGCGCGGTCAGCGCGTTGCCGCGCAGGTGCAGCTCCCGCAGTCGCCCCAGCTCGCCGACCGCGTCGGGGAGCGCCGTCAGCCCGCAGTCCTGCGCCCGCAGCTCGACCAGCCCGGCCATCCGCCCGACCGCCTCCGGCAGCGCGCCGAGCGGGTTCTCGCCGACGTTGAGGTACCGCAGGGCGGTGAGCCGCCCGAGCGCCTCCGGCAGCGCGGTCAGTCGGTTGTCGTGCAGGTACAGGCAGTCGGACAGCCCACCGAGCAGCCCGAGCTCCTCGGGCACGGACGTGAGTGCGTTGTGTCCCAGGTCCAGCACCCGCAGCCGCCGCAGCGCACCGATCCGCGCCGGGAGCGAGCCGATCCCGGTGTCCGCGAGGATCAGCACCTGCACGTCGGGATCGGCCCACACCTCCTCCGGGACCTCGTCGAGCCGCTGCCGCCAGAGGTTGATCGTGCGCGTCATCCGGGCCTCCTCGGCGCCGTCACCGGAACGGGAGCATGCGCGAGGGCGCCCGACCGTCGTACGGTCGGGCGCCCTCGTGATGGCGGAACGTGTTCGCTCAGTGCGTCGCGCTGCGCGCCTCCGCGCGCTTGGCGCGGACGTCGCCGACCTTGCGGCGGATGACCATGAGCGGGGCCATCAGGGCCAGGGTGACCTGGAGCGAGGCGCCGATCTGGAGCAGCGTCGCACCGCCCGGCAGACCCGTCGCCCAGGCGGCGAGGCAGCCCATGGAGACGACGATCCACACCAGCGTGGCCGTGGCCAGCTTGCCCTGTGGCTTCGGGTACTCGACCTGGCTGACCATCAGCGCCGAGACCGCGACGATGCCGACCGCGCCCAGCACGAACTGCGGGTTCAGCAGCACGATGGAGATCACCGTCAGCGCGCCCATCGGCGAGGGCATGCCCTGGAAGACGCCGGGACGGGCGGCCGTGCAGGAGAAGCGTGCCAGGCGCAGTACGACGGCCAGCAGCACCATGATCGCGATGCCCGCGCTGACGCGCTGGTGCGCGCCGCCGGCGGTCATGCCCCAGACCACGACGAAGTAGGCCGGCGCGATGCCGAAGCTGATCAGGTCGGCCAGGTTGTCCAGCTCCGCGCCCAGCGCGGACGAGCGCAGCTTGCGCGCCACCAGCCCGTCGAACAGGTCGCACATGGAGCCGATCAGCAGCAGCGTGACCGCGGCCGCGGCGCTGCGGCGGTCGCCGCTCGTCGCCACACCGGTGAGGTGCGGGATGAGGACGCCCGTCGTGGTGCAGTAGATCGCCAGGAAGCCGCAGACGGCGTTGCCCAGGGTGAACAGGTCGGCCGTGGAGAGGTGCTGCGGGGACAGCGGGCGGCGCAGCTCGCGGTCGCGGGCCCAGCGCAGCCGGCGCGCGACGCGCTCCTGCTCCTCGTCGTCCTGTTCGGCGTAGCCCTGCTCGAACCGCTCGGGGTCAGTCACGGTCAAGGCGAGTCACCCCTGCCGTCGTCTTCTGTCCCACCTCGACGCCGGGCTGGACGCCCGCAGGGAGGTAGGTGTCCACGCGCGAGCCGAAGCGGATCAGGCCGACCCGCTCGCCGCGCTGGACCTTGGTGCCGCTGGTGACGTAGGGGACGATGCGGCGGGCCACCGCGCCCGCGATCTGCACCATCTCGATGTCGCCGAGCTCGGTGTCGAAGTGCCAGACGACGCGCTCGTTGCGGTCGCTGTCCTTGTTGAACGCCGGCACGTAGCCGCCGGGGACGTGCTCCACGGAGCGCACCACGCCGTCCAGCGGGGCGCGGTTGACGTGCACGTTGAGCGGGCTCATGAAGATCGCCACACGGGTGCGGCCGTCCGGCCAGGCGTCGATGCTCTGGACCACGCCGTCGGCCGGGGAGATCACCCGGCCGGCGCCGAGCTCACGCTCGGGGTCGCGGAAGAACCAGAGCATGCCCGCGCTCAGCGCGGAGGCCGGCACCGCGGCCAGTGCCCATCTGCCGTTGCGCCGGGTGAGGGCGGTGCATGCGGCGGCCGTGAGCACGGTGGGGACGAGCCAAGGGGACGCTCCGCGGGCCAGGGTCACGCGCGGCCGGGGGGCGTCGGTCGGATGGGACGGACGAAGGGGCATCGAAGACCTTTGTCGCGACCGACAAGGTCGCGGTGTCGAGGGGTTCGGGGACGGCTGCGGCCTTGATGACACTTGGCCGTCCGAGGGGATGCTATCGGCAGCGGGTGGTGCCGAAGCAAGCTCCGGGAACCCTAGTGGGGTGCTCCCGCGTTTCTCTCGGCTTTCTCTTGCTCCGCCAAGGTAAGCCGCTTGAGCGGCCAGGTCCAAGGGTTGTAGGCGAACGGTGACAAACCCCTCAGATCATTGGCCAGTTCATCGGCCTTTCTTGGCCTCCTCTTGGCGCCGGGGAAAGTTGGTCACTACAAGGAAGCAGGGGCGTGGACCATTTCGATCCACGCCCCCGTGCTGCCAAGTGCGCCATGCTCCCCAGCCTGCGCTCCCGGCAAGTCTGGACTACTCGGCGAGCTTGTACTCCTCCAGCAGGCGGCGACCCACGATCATCTTCTGGATCTCCGCAGTACCTTCACCGATGAGCAGCATCGGGGCCTCGCGGTAGAGGCGCTCGATCTCGTACTCCTTGGAGAAGCCGTAGCCGCCGTGGATCCGGAAGGAGTCCTCGACGACCTCCTTGCAGTACTCCGAGGCCAGGTACTTGGCCATGCCGGCCTCGAGGTCGTTGCGCTGGCCGGAATCCTTCTTGCGCGCGGCCATCACCATCATCTGGTGCGCGGCCTCGACCTTGGTCGCCATCTCGGCCAGCTTGAACTGGATGGCCTGGTGCTCGGCGATCTTCTTGCCGAAGGTCTGGCGCTGCTGGGCGTAGCGGATGCCCAGCTCGAAGGCGCGCTGCGCGACGCCGCAGCCGCGGGCGGCGACGTTGACGCGGCCGACCTCGACGCCGTCCATCATCTGGTAGAAACCGCGGCCCGGGACGCCGCCCAGGATGCGGTCGGCGGGCAGCCTGACGTCCTCGAGCACCAGCTCGGTGGTGTCGACGCCCTTGTAGCCCATCTTCTCGATCTTGCCGGGGACGGTCAGGCCCTTGACCGTCTCGTTCGGGCCGAAGCCCGGCGTCTTCTCGATCAGGAAGGTGGTGAGGTTCTTGTAGGGGGAGGAGTGGCCCTCGTCCGTCTTGACCAGGCAGGCGATCACGGAGGACGTGCCGCCGTTGGTCAGCCACATCTTCTGGCCGTTGAGGACGTAGAACTCGCCGCTCTCGTCCTTGACGCCCTTGGTGGAGATCGCGGAGACGTCGGAGCCGAGGCCCGGCTCGGACATGGAGAAGGCGCCGCGGATCTCGCCGATGGCCATGCGCGGCAGGAAGTAGTCCTTCTGCTCCTGCGTGCCGTGGGCGTTGATCATGTAGGCCACGATGAAGTGGGTGTTGATGATGCCGGACACCGACATCCAGCCGCGGGCGATCTCCTCCACGGTCAGGGCGTAGGTGAGCAGCGACTCGCCGAGGCCGCCGTACTCCTCCGGGATCATCAGGCCGAAGATCCCCATCTCCTTGAGGCCCTCGACGATGTCGGTGGGGTACTCGTCGCGGTGCTCCAGCTCGGTGGCGACCGGAATGATCTCCTTGTCGACAAAGCTGCGAACGGTCGCGAGGATCTCCTGCTGGATCTCGTTGAGACCTTCGGTCTGGGCGAGGCGTCCCATGGGTCGTGTCCTTCTCTTCTGTCCGAGCGCCCCACGGGCGTGGCATACACCGTGGAGCGCTCGAGCACTGTGGGGAGGGTTACGGCTGCTCGCGCAGCTCGGGGCGACCGGGCTGGTCGCCGCCGCGCTCCTTGAGGTACTGCTCGGTGGGGACCATCACCTTGCGGCGGAAGACGCAGACGAGCGTCCCGTCCTGGTTGTAGCCCTTGGTCTCGACGTACACGATGCCGCGGTCGGGCTTCGAGGTCATCTTCTTGTCGAGGACCTCGGTCTGGCCGTAGATGGTGTCGCCGTGGAAGGTCGGCGCGACGTGCTTGAGCGACTCGATCTCCAGGTTGGCCAGGGCCTTGCCGGAGACGTCCTCCACGCTCATGCCGAGCAGCAGCGAGTAGATGTAGTTGCCGACCACGACGTTCTTGCCCTGCACGGTGGTGGTCGCGTAGTTCGCGTCCATGTGCAGCGGGTGGTGGTTCATGGTCAGCAGACAGAAGAGGTGGTCGTCGTACTCGGTGACGGTCTTTCCTGGCCAGTGCTTGTAGACCGCGCCGACCTCGAACTCCTCGTAGGTGCGTCCGAACTGCATGCTCTACTCCGGGATCTCGAACTTGGTGGTGCGCTGCATGCCGGCGGCGCGTCCCTTGCCCGCGATGACCAGGGCCATCTTGCGGGAGGCCTCGTCGATCATCTCGTCGCCGAGCATCGCGGAGCCCTTCTTGCCGCCCGCCTCGGAGGTGCACCAGTCGTAGGCGTCCAGGATCAGCTCGGCGTGGTCGTAGTCCTCCTGGGAGGGGGAGAAGACCTCGTTGGCGGCGTCGACCTGGCCGGGGTGCAGCACCCACTTGCCGTCGAAGCCCAGCGCGGCGGAGCGGCCGGCGACCTCGCGGTAGCCGTCGACGTTCTTGATCTGCAGGTAGGGGCCGTCGATGGCCTGCAGGTCGTTGGCGCGGGCGGCCATCAGGATGCGCATCAGGATGTAGTGGTAGGCGTCCGCCGGGTAGCCGGGCGGCTGCTCGCCGACGACGAGGGACTTCATGTTGATCGAGGCCATGAAGTCGGCCGGGCCGAAGATGATGGTCTCCAGCCGCGGCGAGGCCTGGGCGATCTCGTCGACGTTGATCAGACCACGCGCGTTCTCGATCTGCGCCTCGATGCCGATCTTGCCGACCTCGAAGCCCATGGTCTTCTCGATCTGCGTCAGCAGCAGGTCCAGCGCGACGATCTGCTGGGCGTCCTGGACCTTGGGCAGCATGATGCAGTCCAGGTTCTGGCCCGCGCCCTCGACGACGGTGACGACGTCACGGTAGGTCCAGTGCGTGGTCCAGTCGTTGACGCGGACCACGCGGGTCTTGCCGGTCCAGTCGCCGTTGTTCAGGAACTCGACGATGGTGTGGCGGGCGCCCTCCTTGGCCAGCGGCGCGCAGGCGTCCTCCAGGTCCAGGAAGACCTGGTCGGCGGGGAGGCCCTGGGCCTTCTCCAGGAAGCGCGGGTTGGAGCCCGGGACAGCCAGGCAGGAACGGCGCGGACGCAAGCGGTTCACAGTGCTCATGAGGCGAGGGTCTCTTCCTTGATGTCCGTGGTGGTGAAGATCGGGTCCAGGCCGTTGGCCAGACGGATCTCGTCGACGATACGGCCGATGATCGCGGTGATCCCGAAGTCCTTCGGAGTGAACACCGCCGCCACGCCCTGGGCAAGCAGGGCCTGCTCGTCCGCGGCCGGGATGATCCCGCCGACGACGACCGGCATGTCCTCCACCCCGGCGCGTCGCAGCCGGTGGAGCACGTCCGGCACCAGCTCGGCGTGGGCGCCCGAGAGGATCGACAGGCCGACGCAGTGGACGTCCTCGGCGATGGCCGCGGCCGTGATCTGCTCAGGCGTCAACCGGATGCCTTGGTAGACGACCTCGAAGCCGGCGTCGCGGGCCCGGACGGCGATCTGCTCGGCGCCGTTGGAGTGACCGTCCAGGCCGGGCTTGCCGACCAGCAGCCGGAGCTTGCCACTCCCGAGCTCCTCGGCCGTGCGGGCGACCGCCTCACGCACCGTCAGGAGTTCGGAACCGCTCTCCGGGTCGATCACGCCGGTGATCGGCGCGCCGCCGACGCCCGTGGGCGCGCGGTACTCGCCGAAGACGTCGCGCAGCGCCTCGGCCCACTCGCCGGTGGTGACGCCCGCACGGACGCAGTCCAGGGTGGCGGCCATCAGGTTGGCGTCGGTGGCGGCCTGCGCCTTGAGCTCGGCCAGCGCCGCCTGCGCGGCGGCCTCGTCCCGCTCGGCCACCCAGCTCGCGAAGGCCTCGGCGACGGCGCGCTCGGCGTCCCCGTCCACGACCATGATCGCGGTGTCCAGGTCGGCCGTCAGCGGGCTCGGCTCGGTGGTCTCGTAGCAGTTGACGCCGACGACCTTGTCCTCGCCCGACTCGATCCGCCCGCGGCGCTCGGCGTGCGAGGCCACCAGCGCGGCCTTGAGGTAGCCGGACTCGACGGCGGCCACGGCCCCGCCCATCTCCTGCACCTTGGCGATCTCCGCCTCGGCGCCCTCGACCAGCTCGGCGACCTTGCCCTCGACCACGACGCTGCCGGTGAACAGGTCCCCGTACTCCAGCAGGTCCGACTCGAAGGCCAGCACCTGCTGGATCCGCAGAGACCACTGCTGGTCCCAGGGCCGGGGCAGGCCCAGCGCCTCGTTCCAGGCCGGCAGCTGCACGGCCCGGGCCCGCGCGTCCTTCGACAGCGTCACCGCGAGCATCTCCAGCACGATGCGCTGGACGTTGTTCTCCGGCTGCGCCTCGGTAAGGCCGAGCGAGTTCACCTGGACGCCGTAACGGAATCGCCGCTGCTTGGGGTCGGTGACGCCGTAACGCTCCAGCGTCACCTTCTCCCACAGCTGCGAGAAGGCCCGCAGCTTGCACATCTCCTCGACGAAGCGGACGCCCGCGTTGACGAAGAAGGAGATCCGGCCGACCACCTCGCCCATCTGGTTCGGCTTGACCTGGCCGCTGTCGCGGACCGCGTCGAGCACGGCGATGGCCGTGCACATCGCGAAGGCCAGCTCCTGCACCGGCGTGGCCCCGGCCTCCTGCAGGTGGTAGCTGCAGATGTTGATCGGGTTCCACTTGGGGATGTTGGCGACCGTGTACGCGATCATGTCGGTGGTCAGCCGAATGGAGGGCCCGGGCGGGAAGACGTGCGTCCCGCGCGACAGGTACTCCTTGATGATGTCGTTCTGGGTGGTCCCGGTCAGCTTGGCGATGTCCGCGCCCTGTTCCTCGGCGACCACCTGGTACATCGCCAGCAGCCACATGGCCGTGGCGTTGATGGTCATCGAGGTGTTGGTGCGCTCCAGCGGGATGCCCTCGAAGAGGGTCCGCATGTCGCCCACGTGGCTGACCGGGACCCCGACCCGCCCGACCTCGCCGCGGGCGAGGACGTGGTCGGGGTTGTAGCCGGTCTGTGTCGGCAGGTCGAAGGCGACGGAGAGGCCCGTCTGACCCTTCGCCAGGTTCTTCCGGTACAGCTCGTTCGAGGCGGCCGCGGAGGAGTGCCCCGCGTAGGTCCGCATCAGCCAGGGCCGGTCCCGATGGACAGTCATCTTCGTCTGCTCTCCGACTACTCGACTCGAACCGACTACTCGCCGCGGAAGCGGTTGATGGCGGTCAGGTGCTTGGCGCGCAGCTCGTGGTCCGTGACACCGAGGCCCTCCTCGGGCGCCAGGCACAGGACGCCGACCTTGCCCTGGTGCTTGTTGTGGTGGACGTCCAGCGACGCCTGACCGGTCTCGGCGAGGGAGTAGGTCTTGGACAGGGTCGGGTGGATCTTGCCCTTGGCGATCAGGCGGTTGGCCTCCCACGCCTCGCGGTAGTTGGCGAAGTGCGAGCCGACGATGCGCTTGAGCGACATCCACAGGTAGCGGTTGTCGTACTGGTGCATGTAGCCGGAGGTGGAGGCGCAGGTGACGATGGTGCCGCCCTTGCGGGTGACGTAGACCGAGGCGCCGAAGGTCTCGCGGCCCGGGTGCTCGAAGACGATGTCGACGTCCTCACCGCCCGTCAGCTCGCGGATCTTTCCGCCGAAGCGCTTCCACTCGCGCGGGTCCTGGTTCTGCTCGTCCTTCCAGAACCTGTAGCCCTCGGCGCTGCGGTCGATGATCGCCTCGGCGCCCATGGCCTCGCAGATCTTGGCCTTGGCCTCGCTGGAGACCACGCAGATCGGGTTGGCGCCGCCGGCCAGGGCGTACTGGGTGGCGTAGGAGCCGAGACCGCCGCTGGCGCCCCAGATCAGCACGTTGTCGCCCTGCTTCATGCCGGCGCCGTTGCGGGAGACCAGCTGGCGGTAGGCGGTGGAGTTGACCAGGCCCGGCGACGCCGCCTCCTCCCAGGTGAGGTGCTTCGGCTTGGGCATCAGCTGGTTGGACTTGACCAGCGCGACCTCCGCGAGACCGCCGTAGTTGGTCTCGAAGCCCCAGATGCGCTGCTCGGGGTCCAGCATCGTGTCGTTGTGGCCGTCGGCGCTCTCCAGCTCGACGCTGAGACAGTGGGCGACCACCTGGTCGCCGGGCTTCCAGGCGTGCACGCCCGGCCCGGTCCGCAGCACGACACCGGCCAGGTCGGAGCCCAGGACGTGGTACGGCTGGTCGTGGCGGGCGGCTTCGGGGCTGAGGCGGCCATAGCGCTCCAGGAAGGAGAAGGTGGAGACCGGCTCGTAGATCGAGCTCCACACGGTGTTGTAGTTGACCGCGCTGGCCATCACGGCGACCAGGGCCTCGCCCGGGCCGAGCTCCGGCAGGGCGATCTCGTCCAGGTGCAGGGACTTGCGCGGGTCCTTGTCGCGGCTCTCAAGGCCGGCGAACATCTCCTGCTCGTCCTTGTGGAGCGTGATCGCGCGGTAGGACTCCGGGAGCTCCAGCGCCGCGTAATCAGCGGCGGTGGTGTCCGGGTTCTGGATCGCGGCGAGAATTTCCTTCATGGCTGCCATGGCTGCCTCCGGCGGCGGCGTACCTGCGTGAGGGGTGCAGGGTGCGTCAGTGGGACGGGGGGCGGTCTTCGGTGTGGCCGGGAGCGGACGCCGGCTACGTCAGTCGCGGGGTGCTGTCGAGCTGTTGCTTGGGACTGCGGCCTGCGCAGGGGTGGCGCGCGGGCGGGAGGTCGAGGCGCGCCGGGTGGGGAGCCGCGGCGCCGCGACCAGTGGGTAACAACGTACTGGCACCCTGTGCCACTCGTAAAGACACTGCGTGCCACCAATTGCATCCAGTGTCACGTGAGCGTCATCACCTTGCAACACGACACAGCAGCCCCTCGCCGGACCTGGCGAGGGGCTGCTGTGCGTGGGTGCTGTGTGGCCGGTGTGACCTGCGGTTATGCCTCGTTCTGGCCGGTCAGGGCGGCGCGGATGCCGGCCATGACCTCGTCCAGCGGCGCGTCTGCGCGGGCCACGGTGATGACGTAGTCGCCACCATTGGCGGCACTGGGTGCCAGCTGGAGTGCCGGGCGTTCGCCGCGGCGGGTGGAGAGGTCGCCCCAGAACGTCCGCCGGATCGCCTCGAAGGCGTGGTCCAGCTGCGCCTCCACCTCGCCCCGGCCGCCGGCCCGCAGCCAGCGGCGCAGCACGTGGTTGTGGGCCGCGACGACGGCTGCGGCCGAGACCTCGGCCAGCATCGCGTCGTCGCCCTGGTCGGTGTCGAAGCGACCGAGCAGGTAGCGCGTGAACAACCGCTCGTAGCGGGCGACCACGGCGATCTCCCGTTCGCGCAGCGTCGGCACCTGGCGGATCAGCCGGTAGCGCGCCACCGAGACCGAGGGGGTCGCCGCGTACATCCGCAGCACCTCCTTGATGCCCCGGCAGACCACGTCCAGCGGATGCTCGCTCGGGTCGGCGCTGGCCAGCAGGTCGGCGACGCGGACCAGGGTGTCGTCGTGGTCCGGGAAGATCGCCTCCTCCTTGGACCGGAAGTACCGGAAGAAGGTGCGCCGGGCCACGCCCGCCGCCGCGGCGATCTGGTCGACCGTCGTCTCCTCGTAGCCCTGGGAGGCGAACAGCTCCATGGCCGCAGCGGCCAGCTCCTGGCGCATCAGCTGGCGTTGGGCCGTCGCCCGGCGGCCGGGGCCGCCGTTCGTGCCGGACGTCCCCGCGTCGCTCGCGGCGCCGTCCAGGCCCGCCTGCTCCAGCAGCTGCTCTTCCGTGGTCATGACCGGAAGGCTACCTGGCCTCATCGACGCGCGTGGTCGCGGAAGCCGCGGCCGGTCTTGCGGCCCAGGCAGCCCGCGGTCACCAGGTGCTCCAGCAGCGGCGCAGGCGCCAGGCCCGGCTCGCGGAACTCGGCGTGCAGCACCTTCTCGATCGTCAGCGAGACGTCCAGGCCGACCACGTCCAGCAGCTCGAACGGGCCCATCGGGTAGCCGCAGCCGAGCTTCATGGCGGTGTCGACGTCGTCGACCGAGGCGTAGTGCTCCTCGATCATCCGCACGGCGTCGTTGAGGTAGGGGAAGAGCAGCGCGTTGACGATGAAGCCGGCCCGGTCGCCGCACTCCACCGGGTGCTTGCGGACCTTGCCGCACAGGTCGAGCACGGTCGCGGTGACGTCCTCGGCGGTCAGGACGGTGGAGACCACCTCGACCAGCTTCATGGCCGGGGCCGGGTTGAAGAAGTGCATGCCGATGACGTCCTGGGGACGGCTGGTGGCCGTCGCGCACTGGATCACCGGGAGCGAGGAGGTGGTCGTCGCCAGCACCGCGCCCGGCTTGCAGATCTTGTCGAGGGCGGCGAACAGCTCGCGCTTGACGTTCAGGTCCTCGGCGACGGCCTCCATGGCCAGGTCGACGCTGTGGAGGTCCTCGTAGCTGCCGCTCGGGGTGACCCGGGCCAGCGCCGCGTCGCGGTCCTCCTCGGACAGGCGGCCCTTGCCGACCATGCGGTCCAGCGACTTCTGGATCGCGGCCTTGGCCTTGTCCGCCTTCTCCTGGCTGCGGGCGACGATCGTGACGTCGTAGCCCGCCTTGGCGAAGACCTCCGCGATGCCGGTCGCCATCGTGCCGGAGCCGCAGACGCCGACGCTGCGCACCTCGCGTCCGGCGACGCGGAGCTTGGCCGCGGCGCCCGGGTCGGCGACGACCTCGGAGGAGCCGGGGGCGGCGTAGGTGTAGAAGCCACGGCCCGTCTTGCGGCCCAGCAGCCCGGCGGAGGCCAGCTGACCGAGGATCGGCGCGGGCGCGTGGAGGCGGTCGTGCGACTGCGCGTACATCGCCTCCAGCACGGTCTTGGCGGTGTCGACGCCGATCAGGTCGAGCAGGGCCAGCGGGCCCATCGGCAGACCGCAGCCGAAGCGCATGGCGGCGTCGATGTCCTCGCGGCTGGCGTAGCGCGACTCGAACATCGCGGCGGCCTGGTTGAGGTAGGCGAAGAGCAGGCCGTTGACGATGAACCCGGCCCGGTCCCCGGCCGCGACCGGCGACTTGCCGAGCGAGCGGGCGAACTCCGCCGCGTCGTCCGCCGCCTGCGGCCCGGTCAGCACCGTGCGGACCACCTCCACCAGCTGCATCACCGGCGCGGGGTTGAAGAAGTGCAGCCCGAGGACCCGCTCCGGGCGGCCGGTCGCGGCCGCGATCCGGGTGACGGACAGGGCCGTGGTGCCGGTCGCGAGGACGGTCTCCGGCGGGCAGATCTTGTCCAGCTCGGCGAAGAGCTCGCGCTTGAGCTCAAGCTGCTCCGGAAGCTCCTCGATGACCAGCTGCGCCTCGGCGGCGGCGGCCAGCTCGTCGGTCACCCGGATCCGGCCGAGCAGCTCCGTGCGCTCCTCCTCGGTGAGACGGCCGCGCCGCACCGAGTGTGCGGTGGCCTCCTCGATCCGGGCGCGGGCGGCGTGCGCGTCGGCGGCGGTGGCCTCGATGCCGATCACCTGACGGCCGCTGCGGGCCGTGATCTCGGCGATTCCGGCGCCCATGGTGCCGAGGCCGACGACGGCGACGGTAGGGAAGGGACTGGTCATGGCGTGACTCCTGGGAAGCAGGGAGTACGCCGCGGTCGTTCCGCTCCGACGCGGCGGCGATGAGAGGTGAAGAGAGGCCACGGCGCGACTGAGGACCGTGGTGAAAGAGATCAAAGGACGCCGAGGGCGCAGGCTCAGCGTGACGAAGTACCCAGACCTTCCGTCGCGGCGGCTCCCAACGCCGACGGAGGTGGTGCAGCAACGATACCCCGCTTACCGCCCGGTAGGAAGAGCGCTCCGAACGTGAGGGCGAGCTGGAGCGCGGTGCCGAGTGGCATCGCCAGCCACACGCCCTGGACTCCCATGACCCGGTCCAGCGCCCAGGCGAGCGGGATCTGCGCGGCCGCGCCGAGCACGGTGATCCGCAGCATGACGGCCGCACGCCCCGTCGCCAGCAGCGCCCCTGCGAGGGCGACGACGCCCGCGAGCGCGAGCAGGTAGCCGGCGAGGTAGCGGAACAGCACCACGCCGGCGTGCAGGACGGCCGCGTCCCCGGTGAACACCCGCAGCAGCGGCTCCGGCGCGGCCAGCAGGACCGCGTCCGCGACGAGCGCGGCGGCCCAGGCCAGCTGCAGCGCCTGCCGCCGGATCGACGCGAGCGCCTCCGGCGTGCGGCCCAGCCGGATCGAGGCGGCCTGGCGGACGGCGTAGAAGGCCATCGTCGCCACCAGCATGACCTTGGTGCCGATCCCGTACGCGGCCAGCGGAACGGCGCCGAAGCGGGCCGTCAGGGCGACCATGGCCAGGCCGAT
This sequence comes from Streptacidiphilus melanogenes, assembly GCF_000787835.1. Taxonomy (GTDB): domain Bacteria; phylum Actinomycetota; class Actinomycetes; order Streptomycetales; family Streptomycetaceae; genus Streptacidiphilus; species Streptacidiphilus melanogenes. The sequence goes on from NZ_BBPP01000001.1 coordinate 309,874, forward strand.
CAGCATCCGCGCGACGAAGTCCGCGGACGTCGGCAGGCCGACGCGGAGGATGCGGCGGGCGGCCTCGGCGGGCCGCAGGCGGGTCGCCGGCTCCGCGCGGTGCAGCAGGCGGCGGGCCCGCCGGAGGCTGACGAGCAGCGGCGCGACACGGGAGGCGACCAGCGCGAGCGCGGCGCCGGTGACGCCGAGGCGCGGCGCGCCGCACAGGCCGTAGATCAGCACCGGGTCGAGCACCAGCAGGGTGGCGTTGGCGAGCAGGGCCATCCGCATCGGGGTGCGGGTGTCGCCGAGACCCTTGAAGATCCCGTCCACGACGTTCTGTGCGAAGTAGACGGCGACGCCCGGCATCGAGACGGCGAGGAAGGCGGCGGCGGCCCCGCTCTGCGCTCCCTCGCCGCCGGTCAGGACGGCCGCCAGCGGCTCGCGCACGGCCCAGCCGCCGAGCGCAACGAGCGGGGTGACGGCCAGCCAGAGCAGCCAGGCCGCCCGCGCGGTGGCGCGCAGCGCGCCGCGCTCCGCAGCGAGCAGCACGGTCGTGCCGACGCCGATCGCCAGCACCACGCCGAGCAGCACGTTCTCGACGGTGGTCGCGACGGCGACGGCCCCGATCGCGGTCCGCCCGAGGCGGGCGACCCAGAACGTGTCGACGATCCCGGCGACGACGCCCGACAGCAGTTCGACGTAGACGGGCCCCGCGAGGGCGAGCAGGGCTGTACTCGTCGAAGGAGTGCGGGACGTGTCGGTGGGGGAGGGCATGGGCAGGAGGCTACCTCTATTCGAGTGTCTCGAATAGAGGTAGCCTCAGAATGGTCTTCCCCGAGGTGTGGAAAGGAGAGGGTCGTTGCTCGCGCTCGCCGTCCTCGGTTTCCTCGCGGAGGAGCCGCTCCACGCCTACGAGCTGCGGCGGCGCATCTCGGACCTGATGGGCCATGCCCGCCCAGTCAGCGACGGCGCCCTCTATCCGGCCCTCAACCGGCTCCTCAAGGCCGGTCTCCTCGACCGCCGCGCGGAGGAGAGTGGCACCGGCCCGACCCGGCAGGTCTTCACCCTCACCCCTTCCGGCCGCGAGGAGCTTCTCCGGCGTCTCGCCGAGCCGAGCGAGATCGAGATCTCCGACGGCTCGTCCTTCTTCACCCTGCTGGCCTTCCTCGGCCACCTCCCCGAACCCGCCGCCCAGGCCCGGGTGCTCCGCCGCCGCCTGGACTTCCTGACCACTCCGGCGAGCTTCTTCCACGAGGACGGCAGGCCACTGCGCGCGGCCGACGTCACCGACCGCTACCGCCGCGGCATGCTGGTGATGGCGAGGGCCCAGAGCAAGGCCGAACGTGACTGGCTGACAAGCGAGTTGGCCGAGCTCGATCGCTCCTGAGAGAGCGGCCCGCGCACGACCGCGTCAGCTGTGGTCGTGGGCGTGCTCCGTCGCCGCGCGGGCGAAGGCCTCGACGAAGGGGTGGGGGCGGGAGCCGTCGCCGGCCAGCTCCGGCTGGAAGAGGGTGGCGAGGAAGAACGGGTGGGTCGACGGGGGGAGTTCGGCGATGCGCGGGTCGCCCGCGGCGTCGTGGCCACTGAAGACGAGGCCGTGGGCCGAAAGACGGGCGGGGAAGTCCGGGTGGAGCCCGTAGTTGCAGTGGTACCGCTCGACGCTGGCCTCCGCGCCGAGGAGGCGCTCCGCGAGGGTGCCGGGGGCCGGTGTGATCGGGAGCTCGTGGCCGACGAGGCTGCAGGCCAGCGGAGCGATCAGCGGGTGCTCGGCATCGGGGTCGTTCTCGGCGTGCGCGGCGTCGGTGAGGCCGCAGACCTCGCGTGCGAACTCCAGCAGGGCGTGCTGGAAGCCCGCGCAGGTGCCCAGGAAGGGGATGCCGTTCTCGCGCGCCGCGCGGGCGGCGGCGAGGGCGCCCGCCTCCGAGCGGTAGGGGCTTCCGGGCAGCAGCCACACGCCGTCGAAGCCGTCCAGCGCCTGGGGGGAGTCGACCTCGTCCGTGCCGATCCAGTAGAGGTCGAGGGCCAGGCCGTCACGGTCCAGCAGGGCGGCGGCCAGCTGCGGAATGCGCTGGTGGGAGCGGACCTTGGGATCGCGGTCGCCGACCAGGGCGACGCGGGGAGCGGTGGTGTTCGTCGTCATGCGTCCATCGTGGGCGGGCACCGCGGTTCAGGTCCAACGATGATCGATGGTGTGTCCATCAGCGATACTGATGGACGTGGACCCTCAGCAGCTGCGCACCTTCGTCGCCGTCGTCCGGTTGACCTCCTTCTCCGCCGCCGCCCGGGAGCTCGGTTACACGCAGTCGGCGGTGTCGCAGCAGATTGCCGCGCTGGAACAGGAGTTGCGCGCCCCACTGCTGGAACGCCGCCCCGTCGCCCCGACGGAGGCCGGCGCGCGGCTGCTGGAGCACGCGCCCGGCATCCTGCTCCGCCTCGACGCGGCGCGCGCGGACGTCGCCCGCGTCGGCGGCTCCCCCCGGGGACACCTGCGGCTCGGCGTCACCGCCCTCGCCGCGCCCGGGCCGACCGCCGCCGCCCTCGCCGCCACGCGGCGCGAACTGCCGCGTGCGGAGCTGGAGATGGCCGTGCTGGGTCGGCCCGCCGCGGTCGCCGCCGTGGCGGCGGGCGAGCTCGACGCAGCCGTCGTCGACGGGCTCGCCGCCCCCAGCGACCCGCTCGCCCTCCCCGCCGCCGCGCCCGTCACCGCGCGGCGGGTGACCGAGCGCCCGCTGGCGGTGCTGCTCCCGCTCGACCACCCGCTGGCCCGGCGCTCCCGCCTGCGGCTCGCCTCCCTCACCGACGCCGGCTGGCTCGACGCCCCGGACGCCGCGATCCCCCTCACCGACCTGCGCACCGCCACCGGCTCCGACGCCTTCCCGGCCACTCTCACCCTCACCGGCCCGGACCTGCGCGCGCTCACCGCCTGCGTCGCCGCGGGCCTCGGCCTCGCCCTCGTCCCTGCCCCGCCCGCGCAGCTCCCCGACGTCACCGCCGTCCCCCTCGCCGACCCGGGCCTGCTCCACCGCACCGAGGTTGTCTGGTCGGGCGCGCCGACAGAGCCCGCGCGGGTGTTCGTGGAGGCGCTCGCGGGGGCGGAATAGCCGTTCGGGCACGACCCCCGGGATGGCTTGACGGGAATCGTCCGGATTCGCTCCCCGGACCGGAAACCCCGCCCTGACCTGGTGCGATGGGTGGTCCCGTGATCCGGTACTGTCGCCCCGCCGATTGGGGGTTCCATGACCGACACGCCGCCGCCGAACGACGCCGTCCCGCCGCCGAGTGCACCCGTCCCGCCGCCGGAGGTGACGGACGGCGCGCCGATCCAGGACGCCGTGCCCGGCCACGGGTGGGCCGCCCCGGGGTATCCCGCGCCGGGGTACCCAGCCCCGGGGTACCTGATGCCGCCGATGCCCGACCCGGCGGGCGGTCGGAGCGGGGTCGCGACCGCGTCCTTCGTGCTGGGCCTGCTGGGCCTCTTCCCGCTGGGCCTGATCCTCGGCATCGTCGCCCTGGTCCGGATCGGGCGCACCCGGCAGCGGGGCAAGGTCCTCGCGATCCTGGGGGTGGTCTTCTCCAGCCTCTGGCTGCTGGGAACCGTGCTGTCGGTGCTCCTCGCCGCGGTCTCCCTCTCGATGACGCAGAGCCACAGCTCCGCTCTGCCCGGCATCGGCGCGGGCGCGCACCAGCGGGTCGGGGACATGGCGCTCGGCACCTGCTACAACGAACCCGCGAACGCGCAGTCCGTGGACTGGGTGACCGTCGTGCCCTGCTCGGACGCGCACCAGCGGCAGTTGTTCGCCCGGATCACCGTGACCGGGACCTATCCGGGCCTTGACGAAGCGAAGCGGCAGTCCCAGATCCTCTGCAACCAGGCCCTCTACGGGGACTACGTCGACCCCTGGGCGCTGGGCGCCAACGGCGCCGTCCTGCACTACTACTACCCCGAGGAGCAGGCCTGGCAGAGCGGCGAGGGCGACGTCTGGTGCACGGTCGGAGCCCGGAGCGGGTTTCCCGACCTGAACCGCGACCTGCGGCAGTCGGCGTCCACGTTCAGTCCCCGGCAGCGGGCCTTCCTGGACGCCGTACGCCAGACGGGTCTGCTCCGTCGCGAGCTCGAGGACACCCCCGAGGCCGCCTGGACCCACGGCCAAGGGATCGCCGCACAACTCGCGGTGGCGGACCGGGCCGAGGCGACGGCGCTCGGCTCCCTGTCGGCGCTGGACACCGGCTCCCTGCGGGCGGCGTCCGCGCAACTCGCCCAGTACGACCTCGCCGAGGCCGCCCGTGCCGACGCCCTCGCCAAAGCCACCTCTCAGGGGGACTGGTTCATGAAGTCGACGACCGGCTTCTGGGATCAGGATCTGCAGGACGAGTTCGACCTGATCCGCACCGAGATCGGGCTCCCCTCCATCGGGTGAGCCCGCCTGCTACTGCTGCGCGGCGCGCCAGGCCTGCAGCCGGCGCCAGGCCTCGAGGCCGTCCGGGACGACGTCCCAGCCGGGGAGGGCCGTCGCCAGTTCCGCCTCCGTCAGGAAGGCGTGCCAGGCGACCTCCTCCGGCTGCGGGGCGACGTCGACCGGCGTCGTCGCGCGGTAGACGGCGGAGAACCACGCGTGGTCCGGGCTGGTGTAGAGGAAGGTGAACAGGTGCTCCGGCTCGATGCCGGTGACGCCCAGCTCCTCCTCCGCCTCGCGCTTGGCCGCCTCGTCGTAGGACTCGCCGGTGCCGACCACGCCGCCGACGAAGACGTCGTACAGGGACGGGAAGACGATCTTCTGCGGGGTGCGGCGGTGCACGAAAACCCGGCCGTCCGCGTCCGTGGCCAGGATGAAGACGCAGCGGTGCCGCAGTCGCTTCGCCATCACCTCGGCGCGCGGCGCCCGGCCGACGACGCGGTCCTCGGCGTCGACCACGTCGAGGATCTCGTCGGCATTCAGTGGTGCTTCGGGGTGTTCGGTCACGGCAGCAAGGATGCCGCAACCTCCCGCAGGTGGGCGTGCAGGCCCCGGTAGGGGTCGCGGCCACGCGGGAGGTAGGCCTTCCGGACCTTGGCCACCGAGGTGTAGTTGGTGTCGCAGACGTTGGCCAGCGGCGACTCCACCGCCTGGGAGAGGAACTGGTAGGCGTCCATCGCGGAGAAGCCGTAGTCGGCCACCAGCCACTGCACCAGGTCGAGTTGGGCGATCCGGAAGGCGTCCTCCAGTGGACGCGCCGAGCCTGTCGAGATCAGGTGGGTGTCCGACTCGATGCGCGGCCACGGCGTGGCGACGCCCTTGAGCAGGTCCACGACGACCACCGTCTCCATCGCGCACTCCACCGCGACGCCGCAGGTCTCGCCCTCGCCCTGGCGGGCGTGGCCGTCGCCGAGGCTGAACAGCGCGCCCTCGACGTTGACGCCGAGGAAGCAGGTGACCCCGGCCCGCATCTCCGGCGTGTCGAGGTTGCCGCCGTGCGCGTCCGGCACCAGCGCCGAGCGGACCTCCAGATTGGCCGGGGCGACGCCGACGGTGCCGTGCATGGGGTCCATCGGCAGGTCCAGCACCAGCTCGCTGTCGTGCGCGGAGAAGCGGCACAGCCGCTTCGCCCGGTCGAGTTCCCAGATCCAGACGCGTTCCGGCAGCGGGTCCTGGAGCGTCGCGGTGGCGTGCGTGGAGGTCAGCGCGCCGAACAGGGGGACGGTGGTGGAGGCCGCCCAGTCGCGGGCGGGTTCGACGGAGACGAAGTGGACGGCGAGGGTGTCGCCGGGCTCGGCGCCCTCGACCCAGAACGGGCCCGTCTGCGGGTTGAGGAAGGGGAACTCGCACACCTCGGAGACGAGGGTGCGCTCGGACGTCACCCGTCCCGCGAAGCAGTCCTCCGTGGTCAGGTCCAGCACCGTCCCCGGCGTGATGCGGGCCACGGGCGCCGCCCCGCCGAAGGTCCAGGCGTACTCGTCGGGCTTGGGACGTACGGTCAGCCGGGGGCGTTCGCTCGTCATGCGGTCACCTTGGCAGCGGAGGCGCCGAAGCCGCCAGAGGGCCGGTGTGGTTGGCTTGTTCCGGAACTTCTTCCTCCCAACATTCCGGATCTCTCTTTCGAGCAAGGAGCACGTCATGGGCCAGGTCTACGCCGTCACCGAGCGGGTCATCGAGGCCGCCCCCGAGCAGGTCTTCGACGCGGTCGCCGACTACGAGAAGGTCCGTCCGACCCTGCTGCCGTCCCAGTACAGCGAGTACCAGGTCCGCGAGGGCGGCCGAGGCGCCGGCACCGTCGTGCACTGGAAGCTGCAGGCCACCGAGAAGCGCGTGCGCGACTGCCTGTTCAGCGTCACCGAGCCGTCGCCGGGCCGTCTGGTGGAGTCGGACGCCAACTCCTCGATGGTCATCACCTGGACGGTCACCCCGGCGGGCGAGGGCACGTCCAAGGTCGTCGTCGAGACCACCTGGCAGGGCGCGGGCGGCATCGGCGGCTTCTTCGAGCGCACCTTCGCGCCCAAGGGCCTCAACCGCATCCACGACGAGGTGCTGGGCCGCCTGGCGACCGCCGTCGCCTGACCGCGGACCGCCTCCGGCACTCCGGACGGGTGAATCTGACAACCGATCGCCCAAGCGGATTTGTCGACATGGCGTCACATCGCCGCAGGTGAAGCTCGATCGGCCGGTTCGGTGCGATGATCCCACCGGTCCGGCCGATCGGATGCAGGCTGCAAGGATCGCGGCATGCCAGTGATCGACGACGCCGTGCACGGCACAGCCGCGGTCGACGCAGCCGCGGTCCAGCCCCTCGAGTCGGCGGCGGCGCCCCCGGCTCCCGGCGTGGCGGAGCGGGAGTCGCCCACGCGGATCCGGCTGATCTTCGTCGGGCTGATGCTGGCGCTGCTGCTCGCCGCCCTCGACCAGACCATCGTCGCCACCGCGCTGCCGCGGATCGTCGGCGACCTCGACGGCCTCAGCCGGATGAGCTGGGTCGTCACCGCCTACCTGCTCGCCTCCACCGTCGGCCTGCCCGTCTACGGCCGGCTCGGCGACATGATCGGGCGCAAGCCCGTCTTCCAGTTCGCCATCGTCGTCTTCCTGGTGGGCTCCGCGCTGTCGGGCATCTCGCACAGCATGAACGAGCTGATCGCCTACCGCGCCCTCCAGGGCATCGGCGGCGGCGGGCTGATGATCGGCGTGCAGGCGATCATGGCGGACGTGGTCTCGCCGCGCGAGCGCGGCCGCTACATGGGCCTGATCGGCGCCGTCTTCGGGCTCTCCTCCGTCGCCGGACCGCTGCTGGGCGGCTGGCTCACCGACGGGCCCGGCTGGCGCTGGTGCTTCTGGGTCAACCTGCCGGTCGGCGTCATCGCCCTGCTCGTCGTCACGCTCGTGCTCCCGCGCCGCACCCGGCGAGGCGGCGCCCGGGAGGCGGGCCGACTGGACTGGCCCGGCGCGCTGCTGCTCGCCGCCGTCGGCACCTGCCTGGTGCTGGCCACGAGTTGGGGCGGCAGCCGCTACGCCTGGCACTCCCCGGTCATTCTCGGGCTGATCGGGGGCTCGGTGCTGGCGACAGCGCTCTTCGTGCCCGTCGAGCGGCTGGCCGAACGACACGGCTACGCGCCCGCGATCCCGCTGCGGCTCTTCCGCGACAGCGTCTTCACCGTCTCCGGGCTGATCGGCCTGGTGGTCGGCGTCGGCCTGTTCGGCGCGGCCAGCTATCTGCCGAGCTTCCTGCAGATGGTCGACGGCGCGAGCGCCACCGGCTCCGGCCTGAAGATGCTGCCGCTGATGGGCGGCGTCGTGGTGGGCTCCATCGGCACCGGCCAGCTGATCAGCCGGACCGGCCGCTACAAGATCTACCCCGTGCTGGGCGGCGCGCTCGGCGCGGCCGGCATGGTCCTGCTCGGCCTGCTGGACGCCCGCAGTTCCTACGCGGTGCAGAGCGTGGCCATGGCGGTGCTCGGGCTGGGCGTGGGACTCGCGCTCCCGGTGCTGGTCCTGGCCGTGCAGAACTCCGTCTCCCCGGGCGACATCGGCGCGGCCACCTCGGCCAACAACTACCTACGGCAGATCGGCGGTTCGGTCGGTGCAGCGGTCTTCGGCACGATCTTCTCCTCCCGCTTCGCGCACCAGCTCACCCAGCGCGGCCTGCGGGCGGACAACTCGATCACCCCGGAGCTGGTCCACCACCTCCCGCCGCCGCTGCGCGACGCGTACGTGCAGGCCTTCGCCGCCGCGATGCCACGCGTCTTCCTCTACCTGGCGCCCGTGCTGGCGCTGGGCTTCCTGCTCGGCTTCCTGCTGAAGGAGAAACCGTTGGTGACCCACGCCGGCCCGGAGGACTTCACCTCGGAATCCGTCACCTCCCCCTCGTCCTCCCCCTCGTCCTCCCTCTCCGCTCCGTCCTCCGTGCCGCCGCAGGCGCCGACGACCGGCACGCCGGTCACCGGGGCCGTGCTGCAGACCGACCGGACGGGGGTGCCACGCGCCGTGCTGACCCTGGTCGACCTCGACGGCCGCCAGATCGCCCGCACCGGCAGCGGCGGCGACGGCCGCTGGGCGCTGGCCGCTCCGCGCAACGGCAATTACGTGCTCATCGCGGCGGCCCCGGGCCACCAGCCGCAGGCGGTCACGGTCACGGTGGGCGGCCGCCCGGTCGAGGTCGACGTCGTCCTCGGCGGCACCGGCCGCCTGGCGGGCGCGATCCGCAGCGCGGAGGGCGCGCCGGTGGCCGGCGCCTCGGTCACGCTGACGGACGGTCACGGCGAGGTCGTGGCCAGCGCCCACGCCGACTCCGACGGCGCATACGCGTTCCGCGACCTGGTCTCCGGCGTCTACACCCTGACCGTCAGCGCCCGGGCGTACCGCCCGGCGGCGACGGCGGTGGACGTCGCGCCCAACATCGAGACGCGCCAGGACATCACCCTGTCCGGCAGCGGCACCCTGCGCGGCACCGTCCGCACCACGGCCGGACGGCCGGTCGCCGACGCCCGGGTCACCCTGCTGGACGCGGCGGGCGCGGTGGTCGCGGCCGCGCTGACCGGCGAGGACGGCGCGTTCCGTTTCACCGATCTGGAGCCGGGTGAGTACACCGTGATCGCGGCGGGCTACCCGCCGGTCGCCACCGCCCTCCGCCTCGAGGACGGCCACACGGAACGGGATCTCCATCTGTCCCACCGCCTCGACGACTGATCCCAGTCAGATGGCGGTGCCCCCGCCGGAAGGCTGGGGGAGCACAGCCCTGCGCGTTCGAAGCCCCACCTGCGTGGGATGAGGGCGGCGGAGCCGCAGACCGGCCGAGCCCCGCGCCCCTGGACAGTGCAACGTCCGTCGCTGTTAACGACACAAGTCCCTCACAAGTGACGCTCCATCACCCGTCGCGGTAGAAGAATCCACCGCCCGGGTGAGCGCGAGCGTTCCTTTCCCGCCCACCGGCATAGGTTGCGCGACGTGCCCAGTTGTGAACCCTTGACCATCCTCCATGTCTCGCAGCCCGTCGACGGCGGCGTCGCCCAGGTCGTCGCCGATCTGGTGCGCGGTCAGGTCGCGGACGGGCACACCGTGGTGGTGGCCTGCCCGTGTCCGGAGGGCGGGCGGTTGTCGCGGGAGGTGAGCGCCGCGGGCGCGCGGCTGGTGCCGTGGGGCGCGGAACGCGCCCCTGGCGCGGGGCTGCCGCAGGAGCTCACCGCGCTGCGGCGCATCGTCGCGGACGCGCGCCCGGACCTGGTGCACCTGCACAGCAGCAAGGCGGGGCTGGTGGGGCGGATGGCGATCCGCTCCCGTGTGGCGACGGTGTTCCAGCCGCACGCGTGGTCGTTCGAGGCGGTGGCGGGGCCCGCAGCCAAGGCGATCGCGCGGTGGGAGCGCTGGGCGACACGGTGGAGCGACCGGCTGGTGTGCGTCAGCGAGTCGGAGCGGGCCCACGGCCAGGCCGCGGGGCTGCGGGCCCGCTGGGCGCTGGTGCCGAACGGCGTGGACCTGACCCGCTACGATCCGGCCGCACTGCCGTCCAAGCAGCGTGCCCGGCGCGGGCTCGGACTGTCCCAGCACGCGCCGCTGGCGGTGTGTGTGGGGCGGCTGTGCCGGCAGAAGGGGCAGGACCTGCTGCTCCGCGCCTGGGGCGAGGTGCTGGCGGAGCTGCCGCACGCGCGGCTGGCCCTGGTCGGGGACGGGCCGGACCGTGGCGCGCTGGAGGAGCAGGCGGCGCAGCTGACGGTGCCGGAGAGCGTCGTGTTCGCCGGGCGGGTGGAGGATCCGCGACCGTGGTACGCGGCCTCGGACATCACCGTGCTGCCGTCCCGTTGGGAGGGGATGGCGCTGGCGCCGCTGGAGGCGATGGCCTGTTCGCGTCCGGTGGTCCTGTCGGACGTCGCTGGGGCCCGGGAGATCCTGGGCGACCAGCAGTTTCCGGTGCCGGTGGGGGACACCAGGACGCTCGCGACGTCACTCGTCCGGCTGATGTCGGATCTGGAGCTGGCCGCCGAGCTCGGACGACGTTCCCGTGCCCGCGCCCAGGAACGTCACGACCTGCGTGCCACAAGGATGTTGATGGGTGAGGTGTATGCGGCGGTGCTGCAGTCGCGGCGCGTTCCCGCGCCCGCCGCGCCGAGGGCCGCGCAGGGCCATCGGGTCGGAAAGTCTGACTAATGGTCAATGGCGTGAAACCACTTGCCGCCCCCGAGATTCTGAGTAGAAATTCTGTAATGTCCTATTTGCCTGCATCATTCCTTTCCCCGTGAGACGGCGTCGATGCCGACCACGGCGGCAGGTGCTACCTCCGGCAGGGGAGTACGTGCGCGGATGACCACGATCGACAACGAGGAAGTGCCCACGGGCATGGGGGCGGTGGGTCTCGCACACGCCCGCGGGCACGGCTCCGGCCTCTCCTCCCCGGCCAGCACCCCGGCGGTGCGCGGCGGTACCGGCGTCCCGGTCACGCTGCTCGCGGTCGACATGCTGGCCGGCGTCGGCGCGCTCGCGGTGGTCCTCCCGGGGGGCGCCGTGGCCACCCTGCGCGCCGCATGCGGACTGCTGCCGGTCCTGGTGCTGATGTACTCCACGGGCGGGCAGTACCGGCTGCGTCTCGCGCCCTCGGTGCTGGACGAACTGCCGGGTCTGGCCGGGCGCGCCGCCATCGCCCTCGCCTTCGCGCTCACCCTGGAACGCTGCCTGCAGACCCTGTTGCTGCCCTTCGCCCTGCCCACGGTCATCCCGGCCGACATCCGCGTGCTGACGCTGCTCCTCGGAGTCCATCTCGCGCTGGACTCCGCCGGTCGCGCGGCCGTCTACCGGTCGCTGCGCGCGCGACGCCGTCGCGCCCCCCGGCCGACCCTCATCGCCGGAGCGGGCCACGTCGGCCAGCGGGTCGCCGCCGCGCTGCTGGAGCACCCGGAGTACGGGCTGCGCCCGGTCGGGTTCGTCGACGCCGACCCGCTCTTCCTGCCCGCCGACTTCCCCGTTCCGGTGGTCGGCGGACCGGAGGCCCTGATCCGCGAGCTGCCGCGGGGCGGCATCCGCGACGTGATCCTCACCGGCGGCGGCGCCGACGAGGACTGGGCCCCGCAGATGCTGCGCACGGCCACGGACTTCGGCTGTGACGTCTGGTTCGTGCCGTCCTTCCCCGACTACGCCGCCTTCGAGCACGCCGGCCGTCGCACCGCCGTCGGCGACCACCTGTGGGGCTTCCCCTGCCTGCGGCTGGGCAGCAGCCCGATGGAGCGGCCCAGCTGGGCGGTCAAGCGGGCGTTCGACGCGTGCTGCGCGGGCCTCGGGCTGCTGGTGCTCTCCCCGGTGCTGCTGCTCTGCGCGGGTGCCGTGCGGCTCGAGGGCGGCCCCGGGGTGATCTTCCGTCAGGAGCGGATCGGCCTGGACGGAAGGCCCTTCACGGTGCTGAAGTTCCGCACGCTCCGGCCGGTCGACGAACACGAGTCGGCCACCCGCTGGAACATCTCCGACGACCACCGGCTCGGCCCGGTCGGGCGGTTCCTGCGCCGCGCCTCGCTCGACGAACTGCCGCAGCTCTGGAACGTGCTGCGCGGCGAGATGAGCCTGGTCGGCCCGAGGCCGGAGCGCCCGTACTTCGTGATGCGCTTCGCCCAGGCCTACCCGCGCTACCGCGAGCGCCACCGCGTCCCGGTCGGCCTGACCGGTTTCGCCCAGGTCAACGGCCTGCGCGGGGACACCTCCATCGAGGACCGGGCGCGGTTCGACAACTACTACATCGACAGCTGGAGCCTGTGGCAGGACGTCAAGATCCTGCTCCGCACGGTGCTCGCTGTTCTGCGGACGGACGGGAGTTGACGGGGTGTCCCCACAACTGGGACAGCGGGCCCGGCCGGGAGGCGCGCTGCGGGGCGGGTCGGCCGCGGGGCTGCTGCCGCGGGTGCGCGCGGCGCTGAGCCCGGCGCAGCTGGTCGCGCTGACGATCCTGCTGGTCTGCGTGCCGACGGGGGAGCAGGACGTGACCGCCGCGGTGCACGTGACGCCGGCGGACGTCGGGTCGACGGTGCTGGTCGCGGCCACGCTGCCGCTCGCGCTGTGGCGGCGGACGCGCTTCCTGGGCCACTCGACGGCGCTGCTCCTCGGCGGCGTGCTGCTGGCCGTCGGCATGGCGACCGCTGCCTCGCAGGACCCGCACGAGAGCCTCTCGGGCTTCGTGCGCTTCGTGCAGATCTTCGTGATCGTGCCGGCCGCCGTCGCCTACGCCGTCCGCGACCGCCGCGACCTGAGGCTGGCGCTGACCGCCTTCGCGGCGGCCGCGCTGGTCGAGGGCGCGGTCGGCGTCGAGCAGTACCTGACCGGAACCGGCGCGTCCTACGCGGGCGGAGACTCCCGCGCGGTCGGCACCTTCGGTGCGCAGGACGTGATGGCGATGTCCGTGGTGGTCAGCTTCGGTCTGCTGGCCGCGCTCGGCCTGTCGTTGGAGGCGCGCCGCGAGCGGCGGCGCAGGGCCTCGGCCTGGTGGACGCTGGCGGCCGCGGCCCTGGCCGTGCCGCTCGCGCTCTCCTTCAGCCGCGGCAGCTGGATCGCCACGGCCGTCGCCGTGACGCTGATGCTGGCGCTCGCCGACGTCCGGCTGCTGCTGCGCGGCGGCGTCGTCCTGGCGGCGGCCGGGGTCGTGCTGCTCGGCGGGCTCACCGCCGCAGGCGTGGTCGGCAACGGCAACGGCGGGGACGGCACGGTGGCGGCCAGGCTCAGCAGCATCGGCTCCGTCACCGGTGAGGCCGACCAGTCCGTGACCGACCGCTACGACCTGTGGACCACCGCCGGACGGATCTGGCGCGAGCATCCGCTGACCGGCGTCGGCCCCAAGGAGTTCCCCGCCTTCCGCGACGCCCACGCCCCACTGCGGCTCTCCTCCGGCAGCGACACCGCCGGCGCGGGCGCGGGCTTCTCCCGCGAACCGCTGCTGTCGCCCCACAACATGTACATGCTGGTCCTCAGCGAGCAGGGCCTGATCGGCATCACCGCCTTCGCCGCGCTGATGCTCGGGACGTTGCTCGGCGCGCGCCGCACGCCCGTCGTGGTCGGGCTGCTGATCTGGCAGCTGGTCGACTTCCTCTACGGCGACATCGGAGGCACCACCACCGTGCTGGTCTCGGTGGTGGTGGGCCTGTGCGCGTCGGCCGTGGCCCGGGGCGGACTGCCGGCCATCCCCGGACCGCGCAGTGAGCCCAGCTTGTGGGAGGCGACGCGGTGAGCGTCACCACCGCGGAGGACGCGACCGAGGAGGAGACCGGGGAGGCGGCCGTGCCCGCCGCCGAGCGGGGCCGCGGCTTCGTGGCCAAGGCCTTCGGCGTCACCGCGCTGTTCAGCGCGGCCGGTTCGGTCCTCGGCCTGGTGCGCGACCTGCTGCTGGCCCGCTTCTACGGAGCGGGCTCCGCGACCGACGCGTTCCTGGTCTCCTGGACCGTCCCCGAGACGGCGGCGCCGCTGCTCATCGAGGACGGCATGGCCTTCCTGACCGTCCCCGCCTTCAGCGCCGCGCTCGCGGCGCGCGGGCAGTCGGACGGCGGCCCGTCGGAGCGCGGCTCGTCGGCAGAGCACGGCGGGGACGCCGCCGACCCGGTCCGCGCCCTGGTCGCTGCGACGTTGCCGCCGCTGGCACTGGCACTGGCACTACTGTCGGCCCTGGTCGCGCTCGGCGCGCCGGTCATGGTCCACGTCCTCGCCCCGGGACTGGCGGACCCGCGGCTGGCGGTCGTCTGCACCCGGCTCGCCGCCGTCACGGTGCTGCCGTTCGGCCTCGTCGGCTACCTCGGTGCGGGCCTGCGCTCGCACCACCGCTTCACCCTGCCGGGCGCGGTCTACATCGCCTACAACGCCGGAATCCTGACGGTGATGCTGCTGCTCCACGCCAGCCTCGGCGTCCGCGCCGCGGCGGGCGGGGTGGCGCTCGGCAGCGTGCTGATGGTGGCCGTGCTGCTGCCCGCGTTCGCGCGCCACGTCAGCCGGGTGACCGTGCGTCGACTGCGCGCCGAGGCGCGCGGGTCGTGCGGGTGGCAACCGGTGCTGAACCCGATGGCGGTGCTGCCGGTGGTGCTGTTCACACTGACACGGCAGGCGCAGGTCTTCGTCGAGCGGTTCATCGGCTCCTCGCTGCCGCCCGGCACCATCTCGCATCTGAACTACGCCGAGAAGGTCGCCCAGAACGTGATGATCATCGGGATCCTGGTCTGCACGGTGACCTTCCCGCTGATCGCCCGCGCGCTCGCCGAGGGCGACGTCCTGGGCGCGCGGACCCGCGTCGAGAAGGACCTCGGCGTCGTCGGCGCCGTCGTGCTGGCCGGCACGGTCGTCGTCTTCGCCTGCGCGCCGCAGCTGGTCGCGGTCCTGTTCGAGCGTGGGGCCTTCACCGCCGCCGACACCGCCGCGACGGCGCTGCTGATGCGCGTCTACTGCCTCGGCCTGCTGGCCCAGGGCCTGGTCGGCGCGCTGATCCGCCCCTACCTCGCGGCCCGTCCGGCGGTCGGCTTCGGCGGCGAGGGCCGCGCCCGCCCGCTCGACCGGACGGACTGGCTGCCGATCTGGGCGATGGGCGCCGGTCTGCTGGTGACCATCGCGGTCGCCGCCGGTCTGACGCCCCACGTAGGCGCGGCCGGGCTCGCGGCCGGCAACGCCACCGGCATCAGCGTCACCGCCGTCCTGCTGCTCAGGGCCCTGCGGGCACGCGGCATCCCGGTGCGGCCGCGCGCCGTCCTCGGCGGCCAGCTGCGGCTGCTGCTGGCCGCGGCGGGTGCCGCCGTGCCCGCCTGGCTCGCCGCCAACATCCCGGGCCTGGACGCCGTGGGGGCGTTCCCGCCGTTGGTGCTCGGCACGCTCGCGGGACTGCTGTCCTTCCTCGCCCTGGCCGCGGCGTTGCGAGCCCCCGAGATCACCGGTGTCACCGGGGTGCTCGGCCCCGTGCGGGACCGGCTGGCCGCCGCCCGGCCGCCCGCCGCCGTGCGGCGTCGACGGCGCGGTCCGACTGGCGCGGCGCGACCCCGCTTCACCAGGCGAGGACAGGGCGAGCCCACGCCCGCGCGCGGCTCCGGCGCGCGGGCACAGGGGCCTCAGGGTCCGGGTCATCGCAGCCCCGGGGCGCGAGCACCCGGGGACGGGCGCCGGGCGAACGCCCCAGGCGGCCGGCACGGGACCGGCCAGCTCGGCGCGGGCCCGCACGGGCTCGGTCCACACGGGGTCGGTCAACACAGCACAGGGATCGAACGAGCGACGGGAGAGGCTGATGGTCGCTGAACCGCTTCGGGGTGGGCTGCAGGCGGCGGGGGGCACGCCCCCGCCGGTGGACGCGGAAGAGCCGGCCAGACCGGACGTCGTCGCCCAGCCGCAGCCGGACGGGAGCGCCTCGCCGCGCCCCGCACTGCTCGGCCGCCCGCCGTGGACGCTGATGTACCACTCCGTCGACTCCGGCCCGCAGGACCCGTACCTGCTCACGGTCTCGCCGCAGCGCTTCGCCGCGCAACTGGCCTGGCTGCACCGGAACGGCCTGCGCGGGGTGTCCATGCGCGAACTGGTCCGCGCCTACGAGCAGCGCACCACCGACGGGTTGGTCGGCCTGACCTTCGACGACGGCTACGCCGACTTCCCGCGCCGGGTGCTCCCTGCCCTGCGGGCCCACGGCTTCACCGCGACCCTGTACGTCGTCGCCGGGCGCATGGGCGGTCACAACGTCTGGGACGCCGACGCCCCGCGCAAGCCGCTGGTGACCATCGAACAGGTACGTCAACTGGCCGATGCCGGGGTGGAGATCGGCTCGCACGGGCTCAGTCACCGGCGGATGACCGGCCTCGGCGAGGAGGAGCTGGCCACCGAGGCGCGGCGCAGCCGCGAGGTGCTGGAGAGCGTCGTCCAGCGGCCCGTCACCGGCTTCTGCTACCCCTACGGGGCCGTCGACGCCGCCGCCGAGCGGGCCGTCGCCGCCGCGGGCTACGACTACGGCGCGGGCATCCGCCACCAGTCCACGACCAGCCGCTGGGCGCTGCCGCGGTGCTATGTCGGCGAGCGTGACGGCGGTCTGCGCCTGCGCGCCAAGCGCCTGCGCCACGCGTTGCGGGGGTGGTCCGCGTGAGCGGCCCCCGGCTGCGGGTCCTGCACGTCGTCACCGGCCTGCACGCGGGCGGCGCGGAGCAGCAGCTGCGACTGCTGCTGCGTCACCTGCCCGCCGGGATCGACTGCGAGGTCGTCGCGCTGTGCGACGCGGGCGCCGTGGCCGACGGCCTGCGCGCCGACGGCGTCACCGTGCACGAGCTGGACATGCGTGGCAACCGGGACCTGACGGCGCTGCCGCGCCTGGTCCGGCTGATCCGCGAGGGCCGCTACGACCTGGTGCACTGTCACCTGTACCGCGCCTGCGTCTACGGCCGGGTCGCCGCCCGGCTCGCGGGCGTCCGCGCGGTGCTGGCCACCGAGCACTCGCTCCAGCCCGGCCTGCTGGAGGGCCGGCGCACCGGCGCGACCGTGCGGCGGCTCTATCTGGCCACCGAGCGGCTCGGCCAGGTCACCATCGCCGTCTCCGAGGCGACGGCCCGTCAACTGCGGACCTGGGACGTGCCGGAGGAGCGCATCAGGGTCGTGCCCAACGGCATCGACCCCGCCGCGTACCGGGTCGAGCCGACGCCCCGCGCGTCCCTCGGCCTGCCCGCCGACGCCTTCGTCGTCGGCGCGGTCGGCCGCCTCGTGCCCGGCAAGCGGTTCGACGTCCTGGTGGACGCGGTCGCGCTGCTCCCGCCCGAGGCGCACCTCCTGGTCGTCGGCACCGGACCCGAACGCGAGGCGCTGCTCGCGCAGGCCCGCGAGCGCGGCGTCGCCGACCGGGTCGTGCTGACCGGCGAGCGGGACGACGTGCCGGCGCTGCTGGCCACGATGGACGCGCTCGCCGCCCCCTCGGCGGGTGAGACCTTCGGCCTGGTCCTCGTCGAGGGCCTCGCCTCCGGCCTCCCCGTCTTCTGGTCCTCCGGCCCGGCGCTGGCCGAACTCCCGGTCCAGGAGCAGCTCGCCCTCGGCCGCGGCGGCAGCGCCCGCACCGAACCCACCGCCGCCGCGTACGCGGCGGCCCTGCGCCCGCTCCTCACCCGCCGTCCACCCCGCACCGTCGGCCCGGTCCCGGGCCGCTACGACATCACCCGCCTCGCCCCCCGCGTCGCCGCGGTCTACGCCGAACTCGCGTGCGAGACCGCGCCGCGCGGCGGGAGTGTCCGGGCCGGGGGGACCGTCGGGGCACGACTCCAGGTGCCGCCCGCCCCCGTCCCGGCGCGGCCGGGCCCCGTGGCCGCCGCGCCGAGTGCATCGAACGTCACCGCATCGCACACCCGAAGGAGATGACCCGTGCCCGACAGCGAGAAGCAGACCGCAGCCGCACCGTCAGCACCCGCGTCGCACGCCGCCGAGCGCCGGTCCGCGCTGCTGCGCTCGGCGCTGCGCCGGTGGTGGCCGCTGCTGGTGGCGGTGCCCGCGGGCGCCATGGCCGGTGGGGCGTACGCGCTGGTGGCCACCCCGCAGTACCAGTCCGACGCCTACGTGATGGCCGTCGCCGACCAGGGCGCGGACAGCGCCTCCGCCGTCAGCTTCGCCTCGGCCTACGGCCGGGTCGTCGCGCAGCCGGAGATCCTGGCGAGCGCGGCCGCCGACACCGGTGTGCCGATGGGTGAGCTGGCCAAGGACGTCCAGGCACAGACCTCCCCGGACGCGCCGATGATCCAGATCACCGGCAGCGCGAGCTCCGCCCGGCTCGCCGCCGACGAGGCGAACGCGGTGGCCCGTTCGTTGGTCGACTTCGGCGGGACCACCGCGCAGCAGACGCACGTGCGGCTGATCGCGCTCGCCCAGGCCGCCGCGCCCGCGGCCCCGTCCTCGCCGTCCCGCAGCCTGGACGCCGCCGTCGGCGGCGCGGCGGGACTGCTGCTGGGCAGCCTTGCGCTGCTGACCCGTCCGGCGGCGGGAGGCGCGGCCGCCGAGCGCGGGGCACGGGGCGCCGCGACGCCGACCGGACCGGTCGACCCGGCGAACGTGCCCGAGCAGCAGCGCGAGTCCGCGGGGACGGGCGCATGACGACGGCGGTCCGCTCCGACGCGGCCGACGGCGGCCCCGCAGACGCCGCGCCGCGGTACGAGACCGAGGTCGTCCGCGACGGTCGCGCGCTGGAGGCGCTCGCGGGGGAGTGGAACGAGCTTCAGGAGCGCAGCCCCGGGGCGACGCCGTTCCAGTGCCACGCCTGGCTCTCCTCCTGGTGGCACAGCTACGGCCGACCGGGACGCCTGCGCGTGGTGACGGTCCGTCGGGACGGGGGGCTGATCGCGGTCGCGCCCTTCTACTGCGACGGCGCGGTCCTGCGGCCGCTCGGCGCGGAGATCACCGACTTCCACGACGTGCTGCTGGACCGCGCGTGCCTGGACGAGGCGGCGCGGCGGCTGGCCGCCGCGCTCGCGGCGGAGCTGCGCGGCCCGTTCGCCCGGATCGACCTGCCGGAGGTCCGCGCGGACGCGGCGATCCATGCCGTGCTGGCCCACTGGCCCCGTTCGGCCCGCAAGCTGCCCGCATCCCTGGTCCAGCATCTGCCCAGCATGCCGATGGAGGAGCTGCTGACGCGGCTGCCCGGCCGCACCGCGCAGCGCACCAGGGTCAAGCTCCGCAAGCTGGCCGCGGCCGGCGTCGAGGTCCGTCTGGTGCCGCCGTGGGAGGCCCCGGAGTCGGTCGACCGCATGCTCGCCCTGCACGCCCTCCAGTGGCGTGACCGTGGCGCGACCCCGGAGCACATGCGGGAACGCTTCGCGTCCCACCTCCGCGCGGCGGCCACCGGCATGGCCGCGACCGAGCGCGCCCAACTGCGCGAGTACCGGCTCGACGGGCGTCTCATCGCCTGCGACCTGATGCTCCAGAGCCAGGCGATGGTCGCGCTCTACGTCTACGGCGTCCACCCCGAGGCGCGGGAGCGCGTCGACATCGCCGGCATGCTCTTCGGCGAGTCCCTCACCCACGCGGTCAACACCGGGCGCACGGAGGTGAGCCTGCTGCGCGGCGACGAGCCGTACAAGCAGCGCTGGCGTCCGGACCCGGCGCCCAACGAGCGCCTGCTCCTCGGGTCGGCCCCGACCGTCGCGGTCACCGTCTGCCTGGCGCGCGCGCAGGACCGGGCGAAGGACGTCGCCCGCCGTCGCATGCCGTGGCTGCGGGAGGTCAGGAACCACCTGCGCGTGGTCAAGGGCCGGGTCCTGCGGCACGGATGAGCCGCGGCTCCGCCGCGTGGCGGCTCTTCGCGTCCACGCGGCGGAGCCGCACGTCGCAGTGGGCCCCGCGTCTTCTAGTCTCCCTGTGTGGCCGTCACCCGCTCCGTCCTGCTCTTCGTCCTCGCCGCGATCGCCGAGATCGGTGGCTGCTGGCTGATCTGGCAGGCGGTGCGCGAGCACCGAAGCTGGCTGTTCGCCCTCGGCGGCGTCCTCGCCCTCGGCGCGTACGGCTTCGTCGCCGCCGCCCAGCCCGACTCCCACTTCGGCCGCGTCCTCGCCGCCTACGGCGGCGTCTTCGTCGCCGGCTCCCTCGCCTGGGGCATGCTCGTCGACGGCTTCCGCCCCAGCATGTGGGACTTCGTCGGCGCCGCCGTCTGCATCGTCGGCGCCAGCATCATCATCTACCAGCCGCGCGCCTGAGGCCGGTCCGGTCACGACACGCGCGCTGACTGTCGCCGTGAGGCGGTGACCAGCGCCTACGGTGGCGTTCATGCGTTCCCGCGTCTCCCTTCGGGCTGTGATCACGGCGCTGCTGCTGGTCGGTCTCGCGCTCGTGGGGGCCGCCGCGCGGGAGGCGCGGCCGGCGCCGTTCGGGGACGACGTGGTGGGGGCCGGTCGGGCGCAGCGGGGTGGGGCTGATGCGTTGCGGGTGGGGGCCGGCGGGGAGGTGCAGGGGTACGACGCGGCCAGTGGGCGTCTGGTGTGGAGCTACCGCCGGGGCGGGCACCGGCCGCTGCGGCTCGTCGCGGTGGGCGCGACCACGGTCGCCCTGTGGGACGACGGGATGCTGACCGGGATGGAGCCCGAGCCGGCCGTGGTGCGGTGGCACCGGTACGTGCCCGGGGTGGGGGCGGGGACGCCCCTGGTGCTGGTGCCGCTGGGCGCAGGAGAAACGTTCCTGGTGCTGACCCACGACGTGGTGATGACCTACAACACCGGCGACGGAACCCTCCGCACCTCGACCCTGCCCTCCACCGGCTGCTTCTTCCGCGACTCGGGCCCGGCCGGGCCCGTGCACGTGGGGGCGTGGGTGCTGGCCCGGCGCGACTGCGCAGCCGGGGCCGGGAGGACCGAGCTGGAGGGGTTCGACCTGGACGGGCGGCGCTGGCACGACTCCGCCCTCGCCCCGGTACGGATGGGCGCGGGAGCCGAAGGCGACGTCGAGGTGCTCGTCGTGCCGCGCAGCCTGCCGTACGCCGTGGACCCCACCACCGGCCGTCCGGCCACGGAATGCGTTTGCGCAGCCCGGTAGACTGGAGGCTTGTTGCCTCCTGCTGCATAGGCCCGTACGGACGGTCCTGGCCGCATCCGACCGCGAGCGCGCCGACGCGCACCCTCGCGCACCGTCCCCGGGAGTAGTTTCACCATGATCGTCGCCAGCGAGATCGAGCTGCGCGCAGGCGCCCGCATCCTGATCGAGTCGGCGACCTTCCGTGTCGCCGCCGGTGACCGGATCGGGCTGGTCGGCCGCAACGGAGCGGGCAAGACGACGCTGACCAAGGTGCTCGCAGGCGAGGGCCAGCAGGCCGGCGGCACGGTGACCCGCAGCGGTGAGATCGGCTACCTGCCGCAGGACCCGCGCACCGGCGACCTCGACGTGCTCGCCCGCGACCGCGTCCTGTCGGCCCGCGGTCTCGACGAGGTGCTGCGCAAGATGCGCCTCAACGAGGACAAGATGGCGAACGGCAAGGGCGCCACCCGCGACCAGGCGATGAAGCGCTACTCGCGCCTGGAGACCGAGTTCCTCACCAAGGGCGGCTACGCCGCCGAGGCCGAGGCGGCCACCATCGCCGCGAGCCTGGGTCTGCCGGACCGCGTGCTGGGCCAGCCCCTGCACACCCTCTCCGGCGGTCAGCGCCGCCGTGTCGAGCTCGCCCGCATCCTCTTCTCGGACTCGGACGTCCTGCTGCTGGACGAGCCGACCAACCACCTGGACGCCGACTCGATCCTGTGGCTGCGCGACTACCTGAAGTCCTACAAGGGCGGCTTCATCGTCATCTCCCACGACGTCAACCTGGTCGACGAGGTCGTCAACAAGGTCTTCTACCTGGACGCCAACCGCACCTGCATCGACGTCTACAACATGGGCTGGAAGCTCTACCTCCAGCAGCGCGAGGCCGACGAGAAGCGCCGCAAGCGCGAGCGCGCCAACGCCGAGAAGAAGGCGCACCAGCTCAACTCGCAGGCCGACAAGATGCGCGCCAAGGCCACTAAGACCGTCGCCGCGCAGAACATGGCCCGCCGCGCCGAGAAGCTGCTCTCCGGCCTGGAGGCGGTGCGCCAGAGCGACCGCGTCGCCAAGCTGCGCTTCCCGACCCCGGCGCCCTGCGGCAAGACGCCGCTGACGGCCGACGGCCTGTCGAAGTCCTACGGCTCGCTGGAGATCTTCACCGACGTCGACCTGGCCATCGACAAGGGTTCCCGCGTCGTCGTGCTGGGTCTGAACGGCGCCGGCAAGACCACACTGCTGCGCATGCTCGCGGGCGTGGAGAAGCCGGACACCGGCGAGGTCGTCCCGGGCCACGGTCTGAAGATCGGCTACTACGCCCAGGAGCACGAGACCCTGGACGCGGACCGCACCATCCTGGAGAACATGCGCTCCGCCGCGCCGGACATGGACCTGGTCGAGGTCCGCAAGATCCTCGGCTCGTTCCTGTTCACCGGCGACGACGTGGACAAGCCGGCCGGCGTGCTCTCCGGTGGCGAGAAGACCCGTCTCGCGCTGGCCACGCTGGTCGTCTCCAGCGCGAACGTGCTGCTGCTCGACGAGCCGACCAACAACCTCGACCCGGCCAGCCGCGAGGAGATCCTCGGCGCGCTGCGCTCCTTCGAGGGCGCGGTCGTGCTCGTCACCCACGACGAGGGCGCCGTCGACGCGCTCCAGCCCGAGCGGATCATTCTGCTGCCGGACGGCGTCGAGGACCTCTGGAACGAGGGTTACGCGGACCTCGTGTCGCTCGCGTGAATTATCAGTAGCAAAACGCCTAGTCGGAACTGTTCGACTAGGCGAGGGATCATGCATCTGGCCCAGAAGACCTCATATCGGCTCTTGCGTGTTCCGCTGCTCGGCACGGGTCGGATTCCGTGGAATCCGCAATGTTCTGCAATCCCCAATTACCGCTGCTGATCAGCAATTTCGGCGGCGGGGCCCGCCCTGGCCGGGGGCGTGCAGGTTGATCCTGTGCGCTCCCCGTACGCGCGGCGACACCACTTCGGCCCGGGAATCCCGGCATCGACCTTGTCGAATGGGTGGCCATGGAGCCCCCCATGGGTGATCATGGGATTCCGACAGAGCACTGCTACGAGGAGGCACGGGTGGCCGAGACTCTGAAAAAGGGCAGCCGGGTGACTGGTGCCGCGCGGGAGAAGCTCGCGACCGAGCTCAAGAAGAAGTACGACTCCGGTGCGAGTATCCGCGCGCTCGCGGAGGAGACGGGTCGTTCCTACGGCTTTGTCCACCGCATGCTCAGCGAGTCCGGCGTGTCCCTCCGCGGTCGCGGTGGGGCCACGCGCGGCAAGGCGAAGGCCGCCGCAGCCGCCGGCTGACGGCGTTCCGGCGCGGCACCTGCTCGTGACGCAACGGCGGTCGGGATCTCCTCCCCCTGACCGTCGTTCGTCGTGTCCACAGCGCTCTGGATACGAGCGGGGCGATGTGGTTACTCTTCGGTAGCAATGTTGTGCTGGGCGACTGCCGGAGGGTCCTGTGACTGATCAAGCTGCCGAGTGGGCCGAGGCAGGGGTTCGCCTCGAGGTCGAGGGCGAGCTCGCCACGGTGACGCTGTGCCGTCCCGAGCGGCGGAACGCGCAGTCGCCCGCGATGTGGCGCGCGCTGGCCGCGATCGGCCGTGAGCTGCCCGGCACGGTCCGGGTCGTGCTGCTGCGCGCCGAGGGCGTCTCCTTCTCCGCGGGCCTCAACCGGCAGGCGTTCACCCCCGAGGGCATTCCCGGCGAGCTCTCCTTCATCGAGATCGCCAAGGGCCCGAACGGCGACGCGGTCATCGCCGAGTACCAGGAGGGCTTCCTCTGGTGGCGCCGCCCCGACCTGGTCAGCATCGCCGCCGTCCAGGGCCACGCCGTCGGCGCGGGCTTCCAGCTCGCCCTCTCCTGCGACCTGCGCGTCGTCGCCGAGGACGTCCAGTTCGCCATGAAGGAGACCGCGCTCGGTCTGGTCCCGGATCTCACCGGCACCAAGCCCCTGGTCGACCTGGTCGGCCCGGCCCGCGCGCTGGAGATCTGCGCGACCGGCCGCTGGGTCCACGCGGACGAGGCCGCCCGCGTCGGCCTCGCGAACCTCGTCGTCCCGGCCGAGGAGCTCGACGCCGCCGCGTCCGACCTGGCCGCCGCGCTTCTCGCGTCCCCGCGGGACGCCGTCATCGAGACCAAGGCCCTGCTGGCCGGCGCTCCCGGCCGAACCCTCGACGAGCAGCGCGCCGCCGAGCGTGCCGCCCAGCTCCGCCGCCTGCGCGACCTGGCGGGCGTGGGGGAGTAACCCCCCGCGGGGACGCGCGACGTGCCCGATGACCCCTCGCGTCCGACCATGGAGACATGGGAGAGAGGAGTGTGAGGGGTCATGGCCACTTTCATCAGCCTGGTGAACTGGACCGACCAGGGCGTCCGGAGCTACAAGGACACCACCGCGCGGTCCAAGGCGTTCAGCGCCGCCGTGGGGGCGCTGGGCGCTGAGCTGCGCGACATGTACTGGACGGTCGGGCCGTACGACATGGTCGTCGTCGTGGACGCGCCCGACGACGAGACGGCGACTGCGGCGCTGCTCCAGGTGAGCGGCGTCGGCAATGTCCGCACGGTCAGCATGCGCGCCTTCGACGCCGCCGAAATGGACGCGATCATCGCCAAGGCGACCGGCTGATCGCGGCGTGACGCACGCTCAGAGCCCCTGCAGCGCCCCGCCGTCCACCGGGATCATGATGCCCGTGAGGTAGCTCGCCGCAGGCGAGAGGGCGAAGGCGGCGACCTTGCCGAACTCGTCCGGGCGGCCGTAGCGCCGTAGGGGGATCGAGGCCTCGTGGGTGGAGCGGGTCGCGGCTGGGTCGGCCGACAGGCCGTCGAGGTGCTGGACGCGCTCGGTGTCGATGCGGGCCGGGAGCAGACCGAAGACGCGGATGCCCTCCGGGCCCAGCTCGTTCGCGAGGGACTTGGCGGCCATCGCCAGACCGGGGCGCAGGCCGTTGGAGACGGCCAGGCCCGGAATCGGCTGCCGGACGGAGCTGGACAGGACGAAGCCGATGGCGCCGCCCTCCTGAAGGACGTCCGCCGCCGCCCGCGCGATGCGCAGCGCGCCGAGGAGGACGGACTCGAAGGCCTCGCGCCAGGCGGACTCCGGCGTGCCCAGCACCGTGCCCGCCGCCGGGCCGCCGACGCTGATCAGGACACCGTCGAGGCGCCCGAAGCGGGCCAGCGCCGCGCCCATCAGCCGTTCCGCCGTGTCCGGCGCGGCGTTGTCGGCGACGACCCCCTCCGCGGCCTCCACGCCGCCGAGCGCGTCGACGGCCGCCGCGACGGACTTCTCCTCCCGGCCGGTGACCACGACGCGCGCGCCGTCGGCGACCAGCTCCCGCGCGCTCGCGAAGCCCAGGCCACGGGTGGCGGCGGTGACGATGTAGACGCGTCCGGCGAGTCCGAGGTCCATGGGCGTGCGGTTCAGCCTTCCGTGTGCGCGAGTTGGAACGCGGTGTTGACGAGGGCGACGTGCGTGAACGCCTGTGGGGTGTTGCCGAGCTGACGGCCCGCCACCGGATCCCACTCCTCCGAGATCAGGCCGAGGTCGTTGGCCAGGTAGCGCAGCCGGTCGAAGAGGGCGCGGGCCTCGTCGACGCGGCCGATGAGGATCAGGGCGTCGCACAGCCAGTAGGAGCAGGCCAGGAACGCCCCCTCGGAGCCGGCCAGGCCGTCCACGGCGTCGGTGGCCGCGTCGTCGGTCGGCGTGGAGTAGCGCAGGATGAAGCCGTCGTGGTGCAGCTCGCGCTGGATCGCCTCGATGGTGGCGACGACACGTGGGTCCTCGGGCGGCAGGAAGCCGGTCTTGACCGTGAAGAGGGTGGACGCGTCCAGCGCCGCTCCGCCGTAGTACTGGGTGAAGACGCCGCGCTTCTTGTCCACGCCGCGGGAGCAGACGTCGGCGTGGATGATGTCGCGCAGCTCGCGCCAGCGCTCGACGGGGCCCGCCATCTTGGTCTCCTCCGCGAGCTTGACCGCGCGGTCGAAGGCCACCCAGCACATGATCTTGGAGTGGACGAAGTGGCGGCGCGGGCCGCGCACCTCCCACAGCCCCTCGTCGGGGTCGGACCAGTGCTCCTCCAGGAACTCCAGCAGCTTGAGCAGGAGCCGCCACACGTGAAGCTCTATCTTGATCCCGTGCTGGTGGCCCAGGTAGAGGGTGTCCACCACCTCGCCGTAGACGTCCAGCTGGAGCTGGTCGACGGCCGCGTTGCCGAACCGGACGGGGTGGGAGCCCTCGTAGCCGGGGAGCCAGTCGGCCAGCTGCTCCGGCAGGCGCCGCTCGCCGTCGACCCCGTACATGGTCTGCAGTGCCGCCGGGTCGCCGGCGATCGCGCGCAGCAGCCACTGGTACCAGGCCACGGCCTCGCGCCGGTAGCCGGCGTTCAGCAGCGCGGACAGCGTCATGGTGGAGTCGCGCAGCCAGCAGAAGCGGTAGTCCCAGTTGCGCGCACCGCCGATCTGCTCGGGCAGGCCCGCCGTCGCGGCCGCGACGATGCCGCCGGTGGGGTCGTAGGTGAGCGCCTTCAGGGTGATCAACGAGCGCCGCACCGCCGACTGGTCCTGGTCGAGGAGGCCCGGCGCGCAGTGGTCGGCCCAGCGCTGCCAGTCCTCCAGGGTGGTCGCCAGTGACTTCTCCGCGTCCTGTCGCGGGGCGGCCGAGTGGTGCGAGGGGGTCCAGCTCAGCACGAACGGGATCCGCTCGCCCGCGTGGACGGTGAACTCGGAGTACGTGGCGAAGTCGCGGCCGTAGGTGTGGACCTTCTCGTCGCAGCGCAGCCAGACGGCGTCCGGGCCGGCGATGGCGACCCGGTGGTGGTTGGTGCGGCGCATCCACGGCACGACGCGCGCGTAGTCGAAGCGCAGCCGCAGCTCGCCGACCATCTCCACGGACCCGCTGATGCCCTCGACGATCCGCATCACGTCGGGCGTGCGGTCGCGCTGCGGCATGAAGTCGATCACCCGGACGCTGCCGGTGGACGTGGTCCACTCGGTCTGCAGGACCAGGCTGTCGCCGATGTAGGAGCGGAACGGCGCCTCGCCGTCCGAGGCGGGGGCCAGCCGCCAGTGTCCGTGTTCGTCGCCGCCGAGCAGCGCGGCGAAGCAGCTGGGGGAGTCGAAGCGGGGCAGGCAGAGCCAGTCGATCGATCCGTCCCTGCCCACCAGCGCGGCGGTCTGCAGGTCTCCGATCAGCGCGTAGTCCTCGATGCGTCCGGGCATGGTGTCCATCCTGCCCCTACGCGCCGCCGAAATCAGGCCTTTCGGGCCAGCTTGATCTCGCGTCGGAACAGGAACCACCACGCGACGGGGATCAGCGCGGCGAAGACCCACCACTGGATCGCGTAGGGCAGGTGCACGCCCTTGCCCACGACCGCCATGCTGTCGGACTGGTTGTCGTTGGGGTTCGGCACCTGCTCGGCCTGCGCGGACGAGGGCAGCGCGGGCGAGGAACCGGTCAGCTCCAGATAGCCGGCCAGCAGCGGTTCGCCGAGACGCTTCTGCTGCTCACCGCTGTTGATCAGCATGAACTGCCGGTCGGGCATGCCGCCCGGGTTCCGGATGCCGGTGAGCGCCGTGGTCTCGTCCGGGCGCAGCCGCCCGGTGACGGTGATCTCGCCGGTCGGCGTGGACGGGACGGCCGGGAACTGGGCGCCCATGGTGTTGCCGGGGGTGATCCAGCCGCGGTTGACCAGCACCGCCTTGCCGTCGTCCTGGATCAGCGGGGTGACCAGGTAGAAGCCGATGTTGTCGCCGGAGGCGTCGGTGCGGTGCCGCACCACGAACTGGTGCGCCGGGTCGAAGTGCCCGTGCGCGGTGACGGTCCGGTACATCTCGCTCAGCGGGACCGTCGCGCCCGGCTTCGACAACGACTCCATGGGAACCGCCGCCGCGTCCAGATTGGCGTTGGTCATGGCGTTGTTGCGGTTGGTCTGCTGGTAGCGGTGGTACTGCCACTGGCCCAGCCAGATCATCGCGGGGATGAGGGCCAGGAACACCAGGGTGAGCGCCACCCAGCGCCGGGTGAGCAGGATGCGGAACACTGAAGAACGGTACCTCCGCTTCTCAGCGCCCCTGCGCCGGGGGTCCGCCCTGCGCCGGCCCAGGCGCGGCCTCCTGCTCCTGGACGTGCTGCAGCAGTTGCAGGAACGCCGCCTCGTCCACGGTCGGCGTGCCGACCTCGCGCGCCTTGCGGGCCTTGGTGGACCAGCCGCCCGGGTCGTTGGTCACCAGCAGGCTGGTGAGACGGCTCACAGACGAGGCGACGTGGAGCCCGGCCTCGGTGAGCCGGTCCTCCAGCACCTCGCGGTCGGTCGCGGTGTCCCCGGTGATCGCCACTCGCATGCCCTGGACCAGCGGACCGTCCGGACGCCAGCGCCCCGGGTTCGGGTACGGACAGACGGGGCGCCGCTTGGCCGGGCGGTATCCGCCCCACGCGCCGGCCCGGCGCACCATCTGCGGGCCTGCCTGTCCGGGGATGTACGAGCGGGCGGCCGCCCGGGACTCCTCGGCCAGGCCCAGATCGCTTATCGGGACGCACGGCACCAGCGGCAGCCGCAGCCCCGCCTCGGCCGCCAGCCGCAGGCTCGGCCGGAAGACCTCCGCCAGCACCCGCGCGTCGTCCAGCGCGTGGTGCGCGCGGCGCGTCTCGACGCCGAAGTGCGCCGCCAGGGTGCCGAGTTTGTGATTGGGCAGCGGCAGCCCGAGGTCGCGCGAGAGCACGATGGTGCACAGCCGCTGCTCGATCGGCGCCCGGCTGCTCATCCGGGCGTACTCACGGGAGATCATCGACCAGTCGAACAGGGCGTTGTGAGCGACCAGCACCCGCCCCGCCAGCCGCCGGCTCAGCTCCTCGGCCACCCCGGGGAAGGTCGGCGAGCCCTCCAGCATGTCGCTGGTCAGCCCGTGGATCCAGACCGGGCCGGGATCGCGCTCCGGATTGACGGTCGCGTACCAGTGGTCCTGCACCGCGCCGCGCGGGTCGAGCTGGTAGACACCGACGGAGATGACGCGGTCCGTCCGGCCGAGGCCGGTGGTCTCCACGTCGACCACGGCCCACCCCGCGTCCGGGTAGTCCGCGGGCCACGTCTCGATGTCAGATCCAGGAAGCACGGTGGAACACAATACGGTGGAAGCCCGACAGCGCCCGACCGGCCTGCACGGAGAGACAGAGAGAGACAGAAACATGCGCGCCACTGTGATCCATGGACCGAACGACATCCGGGTGGAGGAGGTCCCCGATCCGGTCGTGCGGAAGTCCACCGACGCCGTGGTCCGCACGGTCCTCGCCTGCATCTGCGGCAGCGACCTGTGGGCCTACCGCGGCGTCGCCGCACGCGAGAAGGGCCAGCGGATCGGGCACGAGTTCCTGGGCGTGGTCGAGTCCGTCGGCGCTGACGTCCGCGGCGTGGGGCCCGGCGACCTGGTCGTCGCGCCGTTCGTCTGGTCCGACGGCGTGTGCGAGTTCTGCGCCGAGGGCCTGCAGACCTCGTGCCCGCACGGCGGCTTCTGGGGCGAGCCCGGCTCCGACGGCGGCCAGGGCGAGGCGGTCCGGGTGCCCTTCGCCGACGGCACCCTGGTCAAGCTCCCCGCTGACGCCCAGTCGGACCAGCGGCTGCTGACCGCGATGCTCGCCCTGTCCGACGTGATGTCCACCGGCCACCACGCGGCGCTGGCGGCGGGCGTCCGTCCCGGCGCGACGGTCGCCGTCGTCGGCGACGGTGCGGTCGGCCTGTGCGGCGTGCTCGCCGCCAAGCGGCTGGGCGCGGAGCGCATCATCGCGATGGGCCGCCACGAGACCCGCACCGCCATCGCCCGCACCTTCGGCGCGACGGACGTCGTCGCCGCGCGCGGCGACGAGGCGGTCGACGCGGTGCGCGAGCTGACGGGCGGTCTGGGCGCGCACGCCGTGCTGGAGGCGGTGGGCACCGAGCAGTCCATGAAGACCGCGATCTCCATCACCCGCGACGGCGGCGCGGTCGGCTACGTCGGCGTCCCGCACGGCGGCAGCGCGGGCGTCGACATCAGCCAGATGTTCAACCGCAACGTCGCCCTGCGCGGCGGCGTCGCCCCGGCCCGCGCCTACATCCCCGAGCTGCTGGCGGACGTCCTCTCCGGCGTGATCGACCCCTCCCCGGTCTTCGACGCCGAGGTGCCGCTGTCCGGAGTCCCGGACGGCTACAAGTCGATGGACGAGCGCACGGCGCTCAAGGTGAAGATCACCTTCTAGTGCCGTGCCCGCCGGCCTTGCCCCGCGCAGAGGTTGGCGGGCGCGGCACCAGTCACCTCTCCCCCGTAAAGTGATCATGCTCACTGTTGAGCCTGATCACGGGGGAGATCCGCTTGAGTGCCATTGCGTTCAACCTGACGACCGCGGCGCTGATGGTGCTGCTGTTCCGCACCGGGGTGGTGCTGGTCGGCGAGGACACGGTCCGTCGCCGGCCGGTGCCCTGGGCCGCGGTAGCGCTCACCGCCGTGGCCGTCGGCGCGGTGGTGCTGCAGCTGTGCTGGTCCGGGGCGATGGACGCGCTGGACAGTGATCCGCGCCGCAACGGCTGGTGGCGGGTGGTGACCTCCGTCTTCATGCAGAACGGCGGGGCGTTCGGGACCGTCTGGAACCTGGTCACCCTCGCGGCCGTCGCCGCGCTCGCACAGTGGTTCTGGCGCGCGCCGCTGATGCTGGCCCTGTTCGCGGCGGGCATCCTGCTGCCCCAACGGATCGACGAGATCTTCGGGGAGACCGCCCGCAGCACCGACCCGCGTAACTTCGCGGGCAGTTCCGGCGCGACGTACTTCCTGGCCGCGACCCTCGCGGCGGGCCTGCTGCTCAGCGCCACGGACGCCAAGCCGCGGCTGCTGGCCCTCGCCGCGCCCGCAGCCGGCCTGGCCATGTGGGTGGCCCAGGCCAACGGCCACGGGCTCGTCACCTGCTACGGGTTCGTCCTCGGCGCGCTCGTGCTGCCGCTCGCCCGTCGACTGCCCCGCCCGCCCGTGCCCGCCTCCGCGCTGCCCGCGGCGCCGCTCGCGGCCGAGGACACGGCCGAGCTCAACCAGGCGACGGCGCGGAGCTGAACAAGGGGACCAGGTGCGGGTCGTTGAACGAGGTGATGCGCGCCACCGCCGCTCCGGACAGCGTCAGCACCTGCGCCCCGTAAGGGTGGTAGCCGCCGTCGTCACCGCGCCTGCGGATCACGACCGCGGCCTGGCCGTTGGCGCGGGTCGGCTCCATCCGCCACAGGCCCGGACGCATGACCCTGGCGGAGAGGAAGCCGACGACCGCCGGGCGGCCGGTGAACCAGGTCGGGGTCGGCGGCATCTCCAACTCGACGTCGGCGCGCAGCAACCGCACCAGTGCGTCGGCGTCGGCCCGGGTGAAGGCGTCCACGTAGTCGTCGAGCAGTCTGCGCCGGGCGGTCTCGTCGGGTTCGGCGAGGTCGTCCGCGACCGGACCGGCCTCGGCGAGGGCCGCGCGGGCGCGCCGCAGCGTGCTGTCGACCGCGGCGGCCGTCGTGTCCAGCATCTCCGCGACCTCCGCGCCCCGGAACGCCAGCACGTCACGGAGCGTCAGCACCGCGCGCTGGCGGGCCGAGAGGAACTGCAGCGCGGCGATGAACGCCAGCCGCACGCCGCTGCGCGCGGCCACGACCGCCGCCGGGTCGTCTCCGCCCCCGCCGAACCGGGCGTCGGGCGCGGGCTCCAGCCATGGGACGCTCGGCTCGCGCGCGGCGACGGCGACCCGGTGGTCGTCCTCCGGCGCGCCGAGCCCGGACGGCAGCGGCCGCCGCGACCGGGTCTCCAGCGCGGTCAGGCACGCCATGGTCGCGATCTTGTACAGCCACCGCCGGACCGAGGACCGCCCCTCGAACCGGTCGAAGCCGCGCCACGCCCGCAGGTACGTCTCCTGCACCAGGTCCTCGGCGTCGTGGAGCGAGCCGAGCATCCGGTAGCAGTGCGCGAGCAGCTCCGGCCGGAACGGCTCGGTGAGCGCGGCGAACTCGGGGTTCGAGACCATGGAGCCCACGGTAGTCACGTCACTGGCCCAGCGGCTTGAGGCCCGCGCCGGTCACGACGTACTCGGCCGCACTGTCCGGGTCCGTCGCCACCTGCAGCACCGCCTTCGCGACCAGCTCGGGCGTCAGCACGGGCTCCAGGCCCCGGATGAAGGTCTCCCGGTCCACCCCGGCCCGCGCGGCGTAGCCGTCCACGGCGAGCGAGCCGATCCCGGTCAGCGGCGTCAGCTGCGGCAGCAACGCCACGAACCGGATGCCGAGGCCGGCGCGGGCCGACTCCTCCGCGCCGTAGCCGCTGATGAAGCGGACCGCCGCCTTGGCCGACGCGTACCCCCCGCTGAGCGGGGAGCCCTTGAGCGCGGCGCCGCTGGACATCTCCACCACGACGCTCCCGGGCGCGAGCGGCTGCCGCAGCGCGGCGCGGGTCCAGGTGAAGGCCTGGCGGGTGTCGGTGTTCCAGTTGACGCTGAACGTCTCCCACGTCTGCTCGTGCACCGCGCCGAGGTGCGGCCCGACCCCGGCGTTGAGCACGAGCAGCGTCGGACGGTGCTCGTGCAGGAGACGCTCGGCGAGCGCCTCGTCGGTGGCGTCCCCGACGACGGGCACAAAGCCCTCGCCGAGCTCCTCGCGCACGGCGGCGAGCTCGGCCTCGTTCCGGGCGACGCCGAGGACGCGCGTCCCCTGGGCGACGAACGTGGCGGCGATGGCCCGGCCGAAGCCCCGGCTCGCCCCGGTGATGATCGCGGTCATCGGACTCTCCTTGCGGCTGGTTGATTCCGTCGGGAAAAAGGACCAGCCGCAGCGCGAGAATCCGTCGCGGACCGCTACCGGAAGGCGTCCTGGCCGGTCAGGACCTTGCCGATGACGAGCTGGTGCATCTCGACGGTGCCCTCGTAGGTCAGCACCGACTCCAGGTTGTTGGCGTGGCGCATGATCGGGTACTCGTAGCTGATGCCGTTCGCGCCCAGGATCGTCCGGGCCGTCCGCGCGATCTCGATGGACTCGCGCACGTTGTTGAGCTTGCCGTAGCTGACCTGCTCCGGGCGGAGCGTGCCCGCGTCCATCCGGTTGCCCAGGTGCCAGGCCAGCAGCAGGCCCTTGTTGAGCTCCAGGGACATGTCGGCCAGCTTGGCCTGGGTCAGCTGGAACCCGCCGATCGGCTTGCCGAACTGCTCGCGGGTGATGCTGTACTCGCGCGCCGCCTCCAGGCAGCTGCGGGCCGCACCGAGCGAGCCCCAGACGATGCCGTAACGGGCCTGGTTGAGGCAGGACAGCGGACCCTTGAGGCCGCGGACCTCCGGGAAGACCGCCTCGGCGGGCAGCCGGACGTTGTCCAGGACGAGCTCGCTGGTGACCGAGGCCCGCAGCGAGCCCTTGTGCTTGATCTCCGGCGCCGAGAAGCCGGGCGTGTCCGTCGGGACGACGAACCCGCGGATGCCCTCGTCCGTCTGCGCCCAGACCACGGCGACGCCGGCCACCGAGCCGTTGGTGATCCACATCTTGCGGCCGTTGAGGATCCAGTCCGAGCCGTCCCGCTTGGCGCTGGTGCGCATCGAGGCCGGGTCGGAGCCGTGGTCGGGCTCGGTCAGGCCGAAGCAGCCGATGGTCTCGCCGGCCGCCATGCCGGGCAGCCACTGCTGCTTCTGCTCCTCACTGCCCCAGCGGTGGATCGCGTACATCGCCAGCGAGCCTTGGACGGAGACCAGCGAACGCAGACCGGAGTCGGCGGCCTCCAGCTCCACACAGGCCAGGCCGTACTGGACGGCCGTCGCACCCGCGCAGCCGTAGCCGTGCAGGTGCATGCCGAGCGCCCCGATGGAGCCGAGCTCACGGGCCAGCTCGCGCACGGTCGGCAGCTCGCCCGCCTCGTACCAGTCGGCGATGTGCGGCAGCACCCGGTCCGCGCACCACGCGCGGACGGTGTCGCGGACCGCGAGGTCCTCCTCGCTCAGCAGGTCGTCGAAGCCGAGCGGGTCACGGGGGTCGAGAGCGGTGCTCATGCGCGGTCCTTGTCAGCGGGGAGAGGGTGGGAAGCGGGAGCGGCGAGCCAGGCGCGTACGGCGTCATTGTGCTCGCCGAGCCGCGGCGGCGCGACGGGCGGCCGGACGGGAGTCGCGGTCAGGGTGAGCGGGCTGCGCACCTGCGGCACCCGGCCCGGGCCCACGTCCGCGACCGGCGCCAGGCCCAGCTCGGCGGCCAGTGCGAACGCGCCGGCCAGGTCGTTGACGGGCCCGCACGGCACGCCCGCCTCGGTCAGCAGCGCCTGCCACTCGGCCGCGCCGCGGGCGGCCAGGGCCGCTTCCAGCACGACGACCAGCTCGGCGCGGTTGCGCACGCGCTCGCCGTTGGTCGCGTAGCGCGGGTCCTCGGCGAGGCCCGGGACCCCGAGGGTCTTCGCGAGCACGCGGAACTGCCCGTCGTTGCCGCAGGCGACGGCCAGCAGTTCGGCGCCGCCCGTGCCGTCAGAGGCGCCCGTGCCGCAACGCAGCGTCTCGTAGGGGGCGATGCTGGGGTGCTGGTTGCCCATCCGGGACGGAGCGCTGCCGGTGGCGAGGTAGGAGGAGGCCTGGTTGGCCAGCGAGCCGAGCAGGCTGGCGAGCAGATTCACCTCGACGTGCTGG
The DNA here is from genome assembly GCF_000787835.1 of Streptacidiphilus melanogenes. Taxonomy (GTDB): domain Bacteria; phylum Actinomycetota; class Actinomycetes; order Streptomycetales; family Streptomycetaceae; genus Streptacidiphilus; species Streptacidiphilus melanogenes. Next base: position 344,397 of record NZ_BBPP01000001.1, read on the forward strand.
CCCTGGCCGGTGCGGTCGCGGTGGTGCAACGCGGCGAGGATCGCGGCGACCGCGTCCTTGGCCGTCAGCACGTCCACCAGTGCGACGCCGACCTTGTGCGGTTCGCCGTCCGGTGCGCCGGTGATGCTCATCAGGCCGCCCACGGCCTGCACCACGAAGTCGTAGCCCGGCAGTGCGCTGCCGGTGCCGAAGCCCGTGATCGAGCAGTAGACCAGCCCCGGGTTCGCGGCCAGCGCGGACGCCTGGTCCAGGCCGTAGCGGGCGAGCGAGCCGGGCTTGAAGTTCTCGATCAGGATGTCGGCGCGAGCGGCCAGCTCGCGCGCCAGCGCGGCGTCCCCGGGATCGGCCAGGTCCAGCGTGACGCCCTGCTTGGAGCGGTTGGCGCAGTCGAAGTAGGCGGCGGTGCCGTCGACGAACGGCGGACCCCACGCGCGGGTGTCGTCGCCTTCGCCGGGACGCTCGACCTTGATCACGGTCGCGCCCAGGTCGGCGAGGGTCGCCGCGGCGAGCGGGCCGGCCAGCACGCGGCTGAAGTCGGCCACGAGCACGCCGTCCAGCGGCGGCGGGCCGGACGCGACCGGGCTGGACGGGGAGGTGCCATCCGGAGTGCTTGCCATGGACGTCATGCTCGCAAGATCCAAACGAGGGTTGGAATAGGCCCCAGCGGTGAGAAGCCCGACATGGACACTCCTCAGTGTCCATGGCGTCCCCGGTGTCCGTCGCGCGGTCGGCAGGGCGGCCGTGTCGCACGCGGGCACTAGGCTGGAGCGGAAGGCAACGGAAGGCGGAGGGCATCGTGACCACGGCGGAGCAGGGTCTGCTCGACACCTTCGGGCGTCGTGCCGTCGACCTGCGTGTCTCGCTGACCGACCGGTGCAATCTGCGCTGCACGTACTGCATGCCCGAGGAGGGCATGCAGTGGCTGGCCAAGGACACCCTGCTGACGGACGACGAGATCGTGCGGCTGGTCGGGATCGCCGTGCAGGCCCTGGGCGTGCGCGAGGTCCGCTTCACCGGGGGCGAGCCGCTGTTGCGGCCCGGTCTGGTCGGCATCGTCGCCCGGTGCGCGGAGCTCACGCCGCGGCCTGAGCTGTCGCTCACCACCAACGGCATCGGCCTCGCGCGGACGGCGTCCGCGCTGAAGGCCGCCGGGCTGGACCGGATCAACGTCTCCCTGGACACCCTCGACCCCGAGACCTTCCGGACGCTGTCGCGCCGCGACCGCCTCGACGACGTCCTGGCCGGCCTCGCCGCGGCGGAGGCCGCGGGCCTGCTGCCGGTCAAGCTGAACGCAGTGCTGATGCGCGGCGTCAACGACCACGAGGCGGCCGACCTGCTGGCGTGGTCCCTGGAGCGCGGCTACGAGCTCCGCTTCATCGAGCAGATGCCGCTGGACGCCCAGCACGGCTGGGTGCGCACCAACATGATCACCGCGGAGGAGATCCTCGACCGCCTCTCCGCGCGCTTCACGCTCACCCCCGAGCCGAGCGCGGCGCGCGGCGCGGCGCCGGCCGAGCGGTGGCTCGTCGACGGCGGTCCCGGACGCGTGGGCGTCATCGCCTCGGTCACCCGCCCGTTCTGCCGCGCCTGCGACCGTACGCGGCTCACCGCCGACGGCCAGATCCGCAACTGCCTCTTCGCGACGGAGGAGACGGACCTCCGCGGGGCGCTCCGCGGCGGCGGCACGGACACCGACATCGCGGAGCTGTGGCGCAAGGCGATGTGGGGCAAGAAGGCCGCCGCCGGCACCGACGCCCCGGCAGGCATCGACGCCCCGGCCTTCCACCAGCCGGCCCGCCCGATGTCCGCCATCGGCGGCTGAAGCCCGCCAGGCTGGGCGCGGGGGACGTTGAACTCACCCGCAGGCGCGGGGAACGCACCCAGCCGGCATGCCGAACGCGCAGGGCCATCCTCCCCCAGCCTTCGGCCGGGGGTGCCCCGATGTCGTTGGTTTCTCGCGCAGTTCCCCGCGCCTCCGAAGTAGGGCAACTGAATATCCGTGCGATGGTCGGAAATGTGCAGGGCATAGAGTGGCGCGTGCCATCCGAGCCAGGGGGAGCCCGCATGACGCACGAGGAACGGACGCACGGCCTGGGGAAGTTGCTGCCGACCCGTCACCCCGCTGCGGCCATCGCCCTGGTGTTCGGTGTGACCGCCGTCGTGGGGTGGGTGCTCGGGTGGCCGATGGGGTTCGACGACGCCGTGTACCGGGCGGGCGCGTGGGCCGTGCTGCATGGCAAGCCGTTGTACGAGCCGCTGGCGGCTCTCCCGCACTGGTCGCAGGTGCGGCAGCTGCCGTTCACCTATCCTCCCGTCGCGGCGCTGCTGTTCACGCCGCTGACGCTGCTTCCGCTGCAGCTCGCGTGGGGAGTGATGGCCGTCGTCTCGACGTTCGCGCTCGCGTTCGTCGTGCGGACGCCCTTCAGGGACGCGCGCTGGACGCCGGTCGCCGCGCTGACCATGGTGGGGGCGTTCGCACTGGAGCCGGTGTGGCGCACCTTCTCGCTCGGGCAGGTGAACCTGCTGCTGCTCGCGCTCGTCGTCGCCGACGGACTGCTGCTGCCGCGCACCCGCTGGGGCGGGACGCTGATCGGGCTGGCGGCTGCCGTCAAGCTGACGCCGCTGATCTTCGTTGCGTACCTGCTGGTCACCGGCCGCCGCGCGGACGCAGGGCGGGCGCTCGGAGTGTTCGTCGGGCTCAACCTGCTCGGCGCGCTGCTGCTCCCGACCGACACGGTCGACTACGTGACCGGGGGCATGCTGGGCGGCGACGACGCCACCGGGAACGCCTGGGGCGGCAACCAGTCGCTCAACGGGCTGATGCAGCGACTGACCGGGCAGGCGAGCTGGGCCTTCGCCGTCGCGGCGGTGGCCGCGGGCCTCTGCGTCGTCGTTGCGCTGCTGCTCGCGCGCAAGCTGCACTCCCGTGGCGAGGCCCTCGGCGCCCTGCTGGTCACGGCCTGTGCGGGCGCGCTGGCCAGCCCCATATCGTGGAGTCACCACTGGGTCTTCGTGGTGCCGCTGGCCGCCCTGCTGGTGCGTCAGGTGCGGCACTCGTCCGCGCGCGGGCCGCGCCTACTGCTCGGCGCGCTGGTCGCGGTCTTCAGTGGCTGGTCGCTGTTCGTCGTGCCCATGGGCGAGCTCCGTGAACTGCGCTGGAATCCAGGGCAGATGCTGCTGGGCAACGTGTACGTGCTCGTCGGCGTCGCCGTGCTGGCGCTGCTGGCGTGGCGGCTGCTGCGGCCAGGGGCCGAACCCGTGCCGGCGCTGCCAGGGGTGCGGGTCAGCTTGCCCGGGCCTCGCCCTCCGGTGAGTCGGCAGCCTGCCAGTCGGCCAGTGGCACGACGTCCTTGAGGAAGCCGCGCAGGTCCAGGAACTGGGACAGGTGGTCCTTGTGCTCGTCGCAGGCGAGCCAGGTCTTGCGGCGGTCGGGGGTGTGCAGCTTGGGGTTGTTCCAGGCCAGCACCCACGCGGCGGCGGCGCGGCAGCCCTTGGCCGAGCAGACGGGCTGATCCGGGGTCTCGGAGGCGAGAGTGTCGGAGCTCATGCCGACCACCCTAATCCGCGCGCGGCGGGCAAGGCGATGCCGGGCAGCCACGGGGGGAGCCGCCCGGCATCGGTCCGTCGCTCCGACGGGGGATGCGGAGCGCGTCAGCAGTATGGCATGAAGGGATGTGCCGTTGGCCAGTGATCCCGAGAAACAAATTCGGGCTCCCGCTAAGGCTCCGTTAAGGCTTGAGGGCGTGGCCAGGAACGCGCGTCACGGCTGCGCGTCGGTGTTCGAATCACCGGTGCCGGTACCGGTACCGGTGCCGGTGCCAGAGCCAGTGCCGGCGCCGGGGCCCAGCGCGGGCGGCGGCCGGAAGTCGACGGCGAAGGACTCCGGCGCCCTCGGTGCGCCCTCGCGGCCCGCGTTGGCGAAGACGACGGCGAAGTAGGGGATGACCGTGCCGCCGACCAGGGCGACGATGGCCGCGATCCGCGACTCCTGCCACAGCACGACGGCGAGGATCACGCACACCGTGCGGACCAGCATGGAGACCAGGTAGCGGCGCTGCCGCGCGCGCACGTCGTCGGTCAGGCTCGACCGCGCGCCGGTGATCCGGATCGCCTTCGCCTTGGTCATCCCCGCCGCACCGCCCCTTCGCGCTCTGTGGGGCTCGCTCCCCCGTCGCTCCACCGTACGCCGCGGGCACCCGCCCGAGGAGAGGGGGGTGCCCGCGACATGCCGGGGACCGGGACTGCCGGAGACCGGCCGGACCGGTCAGTGGGGCGTCACGACGCCTGGCTCACGGAGCTCATGTGGAAGTCCGCGACCCGCACCGGCGGCATCGCCGCGCGGGTGAACCAGTCGCCCCACTCGCGCGGCAGGCACGCCTCGGTGCGACCGGTCTCGGTGATCCGGCCGAGCAGGTCGACGGGGGACTCGTTGAACCGGAAGTTGTTCACCGCGCCGGTCACCTCCCCGTTCTCGACCAGGTAGACGCCGTCGCGGGTGAGGCCCGTCAACAGCAGCGTCGCCGGATCCACCTCGCGGATGTACCACAGGCACGTCAGCAGCAGGCCGCGCTCCGTGCGGGCGACCATCTCATCCAGCGTCGGGCCCGCTTGCGGGTCCGCGCCCTCGAAGACGAGGTTGTCGATGCCGGGGCGGACCGGCAGTCCGGTCAGGCCCGCCGAGTGACGCGTGGTCAGCAGGTTGGTCAGCTCGCCGTCGCGGATCCAGTCCGTCGGGGCCAGCGGCAGACCGTTGTCGAAGACGGAGCTGTCGCCGCCCGAGGCGTGGGCGAGGACGAACGGCGAGGCCTCCAGGCCGGGGTAGGCCGGGTCGCTGCGCAGCGTCAGCGGCAGCTGGGCCAGCTTCTCGCCCACCCGGGTCTGTCCGCCGGGCTTGGAGAAGACCGTGCGGCCCTCCTTGGCGTCGCGGCCGCCCGCCGACCAGCTCATGTAGATCATGAGGTCGGCCAGCGCCGAGGGCGGCAGCAGCGTCTCGTAACGGCCCGCGGGCAGGTCCACCTTCCGCTCGGCCCAGGCCAGGCGCTGCGCGAGCTGCGCCTCCAGGGCCTCCACGTCCACGTCGCGGAAGTCGCGGGTGGCCGCGCCCGCCCAGGCGGAGGCGGAGAGGTCGGCGGTCTTGGCGTTGAGCTCCAGCGTGCCGGTCGGCTGGTCGTGCCGGAGCCGGATGCCGGTGGAGGTGCCCAGGTAGGTCGAGGTGACCATGTGGTTGGCGAAGCCGTAGAGCAGGCGGCCGCTCTTGCGCGCGAGCGCGAAGGCCTCACCGAGCGCCGGGGCGAAGGCGGCGAAGACGTCGGCGCCGGTCTCGGCCGGTGCCTCGGTGAAGTCGGCGGAGGCCGGACCGGCGGCCGCCAGCAGCGGCTGGGCGTCCTCGGCCGGGCCCGCCGCCCGCGCGGCGGCCTCGGCGGCAGGTCCTCCAGGTCGTCCCTGGTGACGGCCTCGCGGGAGACCACGCCGGAGGCGGTGCCCTCCTGGCCGTCGACGGTGGCGACAACGGTGAGCGTCCGGCCGCGGGTGACGCCGTTGGTGGTGAGGCTGTTGCCCGCCCAGCGCAGGTTGGCCGTCGACTCCTCGTCGGCGATGACGACGCAGCCGTCGGCGCGGGACAGCTCCAGTGCGCGCTCGACCAGCTCGTGGGGCAGAGCCGAGTTCTGTGCGGTCATCAGCGACCCGCCTCCTGCTGGGTGTTGAGCACGTTGACGGAGCGGAACAGGGCCGAGGGGCAGCCGTGCGAGACGGCCGCGACCTGGCCGGGCTGGGCCTTGCCGCAGTTGAAGGCGCCGCCCAGCACGTAGGTCTGCGGACCGCCGACGGCCTCCATGGAGCCCCAGAAGTCCGTGGTGGTCGCCTGGTAGGCGACGTCCTTGACCTGGCCGGCCAGCTTGCCGCCGCGGATGCGGAAGAACCGCTGCCCGGTGAACTGGAAGTTGTAGCGCTGCATGTCGATCGACCAGGAGCGGTCGCCGACGATGTACAGGCCGTCCTCCACGCCCGCGATCAGCCCGGCGGTGTCCGGGCCGTCGGCGGCCGGCTGGAGCGAGACGTTGGCCATCCGCTGCACCGGCACGTGCGCGGGGGAGTCGGCGAAGGCGCAGCCGTTGGAACGGCCCAGGCCCTTCAGCTTCGCCATCCGGCGGTCGAGCTGGTAGCCGACGAGCGTGCCGTCCTTGACCAGGTCCCACGCCTGCGTCTGCACGCCCTCGTCGTCGTAGCCGATGGTCGCGAGGCCGTGTTCGACGGTGCGGTCGCCGGTGACGTGCATCAGGTCCGAGCCGTAGCGCAGCGAGCCGAGCTTGTCGAAGGTGGCGAAGGAGGTGCCCGCGTAGGCCGCCTCGTAGCCGAGCGCGCGGTCCAGCTCGGTGGCGTGGCCGATCGACTCGTGGATGGTCAGCCACAGGTTGGACGGGTCGACCACCAGGTCGTAGCGGCCGGCCTCGATGCCGGGGGCCTTCATCTTCTCGGCCAGCAGCTCCGGCAGCTCGGCCAGCTCCGCGTTCCAGTCCCAGCCGGTGCCGCGCAGGTACTCGAAGCCGCGGCCGACCGGCGGGGCGATGGTCCGCATCGAGTCGAACGCGCCGGTCGCCTCGTCGACGGAGACCGCCTCCAGCTCCGGGTGCACCCGCACGCGCTGCTGCGTGGTGGTGGTGCCCGCGGTGTCGGCGTAGAACTTGTTCTCCTGCACGGCCAGCAGCGCGGCCGTCACGTGCGAGACGCCCTGGGCGTCCAGCAGGCGGCGGCTCCAGTCGGCCAGCAGCGCGACCTTTTCCGCGTCCGGCACGTCGAAGGGGTTCTCCTCGTAGGAGGAGACCCAGCTGACGTCGCCGTAGGCAGGCTCCTCGGCCAGTTCCACGGTCTCCTCGCTGAGCACGCCGGAAAGCTGGGCGACCGCCACGGCCTGCTCGGCGACGCGGGCGACCGCCTCCGGCGTCAGGTCCACGCCCGCGGCGAAGCCCCAGGCGCCGTTCACGACCACGCGCACCGCGTAGCCGAGCTGCATCGAGTCCGAACCACCCGCCGGACGCGCGTCGCGCAGGCGCAGCGAGGCGCTGCGCACCCGCTCGAGGCGGAAGTCGGCGTGGCTGACGCCGAGCGCCCGGGCCCGGCTGAGTGCGGCGTCGGCGAGGGGCCGCAGCGGCAGGGCGAGGAAGGAGTCGTCCATGCCTGGCGATGTCCGCGACATCGGTCTCCTCTTCTGAGGGATCGAGGGAAGATTTGCTGGTACGCATCCTGCCCCGAACCGCGCGTTCCGTGCGTGCGACTGTCAGAAGCCGACAGATACCACCGCGCCGCGCTGTGGAGGGTCGATTCGCCCACGCCGTCCGCGAGCGGATAGCGTCGCAATGTCCGCGAGATCGCTGCACGTGAGAGAGGTATGCCTGTGAGCCGGTCGGTTCTGGTCACCGGAGGCAACCGGGGCATCGGCCTCGCCATCGCCCGCGCCTTCGTCGAGGCGGGCGACAAGGTCGCCGTCACCTACCGTTCCGGCGAGCCGCCGGAGGGGCTGCTGGGCGTCAAGTGCGACATCACCGACTCCGAGCAGGTCGAGCAGGCCTTCAAGGAGATCGAGGCGGCCCAGGGCCCCGTCGAGGTGCTGGTCGCCAACGCCGGCATCACCCGCGACACCCTGCTGCTGCGCATGTCCGAGGAGGACTTCAGCTCCGTCCTCGACACCAACCTCACCGGCACCTTCCGCGTCGTCAAGCGCGCGACCAAGGGCATGCTGCGCGCCCGCAAGGGCCGCGTCGTGCTCATCTCGTCCGTGGTCGGCCTGCTGGGCTCCGCGGGTCAGGCCAACTACGCGGCCTCCAAGGCCGGTCTGGTCGGCTTCGCCCGCTCGGTGGCGCGTGAGCTGGGCTCCCGCAACATCACCTGCAACGTCGTCGCCCCCGGCTTCGTCGACACCGACATGACCGCGGTGCTGAGCGACGACCGCCGCGCCGAGATCGTCTCGCAGGTCCCGCTGGGCCGCTACGCGTCCCCGGACGAGATCGCCTCGGCCGTCCGCTTCCTCTCCTCGGACGAGGCCGCATACATCACCGGAGCCGTCATCCCCGTGGACGGCGGATTGGGAATGGGTCACTGATCACCATGAGTGGAATCCTCGACGGAAAGCGCGTCCTGGTCACCGGCGTGCTGATGGAGTCCTCCATCGCCTTCCAGGTCGCCAAGCTGGCCCAGGAGCAGGGCGCCGAGGTCATCCTGACCGCGTTCCCCCGCCCGAGCCTGACCGAGCGCATCGCCAAGAAGCTGCCGAAGCCGGCCAAGGTGCTGGAGCTGGACGTCACCAACGCCGAGCACCTCGCGTCCGTGGAGGACGCCGTGCGCGCGGAACTGGGCGGCCTCGACGGTGTCGTCCACTCCATCGGCTTCGCGCCGCAGGACGCCCTGGGCGGCAACTTCCTGAACACCCCGTGGGAGTCGGTCGGCACGGCCATGCACGTCAGCGCGTTCTCGCTGAAGTCGCTCGCCATGGCCTGCCTCCCGCTGCTGCCCGCCGAGGGCGGTTCCATCGTGGGCCTGACCTTCGACGCGACGGTGGCCTGGCCGCAGTACGACTGGATGGGCCCGGCGAAGGCCGCGCTGGAGGCGACCTCCCGCTACCTCGCCCGTGACCTCGGGAAGCAGAACATCCGCTGCAACCTGATCTCGGCCGGCCCGATCAAGTCCATGGCCGCGAAGTCCATCCCGGGCTTCGAGCAGCTGGCCGACACCTGGAACGTCCGCAGCCCGCTGGAGTGGGACGTGACGGACCCGGAGCCGGCCGCGCGCGGCGTCGTCGCGCTGCTGTCCGACTGGTTCCCCAAGACGACGGGCGAGATGATCCACGTCGACGGCGGCCTGCACGCGATCGGCGCGTAAGCAGCGCCTTGCCCAAGGGCGCGGGGAGCCTGGCTCCCCGCGCCCTTCGCGTTCACATCGAGCCGGCGAACAGCAGGGCGACCAGCTTGCCGTCCTCGTCACGGGCCTCGAGGCAGAGCGCCGACTCGTCGAGCACCGGGAACGCCAGGACGTTGGCCCCGGTCTGCTCGTTGGCCACGACGCTCACCCAGGCCGCGCCCGACGTGCCGAGCTCGGACTCGACGTGCGCCACGAGGGCGTCCAGATCGGCGAAGCCCTTCGGCGGGGTTCCGCCGGGCCGGAACGCGTCCATCGCGGTCGAGTCCCACAGGAAGCCGGTCTCGGCGCCCAGCGGCTGCCAGTCCTCCACCGCGTCCTCGAAGACGGCCTCGGCGATGACCTCGGGCTCGGCCAGCGGGACCAGCACCATGGTGACGAACGTCGAGGTCTCGCCGCTCTGCTGGTCGGTGCGCCGGACCGTGCCGAGGTAGACGGGGTGGTCGCCCGGCGGTACGTCCTCGCACTCGGACCACTCGGGCGGTTCAGGGCAGCTGAACACCACGTTCCCGGCGACCGTCAGGTCACCGGCGCGCTGGAACTCCTCCGGGCGGTCCCACTCCAGGACGTGCTCGTCCGCCAACTGCCGCAGCAGCGTGTCGATCTTCATGGGCCGGATACTGCCAGACGCCGCTGACAGGCAGACCCCGCTGACAGGCAGATCCCACCGAAAGGCAGCCCCCGCCGACAGGCGAGGCCTCAGCTGCGGCAGCCCTGCAGCGCGTTCGCGGCCTCGGCGGCCGCGTGTTCGGCGTCGCCGGCGCGGATGGCGTCGAGGATGCCGTCGTGGCTGACGTAGCGGTGCTCCTCCAGGACCGGGCCCACGGTTTCGCGCAGTTCCTCGCGCAGGACCTCGCCGAGGTCGGCGTAGAGGTCAGCGAGGACGCGGTTGTGGGAGGCGGCCATGACCGCCTGGTGGAAGGCGGCGTCGTTGAGGACGAAGGCCTCGGCGTCGCCCGAACTCCAGGCCTCCTCGCGGCGGTTCAGCGCCGTCTGGAGCAGGCGCAGGTCCTGCGCGGTGCGGCGGGTGGCCGCGAGGCGGGCCGCGGCCGCCTCCAACGCCAGGCGGAGTTCCGTCACTTCGGACTTCTCCGCCTCCGCGAAGCGGCGGTGCAT
>NZ_BBPP01000001.1:354581-379394 GCF_000787835.1 Streptacidiphilus melanogenes
CCGCCTCAAACGCCAGGCGGAGTTCCGTCACTTCGGACTTCTCCGCCTCCGCGAAGCGGCGGTGCATCACGCCCGCCAGTTCGCTGGTGGCGAGGACGTACGTGCCGGACCCCTGGCGGATGTCGAGCAGGCCGTTGTGGGCGAGGGCGCGCACCGCCTCGCGGACCGTGTTGCGGGCGACGCCGAGCCGCTCGACGAGCTCCGCCTCGGTGGGGATGCGGGAGCCGACGGGCCACTCGCCCGAGGTGATCTGGGCGCGCAGCTGCGCGATCACCTGATCGGCCAGCGGCTCGCGCCGGGGCGTCGTGAGGGTCATGTCGCTCCTGATCCGTTCGGTTCCGCTCGTGGACATCATCCCGCTCCGATCGAGGCCGGCAAACCCGTTCCCCAAATTCATCCCATGATTGTATGATCCCCTCATGCCTGCCGAGTCGTCCACCGTGTCCGCCGCATCCGTCGGCCAGATCGCCTCTCCCACCGGCGCGGCCCCGTCGCCCGCCGCCAAGGTCCGTGTCCGCTGGCTGCTCGCGCTCGCGCTCGCCGTCGCCGCGTTCAACCTGCGGCCCGCGGTGGCCGCGCTCGGTCCGCAGTTGGACCAGGTGCGCGGCTCGCTGCACATGAACGCCGGGGTGGCCGGCCTGCTGACCGCCCTGCCCTCGCTCTGCTTCGCGCTCGTCGGCCTCGCCGCCCCGCGCCTGGCGCGGCGGCTCGGGCCCGCCGTCACCGTCTGCCTGGGGATGGGCGCGATCACCCTCGGCGTCGCCGCCCGCTCGTTCGCCCCGAACAGTGCGGTCTTCCTGCTGCTCAGCGCGCTCGCACTGGCGGGTATCGCGGTGTCGAACGTGCTGATGCCGGTGCTGGTCAAGCGCTACTTCCCGGACCGAATCGGTCCGGTCACCGGCCTCTACTCGATGTCGCTGGCGCTCGGCACCTCCGTGGCGGCCGCCGTCGCGGTGCCGCTGACCAGTGCGCTGGGCGGCGGCTGGCGGGTCGGCCTCGGGGTCTGGTCGATCGCGGGCGCCGCCGCGCTGGCGCTCTGGCTCGCGCAGGCGGCGATGCTGGGCCGCGACGGCGCCGGGGCGCCGAGCGCCCACACGCCGCGGATCCGGATCACCCGCAGCCGCACCGCCTGGCTCCTCGGCGTCTTCTTCGGGCTCCAGGCCACCGCCGCCTACGCCACCATGGGCTGGCTGCCGCAGATCTTCCAGGACTCCGGCATCTCCGCCACCGAGTCCGGTCTGCTGCTCGCCGTCACCATGGCCGTCGGCGCGCCGCTGTCCTTCCTGATCCCCTCGCTCGCGGCGCGGCTGCCGCACCAGGGCCCGGTGGCGGCCGTGCTCGCGGCCTGCGGGCTCGCCTCCTATGCGGGGCTGGCCTTCGCGCCCGCGGCCGCGCCGTGGGCGTGGGCGCTGCTGCTGGGCATCGCGAACTGCGCCTTCCCGCTCGTGCTCACCATGATCGGACTGCGTTCGCGCACCTCCGAGGGCGTGGCCAAGCTGTCCGCCTTCGTGCAGGGCGTCGGCTACCTGATCTCGGTCCCGGGCCCGGTCCTGATCGGCGTGCTCTACCAGCGCGAGCACGGCTGGCACGGTCCGCTGGCGCTGCTCGCCGTGCTGATGGCCGTGCAGCTGGTGCTCGGCCTGCGCGCCGGACGACCCCGGCAGATCGAGGACGAGGTGTGAGTGGCACACTCGTCGTCATGCCAGTTCTCGAACCGAACCCCACCGGCGGCAACAAGAAGCTGCTCCAGATGTTCGCGCTGATCGGCGCGATCCTCGTGGTCATCGGCATCATCGCGACGATCGCATCCAACATGGGGTGAGCCCCTGCCGGTTCGTCCTGATTCTGGGAAGCTGGCAGTCATGAGCGTCGATACGACCCGCACGATCATCGTCCTCCGGCATGCGAAGGCCGACTGGCCTGCCGTGCCCGACCACGAGCGGCCGCTGGCCGACCGCGGCCGCAAGGACGCCCCGACCGCCGGCCAGTGGCTGGCGGTCGCGGGCATCACGCCCGACCTGGCCCTCTGCTCGACAGCCACGCGCACCCGGGAGACCTGGAAGCTCTTCGCCCACGAGCTGCCGCAGCGCCCGCGCACCGTCTACGACGACCGGCTGTACGAGGCGGCGCCCGGGTTGCTCATCGAGGTCCTCCAGGAGCTCCCGGAGGACGTGCGCACGGTCCTGCTCGTCGGGCACAACCCGGGCGTCCAGGGCCTGGCGGAGATCCTCTCCGGCGAGTTCGACGACGACTCCCTGACCCGCCTGCGCGCCACCGGCTTCCCGACGGCGGGGGTCGCCGTGATCGACGTCCCCGGGCCGTGGAAGACCCTCGAACCAGGCGTCGGCCGCCTCCGCGCCTTCCACGCGCCGGTCGACTGACGGGGGTCCCTGCCGACGGGTCCCTGCTGACGCGTCCCCGAGGCCACGACAGGCCAGATCCCCCGGCTCCGGTGACGGAGGAGGGGGATCCGCGTTTTCCGTCCCGCCCCGGCTCACCCCGAGCTCACCCGAAGCTCACCCGAACAGGTGAGTGAACGAACGATTTTGCCCGGTCGGCCGGGGCCCCTCCGGCTACGGAGGGCTACAGCGCTCCCTTGCCGGCCGCGGCCGACCCTGCCGGGCGCGGCTCCAGCACGGTGATGTCCGCGGGCCGCTCCCGCAGCGCGTCCAGCTCCGGCCCCAGCCGTGCCAGCACCTCGCCCTTGGCGTGCGCGTCGAGATCCGCCTGGGAGGCCCACTTCTCTATCACGACGATCGAGGTGCTGTCGGTGTGCAGTGCGTACAGCTGGCACCCGGGCTCGGCGTGCACGGCGTCGATGTGCGCGGCGTAGACGGAGAGGGCCTCCTCCAGCTTCCCGGGCTTCGGGTGCACCACGGCGGTGACGACGACGGACATCGGCGGTTCTCCTTCGGTCGCGGCTGGTTGCTGCATGCCTGTTGGGCCCAACCCCGCCCGCCCCGGTCCTGTTCCCGCCGTCGGCTTCCCGCCGTCAGCCGAGGGGGTCCGCCAGTCCCCATCCCCCGGCCAGCATCGCGTCCACCGCCGTGAGGGCCCGGCTGAGCCGCCCCTCGCGGTCGCCGCGCAGTTCGAGCCAGAGAACGCCCTGTTCGGCGAGGACCGCGCGGAAGCGTTCGTGCATCCACGGCCGGATGTCCTCGCCGTCGCGCAGGCCGTCGTCGTGGAAGGCCACACCCTCGGGCGAGGTCAGCAGGTAGAGCGCGCGCGGCGGGACGGCCTGCGCGAAGGCCCGCACGGTGGGGGAGGTGGCGCCGAGATAGCGTTCCTGCCAGACCGTGGTCGCCAGCGCGTCGGTGTCGCAGACCAGGACCGGTCCGCCGTCGCGGGCCGCGCGCTGCTCGGCCTCCAGCTGTCGGCGGCAGACGAGGTCGAAGTCCCGGTCGTCCCAGTCGATGTCGAAGACGCTTGGTTCCGGCTCAGCCGCCGCGCGGGCCCGGCCCCGGGCGGCGGCTAGCTTCGCCGCCGTCAGTTCCCGCCCGTACTCCGGCACCCAGCGGGTGGCGCCGTGCACGCCGCCCCGGGCGCGCAGGGCGGCGGCCAGGTCGCGGGAGAGCGTCGTCGTCCCGGTGGACTCGGCCCCCAGCACCACCACGCGGCGGGCCAGCCAGGCGCGTACGGGCGGGGCGAGCTGGTCCCACGCAGCGACGGGGTCCTCGCGGACCTTGGTGCCGGAGACCGGGAAGGTGTCCCGTCCGGTGTCCAGCAGCACGGCCGTGGCGCCGAAGCGGTCGGCGAGCTCCAGCCCGTACGGCTCCGAGCTGAACACCGCGTCCACGGCGGGCTCCTGCCCGGCCAGCCGGACGCCGTCACGCATCAGGGCGACATGGCCGGACCAGATCTCGTCGCTGTCGTAGTCCACCGTGAGGTTGTCCACCACGCCCGCCACCCGCACGTGCGGCTCCTCGATCCAGAACTCCCGGATCCAGTCGACGCGTTCGGCCAGCGGAACGGACTCGACGTCGGCGGCCATCACCACGACGGTGACGCGGTCGCAGGCGTCCGCGGCGCTGCGGATCAGGAAGTGGTGGCCGGCGTGCGGCGGGTAGAACTTGCCGATCACGAGCCCGTGCCGGAACCGCTCGCTCATGCCGACACCGCCAGGGCGGTGCGGGTGGCCGGGGCGCTCTGCATCCGGCGCCGCCAGTCGCGGAGGCCGACCAGGCACATGGCCAGGAAGAGGCAGTAGACGATCGCCGTCAGGTCGAGCCGCTTGACGGCGTAGAGGGGGATGTAGACCAGGTCGGCGGCGATCCAGAAGTACCAGTTCTCCACCTGCTTGGCGTTCAGCAGCCACTGCGCGGCGAGCGACAGCGAGGTGGTGAGCGCGTCCCAGAACGGTGCGATGTCGTGCGCCTGGCGGAGCAGCACGGTCAGCCCCCAGGTGGCCGGTACGGCCAGGGCGACCAGCACGAGGAGGGTGCGCGGTGCGGCGTGCCCCATCTCGCGCCGGGAGCGCTGCGCGCCGCCGCGCAGCCACTGCCACCAGCCGAGGGCGCCGAGGACGAGGTAGACCACCTGCAGCGAGGCGTCGGCGTACAGCGCCGCGTTCCAGAACAGCACCAGGAAGAAGATGTTGTTGGCGATGCCGGTCGGGAAGTTCCAGATCGTCGCGCGGACGCAGAGCCAGACGCAGACCGCGCCGGTCACGAACCCGAGCAGCTCCGCCCAGGTGACGGCGTCCTCGCCGAGGTGGAAGAGAACGTGGTTGAGCACGTCCATGGTGATCGCCTCCATTAATGTCAGAGTGACGATAATGGAGGCGATCACCGTGCGCAATCCCCGTGAAGAGCGCGCGTAGGCTGGCGCCCATGGAGATCTGGATCAATCCCCGCTGCTCGAAGTGCCGCGTCGCGATCGGCGAGCTGGACGCCGCCGGTGCGGAGTACACCGTGCGCCGCTACCTGGAGGAGCCGCCGAGCGCCGCCGAGCTGGAGGCGGTGCTGGAGCGGCTCCACCTGGAGCCGTGGGACATCACCCGCACCGACGAGCAGGCGGCCAAGGAGCTCGGGATGAAGGACCGTGAGGCCTGGCCGCGCGACGCCTCCGCGCGGGCACGGTGGATCTCGGCCCTGGCGGAGCACCCGGTGCTGATCCAGCGTCCGATCATCACCGCCGACGACGGCACGACGGTCGTCGGCCGCACCGAGGAGGAGCTCGCCAAGGTGCTGCCGAAGTCCTGAGCCCTGCCCGTGCTAGCCGCAGGAGGGCGCCCAGAGGTGCTGCGGGTAGGTGCGGCCGTCGCTGGTCCGCGAGCTCACCATGAGGTTCAGCTCGGTCCCCGCGGTGGGGGTGATGGTGAAGCTGAGGGTCGCGTTGCCGCTCGAGTCGAACGAGCCGGTCTGGCCCTGGGTGTAGCCGGTGCTGCCGCCGTCGGTCCAGTAGTCCACCCAGGCGGGCATGCCCGCGTACGCGGCGCCGGTGAGGTTCCTGTAGTCCGGGCCGGCGTGCACGGTGACCGTCTCCCAGGGGATGCGGATGATGCCGCCGTGCAGGACGTAGATGTAGCGGACGCCGCACGTCGCGGTGGCCGACGCAGAGGAGAACGGCCAGGAGGTGGCCGAGAACGTGCCCGGGGTCGTCGACGAGCCGGTCCCGCAGCCCGTCACCGGCGCGGTGAAGGTGTCGGTGTCCGACGGCTCCGTCGGGGAGCTCCAGAACCCGGTCACCTTGAGGCTGAGGGTGTCGGCGGCGCTCGGAGCGGGGACCGCGAAGGTGAACGTGGCGTTGTGGCGGTTCGCGTCGAAGCCCTGCCAGGAGTTGCCGGCGTGGCTGACGTTCCCGGCCGAGGCCGTGCTGTACGCGACGATCACGCCGGTGGAGGTGAGGCCGTTCTGCGGCCCCAGGTTCTCCACGTTGACCGTGATCTCGTCGGTCGGGACCCCACCGACGGTGGTGCAGTGCTGGTCGAAGTAGGTGGACATGGGCGCGTCGAGACCGGCGTGCGCGGCGGGCGCGAACACGGCGGAAGCGGCCAGGAAGCCGCCGGTCGCGGTGAGCGCCGCCAACGCCGAGCGCCGACGGCGCTTGCCGCCCCCGGACTGCCGCACTCTGCCGGACGGTTCGGATGAAGACATGTTTCCCCCAGGATCGGGCCGGTGATCACAACGTGAGCCCGCTCGGCTCTCGCGCCGAACGACTGCTCAACGGCCCTGACGCAGCCGGCCGCGTGACGGTTGCTCCGCGGCCGGACGGCGTGGCTCCGAAGGGCGGCGGCTACCCGCGCGGCCGGTCGAGCCGGGCCGCGACGAGGCGGCCGAGGACGCCGACGGCGAGTCGGAAGGCGACGGTTCCCCAGGTGCCCGTGACGTCGCACTGCACGCCCGGCAGGCGCTCCAGCACACCGGGGAGGAGCGCGACCCGGGAGCCCAGGACGATCCACAGGCAGACCGGCCCGAGTGGCACGACGCCCGCCACATCGCCGACCGCATCGCCACCCGGTGGGGGTACGTGGCCCATGGTGGTGACGCGGGTCACAGGCGCTGATGTCCGCACTGATGTCACAGGCCAAGGGGTTCGCTCGTCCCGGGGGTGTAGGCACTTTCGACGACGGAGGGACACACCATGGACGCGCGACTCGACTTCTTCGCCGCTCCCGTCTCCGGCAAGGCGCTCAAGCACTTCATGGCCGCGGGCAAGGTCATCAGGGAGGCCGGGCTGCCCGTGCTCACCCAGGAGCTGGTGTCGACGCGGGTGAGCCAGATCAACGGGTGCGCCGTCTGCCTGGACATGCACGCGAAGGAGGCGCTCGCGGCGGGCGAGAGCCCGGTGCGGCTCGCGCTCGTGGCCGGGTGGCGGGAGGCCACCGTCTTCACCGAGGCCGAGCGCGCCGCGCTCGCGCTCGCGGAGGAGGGGACGCGGGTGGCGGACGCGGCCGAAGGGGTCGGCGACGCGGTGTGGGAGAACGCCGCCCGGCACTACGACGCCGACCAGCTGACCGCGCTGGTGATCCACATCGGGTTCATGAACATGGTGAACCGGATGAACATCATCACCCGCCAGCCCTGCGCCGGCGACTACGTCGCCGGGCAGCTGCACTGACCGCAGGCGGACCGGTTGGCCGCCAGGGGACGGGGAAGGATCGCACGATGAGCAAGGTCGAGGAGTTCGCGGAGCTGCGGCCGCTGCTGTTCTCCATCGCGTACCGGATCCTGGGCAGCGTCAGCGAGGCGGAGGACGCGGTCCAGGAGACGTGGCTGCGCTTCCAGGCCACCGACACGGAGCCGAGGTCGACCAAGTCGTTCCTCTCCGCCGTGGTCACCCGGATCTCCATCGACGTGCTGCGCTCGGCGCGGGTCCAGCGGGAGGAGTACGTCGGGCCGTGGTTCCCCGAGCCGCTGCTCGCCGACCCCTACCAGGACCCGGCCCGCGCCGCCGAGCTCGCCGACTCGGTGTCGACGGCGGCGCTGTTGTTGCTGGAGCGGCTCAGTCCGCTGGAGCGCGCGGTCTTCGTGCTGCGCGAGGTGTTCGACTTCGGCTTCGCCGAGATCGCCTCGGCCGTCGGGCGGTCCGAGGAGGCCTGCCGTCAGCTCGTGGTGCGGGCCAGGCGGCACATGAACGCCGGCCGACCGCGCTTCGAGGCCGACCGCAGGGAGCGCCGGGAGCTCGCCGCCCGGTTCTTCGACGCGCTGCGCGAGGGCGACGTCGACGGCCTGCGGCACCTGCTCGCCGCCGACGTCTCGATGGTCGGCGACGGCGGCGGCAAGGCCCCGCAGCTGGCCAGGGCGATCATGGGCGCCGACAAGGTGGCCCGGCTGCTCGCCGCCGTCTTCCCCGACCTGCTCCGGATCGGTCTGTCGACCGAGCCGCACGAGATCAACGGCCAGCCGGGCGCCATCGTCCGCGACCAGGACGGCAAGGTGCTGCACACCCTCGAACTGGACGTCCTGGACGGCCGGATCCAGGCGATCCGGATCGTGCTCAACCCCGACAAGCTCGGCCACGTCGGTCCGGTCGCGGATGCCTGGGAGGTCTCCCGGGCCTTCAAGGAGGCCCGTCGCCCGGCGGGGTGAGGGAGCGTCAGTCCGCGGTCGCGATCAGCGTCTCCAGCTTCACGTCCGGGTTGCCCCGGACGAAGCTGTTGAGCTGCCACTTGTCGCCGAACAGCGCGAGCATCGCGTTGTCGCTGCGGCGGGTCAGCGGCTCGCCGGTGACCAGGCGGGAGCGGTTCAGCACCTCCGCGCCCGCCGCGTCGGTGACGCGGGCGAGGGAGTACGGCAGGCGCTCCAGCACGATCGGCGAGGAGAACTCGTGCTCCATACGGTGCAGCACGACGTCGAACTGCATCGGGCCGACCGCCGCCAGCACGGGGGCCTGGTCACCGCGGCGGTCCGAGGTGAGGACCTGGACGACGCCTTCCTCGTCCAGCTGTGAGATGCCCCTGCGGAACTGCTTGCTGCGGCTGATGTCCTTCGGACGCGCCACGGCGAAGTGCTCGGGGGCGAACGCGGGCAGCGGCGGGAACTCGGCCTTCTTGCCGACGAAGAGCGTGTCGCCGACGCGCAGCGCGGTCGCGTTGATCAGGCCGACCACGTCGCCGGGGTAGCAGATGTCCGCGACGGTGCGCTCCGCGCCGAAGACGGTGTGCGCGTACTTGGTCGCCAGCGAGCGGCCGGAGGCGGCGCGGGTGACGTTCATGCCGCGCTCGAAGACGCCGGAGCAGACGCGGATGAAGGCGATGCGGTCGCGGTGGGCCGGGTCCATGTTCGCCTGGATCTTGAACACCACGCCGGAGAACTCCTCGTCCACCGGGCGGTGGTCGCCGTTGGCGAGCTCCCGCGCGTCCGGGGAGGGGGCCAGGTCCACGACGGCGTCGAGCAGCAGCCGGACACCGATGTTGGTGAGCGCGGAGCCGAAGAAGACCGGGGTGATCTTGCCCTCGCGGAAGGCCTGCGGGTCCCAGCCCGGCCCGGAGTCCAGCGCGAGCTCCAGCTCCTCCAGCGCGGTCGGCCACAGCTCGCCCTCGACGGCCTCGGCCGCGGCGGCGTCCATCCGCTCCTCCTCGGCCTCGTGGGTGCCGCCGGGGACGCGGGTGTACTTCAGGAACTGCTCGGTGTCCGCCGCCTCGACCAGGCCGCGGAAGTTGCCCGCGTTGCCGACCGGCCAGACCTGTGGAACGGGCGTGATCTCCAGGATGTTCTGGATGTCGTCCAGCAGCTCCAGCGCCTCGCGGCCGCGGCGGTCCCACTTGTTGATGAACGTGATCACCGGCACGCCGCGGTGGCGGCACACCGAGAACAGCTTGCGGGTCTGCTCCTCCAGACCCTTGGCCGCGTCCACCAGCATGATCGCGCAGTCGACCGCGGAGAGGACACGGTAGGTGTCCTCGGAAAAGTCGGCGTGACCGGGGGTGTCGACCAGGTTCATCACGTGGTCGCGGTGCCCGAACTGGAGCGCGGCGGAGGTCACCGAGATCCCGCGGTCCTTCTCCAGCTCCATCCAGTCGGACGTGACGCCCTTGCGCCCGCCCTTGCCGTGCACGGCGCCGGCCGAGGTGATCGCCTGCGCGTGCAGCGCGAGCGCCTCGGTCAGCGTCGACTTACCGGCGTCGGGGTGCGAGATGACGGCGAAGGTGCGGCGGCGCGAGGCCTCCTGCAGAACCTGGGCAGCGGTGGCGGGGGAGTCGGTGCTCACGTCGTTCCTCAGGTCCTTCGCACAGTCGGTCTGGTTGTGCAGCATTCGTTGCGGGCAACCGCACCACTCTACCGGGTCGGGCGGCCGGACCTAGAAGACGATCAGCGAACGGCCGCCCTTGCCCTCGCGCATGCGGTCGAAGGCGGCCGGGATGTCGTCGAGGGTGATCCGGTCCGTGATGAGGGCGTCGAGATCGAGGCGGCCCGCGCGGACGTGATCGGCGAGGATCGGGAGGTCGCGCTCGGGAACGCCGTCGCCGTAGACGCAGGCGGTCAGCGTGCGGGCGAAGTGGAAGATCTCCAGGGCGTTGAAGGAGACCTGGTCGTCCTTGGAGCCGATGCCGACGACGGTGGTGCGGCCGCCGCGGCGGGTGGAGTTCCAGGCGGCGCGGATGCTGGTCGAGCGGCCGACGCACTCGAAGGCGTGGTCGGCGCCGTGCCCGCCGGTGAGCTTGCGGACGGTCTTCGCCGTCTGCTCGTCGGCGAGGACGAAGTCCGTCGCGCCGTGGCGGCGCGCCAGCTCCTCCTTCTCCGGCGTGACGTCCACGGCGACGACCGGTCCCGCCCCGGCGATCCGCAGCCCCTGCAGCACGGCCAGGCCGACGCCGCCCAGCCCGAAGACGACCGCGGACTCGCCCTCGCGCACCCGCGCGGCGTTGTGGACCGCGCCGTAGCCCGTCAGCACCGCGCAGCCGAGCAGCGCGGCGGCGTCCAGCGGCACGCCCTGCGGCAGCGGGATCACGGCGTTCTCGGAGACGACGGTCTCCTCGGCGAAGGCGGCGACGCCGAGTCCCGGGTAGGCGGCGGTGCCGTCGGCCAGCGTGGCGTACGGCTCGACGGACGCGGCGTAGGAGTTCTCGCACAGCCAGGGCTCGCCGAGCTCGCACAGGTGGCAGTGCCCGCAGGCCGGCGCCCAGTTCAGCACGACGGAGTCGCCAGGGGCGACCTTCGTCACCCCCTCGCCGACGGCGACGACGGTCCCCGCGCCCTCGTGACCCAGGACCACGGGCGTCGCGGCGCGAAGTACCCCGGTGGCGAGCGACAGGTCGGAGTGACACACGCCCGCGGCGGCGAGCTTCACCCGCACCTGTCCGGGCCCGGGGTCGGGGAGGGTGATCTCGGTGAGTTCCAGCTGAGCGCCCACGGAGGAGAGCAGCGCGGCACGGACCGTCGTCGTCACGAGGGGAGAGCCTTTCTACGAAGAGGACCACAGGGGCGCGGGGGACTGCGCGAGAACCACTGATGTGCGGATGGCTCTGCGCGTGCCGGTCAGCGGCTGCGCGGGTGGCTTGTCGCGCAGTTGCCCGCGCCCCCGGACAGGGCAACCGGCCCTGGGACGAACGTCAGAACTGGAGGGACTTGGTCCGGAGGAACTCCTCGAGGCCGTGGCGGCCGAGCTCGCGGCCGATGCCGGAGCCCTTGTAACCGCCGAACGGCGCCAGCGGGTTGAAGCGGCCGCCGTTGATGTCCACCTGGCCGGTGTCCATGCGGCGGGCGAAGGCGACGGCCGTCTCCTCGTCGGCGGCCCAGACGCCGCCGGCCAGGCCGTAGTCGGTGCCGTTGGCCAGCTCCACCGCGTGGTCCTCGTCGCGGTAGGCGAGGATGCACAGGACGGGGCCGAAGATCTCCTCCTGGGCCACCGTCATGTCCGGCGTGACGTCCGCCAGGACGGTCGGGCGGACGAAGAAGCCGCGGTCCGCGCCCTCGGGGGCGTCGACGCCGCCCGCGACCAGGCGGGCGCCCGCGTCGAGACCGGCCTGGATGTAGCCGCGGACGCGGTCCCGCTGCTTGGCGTTGACGACGGGGCCGAGGCGGGTCTCGGGGCTGGTCGGGTCGCCGGGGACGTACTTCGCGGCGGCCTTGGCCGCGATCGCGACGGCCTCCTCGTACTGGTCCTGGTGGACCAGCAGGCGGGTCCACGCGCTGCACGTCTGGCCGGAGTTGGCGAAGACGTTGCCGACGCCCACATTGACCGCGCGGGCCAGGTCCGCGCCGGGCAGGACGACGTTGGCCGACTTGCCGCCCAGCTCCAGCGCGACGCGCTTGACGCCGCGGCCGGCCTGCTCGGCGATCGTGCGGCCGACGGCCGTGGAGCCGGTGAAGGAGACCAGCTCCACGTCGGGGTGCGCGGCCAGCGCCGCGCCCGCGACGGTGCCGAGGCCGGTGACGAGGTTGAAGACGCCCGCCGGCAGACCGGCCTCGTGGACGATCCGGGCGAACAGGCGGGCCACCAGCGGGGTGTCCTCGGCCGGCTTGAGCACGACGGTGCAGCCCGCGGCCAGGGCCGGGACGACCTTGGCGACGATCTGGTGCAGCGGGTAGTTCCAGGGCGTGATCGCGCCGACGACACCGGCCGGCTCGCGGTAGACCGTGGAGTTGCCGACCCGCTCGGTGAACTCGAAGCCGGCCAGCAGCTCGACGAAACCGGAGGCCACCGCGAGCGGCAGCGCCGCGTGGACGGCGGTGGAGAAGCCGATGGGCGCGCCCAGTTCGGCGGTGACCGTGGCGGCGATCTCCTCCTGGTGCGCGGCCAGGCCGTCGCGGATCGCGGTCAGGTGACCGAGCCTGGTCTCCTTGCTGGTGGAGCCCCAGGCGCGCTGCGCGGCGCGGGCCGCGGCGACGGCGGACTCCACGTCGGCGGCGTCACCGGCGGCGACGGCGGCGAGGACCTCCTCGGTGGCGGGGTTGAGGACGGTGATCGTCCCCTCGCCGAGCGAGGGACGCCAGCCGCCGCCGATGTACTGGTCGGTGTAGGTCTCCACCTTGGTCCCTCCGGGCCGCGCGCGACGAAAACTTAGCAGTGCTAGTCAAGGCGCGGTCGCGCCCTCGCGCAAGGCCCCTTCCGAGTGCCACAGGTCACGTGGCGTGGCGTCATCGGGAGTGCATCCACCGTGCGGCGAAGGTTGTCCGACCTGTGGCGTCGAGCGCGGCGCGGAGCACATAGACTCGGGTGCGTGCGATCGGAAGCCCGGGACGAGGCCCCTGTGAAGGCGAAGCGCGTGCCGAGGGCACAGCGTGAACAGCAGATGCTGGACGCGGCGGTGAAGGTCTTCTCCCGGTCCGGTTACCACGCCGCGTCGATGGACGAGATCGCCGAGGAGTGCGAAGTCTCCAAGCCGATGCTCTACCTCTACCTCGGTTCGAAGGAAGAGCTGTTCGCGGCGTGCATCCGCCGTGAGGCCGACCGCCTGATCGCCCGTTTCGCCGAGGCGGCGGACCCGTCGCTGGACCCGGGCGAGCAGTTGTTCCGCGGGCTGACCGCCTTCTTCGCGTTCGTCGCCGAGCACCGGGACAGCTGGATCGTGCTCTACCAGCAGGCGCGGGCGCAGGGCGAGCCGGTGGTCGCGGAGGTCGCCGCGGCCCGGGCCGAGGTCAGCAGCGCGGTCACCGCCCTGCTGCGACGGGCCGTCCGCGAGGCCGCAGGCGACGACGTCCCCGGCCCGCGCGCGGGCGAGGGCCGCCCCGACCGCGGCGAGGCCGCGGCCATGGCCGCGATCATCACCGGTGCGGCAGACGCCCTCGCGGGCTGGGTCCTCGACAGCAGCCCCGAGCCCCCGGAGGAGTCCGCCCGCCGCCTGATGTCGGTCATCTGGATCGGCCTGGAACCCCGCCTCCGCGGAGCCCGCTACGGCGGCTGAGGCCCACCAGGCCCCTGGGCTTGGCCGAATAACATCTTGATACCGGCCCTCTTGTTGGCGCGCCTTCAACTCCCGCCAGTGATGCACTGGTTGGAAGGGAAAACTAGCGGGGGTGCTGATGGGCCTGTCGTCGACCACGTGCGCGGCGTGCGGAACCTCGACCGTGCCGGACGCGTCGTTCTGTGGCGGATGCGGGGTGACCCTGCCCACGGAGACGCCGGCCGACGCGCCCGCGCCGACCCTGGTCACGCTGCCTGGGCCGAGGCAGCCACTGGCCGCGCCCCGGTGGGGCGGCGGCAAGGACGTCACCCGCTACCTGTGCGCGGCCGCGTATCTGGACCGCGAGTACGCCGACTCACTCGTCGAGCAGGTCGCCTCCGAACCGCACCTGGGCGTCGCCCCGTCCCCCGCCTGCGACATCTCGCTGGTCCTGCGGCACGCCTACTACGCCATGGTCCGCCGGCACAGCCGGGATCTGCTGCTGGCCGTCCTGCTGGTGCTGCTCCTCGTCTTCCTCTTCGCCGGGGCGCCGTCCTTGCTGGTGCTGCTCGTCCTGGTCATGGCCTGGGCGGTGGTCTTCGGCTTCGAGATGTCCACGCGCTACGGGCGGCACCTGCAGAGCCTGCGCCCCGGGGAGTTCGACCTGCGCAACGCGCCACCGGCGCCCAACCCGGCCGCGGAGGAACGGATTCGCGCTCTGTCCGGATACGCGGACGGCAACACCACCGTCTACAGCGGCTACTCGCCCTTCGTCGGGCACGGCGAGCAGACCGACTCCTGGTCCTTCTCGCTCGACCTGAAGCGGACGGGCGACCTCGGCGAGGTGCCGGGCGGCTTCGACGTGCGGGAGCTGTACGCGCACGTGACCCGTCGGCTCCAGGAACTGACGCTGCCGGGCCTGGAGTTCGAGGAGCGGGTCTTCGTCGACGGGGACGCCGTGATCGACGACCGGCGCTTTCTGCCCGACCCCTTCGGCCGGCCGTCGGCCGCCGTGCCACCGGAGCTGGTGGACCAGCTCAAGCGGGAGCCGGAGGACCGGGCCAGGACCTACCTGGCCGTACACGCCACGGGTTGGCAGGGTGACCTGGTCACCTCCTTCTTCCTGCGCTTCGCCCGCTCGGACTCCAGCCTGCTGGTGGAGGGTGTGCACACGGTGCTGTGCCCGCTGCGCGAGCGCTACCGGATGATCGACAGCCTGATGCCCGGGCCCACGTTCGGCGAGGTCGTGGCGCAGTTGGTGGAGTCGGTGGTGGCCACCCTCATCGCCCTCGTCGCCGCGCCGTTCCGGGCCGTCTCGGGGTTCCTCTCCGAGTTCCGGCTGCGGCGGCGGGTGCGACGACAGGACAAGCGGATCCGGGATCTGCGGGTGTTCGACTACGGCGCCCGACTGAGTGTCCGTCAGCAGGCCTCCGACTCGAACTACCACCGCTACTTCCAGAAGTTCGACAGCGCGGTGCTGCTCAGGGTGTGCGAACGACGGGCCCTGGACGCGTTGGTGGAGTTCGCCGAGGAGCGCGGCATCGACGTCGGCGACCTGGTGCGCAACCAGCGGACGATCGTCAACAACGGCATCATCGCCACCAACGGAGCCAACGTGCACGGAAGCTCGGTCGCCTCCGGTGAGCGGTCCTGGGCCTTCACCGAGGTCATCAAGGAGACCGTCAGCAGCGTGCGCAACAAGATCTGACCCTCTGCTTCGGACAAGGCTCAAGGGGAGTAGGCATGGCGGGCAACAGCGGGATCAGTGCCGGAGGCGGCGCCCAGGTGTGGGGCAACGCGGTGGCCAGCGGCCCCGACAGCAAGGCCGAGGTCCGCATCAAGGGGCCCGTGGAGGCGGGCGCGCGGCAGCCGACCCCGCAGGAGATCCGCGGCATGCTCGCGGACCTGTCCGCGGAGCTGCGTCGTTCGGACCACCCGGACCGGGACGAGCTGATCGAGGACATCGAGGCCGCGGACAGCGAACTCGCGGCCGAGCAGCCACGGCTCGGCAAGGTGGGCCGCCTGATGGCCGGCGTCCGCTCCGCGCTGGACGGGGTCACCGCGCTGGCCACGCTGGCCGCCACGATCGAGCGGGCCGTGCACGGTCTCTGAAGACCGTCTGAGCCGGAGGGAGAGAGGCACATGACGAACTGCGGGTACTGCGGCGCGCCCTTCGACGCCGCCGCTCGTTTCTGCGTCCGGTGCGGCAGCCCGCGCGGGGCGAACCAGCCCGAACCCCAGCCCGTCTGGGCGCCCCAGCCACCGGCGCCCTACGAGTCGGCTCCCGACGGCTTCCTGAGGATCGGGCCCACGGTCCTGCCGGTGTGGCTCTTCGGCCTGATCGCGGCCCTGGTGCTGGGCGGGGGCGGCACCGCGGCCTACCTGCTCCTCGCCTCCCCGGGCGGGAACTCGCCGGTCGTCGTCGCGGGCCCGGCCGACACGGGCTCCCCGTCCGCGACGGACCAGGGTTCGACCGACCAGGGGTCGGCGGACCAGGGTTCGACGGACCAGTCGTCGACCGACGGCTCGAGCGACTCCCAGACGACCGACACCCCGACCCCGGAGCCGACGACCCCGCCCACGCCGAGCGACGATCCCGCCGCGGTGGTGCAGCAGTACTACGCGGACCTCAACGCCCAGGACTTCACGTCCGCCTGGCAGCTGGGCGGCGACAACATCGCGGGCACCTCCTACGCCCAGTGGCAGTCCGGCTTCGGCGACACCCAGGACATCCAGGTGCAGGCCACCGACGACGCGTCCAACCCGGGCGTGGTCGACGCCGTCATCACCTCCACCCAGACCGACGGCTCGGTGCAGAACTACAGCGGCACCTACACCGTCTCGGGCGGCGTGATCACCGCCGCCGACATCCACTGACCCGAGCCCCCAGCGCGGCGCTACGAACCCAGCGCCGCCATCGCGGCGTTGTGGCCCGGGATGCCGCTGACGCCGCCGCCGCGGGGTGCGCCCGCGCCGCAGAGGAGGAGGTTGGCGGCGTAGGGGGTGCCCACGCCCCAGCGGCCGGCGGACGGGTCGGCCGCCTCCGTGAAGGGGAAGACCAGGGGGCGGTGGAAGATGTTGCCGCCCGGGAGGCCGAGATCGGCGTCCAGGTCCAGCGGGGTGCGCGCCTCGATGCACGGCTCGCCGTCGGCATCGCGGGCCAGACAGTCCGTCAGCGGCTCGTCCAGCACCCCGTCCAGGGAGGCGAGGACGGCCTGCAGCGCCGACTCCCGGTCGTGAGAGGGGAAGAGACGTGCGGGCTGGTGCAGGCCGAAGAGCGTGAGCGTCTGGTAGCCGCGCTGCTGCAGCTCCGGGGAGAGGATGCTCGGGTCGGTCAGCGAGTGGCAGTAGATCTCGGACGGGGCCGGGTCCGGCAGCGCCCCCTCCGCCGCCTGGCGGTAGGCAGTCTCCAACTCCCGGTAGCCCTCCGCGATGTGGAAGGTCCCTGCGAAGGCGGCGCGCGGGTCGACCGAGCGGTCGCGCAGCCGGGGCAGGCGGGTCAGCAGCATGTTGACCTTCAGCTGCGCACCCTCCACCGGCTCCGCCGGGGTCGCGTCGCCCACGAGCCGGGCGAGTTCGCGCGGCGACGCGTTGCACAGCACCCAGCGGGCGCCCACCACGTGCGCGCCGCCGGAGGTGTCGGTGAAGGCCACCTCGGCAGCGCTGCCGTCGGCCTGAACTGATGTCACCTCACAGCCCGTCAGGATCTCCGCACCCGCCTTGCGTGCCGCCCGCTCGAGCGCGCCGGTCACCGCGCCCATGCCGCCGACGGGGACGTCCCAGTCGCCGGTCCCGTTGCCGATCACGTGGTAGAGGAAGCAGGCGTTCTGCCGCAGTGAGGGGTCGTGTGCGTGGGCGAAGGTCCCGATCAGGGCGTCGGTCAGGACGATGCCGCGCACCACGTCGTCCGCGAAGGCGGACTCCACCGCCTCGCCGATCGGCCGCTCGAACAGCGCCGCCCAGGTCTCCTCGCCCGCCGCGTCCGCGACGAGTTTGCGCAGCTGCGCGCGCTCCGGCAGCGGCTCGGTGAGGGTCGGGAAGACCGCTTCGGCGACCCGGCGGGTGCGGTCGTAGAAGTCCTGCCAGGCGGTGAACTCGCCGTCGCCGCCGGTCAGCGCGCGGAAGCCGGCGGCTGTCGCCGCGTCGTCGCCGTTGTCGACGAGCAGGCCGCGGGTGTCGCCGTAGGGCGTGTAGGAGGAGTAGCGGCGTCGCCGCAGCGTGAGGTCCAGGCCCAGGTCCGCGACGATCTTCTTCGGCAGCAGGCTGACGAGGTACGAGTAGCGCGAGAGCCGCGCGTCCACGCCTGCGAAGGCGTGCGCGGAGACCGCCGCGCCGCCCGCGTGGCCCTGGCGTTCCAGTACGGCGACGCGCCGACCGGCGCGGGCCAGGTAGGCGGCGGCGACCAGCCCGTTGTGGCCGCCGCCCACGACGACGGCGTCATAGGCAGCAGAATTCATGCGAACCGTCCTACCAGCACCGCAAGCATCGCGGAAGGAGGCGTTCAGCGGCCGTAGCCGGATGCTCAGCGCGTCATCCGGAGCTGGAGCCAGCACGAGAGCCGGTCGTCGGGGTGGTCCAGGTCGACGCCGAACAGCTCGCCTGCCCTGCGCAGGCGGTACTTGAGGGTGTTGGGGTGGATGGTCAGCCGAGCCGCCGCCTCACCGATGTTGCCGACCGCGTCGAGCCATGCGGCGACGGACGCGCCGAACGCGGTGCCCTTGGTCCGGTCGTGCTCCAGCATCGCCTCGATGCCGGGGTGGCGCAGGCGCGGGCGGCGGGCCAGCTCGTCGCCGACGTGCGCGAGCAGGACGCGGGCGTGGGTCTCGCGCAGGGTCGCGAAGCCGGGCGCGTCCGGGTCGGCGGTGGTGACGCGGAGGATGTCGTCGACCTCGGCGCGCAGCTCGGGCAGCTCCTCGGGGCCGCTCGCGATTCTTGAGCAGGCGGCCCGCAGCGGCGTCTCCAGGCTGCGGTCGAGCACGGCCGCCGCCTGCTCGCCGAGTCGGCGCGCGGTGGCCAGCGCGACGGGCGCGTCGTCCAGCGGTAGCAGTACGTAGACCGTGCGGCCGACGGTGGCGACCGACGCCTCCGCATGGACGGCCGGCCAGTGGCGCGTGGACGCTGCGGCGAGGCGGACCAGCAGGTCGTCGGCGGGCGCGTCGGCGCCGGACGGCGTGGCCACGGGTGCGAAGCCGAGCAGCGCCAGCGGGCGCTGGCCGGGCAGGCCGAGCTCGAAGCGGACCTCGCGCGCGGTCCGGCGGCCCCGCAGTGCCGCGCGCAGCGCGTCCTCGCGGGCCTGGAGGTCGAGCTCGGCGGCGCTGCGACGACGCAGCATGTGCAGGGCGGCCAGGCGCGCGCCGTCCAGCATCGCCCGCTCACCGGCGTCGTCGATCGGCCGGTCGCCCTCGATGGCCCAGATCGTGCCGAGCGGTCGCTGACCGGCGCGGATGGCGACGGCGGCGCGCGGCAGCTCGGCCTCGGCCAGCACGGGCAGCCGGACCACGCCGGGCGCGGCGAGCACCTCGCGGTACTGCGCCAGCTGCTCGGGCTGGTGCGGGACGCGGCGCTCCAGGATGCCCTGACGGCGGTGCTCGTCGATCCGCTGGTCGGGCAGGGTCGAGTAGGCCAGGATCCGGTGGTCCAGGTCCTCGATCGCCACAGCTCCGCCGGTCACCGCCCCGATGGCGTCGGCGAGCGCGTACAACTCCTCGCTTGTCCCACTATGGGTCGGCAGATTCGCCATCTTCATGCTGCGATCTTAGGCGAAATCGCCAATGACTGAATGTGACGGGAGATTGAACATAAGGGAGCACTTCGGAGGGAGGGACGGAGAGCGGGACAAGCAGTGTCGAACACGATGAAAAGGGAGCGCGGATGGCGGCGACGCAGGCAGCCCAGGACCTTGTGGGGCTGTTCCCGAACGGGACCTCGCTGGACGCGACGGGCGCACTGGTGCTCGGCGGCGTCCCGGTGGCCGAACTCGCCGAGACCTACGGCACCCCCGCCCTGATCGTCGACGAGCCCTCGATCCGCGCCCGCGCCCGCCGCTACGCCGACGGCCTCGCCGCCCGCTGGCCGAACTCCCGCGCCACCTTCGCCTCCAAGGCCTTCCCGTGCACCGCCGTCTACCGGCTGCTCGCCGAGGAGGGCCTCGGCATCGACGTCGCCGGCGGCGGCGAGCTGACCCTCGCCCTCGCCGCCGGTGCCGACCCGGCCGGCCTGGTCGTCCACGGCAACGCCAAGACCGAGGAGGAGCTGCGCCTCGCCGTCGAGGCGGGCGCCGGCACGATCGTCGTCGACAACTTCGACGACATCGACAAGCTCGAAGCCATCCTGGACGCCACCGGCGCCGAGCAGGGCGTGCTGGTCCGGGTCACCCCCGACATCCGCCCCGACACCCACGAGGCGATCTCCACCGGCCAGAACGGCTCCAAGTTCGGCCTGCTCCTCCCGCAGGCCCGCGAGGCCATCGCCCGCCTGCGCGGAAGCGACCGGCTGCGGCTGGACGGCGTCCACGTCCACGTCGGCTCGCAGATCCTCGACCTCGAACCCTTCGGCCAGGCCGTCGAGGCCGTCGCCGAGCTCGGCGAGTTCGCCGTCTACGACCTGGGCGGCGGTCTCGGCTCCCGGTACACCTACACCGACCACCCGCCCACGGTGGAGGCGTACCTCGACGCCATGACCGACGTCGCCAAGCGCCTGCTCCCGACCGACGCCCGCATCCTGATCGAGCCGGGCCGCTCGATGGTCGCCGAGTCCGGCGTCTCGCTCTACCGCGTCGTCTCCGTCAAGCGCGGCGGCGGCCACACCTTCGTCGCCGTCGACGGCGGCATGGGCGACAACCTCGAGGTCTCCCTCTACCAGCAGCGCTTCGAGGCCGCGATCGCCACCCGTCCGACCGGCGAGGGCGAGCTGTGCCGCCTGGTGGGCCGCCACTGCGAGTCCGGCGACACCCTCAGCGCCGGCGTCCGGTTGGAGGACCCGCGCGTCGGCGACCTGATCGCCGTACCGGTCACCGGCGCCTACACCTACGCGCTCAGCAACAACTACAACGGTGCGCGCCGCCCCCCGGTGGTCTTCGTCCGCGACGGCGAGCACCGCGCCGTCGTGCGGCGGGAGACCTACGCCGACCTGATGCGCCGCGACCTGCCGTAGCTCCGGCGCTGACGCACCCCCGCTCTTCCCCGTCCCGTACCTCACGTCCGGGGCGGGAGGTCACCCTGTCCTGACCACCGAAAGGCACCCGCATGCCCCCGAACGATGTGAGACTCCGCCAGCAGCTGCTGCGCCGCAAGCCCGTCTCGGCCTTCCTGGCCGACGCCGCCCATGGGGAGGGCGAGGGCAGTGAAGGCGGCGGCGGGCTGCGCCGGACCGTGGGCACCTTCCAGCTCACGATGATCGGCGTCGGAGCCACCATCGGTACGGGCATCTTCTTCACCCTCAGCACGGCCGTCCCCGAGGCCGGGCCCGCGGTGATCCTCTCCTTCGTGATCGGGGCGATCACCGCCGCGCTGACCGCGCTCTGCTACGCCGAGCTCACCTCGGCCGTGCCGGTCTCCGGCTCGTCCTACTCCTACGCCTACGCGACGCTCGGCGAGCTCGCCGCGTGGATCGTCGGTTCCTGTCTGCTGCTGGAGTACGCCGTCTCCGGCGCGGCCATCGCGGTCAGCTGGGGCCAGTACCTCAACGACCTGACCCAGCGCCTCTTCGGCTTCACCATGCCCGCCGCGATCTCGGCCCCGCCGGGCGACGGCGGCTACGTCAACCTGCCGGGCGTGGTGCTCGTCGTGCTGTGCTGCCTGGTGCTCATGCGCGGCAGCAAGGAGTCCGCGCTGCTCAACACGATCATGGTGCTGATCAAGCTGGCCGTGCTGGTGCTGTTCGTCGTCATCGGCGTCACCGGCTTCCACAGCGCGAACCTGCACCCCTTCGCCCCGATGGGCTTCGCGGGCATCAGCGCGGCCGCGTCCTCGGTCTTCTTCTCCTTCATCGGCCTCGACGCGGTCTCCACCGCGGGCGAGGAGGTCAAGAACCCGCAGAAGACGCTGCCGCGGGCCGTCATCGGCGCGCTGCTGGTCGTCACCGCCTTCTACTGCGTCGTCGCCTTCGTCGGCGTCGGCGCGCAGAAGTGGACCCTCTTCAACGGCCAGGACGCGGGCCTGTCCGCGATCCTCCAGCACGTCACCGGCGAGACCTGGCCCGGCGCGATCCTCTCCGCGGGCGCGGTCATCTCCATCGTCAGCGTCACCCTGGTCGTCATCTACGGCCAGACCCGCATCCTGTACTCCATGGGCCGCGACGGCATGCTCCCGGCGGTCTTCCGCAAGGTGAACCCGCGCAGCGGTGTGCCTGTCGGCAACACCCTCATCGTCGGCGGGTTCATCGCCCTGCTCGCCGCGTTCGTCCCGCTGGACTGGCTGGCCAACCTCACCTCCATGGGCACGCTGGTCGCCTTCGCGGTCGTCTCGGTGGGCGTCATCGTCCTGCGCGTGCGCGAACCGCAGCTGAAGCGCGGCTTCAAGGTCCCGGGCTACCCGGTGGTCCCGGCGCTGTCGGTCGGGTTCTGTGGCTACCTGATCTGGAACCTTCCGGCGGACACCTTCATGCTCTTCGCCGGCTGGCTGGTGCTGGCCCTGGGCGTGTACTTCGGCTACAGCCGCAAGCACTCCCGCCTGGGTCGAGAGGAGGCGACGGAGCTGGAGCCCGTGCTGGCTGAGTAGCCGCGCTCCCTCAGAGGTGGTGCCAGCACCACCTCTGAGCGCACGTGGCAGCTCCATGTCCTCCCGGGCCGGAGGTGCGTGAGACTGTGCCCATGGTCCGGACGATCAGGCGCGCGCTGCGAGCGCCGTTCACCGCGCGTGCGTGGCGCGAGCTGCTGTACTCGCTGCTGAGCGCGCCCTTCGCGCTCTTGGGGCTGGCCGCGGTGCTCGCCACCTGCCTGCTGAGCATCCTGTCCGCCGGCATCATCCTGCTGCCGTTGCTTCCGCTGCTGCTCGCCGCGGACCGGGCGCTTGCGGCCGCATACCGGGGGATCGCGCGCCCGCTGCTCGGTCTGGAGATCGAGGCTCCGCCGCGGCCGCCGCGGGCGAGGGGACTGGCCGGATGGCTGGCCCGCAACCTGACCGACGCCGCGTCCTGGCGGGCCGTCGGATACCTGGCGATCCGGTTCCCCCTGGGAATGCTCCAGTTCCTCCTGGGCTTCGGCTGGTGGCTCTACACCCTCTTCTTCCTGCTCTATCCCTTGATGTGGCAGCTTCAGAGGACCACCGCCAAGAGCGGCGACGGCGGCAACCCCGCCCTCGGGGTCGCCGGCTTCCGCTTCGACACCTGGCCGCGCTCGCTGATCATGGTGGCCTTCGGAGTGCTGGTGCTGCTGGTCTGGCCCTGGGTGCAGCGGCTGCCGCTCGCGCTGGACCGGTGGCTGATGGTCCGTCTGCTCGGACCGTCCGCCTCCCAGCGGCGGCTGGTCCAGCTGGAGCAGACCCGGGAGCTGGCGATCACCGAGGCCGCCGCGACCCTGCGACGGATCGAACGGGACCTGCACGACGGCCCGCAGGCGCACATGATCGCCCTCGGCATGCGCCTCGGCCGGGCCGAGTCCCGCCTGGCCGGGGGGGACCCGGAGAAGGCGGCCGAGCTGCTCGCCGAGGCGCGGGCGGAGACCCGGGAAATCGTGCAGGAGCTGCGGGAACTCGTGCGCGGCATCCACCCGCCCGCCCTCGACTCCGGCCTGGAGTCCGCGCTCACGACGCTCGCCGCGCGGGCGCCGCTGCCCACCACGGTTCGCGTCGCCGTGACGTGCCGCCCGCAGGCCGCCGTGGAGACGATGCTGTACTTCGCGGCCGCCGAACTGCTCGCCAACGCGGCCAAGCACGGCGAGGCGAAGGAGGCCGCCATCGCGGTCCTGGAGTCGGAGGCGGGCCTGCGGCTACTCGTCACCGACGACGGCCGCGGCGGGGCGACGCTGGACGCCGCCGGGTCGGGGCTGCGCGGGCTGGCGGAACGTGTGCGGGTCGCCGACGGGCAGCTGACCCTCGACAGCCCGCCCGGCGGGCCCACCACCGTCACCGTCGAACTGGAGAGGCGTTGAGCACACCCATGCGCGTCGTCGTCGCCGAGGACACCGCGATCCTGCGGGTCGGTCTGGTGCAGCTGCTGGAGGACGAGGGCCACCGGGTGGTCGCCGCGGTCGCCGACGGGCACCAGCTGATCGCGGCCGCGGCCGAGTTCGCACCGGACGCCGTCATCAGCGACGTGCGGATGCCGCCGACGCACACCGACGAGGGCCTGCGCGCGGTGATCGCGCTGCGCGCCCGGCGGCCCGCACTGCCGGTGCTGATCTTCTCCCAGTACGTGGAGACCCAGTACGCCTCCCGCCTGCTGGCCGGCGGCTCCGCGGGCGTCGGCTACCTGCTGAAGGAACGGGTGCTGGACACCCGGGACTTCGTCGACGCCCTGGAGCGCGTCGCGGCCGGCGGCACTGCGCTCGACCCCGAGGTGGTGACCCAGCTGGTCGGCGCGAGTGCGGCTCGCGCCACCGTCGACGCGCTCACCCGACGCGAGGGCCAGGTGCTGGCGCTGATGGCGGAGGGCCGCTCCAACGCGGCCATCGCCGGGCAGCTCGTGATCACCGAGCGGGCGGTGGAGAAGCACGTCGCGAACATCTTCCTCAAGCTGGACCTCCCGGTCTCCGCCGCCGACCACCGCCGGGTCCTGGCCGTGCTCCGCTACCTCGGCGCCTGACCGGCTCGCGGGGCCGATCTCGGCCTGAGATTCCAAGGAACTCGGCCCTTCGGGTGGTTGCCCACCCTTTCGGCGTGTGCGCGGTCGCCCGCCGCAGGGGTGCGTGTGAGCGTGGGCGGCGCAGACGAAGTTCACGACGCAACTGACGTACGAACCGCCCGGAGGCTTCCGTGTTCTTGGCCCGCCCGAACTCACTCGGCGCCCGCATTCGAACGTCCGTCGTCGCCGTGGCCGTTGCGGGGGCCCTGCTGGTGCTGCCCGCCTGTTCGTCCGACAAGTCGAGCGGCGCGACCGCCAACGTCACCGCCCCGGTGGCCGCGGCCACGGTGAGCCCGACCAGCAGCGCGGACCGGGTCAAGCTGGCCAAGACCAAGTTCGTGCTGAACGCCGGCCTCGCGGCCGGCGCCACCTACCAGTGGATCTACAAGCCGTTCAAGGCCGGGACCTTCAAGAAGGGCGCGAAGGGCCGCACCGCCGCGGTGATCAAGGGCGCCCTGGCGGCGGCCTTCACCTACAACCGCGCCAAGGCGGCGCTCACCGACGCCAAGGGCGATCCGACCCTGTCCAAGGCCACCACCGCGCTGTCGAGCGCCGTGGACAACCTGAAGAACCTGCCGAGCAAGATCCGCAACGGCAGCGCTTCAGACGCGGACATCAACCAGTTCACCACCGTGACCGACAGCATCAAGCAGGCGGGGGCCTCCGCCGGGGCCAACGTCACCGACCAGATTCCGAGCGCGGGCCAGCTGACCCAGATGGTCAGCAGCTGAGGCCGTCACTCCGCCTCCCTGCCGCTTCTCCCGCCC
>NZ_BBPP01000001.1:379625-432548 GCF_000787835.1 Streptacidiphilus melanogenes
CTCCCCGCCCCCTCCCTGCCTCCTGCCCGGCTCCCGCTCCGGCGACATCCCGGCCCGTCGCCGCGTAGCACGGCGTATCGCCGGGACGTCACGAGAACGGCACTGAATCACCCCGGAAGTCACCCCTGGCGCACACCACATGCCGCGCAGCCGTATCCTGCTCTGTACGCGTCCCGGTGACCCCGGGAGCGGGCAGGAAGGGGCACCAGTGGATTCGGCGGGCAATGTCGGCGCCTGGTGGCGCAGGTGGCTCCGGCTGGGCGGTCGTGTCGACGAGACCGACGTCGCCGCGGAGCGCGCCCGACGCCTGCGCGCGCTGCTGGACGCGGCCCGCGCCGGGTTCCCGGTAGCGCCCGCCGCGCACGCGGTCGACTTCCGCTGCTCCTGCGACCGGGTCGGCTGTCCGGCCCCCGCGCAGCACCCGCTCTCCTTCGCCTGGCAGTCCCAGGCCACCACCGACTTCGACCAGATCACCCGCTGGCTCTCCCGTGACCCGGACGCCAACGCGATCACCCCGACCGGCCGCGTCCACGACGTCCTCGACGTCCCGGCGGAGGCCGGTCGTCTGGCATTGGAGCGCCTCGCCGAGTCCGGCGTCGCGGCCGGTCCCGTCGCCGCCCTCGGTGAGGACCGCTGGTTCTTCTTCACCACGACCCGCTCCCCGCTCGACGAGGACGAGTGGTGGACCTCCGAGCTCGACTCCCACCCCGACGAGGACGCGGACGAGCATCCCGGCCTGCGCTGGCACACCCGCGGCAGCTACGTGCTGCTGCCGCCCGCCCGCCTCGCCGAGGGCGCGGAGGTCACCTGGGTCCGCGGGCCCGACCACCCGCTGCCGGACCCGCTGCGGCTGCTGGACGTGCTCACCGACGCCTGCGCGGAGGTCGGCGCGCCGGCGCTCGGCGAGCAGTGGCTGATCCGCTAGCTGTTCAGGCCCTCGTCACGGCCGTCACGCCCGTCACGGCAGGGTCAGGATCTCCGCGCCGTCCTCGGTGACGACGAGCGTGTGCTCGAACTGCGCGGTGCGCTTGCGGTCCTTGGTCACCACCGTCCAGCCGTCCGCCCAGATGTCGTGGTGGTAGTCGCCGAGCGTGAGCATCGGCTCGATGGTGAAGGTCATCCCCGGCTTCATCACCGTGGTGGCGAACTCGCTGTCGTAGTGGGGGATGATCAGGCCCGAGTGGAAAGCGGTGTTGATGCCGTGGCCGGTGAAGTCCCGTACGACGCCGTAGCCGAAGCGCTTGGCGTAGGACTCGATCACCCGCCCGATCACGTTGATCTGCCGCCCCGGCTTGACCGCGGCGATGCCGCGCCGGGTCGCCTCGCGGGTCCGCTCCACGAGGAGTTTGGACTCCTCGTCCACGTTCCCGACGAGGTAGGTCGCGTTCAGGTCGCCGTGCACGCCGTGGATGAAGGCGGTGACGTCCAGGTTGACGATGTCGCCGTCCTGCAGCACGGTCGAGTCCGGAATCCCGTGGCAGATCACCTCGTTGACGGAGGTGCAGATGGACTTGGGGAACCCCCGGTAGCCGAGGTCGGACGGGTAGGCGTCGTGGTCGCACATGTACGCGTGCGCGATGCGGTCGAGCTCGTCCGTGGTCACCCCCGGCTCGATCGCGGCGGCCGCGGCGTCCATCGCCTGCGCGGCGATCCGGCCCGCGATCCGCATCTTCTCGATCGTCTCGGCGGTCTGCACCTCCGGCCCGTCGTAGGGCCGGGGGGCCTTGCGGCCCACGTACTCCGGGCGCGGGATGTGCGCGGGCACGGTGCGGGTGGGGGAGAGCGTTCCAGGGACGAGGGGTGCCATGGTGGCCATCCTAATCAGCGGGTACACCTCCGGTACGGAGCGAAGGAGCGACGATGGCCAAGCAGCCGACGGGCAAGCCCGGCGAGTGGTTCTACTGCCTCAAGCACAAGAAGGTCGAGGAGGGTCCGGAGTGTCCGGCCCGCAACCGTCTCGGCCCGTACCCGACGGACGAGGCAGCGTCCCACGCGCTCGAGCGCGTCGCGGCCCGCAACGACGAGTGGGACCACGACCCGCGCTGGGAGTGACCCCCGCAGCCCGGATCCGTTGCGCGGGTGACGTGCGGGGTCGTCTCGGCACGGCTGCAACCGTGTACGAAGTGCGACAAGGCGGGCAGGCACCTGACGCGATGAGGAGCGCTGTGGCAGGGTGTCCCGAAGCAACTCGCACTGTGGGGGACACCGGTGGCACGTGGCAACGACAATCCGCGTCTGGGTGCGCGGCTCGCCGCGGCTCTCGGGGCCGCGGTCGTGCTGGGGATGGCCGCCGTCGCGCTGAACGCCGCGCGGGGGACCGGGCTGGCGGGCGACGGGCCGGCGAAGGGCACGTGGGCGCTGCTCGCGCTCGGCATCGTCGTCGTGGGCTGGACGCTCGCCATCCAGGTGCGGCGACGTCAGGACCGGCTGACCGCCGGGGGCACACCCACCCAGTCGCGGATCGCCTCGCTCGTCCTGCCGGGCTTCATCCTCATGGGCCTGGCCACCGTGGTGGGCGTGACGATCCTGGGCACGCGCAGCGTCCAGCTCCCGCTTCCGCAGCCGAACCAGGGCGTCGCGGTGGACCGCCCGACCGGCGCGGGGCGGACACCCACCGCGTTGCCGTCCTACGGCTCGGCCGACCAGCCGAGTTCGGCCCCCAGCAGCCCCCCGGTCAACTTCCAGGACCTGCTGATCGGCTTCCTCGTCTTTCTCGGCGTCGTCCTCGTCGTGCTGCTGGCTGTCGTGCTCTCCCGATGGCTGATCGCCCGTCGGCGGGCCGGCGCGGTCGGCGAGGACGCCGTCGACGGCGGCCTGGACGAGGACGACGGCACGGGAGACGCTCTGGCCGGGGCCGTGCAGGCGGGGCGGAGGGCCCTTGCGGACGATCCGGACCCCCGGACGGCGATCATCGCCTGCTACGCGGCGATGGAGAAGTCCCTGGCGGAGAGCGGCGTCAGCCGCCGCAAGGCGGACACGCCGACGGAACTGCTGCAGCGCGCCGCGGAGGCCGGGCTGGTCCAGGGCCACGCAGCGCAGACCCTGACCGACCTGTTCGGCGAGGCCCGCTACTCCACCCACCCGATGGGCGAGCACCAGCGCGACCAGGCCCGCGCCGCACTGGAGTCCATCGGCGCCCATCTGGCCGCCGCCGCAGCCGAGGCCGACGCGCGCTTCGGCGTGCGCGAGGAGGTGGAGATCTGATGCCGACTCAGCCCGCCGCGGGGCAGCCCCAGCCTCAGCCCGGACAGCCCCAGTCCGCGCAGCCCCAGCCGGGTCAGCTTCAGCCCGGACAGGCTCGGCATACTCAGCTTCAGCCCGGGCAGCTCCAGCCAGGGCAATCGCAGCTCCAGCCCGCGCAATCGCCGCCGCCCGTGCCGGGACAGGCCCAGCCCGGGCCGCAGCAGCCGTTCCGTTCCGCGTTTCCCGGTTACGACGGGGGTCGGCGGCCTGCGGCCGCGCCGATGCGTGGGCCCGTCGCGCCCGTGCGCGAGCCGCGGCTCGGACCGGATCGACTCGCGCTGCTCACGCTCGCCGGCTTCGGGATCGTCTGCCTCGGCGCGCTGTGGGCCGTCGGCGGAGCCGAGGGGCTCTCCGTCGGAGCCGTCGCGCTTGTCGCGGCCGGCGTCTGGGCGGCCCGGTGGGTCGCCGGCGCCGGCGTGATGGACAGCGGCTTCCGGCGGCGCAGTCGGCTCGTGGGGACCCGTGAGCCGACGCTGCGCTACTGGGACGCCGCGCTGTCCGACGCCGCCCGCACCCCGGAGGGCTACGCGCTGCACCTGTACCCGCTGCTGCTGCGCCTCTACGAGGTGCGGCTGGCGGAACGTCACGGCGTCTCGCTGCGGATGCAGCCCGAGCAGGCCGCGGCGATCCTCGGGCCGCAGCTGTGGCCGTGGCTCGACCCGTTCCGCCCGCGCACTCCGGCCGCGATCCGCGCGGCGCGGCAGGCGGGCCACCGCAACGTCCCCGATCCCAGGCCGCTGCCTCCCGCGCTGCTGGAGCTGCTCGTCGAGCGCCTGGAAACCCTGTGACCCGCAGAAGCAGTAGTGACAGCAGAGACGTCTCTGCATCGCCATCGAGGAGCACCGTGACCGCAACCGTGACCGACCAGTTGACCCCGCAGCAGGCGGGGACGCGCGCCCATGCGGTGCTGGACGAGATCGAGCGCGCCGTCGTCGGCAAGCGCGCCGCGCTGGAGCTGGTCATGCTCGGTGTGCTGGCCGGTGGGCACGTGCTGATCGAGGACCTGCCCGGTCTCGGCAAGACACTGCTGGCGCGGTCCTTCTCGACCGTGCTCGGCCTGGACTTCCGCCGCATCCAGTTCACGCCGGACCTGCTGCCGTCGGACGTCACCGGCGCGCCCTTCTACGACCAGCGCACCGGCGAGATGGTCTTCCGGCCCGGACCGGTCTTCGCGCACCTGCTGCTCGCGGACGAGATCAACCGCACGCCGCCGAAGACGCAGGCGGCGCTGCTGGAGGCGATGGCCGAGGCCCAGGTCTCCACCGACGGCGTCACCCGGCCGCTGCCCAAGCCGTTCGTGGTCATCGCCACCAACAACCCGATCGAGTACGAGGGCACCTACGCGCTGCCCGAGGCCCAGCTCGACCGTTTCCTGCTGCGCGTGCGGATGGGTTACCTGCCCGTCTCCGAGGAGGCGGCGATGCTGCGCCGCCGCCTGGACCGCGACACGCCGGAGGCGGTGCTGAACACTCTCAGCAACCCTGGCGAGGTGGTGGCCATGCGCGACGCGCTGGAGCGCGTCGAGGTCAACGACGACCTGGTCGACTACATCATCGCGCTGGTCGACGCGACCCGGCGGCACGCGCAGATCCAGGTCGGCGCTTCGCCGCGCGGCGGCCTCGCACTGGTGCAACTGGCCCGCGCGCGGGCGGTGATGGCCGGCCGCGACTACGTCATCCCCGAGGACGTCAAGGCGGTCGCGCTGCCCGCGCTCGCGCACCGGGTGACGCTCAAGCCGGAGCTGTGGGTGCGCCGGATCTCGGCGGACGACGTCATTGCCGGACTGGTGCAGAGCGTGCCGACGCCGCAGACCACCCCCGTGCCCGCGCAGGGCCGGGCCCAGGGCGCGAACGCGCCGGTCCCGAACGCGCCGGTCCCGAACGCGCCGGTCCCGAACGCGCCGGTGCCCAACCCGGCGAACCCGGTCGGCGCATGATCCACTCGCTGGACCGGGTGCTCGGCGGCCAGGCGCAGGGCACCGAGCACGAGGAGATCCCCGGCGCGCCGGAACCGGGGGTGCGGCTGACCGAGCGGGCCGTCCGGCTGCTCTCGGTCACCGTCGCCGCGGTGGTCCTCGCGCTGCTCACGGCCCAGCCGTGGCTGCTGGCACTGGCGGCCGGGCCGCTCTGCCTGCTGCTGTTCGCGGCGCTCAGCGTGCACCGGGTGGTCGGCGAGCCGGTCCTGGCGGACGGCCGGGTCCAGCAGTCCAGCCTGCGCGTCTTCGAGGGCGAGCCGGTCACCGCCCGGTTCCGGGTCGCCTTCGCCGGCTCGGCCGAGTGGCTCGACCCCGGCGTGGTCGTCGGAGCCGGATGCGAACTCGTCTCGGTCGAGTCGACCGGCGCCCAGCTCACCCTTGCCTTCGTGGCCCGGCGTTGGGGCCGCTGGACGCTCGGGACCGCCGACGTGGACGTGCACGACCGTGGCGGGCTGCTGCGGCGCACGCTGCGCGTGGAGCTCGGCCAGATCGAGGTCTTCCCGAACCCCGCCGACGGCGGGCTCACGCCTGTCCCGGTGCGGCTTCCAGGCAACCTCGGCGAGCACACCTCGCGCCAGCAGGGCGAGGGCGTCGAGGTCGTCGGCACCCGCCCGTTCGTCTGGGGCGAGCGGCAGCGCCGCATCAACTGGCCCGCCACGACCCGCCGCGACGCCATCCAGCTGCAGCAGTTCGCCTCCGAGCGGGCCGCCGACGTGGTGGTGCTCCTCGACGCCTTCGCCGACCTGCGCGATCCGGCCACCGGCGGGTCCAGCCTGGACGAGTCGTTGCGCGTCGCCGCCGGCATCGTCCGCGCCTACCTGCGCAGCCACGACCGGGTCGGCGTCGTGTCCGTCGGCGGACGGCTGCACTGGCTCCAACCCGGCCAGGGCGACCAGTACTTCTACCGCCTGGTGCAGATGGTCCTCGACGTCCGGCGCGATCTCGCCTACCAGACACCCGACCTGAACCGGCTGCCCCCGCCCGCGCTGCCGCACGGCGCGCTGGTCCACGCGGTCACCCCGCTCGCGGACAACCGGATGATGGGCGTGCTCGGCGGGCTCGCCGAACGGGGCAACCCGGTGGTGGTCGTGGAGATCCCCATCGGCGACCCGCGGATCAGCAAGGCCGAGTACACCGAGGAGTTGGCGCTGCGGCTGTGGCGGCTCGACCGCGAGGCGCTGCGTTTCAGCCTGGCCGAGAAGGGCATCCCCGTCGTCCCCTGGGAGGGCGACACCCTCGACCTCAGCTTCGCGCCGCTGCTGCGCACCCGGATCCAAGGGAGGCTGCGATGAGCGGCGTCACCGCCGACAGCACCGACACGGGCGGGCAGCCGGTCTTTTCGCCGACCGAGGACGCCGCCGCCCCGCTACACCCCGAGGTCGCGCGGCGGGAGTCCGAGCTGTGGGCCGGACGCGGGCTTGGCGCCGCCCTGGCGCTGGCCGCCGCCGACCCCGCGGGCCTGGCGCACGCCGGCTACCTGCTGGTCTCCTCCGTCGTGCGGCTGGTCCTGATCGCCCTCATGGTGCTGGTCGCCTGGTTCGCCGCGCCGCCGGTCGTGGCGCGGCCCGTCAGCGGCGATCCCCGCTGGGCGTCCAAGCTCTCCCGCCACCGCAACACCGTGCTCGCAGTGGGCTTCGTGCTGGTGGTGGCGATCGGTTCGCCGCCGACCTGGATGATGTTCTGCGACGCGGCGCTGCTCCTGGCCTACCTGCTCTTCGTCGACGCGGCGGCGGCCGGCCCTCCGGGCGCGGCCCAACTGCGGGACTGGCCCCTGCTGGTGGCCGCGGTAGCGGCCCAAGGCCTGGTGCTGATCGGCGCGGTGCTCTCCGTCGCCACGGCGGACGCCTGGGCGCGGGCCACGGCGGCGGCGCTGGTGCTGGCGGTGGGCGTGGGCGTGACGCTGTCCGTGCGCCGACGCAGGGCCTGAGCCGTGGGGGCCTGCCAGAGGGCCGTTTAGTCGAAGACGGTCCGGTCCCGGTGCAGCGTCATGCGCGTCGGGATCGGAAGGGGCCCCGCAGACGGCGTCGACCGGGCTCCGTGGTAACGCGAACAGCCCAACGACCAGCTGAGATTGCCGACCAGCATCAACTCCCACGCCGTCAGGTACTGCTCCAGGGAAGGGTCCTCCTCCGCGCGCAGGCGCAGGCCGCCGGCGGCGGCGAGGAAGTTCTCCTCGGCGGCGGCGATCCGGGCGCAGACCGTGTCCGCGGCCTGCTGCAAGCTGTGGCCCTCGGCGTCACGCAGCACGGTCAGCGCGTTCATCGGCTCGCCCGCGAAGTACTCCTTGCGGAACGAGAGCAGGTCGTTGACCAGGATCGTGTGCACGAAGCAGGCCCGGTGCAGCTCGGCCCAGAGGCCAGGGGCGGCCGTCTGCCGAGAGGCCGTCATGTCCAGGTCCAGGCCGTGCTCGATGGCGACGCCGACCAGGTCGAAGGCGGAGTCCGCGTACCGTGCGGCCAGGTAGGCGTCGTAGCCGCGCATTGCCTGGCGCGCGGTCTGCTCCTTGCCCGCGCCGGCCGCGATCACCTCGGAGAACCCCGCCACGAACCGGGCCCACAGCCGGTCCGGCACGCCCTCGCGCGCCCGCGTCAACGTCCGCGCCAGCAGGCCCAGTGGCGCGGAACCCGCCGGGACCGGCCCCTCGCCACGCAGCACGGCCAGATAGTCCGCGGCCCTGGCCCGCTCACCCGCCTCGTCGTCCGCGACGTCGTCCAGCAGGAACAGCGCGGACGCGGCCACGCAGATCCCCACCAGCCGCTCCCCGTCCGCCTCGGGAAGCACCCCGCACATCAGGCTGACGCCCTCGCACTCACCGAACAGCCGGTCCGCGCCCGGCAGGTGCAGCCCCGCGAGCGCGTCCCGGAACCACACGTCGTGCGCGGCGCGGATGGCCTCCACCTCCGGGTGCGTCCGGGACGGCCGGAGCCTGCCATGGGGGAGCGCGAGGTCCAGGACCACGACCTGCCCGTCCCGTCGCCGCGGGCTCGTGGCGGCCTGACTCATCCCGTACCTCCCGCGCGTCCGTCGGCTACGCCCAGCCAACGACGCCCCCGCCCCGACGGCACGCCGGGTTCCGCCACCCGGCGTACGCGGCCTCCCACCGAACACCGGCCGTCCCGTCCCGAGCGAGCTGAGCCCGGACGCTGGGCTCATCGGAGACGGAGAGTCGGGTCACCAGCCCAAGGGTGGTGCCGGGGCCGTCAGATGGTCGATGAGGCGGGAGAGGCGGCTGCGGAGGTCGGTGGCGCGGCGCCGGGGAGTGGTGGGTTCGCCTGCGGCCGCGCTGACGAGGTGTTGGACGAGTTCGAAGGAGGGCGCGCCCGGGTCCGGGGTGACCGTGAGGGCCTCGTGGGCAAGGCTGCGCAGCTCGGGATCGGCCGCCTCCAGGGCGAGCACCGTCGCGCCGACGCGACGCGCGTCGTGGACGCGCTCCAACAGGCCCTCGCCCGCCGCGTCGGGGGCGACGACGAACACCGTCTCGCCGCGCCGCGCCTCCTCCAGCCGGGCGAGCGGGACCGCGAGGTGC
Organism: Streptacidiphilus melanogenes; assembly: GCF_000787835.1. Classification (GTDB taxonomy): domain Bacteria; phylum Actinomycetota; class Actinomycetes; order Streptomycetales; family Streptomycetaceae; genus Streptacidiphilus; species Streptacidiphilus melanogenes. Next base: position 388,370 of record NZ_BBPP01000001.1, read on the forward strand.
GGGGGCGCGCCAGGGGGGACGTGGTGCCGGACCAGGACGGGGGAGAGCTCCGGCAGGTCCGCGTAGGCGGCCTCGTCGGACAGGTGCGCCGCAAGGTGCCACGGCTCCTCGGCCTCCGTGCCGACCAGCAGCAGACCGCCGGGACGCGCCGTCTCCCGCAGCGTCCCCGCGAAGCCGCGGGTGCGTGCGATCCACGGGGTTTCCGCGAGCAGTTCCCGCAGCATTGTGACCCTCACCGCATCCATGCACGCCATGCTGCCCCACGCAGACGGCGGAATGGGAGGATCGGGTCATGAGTACCCCTGATGCAGCGTCGGCCGGTGCCGGCGCGACACCCGCCCGGACGCCCTTCGACCTGCCCGACGTCTCCGGCCTGGTGGTGGGCGTGCTGGGCGGCACCGGCCCGCAGGGCCGCGGCCTGGCCTACCGGCTGGCCAAGGCCGGCCAGCAGGTGATCATCGGTTCCCGCAGCGCCGAGCGGGCCGCCGCGGCGGCGGCCGAGCTGGGCCACGGCGTGGAGGGTGCGGACAACGCGAGCACCGCTGCGCGCGCGGACATCGTGATCGTCGCCGTCCCGTGGGAGGGCCACGGCGAGTTGCTGGCCGCGCTGCGCACCGAGCTGGCGGGCAAGATCGTGGTCGACTGCGTCAACCCGCTCGGCTTCGACAAGCAGGGCGCCTACGCGCTCAAGCCGGAGGAGGGCAGCGCGGCGCAGCAGGCCGCGGCGTTGCTGCCGGAGTCGCGGGTCACGGCCGCGTTCCACCACCTCTCCGCGGTGCTGCTGGAGGACCGCGAGGTCGAGGAGATCGACATCGACGTCCTGGTCCTGGGTGAGGAGCGGGCCGCGACGGACACCGTCCAGGCGCTGGCCAACCGCATCCCCGGCATGCGCGGCGTCTTCGCGGGCCGCCTGCGCAACGCCCACCAGGTCGAGTCGCTGGTCGCCAACCTGATCTCGGTCAACCGCCGCTACAAGGCCCACGCGGGCCTGCGCATCACCGACGTCTGATCACCGACGTCCGACCAGGTCCCGGCCATGCGCCGGACCCCGGTCGGGAGCACAAGGGCCGGAGAGGGAGAATGGATCCCTGTCCGGCCCGTCCGCTTCCGTCCGTGGGAGACCTCCGATGCCCCGCTTCGCGCTGTTCGCCTTCACCCTCGCCGTCCTGGCCCTCGCCGCCGCGGTGGTGTCGGTCCTGGCGCAGTTCTGGCTGGGCCTGGCCTTCGTCCTCCTCGCGGGTGTCGCCAGCAACGTCGGCTGGGTCCACTGGCGCCGCGCCCGTCTCGCCGCCGACGCCTGAGCCTGAACCTGAGCCCGGCAGAGGGCCGGTACCCGCCCGCCGGCTCAGTTGCCGAAGCCGGGGAAGCCGATGTTGAAGAAGTGGAACAGGCTGTTGCCGTAGTTGGCGTACCAGTCCGCCCCGAACCAGCTGAGGATCGGGTCGACCAGGTTGCCGAAGAACCAGCCGTTGATCGTGCGGTTGAACAGCAGCAGGAAGACGATCATCATGCCGTAGGGCGCGATGTTCGCGAGCGAGCGGCGGGTCTCGTAGGAGAGCCAGGGCTCGATGATGCCGTAGCCGTCCAGGCCGGGCATCGGCACCAGGTTCAGGATGGTCGCCATCACCTGGAGCAGGGCCAGGTAGCCGAGCGCCGAGAAGAACTCCAGGTGCGGCACGGCGGTCAGACCGTCGAACGAGGGCGCGACCGTGGCCAGGAGGATCAGCAGGACGAGCGCGAACGCCGCGTTGATCGCCGGCCCCGCGGCGGATACCAGCGCGTTCTTCGCCTTGCTGCGGATACGACCGCGCTCGATGAAGACCGCGCCGCCCGGCAGCGCGATGCCACCGAGGACGATGAAGATCAGCGGCATGACGAAGCTGTACACCGGGTGCGTGTACTTCAGCGGGTTGAGCGTCAGGTACCCCTTGGCGCCGACGGTGATGTCGCCGCCGTGCAGCGCGGCCCGCGCGTGGCCGAACTCGTGCAGGCACAGCGAGATCAGCCAGCCCGCGCAGACGAAGAGGAAGACGCCGAGCCTCGCGTTGCCCCAGCCGACCCACAGTGCCCAGCCCGTGGTGGCGAAGACCGCGAGCAGGACCCAGAAGACGGTGCTGATCCGGCGGTCCGAGTGCGAATGCGAGTGGCTGAACACGCTCATGGGTGGCGGGGCTCCGGTCGGGGGCAGCGGCGGACGGGCGGAAGTGCCTGCCGATGATGTCGTGCCGTCGCCGTCCACGCCAAGCCCGGCGCGAAGACCGTCCGCCCCGCTGGGGTCAACGCCTGAGGTCGCGGCCCGGTTCCGGAGCACCGGGCGGCGCCCCCGTGGCCGGAGGCCCGGACGAGATCCGGCTCTTGATCACGGGCGCGGCGGGGCGTGGGTCAGAATGTGGGGATGCGCTTCGGGATCCTCGGCAGCACGCTCGTCGTCGACGACGACCAACGGCCCGTAGCCCTCTCGGGTGCGCGACTGCGTGCTCTCGCTGCCGCGCTCGCCTGCGCGAGGGGCGAGCCGCACCGCCCTGGGCGCTGATCGAGGAGATCTGGGGCGAGGCCGGTCCGGCCTCGCCCCGCAGGACGCCCTGCAGACCCTGGTGGCCCGTCTGCGCCGCGCCCTCGGCGCTGCGCACGCGGGCGCCGCACACGTCGGCTCGGGCCCGGAGGGCGTGCGCCCCTGGCGTTCAGGTCGAGCAGCCGCCCGATCAGGTAGAGGTTTCGTAGCCGGAGAGCAGCTCGTCGACGGAGGCGTTCTGCCCTGTGAGGCCGATGGCCCGGCGCAGCCGGTAGGGCTGGCGCTCTACGTCGCAGCCCGCCACGACGGCGTGCCCCGGCGTCGGGTCGGACCAGTGTGGACAGGATCCGTACGAGCGTTGTCTTGCCGGCCCCGTTCGGGCCGAGCACGCCCATGACGGTGCCCTCGGCGACGTCGAGGTCGACGCCGTCGAGGGCCGTGGTCTCGCCGTGGTGCTTGGTCAGGCGGCGCACCTGCACGGCGGGGGTGATCTTCGGGTTCGTCCTCAGCTCCATGCCGAGGACTCTGCCGGGGCGCGCCGACAGGCCGCCGTCGCGGCTCCGTCAGCGCACCGTCACCCCGCCGTCGGCGGAATCGGGTTCCGTCGGCGGGATCAGTGGAAGGTGTGCTTCTCGGCGGGGAAGGAGCCGCTGCGGACCTCGTCCATGTACTCCGTCGCCGCGCGGCCCAGCTCGGCGCGGAGGTTGGCGTACTGCTTGACGAACTTCGGCACCCGGCCGGCCGTCATGCCGGCCATGTCCGTCCAGACCAGCACCTGCGCGTCGCAGCCCACGCCCGCCCCGATGCCGACGGTCGGGATGTGCAGCTCGTGGGTGACCTGGGTGGCCAGCTCCGCCGGAACGGCCTCCAGGACGACCGAGAACGCGCCCGCGGACTGGACGGTCTTCGCGTCGCGCAGCAGCTGGTGCGCCGCCTCGTCGCCGCGGCCCTGGACCGGGTAGCCGCCGAGCGCGTGCACCGACTGCGGGGTCAGGCCCAGGTGGGCCATGACCGGGACGCCGGCCTGCACCAGCATCTCGATGGCCGGCGCGGAGCGCTCGCCGCCCTCCAGCTTCACCGCGTGGACCCCGGCCTCCTTCATCAGCCGTACGGCGTTGCGCAGCGCCTGCGCGGGGGACTCCTGGTAGCTGCCGAAAGGCAGGTCGGCGACGATCAGCGCGCGCTGGGTGCCGCGGACGACCGCGGCGGACAGCATCGCGATCTCGTCCATGGTGACCGGCACGGTCGTGTCGTAGCCGAGGTGGCAGTTGCCCATCGAGTCGCCGACGAGCAGCACCGGGATGCCGGCCTCGTCGAAGACGCCGGCGGTCATCGCGTCGTAGGCGGTCAGCATGGCCCAGCGCTCGCCACGGGCCTTGGCGGCGGCGAGGTCGCGCACGGTGACCCGGCGCGAGGTGACGCCGCCGTAGAGGGAGCCGGTGCCGTCCTTCCCGGCGGAGGAGCCGGACGGGCCGGAGGGAGCTTGGGCAGGCGGAAGCGAACCGTTCTGCATGACGTGTCTCCTGTGTCGTGGTCTCGTGGCGCCGTGCGGCGTCCCCGGATCACGTCCATGCTGGCACGCGCTCGCGAGAGAGGGAAAGAGGAGCGCGCCGGGTGGGGGAGTCGCGCGCATCACTCCCCCGGGCACATTTTCGATACGAGACGTTCTCGTATCGAAAATGCGCTAGTCTGCTGCCATGACGACGACTGCCCCTGCCGCTGCCCCGCCGCGGGTGCCCGAGGCGATACACAAGCGCCGCTGGGCGATCCTCACCGTCCTGGTTTTCAGCCTGCTCGTAGTGGTGCTGGACAACTCGATCCTGAACGTCGCGATGAAGACGATCGCCTCGCCGAAGCCCACGGGCATCGGCGCCACCCAGAGCCAGCTGGAATGGGCGATCAACTCGTACACCCTGGTCTTCGTCGGCCTGCTGTTCACCGCCGGCCTGCTCGGTGACCGGCTCGGCCGCAAGAAGGTGCTGCTCTTCGGCATGGTCGTCTTCGGAGCGGGCTCGCTGCTCTGCTCCATGGCGAGCAGTCCGGCTGAGCTGATCGCCTTCCGGGCCGTCATGGGCTTCGGCGGGGCCTTCGTGCTCCCGGCCACGCTGGCCATCATCATGAACGTCTTCGAGCGCGAGGAGCACCCGAAGGCCATCGGCATCTGGTCCGGAGCGGTGGGTCTGGCCATCGCGATCGGCCCGATCGCGGGCGGCCTGCTGCTGGCCCACTTCTGGTGGGGCTCGGTCTTCCTGGTCAACGTGCCCATCGTGGTCGCCGCCCTGATCGGCATGGTCTGGCTGGTGCCGGACTCGCGCGACCCCAAGCCCGGCAAGCTCGACCCGCTGGGCGTGCTGCTCTCGATGGTCGGCCTGGTGGCGCTGATCTACGGCATCATCAAGGGCGGCCAGGACGCCGACTTCGGCGCCACCGAGAGCTGGGTGCCGATCGTCGGCGGTGTGCTGGTGCTGGTGGCCTTCGTGCTCTACCAGAAGCGCGCCGCCCACCCGGTGCTCACCATCTCGTGGTTCCGCAACCGGCACTTCTCCGCCTCCGTCGTCGCCATCGGGCTGGCCTTCTTCGCGCTGATGGGCGTCACGTTCTTCGGCGTCTTCTACATCCAGAGCGTGCGCGGCTACAGCCCGCTCCAGGCCGGTCTGCTGCTGCTCCCGCTGGCGATAGCGCAGCTGATCTTCTCGCCGCGGGCCCGGTTCGTGGTGGACCGCTTCGGCGTCAGGGTCACCATCGCGCTCGGCATGGTGCTGATCGCCGGCTCGTTCATCGGGTTCATGACCCTGGGCCGCACCACGGGCATCTGGGTGCTCGAGGTCGTCGCCTTCGTCCAGGGCGCCGGCATGGCCCTGGTGATGCCGCCCGCCTCGGTCACCATCATGTCCAGCCTGCCGAGGGAGAAGGCGGGCTCGGGTTCGGCCGTCAACAACACGTTCCGGCAGGTCGGCGGTTCCCTTGGCGTCGCGGTGCTCGGCGCGCTGCTGTCGACGTCCTACCGCAGCGGCATCAGCGGGCACCTCGACACGCTGCCGCCCGCCCTGCGCGGCCCGGCGGGCGAGTCCATCGAGGGCACGCTCGGCATCGCCGCGCAGCCGCAGCTCCACGCGTCCGGCCTGGTCGGCCCGGCCAAGGATGCCTTCGTCCACGCCATGCACGTCACGGCGCTGGGCGCCGCAGGCGCGGCGGTGCTCGGCCTGATCGTCGCCCTGGCCTTCCTGCCCGGCAAGGCCGCGTCCTACGGCGGTGCGATGGCGCCGCGCGCGACGGGCCAGGACGAGCAGGCGGACGCAAAGACGGACGCAAAGACGGACGCGCAGTCGGCAACGTCGGCGCAGTCCGCGGAGGCGGCCGCGAAGTCCCAGGTGGCCGTGGACGCTACCGGGGCTCAAGCCGAGTGAGGGAGGATGGGGCGGTGAGCAGCAGCGCAGGCAAGGCCGAAGCCGTGGACAGCGAGTTCGAGAACCTGATCAGTCGCGAGCTCGGCCGTCAGCGTCCCACCGCCCCAGCCGCCCACCCCGAACCGGCCACGCCACCAGTTCCGGCTCCGGCTGCGAGTCCGACCAAGGCTGCGCGGCGGGCCCCGAGTCCGGCTCCCGCCAAGCGTGGTCGGCCGCGCAGCGAGGCGGTCGAGGCCTCGATCGTGGAGGGCATGCTCCGCCTGCTCGCCAAGGGATCCAGCCTGGCCGGTCTCTCGGTCGAGGCCATCGCCTCCGAGGCGGGGGTCGGCAAGGCGACGATCTACCGCCGCTGGGCGGACAAGGACGCCATGCTGCTGCATCTGCTGACGCAGCTGGAATCCAAGGTCGACCCGATCTGCGAGCGGGCCACGCTGCGCGAGACGCTCATCGCGGCCGTCGACAGCATCCGGCTGAACGCAGTGAACCGCCGCTCCGGCAGCGATCTCGCCATGATCGGCGCCGAGATCCGGGCCATCCCGGACCTCTACTGCCGCTACCACGAGACCGTCATCGAGCCCCGCCGCCGGGCGCTGCGCGAGCTGGTCCACGCCGCCCAGCTCCGGGGCGAACTGCGCGACGACATCGATCCGGACCTGCTCGGCGAGCTGGTCGTCGGCCCGATGCTGTCCCGCGCCGTGCTGCACCCGGACGCGTCCATCGACGACCCGACGCTCGCGGCGACGATCGTCGACGCCGTCCTGGAGGGCGTGGCGGTCAAGCCCGGGATTTCATCGAACACTCACCCGGTTCACGACAACGCCGACGGAACCTGAGGTCGGCGGGGGTGCGTCTCCTCACCCATAGGCTGAGTCCCGGCAAACGGGATCAATCCGGGCAAGGGTGAGGAACAGCGCATGCTTCGCGGTTTTCGGGGGATCCACTGGCGCGGCCGGGACGGCAAGGGCCGTTCCACTTGGCGCCGAGGCTGGATCCTGGCCGTACTCGCGCTGCTGCTTGCCGGCGTCCTCGCCTTCCACCGGCAGATCCCGGACACCTTCGGAAACTTCGGCAGCCTGATCGAGACCTTCCTGCCCTGGTGCGGCCTGGCCGTTCCCGTGCTGCTGGTCCTCGCCCTGCTGCGCCGTTCCGCGACCGCGCTGGTCGCCCTGCTGGCGCCGGTGCTGATCTGGAGCGTCCTGTTCGGCTCGCTGCTGCCGGACAAGAGCGGCGGCTCCTACGACTTCACCGCCGTCCAGCACAACATCAGCGCGGACAACACGTCCGTCGCGAGCACCATGCGGACGCTGATGCAGGCCGATCCCGACGTGATCTCCCTGGAGGAGATCACCGGCCCGGCACTGCCGACGATCACTCAGGTGCTGGACGGGACCTACCGCTACCACGTCGTCGAGGGCACGGTCGGCCTCTGGTCCAAGTACCCGCTGGCCGACACCGGCCCCGTCGACATCAAGATCGGCTGGACCCGGGCGCTGCGGGCGACGGTCCACGCCCCGCAGGGAGACCTGGCGGTCTACGTCGCCCACATGCCGTCCGTCCGCGTCCACTTCGACGGCGGCTTCACCGCCAACCAGCGCAACCGCAGCGCGGAGGCGCTGGGTGAGGCGATCAGCCACGAGTCGCTCAAGCGGGTCCTGCTGCTGGGCGACATGAACGGCACCATGAACGACCGCGCACTGGCCCCCATCACCATGCAGCTGCGCTCCGCGCAGGGCAGCGCGGGCGCCGGCTTCGGCTTCTCCTGGCCCGCGACCTTCCCCTCGGCCCGGATCGACCAGATCATGTCCCGCGGCATGACCCCGACGGCCGCGTGGACGCTCCCCCAGACCGGCAGCGACCACCTCCCGATCGGCGCCCACTTCGAGCTGTAGGGAAGTTGCACTTACCCAGGGGCACGGGGAACTGGGCGAGCAACCACCGGCGTGCGGACGGCCCCGCGCACCCCGGACCATCCGCTCATCAGACGGGGGCACCTCCCGGCCGAAGTCCGGGGGACTGTCGCGCAGTTCCGCGCGCCCCTGAACAGTGCACCTACCTCGATTGCCTACCGCTCGCGCCACCTGTTGGTGATCGGCTGGCGGCGGTCCCTGCCGAAGTTCCTGACGCTGATCTTCGTGCCCGGCGGGTATTGCCGCCGCTTGTACTCCGCCGTGTCCACGAGCCGGATCACCCGCTCCACCAGCGCCGGGTCGTAGCCCTCGGCGACGATCTGGGCGAGGCCCAGGTCCCGTTCCACATACGCCGTCAGGACCGCGTCCAGGGTGTCGTACTCCGGCAGGGAGTCCGTGTCGACCTGGCCGGGGCGCAGCTCTGCGGACGGAGGCTTGGAGATGGTGTTCTCCGGGATGGGCGGGGTCTCGCCCCGCTCCTCCGCGATCTCGTTGCGCCAGCGCGCCAGGCGGAAGACCAGCGTCTTGTAGACGTCCTTGATCGGGCCGAAGGCGCCGACCGAGTCGCCGTAGAGGGTGGAGTAACCGACCGCCAGCTCGCTCTTGTTGCCCGGGGCGAGGACGATGTGGCCCTCCTGGTTGGAGACGGCCATCAGCAGCGTGCCGCGCAGGCGCGACTGCAGGTTCTCCTCGGCGAGGCCGGTCAGCTTGAGCGAGTCCATAGAGGCGTCGAACATGGGTGCGATGGAGACCGTGCGGAAGTTCAGGCCTGTCCGGCGGGCCAGCTCCGCGGCGTCGTCGCGCGAGTGGTCGGAGGAGTAGGTGCTCGGCATGGAGATGCCGTGGACGTTCTCGGCCCCGATCGCGTCGACGGCGATCGCCGCGACGAGCGCGGAGTCGATGCCGCCGGAGAGGCCGATCAGCACCGACCGGAAGCCGTTCTTGCGCACATAGGCGCGGACGCCGCAGACCAGCGCGGCGTAGACCTCCTCCAGCTCGGCCATCGGCGCGGCCTCGCCGGGCACGACCGGCTCCGCAGGGGCCGGCAGCGGCTCCTCGGACAGGACGGTGCGCTTGATCTCCAGGCTGTCGGCGACGATCCGCGTCGTGCCGTCCGCCTTGGCGGTGGCGGCGGGCAGGTCGAGGTCGATCAGCAGGCACCCCTCCTCGAACTGGGGGGCGCGCGCCAGCACCGTGCCGCCGGCCTCGACGACGACGGACTGGCCGTCGAAGACGAGCTCGTCCTGGCCGCCGACCAGGTTGAGGTACGCGAGGGTGCAGCCGGCCTCCGCCGCGCGCCTGCGGACCAGGGCGAGGCGCTCGTCGCCGCGCCGCGCCTCGTAGGGGGAGGCGTTGATCACCAGCAGCAGCCCGGCGTCGGCCTGGTGCGCGGCCTGGACCCGGCCGCCGTCCTGCCAGATGTCCTCGCAGATGGCCAGCGCCACGTCGACACCGTGCAGGCGGACGACGGGGAGGGTGTCGCCGGGGACGAAGTAGCGGAACTCGTCGAAGGTGCCGTAGTTGGGCAGGTGATGCTTGGCCATCCGAGCGACGACCTCACCCTTGTGGAGCACGGCGGCGCAGTTCTGCGGGGAGCCCGCCGGGAGGCCGAGCCGTGGGGTGTCCTCGAGGGACTTGCCCAGGTAGCCGACGACGACCGGAACCTCGCCGAGCCCCTCCGCCTCCAGCCGCGCCGCCAGCGCCACCAGCGCCGAGCGTGACGCCTCGATGAAGGACGGGCGCAGCGCCAGGTCCTCGATGGGGTAGCCGTTGAGCGCGAGCTCGGGGAAGGCGACCAGGTGGGCGCCCTGCTCTGCGGCGTGACGGGTCCAGCTGACGATCAGCTCGGCGTTGCCGTCGATGTCGCCGACGACGCTGTCGATCTGGTTCAACGCGAGGCGAAGGCTAGGCATACCCACAGAGTAATCGTCTCTTAGACGAGATGTGCGGCTCGGCCGGCACCCGTTCGGCGGCGTTTCCGGTCCGGGCTCCAACGAGCAGCGCCCACACGTTAGATGCTCTGATATGACCTGGATATAGCTGTATTGACGGTATGTCCGAATTAAAGGTACTTTCGAGCTCCGAGCAAGGTGCGGGTACGGACGAACGCCCGTGAGAGGGGATGGACCACGTGGACCAGCCGGCCGAGCGACAGGTCACCGCTCCCTGGGCGGTCCGCCGACCGCCGCGCTCAGACGCGGAACTGAGGGAACGTCCGGCCCGCGCCGTGCTGCCCGGCTGGGCGGCCCTGCTCGTGGCCCTCACCGCCGCGGCCCTCGCCCTGCTGGTCCAGGCCCGCCGTGCCGCCGCGTTGCCGGGCTGGGTTCCCGGGCGCCGGACCCTGCACGGCACCGGCCCCGTCATCCCGGAACACCCTGCGGTGGCGCTGCTCGCGCTCTGCGGCGCGGTCGTGGTCCTCGCCGTATTCGGGCTGACGGCGAACCCCCTCGGCACGGCCCGGGTGCTGAGCCGCTGGGGCCGCTACCGCGGCACGGTCCGCCGCACCGGGCTGCTCTGGGTGAACCCGCTGCTCAAGCGTCGTCCGATCGACGTGCGGATCCGTCACTGGCGCAGCGAGCCGATCTCCGCGACCGATCGCGAGGGCTCCCCGGTCACGGCCGAGCTGATCATCGTCTGGCAGGTCAGGGACACCGCCCGGGCGCGCTTCTCCGTCGACGACCACGGCATGCACCTGGCCCTGAGTGCGGAGTCCGTCTTCGCCCGCACGGTCTCGACGCTGCCCTGCGACAGCTTCGCCAGCCCGGGCCCCTCCCTGCGCGACGGCCAGTGGCTGGGCGGCGAGCTGACCCGTCTGCTCGGTGCGGAGATGGCCCCGGTCGGCGTGGCCGTCTTCTCCGTCCAGGCCGTCGGCCTCGGCTACCGAGCCGACTTCGCCGACAGCATGCGCCGCCGCCGTCTCGCCGAGCTTGACGCGGGCACCCGCGAGGTCATCGTCGGCGATGCCGTCGAGACGGCGGCGCTGACGCTGCGCCAACTGGAGCGCGGCCAGGGGATCGCGCTCGACGACGCCTTCCGCGCGGCGCTGACCCGGGACCTGGTCACGGCCTTCCTGTCGGTGCCGGTGTCGGTGCCGGAACCCGGGGCATCCGTCCCGGCAGCCGGACCAACGGTGACCACCGGGAGCGGCGAAGCCCTGGCGGCGTCGTCCGGCTCGTCCCGCATGTTCGTTGCCGCCCCGTCCCCGTCCCCGTCCCCGTCCCCGTCCCCGTCCTCGGCCAAGTCCTCGGCCTCGGCATCCGTCACCGTCCGCTCCACCGTGGACCGCCCGGCTCCGGGCTCCGTGACCGCCGTCCCGGCCGCCGACCGTGCGGAGGAGGCAGGACGGCAGCCCGTCCTGCTCCGCTCCGCGACGGCCCTGTCCTCCCGCAGCCGTCTGCGGTCGACCGGTCGATCGCGGGTGGGGGAGCCGACCCCGGTCGAGCCCGACGGCTCCCCGCTGACGCCGTCAGTACCGCCCGCGCCGCGTCCGCAGCCCGCCGCGGACTTTTCGTGACCGCTCACCGCCACACACCCTTCGAGGAACGAGAAACGGAGAACGTCCGCGATGACCGCCTTCGCCGAGCTCGACCTGGACATAGCCGTCTGCACCTGCACCTGCGCCTACTGCCGTGACCACCGCACGACCGCAAGGACGACGCCCGGTGGCCCGTCCGGTGGCCCGGCCCGCGGGCGGCGCAGCCCCGCCCGCCCCGTGTTCCGCGCCGCCGCGACCACCGCGATGCTCGCCGTCGGGGGCGGAGCGGCCCTCATAGCCGCGCCCGCGGCGAGCGCCGAACCGGCGTCCGCCCACGCAGGCTGGGACGGAGAGCGCTACTGGTTCCACGCCGGCGGTGAGTGGCGCTGGACCACCCACTACGACGTCTACCTGCGCCGAACCGGGCACGGCGGCGACAGCGGCGGCGCGCGCACGAGTGGCGGCATACGCCAGGGCTGGGACGGCCACCGCTACTGGTTCCGCAAGAACGGCGAGTGGCGCTGGACCACGCACTACGCCGTCTACCTCAAGCACGCGGGCCACGGGCACCCCGCTCCGGCCCCCGGACCCGGCGACCCGCACCCGGCACCGTTGCCCGGCCCGGTCGCGGGAGGCCTCGAGGCCGCCATCGGCTTCGCCGAGTCGCAGCTCGGCAAGCCCTACCTCTGGGGTGGCGACGGCCCCTACGGCTACGACTGCTCGGGCCTGGTCCAGCAGGCGTTCTTCCGGGCCGGGATCAAGCTCCCGCGCGTCGCGGCCGCCCAGTACCGGGCGACGACCCCGGTGGCACCCGGTCGGCTGCGCCGCGGCGACCTGATCTTCTGGTCCTCCAGCAGCAGGTCCAGCGGCATCCACCACGTGGCGATCTACCTGGGCGGCGGCCGCTACATCGAGGCCCCGCACCGGGGCGCGGACGTGCGGATCTCCGTCCTCTCGCGCGGCTACTACCCGGACTTCTTCGGCCGAGTCCCGTGAGCGGTTCCCCCGCCCGAGCGGCGTTCATCGCCTGATCATCCCGGCAGGCCCACAATCTGCACTTATCTGCAATGATGCGATCAGTGGGCCTGGCGGGCGACGCGTGCGCTTCGGGCTTCCGCGCTTAACGCATCCGTAAACCGCAGAGGTGAGACTGTAGCCATGGGCAAGCAGCAGGAGTTTGTGCTCCGCACTCTCGAAGAGCGGGACATCCGTTTCGTCCGGCTCTGGTTCACCGACGTCCTCGGGTTCCTGAAGTCCGTCGCGGTTGCCCCGGCCGAGCTCGACCAGGCCTTCGAGGAGGGCATCGGGTTCGACGGCTCCGCGATCGAGGGCTTCGCCCGCGTCTACGAGTCCGACATGCTGGCCAAACCGGACCCGAGCACGTTCCAGATACTGCCGTGGCGCTCGGAGGCCCCGGGCACCGCCCGCATGTTCTGCGACATCCTCATGCCGGACGGTTCCCCGTCCTTCGCGGACCCGCGGTACGTGCTCAAGCGCACTCTGGAGAAGGCCTCCAACCTCGGATTCACCTTCTACACCCACCCCGAGATCGAGTTCTTCCTCCTCAACAACCTCCCGGGCGACGGCACGCCGCCGCTGCCGGCCGACCAGTCGGGCTACTTCGACCACACCCCGCGCGGCGTCGGCCACGACTTCCGCCGACAGGCCATCACCATGCTGGAGTCCATGGGCATCTCCGTGGAGTTCAGCCACCACGAGGGCGCCCCGGGCCAGCAGGAGATCGACCTGCGCTACGCGGACGCGCTCTCCACGGCCGACAACATCATGACCTTCCGCCTGGTCATGAAGGAGGTCGCGCTGGAGCAGGGCGTCCACGCGACCTTCATGCCGAAGCCCTTCTCCCAGCACCCAGGCTCGGGCATGCACACCCACCTGTCCCTCTTCGAGGGCGACCGCAACGTCTTCCACGAGGCCGGTGCGGAATACCAGCTCTCCAAGATCGGCCGCTCCTTCATCGCCGGCATCCTCCGCCACGCGGCGGAGACCTCCGCGATCACCAACCAGTGGGTCAACTCCTACAAGCGCATCTGGGGCGGCAGCCAGCGCGCCGCCGGCGCGGGCGGCGAGGCCCCCTCCTACATCTGCTGGGGCCACAACAACCGCTCGGCCCTCGTCCGCGTCCCGATGTACAAGCCGGGCAAGCAGGGCTCCACCCGCGTGGAGATCCGCAGCCTCGACACCGGCTGCAACCCCTACCTCGCCTACTCCGTCATCCTCGCCGCAGGCCTCAAGGGCATCGCCGAGGGCTACGAACTCCCCCCGGGCGCGGACGACGACGTCTGGGCCCTCACCTCCCTCGAACGCCGCGCCCTCGGCATCGAACCCCTCCCGCAGAACCTCGGCGAGGCCATCGACCTGATGGAACGCAGCGAACTCGTCCGCGAGACCCTCGGCGAGCACGTCTTCGACTTCTTCCTGCGCAACAAGCGCCAGGAATGGGAGGAGTACCGCTCCGAGGTCACCCCGTTCGAACTCCGCCGCGGCCTCCCGGTGCTGTAACGGCACGTCAGACGGACCCGCGCACGACGAAGGGCCGGACACGGTGGAGATCGATCCACTGTCGTCCGGCCCTTTCGGGTTGATCAGCTGCAACGCAAGCTGCAAGGATGCCGCCGCGCTCACCACAGACACGGAAGGCACCGCATGAAGATCGGTGTGTCGTTTCAGCTCCGGTTCGAGGAGTACCGACAGGCCATCCGGCTGCTTTCCCGAGGACGTCTTTCGCTCTGGTACGCGGTCGTCGGCTTCGTCCTGCTCGGCACGGTCCTGTTTGCGCTGGGACAGCGCACCCAGGTCTTCGGGGTCATGTGCTGGGCGGGGGCCGTGCTGGACGTCCTGCTACTGGGCTACGGCAGGATGCAGTTGAGGAAACGATTCGCCGTCGCAGGAAAGCCGACGGAGATGGTCTTCGAGGAGGGCCACTTCGTCAGCGAGACCAACCACGCCCGGACAGAGGTCCGATGGACCGGGGTGACCGATGTGCTCGACACCCAGGAGCTGATCCTCCTGTATCGAGCCAAGCGTGTCGCACATATCGTGCCCACCCGCGCCTTCAGTTCGGATCAACTCAGCGAGTTCCGGGCATTCATCGCTTCACGCACACAGCCTGAAGCCCCGGCCGCAGTCAATTCTTGAACGCGTCCGCGGTGGCGGACGGGGCTGTGGGGACGCCGGTGGGCCGGTCGCGGCCTCCAGCGGAGTGTCGGGTCGTCTGCTTGGATCGCCGCATGACGGACTGGTCACGCCTCCATCACGCCTACGGCACCGCGGAAGACATTCCCGCCCTGCTCGACGGGGTCGGCCCGGACGCACGGGATGGTCGCTGGAACGCTCTGGCTTCCCGCCTGTACCAGGGTGGCGTCCCCGGCTCACACGATCCCGCTCGAACAGAGGGTAGGTAGCAGGCCCGCCGCGCGCTGGTGGGGCAGTCGGCGTGCACGCGGCATGCGTGAAGATCTGCTCCTTGAGGCGAAGGCGTCCCCGGGCGGGGTTTCTATTGTCATGGACAGGGCTGAAACTCCATCCCGGCAGACCCTTCCTTCGAGCAGTGGGAGAAGACCCATGCGTTCCTCCTTCAAGACCGGCCTGCGTGCCCTGGGCCTCCTGGCGATCACCGCCTCGGCAGTCGTCGCGGCGCCGCTGGTCAACCCCGCGCAGGCCGCAGAGGGCAATCTCCAGATCCGGCTCCTGACCTTCGCTCAGAAGTGCGTCGACGTTCAGGGAGTCAATCCCGCCGACTGGACGCCCCTCATCCAGTACGCCTGCAACGGCCAGGGCAACCAGCAGTTCACGCTGTATCCGCTCGGTGACGGCCATGTCGCGATCCACACGTTCGCCGGCAAGTGCGTCGACGTCCAGGGGGCCAGCACCGCCGACTTCACGCCCGTCATGCAGTACACCTGTAACGGACAGGCCAACCAGGAGTTCACGCTGGTGCCGGCCGGCTTCGGCACGCTGGAGATCCACACGTTCGCCGGCAAGTGCGTCGACGTCCAGGGAGCCGGCATCAACGACTGGACGCCTGTCATCCAGTACACGTGCAACGGTCAGGCGAACCAGCACTTCACGGAAATGCAGTAGGCAAGCCCCACCGTCGCGGCGGGCTCAGCGCCTGAGGTGGTGCATCCAGGAGGCGTCCTCGCCGCTGTTGCCCATGGACGCGCGCCGCCAGGCGTGCAGGTCGCGACGGGTCTCGCGCAGGTCGACGGACATGCTGTGGCCGTCGCGGTTCACCGCTCCGCGGCGGCGTGTCCTTCAGTCGATGACGACACCGAGGACGACGAGTGCGGACACCACCAGCGCCGGTACCAGCAGGACCATGAACTCATGGTCCTGCCAAGAAAGTTCGTTGTCCAGCGAATGCGGGAGGGTCGCCGGGCCCGGCGACGCCGAGCAGGGCGAGCAGCCGGTCAGGGGGGTCGCCGACCCGGAAGGACGAGAGGGAGAGGCGTATCCGTCGAACCCTCACGCGCCTTCGCCGGAGGCATGTTGACCGCCTCGGCAGGAAAGGCGCTTGTGTCCGGGTCAGCCGACTGCTTTGATGCCTCGCTCACCGCGCCGCAGCACGCGGCGGGGAGGGGCGGAAGTGAACACGGTGAACGGGGAGATCCTGCTCGCGTCCGGCGGAAGCGGAAGCGGCGGCGGTGTCGGGGCCGGGGATACAGCGTGGGGTGGCTGACGCTGTCGCTCATCAACGCGGGGCTGGCCCAGGGCAAGGGCCGCTCGGGGTTGAACTGGTGGCTGCTCTCGCTGGTGCTCGGCCCGGTGGCGACGTTGCTCGTCGTGATCAGGCCGCGGGTGGAGACGCCGGCCGTGCAGTCGCTCGTGGACATCGCGCTCGCCGACGCCCAAGTCGAGGCCGAAGACGGCCACTGAGCCGGGCGGGGCAGTTCGCCGCCTCGTCCGGCGCGGTTCGGGTGTTCGAACGACGTAGGGTCGGGGAGGATCGTGTGCGGGAGATCCTCGACAGTGCGGACTGCGGCGACGCGGAGGCGAGTGGCGTTGGAGACGGAGCGCGGCGGTTCGCGGCGGAGCAGCCCGGTCGGAAGGCTGGTGCGGCGCGGCTTCACGGACCCCGAGGCCGCCGCCGCGCGGCTCGCCGAGCCGGCGCTGGCGACGCACGCCGCCGACACCGTGCTGCTCGACGCCCTCGCCGCCACCGCCGATCCGGACCAGGCGCTGAGGGGCCTCGCCGGGCTCGTCGAGGCCTGCGCGGGCGAGGCCGAACGGCACGCGCTGCTGGACACCCTCACCACCGCCAAGCCGCTGCGGGACCGCCTCCTCGGCGTCCTCGGCGCGAGTGCCGCGCTGGGGGAGCACCTCGCGCGGCACCCCCACGACTGGCACGAGCTGGTCACCTTCGAGCTGCATGACATCCACCCCGGGCCGGAGGAGTTCGTCCGGCGGCTCTACCAGCACATCTGGGAGGAGCAGCCCGGCATCCCCCGCGCGGACGCGCTCCGCACCGGCTACCGCCGTCTGCTGCTCGGCGTCGCCGCCCGCGACCTGACCGGCACCGCCGACCTCGGGCAGACCGCCGCCGAGCTGGCCGACCTCGCCGGGGCGACGCTGCAGGCCGCCCTCGACATCGCGGCCGAGGAGGACCCCGACGCCGCCCGCGCCTGCCGGCTCGCGGTGATCGCGATGGGCAAGTGCGGCGGCCGGGAGCTCAACTACGTCTCCGACGTGGACGTCGTCTTCGTCGCCGAGCCCCGCGAGTCGGCCGACCACGAGCCGGGCGACCCGGACGCGGCGCTCAAGGCCGCCACCCGCCTTGCCTCGCGCATGATGCGGCTCTGCTCGGACAGCACCCGCGAGGGCACGATCTGGCAGGTCGACGCGAACCTGCGCCCGGAGGGCAAGAACGGGCCGCTGGTCCGCACCCTGGCCAGTCACCTCGCCTACTACCAGCGCTGGGCCAAGACGTGGGAGTTCCAGGCGCTGCTCAAGGCCCGCCCTGTGGCGGGCGACGCCGAGCTCGGGCGGGAGTACCTCGACGCCGTCACCCCGATGGTCTGGCAGGCCTCGCAGCGCGAGAACTTCGTCCAGGACGTTCAGCAGATGCGCCGCCGCGTCGTCGAGGCGATCCCGGTCGGCGAGGTCGAGCGCGAGCTCAAGCTCGGCCCCGGCGGGCTGCGCGACGTCGAGTTCTCGGTGCAGCTGCTGCAGCTCGTTCACGGCCGCACCGACGGGACGCTGCGCAGCGCCACCACCCTGACCGCCCTGGCCGACCTCTCGGCCGGCGGCTACGTCGGCCGTGCCGACGCGGCCGCCCTCGACAGCGCCTACCGGTTCCTGCGCACGCTCGAGCACCGCATCCAGCTGTTCCAGCTGCGCCGCACGCACCTGGTGCCGACCGAAGAGCAGGACCTGCGCCGCCTCGGCCGCTCGCTCGGGCTGCGCGCCGACCCGGTCGCCGAGCTGCTCGCGGAGTGGAAGCGGCACGGACGCGAGGTGCGGCGTCTGCACGAGAAGCTCTTCTACCGTCCGCTGCTGGACGCGGTCGCCCACCTGGACCTGGACGAGGTGGGCCTCACCTCCCGCCTCGGCGGCAACGCGCTCAGCGCGGAGGCCGCGCAGACGCGCCTGGCCGCGCTCGGCTACCGTGCGCCCGCCGACGCGTTCCGGCACCTCCAGGCGCTGGCCACCGGCGTCAGCCGCCGCGCCGCGCTGCAACGGACGCTGCTGCCGGTGATGCTCGGCTGGTTCGCGGAGTCCGCCGACCCCGACGCGGGCCTCCTCGGCTTCCGCAAGGTCTCCGACAGTCTCGGCTCCACTCCCTGGTACCTGCGGCTGCTGCGCGACGAGGGCGCCGCAGCGGAGAACCTGGCCCGGATCCTCTCCTCCGGTCGCCTCGCCCCCGACCTGCTGCTGCGCGCCCCCGAGGCGGTCGCGCTGCTCGGCGACGCCGACGGCCTGGACCCGCGCTCCCCGCAGATGCTGGACCGCGAGGTCGCCTCCGCGGTCGGCCGCGCCGACGACGCGGCCTCCGCGGTCGCGGCGGCGCGCTCGGTACGCCGTCGGGAGCTCTTCCGCACCTCAGCGGCCGACGTGCTGGGCCGTCTGGGGGACACCCCGGCCGAGTCCGTCGAGGCGGCCGGGTTGGCCCTGACCGGCCTCAACCGGGCCACGCTCGCCGGCGCGCTCGCGGCCTGCGTCGCCGCGGCGGAGGCGGCCGCGGGGGAGCCACTCCCGACGCGTCTCGCCGTGATCGCGATGGGCCGCTTCGGCGGCGACGAGCTCGGCTACGGCTCGGACGCGGACGTGATGTTCGTCCACGACCCCCTGCCGGACGCCGACGAGACCAAGGCGAGCAACTCCGCCCGTCAGGTCTTCGAGGAGCTCCGCCGGTTGCTCCAGCTGCCCTCGACGGAGCCCCCGCTGCAGATCGACGCGGATCTGCGGCCGGAGGGCCGCCAGGGTCCGCTGGTGCGTTCCATCGCCTCCTACGCGGCCTACTACCGACGGTGGTCGCACACCTGGGAGAGCCAGGCCCTGCTGCGGGCCAAGCCGGTCGCCGGAGACATCGGGCTCGGGCAGGAGTTCGTCGCCCTGATCGACCCGCTGCGGTACCCCGCGAAGGGGCTGGACGCCGACGAGCGGCGGGAGATCCGCAGGATCAAGGCGCGGGTGGAGGCCGAGCGCATGCCGCGCGGCGCGGATCCGACCACCCACACCAAGCTGGGACGCGGCGGGCTCGCCGACGTCGAGTGGACGGTGCAGCTGCTGCAGTTGCAGCACGGCCACACCGTCCCCGGGCTCCGCACGACCCGCACGCTGCGGGCGCTGCGCGCGGCGGTCGAGGCGAACCTGCTGGACACGGAGGCGGCGGAGGCGCTGGGCTCCGCATGGGTGCAGGCGACGCGCGTGCGCAACGCGGTCATGCTGGTGCGCGGCCGCGCGGGCGACAGCTTCCCCGCGGAGCCGCGGGAGCTCGCGGGCGTCGCCCGCTACCTCGGCTACGGCGAGGGCCATGCGGGCGAGATGGTCGACGACTACCGCAGGACCGCTCGGCGCGCGCGCGAGGTCATGGAGCACATCGTCTACGGCGAGTAGCCGTTCGCTCCGGGATCCGTTGCATCAGGGGCGCGAGGAGCTGCGCGCGCAACCACCGGCGTGCGGATGGCCCCGCTCGTTCGGTGCGCTACGTGGGTGGGTGGCTTGTCGCGCGCGCCCCTGGAGGTGCTACCGCGTTGCGCCGACGGGCTCCGGCTCGGATTCCGGGAGGGGGAGTGCCGCGGGGGCGGCCTTCGGGAAGCTGTAGGGCCACCTGCGGTAGACCAGGCGGGAGGTCGCGAGGCCGATGAACGTGCAGCACGCGCCGGCGATCGCGTCCATGAAGAAGTGGTTCGCCGTCCCTACGATGACGATCAGCGTCGTCAGCGGGTAGATGACGCCCAGCGCCCGCACCCAGGTGCGCTTCGCCAGGAAGAAGACGGTGACGCCGCACCAGAGCGACCAGCCGATGTGCATGGACGGCATGGCGGCGAACTGGTTCGAGACGTGGGCCATGTCGCCGGAGGCCATGGAGCCCCAGGTGTGGTGCTTCTCGACGGTGTCGATGAATCCGCCGTCGGTCATCAGGCGGGGTGGGGCGAGCGGATAGAAGTAGTAGCCGAACAACGCGAAGCCGGTCGTCACGAAAAGTGAGAGGCGGGCTGCCGCATAGCGCCCGGAATGGGCGCGGAACAACCACACCAGAACCGCGATGGTGACGATGAAGTGGAGGGTCGCGTAGTCGTAGTCCAGGCCGGTGATCAACCATGTGACGGAGTCGAGGCCATGGTTGATGGAACGCTCCACATCGATGTGCAGCGTTTGTTCGAGTGCCCAGATGTCGTGAGCATTCCGCTGCGCGCGGGCCTCCATCTCGGGGACCGCGTTGCGCACCATGGAGTAGATCCAGTAGCTCACGGCGATCAGCAGCAGCTCGATCCACAGGCGGGGGCGGCCCGGTGAACGGAAGTGGCCGCGCACCGACCAGACCAGGCTGCCCATGGGCCTCCTGTTGCTGGTGCGTGCTCCTGTTGCCTTCCCCATGGGTGAGTAGTCTGCCATGCGGCCCGGGGTCTCCTGATCACCCTCTGGTCGGGGATTCGTCGCCCGAAATACCCCTCAGGTCTTAGTGGACCAAATACCGGGTGCCGCCGCCCGCTGGGGCGGCGGCACCCGGTCCGGTCACGGTGCGTTATTTCCAGCTGTCGTCGAGGGTGACGGCGCCGGAGGAACCGGTCGTACAGGTCCGGTTGGCGCCGGACTCCCAGGTGACGTTCCCGGCCGGGTCGATCACGATGTACTTGTACTGGAAGTTCGTATTCGGGGAGATGCTGAGGGTTGTAGACCAAACGGGGTAATTCGTCGAGGAGAGCTTGACGGCCTTGGTCGGGTCCCAGAACCCGAGCGCGCCGATGCTGCCGACGACGTAGACGTTCTGGCCGGTGACGGTCGACTTCGTCTCGTCGAAGGTCACGCCGACGGGGCTGGTCGCCGGAGTGTTCCAGGCATCGCTGAGCGTGGCGCCGGTGGTACCCGTGGTCGCGCTGCGGTTGGCGCTCGACTCCCACTCGATCGTGCCGTCGGGGTCCTTCTTGACGTACTTGTACTGGAACGCGGTGTCGGCCGGCAGGGAGACCGCGGCGGACCAGACCGGGTACGCGGCCGAGGAGAGCGGCACGGCGTTCGCGGTGTTCCAGTCGCCCAGGGCGGGCAGCGAGCCGACCACATAGACGTTCTGGCCGTACCAGGTGGTCGCGTTCGCGTCGAAGGTCTCACTGACGGCCGCGACCGAGCCGTTGTAGCTGTCCGTCAGGGCGGCGGCGGTGCCTGAGCCGGTGGTGGCCGTGTGGTTGGACCCGGGCTCCCAGGTGACGTTCCCCGAGGAGTCCTTCTCGATGTACTTGTACTGGATCGCCGTGGACTGCGGGAGGTCCGCGGTGACGGTCCAGGTCGAGCCGGACTGCGTCATCGGCAGCGCCGAGGCGGGCGCCCAGCTGCCCAGGCCGCTGACGGAGCCCACCAGGTACATCGGAGCGCTGCCCGGCGCGCCGCTGACGGTGAAGGTCTCCGCCACGGTCCCGGTCGGCGGGGTGGGTGTCGAGGTGGCGCTCGCGGACGGGGAGGCCGACACCGTCGGCGACGCGCTCACCGTCGGAGTGGGCGTCGGAGTCGGCGTGGACGTCGACGTCGTGAGCGCGTAGAGCGCGACCGCGTCCTTGGCGGCGACCGAGACCGTCGCGTCGCCGTTCGCGTCCACGGCGACCGTCGGGCCGGAGCACGCGCCGGTCGAGGCGGTGTAGTTCCCGTGGATCACGTCGCAGTAGGTGCCGGCGGGCAGACCGGTCTGGAAGGTCCGGGTCTGGGTGGCGTTCTCGTTGTTGATCGTGATCCACGCCTTGGCGCCGCGCGAGAAGGCGATCAGGTTGGAGCCGTCGTCGTACCAGTTGGCCACCGCGGCGCCCTGGGCCGCGTTGTGCCAGTCGACCATGTTCGCGACGCCCTGGATCCGGTCGGTGCAGTACCACCCGTTCGAGCAGTCGGTGGCGGTGACGTAGCCGTTTCCGTCGGCGGGCGGCGAGTCGTCGGTGCTGTTCCAGTCGAAGCCCGAGTAGACCGACGGCTGCACGCCGTAGCCCCAGGCCAGCATGAACTCGTTGGCCAGGGTGAAAGTGGCGCCGTTCTTGTAGCTGAGCGTGCTGCCGTTGCGCTCGGTGTCGTGGTTGGCCACCATCGCGCCGTCGGAGGCGCTCGGCTCCAGGCCCCAGGACTGGCCGAAGGTCTTCAGATTGGCGATGCTGCCGGTGAACTGGTTCTTCAGGTTGTCGGCGTAGTCGAAGCCGATGACGCTGCCGTTGCCCTCGAAGGCGGAGGGGGCGAGGTTGCCGCTGCTGCCGGGGTAGACCTCCTGGAGCACGTAAGGCCGTTGGCCCCACTGCGTGTTGGTCAGCCGCGACTCGATGTTCGCCATGTCGGCCTGGTTGATGTGCTTGGCCGAGTCGACGCGGAAGCCGTCGACGCCGTAGCCGATCAGCTTGTTGAGATATCCGGCGATCTTCGAACGGACGTCGTCGGTCTCGGTGTACAGATCGGCCAGGTTCTCCAGGTCGCACTCCTGGACCTGGGTCTGGCTGTTCCAGTCCTGGATCGACAGGTCGGCGTTCGGGCAGTTGGCGGGCGAGGTGTGGAAGTCGGCGGAGGTGTATGGCACTTGGCCGTAGCTGCGGGAGGACACGTTGAAGCTGTCGCCGCCGTAGGAGTCGGTGCTGGTCTGGTCGGTGCCGGACATGTGGTTGATGACCGCGTCCACGTAGACCTTGACGCCCGCACTGTGACAGGCCGTCACCATCGACTGGAACTGCGCCTCGGTTCCCATGCGGCTGTTCAGGTCGTAGCCGACCGGCTGGTAGATCTCCCACCAGGGGTGGGAGCCGGACAGGCGGATCGAGTCCTGGGGCGGGGCCACCTGGACCGCGCCGTAGCCCTTGGGGCCGAGGACGTCTCTGCACTCCGAGGCCACCGAGGGCCAGTTCCACATGAACAGGTTGGCGATCACGTCGCTGCCGTCGGGCGCGCTGGCGTGGGCGGTGCCGGTGGTCAGCGTCAGCGGCACGAGCGTGCCGGCGGCGAGCAGTGCGCCCGAGGCCAGCAGGGCGCGCAATCGGCCGGATTCTCTCGGCATCTGCGTCTCCGTTGGGGAGTTGGGTGGGGGTGGTGGTGCGGAGATGGTGCCGACGAGAGACTGTGCGCCCTTCGTTTCCTGAGCGTCAAGACATCTGTGGAAACATTTTCAGCATCTTGCTGAAACATCTTGCGGCCGTTTGCGGTCGCCAGTAAGTTCTGGCTCGCCTCACCGACGAGCCGCCCCAGGAGGGACACGCGTGGCCATCAGACCCGAGCGATCACGATGGAAGAGCCTGCTCGTCACCGCCGCGTTGCTCACGCCCGCGGTGGCGGCGGGCCCGGCGGCCGTCGCCGCGCCCGCGCAGGCGCCCGCGGCTGACGACGCCTCGCGTACGGCCGCGCTCCCGGCTGCCCCCTCCGACGCCGCCCTGGCCGCCACCCCGGACCGGCACGGCCTGGACAAGGAGCAGTTCTACTTCCTGCTGCCGGACCGCTTCGCAAACGGCGACGCGTCCAACGACACCGGCGGCATCACCGGCACCCGCCTGGACAACGGCTACGACCCCACCGACTCCGGCTTCTACCACGGCGGCGACCTCGCCGGGATGATCCAGAAGCTGTCCTACATCAAGAAGCTCGGCACCACGGCCATCTGGATGGCGCCGATCTTCAAGAACAAGCCCGTCCAGGGCACCGGCAGCAACGCCTCGGCCGGCTACCACGGCTACTGGATCACCGACTTCACCCAGGTCGACCCGCACTTCGGCACCAACGCGCAGCTCAAGGAGCTGATTCAGAAAGCCCACGCGATGGGCATGAAGGTCTTCTTCGACGTCATCACCAACCACACCGCCGACGTGGTCGACTACGCCGAGAAGACCTACGACTACCGCTCCACCGGCGCCTACCCCACGCTCGACGCGAACGGCCGCCCGGTCGACACCACCGCCATCGCGAACGCCAACGCGGCGAACGGCACGACGAACTACCCCAAGCTCACCAAGGACTCCTTCCCCTACACGCCCGTCTTCGACAACCCGGGCGACGGAGCCGTCAAGCAGCCCTCCTGGCTCAACGACGTGACGCTCTACCACAACCGGGGCAACTCCACCTTCGTCGGCGAGAACGCCACCGAGGGCGACTTCTCCGGGCTCGACGACCTCGACACCCAGGATCCGCGGGTGGTCGGCGGCATGGAGAAGATCTACGAGAACTGGGTCAAGCAGGACGACGTCGACGGCTTCCGGATCGACACCGTCAAGAACGTCAACATGGCCTTCTGGCAGCAGTGGGCCCCGGCGCTGGAGCAGTACGCCGCGCAGCAGGGCAACAAGAAGTTCTTCATGTTCGGCGAGGTCTACGACACCGACACCAGCGTCAACTCCTCGTACGTCACCCAGGGCAAGCTCGACGCCGCCCTCGGCTTCCCCTTCCAGAACGCCGCCCGTGACTACGCCTCCCAGGGCGGCTCGGCCCAGCTGCTGTCCCAGCTCTACGCGGACGACTACAAGTACGCCTCCGCGACCACCGACGCGTACGAGCAGCCGACCTTCCTCGGCAACCACGACATGGGCCGCATCGGCTACTTCCTCAAGACGGACAACCCGAGCGCGAGCGACGCCGAGCTGCTGAAGAAGGACCTGCTGGCCCAGCAGCTGCTCTTCCTGACCCGGGGACAGCCGGTCGTCTACTACGGCGACGAGCAGGGCTTCACCGGCCTCGGCGGCGACAAGTCGGCGCGGCAGGACATGTTCGCCTCCAAGACCGCCGAGTACAACAGCGACGCCGTCATCGGCGGCCCCAGCGGGTCGGCCGACCGCTACGGCACGGACGTGCCGATCTACCAGGCCATCGCCCAGCTCGCCGCGCTGCGCAAGGCCAACCCGGCGCTGGAGAACGGCGCCCAGGTCGAGCGCTACGCCGCCGACGGCCCCGGTGTCTACGCCTTCTCCCGCATCGACGCCAAGCAGCAGGTCGAGTACCTGGTCGCGGTCAACAACGCCGCCGCCGACCAGACCGTGAGCGTGCCGACGTACTCCGCGAACACGGGCTTCACCCCGATCTACGGCGCCGGCCAAGCCCACGCCGTGACCGGCGCTGACAGCAAGCTGAGCCTGACCGTCCCGGCCGAGTCCGCGGTCGTCTACAAGGCGGACGCGCGCCTCGGCGCGCCGGGCGCCGCGCCCGGCGTGACGCTGACCGCCCCCGCTGACGGCTCCTCCGGCACCGTCACCGTCAAGGCCGACGCCACCGGCGGCGGCTTCGACCGGGTCGTCTTCGCCGCCTCCGTCGGCACCGGCGCCTGGAAGGTGCTCGGCACCGCCGACCACGCCCCCTACGCCGTCACCCAGGACCTCAGCCAGGTCCCGGCCGGAACGACCGTGCGCTACAAGGCCGTCGTCGTCGACAACGCGGGCCGCACCGCCGACGCGACCGGCAGCACCCTGGTGGCCGCCGTGCCGCCCACGCCCAAGCCGACGGCCGCGTCGCGCGGTTACGCCGTCGTGCACTACCACCGTGCCGACGGGAACTACTCCGGCTGGAACCTCTACGCCTGGGGCGACCTCGCCGACGGCGAGAGCACCACCTGGCCCGACGGGCACCCCTTCGTCGGCCGCGACGCCTTCGGCGCCTTCGCCTACGTCAAGCTGAAGCAGGGTGCGAGCAACGTCGGCTTCATCATCGAGAACAATGGCACCAAGGACACCCCCGACGACCGGTCGATCGACATCTCGCGGACCGGCGAGGTCTGGGTGAACTCAGGCGACACGACCACCTACACCAGCGACCCGGGCGCGAGTGACACCGTCCCGGCGGGCCAGGTGATCGTGCACTACCACCGCGCCGACGGGAACTACGCCGGCTGGGGCATGCACGTGTGGACCGGCGCGGCCGACCCGACCGACTGGGGCTCGCCGCTCCAGCCCTCCGGCACCGACGCGTTCGGCGACGTCTTCACCGTGCCGCTGGCCTCCGGCGCCACCTCGCTCAGCTACATCCTCCACAACGGCGACACCAAGGACCTGCCCGACGACCAGTCGCTGGTCTTCAGCCAGAACGGTCGCGAGGTCTGGATCCTCAGCGCCACGCCCGGATACCTGTTGCCCGAGTCCGACGCCTCCTCGGCGGACCTGGACCTGACCAAGTCCAAGGCGCAGTTCGTCGACGGCACGACGGTCGCGGTGCCCGCCAACTGGGGCTTCGGCCAGAACGTCCCGGCCGGCTCCTCCGCCGAACTGGTCTACTCGCCCACCGGCGCCGTCGCCCTCAAGGACGGCGACACCACCGACCCCGGCTACTGGCTTCGCCTGCTGCCCGTCAGCAGCGGCCTGACGGCGGCCCAACTCGTCAAGCACCCCGAGCTGAAGGGCTACGCCGCCTTCACCGTCGACCCGCGCGACGTGAAGCGGATCCCGCTCGCCCTGCGCTCGCAGCTGCTGATGACCGAGCGCGAGGCCAACGGCGCGCTGCTCGCCGCAACGGGTGTGCAGATCCCAGGCGCGCTCGACGCGATCTACGGCGCGGCGGCCGCGAAGGCGCCGCTCGGCCCGGTCTACGGCAAGGACGGCACGCCGTCGCTGTCCGTGTGGGCCCCGACCGCGCAGCAGGTCAGCCTGGAGCTGTACGACTCGGCGACGGCCACGACCCCGCACGTGGTCCCGATGCAGCGTCAGAACGCCAGCGGCGTCTGGACGGTCAAGGGGTCCAAGTCCTGGACCGGGAAGTACTACCTCTACCGGGTCACGGTCTGGGCGCCCAGCGTGCAGAAGGTCGTGACCAACCACGTCACCGACCCGTACTCGGTCTCCCTCTCCACCGACTCCAAGCGCAGCCAGATCGTCGACCTGGACGCCGCCTCGCTCGCACCGCAGGGCTGGCAGCAGGACCGCTCGCCGAAGGCGGTCAGCGCCGGGCAGCAGGAGATCCAGGAACTGCACGTCCGCGACTTCTCCGTCGCCGACTCCACCGTCCCGGCGAGCGAGCGCGGCACCTACCTGGCCTTCACCGACCTGACCTCGGCCGGCATGAAGCACCTGGCGCAGCTCGCCAAGCAGGGGCTGACGACGGTGCACATCCTGCCGTCGTTCGACTTCGCCTCGGTGCCCGAGGCCACGAGCGAACAGACCACCCCCGCCTGCGACCTGGCCTCGCTCGCGGCCGACTCCGACCAGCAGCAGTCCTGCATCGGCAAGCAGGCCGCCACCGACGCCTACAACTGGGGCTACGACCCGCTGCACTACGACGTCCCCGAGGGCTCCTACAGCACCGACCCGAACGGCTCCGCGCGCATCACGCAGTTCCGTGAGATGGTCGCCGCCCTGCACAAGATCGGCCTGCGGGTGGTCATGGACGTGGTCTACAACCACACCGCCGCCTCCGGCGAGGCCGACGCCAGCGTGCTGGACCAGATCGTCCCCGGCTACTACCAGCGGCTCTCCGCCGACGGCGCCGTGACGACCGACTCCTGCTGCGCGGACACCGCTCCCGAACACGCCCTGATGAACCGCCTGGTGGTCGACTCCACCAAGCTCTGGGCGACCGAGTACCACGTCGACGGCTTCCGCTTCGACCTGATGGGCCTCGACCCGAAGTCCACCATGCTCGACGTCAAGGCGGGCCTGGCGACCACCGGCCGGCCCGAGTTCCTCTACGGCGAGGGCTGGAACTTCGGCGTCGTGGCCAATGACGCCCGCTTCGTGCAGGCAACCCAGGCGAACATGGCCGGCACCGGCATCGCCACCTTCAACGACCGGCTCCGCGACGCCGTGCGCGGCGGCGGCCCCTTCGACAGCAACCCGCACATCCAGGGCTTCGCCTCCGGCCTCTACACCGACCCCAACGGGGACGCGGTCAACGGCAGCACGGCGGACCAGAAGGCGCGCCTGCTCAACGAGATGGACCAGATCAAGGTCGGTCTCACCGGCAACCTGGCGTCGTACTCCTTCACCGACAGCGCCGGGAAGAACGTCACCGGCTCGGAGATCGACTACAACGGCGCCCCGGCCGGATACACGGCCGCGCCCGGTGAGGCGATCACCTACGTCGACGCGCACGACAACCTGGACCTGTACGACGCGCTCGCCTACAAGCTCCCGGTCGGCACCCCCATGGCCGACCGGGTCAGGATGCAAGCTCTGGCGCTGGCGACCACGGAGCTCTCCCAGGGCCCCGGCTTCTCCGTGGCGGGCTCGGACCTGCTGCGCAGCAAGTCGCTCGACGCCAACTCCTACGACAGCGGCGACTGGTTCAACGCGATCCAGTGGCAGTGCGCCGGCGGCAACGGCTTCGGCCGGGGCCTGCCCGCGGCCGGCTCCAACTCCGCCTTCTGGCCCTGGGCCAAGCCGCTGCTGGGCGACGCGTCGCTGGTCGCGGGCTGCTCGGCCCAGCAGGACGCCTCGGCGCTGTACCAGCAGTTCCTGAAGATCAAGGCGTCCACCCCGCTGTTCTCGCTCGCCACGGCGGCCGAGGTCCAGCAGCGGATGAGCTTCCCGCTGTCGGGCACCGCCGGGGAGACCCCCGGCGTGATCACCCTGCACCTGGACGGCGCCGGCCTGCACACCTACAAGTCCGTCACGGTCGTCTTCAACGCGACCCCGAGCACCCAGCAGCAGACCCTGACCAACCTGGTCGGCACCGGCCAGACGCTGGACCCGATCCAGGCCCAGGGCAGCGACCCGGTCGTGAAGACCGCGTCCTTCGACCCCGCCACGGGCACCTTCACCGTCCCCGCGAGGACCGTGGCGGTCTACGTCCAGAGTTGAGCGACGTAGGACCACAGGGCGGCCGTCCGGGATATGACCCCGGGCGGTCGCCCTGCTCCGTGTCCGGCGCGGGCGTGGGTCCCGTGCGGGGGCGTCGGCCACGTGCGGACGTCAGCAACGTGCGGGCGTCGGCGTCGTGGGGACCTCGGCGTCGTGCGGCGTCAGCCCGGCGGACGGCTCACCAGGTGCGCGAAGACCACGACATTGCCCAGGTAGCCCTTCCCGGCCTGGTATCCGCCGCCGCAGGTGATCAGCCGCAGCGCGGCGATGGACGTGGCCCCGTAGACCTCCTTGTCCGGGAACTTGTCCTTCGCGAAGACCTGCACGCTGTCGACCAGGAACACCGCCGTGCGCCGGTCGGCGCGGACCACGTCGACCGTGTCGCCCTGCGCGAGCGAGCCGAGGCCGTAGAAGACCGCGGGGCCACGGCCGTTGTCGACGTGGCCCGCGATGATCGCGGGCCCGGCCGCGCCGGGCACGGTGCCGTCCGCGTACCAGCCGGCCAGGTTCCTGCGTGACTCCGGCGGCGGCACGAGGTGCCCCGCGCGGTCCAGGGAGAGGGCCGTGAGCGGCGCGTCGACGCCGATGGAGGGGATGCGGACGCGCAACGGCAGTGCGGCGGGCAGCGGGGGAGCGGGACGGTCCTGATCCGCGTACCAGTACACGCCGTTGGTGCCTGCGGCGCTCGCGTCGGGCTGCGGCGGACCGCCGCCGAGGCCCCGGCCGGCGATCACCAGACCGAGGACCAGCACGGCCTTGGCGGCCAGCCGGGTGCTACCGCCCATCCACCGCTCCTTCCGGCGTGGGGATCAGGCCGCGCCGCCGCGCCGGCGGCCGAGGAGGAGCGCACCGCCCGCCGCTCCGGCCAGCCCCAGGCCGATGGCCACCTGCGTGGTGCTGCCCGGGTCGATGCTGCCGCCGACGCCGGTGTGCACCGGCCCGTGCGGATGGTGGTCGTCCTGGCGTCCGTGGACCTCGATGGTCCCGCGGAAGGTCGACCGCGAGGTGTTCCGCTCCTGGCAGGCTCCGGAGACGCTGTACTCGCCGGGCTTGACGTCCTGGCTGATCGTGGCCGACCCGGAGAAGAGGCCCGGCTGACCGGGCATCGGGTGCAGCCGCACGGACGTGACGAAGGCCATCGAGGAGACCAGGGTCGGGCTCGGCGTGCCGAAGGACCTGGCGCTGCAGTTGACCACCAGCCCGACCGTCCCGCCGGGGGCGACCTCCTCCGGGCTGATCGAGATGTCCGCGCCGTTCGCGCCGCTGGTCGGGTGGTCGGAGCCGCCCCCGCCGCTCCAGCCTCCGCCCCCGCTGCCACCACCGCTCTCGCCTCCGCTCCCGCCGCCGGTCCAACCCCCGCTGCCGCCTCCGCCTTCGCTGGGCTGCGCGGCGGGTGAGTCGGTCGCGTCGGGCACCGGGGGATCGGCCTGGGCCGCCAGGGCGGCCGGGGCGAGGGCGAGCAGCGAGCCGCAGGCGAGTAGGAAGGCCGCGCCGAGCGACGCGGCGGCCGTCCGAGGGGTTCTGTGCGGCATGCGGGGCATCCGGCACCTCCGGGCGTCGGGTGCGGACCTCGGGCGTCGTGCCCGGGTACAGGGGGACACACCGCGACTGTCTCGGCGGGGATTATCACCGTCCGTATGCGGCTTGTAGCGTTCCGGTCATACAATTAATTCGAATGAACCAGTGCTTCGGCGTGTCGGGCGCATCGGGGAACAACCCCCGCGCGCCGCCGGTTCGCTCGACCATGAAGGCAATCGTGTACGAGCGCAGCGGTGGTTCCGACGTCCTGTCCCTGACCGACCGTCCCGTTCCCGAGCCCGGGCCGGGCGAGGTGCGGGTGAAGGTGGCTTTCTCGGGGGTCAACCCGACCGACTGGAAGTCCCGTACGAACGCGCAGCCGGGTGCGGGCGCGCCGCAGGTGCCGAACCAGGACGGCTCGGGCGTCGTCGACGCCGTCGGCCCCGGGGTGGACGCCGCGCGCGTCGGGGAACGGGTGTGGATCTGGGAGGCCGCGTGGCAGCGCACGGACGGCACGGCCCAGGAGTACGTCGTCCTGCCGGCCCGTCAGGCCGTTCCGCTCCCGGCGCACGCCTCGCTGGAGCTCGGCGCCGGCCTCGGCATCCCCGCGATGACCGCGCACCGCGCCCTCACCCTCGCCGAGGGCGGGCCCGTGCGCCTCGCCCCCGGCGTGCTGGCCGACCGGACCGTCCTGGTGGCCGGCGGCGCGGGCGCCGTCGGCAACGCCGCGATCCAGCTGGCGCGTTGGGCGGGCGCGACGGTGCTGACCACCGTCAGCGGCCCGGAGAAGGCGAAGCTCGCGGAGGCCGCGGGCGCGCACCACGTCGTCGACTACCGCGCGCAGGACGCCGCCTCCGCGATCCGTGCTCTGGCACCCGAGGGGGTCGACCTCGTTGTGGAAGTCGCCCCCACGGCCAACGTCGCCCTGGACCTCGCCGTGCTGGCCCCCAACGGCACGGTGGCCTTCTACGCGGACGGCAGCGGCCCGGAGGTGACGATCCCGGTCCGCGACTCGATGTTCCGCAACCTGCGGTGGCTGGGCATCCTCGTCTACACCATCCCCGACGCGGCGAAGCTCGCGGCGGTCGCCGCGATCAGCGACGCGGTGGCGGCAGGCGCGCTCCGCGGCGGCGAGCAGGCGGGCCTCCCCTGGCACCACTACCCGCTGCCGCGGACGGCCGACGCCCACGACGCGGTCCAGTCCGGCGCGGTGGGCAAGGTGCTGATCGACCTGTAGTCGCGGCTCCCTCAGGAGCTCACGGTCACGACGATGCCCTCCGATGTCGCTGCTGCTCCTGATGGGCAGGAAGTCGCCTAGAGGCTTCGTTCCGCGGCGCTGCGTTCGACGCAGAACTCGTTGCCCTCCGGGTCCGAAAGGACGACCCAGCCCGTGCCGTCGGGATTGCGGCGGTCGTCCACCAGGGTCGCGCCGAGGCCGACGACGCGGGTGACCTCCTCGTCGCGGGAGCGGTCCCGCGGCTGGAGGTCGAGGTGGACCCGGTTCTTGCCGGACTTCGCCTCCGGGACGGTGACGAAGAGGAGCCCGGCTCCCTCGATGAGGGCCATCTCGTCGCCGGGGTGGTCGTCATCGGCGAGCAGGAGGTCCAGCACCTGGGACCAGAAGGACGCGAGGGCGTAGGGATCGAGGCTGTCGATCGTCACATGGCGTACGGATGAGGTCATGTGACGGATTCTCGCCCGCCGGGAGGGCTCTCCTCAGCTGAATTCCGCGTTGAAGCGCGCCAGCAACCGCGCCAGCGTCGCCAGGTCCTGCTCCTCCCAGGTCGACAGCCGGCCGTGGAGGGTGTCGCGGCGCTGTGTGCGCGCGGCGAGGACCCGGGTGAGGCCCTCGGGGGTGAGTTCCAGCAGGTGGGCGCGGCCGTCCTCGGGGTCGGGGCGACGGGCGACCAGACCGAGGCTCTCCAGGCAGGTGAGCTGGCGGCCCGCCGTGGCCTTGCCGATGTGGAAGTACGCCGCCAGCTCGCTGGGGCGGCTCGGGCCGGTCTCCTCCAGGCGGGCGAGGAAGGCGTAGTGGCCGGGCTCCAGGCCGGGGTGGACGGCCTCGGCGAGCTCGTGGGAGAGGGCGCGTCCGCGGCGGAACAGCACGCCGAGCTCCTGCTCGATCTCCTCGATGGCCTTGCTCACCGTGCCGCCCGCCTTCCGTGCCGCTTCCGTGCCGCCTGTTTGGGCTTTCGCGCCGCTCAGTTCGTCGCGCTGACAGTATTCTCCGCCGTGGCGGGGGTGTTGGACGCCACCGGCGCCGCGGTCGAGGTGCGCAGCGGGACCTCCTTGATGAAGACGATCGCCAGCGTCGCCAGCGCAGCGAAGGGCGCGGCGTAGAGGAAGACGTCGCCGATGCCGTGGCCGAAGGAGTCCTCGACGACGCCCCGGACCGGGACCGGGAGGGCGGAGAGCTTCGGGACGCCGCCGTCGCCCGCGGCGGCGTGGATGCCGAGCCGTGCCAGGCCGTCCTCGGTGTAGCGGGTGACCTTGGTGGACATCAGCGAGCCGAGCGCGGAGACGCCGACCGCGCCGCCGAGGGTCCGCATGAAGGCCACGACGGCGCTGGCTGCGCCCAGCTCCTGCGGGCGGACCTGGTTCTGCACGGACAGCACCAGGTTCTGCATCGTCATGCCGAGGCCGGAGCCGACCAGGAACATGTACAGCGCGAGCAGCCAGTAGTCGCTGTCCGCGCGGGCGCTGCCGAGCAGCGCCACGCCCGCGACGGTGAGCACGCCGCCCAGGACCAGGATCGCCTTCCAGCGGCCGGTGCGGGTGATGATGCGGCCGGAGACCATCGAGACGACGGCCAGGCCGAGGATCATCGGCAGCGTCATGATGCCCGCCATGGTCGGCGAGTCGTCGCGGGCCAGCTGGAAGAACTGGCTGAGGAAGGTGGTGCCGGTGTACATCGCCACGCCGATCAGCAGCGAGGCGGTGACGGCCAGTGCGATCGTGCGGCTGCGGAACAGGTGCAGCGGGACGATCGGCTCGCTCGCCCGCCGCTCCGCGAGCAGGAACACCGCGCCGAGGACGACGGCGCCGCCGACCATGGCTCCGGTCTGCCAGGAGACCCAGGCGTACTTGTCCCCCGCGAAGGAGACCCAGACCAGCAGCAGCGAGACGGCGGCGGTGACCAGGCCGGCGCCCAGCCAGTCGACCTTCACCTGACGCCTGGTCACCGGCAGGTGCAGCGTTTTCTGCAGCACGACCAGGGCGGCGACGGCGAACGGCACGCCGACGTAGAAGCACCAGCGCCAGCCGAGCCAGGAGGTGTCCACGATCGCGCCGCCGACCAGCGGGCCGCCGATGGTGCCGAGGGCGAAGACGCCGCCCATGTAGCCGGAGTACCGGCCGCGCTCGCGCGGCGGGACCATGATCGCCAGGATGGTCTGCGTCAGCGCGGTCAGCGCGCCGGCTCCGATGCCCTGCACCGCGCGGGCGGCGATCAGCATGCCCGCGTTCTGGGAGAGCCCGGCGATGCAGGAGCCGACGACGTAGATGACCAGGCCGATCTGGATGAGCAGCTTCTTGCTCATCAGGTCGGCGAGCTTGCCCCAGATCGGCGTGGAGACGGTCATCGCGAGCAGCGTCGCGGTGATCACCCAGGTGTAGGCGGTCTGGCTTGCGTGCAGGTCGGCGATGATCGTCGGCAGGGCGTTCGACACGATCGTCGACGACAGGATCGCGACGAACAGGCCCAGCAGCAGGCCGGTCAGTGCCTCCATGATCTGCCGGTGACTCATCGGCTCGCCTGGCGCGGCGGTGTGGCTGCGTACCGAGTGCTTGCCCACGGTGTTCTTCTTCCCTCTCGGATCCGCCGACGGCGGCAGCGTCCAGTTGATTGCTCAGGGCAACCATATCCCCATTGCTTGCTAAACGCAACCAACTGGAGGGAAGGCGGGGGCGCGGGAGAGCCCGCGCCCCTGGAGTGAGATGCCCGCTAGGCGGAGAGATGCAGGTAGGCGCGCTTGATCGCGTGCCGCAGGTGCTCGCGGTCGTAGGGCCAGTCCCCGGTCTTCAGGGCTTCGTCCAGCGGGACGCCGGCGGCGTGGAGCGACCGGCACGTGTCCGCGACAGCGGCGAGTGCGTCGCGCTGGGCCGCGACGAAGGAGGTGTCCGTGGTCGCGCCGTGACCGGGAACGAAGCGGGTGC
Source organism: Streptacidiphilus melanogenes (assembly GCF_000787835.1). GTDB lineage: Bacteria > Actinomycetota > Actinomycetes > Streptomycetales > Streptomycetaceae > Streptacidiphilus > Streptacidiphilus melanogenes. The sequence continues at coordinate 422,743 of NZ_BBPP01000001.1, forward strand.
CGGGGCCCGCCAGGGCGAGCGCCGCGTCGAGGGTGGCGGCCCAGTCGAGGGGGAACGAGTCGGGGCCGAAGGCCGGGTCGCCGCTCTCCTCCAGCAGATCGCCCATCAGCAGCACGTCCGCGTCGGGCACGTGGAGCACCAGATCGCCGTCCGTGTGGCCGCGGCCGAGCCGGCGCATCCGGACCACCCGGCCGTCACCCAGATCCAGGTCGTGGCCGTCTCGGACGACGTTCTCCGGGACGTGCTCCTCCAGCTCGGCGAGCTTCGCCCGCCACTCCTCGCTCTCCGCCGCGAGGGCCTTCCTGAGCCTCATCATGTCCGGGTCGTCGTCCGCGCCGCGCATCGCAGCGACCATCTGGGCGCTGCCGAAGAACCGCGCCGGAGGAACCTGCCGGGGCGCGGCGAACTCCGCGTTGCCCCACACGTGGTCGAAGTGGTCGTGGGTGTTGACCACCCAGCGCACCGGCGCGGACGAGATCTGCCGCAGCTGCTCGCGCAGCTCGCGCGCCTCCGCGAGGCTGCAGCGGGTGTCGACGACCATGAGGCCGTCCGTGCCCGCGACGACGGTCACGGTCACGTCGTACGGGTCGTAGCGGCGCTGGAAGACCCGGTCGCCGACCTCGACCCACGCCGTCCTGGCATCCGTCATCTCGTCAGTCCCCCTCGGCGGTCGGGAAGCGCTTCGGCGTCACTGTAGCGAGGAAGATCACAGCCAGGGCGGCGGCCGCGGCCGCGCCGAGGTAGACGTGCCCGACCGCGCTCGCCAGGGCGTGGCGCAGGTAGTCCGTGGCCGCACCGCCGAGGCTGCCGCCGTGCAGCAGCGCGGAGGCGGTCTTGTCGAGGCCCTGCGGCAGCGCGCCGCGCAGCGCGGGCGGTGCGCTGTGCAGACGGTCGGTCAGCGTCGCGTTGGCGATGACGGCGAAGAGCACGCCGCCGACGCTCTGGCCGACCTGGCGGCAGAACAGCACCGAGGCCGTCGCCGTGCCGCGCTCGTGCCAGGGCACGCTGCTCTGCACGCCGACGATCAGCGGCAGCTGGAACAGGCCGAGCCCGGCCCCGAGCAGCAGCATCAGCAGCGCCGGCTCCCAGGCGGGTCCGCGGTAGGGGAGGAAGGGGAAGGCAGCCAGCAGCACGGTCCCGACGCAGGAGCCGATCAGCGCGGTGTCGCGGAAGCCGATGTGCCGGTAGAGGCGGTTGGACAGCGCCGCGGAGGTCGGCCAGCTGAGCGTCCAGACGGAGAGGACGAATCCCGCCGCGACGGGCGAGAGCCCGAGCACGGACTGCGCGTAGGTCGGCAGGAAGACCATCGGGGCGATCATCAGCACGCCCAGGCAGCCCAACGCCAGGTTGACCCCGGCGATCACGGGGCGGCGCCAGACCCAGCCCGGCATGATCGGGTCCTCGGCCCGGCGCTCCAGGACGAAGGTGACCACGCCCGCGACGACGGATCCGGCGAACACCGCCATGCTCGGCGCGGACAGCCACGGCCAGGCCACGCCGCCCTGGACCAGAGCGAACAGCAGCAGGCCGGTGGCGGCGAAGAGGCCCAGCGCGCCCGCCCAGTCGATCCGCGACCGGCTGCCCGGCACGACGTGCGCCTCCCGCAGGTGCCGCTTGAGCAGCACGAGCGCGACCAGGCCGACGGGCAGGTTGATCAGGAAGATCCACCGCCAGCTGGCGTACCCCGCGAGCAGTCCGCCGATCGCCGGGCCGAGGACGGCGGAGGAGGCCCACACCGTGGAGAGCGCCGCCTGGATCTTCGGCCGCCGTTCCAGCGGGTAGAGGTCGGCGGCGAGGGTCTGCACCGTCCCCTGGATCGCACCGCCGCCGAGGCCCTGCACCACCCGGAACGCGATGAGCGCGCCCATGGACCAGGCTCCGGCGCACAGCAGCGAGCCGAGCAGGAAGAGCGCGGAGCCGACCAGCAGCACCGGCTTGCGTCCGCGGGCGTCGGCCAGCTTGCCGTAGATCGGCAGGGTGACGGTGACGGCGAGGAGGTAGCCGGAGAACAGCCAGGAGAAGAAGCTGAAGCCGCCGAGTTCGCCGACGATCTGCGGTACGGCGGTCGACACGCAGGCGGAGTCGAGGGCGACAAGCGCCATCGAGAGCATCAGCGCGGCGACCACGAGGCGGCGGCGCGTCGCGGTGGCCGCGGCGGGCGCCGCGGCAGCCGGCTTCGGCGGCGTCGCCTTCGTCGCTGCGGAGTTCGGTGCGACGGGTGCGTCGGGTGTGTTCGGCGTGGACTCGGTCGCCTCGGTGCCGCCGTCGCCGCCGGTACTGCCTGCGGCGTCGCTGTCCGTGGACCCGGTGGATTCCGTGGACCCCGTGGACATGGCCGATCTCCCTCCCTGCGTCCGCTCCCCGCCGGGATCACCCTCTCACGGGGCCGACGCGGGCGGAGCAGGGATTCTGCGGAGCGGACGGGGGTCAGTCCGCGGGCCGGCGCGGGGCGGCGATCCGGTGGGACTCCTGTGCCTGCGGGTGCGGGGCCGGAGCTGCCTCCGGGGCGGGAACCGGGGTCAGCGACGCGTGCGACGGCGTGACCGGGTAGTCCGGCACCGACGTCGGCGGCTCGCGGTGGAGACTGCGCCGCAGCCGCGCCGCCAGGCGCTGCAGCGGACCGGTCAGCACGCGACCGACCACGACCACCAGGCCGCCGGCGACGCAGTCGAGCAGGTAGTGGTTGGCGGTGCCCATCACCACGACCATGATCAGCGCGGGGTAGAGCAGGCCGAGCACGCGAACCCAGCGGCGGCGTGCGTGACGGAAGATCAGCAGGCCGCACCAGAGCGCCCAGCCGAAGTGCAGGCTGGGCATCGCCGCGAAGTCGTTGGTCATGTCCCCGAGGCCCTTCGGCGCGCTGCCGCTGCCGCCCCACCAGCCCAGGTTGGCGTGCTGGGCCATCAGATCGAGGAACCCGTCCGGGTCGCTCAGCAGGCGCGGCGGAGCCGTCGGGAAGAACACGAAACCGATCAGCCCGAGGCCGGTCGCCAGCACCAGCCAGGTCCGGGCGAAGGCGTAGTGGGCGCGGCGGCCGCGGAAGATCCAGACCAGCACGAGCGGGGTGACCGCGTAGTGGAGGCTCGCGTAGATGTAGTCGGCGGGGACGCCGAGCCAGGCGTGCTCGGAGAACAGGCGGTTGAGCCAGTGCTCGGGCTCCACGTGCAGGCGTCGCTCGGTGCGCAGCAGGAGTTCGCCGTGGTTCCGGGCCACCGACTCCTTTCCGTGTACGAGCAGGCGGCTGCCGTCGTAAGCTGCGTACACGAGCAGTACCAGCTCCAGGCCCCACTGGCGCGGCTTCCACCGGCGGGCCCGGGCGAGCAGCCCGGGGCGGTCGGTTTCGGCCTGCGCGGAAGGCTGCGTGGGCCGGCCGTGCTGCTGCGCGGGCGGTCGCTCGTGCTGCTCGTCGGGGTGCGCGGATGGGGGTGCAGGGCTGGCGCTGTCGCCGACCTCGCCCTGGGCCATGGTGCCTGCCATACGTCGAGCTCCCCCCGCCTGTTCATCTTGTGGACATCGCATACCGTACGCCGTACGTTACGCGCTCGCACATCCAGGGGGCCGGGATCGGGCAGACTGGCAGGACCATGAACCACTTCGCCCTGCCCGGCGGCGCCGGACTCGATCTTGTCCGCTACCCGGTCGACCCTCGAGACCGCCTGCGCGCTTGGGACGCGTCCGACGAATATCTGCTGCAGCACTTGGCTGCCGCTGAAGACCCACTCGACGATCTCGCAGGTGGAGGCGGGCGGCTGGTGGTCCTCGGGGACCGCTGGGGTGCCCTGACCACGGCACTTGCCGCATACGAACCGGTCCAGATCACCGACTCGTATCTCGCGCAGCGGGCCACCGTGGAGAACCTCGCGCGGGGCGGCCGCCCGGCGGACGGCGTCCGGCTGCTCTCCAGCCGGGACGAGCCACCGGCCCGGGTGGACGTGCTGCTCGTCCGGGTCCCGAAGAGCCTGGCGCTGCTGGAGGACCAGCTGCTGCGGCTCGCCCCCGCCGTCCACGCGGGGACCGTCGTCGTCGGGGCGGGCATGGTCAAGGAGATCCACACCTCCACGCTGGAGTTGTTCGAGCGCATTCTCGGCCCGACGCGCACCTCGCTCGCCCAGCGCAAGGCCCGCCTGATCTTCTGCACGCCCGACCCGGCGGTCCTCGCCGCGCGCCCGGCGGACCCGTGGCCCCAGCGGTACCCCTTCCCCTCCGACGTCCCCGGCATGGGCGCTCTGCTGGCCGGACGGACCGTCACCAACCATGCGGGCGTCTTCTCGGCGGAGCGGCTGGACATCGGCACCCGCTTCTTCCTGGAGCACCTGCCCGTCCCCGCCGACGGTCACCAGGTCGTGGACCTCGGCTGTGGCAACGGCGTGCTCGGCCTCGCGGCGGCGCTGTCCGCGCCGGGCGCGGAGGTGACGTTCGTGGACGAGTCCTTCGGCGCGGTCGCCTCCGCCGAGGAGACGTTCCGTGCGAACGCCGACCCGGCCACGAAGGCGCGGTTCCTCGTGGCCGACGGCGCGAGCGGGCTGGCCCCTGGCTCCGTGGACCTGGTCCTCAACAACCCGCCGTTCCACAGCTACCACGCCTCCACGGACGCCACGGCCCACCGCATGTTCGCCGACGCCAAGCGCGCGCTGCGGCCGGGCGGGGAGCTGTGGGTGGTCGGCAACCGACACCTGGGCTACCACGTGCGGTTGAAGCGGCTGTTCGGCAACTGCCGCACGGTGGCCGGGAATCCGAAGTTCGTCGTGCTGCGGGCCGTGCGCGGGGACTGACCGGACGGACGGCGGGTGCCGGCCGGGCGGCGGAGGGCCCCGGGCGGCGGTGGACGAGGCGTCGCCGGTTGATCCATGATCGGGAACGGTCGGTGACCGACCGACACCGCTACGTCCGCAGACCCGGGGGGAACCGCCATGACCGTCACGCCGCACCCGCCTTATCCGCTCGACGTCCATGGGATCGACCAGCACGGCGAGAACGAGGCCCTGCGCGAGCGCGGGCCGGTCGCCCTGGTGGAGCTGCCCGGCGGCCTCACCGCCTGGGCGGTGACCGGCCACGAGGAGCTTCAGGCACTCCTCGGTGACCAGCGGGTGGGCAAGAACCCGGGCAACTGGCGTGCGCTGCAGGAGGGTCGGGTCCCCGAGGGGTGGCCGCTGCTCGGGATGGTCACCATCCCCGGCATGACCTCCGCCGACGGTGAGGACCACCGGCGCCTGCGCAGCCTCGTCAGCCAGGGCTTCACCCCGCGCCGGGTGGAGGCGCTGCGCCCCCATGTCGAGGCCGTCGTCGCGGAGTTGGTGGAGCGGCTGGACGGCCTCGCGCCCGGTCCGGTGGACCTGCGCGAGCACTTCGCCTACCCGCTGCCGATGCGCGTGATCGGCGAACTCCTCGGAATACCCGAGGAGTTGCGCGACGAGCTGCACCGGCACGCCGGAACGCTGGTGCGCAGCTCGGCCACCCCACAGGAGGCGGTGGCCGCCCGGCGCGGCTTGGTGGAGCTGCTCGGCCAGGTGGCGGCGGACCGCCGCGCGCATCCGGGCGACGACATGACCAGCGACCTGCTCGCCGCGCGCGAGGCCGACGACCGGCTGAGCGAGGAGGAGGTCGTGGGCACGATGATGCTGATGTTCATCGCGGGCCACGCGACCACGCTCAACCTGATCACCAACGCCGTCCGCGCGCTGTCGGCCTTCCCGCAGCAGCGCGACGCCGCGCTGGCGGGCACGGTGACGTGGGCGGCCGTGGTCGAGGAGACGCTGCGCCAGGACTCGCCGGTCGCGCACTTCCCGCTGCGGTTCGCGCTGGACGACATCGAGATCGGTGGGGTTGTCATCCGGCGCGGCGACGCCATCCTCGCCTCCTATGCCGCCGCGGGCCGCGACCCGCGCCGGCACGAGGACGCGGAGCGCTTCGACGCGACCCGGAGCCCGAACCGGCACCTCTCCTTCGGCCACGGCCTGCACTTCTGCCTCGGCGCGCCGCTGGCGCGACTGGAGGCGGAGGTGGCGCTGCGCGAGCTCTACGGCCGGTTCCCGGCGCTGGAGCTCGCGGGGGAGACGACGCCGATCGCCTCCTTCGTCAGCAACAGCGTCCAGAGCCTGCCGGTGCTGCTCAAGGGCTGAGCCGCAGCGCGGGGACGTGACCGAGGTCTCGCGGGCGTGGTTTTGCACCTTGTTGCATAACCGTGCCCGCGGGCCCTACTTTGGTGGGCGATACCGGACGCGTGTGAGGAGACGCCGTGACCGCCTACCCCCACCTGCTGAGCCCCCTCGACCTGGGCTTCACCACCCTGCCGAACCGGGTGCTCATGGGCTCCCTGCACGTCGGCCTGGAGGAGGCGCCGGACGGCTTCGCGCGGATGGCCGAGTTCTACGCCACCCGCGTCCGCGGCGGCGTCGGCCTGATCGTCACCGGGGGCATCTCCCCGAACGACGCCGGACGCCCCTTCGAGGGCGGCGCCAAGATGAGCACCGAGGAGGAGGCGGCCGAGCACCGCGTCATCACCGACGCCGTCCACGCGGCGGGCGGGAAGATCGCGATGCAGATCCTCCACTTCGGCCGCTACGCCTACCACCCGCAGCTGGTGGCCCCGAGTCCCCTTCAGGCACCGATCAGCCCCTTCGTTCCCAACGAGCTGAGCGATGCCGAGGTCGAGCAGACCATCGAGGACTTCGCCCGCAGTGCCGAGCTGGCCAAGCTCGCCGGCTACGACGGCGTCGAGATCATGGGCTCCGAGGGCTACCTGATCAACGAGTTCATCGCGGCTCCCACCAACCACCGCACCGACCGCTGGGGCGGCAGCTACGAGAACCGGATGCGCTTCCCGGTCGAGATCGTGCGCCGCGTCCGCGAGCGCGTCGGCACGGACTTCATCATCGTCTACCGGCTCTCCATGCTGGACCTGGTCCCCGGCGGCTCGACCTTCGAGGAGGTCGTCCAGCTCGGCAAGGCCGTCGAGGCGGCCGGCGCGACCATCATCAACACCGGCATCGGCTGGCACGAGGCGCGCATCCCCACCATCGCCACCTCGGTGCCGCGCGGCGCCTACACCTGGGTGACCAGGAAGCTGATGGGCGAGGTCTCCGTCCCGCTGGTCACCAGCAACCGCATCAACACCCCGGAACTGGCCGAGGAGTTGCTCGCCTCCGGCGTCGCCGACATGGTCTCCATGGCCCGGCCGCTGCTGGCCGACCCGGAGTTCGTCAACAAGGCCGCCGCGGGCGCCGCGCAGGGCATCAACACCTGCATCGGCTGCAACCAGGCCTGCCTGGACCACACCTTCAGCCTCAAGATCGCCTCCTGCCTGGTCAACCCGCGTGCCTGCCACGAGACCGAGCTGGTCCTCTCCCCGACCCGGCTGCGCAAGCGCGTCGCCGTCGTCGGCGCCGGCCCCGCGGGCCTGGCCTGCGCGGTTTCCGCCGCCGAACGCGGCCACGCCGTCACCCTCTTCGACGCCGCCGACACCGTCGGCGGCCAGCTCAACCTCGCCCGCCGGGTGCCGGGCAAGGAGGAGTTCGACGAGACGCTGCGCTACTTCCGCCACCAGCTCGACGCGTTGGGCGTCGAGGTGAAGCTGTCGACCCGCGTCGACGCCGACACGCTCACCGAGGCCGGCTTCGACGAGGTCGTCCTCGCGACCGGGGTCACCCCGCGCACGCCCGAGATCGACGGCGTGGACCACGCCGCCGTCGTCAGCTACGTCGACGTGCTGAACGGCTCGGCGACGGTCGGCGAGCGCGTCGCCGTCCTCGGCGCGGGCGGCATCGGCTTCGACGTCGCGGAGTTCCTTACCGACCCGGGCCGGCAGGCCAGCCTGGACCCGGCCGTCTTCTTCGCCCAGTGGGGCGTGGACACCGAGCACCGCACGCCGGGCGGCCTCACCGAGCCCGTCCGCAGCGCCTCCCCGCGCCGGGTGACGCTGCTTCAGCGCAAGACCAGCAAGCCCGGCGCCGGGCTCGGCAAGACCACCGGCTGGATCCACCGCACGGAGCTCAAGCACCGCGGCGTCGAGACCGTCGCCGGTGCGACCTACCGCCGCATCGACGACGCGGGCCTGCACATCACCGTCGACGGCGAGGAGCGCCTGCTCGAGGTCGACACCGTCGTCCTGTGCACCGGCCAGGAGCCGCGCCGCGAGCTCCACGCCGAACTGGCCGACCGCGGCGTCAAGGCCCACCTGATCGGCGGCGCGGACATCGCCGCCGAACTGGACGCCAAGCGCGCCATCGACCAGGGCACGCGCCTGGCCGCGACACTCTAGTCACCGACGGCGACACCGTCACCAGTCGGCCACCCGGTAGTCCTTGAGGAACACCCCGGACACCGGGTGGCCGGCCTCGCCGCGCACGATGGGGTCGTAGACGCGGGCCGCCCCGTCGACGACGTCCAGCGGTGTGCGGAAGCCCCGCGCGGACTCGTAGGCCTTCTTCGGGGCCGGATTCTCGTCGGTGATCCAGCCGGTGTCCACGGCGCACATGTGCACGCCCTGTCGCGCCAGCTCCTCCGCGCTGGTGCGGGTGAGCATGTTGAGCGCGGCCTTGGCCATGTTCGTGTGCGGGTGCCTGGCGGTCTTGTTGCGGACCGCGAAACGGCCCTCCACGGCCGTGACGTTGACGATGTAGCGAGCGGGATGCGGTGAGGCGAGCAGCAACGGCAGCAGCCGGTCGCAGAGCAGCGCCGGCGCGACGGAGTTGACCAGCTGCGTCTCCAGCAGCTCCGCCGGGTCCAGCCCCCCGAGCCGCACGGACCACGAGTTCTCGGGCGCGAGGTCCGGCAACAGCCCCGCCTCGTCCGCCGGTTGAAGGCGCGTCGGGGCGTCGGCGCGCGCCTGCGGGAGCGGACCGCCGACCGCCTCCAGCTCCGCCGTCGGCCAGGCCGGGGTGAGAGCGGGCATCGGCCGGAACCCCGGCGCCGACCGCACCTGCCCGCGCAGGGTGGGCGTCGGCGCCGTCAACTCACCGGCAGCCAGCAGCGCGTAGGACTCCGGCGGCCGACGCAGCGTCTGCGCGGCGTTGTTGACGAGGATGTCCAACGGGCGCCCGTCCTCGCGCAGCTCCTCGCAGAAGCCGAGCACCTGGCGCGGGTCGCGCAGGTCGATCCCGACGACGGTCAACCGGTCCAGCCACTCCTCGCTGCCCGGCACGGCCTGGAAGCGCCGCACGGTGTCGTGCGGGAAGCGGCTGGTGACGATCAGCTCGGCGCCGTCGCGCAGCATCATCAGCGCCAGCTGGAACCCGATCTTGACCCGGCCCCCGGTCAGCAGCGCCCGCCGTCCGCGCAGGTCCGTCGTCAGGCCGCGTCGCGCGGCGTTGTCCTTGGCGCACGCGGGGCAGAGCAGGTGGTAGAAGCCGTCGACCTGTCGGTACGGCTCCTTGCAGACGTAGCAGCACCGGGGCTTGTGGAACTTCCCGACAGGACCGGGTTTCTGCGGCAGCGTCAAAGGCGCGTCCTCGCACCGGTCGGTCGCGCCGGTCGCGGTCGCGGCCGACAGCCGTGCGTCCGCGAGCTTCTGCTCGTCGCGCACCTGCCGGCGGCGGCCGTTGCGGCCCTGCCAGACGAACGAGGCCGCGACCTGCTCCGCCTGCCTCCGGCGTTCGTCGGCGAGGGGCAGCGCGCACAGGCGACCGACCAGTCGCTCGTAAGTGGCGAAATCCTCGTCCGAGATACCGAATGACTGTGTGTCCTGCACCGCCAACCCCCAACCATGTCAACGCTGTCCTGCGGAAATGCAGGAAGCGCGCGTCAGCCTAGTGGCGGCTGGACGCGCGCTTCGAGCGGATTTCCGCGGGCTGTGGGGCTCGCGGCCGGGG